>NZ_POVU01000003.1 GCF_003261585.1 Acinetobacter sp. MB5 | reverse complement strand
CGCCTCGGTCAGGTGTATACGACACAGGTCCAAAACGTAGCTTCGGTGGTGAAGATCGTCCACGTCGCGATTTCAATTCTGACCGTCCACGCCGTGAAGGTGGTTTCAACGATAAACCGCGTTTTGATTCAAACGATGATAACCGTGGCAATCGCGTAGACTATAAACCACGTCGTGAAGGCTCTTTTGGTGACCGTCCTAAACGTGATTTTGGTGGTGAAGACCGTCCACGTCGCGATTTTAAATCTGACCGTCCACGCCGTGAAGGTGGTGACCGTCGCCGTAAATTTAACGACTAATTAGCCGTTAAATTTAGTGTAAAAAGCCAGTTTTTTAAACTGGCTTTTTTTATTGTATGCAATTTATGTAAACTGAAAGAAAGAAGTCATAGAGGATGAAATAAACTTTAAATTTTATATAAATTTATATTTATCAGTATCTTAATTTTTTAACTATGTTTAAGCTTGTTTAGATTTAGATAAAAAGCATTATTTGTGTACAAGTTTCATATAATTCATTGATAAAATCTTCAACTTTTTTTGTCCTGAAAATGGTAAGCTACGTCGCGTAAAATCTGTAGGTAATTTTTAAAAATCTTCTATCCTATGAAGATAAAACTCGCTGCGAAAATTAAGCAGGAATTTAGTCTATTATGAAAAATACAGTAGCTATGCCAGCTGCAGATTCACTGATCGATATTGTGAATCTGAGCTTTAAGCGAGGCGAGCGCGTCATTTGTGACAATATCAATCTTCGTATTCGCCGCGGGCAAATTACCGCTATCATGGGACCTTCGGGTACAGGTAAAACCACCTTACTTCGTCTGATTGGCGGTCAATTGAGCCCTGATGAAGGCAGTGTTCTGCTCGATGGTAATGATGTGTCAAAAATGTCACGCCATGAATTATTTGCTGCACGCGCACGTATGGGGATGTTGTTTCAAAGTGGCGCATTGTTCACGGATATGACCGTGTATGAAAATGTTGCTTTTCCTATCCGAGCACATACCAAACTGCCAGAGAATCTGATTGCTGAACTGGTTGCCCTGAAACTTGAATCTGTCGGTTTAAGAGGGGCTGAGCAGTTAATGCCTTCTGAGTTATCTGGCGGGATGAATCGTCGTGTTGCTTTAGCGCGTGCGATTGCATTAGACCCAGAACTCATCATGTATGACGAACCATTTGCTGGACAAGACCCGATTGTCATGGGCGTTTTGACCCGTTTGATTCGTTCACTGCGTGAAGCTTTGGATCTGACCACGATTATTGTGTCACATGATGTCGATGAAACCATGTCGATTGCAGACTATATCTACATTATTGCTGAAGGCAAAATTCAGGGTGAAGGTACGCCAGATGACCTGAAAAATCATCCATCTGCTTTTGTGCAACAGTTTTTAAATGGACAGGCTGAAGGCCCTGTCGATTTTCAGTTTAGCCATCAGGCATATTTAAGCCAAGAGGTAAGTTCATGAATGCTATAGCCTTATTGGGTCGGCGCGTGATTGGACGTGTACATGGTATTGGTGTTGCAACACTGATGTTGCTTCAGATTATTTTCTCCATGCCGACGCTGCTCGGTGTACGTTTGTTTATTTATCAAATGTACCGTGTTGGCGTGATGTCTTTACTGATTATTTCCGTTTCAGGTCTATTCATTGGCTTGGTACTGGGTTTACAAGGCTACAATATTTTGGTCAATGTCGGCAGTGAGTCGATGTTGGGCACAATGGTGGCTTTGACCTTACTTCGTGAATTATCTCCCGTTGTTGCTGCTTTGCTTTTTGCAGGGCGGGCAGGTTCTGCATTGACTGCTGAAATTGGTTTGATGAAAGCTACTGAGCAGTTATCTAGCATGGAAATGATCGGGGTTGATCCACTGAAACGTATTGTTTCACCACGTCTTTGGGCGGGCATCATTAGCTTGCCAATGCTGACGGTTATTTTCTCTGCCATCGGTATTTTTGGTGGGAAGATGGTTGGTGTGGACTTTCTTGGTGTTGATGAAGGTTCATTCTGGAGCGGTATGCAAAATGCCGTTGAATTTCAACATGACATCTTTAACGGAATTATCAAAAGCATGGTATTTGCAGTGATCTGTACCTGGATTGCCGTATATCAAGGCTATTTTTGTGATCCGACATCTGAAGGTATTTCCACTGCAACCACGCGTACCGTGGTGTATTCGTCTTTATGTGTTTTAGGTTGTGACTTTGTGTTGACTGCGGTCATGTTTGGAGGAGTGTAATGAAGTCCCGTTCAAGTGAGCTGGCCGTAGGTGTATTTGTAATTCTATTCGGCTTGGCATTGTTTTTCTTGGCCATGAAAGTCAGTGGCTTGTCTGGTGGTAGTTTTGGTAATAGCTACGAAATGACAGCAACTTTTGACAACGTGAATGGTTTAAAAACACGTGCAAAAGTGACCATGAGTGGTGTAACGATTGGGCGTGTTGCTCGAATTGAGCTTGATCCTGTTACTCGTCTTGCTAAAGTCACTTTTGACTTGGAATCGAATAAAACCACGTTCAATGCTGCACAGTTACAAACTGTCGAAAAGAATGCTTTGGAAGAGTTACGTTATAGCGATGACTATCAACATGCAAACGCAGCAAAACAAAAAGCAATGGAACAGCAACTGTTAAGTAACATGAAGTCCATCACCAATATTGATGAAGATGCTTACATAATGGTAGCAACCAATGGTCTTCTGGGTGAGAAATATCTCAAGATTGTCCCAGGTGGCGGCCTGAACTATATCAAACGTGGTGGCGTGATTAGTAACACACAAGGTTCAATGGATCTTGAAGATTTAATTGGCAAGTTTATTACAGGTATGTCGTCTGGGAAGTCATCTTCAGGTTCATCAGATTCAAAAACTGCTTCTGAAGCCAGTCAGACAACAGATCCACAGACATCATTTGCTGAATAACAGAATTTAGAGGAGTACGACGTTGAATACTTTATTGAAACAAACACTGACAGCAAGTATCTTATCTACAATGATTGCAGGAACAGCATTTGCTGCACCTGCTGAAGCACCGCCAGCTTTTGTTAAGCGTGTTGCTGATGCTTTGATTGGTCGTTTAAAAGCAGATCATACTAAATTGCAAAGCAGTCCAGCAAGTGTGAATGCGATTGTAAAACAGAACCTTGATCCATACGTTGATGCTCAATCATTTACACGTATTGTGATGGGTACTTACGCAGCACCGCAAAATAGTACTGCGCAACAGCGTGCGGCATTTGAGCATAACTTGCGTCAAAGCCTTGTACAAAACTACGGTTCTGCTTTGGCAAAATATAGTAACCAGAGCTATAGCATTCGCCCTTACAAACCAACAGGCGGTGCTTTCCCTGTAGTAACAATTGATTTCGTGAACCAAGGCCAAAAAACCCCTGTTTCTTTCCAATTGACGGATAGCAACAACCAATGGAAAATCCGCAACATTAATGTAGCTGGTATCGACTTAGGTCTGCAGTTCCGTAACCAGTTTGCATCAACTGTAAAACGTAATGGTGGCAATATTGATAAAGCAATTGCAACCTTTAAACCAGATGCTGACAATGCGATGAAAAAATAAGACAGGTGTATTGTGATTGAGCTTAAAAATCAGCAGTTATATTTGTCTGGCACTATTGATTTTGACAATGCTGGGCAAGTCTATCAACAAGGCTTAGCTTTGATTCGTCAACATCAGCACTTTCCTTTAATTGTGAATCTGACTGAGTTGGCACATGGTAATACCTTGGCTTTAGCTGTATTGGTACAGTGGTTACGTCAAACACCACAACAGAATGGATTACATTTTCAAAATGTGCCTGCCAAGATGCTTAAAATTATTGAAGCATGCCATTTAGACAATGACCTGATTTTATTGCACTAAATCACCTGATATATAAAAAAAGCATCCTGAAGGATGCTTTTTTTATATCCATTTTTTCCAGCGGAAATAGACGGTTGGAACAATAAATGATGCAACGATAATGATCGAGACAGCGGTAAAGCTTGAAGACCCATGTGCAAAAGGTAAAACAGTCGTATTCATCCCGTATAGACTGGTGACTAGCATTGGTGCTGTGAGCAAACTTGGTAAAATCGAGAAACGACGGATCGTATCGCTTTGCTCAGAGTTAATGAAGCCTGATGTGGTATCGAGCAAGAAGCGGACTTTTTGGAACAAGAAAGCATTATGTTCAACCAATGAACGTACATCTTCACTCATCTCGCGAATTTCAGCATCATAAATATGGCTACCTAAAGCGCGTGGTCGAGATAAAAAGGTGAGAATGCGGCGTAAATCAATCAGACACAATTGTGCTTTTCCGAGCATATCTTCTTGTTGTGCCAGACGAGTCACCATGTCATCCAGATCAAGGACTTGTTCACGGTGGTGGTTATTCAGAACTTCAGTTGAATATTTTTCCAGATCTTTATGAATGTCTTCCAGAATATCGGCGAGTTCATCCAGTTTGGCTTCAAATAATCCGAGCAAGATCCAAATCGGGTCTTTATAGTCAATTTCATAGTCATTACGTCGTGCGCGCGCCCGAAAGGCACGAAAGGACACAAGCTTTTCACCGCGCAAAGTCAGTAAGCGTTCTTTATTTAAAATGAACGCAACCGTTTGCACTGTCGCCAACATGTTCCCCGATTCATTGGTTTCATTATCGACCTGATAATTTTTATTTTTCGTTAAAAAATAGGTGCTGATATGTAAAATGCCATCGTCATCGCGATAGAATCGGGCTGATGAAGAAATATCTTCAAGTGACTTGAGTGTTGGGAGATTTTGCTCATAGGCATCAATAACCCATTGTTGCTCCTCTTGTGAAGGGGCAATCAGATCAATCCACACTAATTCTGGGTGCAAGTCGAATCCACCATTAATGGTCGCATCTTCGAGACTACCACGCTCTGTGGCGTAAAAAGCTTCAAGCATCGGTGTCTTTCTCCCTTGGGTTGGACTGGGGGTGAAGTGGTGGGTGTATTTTAGACAAGGAGTTAGGGAAAAACACTGATCACTTTGTTATTTTTCCAAAAAAAAATCGCTTTAGTTTATTTTTAATACATGACAGATCAATAACAGGTCAATTTTATGAATTCAATTGCAATCTTCTGTGGCTCTAAAATAGGCAATGACACAATTTTTGTTCAAACTGCACAGCAGGCAGGACGATTGATCGCTGAGCAAGGTAAAACGTTGGTGTACGGTGGTGGCTGTTCGGGTCTGATGGGCGTAGTGGCTGATAGCGCACTAGATGCTGGTGGAAAGGTGATCGGTGTGATTCCTGAAGCACTGGTTGATCGAGAGTTGGCACATCCACGACTGACAGAATTACATGTCGTACAGAATATGCATGAACGTAAAACCAAGATGTCTGAGCTGGCAGATGGATTTATTGCCTTACCAGGTGGTGCAGGAACCTTGGAAGAAATCTTTGAGCAGTGGACATGGGCACAATTGGGCATTCATTTAAAACCGTGTGCTTTTCTCAATGCGGGTGGTTTTTATGATCCGTTAATTACCATGATCAACAATACCGTGCAGCAGGGTTTTACCTATTCTCGTTTTGCCGATACGCTTTTGGTGTCGGACAAGATCGAGACGTTATTGTCGAAATTTGAACAATATCAGCCACCACAGCCAAAATGGGGCGTAAAAGAAGTTACGCCATAAAACATGAAATATTCCGCTGAACTGAATACGGAAATTATCGTCATTCAGTTCAGGTTGAGTTGTAGCTTATGGCTTATTTTTAGTTTTTTCTAAGAGTTGATCGACCAGTTCATCAATTTTTGTATCGACACTTCGCCATTTATTCAATGCCAAGCCACCTTTATTGCGTAATTCAAACGTGGCTTGGGAAACCTGATGCCCATCTTGTATTAATGTGAATTGGGCGTAGGACAGGTAAGTTGTCATGTCCCATGAACGTCTCGCTGTATAATTCAGGCTAGTCTGGCAGAATAATGGTTTGGAGTTTGCAGGATAAATTTGCGCTTGAATTTGATAACGTGCAAAACTCCGAGCAATTGACTGACTAAAACCATTAATGGTGACTTTGGGGTTTTCAATGATGCAAATCTGTTTGAGGGTTTGAGCTTGGAATCCTTGGCTGTTGTTGATTTCAATGGAAGTACATCCCGATAAGACCAAGACGACACTAGAATATAAAATTAATTTTTTCATCTTCTTATACATTCTTATAGTTTCTCGAAAGTTTATATTTTAAGCATATGTCATATGATGTTGTCTATATAAGAGGGTGTTGCCAGACAAGCTACATGAATCTGCTGACAACCGAGTTGTTGTAATTTGAGTGAAAGTGCCTGAATTGAGCTACCTGTCGTGACGACATCATCCACAATCAGGATACGTCGATAACGTACTTTACTCGGTGCGTGTAGCACAAACTGCTGTTCAATATTACTCAGCCGTTCTAGTCGATTCAGACCCTTTTGATGCTGCTGCTCTTGCCGAAGAATCGGTTGCCAAATCGGGACATTGAGCTGTTTGGCTAAATGTTCTGCCAACAGCAGAGCTTGGTTATAACCCCGTTCAATCAAACGCTGCTGTGAGATCGGCATCGGTACGATGGCTTGAACTTTGGGGAATTTCAACTGGTTCAGGATATGCCCAAATAATGGTAAATAATGCAGTTGCTGTTCGTATTTAAACTGTTGAATCATCCGATCTAGAGGATACCGATAATAAGCTGCCACCTGAATCGGAATTTCCTGACGATGAATGGTTTGCTTGAGCCACGGCAATTGCTGCCAGCAATCCTGACACACAGAAGCTTGGGTTACTCGATCACTTTGACACAAGCTACAGTTTAAAAAGGGCTGTAGCAGTCGTGAAAACCTAGACATAAGCATAGCGCGGTGCCTCGGGGAGCCAGCGTTTCAGTAGCGGTTCAACCAGTTGCGGATGCTTTTGCATGATTTGCTGTGCCACATAATGCGCTTGATTCAGCAAGTGATCATCACGTTCCAGTTTAGCCACCCGAAAACCCAAATCCCCCGTTTGTTTGGTGCCGAGCAGCTCACCAGGCCCACGCAGTTCCAAGTCTTTTTCTGCAATCACAAAGCCATCATTACTTTCCCTTAAAATCGATAGGCGTTCATGTCCATTTTGCGATAGTGGGGTTTTATACAGCAACACGCAAAAACTGGCGAGAGCGCCACGTCCAACTCGGCCACGCAACTGGTGTAACTGAGATAAACCGAGCCGTTCGGCATTTTCAATAATCATCAGACTGGCATTGGGAACATCAACCCCGACCTCAATTACCGTAGTGGCAATCAGCAGTTGCAGTTGGTTGTCTTTGAACTGCTGCATCACAGTCTGCTTGTCTTCGGCTTTCATTTTACCGTGGACGAGACCGATTTTCAGGTCAGGGAAACGCTGCTGAATTTCCTGATAAGTGGCTTCAGCGGCTTGAGCATCGAGGGTTTCGGATTGCTCGACCAGTGTGCAGACCCAGTAGGCTTGTTTACCTTCGCCGCAGTTATTGGCAATGCGTTGCAGCACTTCTTCGCGGCGGTCAATGGGAATGGCAACGGTTTGAATCGGCGTACGCCCAGGGGGAAGTTCGTCAATAATCGAGGTATCCAAATCACCATAGGCACTCATGGCGAGGGTACGTGGAATCGGAGTAGCAGTCATCACTAGTTGATGCGGTGTGTATAGGGCATCACCTTTATTGCGTAGCGCCAAACGCTGATCGACCCCGAAGCGGTGCTGTTCATCAATGATGACTAAACCGAGTTTGGCGAATTTCACATTCTCCTGAAACAAGGCATGCGTACCAATCACCAGTTGTGCTGCGCCTGTCGCAATCAGGTTCTCTGCTGCGGCACGCGCTTTACCTTTTTGTTTGCCTGAGAGCCATGCCACGCTTAAACCCAAAGGCTCAAACCAGCGTTTAAAGTTCAGATAATGCTGCTCCGCCAAAATCTCGGTCGGTGCCATCAGCGCGACTTGCCATTCGGCTTCTAGGGCATGACAGGCAGCGACACCAGCAACCAAAGTTTTTCCTGCACCCACATCGCCCTGAACTAAGCGCAGCATGGGTTTGTTCTGTTTCAGGTCATCTGCGATTTCTTTGGACACCCGTTTTTGTGCGTTGGTCATTTTAAATGGCAGCCCAGCCAAAAGCTGTTTGGCAAGGACTTTACTACTGGACAAAACAGGGGCTTGGATTTGCTGAATATAAGCACGACGGGTGAGTAAACTCAGTTGATGGGCCACCAGTTCTTCAAAAATCAGGCGTTGCTGTGCAGGATGTGAACCTTGTGCCAGTTGTAGCATGTTGGCACTGAGGGGCGGTTCATGAATATAGAACAATGCATCTTTGAGAGCGTAGCCATTACAAAACTGGCTTGGCATCAGCTCAGGCAAGTCATCACTGTGTTGTTGTAAGGCTTGCTTGACATATTCACGGAGTTTGGCTTGGGTTAAGCCCTCAGTACTGGGGTAAATCGCCGTAAGCTGGGTTTTGGGTAAGGGCGTATGGGCATGAATTGCCTGAATTTCAGGGTGATATAACTCTAAGCCACGCGCACCCACACGGATTTCCCCAAACACGCGCACCCGATGTCCGACCTGTAAGGTATTGGTCAGGTTTTTATAGATATGGTAAAAACGCAAGGTGACTTTGCCAAAATCATCTTGCAGTGCCACCGCCATAGACTTACGTTTTCCCGCAGGAAAATCGACCGATTGCACTACACCCTCAAGCAAATAACTGCGCCCAACTTGCAGTTGGTTCATGGCAATAATGCTGCTACGATCTTCATAGTCACGTGGTAAGTGAAATAGCAAATCATCGGTGGTGAAAAGATTCAGTTTTTCTAAGAGCGCAGCAGTTGCTTGACCTACGCCTTGTAATTGATGAATTAAAGCCATGTCCCTCCAGCTTAGGTCATGTCATGCATATTGTATTTATTGGTTATGGTAAAACATCTCAACGTGTTGCAAAACAGCTATTTGCACAAGGACACCAGATTAGCACAATTAGTCGCAGCCCGAAAACAGATCGCTTCGCCCAGCATTATACGCAAGATATTCATGCTTTGGATTTAAGCCAACTTGCACCGATTGATTGGGTCTATGTTTTGCTCAGTCCTGATCAGAGCAGTGTCGAAGGTTATCAGCAGACTTATGTGGATTCGGTTGCACCGATTGTGGCGGCATTAGCTTCGCATCCTGTGAAAAAGGTCGTTGTCGTGTCTTCAACGCGGGTGTATGGCGAAAATGCAGGGCAGAAGATTGATGATGACCACCCCGTGCAACCGATGGACGAGCAGGGCCATTTGCTGTGGGAAATGGAGCGACTTTGGCAACAGGCCTATCCTGAACAAAGTATCATCATTCGTCCAAGCGGGATTTATGGAGACAGTATCGCGAGGATGTGCAAGCTGGCAAAAAACACCAGTATTTATCCCAATACGCACTGGAGTAACCGTATTCATGTTGATGATCTGGCAGGTTTTCTGGCGTATTTAACAGCGTTACCACAACATCAGCCTAGTTATATTGTGACCAATGCTCAGCCGACCTTGCTGCATGAAGTACTTGAGTGGTTTCAGCAGCAATTGGCTTTGCCACAGTTAACGGTGGCGCATCCTGAACGGGTTTCGGGAAAACGTTTGTATGCGACACATTTACAGCAAAGTGGTTTCCAGTTGCAGCATGCCGATTGCTTTCAAGATTATGCAGCGTTATTGGCGCAGCAGTCAGATTGAACTGGTTGATTTAAAAAGATATGAAATAAAAAACCGCATTCAAAGATGCGGTTTTTAAAATTTAGATCACTTATTTTTTCTTACGTTTTGAACGGCGTTTGGCATTGTGCTCTGCCATTGCTGCCAAGGCTTGTTGCAATTCTTCATCACTGAACGTGGTGATATGACGCAGCATTTGACGCGTGGTGTCGTCTAGAACCAAGTTGGCATATTGTGCGACACGGCTAAAGTTTTCGTCATATTCCAAGAAGCCATGTTCGTTGGTCTTAATGTAGTTTTGCTGTGTTAAGACTTTCAGGAAGCTTTGGAATAATGCCTTGTCAAAGAATTCTGGCGAATTGAATTCATACAACACAGACAAACGCTGACCGAGTAAATGGCTCAAGTCTTCAACCTGTTTGGCTGAAATATTGCCAGAACCACGCTGCGTAATGAGCGCCAAAGTCATGTAATAGCGTTCCAAACTTTGTTTAACAGGTGCCATCATCAACACGAGCTGATTGTGTGCCTCTGAATTTGGCGTTGGGCTATGTAAATCACCTTGATTGTCGGTTGAAATCAGACCTGCTTGAATCATGGCATCGGTATAGGCTTGAATCGGCTGATTCAACTCAGACACATCCCATTTCATAAATAATTCTGCTTTTAAGAATGGGTACAGGGTACAAATCACATTGCCCAAGTCTTCTCGGCTAATTTTGCCATTTAACTCAACCAGAGACGCAATTAAAGATGGCAAAACAAACGCATGCAAAATGTTATTGCGGAAGTAGGTCAGCAATACCGCCTGATTTTCAGCAACAGTAATGATGTCGCCCAAAGCATGCTGAACGCGGGTGATCAGTTTTAGCTTTAAGCCATAAGTGATCATTTCCTTACCAGAAAGTGCAGTCACTTCACTGCGGGTATCGTACGGTAGGAAAGTGGCTAAATTACGATAGGTATCGAGTTGCTTAATAAACAGTTCTTCATCGAGTGTGTGTTTATCAGTTGCCAACAAGATCAGTGACAATAGCGAAACAGGGTTGATCACCACCGCATTATTAATTTTTTCCAAGATGGCATGTGCCGAGCTGGTCACTGCATCTGAAACGACAGAAGGAATTGGATCATCATTCTTTTCAATACGAATGTTGTCAGCATTGTGCGCTTTGAGCAGGTCATTCAAGAACACAGGCTCGCCAAAGTTCACGTGCACTTTACCAAAAATGCGCTCGATTTTACGCAAGGTTTTGGCAATTCCGAACAATGATTCGGCTTCTTTTGGTTTACCTTGCATTTCACCAATATAGGTTGAACCTTCCATCAGACGTTCATAACCAATATAGGTTGGAATAAACACAATCGGCTTGTTGTTGGCACTACGCAAATGACTATGTACGGTCATGGCAAGCATGCCCGTTTTCGGCGGTAGCAAGCGTCCTGTACGTGAACGACCACCTTCGATGAAGTATTCTAATGGCGTGTTGCGTGACACGATGCTGTATAAATATTCTTTAAAAACTGTTGTATATAGGCCATTTCCGCGGAATGAACGGCGAATAAAGAACGCACCGCCACCCCGTAACATTTGCCCGACAAATGGCAAATTCAGGTTATCGCCCGCAGCAATATACGGCACCATTAAACCACGACGGTGAATAATATAAGACAACAACAGATAATCGATATGACTGCGGTGACATGGGGTATACACCACTTCGTAGTCTTTCGCCAATTCACGAACCGTATTGAAGTTGTGCACTTCAACGCCGTCATAAAGTTGTGTCCATAAGCGGGTCAGTGCCATATCGGCAAAGCGTACGGTCGAGTAAGAATAGTCCGATACGATTTCATTGACATAGCCAACTGCACGGCGTTCAGCTTCAAACAGGCTGATTTTGCTACGGATACTTTCGCGGCGAATGGCTTCTTGAACATCGGGTGCTTTGACCAAAGACTGCATCACGTTACGACGATCCGACAAATCGGGGCCTAAGACTACTTCACGCTGACGATCCAGATATTGATTGAGCTGGTTAATGATATAGGTTGCAGGCGATAAGTTTGGACGTTGCTCTTTGGCAAAATTCACCAACTCACGTAATGACTGCTCAGGATGAAACTCAATGAATGATTGACGACCATGCATCCCGATATTGATCAGCTGTTTGAGTGTCCCTGGGGTTGCCCAAGTATCTGTAAACAACAGTTTAAATAAAGAATCTTCTTTGTCTGGCGAACGTCCCCACAAGATGGTGACAGGCACTAGCTGAATGTCGAGCTCTGGCTGTTGCTCCAGCATTTCAATCATGCGTAACAGACGCGGCGGTAAGGTTGGCGCACTGGCATTCAATAAATAATTATGGTCGGGTTGTTGTAAAAAGAATACCGAACTTTTTTCGCTGATATGACCGAACTGTAAAGGTTCCAATGCTGGCGGTAACTTGAGGCGGCGTGTTTCACCATCGACCACCAAGGCATTACTACGCGAGTAATTTTGTAGAACATAGCAGACAATTTTAGGAGATTGATTCGCAACTTCGCCGTTTTCTGTGGTCTGTGCAGAAGCGGGTGGAACATCGCCAAGAACGTGTGGAGTCACCACAAGGTCAAGAATTTTGCTTGATAGTCTACGGTACATTTGACCAAAACTATTCTTGGACATAAAAACTCCTACTTCAACACAATGGCAAAGTGATAAAAACAAACAGGATGAAGGATCACGAGATAGAACAGGTCGAACCTTTTGCCAATTTTAACCAAAATGCAGGGCTTTGCGCACAAATTACGTTGAAAAAACGTAGTTTCATGTCATTGAATTCAGAAAAAGCCTGATCTTACGGGTTTTTAGCGTGACTGCTGAGCTCAAAAAGTAGTGAAATTGCATCTGTATCTCCGCCATGGCGGCATGTTGTGGCAAAATAATCACTTGTTTTTTACGGTCTTGAAAAACCGCTTAGATTAGGTAATTGATGATGACACTCACCCAAGAATTAATCGACTTGCTCAGTTTGGAAAAGCTGGAAGAAAATATTTACCGTGGACAAAGCCGTAATTTGGTCGGCAAGCGTGTTTTTGGTGGGCAAGTCTTGGGACAGGCACTGCGTGCAGCATCATATACGACAGACCGCCCTGCACATTCCTTGCATGCATACTTCTTGTTTGGGGGGGATATTACTGCACCGATTATCTATGAAGTTGACCGTTTGCGTGATGGTAAAAGTTTTGTGAGCCGTCAAGTGCGTGCCATTCAGCATGGACGGACGATTTTTACTGCCATGATTTCTTTTGCTGCACCAGAAGAAGGATTGAATTATCAGCATCATGCACCCGATGCACCTGCACCTGAAGACCTCCAAAATGAGAAACAAATCAAAGAAGGTTTACTGGAATTTGTTCCTGAAAATGTGCGCACCAGTTTTATGCGTGACCGACATGTCGAGCTGCGTCCTGTAGAAGAAATTCAAAATCCGTTCCGTCCTCAGCCACAGCTTCCACATTATTCACATTATGTGCGTACTCACGAGCAGATTCAGGCAGAGCAGGACAGTATCGCGTTGCATCAATCGATTGTGGCGTTTTATTCGGACTTTACGCTCATGACCACGGCATTACGCCCACATGGTCTGAATTATTTATCACCAAGTTTGCAATGTGCCAGCATTGACCATGCGATTTATTTCCATAAACCGCTACGTGCCGATGACTGGATGCTCTACGAAATGGAAGCAACGGTGAGTGCGAGTTCACGCGGTTTGAATTTTGGACGCATGTGGCAAAATGGTGAATTGGTGTGTAGTACCGTGCAAGAAGGCTTAATGCGTTTACGTGAAATTGAAGCGCAGTAAAAAAATATGTCGGCTAAGGTGCAAAGCCACCTTAGCCTTTTGCCATCAACTTGATTTGTATATTCAAAATAGCACTCGATTCAGTTGGTTTGCCATGCCATAGTATGCAAACTGCATAAAACAACAAATCGAGATCAGATGAGCTTAAATACCAAAATCTTTATTGCGGCACTGATTGGCATTGCCTATGGCTTATTGCTACGACTTTATCCAGAGACCTCTTTTTTTAATGACAGCCTGTATGTACTGAGCATTCTCAGTGGCATTTTTATTGGTTTTTTAAAGATGTTGCTGGTTCCACTGGTGTTTTCTTCGATTGTCATAGGCGTGGCAAGTTTGGAGTCTGGACACCAGTTGGGGCGTGTCTGGAAAGTGACTTTGCTCTGTAGTTTGACCACCACAAGTTTGTCATTGGTACTTGGTCTGCTCGGTGCTCATGTCTTTGAAGTGGGTAAAGGGCTTGATGTGGCTTTGTTCCAAAACGCCATGCAGCAGCATCCCACCAATACGCAGACTTTGGATGCTTCGTCATTTCTGATGAACTTTGTGCAAAATACCTTAATCAATCCGTTTAAAGCCTTTAGTGATGGCAATATTTTATCCGTCGTGATTTTCTCGATGCTGATTGGTCTGGCACTGGTCTACGGTGGAGAGCGCTTTTCGGGGATTCGCCGTCTTAGTCAGGAATTTTTTGACTTGGTGATGCTACTGGTCAGTTGGCTAATGAAGCTTGCACCGATTGGGATTTTGGCATTGCTTGCCAAACTGATTGCCAAAGAAGATTTATCGGTTCTTAGTCGCTTGGCTGAGTTCGCTGCGGTGGTCACAGGAACCACCTTGTTTCATGGTCTTGTGGTTTTACCTCTCTTGCTCTGGTTATTTGGCAAGATGACACCACTGAAATTCTTTAAAGGCGCTCGACTGGCTTTGGTGACGGCATTTGCGACCAGTTCCAGTTCCGCCACCATGCCACTGAGCATGAAATGTGTGCAGGAAAATTTAGGCGTGCGCTCACAAATTTCAGGTTTTGTCATTCCACTCGGTTCGCATCTGAATATGGATGGTACAGCGCTGTATGAAGCGGCTGCTGCCTTGTTTGTTGCCAATTTGGTCGGACTGGATTTGAGTCTGGGGCAGCAAATTATTGTGTGTTTAACCGCTATGATTGCATCACTCGGGGCACCTGGTATTCCAAGTGCGGGCATGGTGACCATGATTATGGTATTGCAATCGGTGGGACTGCCTGCCGAAGCCATTGCGATTTTGCTACCCATAGACCGTATCTTGGATACCGTAAGAACGGTGGTCAATGTTCAGGGCGATATGATGGTGAGTGTGGTGGTGGATCGTTATACACGAATTCCACGAGACCCGAGCTAGTTAAAAAAATAAGATCGCAGATTGTCTGCTTGAGCAGACAATCTGGTTTGAAGATTTATGAGAAATCGAGCTCTTTTTCATAGCTACGTAACTCATGACGCGCCATGGCCAGATTCGATTTATTTCGTTCTAAAATTAAATATAAGAACAGATTCTGATTGCCATCTAGCGGACGTATTAAATGATACTGGCGACCTAGTGTGATCAGCATATCTTCAATACTGTCATTTAAGTTGAGAGCTTTAGCGACTTTGCGTTTAGCACGCAATACTTCTGTATTGCCAGCAGCAGCTAATTCTAAATCTAGACCGTTTCCTAAAGTTGCCAGCGCTAAGCCACTTTCACTGTCAATCAGTGCAGCTGCAAAAAAGCCATCAATACTGGCTAAAGGATCAAGTTGTAAACGAGCCATTACGTACTCCAAAAAAATTAAAATGAGCAAAATGCTCTTTGATTTACATTCCAAGTTTGCGGCGTAATTTTCCGAAAAGGCCTTGGAATATCCCCATAGATGTGGATTCTTGCTCCACGTTGTGTACAAGAAAGCGAGCTTCTTGATTGGGAATTTGTTCACTCATGCCTAAAAGTTGAGTGAGATAAATAAATTCTTTGACTTGTTGGGCTGAGCAGTTGGCTTTACGCATCACATATTCAATTTCTGCACCTCTGGCAAATAACGCTGCCATTTTTAATAACAACTTGCGTTCTTTTGACGGTGAAAATTGTGGCCATTGCACAAGTCTATAGCAGTGATATGGCATGAGCTCCTGAGCTGAAAAAGCAGCGCGTGCAGGATAAAGCAGCTCCCAAAGCCATATTTTTAAATCAGCAATGACAAAATAGCCCTGTGCGGCATTGACTCTTGAACTCTTGGCATAGCTTTGTTCGAGGTTCGGCGAAAAAAATTGCTGTATTGATAAACTGGGTTGAACAAAGACTCGCTCGGTACGTGTATCAATAATTGCGAGATCTTCACTATGTTGATACAGGCGCAAGAAACTATTCCTTGCCACCAGCATTTCTTCAATATATTTGCTGAGGTTCAGAGGAATATGTTGTACTTTGGGTGCGATATGAACAAATTTAAGGCGCAACCAGGCAGTTAAATCTGTTGAATTTTCAAAAGGGTAATACAGTTGATTATCCAGAATTTTTCCAGCCAATGTGGCATTGTACTCAAGGCATAAATAATGCACGTCAGGATGCTGTTGGAGATAGTTTTGAATGGATTTGCTGTCCAGAAAATGGTGATTAATGAACATGACATCAACAGTTTTGTCTGAGAGTGTAACCCACTCAAGAACAAAGCCATGAGGGATTGCAGCTTCGATATCTAATTTGAGTGCTTGAGAAGCGTCACTATTTAAACCCAAAATGGTGGCAGTGAGTGTTTTCATGATCGATGAATTAAGTAGCTAAAGATTGAAAGGCACAAAAGCGTTGAGCAGTTTGTTTAAGCTCATAAAGCAGCTCTCCCAGTAACACCTGTTTTTGAGCTAAGACGACAATCACGCTTGGAAACTGTGGATGAGGAACAGTGCTCAACAGTGCTTTTCCATTGGATGTATCCAACATAATGGTTTTACATTCATCTAAATGCATTTCGGTAATGAACGCTGAAATTAACGCCATAATTGAACTACTGACCGCCGCAATTTTGCTGGAGTTGTCCCAGTCTTGTTTGCTGGCCATAGCAATTTCTAAGCCATCAGTGGTACAGAGCATGCTGAATTGAACATATTGGACTTTATTCAGTAAGCTAGAAATTTCTGTTTTAGAGAAAGTAATAAATTCTTTAGAAAGAGTAGAGTGGGGAAGATTCATCTGTTTTAGCTTATCCAATTAAATCGACTTCAACATTGGTCATGAGTGCTTCAACCAGCAGTAAAATATCGGCTTTATTGCGTGCATCGATGGCAAAAACAGGATAGTGATAGCGGTGAATTTGGATGTAATCCCGATAGATCTTGAGTAATTGATCTTGGTATTCGTCGAGATGGCTGATTCCAATCACTATATTTTTACTGTAGGAACGAAAGGCCTGAAGATAAAATTCTAAATCTTTAAGACGATCTGGACTTGAGTGATCAATCAAAAGAATGCTGCCAATTGCACCCTGACATAAAATTGGCCACAAAAAGTTAAAACGTTCTTGCCCAGGTGTGCCGTACAAACCAATCGTTGAATCATCTTCTAAAATGACTTCACCATAATCAATACCAACTGTCGTAAGCATTTTTTGATGTGATTTTATATCTGTATTTAAGGCTTCTGTCGAAATAACAGGAATATCGGATAAACTCTGAATGGCAGAAGACTTTCCTGCACCCATTGGGCCACCGAAAACAATTTTATATTTTTGTAAAATCATACTTAAATAACCAAAAATTAAAAAATGATGTTTTTATTTGGATTTTAAAATAGAAAAATAATAAAAATTAAATAAGGCTATTTTTTATCCGTATAGTAAGTGATTAAAAATAATGCAACTAATTATATCGATGAGTTTTTTTTAGTGCAACTGAATTTAATTTTTATAAAGTATATTGGAATTGAAAATATATGAATAAACATATCTTTTTTAAGTAATTGTATTATATAAAATTATTTAATTTAAATTATAATCTGTATTTAAATATTTTATATTTCGAATGAGATGAATTATATGTGTAATGCATTTTGTTTTACATGTGTAAATTAATATGTAAAGCATATTTGATGTTTTAATTATTTTAATTTTATTAAATATAATTTTTTAAAAAAATAATATAATTTGACGGTGAGTCAAAGTATTTCGACGTGTAATCTGATTGGAATTTCTAAAGATTATTGAAAGAATATTAGGAGAAGAATGAATGTCGAATGTTAATTTTCGAGTTGATGATGTGTTAAAAAAGAAGTCATATAGTGTATTAAAAGAGTTAGGAATAACGCCATCTGAGTTGTTTAAATCGGTGTTGCAATATGTCGCAGATACAGGAAAATTGCCTGTAAAACATATTGTAGTTTCAGAAGAAGATCTTAAATTACTCAGTATGATGCGAGAACGGATACAGGAAGTAGAAGAGTCGCTTGAGTAATTTTATTAGATCATGTTTTAAGTTGAGGGTTTCAATATTTTAAACTAGAACAATAGAATTTAAGTATTTGCCCAAATTTTCTATGAATGCTTGGGCAGATACTTTAAAAAGCAATGATCTTCAGCCTGATAGTCCTAAATAGGCTAAACTCGCACTTTAAATCTATAAAACTCAGTTCACATGTCTTCATCTCTACAGCCCATCATTACGGTTGCCGCCGCGATTATTTTTAACGCTCAAGGACAGGCGCTTTTAGCACGTAAACGTCAAACCGAATTTTTTATGCAGGTTGGTGGGAAGCTTGAAGCCAACGAATCGGCTGAGCAGGGCTTACTACGAGAAATTCAGGAAGAAATTGGCGTAGCTGCACGAATTATCAAAGATTTGGGTACAGTGGAAACCGTCGCTGCCAATGAAGCCAATCATCGGCTGTTTGCCCATTTATTTCATGTCGAGTTGCTAGGTGAAGCTCAGGTCTCTGCCGAGCTGGCAGAAATTCAATGGGTCAATGTCTTTGCACCGATTGACTTGGCTTTAGCGCCGCTAACTGAGCACTATGTGCTGCCATATATTCGACAGCAGTGTGCTGTGAATTAAATGGTCTGAGGGTAAAAATGAGTTAATCGGGCGATAACGATTGTCCTGATCAAAAGTAAAAAAGCACTCGGATGAGTATCTTTTACATCAAGATATTTAAATCTCAATTGGAAAAATCCTCAGAGATATAGATCATGATGCAAAGTCAAAATCAGCCGAGCAAGTGATTTAATTTGTAGTGATTGCAGCATTACGCTGAGCCACTTTATGTTGAAGCTGCTGTTTTTCCTGTGCCGATAAAAAGGCAATGCTTAAACCGTTCTGCTGTGCTTGACGGATTTGTGCTTCGGACAGACCTGCCTGTGGTGCAGCCTGTAAATATTCATGTTGAATATCAATCCCTTCAACCGCAGGGTCATCGCTGTTAATGGTGGCTAAAATGCCATGTTCGAGAAAGGTTTTCAGTGGATGTTGACGAATGTCAGCAACCGTACTGGTTTGCAGATTTGAGGTAATGCAAGACTCAATCCCAATCTGATGCTCAGCCAAATAATCGAGTAACTTCACATCTTCCACGGCTTTGACCCCATGCCCGATACGGGTTGCACCAAGGGTTTGAATCGCCTGCCAGATACTGCTTGCATCCGCAGCTTCACCTGCATGTACGCTGATTTGCCAGCCTGCATCTCGGGCTTGCTTGAAGTGTTCGATAAACAGTTCCCCTGGAAAGCCCAGTTCATCACCCGCCAAATCCAGTGCGGTAATCTGGTCACGATGAGCCAGTAAGGCATCCAGTTCTTGCTGGCAACGTGCCTGACCAAAAGTACGACTCATAATGCCGATCAGTTTGGCAGGAAGGTCAAAGTCGCGGCTGCCTTGCTGAACGCCATCAATCACGGCCTCGACCACGCCCGCCAGCGGAAGTTGATGGGTCATCGCCATATAAAACGGTGAAAAACGCAGTTCGACATAGTCCAAACCTTGCTGTGCTGCATCCTGCATATTTTCCCAAGCCACACGGCGGCAGGCTTCCAAATCACCTAAGACTTTCACGCCCCAGTCCAGTTTGCTTAAGAAACTGAGCAGGTCGGGTTGATTGTCCATGACCTGAACATGCGGCAGTAGTTCTTGCAAAGTATTGGCAGGCAGTTGAATTTGAAATTGTTGCCCGAGTTCTAAAATGGTTTGTGGGCGGATGTTGCCATCGAGGTGGCGGTGTAAATCGGTGAGCGGGATATTTTTATCAATCATTATTATTCACCTAGACAGAAAAAAGCGTGATGTCCTCACAGCATAATCGCAAGTGGATTCATCACGCTAGTTCAAAGGCGAAAGGCTTTAGTCGATTTTCTGTAAATGATCGCCAATTGCTGCAAATAAACGGCTTAAGTCTTCAGGTTTGCTGTTGAACATTGGCCCAAACTGTAAGCAGTCACCGCCAAAGCGCACATAGAAGCCCGCTTTCCACAGCGCAGTACCGACTTCAAATGGACGAATGCTTGGGTCGCCATCACGCGCTGCTAATTGGATCGCGCCAATCAAACCGCAGTTACGGATATCAACCACGTGTTTTGCCGTTTTCAGGTCATGAATCACGCTTTGGAAATGTGGTGCAAGCGCAGCCGATTGCTCAATCAGTTGCTCTTGTTTTAATAGTTCCAACGTTGCCAAACCTGCAGCACATGCGACTGGATGACCTGAATAGGTATAACCATGGGCAAATTCAACAAAATGTTCAGGTGTGCCTTGTTGCATGAAGGTATTGAAAATTTCATCTGAAGCAATGACACCGCCCAAAGGTACAGCGCCGTTGGTGACTTGTTTAGCAAAGTTCAGAATGTCTGGGGTAACGCCAAAGTATTCTGCGGCAGTCCATTTGCCCATACGCCCAAAACCTGTAATGACTTCATCAAAAATCAACAGGATATTGTGTTGATCACAGATTTCACGCAGACGTTGTAAATAACCTTGTGGTGGAATAATTGCACCTGCTGAACCCGATACAGGTTCCACAATGACTGCTGCAATATTCGATGCATCATGCAGTTCAATCAGTTTCAGCATTTCGTTGGCAAGCGCCACGCCGCCTGTTTCTGCCATGCCTTGGGTAAATGGCAAGTCAGTTTGCAAGGTGTGTGGCAAATGGTCGACATCCATGAACTGTCCGAACATTTTACGATTCCCACCGATACCACCCAAGCTTGTGCCTGCGATGTTTACCCCGTGATAGCCTTTGGCACGACCAATAAATTTGGTTTTGGCTGGCTGACCTTTAATGCGCCAGTAGGCTTTGGCCATTTTGACCGCTGTATCGGCAGACTCCGAACCTGAACCTGTAAAAAACACATGGTTGAGTGGATCTGGGGTTAACGCGGTAATTTGTTCAGCCAGTTGGAATGATAGCGGATGCGCAAACTGGAATGCAGGCGCATAGTCCAGTGTGCCGAGTTGTTTTGCAACGGCATCCTGAATTTGGCTGCGGGTATGCCCAGCACCACATGTCCATAAACCTGACAAAGAGTCATAAATACGACGACCTTGATCATCAATCAGGTAATTGCCTTCGGCTGCCACCACAAAACGCGGATCTTGTTTGAAATTACGGTTGGCACTGAATGGCATCCAGTGCGCGTCGGAATATTGAGCTTGAGTGTGGTGAGCGTCGGACATGTGAGCTTCCTTGAAAATTCGTGAGAAATACAGCTTACATTGAGTAAATAGATGAGATAAATTTAAGCTAACTCACGTTTAGATTCAAAAATACTCACCTAAATGAAAAGCAAAATCCTGAACCAAGTCACGGACTCCGACATCAAATTGTTAAAGGTTTTTCGGGCAGTCGCAGAAAGTGGCAGTTTCTCTGCGGCTGAGAGTGCCTTGGGCATTACCCGTTCGGCGATTAGCTTGCACATGAGTACCTTGGAAAACCGTTTGGGGATGCGTTTGTGTCAGCGTGGGCGTTCAGGTTTTGCCTTGACCGATGAAGGTAAACACATTTTGAGTTATAGCGAAGCCTTGCTGACCTCGATTGAAGATTTTCGTCAGCATGTCAATCGTTTGCATCATGAAATTAAAGGTGAGCTGAAAATTGGCATCATCAATAATCTGGTAACTTTGCCGCAAATGCAGATTACCCATGCCTTATCGCGTTTGTATCAGAAAGGGCCGAATATTCAGATTCATTTGAGTATGAGTACCCCGATTGAAATTGAAAAAGGGCTGATGGACGGACAGTTACATGTCGGGGCATTGCCGATGATCAGCCCGCTTTCAGGCCTGGAATATAACGATTTATACGAAGAAGCCAGTTATTTGTACTGTAGTCATGGACATGCATTGTTTCATCATGTGGGGCAGGTGAATAGTGCCGAGCAACTGAAAAACTGGGATGCGGTTGTGCCAAATTATCGGCTCTCTCAAAATGCAATCGAGATGCAGCAAGCCTTAAATGCCAAAGGCAATGCCAGTGACCGTGAAGGCATTGCCTTTCTGATTTTAACAGGCAAATTTATTGGGTTTTTGCCCGAACACTATGCCAAGCACTGGGTTGAACGAGGTATGATGCGTGCGGTGCTGCCTGAGGAAATGTATTATTTTTCCAAGATTTGTATTGCAACACGCAAGGGACGGCGTGCCAATTTTATTTTGGATCTGTTTTTGCAAGAGTTGAAATCACAAGGTGTGGCATGAGTCCAAGTGTTCGCTTAACAACACGATCCGAAGCCGATTTGCATAGCAATGAACAATACTTTGCAGAGCAGGCGATTGTATCGATTCCCCGCTTTTTTACAGCAGGACATGTGGTCGACACCCATGTGCATAGTCGTGCGCAACTGGTCTATGCCGATGTCGGGGTGATGGAATTGTATCTGCAAGGGCGTTACTGGCTGTTGCCACCCCTGAAAGGGCTGTGGATTCCTGCCTATTGTCAGCATCGGATGTTGGCAAAAACCAATGTACATTTAAAAACGCTTTATATTCATGTTGAACCTCAGTCGTTACCACTGCCGCAGCAGGTGACAGGCATTGCCGTTTCACCCTTGCTCAAAGAGCTATTGATTCGCGCTGCCAGTATTCCACTGAACTATGTTGACAATTCTTTTGAACAGCGTCTGTTACAACTGACGTTGGAAGAAATTTTACATTGCCAAAAACCTGTGCTGAATTTGCCAATCGGGCAAGACCCAAGGATTCAGCAGCTTTGCCAATATTTGTTGCAACATCCGCAAGATGAACGCTCACTGGAAGACTGGAGTGAACAGGTCGGTGCATCCCCCCGTACTTTAATGCGTCTGTTTAAAAAAGAGTTGGGGATTGGTTTTAGCTTGTGGAAAGAACAGCTTAAAGTGATGCATGCAGTACAATTGCTAGTGGAGGGGAAATCCTTAAGTTATATCGCAAGTCATTTGGGTTATGCCACCCAGTCCGCTTTTTCGGTCATGTTTAAACGGGTTACGGGCATGACCCCAACCCAGTACAGCAAGATGTCACTTTTGCAATAGAAGCTGACTGTTTCACAAAACATCTGACTGCTCAAATCACTATGCTTAGGTGCATGATCACGACCATTTATTGGCTGTGAATATTCAATCTCACCAGAGTCTTGAGCATGTCCAGCAAAGTTAATTTCAAATATTTTGCCATTATTCTGGCATCGACCTTGCTACAAGGGTCTTCCTTTGTCAGTAGCAAAATCTTGCTACACAGTATGCAGCCGTTATGGTTAGCCAGCATTCGTTTTTTTCTCGCCGCCTTGAGCTTATTGCCTTGGGTGCTGTATTTGCAACATTGGCAACAGATTCGCCTGCGAGATCTGCCGTGGAAAGCCCTCAGCATGATTGGGGCACTGCAAACCGCGGGCGTGATGATCTTTCTGAATTTGGGACTGGTTTATAGCTCAGCCTCCATGTCCGCCATCATCATGGCCAGCAACCCTGTACTGGTGGTGATTCTGGTCTTTGTACTGTTTCGGGAGAAAACCTCGGCACTGGGCTTATTCGGGTTATTGCTTGCGTTTGTCGGGGTGGTGATTTGTCTGGGATTGAATTTTCAGCATTTACAACTCGGCAAAGGCGAAGTTCTGGTGATGCTGGCATCGACCTGCTGGGCACTGTCGACCATTCTCAGCAAGAAATTTAACCTGCATATTTCTCATTGGTTGGTGACCTTTTATCAAATGCTGATCGGCAGCTTGATGATTGCCCTTGTAGCCTTATGCCGACATGTGCCACTGACTTTGCCTGTGACTGCACAAGACTGGTGGGTGTTGCTGTGGCTGGTGATTCCTGCCTCAACAGGCGCCATCGGGCTATGGTTCTTGGCACTGAAACTGGGTGGCTCGGTACATACCAGTGGCTATCTATTTTTATGCCCATTTTTTTCGGGGCTGATTTCCTTTGTGCTGTATGGCATTCAGCCGAGTAGCCAAGAACTGTTGGGTGGTGTGCTGATCGCTATCGGCATTTTTATTCTCGCCAATTTTAAAGATCGACCTTTGGGAACTCGTTATGCAAAAACCTAGACGCTTGAGACAAAACCCTGTCATTCACCAGTTGGTGTGGGAACATCAACTTGATTTAAGCAGTTTGATTTATCCGATTTTTATTGAAAATTGTGGTCTTGTGAAATAAAAAATAGAGCCTTTGAGGCTCTATTTTTTTGATCGTAAATTGATATATATTAAAAATAAATTAAATAAAATCAATATATTACCAATTTAACGCACCACCAGTTTGGTAGTCGGTCACACGCGTTTCAAAGAAGTTCTTCTCTTTACGTAAGTCCATCATTTCAGACATCCACTGGAACGGGTTAGTCACACCAACGAACTGCTCAGACAAGCCAAGCTGAGTTAAACGGCGGTTACAGATGAATTTCAAATATTCTTCCATCATCGCTGCGTTCATACCCAATACGCCGCGTGGCATGGTGTCACGTGCATATTCGATTTCAAGCATCGTGCCTTCAAGCAACATTTGAGTCACTTCTTGCTGGAACTCGGCTGTCCACAATTGTGGGTTTTCGATCTTGATCTGGTTGATCATGTCGATACCGAAGTTCACGTGCATGGATTCATCACGCAAAATGTATTGGAATTGCTCGGCAACACCATTCATCTTGTTACGGCGACCCATACTCAAAATTTGAGTAAAGCCACAGTAGAAGAAAATTCCTTCAAGGACACAGTAGAATGCGATCAAGTTGCGTAGCAATTGCTGATCGGTTTCAGGTGTACCTGTTTGGAATGTTGGATCACTTAAAGACTGGGTATATTTCAAGCCCCAAGCGGCTTTACGCGCTACACTTGGAATCTCATGATACATGTTGAAGATTTCGCCTTCATCCATACCCAAAGATTCAATACAGTATTGATAAGCATGCGTATGAATCGCTTCTTCAAAGGCTTGACGCAAAATGTACTGGCGGCATTCAGGGTTGGTAATCAGACGGTAAATTGCCAAGACCAAGTTGTTTGCAACTAGAGAGTCCGCAGTCGAGAAGAAGCCAAGATTACGTTTAACAATAATACGCTCATCTTCAGTTAAGCCATTTTCAGACTTCCAAAGTGCGATGTCGTGGTTCATGTTAACTTCTTGAGGCATCCAGTGGTTTGCACAACCATCTAGGTATTTTTGCCAAGCCCATTCGTATTTAAACGGAACAAGCTGGTTCAAGTCAGCGCGGCAGTTGATCATGGCTTTATCATCAACCTGAACGCGGCTTGCACCTGTTTCCAGTTCTTCTACGCCTGCTGATGCATCAAGATTTTTCAGGGATTCAGATGCTCGAGCCAGCGAATCGGTTGAATCTGTTGTGGTTCTGGAATTGGTTCCAGTGGGTTCAGCAGCTGCCAAACTCGGCGACGATGGCTGTGGATCAGATACCACTTGCGAATCAGGCGCTTCTTGCGGTTGGACGGGCGCAGACTTGGACTCTGGTGTAGTCGGTTTTTGCGAATCATCTTCAAAATCGTCCCAACTAAGGATAGACATAATCATTCTCTCTTCGTTGCTTATATCTTTTATGACACCTTACAGCGAAGATGCCCTCTACTATACGCTTATTCTGAGTAAGCAAAACTAAGTTTTACCGATGGCTGTTTTGATTTTGTTCAAAAGGTCAATCTGCACTACTTGTTTTGATTACGCTGCTCTTTGCGAACTTTATAAATCACATACACAATCGGAATACAAAACACCACGTAGGTTAAGACGTATGCGAGCAAACCTAATTCATAGTTTTTAGATAAATGTTCAAACATCGTCTCTACCTTTGTGGTTTAAATCCCTAATCTCCCTAAATCCCTCTTTTAAAAAGAGGGACTTTCACACCTTAAATAGGTTGGGTGTCATTCCCCCTCCTTTGAGGAGGGGTTAGGGGAGGTGATTATTGACAAGCTTCACAATCTGGATTGTCGATGGAACATGCTTGTGGCACTGGTGCTGCTTGAGAGAAACCTTCCTCTTCAGCAACCACTTCCGCTTTTTTCTCCGCCACAACAGGGGCAGGAGCAGCTGCGGCAGCCGCAACAGTGGTTGGTTTCACTGCATTCAATGCACCAGTATTGATGGTTGATTTCTCAGCCGAAGTTGCACCCAATGCACGGAGGTAATAGGTGGTTTTCAAGCCACGTAACCAAGCCATTTTGTACGTGATATCCAGTTTCTTACCATTTGCACCTGCAATGTACAGGTTCAATGATTGCGCTTGGTCAATCCACTTCTGACGACGTGATGCAGCATCTACAATCCAGCGTGGTTCCACTTCAAACGCAGTTGAGAACATCGCTTTCAAGTCTTCAGGAATGCGTGCAATCTTTTGTACAGAACCTTCAAAATGTTTCAGGTCGTTCACCATCACGCTGTCCCACAAACCGCGTACTTTTAATGCACGAACAAGGTAAGGGTTGATTACGGTGAATTCACCAGACAAGTTTGATTTCACATACAAGTTCTGGAATGTCGGTTCAATCGATTGAGACACGCCACAAATGTTTGAAATAGTTGCGGTTGGTGCAATCGCCATCACATTTGAGTTACGCATACCGTCTTTTTGAACTTTGGCACGTAAGCTGTCCCAGTCCAGACGTTGAGTACGGTCTACTTCAAACATACGCTCAGGACGTGATTTCGCTACGATCTCTAAAGAGTCGATTGGCAAAATGCCTTGATCCCATAGCGAACCTTTGAATGTTGAGTACACGCCACGTTCAACTGCAAGATCACTTGACGTTTGAATCGCGTAGTAGCTAATGACTTCCATTGATTCATCGGCAAAATCAACCGCTTCTTGTGAACCGTAAGCCATGCCCATTTCATAAAGCGCGTCTTGGAAGCCCATGATCCCCATACCCACTGGGCGGTGTTTCATGTTTGAGTTTTTCGCTTGCGGTACTGCGTAGTAGTTGATGTCGATCACGTTGTCGAGCATACGAACTGCAGTTTTGATGGTACGTGCCAGTTTCTCGCGATCTAATACACCACCTTGAACGTGTTGTACAAGGTTGATTGAACCCAAGTTACAGACTGCGATTTCATCTTCGCTCGTGTTCAAGGTAATTTCTGTACACAAGTTTGATGAATGCACGACGCCCACGTGTTGTTGTGGTGAACGCAAGTTACATACGTCTTTGAACGTAATCCACGGATGGCCTGTTTCAAACAACATCGACAACATTTTGCGCCACAAGTCTTTTGCACGGATTTTTTTGTGCAACAAGTTTTGTTCTTTGGCAATGTTTTCGTAGTGCGTGTAACGTTCAGCAAATGCTGTACCTGTTAAGTCATGCAAATCAGGGACATCAGATGGCGTGAACATCGTCCATTCAGCATCTTCAATCACACGTTGCATAAATAGGTCAGGAACCCAGTTTGCTGTGTTCATGTCGTGTGTACGGCGACGGTCATCACCTGTGTTTTTACGAAGCTCTAGGAATTCTTCGATGTCCAAGTGCCAAGTTTCAAGGTATGCACACACAGCACCTTTACGCTTACCACCTTGGTTCACTGCAACAGCCGTATCGTTTGCGACTTTCAGGAACGGGACAACACCTTGTGATTTACCGTTTGTACCTTTGATGTATGAGTTCAAGGCACGTACAGGCGTCCAGTCGTTACCCAAACCGCCAGCCCATTTAGACAACATTGCATTGTCACGGATCGCACCGTAAATGCTATATAAGTCATCAGAAATCGTGGTCAAGTAGCAGCTAGACAACTGTGGACGTAAAGTACCTGCGTTAAATAACGTTGGCGTTGACGCCATGTAGTCGAAGCTCGATAACAGGTTATAGAATTCAATCGCACGGTCTTCACGGTTGTCTTCATTCAGCGCAAGGCCCATCGACACACGCATGAAGAACAACTGAGGAAGTTCGTAACGGATGCCGTCAGAGTGAATGAAGTAACGGTCAAATAATGTTTGTAGACCTAAATACGTAAACTGGTTTGAACGCTCAGGCTGAATTGCCGCAGCAAGTTTTGCCAAGTCAAAGTTCAATAGTTCAGGGTCAAGCAGTTCAAGCTCAATCCCTTTTTTCAGAAAAGTCTCAAGCGCATCATTTTCTAGCGTATCTGCTGGAAGACCCAAGAACTCTAAGCCAGTTGCAACGAGTTCATTACGCAATAAACGTGCAGTGACATAAGTATAGTTTGGTTCTTGTTCAATACGGGTACGCGTCGCCATCATCATGGTGGTCGCGATGTCGCTTGCTTTTACGCCGTTATAAAGGTTTTTAACGGTTTCATCCGCAATCGCTTGAACGTCAATCCCTTCAAGACCTTCTGCTGC
The DNA here is from genome assembly GCF_003261585.1 of Acinetobacter sp. MB5. Lineage (GTDB taxonomy): Bacteria > Pseudomonadota > Gammaproteobacteria > Pseudomonadales > Moraxellaceae > Acinetobacter. The sequence continues at coordinate 264,772 of NZ_POVU01000003.1, read as the reverse complement.
AGTTGCAATACTTGCAGTTAACTCAGCTAAATCAAGAGGCTGTAACTGACCTTGAGCATCTGTGATTTGAAGTGTTGGATGGTGGTTCGCGTTGGTTTGTTGACGCGCAGTCGCACGTTGTTCACGATAAATGACATAAGCGCGAGCAACTTTTTGCTCACCAGTACGCATCAAGGCAAGTTCGACCTGATCTTGAATCTCTTCAATATGAATGGTGCCACCTGATGGTAAACGGCGATGAAAAGTGTTCATCACCATTTCTGTTAATTGTGCAATACGGTCATGAATACGGCTTGAATCTGCGCTTTGTTGACCCTCTACGGCTAAAAAGGCTTTTCCAATCGCAACAGAAATTTTTTCTGCATCAAAATGGGCAACATCGCCAGTGCGCTTAATCACTTGCAGTTGACCTGGTGTTGATGAGATTACGCTCATGTCAGCTTAGCTCCATTTCTCATTCGTTGTTATGTCTATGGACCATTTGAATCGGGTAAATGAACCTCGATGTTTGAGGGATAAACACAAGATTTAGTGGTTTAAAAAGAATTAAGGCACAAGATACGGGAAAAATTTTTGAAGATCAATATTGACATTTTTTTAATTTTTTTTAAATCTTTTCACTGATATTTGAGCTGTTTTAGATACAACGACATAGCGTATTTTGCCCAAGGTGCATAGCATAACAAAGTCCTTTCTAAATTGCTTATACAGAACGCAGCAAATCAATTAATTGATCATAAAATAGCGGGTCATAGTGCCTCAAACAGGTCAGGATATTCGTTACAGGAGTTACGCTAACTACACGGTTCTTGCAATCGTGAAAAGAAAAATATTAAATTTTTCAATAATTAACCAATTTATTACAATTTACCCTGTAGATGTATCAGTTTGGTGAACGGCATCTTGTTTACAATGTAAACATGTGTATATTGCAGATTATGAATTAGCGTATCTGTTTGAATAACTAACAGCTAATATTGACGGAATTTAAGGGGCACGATGATGAGCCAAGAAGAAAAGTTACCAAAGATTTTAATTGTTGAAGATGATGAGCGTCTGGCACGTCTGACCCAAGAGTATTTGATCCGTAATGGACTAGAAGTTGGGGTTGAGCCAGATGGTAACCGAGCGATTCGTCGTATCATCAGTGAGCAACCAGATCTTGTGGTGTTGGATGTCATGCTACCAGGTGCCGATGGCTTAACGGTATGTCGTGAAGTGCGTCCTCACTATCATCAACCGATTCTCATGCTGACTGCCCGTACAGAAGATATGGACCAAGTTTTAGGTCTGGAAATGGGGGCAGATGACTATGTCGCTAAACCTGTTCAACCACGTGTTCTATTGGCCCGTATTCGTGCTTTGTTACGTCGTACCGATAAAACAGTTGAAGATGAAGTTGCACAACGCATCGAATTTGATGATCTAGTCATCGACAATGGTGGTCGTTCAGTCACTTTAAATGGTGAATTGGTTGATTTCACTAGTGCGGAATATGATTTGCTTTGGTTGTTGGCTTCAAACGCTGGACGCATTTTGTCTCGTGAAGATATTTTTGAGCGTTTACGTGGTATCGAATACGATGGTCAAGACCGTTCAATCGACGTGCGTATTTCACGTATTCGTCCAAAAATCGGTGACGACCCTGAAAACCCGAAACGTATTAAAACCGTTCGTAGTAAAGGTTATTTATTCGTTAAAGAAACCAATGGCATGTAATTGTATTGCCAGTTGAATTGATTCTAGCCTCTTTCATCTGGTGTGGAAGAGGTCATTTCTTGCTTTCAGACATCCTGAACAAAGGACACATCATTCGTGTTTAAGCACAGTATCTTTTTGCGAATTTACGCAGGTGTCATCATCCTTGTTGCGTTGGTGGCGGTCTTTTGCTATTTGCTGGTTCAAATTATTAACTACCAGCGCGCGCAAGAATATCGTGAATCCTTAACCGATGGTATTTCCTATGTGATTAGTCAGGGGGTTGAGCGTCAGCCGACCTTGCAACAGAAAAAAGACTGGATTTCAGATGCATCTGATCTGCTGGAATTACCGATTACTTTGGTAGACCGCTCTAAAGTAGATTTGTCCCGTTCAGAAACGAAACGGATTGAGCAAGAGCAAGCTGTGGTGCGATACGATGCGCAAAGCATGATCGCGACCTTGTTTTTAGGACTACCACACGATCAGAAGCATTATTTATACATCAAAGTGAATAAAATTGGCGAACGGCAAATGAAAGCCTTGCCGATATTTATTCTAGATTATCTGATTTACTATCCTGGACAGGAAAAAGAATATTTAGAGAAAATCCGTTCACATTTCTCCTATCCGATTGAAATTAAATCTATTCTGGATTTAGGGTTGGATTCTGAACAAATCGGTCGCTTACGCCAAGATCAAAGTATTTTATTGTATCGAGACAGTGCAACCATTCGTGGTACAACGATCTCCATTGTTTCACCGATGCCGAATAATCCAGCTGAAGTGCTGATGATTGGCCCTGTGCCGATGTTTAACTGGATGCCATTTCAGCTGGCTGCGGGGATTACTTTGCTGAGTTTGTTCCTGCTCAGCTTAGGCGTATATGGTCTGATTTTACCGCTACAACGTAAAACCAAACAAACCATTAAAGCCTTGGATCAAATGAAAACAGGGAATCTGTCTACACGACTCAATGTCGAAGGGACCGATGAAATGTCAAGTTTGGCATCGAGTTATAATGATATGGCAAGCCATATCCAGCGCTTGATTGAAGCCCAGCGTGAGTTAATGCGTGCAGTCTCGCATGAACTTCGTACCCCAGTGGCGCGAATTCGTTTTGGTATGGAAATGCTGGCGGAAGATGATGATTATGATTCGCGGCTCAGTCAGGTCGATATGATCGATAAAGATATTGAAGCACTCAATACCTTGATTGATGAAATCATGACTTATGCCAAATTGGAGCAGGGCACGCCATCCCTCGATATTCAAAGTATTCCAATTGCGGATGTCTTGGCGCAAGTGGCAAAAGAAACAGAGGCCTTAAAAACTCAAAAAATTATTGAACTGAATGCCCCTGAACTCAATGTTGTAGCTGATGCCGAGCGCCGTTATTTGCATCGTGTAGTGCAAAATCTGGTGGGCAACGCAGTGCGCTACTGTAATGAGCGTGTGCGGATTAGCGGCGGAATTCGCCCTGATGGTCAAGCTTATGTTTGTGTTGAAGATGATGGTCAGGGGATTCCTGAACAAGATCGTGAACGTGTCTTTGAAGCCTTTGCCCGTTTAGATGACAGCCGAACTCGTGCTTCAGGTGGTTACGGTTTGGGTCTTTCGATTGTCAGTCGTATTGCATTTTGGTTTCGAGGAAAAGTTGAAGTTGATCGTAGTCCAGAGCTGGGCGGTGCTCGCTTTACGATGATATGGCCTTCTAAACAAATGAAATCAATCAACAAAAACTAGAATGCTGCAGCAGAGAGGGGCGTGTTTTGGACTTGCCCTTCTGCGATCAGTTGATCAGCCATTGCTTTGGTTTTCTTTAAGCCTGGCATGCGGTATTCCGTATGTCCATAATCCTTAATTGATTTCCAGCGCCCGCCCCAAGTTAAACCAACGGACTCAGCAACCTCACCATACAACTCATAGCCACGCATTGCCCAAGGGTCACGTTCTGAAATCACCACTTTGCCATTGCGTTTAAAAGCAACATCAGCCGCTAAACCAAACTGGTGATAGCTTTGATAACCTCTGGCTCGGGTGGTATTTGGATTGCCTGAAAGCAGATTTTGCCGTTCAGGGCTGCGATAGCCTTCGAGTAAAACCAGATCATAACCATAACGCTCTTTCATAATTTTAAAGACCATTAATAAGCGCTGTTTATAACGTGGATTGATTTTATCCCACTTACGGTCAATGAGCTGACTATTGTATAAGTTATCGGTATTGATACCTTCAACAGGTTGAGCATTGACTGCTGAATTTCCATATTGTTGTTCTAGTTGCGTTGCTTCTACAATTGCCGCCTGAACCAAAGACTCATCTACTTCAGCAGGAGGCGTCAGCATTTCCCCGTGTAATAAGGTATAAATTTGAGGATCAACTTCTTTGAGATACTGTGCTTCAATTTTTGTCGGGCTAATACTTCGGGTCAGCGCAAAAATTACAATGCTGCTACACAGTAATACACCTGCGATTAGAATCCACCATTGCTGTAGATGCCATTGACTTTGAATATCTTCAGGTGCAGCAGCATCGCGGAAACGATAGGCAAACAATTTAGCTTGTTGTAAACGGTTTTTACTATTTGGAACAGCCAGTCGAGCATACTGCATGAGTTTGAGGCGTAATTCATAAGACATCATGACGGCTAAGCCACATGCCATGCTGATAAATCCAAAAAAGATGGCAAAAATCAGCATTTATTGATTTTCTTTAACTGTAAAAGGGGATTGTGTTACGGCGATGTGTAAGGAAGCTTGTGGGCTATTTTCTGTCGTTGTGTTAGTTGCTGGTACGGTTTTCTCACTAGATGGTGTAACAACAGGAAAGGCGACAGTCTGAGTTTCCTTGGTGTTGTTATGACGTGGGATATTGTGATGCGCTCCTTTGCTTGATGCATGTACAGCATTTGTGGCTGGGACTGGAGAATGCTCATGTCGAAAAATATTACGCAGCTCATTGTCCTGTGGTTGAGCAATATGATCGGCTGTACTCTCTGGGGTTGGTAAAGTTGTTGCACTTGTTACATTATCTGCTTGGTTTGTAGTTTGGGCAGCCGTTGTATTCTCCTGTTTGAGTTCAGCCATCGGCGCGGTTTGCTGGATTGACCATAGATAGACTGCACTGCCTCCAAGTATTGCCCCAGAAAGGAATCCGATAAATAAATAGGCAGCAGGCGTTCGCCCATTCTTTTTCTGGCTCGGTAAAATACGTAAAGATTTAGGTTTGGATTGCGTCATGAGGGATTATCTAGGGCAAATAAATCGTAATGTGGGCTTGCTCACTTGGTGCTGAAATCACATTTTGATAAGGCATCAAAGCACGATGGTCTTGTTGTGTGAGGAACACACGTAGACCTGTGAAAGTCGCAATTGCAAAGATCAATAAGAAAATCAAAATCCAAAAGAAGGGTAATTCGCGATGAATGACATGTTTAATTTGATCGGGGATAGCTGCAAAAGGAGAAAAGGCTGCTTTCTTACCTTTGAGAAAATCAATTTCATCACCAACTCGTGCAATCAGCAAATTAAGGTTTTCCATTGCTTCAAGTCGGTACTTACCCTGAAAACCCAGTAACAAGCAGTAATGAAAAACTTCCAAGGCTGCAAGGCGTTCTTTGCCATGACTCCGAATGACTTCAAGTTTTTCGAAGAATTGATAGCCTGCCAGTTGAGAACCAAACAGACTGAGTTGTAGTGGGCTGATCAACCATGCATTTTGCAAGTTAAAAAATGCAGGGTCTTGCTGGGTCACAATCGTTTCATCTAGCAATGCACAGAAGGCATATTTGGCATCATGAATATCATCGGCAGAAAACAGCAGTTTTTTGGCTTGTTGTTCAAAACGCTTGAGTAAATCCAAAATTTTTTCACGAAACTGTGTTGGCTGATCGGGAATGTACTGGTTACGCAATAAGAAAATGATGTAAAAGCCATCATGCAGTAAATCGACCAAATTGATGGTCTGGATCTTACTGGTCGCAACAGGTGTGGACAGTCCTGTGCCAATTTGCCCATCATCAAACAGGGATGGCGCATTCAGAGGTTGATTCATGATTTTTCTCTCATTAGCCATTCATCACAGCAATCAATTCCAGACTCATATCTTGGAAACCTGCAGGCATGTAAATACAGATTGACTCTGAATCAAGCATGCGTTGATACAGTTCATGATGAGGCTCGATTTCAAAATAGCTCACTCCTGAACGTACAGGAATTGCTGTTGGAACTTGCATGAGGTGATGTAATGGAATAGCAGGTAATGCTGCAACCACACGTTGTTCGACATCAATATTGCTCCCCACCTTAAAGCGTAAAGGAACAATTTGAATCAGCTCATGGGTTTGCATCGCACCACTAGAAACCGCAATGTATAAACGTGAGTCACGGGTGATTTTGTCGGTTTCCAGACTACCGACCCAGTATGATGGGCGGATTTCTTTGAGGGCAATGCTGATATAACGACTCGAAATAATGGTATCGAGCAGTTCACGTAAAATGCCATCGAGCTGCTGAAAGCTTTCCTGTAAACGATGATGTTGATAGCGTGGCAGTTCATCAACTTCATAACCATTTGAGAACGTGAGTAATGAACCTGTTAAGCGTAATAATTCACAGAACAGGCGCTCAGGATGAATTTGTGGATAATGCAGCAAATGGTTGAGTGTCGCATGTGCGGTATTTAAAGCATTGACTAACCAGAAAGAGACGATATCTCCTGAACGAAATTCAATTAATTTTTGTTCATTTTCACGGTTGTTGCTCTGAATGGTTTTGATCTTTGCCTTAATAATATTCAGTGTGCGCTTGAGATTATTATGTAGGCTTTCAGATGCTTCAACATGTAACAACGGTGGAATAAACTTGTGATCTAACTCAAAAGACCCTGAACTGTGGCGCTTCAATTTGGCAACTGGTAAATACAGGCAACCATCAAGCTGGTCTTGCAGTTCAACTTGAGATTCCATCAGTTTAAATGAAGCTCGTCGACGCAGCAGTGTGATTTCGGCAGGACTGGCATCGGTAAACAGGTCATGGGTTTCCACCAGATGGCTATGATAGCGACTGGCTTGAGCCACAGCGTCATGAGTCACATTGTGCTTGTTGGGTTGCAAAATCGGCAGGGTTAAATAGACCGTGATTTCCCCACGCAAATTCATGTCATCGAGCAATACGGCTTCTGGTAGTAAATCTTGGGCAGGGGCGTGATAGATTTCACCATCTTGCCAAATCAGTTCAACACTTTGTAATGCCAGCACGTGGTTGGTGAGTTGGCTTTCATCGAACTGGAGATTTTGCACGCCGTAAGCAAACGGAATGGTGGCATGAATGGTGTGATTCAGGCGCTGTTCATGGTAGTGATCTTGCAGTTGGAAGTGTTGCGGGCGTAAAAATAAACCTTCGCCCCAGAGAATTTTTTCAGCTTTAAACATGATCTTTCCCCATCTTTATTCATATTCGTTTTTAGGCTGCACACCTAAAATGTCTTGCACCATGTGCAGCGGTTGATCATCTTTAATCACTTGAGCTAGCCATTCATGCAGCGGCATCTGACTCCATTTGATGGTTTTTTGTAGCATGTAACTGACAGGGCTATGTGGTTCATTAGCCTGAAAATAATCAGCAATATCCTGTAGAACACGCATCGCCTGTTCGCGGTTTGCAAGATGGTTTTGGGCTTGCATTTGAAAACCAATTTGTTGAGTAGCAGCAGCCACAGCAATAGCAGGTTGATAATCTATGGCTTGGGATTCATTTGACATTTGAGTCTGTGGATTTTCGACTGTTCCAAAAGCTTCCGTTTTATAAATTTTACGCAAAGTAGTGTGAATATCGTCGAGTGCTGAATCTAAACTGGCAAAACTTGGTGCATCGAGCCCCATCAGCTCATCTAAAATCTGTTTAAGCGCTTGCCACTGTGTTAAAACATCTTGAAAGGCTTGGTAGTTTTGATATTGAAAGCTTTTAGATGTATTAAATAGGGCTTGCTCAAACTGTTCTAGAGTTAAACTTACAACTGTTGTCTCATCTTCATCACTGTATTTACGGCGATTATTTTCATGATAAAGTGCATTTTCATAGTCCAGCAAATGGTGCTGATGAATACTACTGGTTAGCGGCACATGCTTGATCAGGTTAGGAAGTTGTTGGATAAAGCCTTGTAGTAGGCCAATCCGTTGATCGAGGTCATCATCTTCAATCTCTGGATGAATCTGATGCCAGTAACGTTGTAAGAGTTCACGACATAGCTGAATGCCCTGAGCGATGCCCTGAAAGCCATATAAATTTGCCCATCCTTCAGTCAGCCATGTGACCAAACGGATATCTTTACTCTTTTCACGAAGCAGTTCAGTCGTCTGTATAACCACAAAATCCCAATCTGCCTGTTTACGTTCAGTGACCCAGTCCCCTTGATCCAGTAATAAATCATCTTGGGATTTGGCTTTTTTAATGTCATGAAAATGCGTGGAAAAAGATAAATCTTCACCGCAAGGCGCATGTTCAGCAACAGGCTGATACAGATCAGACAGAACAATATTCATAATTAGGCTCGATTAATTTAAGCTTCGGCAACTTTGTCTTTTTTGGGTTGGCGTTTTTTACTTTTGGGTTGAGGATCGAGCTGATAAACAATGTCATTGTCCTGAACATCAATCACAATCACTTCAGGCAATTTTTGTGCTGCCAGTGCCAATAAAATTTCGGTTGCCAGTGCAGGTAAAATGCTGGAATTTAAAATGTTATCTGCATTGCGTGCGCCGCTATCTACTTCGGTACAGCGTTCAAGCAGTAATTCTAGAACATCATTTGAGTATTGCACCTGACAGCCATATTGCTGAGTCAGGCGGGTTGTGATTTTTTGCAATTTATGTTCGATGATTTGCAAGAGTAAATCATCGTGCAATGGGAAATAAGGCACAATCCGAGTACGACCTAAAAAGGCGGGTTTGAATTGTTGATATAAACTCGGTTTAAGTTGGGCGAGCAATTCTTCAACATTTGGCCATTCGTTGACAGGTTGATTGATACATGCCTGCATGATGGCGCTGGAGCCTGTGTTTGATGTGAGCAAAATCGTGGTGTTTTTAAAGTCAATGACACGACCTTCACCATCTTCAAGCGTGCCTTTGTCAAAGACCTGATAAAACAGTTCCTGCACATCACTATGGGCTTTTTCAATTTCATCCAGAAGTACAACACTGTATGGATTACGACGAACAGCTTCAGTCAAAACACCGCCTTGACCGTAACCGACATAACCTGGAGGTGCGCCTTTCAGTGATGAAACGCTATGTGCTTCTTGATATTCAGACATGTTGATCGTGATGAGATGTTGCTCACCGCCGTAGAGTTCATGTGCCAGTGCCAGCGCTGTTTCAGTTTTACCTACACCGCTAGGGCCAACCAAGAAGAACACGCCCTGTGGTTTATTGGGGTCTTCAAGTTTCGCTTTTGAGGTTTTGATGCCTTGTACAAGCTGTTCAAGAGCATGATCTTGTCCCATCACCCGTTGAGCGAGCTTTTGATCAAGCGTCAAAATCTGCTGAATCTCATCATTGATCATGTTACCCACAGGAATACCTGTCCAGTCGGAAATAATCTCGTGGATAATCTGTGGGTTAACGCGTTCAAAAACGAGGGGGTGCTGACCTTGCTGTTGTTGTAGTTCACGACGCAGTTCTTGAATTTTTTTAGGATCTACCGATTCAGTCTGAGCTTGTAAAGCTTGAATTTTCTGGACTAATTCGAGCTCTTGTTGCCATTGCTCCTTAGTTACTGCAATTTCATGATTAAGTTCAGATAACTGTTGCTCAAGCTGTTGCAAACGCTCGCTGTGCAGAGGTTGATGTGGCTGTTCTTGCAATAAAATTTTTTGCTCTAAACTTAAATTATGATGTTGGGCTTGCAGTTGATCGAGCTTTACAGGTTGTGCATTTTGGGTTAATGCAACCCGTGCTGCTGCCGTATCAAGTACACTAATCGCTTTATCTGGCAGTTGGCGACCACTGATGTAACGATGTGAGGCCTGAACTGCTGCAACAATCGCCTGATCATCAATGTCGAGTTTAAAATGTTGTTGCATCACAGGAATCATGGCACGAAGCATATCAATCGCGACAGCTTCGGTCGGTTCTTCAACTTTAACGACCTGAAAGCGACGGCTCAAAGCAGCATCTTTTTCAAAATACTGTTTGTATTCGGCCCATGTGGTTGCAGCAATCGTGCGTAGCTCGCCGCGAGCCAAGGCTGGTTTGAGTAAATTTGCAGCGTCATTTTGCCCAGCTTGCCCACCAGCGCCAATCAAAGTGTGTGCTTCATCAATAAACAAAATAATTGGATGAGTTGAGGCCTGAACCTCTTTGATGACTTCTTTAAGACGATTTTCAAATTCGCCTTTAACGCTCGCTCCCGCTTGTAACAAGCCCATATCAAGGGTATGTAACTGAACATTTTTGAGAGCGTCTGGCACTTGGCCATTTGCAATTTTAAGTGCTAGACCTTCGACGACAGCGGTTTTCCCGACACCTGGTTCTCCTGTCAAAATGGGGTTGTTTTGACGGCGGCGCATCAGAATATCGAGCATTAATCGGATTTCATATTCACGCCCAATGACTGGATCAATGCCACCCGATTTGGCTTTTTCAGTCAGGTTAATCGTATATTGATCTAGTGCTGGTGTCTGATTTGCTTTTGGGATATTTGGGGCAACTTGCTCATCATGTTCAGTTGGTTGAGGTACTGCATTTTCAGCAATTTGTTCAATACTTTCTTGGCAAAATTCTAGAAATTTATGTTTCAGGGAGTCGATTGGAAAGATGTCAAACTGGCTCGATGCCCGTATTGCGATTTGATATAAATCAGGTGCCGTGAGCAAGGCAATTAATAAATGTCCAGTTCGAATAATCGGATTTTGATCAGCAGAAGCAATTAACCATGCCTGTTCTAATAATTGGACAATTGATTTTGCAAAAATAGGGGTTCGATTATTCCCCTTGGGTAATTGGGTAATTGAATCTTTAAGATCTTGAATAATATGATTGGGTTGGATTTTATATTTCTTAATTAAAATTTTAAAATCATTGTATTGTGACTGATTTAACATTTCTAAGAAAAAATGTTCAATTTCTATTTCAAAATTTTGTTGAATAATACAGGTGTTTGCTGATTTTTCTAATGCAGAACGTGCAGGAGAAGACAGCTTTGTAATTAAAATTTTTAAATTACTCATATACATCTCAAATATTTTTGAATATCAAAAAAGCTAAGTTTTAAAATTAAATTTGATATTCTTTGTTATACTGTTTTTTATTAAAGTTAATTAAAACAATAACTTATTTAATTTAACAGCGTTTAATGTGAGGTATTCTACATAAAAAAGTTATTATTGGATAGGGGGGATTTTAAAATATAATTTTTGAATGTATTAAACATGTTTTGTGATTAAAATCACAAAAAAGATTATATTAAAATATTAAGCTTGACTTTGTGTGGGGTTTGTTTGTTAGAATGCCGCCCGTTTTGTTTTGGTACAAATACATAAGAATTGATGGGCGAAATGCTTTTTAAAAAATAAATTTAGCGCTCATCAATCATAAATCTAAATAATTTTAATGAGGCATGTTTTGAAAAAAAGTATTGTATTTTCTACGATTTTGCTTGGCATGTCGTGGAGTGGTTTTGGCTATGCTGAAACTCCAGAAATTAAATTAAAACATAGCTGTATTCGTCATTATCCACAAGCTGAAGGACAGACTGATCAGGCATTGTTAAGCTTGTATGCTCAAGTATGCGATAAGAAAAACAGTGATCGAAAAAATGATCTGTTGGCACAAGTTGCCATGCGTTTTCATGAGTTGGATCAGAACCTGAATGCCTTGCTCTTGGTCAATCAACTGAAACAGCAAAATGTCCGTGGCACGTTGCTGACAGATGTAGCTTTCTTGTCGGGTGTGGCGATTGCAGAAGAAAATTTGCAACACATGCGTCAAGAAGAAGTGCGCTATTTGAGTAAGGATCTGACTTACCCAGCGGCAAAAAAATTGACAGAAGATATTCGTTTAGCAATGCCAGCACCTGAGGTGATTGAGACGAAAAAAGAGAGTTATAAGCCGCGTTATGCTGCACCTAAAAAAACGTATGTGGCTCCAGTAAAACATAAGACACCAGCTACAGCGGTTGTCACTAAGCCAAAAACTCAAAAAGCGACAGTAGCACCTGTACATCACAATTCAAGTAGCCCATTTGCTGCATTAAGATAATAGGAAATTAAAATCATGGCAAAACGAGAAAGCGTTCAGAAAAAGCTGCAACGTATCCGTCCACCACGTGTTCAGCTGACTTATGATGTTGAAATTGGCGATGCAAAAGAAGCAAAAGAACTCCCGTTTGTAGTGGGAATTATGGGGGATTTTTCTGCGGCATCTGAACTGGAAAAGACCAAATTAAAAGACAAAAAGTTCGTTAATGTTGATCTTGAAAATATTGATGAAGTGATGGAGTCACTTGCGCCACGTGCAGCCTTTCAGGTTGAAAATACCTTGACTGAAGAAGGTGGTCGCATGTCCGTGGATTTGACTTTTAATTCGATGGAAGACTTCCGTCCTGAAAATGTGGCTCAGCAAGTTGATCCTTTACGCAAGTTGGTTGAGGCGCGTGCGCGTTTGACCGATTTACGTAACAAAATCTCTAATAGTGAACGCTTAGAAGACTTGTTGGATGATGTACTGAAAAATACAGATCAAGTGCGTAAATTAAGCGCGGAGGTGGCTGATGAGTAATGCTCAAATGTCAGCACTGAGTGCTGTAAATGCTGAACAGGTGGGATTACTTGACTCGATTGTGGAACAAAGCCGAATCGCACGTAATGACGAAGAACATGTTCGTGCAAAGAGTTTGATTAGTGAGTTAGCCAAAGAAGTCATGGCAGGCACGATTGTGGTATCGGAAAACATGACCTCATCAATTGACAAGCGGATTGCAGAAATTGATGACCTGATTTCCAGTCAGCTCAGCAAAATTATGCACCATGAACAATTCCAAAAAATTGAAGCGACTTGGCGTGGTTTATATTATTTTTGTCAGGAAACGCCATCGAATCCCCTGATTAAAATTCGCATGCTCAATACCACCAAAAAAGAGTTGGTGAAAGACTTTCAGGGTGCAACTGATTTTGATCAAAGTACCTTATTTAAAAAAATCTACGAAGAAGAATATGGTTCATTTGGTGGTGCACCTTACTCAACCTTGATTGGTGATTTTGAGTTTGACCGTACACCATCAGACATGTATCTGCTTGAGCAAATTGCCCATGTTGCAGCAGCGTCACATGCACCCTTCATTTCAGCAGCTAGCCCAAGCATATTAGGTCTGGATTCATTTACCGATATTGACCGTCCGCGCGATGTATCGAAAATTTTTGAAACCGCTGAATATGTGCAGTGGCGTTCATTCCGTGATAGTGAAGATTCCCGTTATGTAGGCTTAACCATGCCGCATGTTTTGGGACGTTTGCCATACCATCCAAAAGAGGGGACTGCAACTGAAGGCTTTAATTATGTTGAAGAAGTTTCTGGTCAAAATCACGGTGAATATTTGTGGATGAATGCTGCTTATGCCTTTGCCACACGTTTAACCAACGCCTTTGACCTACATGGTTGGTGTGCTGCAATTCGTGGTGTCGAAGGGGGTGGCTTGGTCGAAGGTTTGCCTGTGCATACCTTTAAAACCAGCGATGGTGAAGTCGTATTTAAGTGTCCAACTGAAATTGCGATTACCGACCGCCGTGAAAAAGAACTCAGTGATCTGGGCTTTATTCCACTGGTGCACTGTAAAAACACGGACTATGCGGCTTTTTTTGGCGCACAGTCGACACAAAAACCAAAAAAATACGATACCGATATGGCGAATGCGAATTCTGCGCTGTCAAGCCAGATTCAATACATCATGGCGGTATCGCGTATTGCCCATTATTTAAAAGCCATGATGCGCGATAAAGTTGGAAGTTTTGCTTCCGCGGGGAATGTCGAAGCATTTTTAAATGGATGGTTGTCGCAATACGTTTTGCTTGATGATGGGGCTTCGCAAGAAGCCAAAGCGCAGTACCCGCTGCGTGAAGCATCAGTCAAGGTTGTAGAAGATCCGGCTCGTCCAGGTCACTACAAATCCGTGGTCTTTTTAAGACCGCATTTCCAGTTGGACGAGTTATCAGTTTCTTTGAGACTTGTTGCTGAGTTACCTCAGCCCTCTAACTAATTAGAGCCAACTACATAATAACTTTAAATTAAAAAAGGATAATTCCTAAATGAAAGACATCTACGTCCAGTTTCGTGGCAAATACAAAGTTGACGGCGAATCTCGTGACTCAGAACATAAAGACTGGTTAGAAGTGAATTCTTGGTCACACAACATTCGCCAACCAAAATCAGCGACTTCAAGTAGCGTAGGTGGTCACACCGCAGAACGTGTTGAGCACTCTGACATGTTGTTTATTAAAGATTTGGATGCAACCAGTCCAAAACTTTGGGAAGCATGTTCAGCAGGTTATACCTTTGATGAAGTACAGATCGACTTTTACCGTGCCAATGGTGACAAGCGCATTAAATACTTACAAATCAAACTGAAACACGTTCTTGTCTCTAGCGTAACGCCAAACGTGAATGAAGAAGGTGTGCCGACTGAAGCCTTTGGTTTGAAATATGCTGCGGTTGAGTGGACATATAACCAACAAGACATTAGCGGTACAGCGAAAGGTGCTGTAACCAAGAAATGGTCTCTTTCTAACAACACTGCATCTTACGCAGCGTAATTGGACTGAGCTGATTGTTATAGAGATTAACAGCATGCTGTTAATCTCTATTTAATTAAAATTTATAACTAAAATGAAATTAGATCATCTGTATCCTTATGGGTTTCGTTCGACTTTATTCGACCGTTTGACCCCAGAACATGACCATGTGCAAGGTTTGTCGATTCAGCAACTGCGTGAATCGGTGGCACGTGATCTGGAGGATTTACTCAATAGTCGCGTTGCAAAACTTGATCAGGACATGAGCCAGTATCCATTGGTGAGTCAGTCCATTTTGCAGTTTGGCATTATCGATTTTGTGGGGTTGTCGACAGCCAATCCGCTAGATCGGGACAAGATTTGCCAGTCTATTGAACAGTCGATTGCAGCCCATGAACCGCGGTTAAAGCAAGCCAAAGTAGAGATGTTACTTGACGGGCACAATATGGGGTCATTGTGTTTAAGTATCCAAGCATATTTAAACATTCACCCGTTATATGAGCCTGTCATTTTTGATGCTTTATTAAAACCAACAACACAACAATATGTAATTTCTACACGGAATTAAGCGGGTCTACTGTGATTGATGATCTTTTACCCTACTATGAAAAACAACTACAAGAATTTGGACAGCAGTCGCGGGCATTCGCACAAAAATACCCAAAAATTGCCCAGCGACTGTCTTTAAATCAAGAACAAATCGATGATCCACATATTGAGCGTTTGATTCAGGCATTTTCGCTGGTTTCAGCACGAATCGATAAAAAACTGACCGACAGTTACGATGTATTCACCCGAGCTTTATTTGAGGTGATGTTTCCGCAGTATTTGCGCCCATTTCCTGCCTGTACGGTGGTGAGTTTTGAAGACCCAAGCAAACTTAAACAGTTGACAGAAGCCCATATCATTCCTGCTCAAACCACCTTGAAATCCCGCAGTATTAAAGGGGTGCAATGTGAGTTTAATACCACACAGACGGTACGACTGTTGCCGATGAGCTTGGCCGATCTAAACTTTAGTACCGCACCCAGTGCTCATTTGCAGCTCAAGCAAAATGCGACCCTGAGTTTTAAATTTGCGATCTATAGCGATGCTCAAGCATGGATGACACAAGAACATTTGCCGATTTATCTGGATGCGATTTCACACTTTCCACTGCAAGTTCTCGACAGTATTTTTAAACAAGGGACTGCATTTTCTTTAAAAATCGGACAGCAACGTATTGAGATTGCCAATCCGTTTAGTGTGATGGGATTTGAGGAAAGTGAAAGTCTTTTGCCGATTGATCAGCATACGCACCACGCTTATCGTTTGCTGATGGAATATTTCTGTTTTCCTGAGAAATTCAATTATCTCAATCTGAATTTGGCGGCATTAAAACCCCATTTAAAACAGCATCGCGAGTTTGAATTACAGCTCCATTTTAAACTGAATCTCAATGATCAAGCTTTGGTGCGTAATTATTCTGAATTGGATGTTGCCAATTTCAAACTGTTCACCAGCCCAGCAGTCAACCTGTTTGAGAAGCAGGCTGAACCGCAAAAGATCAATCATCAGCAACTCGAATATCCACTGATTACCGATGTCCATCACCCTGAGTTTTATCAGGTGTATTCAATTTTGGGTATGCATATGATTCGGGAAAAAACCGATCAGGAACAAAGCTATACACCTGTATTGCCTTTTTTTGCGATGAGCCATTATCAACAAGATCGCGATCAGTTTTTTTATGCATTGAACCCGAAGCAACTCAAGTCTGAACTGATCGAAATGGGATATTCGATTATCTCGAAAAGTCTTGAGCCTTATGCCACCAAGTCGGATTTTATCAGTACCAAATTGCTGTGTTCCAATCGGGATTTGCCACATGAAGCACTGGGACAAACCAATAATATTTTGAATTTGAATGAGAGCAGTTTGGCGCGCCGTGCCGTGTTATTGAAGCGTCCGACATTACCACAGTATTTTCAGCAAAATCAGCAAGAACAGTGGCGGATTATTTCGCATTTGTCACTGAATACCTTGGCTTTGATGAAAGGGGATACCGTCACACATCTTAAAGAGTTGCTCAGTTTATATAACTTACCGAATTCCAAAGAAAATCATTTGTTGATTGATGCGATTAAACACGTCGAATTTTTCTTGGTGCATAAACTGGTGGATAGCAAGCCTTTCCCGATGTTTATTCGTGGTGTAAAAGCCAAGCTCAGTATCGATAGCCGTGTTTTCCGTGGACATAGTCTGTATTTGTTTAGCCAAATGCTGAGCCACATTTTTAATTTAAAAGTTCAGATCAACAGTTTTGTTGATGTGGTGGTTCAAGATCATGCAACCCAGCAGGAGTTATACCAATGCGTTCAGAACGTTGGTGGCAAGACGCTTCTGTAGTTGCAGCGATCTTCGAGCAGGCAACTGCATTTGAGTTTATTCAGGCGACACGTTTATTGCGGCATGCGCCTTATCAACTCGATACGCAACATTGGGCAGATGCATTTCAGTTTGGTACGTCACTGAGTTTGAGTTTCCCAGCGAGTGAAGTAGAAGCCTTAACGCTGCAAGATGAACAGATCCAAATCCGTAATTTACTGGTTGGGCTGACGGGCACACAAGGGGCGTTACCTTATACTTATACGCATAAAATTCGGCAGAGCCCACGTCAGCAACGTCAGGAAACTCAAGCCTTTCTTGATCTGTTTAATCACAGCCTAACTGCGCAATATGTTGATGCCAGTTTGGCCTATAACTTACCTGTGCGTTATGAGATTGAACAGAAAAATGACTATTTGGATATTCTGCATGCTTTAAATGGTTATGTTCGTGATCAGCATCAACAGTCTGAACTGGACGAATATTTTGCAGAATTTGCAGGATTGATGCAGGGGCAAAACAATACGGCACATGCATTACGTACAGTGTTGAACTGTGTGTTTAAACAGCCGATTGAGATTAAAGAATTTATTACGGAACGTTTTTATTTGAGCGATGAACAGCGCAGTTGTTTAGGTGGATTGCAACCTACTCAACTTGGCGTGAATAGTTTTTGTGGTGAAAGCATTCGCCAAATGGACGGAAAAATTGAAATCCAGATTGGCCCGATGAAGCATCAGCATTATCTTGAATTTTTACCTGAGCAGCCACTGAGCCAGAAACTCAAACATTTATTGCAAACTTGGTGTAGCCCAACATTGCTCGTCGATGTTCGCCTTATTTTAGATGTTGCCGATATTCAGCCCTTACAACTTGCCACTGTCACTTCTCTTGGTTTGGGGCAGGGGGCATTCCTGCTCAGTCAACCTGCGACAGTTGATAATGATGAAACCTGCTATGCATTAGTTGGAGCAGCAGCATGATCAAGAAAATCTTAGCAACTTTAGTCATTGTTTTTATTGCAGTGAGTGCTTTGGTAATTTTGTATTGGCGTGATGTGCAATATAGTCCAAGTGCCACTGATTTTGTTTTATATTTTCTCGGATTGCCCGTTGCAATCACTCTGATTTTACTTTCCCCTTGGCTGATTTACCGAGCATATCGTGCTCATCAGGATAAGCAAGCAGCGCTTAAACAACAAAAACAGCAGCAAATTTTGCAACAGCAACAACAAGCCGAGCAAGCCGCATTGCCAGAAAAAGCCCAAACTGAATGGCAGACCGTACAGATTTATTCGGCACATGCATGGAGTGGTCTGGGCGAAGATCAAAGCATTATTGAAGCTTTACAGCAATTCCCTTGTGCAGAACTGGACTCAGAATTGTGTAATGCACATGGCTTGCCGATTTTGTCTTATCGCATTGCCGATCTAGATCAGCAAGTCACGGCACAAGATGAGGATGAACCGTTTTCTTGGTTGTCTTTGCGTCAGCAACGGATTCAAGCGCTGATTCAGCAACAGCTTGAACAGCATAGCACCGTGTTATGGCAGATTGCGGAGCATCTTCAGCAGTCGACCTTGTTTTATGACGGGAAGCAGTCCACTGAATATCGCATGCACCCAGCTTGGGTCAATCCCAATGCTGCATCAACCGAGAGTTCTACCGAAGTGCTTGCTCCACAAGCCGTGAGTCGTTTAGATGGGCTGCATGTACAGCTGATCTTGCCTGATAACTTGGCATTGACTTGGGATCAGTCGCAAAGTGAAGAAGCACTGACATCGGTCTTGCAATCCCTCGGGTTTGAAGCACATCAATTGAAGCTTGATTATCATTTTGTCGATGCAGATCAAGCCTACAGCATGACGCTTAAACAGTTACAACGTGCCGCACAAAACTCAACGTGGGTGACGTTACTGTTGGTCGCTGACTCTGAGATTGATCAGGATTATCTCGATGAACAGACATGGCAACAGAGCCATTATGTCCCTGCCGAGTTTGCTGCCAGTTGCTGTATCGCTCAGCCAAACTTGCAGCTTCAAGATCTCAAAGCACTCCAGTTTTTGTCGATTGCCAGTGCACAACCTGAGTTGAGTGAAGTCTTCACGCAAACAGCATGGACAGATTTGCCGCAGTATCAGGCGGAGCAGCCTTTTGTGTTGCTACTCGATGATATGAAACAGGCAAAAGTAGTCAAACAAGCAGAACAACACTTTGCCAAAACCGCAATTCAGCAGCAGCACTATCTGTTACAGCATGGCAGCGTTGGCAGTAGCCAAACATTAGCAGAGGCTTATGGGGTATTGCTTGGATTACAGATTCAGGCTGAAAGTATGGCGCTGGTCACGAACCTGAAACATCCTGACAGTCATGTTTTGCTGCATTCAGAGGCACTCAGGCTGACAGAAGTGGCATAAGGTTAAGTTTATGAATTTACTAAATATTAAAGATAAGAGCAGATAATGTATACGATTTTGGGCTATTTGTGGCAATACATCACCAATCCGAAAGCGATTATTGCGCTTTCTTTATTGATTGCGCTGATTTCTGCTTATAACTATGTGCCGCACTATGTGTTTTGGGCGTTGTTGGCGGCCTATATTTTAGTGCTGATTGGCTATGGAATTTACTGGCTGATTCAGCGTCGCCGTCACATTAAACAAGGTGAAGAACTGGCTCAAGCCATTGAAAAAGAAGCACAGGCTGAATACGGTCAACAAAATAACAAAGAAGAATTACAGCTGATTCATCAGCAAATGAAAGACTCGATCCAGCTGATCCGTAAATCAAAACTAGGTGATAAAAAAGGCAATGCTGCGCTGTATGAATTGCCGTGGTACATGATTATTGGTAACCCTGCGGCGGGTAAAAGCTCGGCAATTTATAACTCGGGTTTGAAGTTCCCATTTGAAGAAAGTCATCAGCAAATGATGTCGGCAGGATTAAGTGGAACACGTAACTGTGACTGGTTTTTTTCGACTGAAGGCGTGTTACTGGATACCGCAGGACGCTATTCGGTGTACTCCGAAGATCATTCCGAATGGCTGGGCTTTTTAAATATTCTCAAGAAAAACCGTTCTAAATCGCCGATTAACGGTTTGATTATTACGGTCAGTATTGCTGAGCTGATTAGCCAAAGCCCTGAAAGTTCATTGAAACTGGCAAAAAATCTACGTGCCCGTATTCAGGATTTGACTGAACGTTTGGAAGTGATTGTTCCTGTCTATGTGGTCTTTTCAAAAATTGATTTGATTTCAGGGTTTACCGAGTTTTTCGATTGTTATGATGCCGAAGAATACAATCAGGCTTGGGGGGCAACTTTGCCTTATGAAAAGAACTCTTCGCAAAATGCCGCCGATGTGTTTGAACAGCACTATAACTTGTTGTATGACGGGCTGAAAAGTGTCAGCATGACGCATTTAAGTCGCCGTCATTCTCAGAACATTTCACCGAGTGTTATGACGTTTCCCCTCGAGTTTAAAACACTTAAACCTGCATTAAAGAGTTTTGTGTCCACGCTGTTTGAAGACAATCCTTATCAGTTCCAACCTGTCTTTCGCGGATTTTATTTCACCAGTGCCTTGCAAGAGGGGATTGTGGAAAGCCCGATGACCGAACAGATTGCGCAAGAGTTTCAGCTTCATTCTATTTCAGGAGAGGCAGCATCGCAAAAAGTCTATGGGCAAAATCATGGTTACTTTATTAAAGGCTTATTTTCCGATGTGATTTTGCGTGACCGTAACTTGGTCAAGCAGCATATTAATCCGAATAAAAAACGTCAGCGTTATTTGAGTTTTATGGGGGCACTGATCGGGGTGTCGATTGTGCTTGGGGCGTGGGTCTGGTCGTACCGTAACAATCAGCAACTGATTGCCGATGTACAGGCAGACATGGCGCAAGTCGCTCAGATGGAGAAAAGCTCAGGGCAAAATCTGTCAACCCAGTTAGATGCCTTGCTGATTCTGCAAAACCGTTTAGAACAACTGGATGAGTTTGCTGAGCATCGCCCGTTAAAATATAGCTTTGGTCTGTATCAGGGCAATCAGTTACGGGAACAGTTGAAAGCTGAATATTTAAAAGGCATTCAGCAAATCGTCCTGCAACCGACCCAGCAAAATATCGCTGAATATTTACAGCGCGTTAAAAATAATGAAGCTGTACTGAAAGCCAATCATAGCAATGTTGAAATTAAGCCGACGGCAAAAGCACAGCAGTATTTACAGGCATCTGATACCGACCCGCAAGATGCTTACAATGCACTGAAAGCCTATCTGATGCTGAGTAATCATCAGTATATGGAAGCAGGACACTTGAGTGATCAGGTGACCCGTTTCTGGCGTTCATGGCTCGATGCCAATGCAGGGCAAATGCCACGCGATGACATGATCAAAAAAGCCGAGCAGATTCTGTCGTATTCGATGAGTTTGGCGAATGATCCACAGTTCCCGACTTTGGATGCCAACAGTACTTTGGTTGACCAAACCCGTCAGGTCTTATTGTCTGTGATCCGTGGTATGCCTGCACGTGACCGTGTTTATAACGAAATTAAAATGCGTGCAGCGGTGCGTTATCCTGCCTTAACCGTGGCGCAAATTGTGGGGGATAACAATAAGAATGTCGTGCTAGGCAGTTATGCCTTACCAGGCATGTTTACCCAAAAAGCATGGTCTGAATATGTGCAGCAAGCCATTGAGGATGCAGCGAATAAACCAACTGACAGCAAAGACTGGGTGTTGAATAGCCGTCAATCGGATGATCTCACTTTCTCTGGAAGCCCAAGCCAGATTCGCAAGCAACTTACTGATTTGTATAAACAGGAATATATTGCTGAATGGCGAAAATTCCTCAATGGTGTGCATTATGCCAAAGCACCGCAATTTGCCCAGCAGATTCGCTATATGGATGTTTTAGGTGAACCTGAAAACTCACCAATCCGAACCATGATGGAACGTATTGCGATCGAAACCAACTGGGACAATCCGATTGTTCAGGCGGAATTGGCGACACCGAAAAAAGGCTTTATTGCGTGGTTTAAACGTAAAGTGTTGCGTCAGGGAGAGCAAAAATTGTCGCAGCAAGCCATGAATCAGGCACAAGGGGCAATTTCCCAGCAGTTCCAAATGTTCTATCAGTTGGTACGTAAACGTGACGATCAGCAGAATAAATCACTACTGGATGAATACATGACGAATCTGTCACAAGTCCGTAGCAAATTTAATGATCTGAAAAGTGCAGGTGAAGTCGGGCCAAGTGCGATTGCCCTAGTGAAACAAACCATCAATGACCAAAACTCGGTGTTTAATCAGACGCAAAAACAGGTCGATGAAAAGATCATGGTGGGGCTAAACGATGTCGATCAGCAATTAATGCAAAAACTGTTGGTCAGCCCACTCACTCAATCTTTTGAAAGTCTGTTACCACCCGCACAGGATGAACTCAATAAACTTTGGATGATGCAGGCTTATCAACCTTTTAGCACCAATTTAAGCAAAAAATATCCGTTTAATGGTTCGGCAAGTTTACAGGCAACCAGTAACGAAATTAGCCAGATCTTTGGTGAAAATGGTTCAATTGCACGTTATGTCAAAGAGAATCTTGATCCACTGGTGATTCGTCGTGGTTATAACTTGACCTCAAAAACATGGAAAGATTTGGGCATTAGTCTGAACCCACAGTTTGTTGCCAACTTCCAAAATTATGTTGCGCCAAGCAACGGCATGGCAACAGGCGAGTTAAATGCGCCTTCTGCTGCTGCGGCCGCCGCTGCACCAGCGCAATCGAACTTCCAGTTCTACCCAATCCAAAATCCACAGCTTCTGTCTTACAGCATTGAGATTGATGGGCAGCGCATGGTGTATGAGAACGGCATTCAGCAATGGGTCAACTTTATTTGGCCAAACAAAGGAGCAATTCCTGGCGCACGAATTACCGTGGTGGATCTGCAAGGTCAGACCCATACCATTTTTGATGAACCAGGTGAGTACGGGATTAACCGTCTAATTGACAGTGCTGAGCGTAAACAGCTCAATGGCAGTTTCGAGATGGTTTGGCGCAGTAAGCAAAACCCTGATCTTTATGTGAAAGTGAACTTCCGTTTGGTCAGCGGCGGCGGTGCAGGTGGTTCTGGTGCGATTGGTTCAAGCCGTGGTTACGCAGGCTTACAACTGGTCGATAAGGTCACAACGGATAAAGCCGTGCGTGTGGTGGCAGCGCAGCAAGCACCTGCTCCAACTGCGAAACCACAGCCTCAGGCACAACCACAACAAGTACAAGGAAGCCCATAATGATTTTGAAATCACAGTCAGTGGAGGGATAAGCCATGCAGACCTTAGCAAGTATCCCGCTTTATTATGGAAAAAGCCCTGCGCGTGGTGACTTTCTTAAGTCACAGGGGCAATATTCACTGATTCAGGTGATTGATCAGTGGCTCAAGGAAGCACTGCAATATGCAATGCAGCATCCTGACTTTAAACAGCATTATGCGGCATTGCCGACACTGGATTTTTTTATTGCCAATCCGCAAGAGCATATGTTTCTGGTGGCAAATTTACTGACCAGTGAAGACAGTTCAGGGCGGAGCTTTCCTTTGGTGCTGAGTCAGTTGCTAGATGTGGAACAGCCCTATTACAACCTGAATTTTGCACCGTATCTGTATCAGTCTGTCCTTGAAGATTTACAACAGCGTAACCGCTTGTTGCGATACATGCAGAGTGCTGAAGCTCTGCTTCAGCAACTGGAGGCTTTGCCGAAACAAGTGACGGTGTTGACTCAGCAAGAGTGCAAAGATTTTTATGAGCATCACACCATGCACTCCTTTGCACAATTGTTGAATCTGAATGTCTATCAATTAGCGCAAAGCATGTTGGCTTTAGGTTTGTTGTTACAACCCATTTTGAAAAATGGAACCAGTCGCCTGAATAAGGTTCTGATTCTGCCGATTCACAACCGTGAACACTGTTATCCGATTGCTGCATTTTGGGTCAACCTGATTAGCCAGTTTATTCAGCAGCACAATACGGAAGTACTGATCGGGATTTTACATCGTGAACAACCTGTATTGATGTTTGGTTTCCAAGGTGCGGATATTTTGGCACTGAGTGATATTTTCACGGACAACATGCATAGCCAGCATTGGGTGTCTTTGATTGATGCACAGTGGATTGACAGCTATTTAGAGCAGAATGCAGGTTTGGCCACTTTGGAACAGCTATTGTGCCAGCGTCAGATGGGACTTAATCAAGGTTTAAAACTTTTTCGACAGACTTTTTTAGATGAATAATTATGCCAAATAACAACAAAATCGCTTTACTGCGTGGTCTTATTTTAATAGGCGCATTGTTCAGTAGTTGTGCCCTTTGGGCGCAGCCTGTTGTGGTTGAGGGGGTTGTTCCTGATCAAACCACCAAACAATCCATTTTAAACAAAATGCGTAGTGTCTATGGGCAAGACCAAGTTGTAGATAAGATACAGGTTCGTGCCGTGTCAGCCCCAAGTGACTGGAGCAATACCGTGACTCAGGCAATTAGCCCCGATCTGAAAAAGGTCAGTCAGGGCAAATTAACGGTGCAAGGCACACAGGTTCAACTGACTGGAAAAGTCAGTAATCCCAATGAATTACAGCCTTTAGTCCAGCAGTATCAAAGTTTAATTCCAAGCCCCTATCATTTTACTCAGCAGTTACAGGCCAATCAGGCAGAGCAAAGCATTGTCGATCAAGCCTTAAAGAACCGCATTATTGAATTTGAATCAGGCAGCTCTGTATTGACTGATTCAGGTAAATCGATCTTGGATGAGATGGCGACGGCATTACATAAAGTGGGCAATAAAAAAGTCAAAATTATTGGGCATACCGACAGCTCAGGCGATGCGACCAAAAACCTGAAACTCAGTCAGGAACGTGCCGAAGCCGTCAAAGCCTATCTGATTGGCAAAAGCATTGCCGCTACGAATTTGAGTAGTGAAGGCATGGGAGCAAACAAACCTGTTGCAGACAATGCAACCCCTGAAGGTCGTCGTAAAAACCGCCGTATTGAATTTGAAGTGCTCTAAGGAAAACTGTCATGTCAAAAGCATATATCACGATGGGTTGCCCGACGACGGGTGGTGGTGTGGTGATTTCGGGCAACAGTGCTTTTGTGATCGAAGGTATTGCAGTGGCCTGTGTGGGCGATAAAGCCACATGCCCTTTGCATAAAACCGTAGCCACGATTGTTTCAGGTGATCCCAACATGCAGGTGATGGGCAAGGCGGCAGCAAGAGTCAATGATAGTCTGTCTTGTGGCTGTAAATTACTTCAAAAACAAAGCTCAGTGATTAATCAGTGAATTTGCTTGCCCATATTTTAAGTCTTGGCGTTTTTCTTTTGTGGGGAAAAGAAAATCACAAGGAATTGAACATCAAATCATTTTTAAACGAATAACAATATGCTGAATACGATTTATAAAGTTTTAGAGCAACTGGGGCTAAACACGCAAAAGCGTGCCTTGCATATCCAGTTTTCAAATACCGCGTTAAATTCGCAGGTATTTCTGCAAAGCATGCAGGGTGAACATGAGTTAAATCAGGGATTAACCGCACAACTTTTTTGTCTGTCGACCAATGCCAGTTTGAGCTTAAAGCAGTTTATTGGCTGTCAGGTTGCGATTGATCAAGTCACAGATATGGGGCAACTGTTTCGTACCACAGGCATCATCACTTCGGCATCTCAAGGGCAAAGTGATGGTGCATTGACGGTCTATCAATTGACCTTACAAGATGCCACCAGTCTTTGGCATAAGCGCCGTAATAGTCGTGTGTTTATGAATAAAAGTGTCACGGAAATTAGCGATGTCATTTTTAAAGAGTGGCAGAGTAAAAGCCCACTGTTTGCTGCGAGTCTGAGTCTGGACAGTTCAGGCTTAAAGCAGGATGAGGATATTCGCCCGTTTGTGATGCAGTCCAATGAAACGGATTATGACTTTTTGACACGTTTGTGGCGTAGCGAAGGCATTAACTGGCTGATAGATGAAACGCAGTTATTCTCTGCTCAAATCAGTGGCGAAATTCAGCCCCAAAAGCTACGTCTGATTGATGACAACAGCGCTTTTACTGCACTTACGCGAAAGAATATTCGTTTCCATCGTAGCAGTGCGACTGAACTATTCGACAGTATGACCAGTCTGGTTGCCCACCGTGATTTACAATCCACCGCAGTGCATATACAGCGTTGGCAAGCCGATCAACTGAGTCAGGACGATGCCAGTGGTTCAAACCTCAGCGCACATATTCATAGTGAACTACAAGGTAATGAAGAACTGAGTCTCGAACAGGCATGGAGCATTAGTCCTGCTTGGATTAGTGACTTAAATGGAGAAGATCAGAGTACAGCATCGGGCGCCAGTCAAATTGACAAGCTCAATCAGCAACTCAGTGCTTATCAGGAACTACAAGCCAAATACTTTAAGGCACAAACCACCGTACGTGATGCACAGGTGGGATACTGGTTTGAACTGACAGGGCATCCTGAAATTGATCTGCATAGTGGTAGTGACCGTGAATTTCTGATCTATAGCAAACAGTTATATCAGCAGAATAATTTACCGAAAGACTTACAAATTCAAGTCGATGCACTGTTTAAACAAAGTCATTGGTCATTGCAGGAACGTCAGGGCAATCATTTAACTTTGGTACGTCGCCAAATTCGCATGCTCCCAGATTATGATCCACTACAACATCGCCCTAGTGCTTATCCACAGCATGCCCGTGTGGTTGGTCCTTCAGGTGAAACGATACATGTCGACCAATGGGGACGGATTAAAGTTCGTTTCTTATTTACCCGTAGCGATGATCATAGCCATGATGGTGGTGCAGGCAGCAATGACAATGATACCGACTCGGCTTGGGTCGATGTGCTGACGCCTTGGGCGGGTGAAGGTTATGGCGCACGATTCTCGCCACGGGTAGGCGAGTTGGTGGTGATTGATTTCTTTGATGGCAATGTGGATCGACCTTTTGTCCTTGGGCGTATTCATGAAGCAGAACGTCATCCCACCCGTTTTGATGTTAAAGGACAACTGCCAGAGACCAAAAAACTCAGCGGCATTCGCTCACAAGAAGTCGATGGTTCAGGCTTTAACCAACTGCGTTTTGACGACACTACAGGACAAATTAGTGTCCAGTTACAAAGCAGTCATGGAGCAAGTCAGTTAAATCTCGGTAATCTCAGCCACCCGAAAGAACAGGCAAGCAGTGATGGACGCGGTGAGGGCTTTGAGTTGCGTACTGACCAGTGGGGCGCAATGCGTGCAGGCAAAGGGTTACTGATTTCTACCTATGCACAAGATCAGGCAGTTGCCGATCACCTTGCGGCGGCTGAAGCCCAATCATTGCTTAAACAAGGGCATGACAGTATGCAAGTGCTGAGTCAGGTTGCTGAAAAGCAACAGACCGATGCGCTCAATGTCCTGTCACGCTTGCCAAAGTTTATTGAATCCTTGGAGATCAAAAATACCCAACAGGCTTTGAATAGTACAGTTGATCTATTTAAAAATGGTTTAAGTAGTGACCCTCTCTCGACTTTGAAAAATTGTGGCAGTTTTGTGCAGGAAATGGGAGCGTTTGGCAGTAGTACACAAAGTATTGTTGAGCAATTTAAGAGCCAGTTTACGGATTCCAAAGAGGCTATCAGCAATTTAAAACAAACTATAGAGAATCTTGAGGAGCAGGGTACTGAGGTCTTAAAAGGCAAGCTGGCAAGTTTAAAAGCTAAAGTGAACGACCAGCCTCTACAAGTGTTGGGAGATCTGGGCAACATCATTGAACAAGTCAAGATTGATCCTGAAAAATATATGACGTGTGGTTCGTTTGAGAAACTCAATGAATTTACCCCAAATAAGGCCTTGCAGCAGATACAGGGTTTTATGGAGGGGTATACCCAAGGTTTAGAAACGAGTAATAGTCAAGCCAAACAGGAACAGGGCAAGCTCTTTCGTCAGGCACTTATGCTGCTGGCTTCACCGAATGGTATTGCACTGACCACGCCAGAAGATATCTTGTTGCAAGCTTCACAAGATATTGCTCAAGGAAGCCAAGCCAATATCAACTTAAGTGCCCAAAAAAATATTGTGGTACAGGCACAAAGCAAAATCAGCCTATTTGCCGCGGAGCAAGGGCTTAAGGCTTTTGCGGGTAAAGGCAAGCTAGAGCTACAAGCACAGGATGATGCGATTGAAGTGATTGCTCGTAAAGTCATCAAGCTCATATCAACCGAAGACAAAATCGAAATCATTAGCCCGAAAGAGATTTCATTAAAAGCGGGTGGATCACAACTCAAAATCAATAGTGATGGGGTATTTGCAACGACGGGAGGCAAGTTTGAGAGTAAGGCAGGACAGCATGTGTTTACCAGTGGGGAAAAGGTGTCTTATGAAGTTCCGACATTGCCGAATACGCCTTTATTTAGTAACCGTTTAGATGTTTATGATTTGTTTTGGGATTTTGACCTACCTCAACTCACCTATACTGCAAAATTTAAAGATGGGCGAATTTCTACAGGAAGTTTAGATGATAATGGTAGGACATCCCGAATTACATCAGCAACTTCCGAAGCTTCAGAGGTATTTGTTGATACCAATATGTCTTGGGGCTTAGAAATAGAAGAACAAGAAGATACAGATAGTTCAGAAGAAACAAGAGAATAAGGTTTTAATTTAAAATGACTGTAGCAAAAGATAAATTATACGATATTACTTTCATCTTGCATGATTTGACGCATAAACCGATTGCCAATTTGTATTATGAAATCAAAAATCAGCAAGATATGGTGAAAAAGGGCATGACCAATGCTCAGGGTGAGATTTCCCTTAAATATGTGGGAGGAAATATTCTTACGGTATTTGTGCGAAAAGCACATGATCAAAAAATGAAGCAAATTGGGGAAATTCACACGCCAAATAAGAATATTAAGGTAAAAATGATAAGCCCTAAAATGAAATTTGATGTGACTCTACTACCACAGGGAAATCAAGGGAAGTATTGGCGGGGTACATATAAAGTCAAGAAAGGTGATACGCTTTCTAAAATTGCAAAAGAGCACCATACGACAGTCTCTGCTTTATTGGCTTTAAATCCTTCGATTAAATCACCAAACCAAATCTATCAAAATCAGGCGATAGAACTAGGTGAAAGCAATGATAATGCAGTACTTAAATTAGATGAACATAGTGTGATTAAAGTTCCTCCTGCAAAGAAGACAACAGGTCATGTTATTTCAGATCGTAAGTCTACTGGTGGTTCTTCATCGAGTACAACGGCTACGCCACAAGCAAAGCAGCAAACATCAACCACGCAAGTTGAACATAAGTCAGCTTCGCCGCAAGTACAACCAAGCCCAACACCATCAAAAGCTGTTACACAAAAAACACAGCAACCTACCGCAGCAAAAAAAACATCAACAGTAGCTACTACGACAGCCACTCCTCAAAAAATAGCAGTACAGCAAGAGCATAATGAAAACAAGAAACCAGTTGCTGTTGCGAGTCTTTCAGGATGCGTATGTAAGCAATATGATTTGATATGGGGAGCTAAAGTAAATTGTGAGTTTCGTAAAAAGGTAGTGGCTATTGCTAGTGAACTTTGGGGAGAGGAAAAGAAAATCAAAATGGCAAATATGCTGATGGCTGTATTCGCTTGGGAAAGTGGATTTACTTTCAGAGCAGATGCCCCAAATCAATCGAATTCTGGTGGCACTGGTTTGATACAAATTATGCCTAAGACTTTTAGAGCTATAACTGGTGAAGAGCCAATAATAGAAAAAGTAACAAATTATTGGGGGAAGCCCAAAAAAGGAAAGCCTGATATTGAGTTGAGGCGAATAAAACAATTAGCAAAATTAACACCTGCACAATATTTGGATTACGTAAAAAAATATTTTGAACCTCAAAAAGGAAAAAATTTAGAATTTATTGATTTTTACTTGTTAGTATTATTTCCAGTATCATCAGGAAAACCTGACCATGTTGTATTTGCAGATAATATATCGAAAATACCACAAGGAGAGGAAGAGTCTATTAGACAGAAAAGGGTCAATGCTTTTCCAAAAAATAATATGGATGGATATATTATAGATGACAAAGGAAATGCAGTAAAAAAAGGTGTTAAAGATGGAAAGGTCATGAAATCTGAAATAGCAATTGCAGTAAGTCATTATTTAAAAGATGGTGAGAATTATAAAAGTAATTATTTGGATGGTTGCTCAATTAAACCTAAGACAACACCTTTAATCTCGGGATCTATAGCTCCTTGGATGAAAATAGCGATAAGAGAAGCAAAGCAGTGGAAAGGAAAGAAAGAAGGTGAAATTCAAAAAGTAGATAACTATCATACGATGGTTAAATCTGGATATAAAACAATGGTTGGAGATAAGAATCCATGGTGTGCCTCATTTGTTAATTATTGTTTAAAAGAAACAAATTATAAAATGAGTAAAGCTTTAGCATCATCACAATCATTTAAGTGGGATTCTAGTTTTGTGAAAATATCAAAGCCAGCCTATGGAGCAATTGCAGTTTGGACAAGCGAAGAAGATAAAAGATATGGACATGTTTGTTTTGTATTAGGTATTTCCGGAACAGCTAATTTTATTAGACTAGGCGGTAACCAAGGAGACATGATTACAGTTGATAGTAGATCAATTACAACATATAAGTACTATCTTCCAAAAAAATATTATGAAGAGATTCATGGAGTAATTAATATTGCTTCTGAAGAAAATTTAAAAAATCTTAAGGAACAAGGTTTTCCTGTATACGATAGTAATGCAACACGTTAATATAATTTGAAAAGGAGAGTATTAGTTTTATGAAAGTTAAACTTTTAATTGCATTACTATTTTTTGGAAATTCCCAAATTATAAATGCCAAATCGGATTGTATACGACAGAATGATGGTTCATATTTGGCTTGTATTATTCCAAAAGATCAAATCAATCAATTAAAACCTGATGTAACACTATTTTGTGCTAAGAAACAAGAAGATGGTCCACCTGAACTATCAAAAAGAAATGAAGCTACCTTTTGTCGAAAATTTATTAGAAAGGTTAATACAGGATTTTTAGTACAGGATTTCTATACAACAGGTCAGAAATATACGAACGAATTTATGATTACTCAGTCTGATTGGCTAGGAATGGTTGATATGCCGACTGATTGTAAAGTTCCTGTAGAGGGTAGTTTAATCTATTACAGCAAGAAAGGTAAGAAACAAGCAATTTATCGATTTAAAAATAGTCGATATTATTCTGGGTGGAATAGTAAGTGTGATTAATACTTATAATTAATTATTAAAATTCTTGCATTAGTTAAAATTTAAAAATAGTCAATTTTGATTGTTACATAAATATTAAGGCTGAAAATTTTTTAAAATAATCCTTTTGCAAAAAAAACTGTTAATACATGTTTCTATATGGTTTTTAAAGTGGTGAATTCTATGAATTTTAAAAATATTTCAATATTTTTATTTTTTTGTTTCTCAGGTTTTTCTTTTGCTAAAGATGTAGATGATAATTATTTTTCAGGAAAAATTTATTATGCTAAACAGGTTTGTAATGGTTTAGATCAGTGTGAAACTATTAAATCACATCGGTATAAAGGTAAGGTGGCACTAATTTCTGATTTAAATAAGAAGACAAATGATGAATTTTATATTGATTTTATAAAATCTAACACTGGTGGAATTTATTATACTTACACAGATCAATTCGGAGTAAATCAAGAATGGTTGCCTGTGGATTTTATTTTTAATGATAAAGGATTTAAAATAAGAACTCATAAGTCTGGTTATATTATAAACTCTTTATTGAATGAAGATGATGGGCAGCCATTTTTAGATAGAACCCCATTTTCATATTTAAAACCTAATTCAGTAATTATTGGTATCGAGAATAAACAGACTGTTTTGGAACATAATAAAGAAAAAATAATTGATATAAAAATAAAAGATAATAAATTGATTCTGGAGTGTTCTATGTATTTAAAAAATAATGGATTTGATTATCCAATTACATCTTTATGTAAAAATAAAAATAGTATCCTGATTTTTGAGGAAATTAAGTGAAGAAAAGGCTTTGTGCAACAAAGCCGTTTTCCTACAATAATTTTTACATCTTCATGATTCTAATGTGAAATTTTTATAGAATTATTTATCTACATGCAAATATCATTCTCTAAGTGTCGGGACTAAATATGTAGATGTTCCACATATGGGGCATTTAGCCCCAAAGTTATTATCATTTGAAGATGAAAACTCCAAATCAACGGTGTATAAGTCGATTCTCCTTCATGGCGACATACACTGTCGCCCAATCACACAAAATTCTAGCGTTCAGTACAAGTTCTATTGGGAATCAGATATGAAAAGAAAGTTTTTAAAATTATCTTTAATGTTGATTACGGATATTTCATTGAATACAAAGTCGTATACACTAGATAAAATTTTGACAGTAAAAGCATTAAGTTGTGAAGCTGAACAACCTGATGATAATATTTCTAAATTATATTATTTAGTAATGAGTGATAAATTAAATATAAAAAATAAACAATAATTCGTTGATTGTAGGTGATATATATGTGGAAAATATTAAGAACTTTGCAGAAAAAGATAAAAACATTAATTTGAGTTTGATGTTTAGCTATAAATTGGATAACGTTATTATAAGAAAAATTTCATTTTTAACTAGTCCGAGTTATAGTGAGAATGAATGGGGTGGTTATTATTATATAGTAGAAGGCAGTCGTAAGAATTTTTTAAATTTTACAAGAAAATATCATTTATCTTTCGATAATATAACTAAAACTTCACTAGGTCATTACAAAGTGACATGTATCATGGTTGGTTGAAGTTAAAATAATAAAATACATGGAAGAACATCGGTAAATCATATGGGATTGGCTCTTGATATTCACTTTAATAAAAATGGAACGAGAACAACAGAGTTAAGTGATATGGAGTTTATTAGAAAAGATGTTATGGCTAAGAAAATGGATGCTTCAGAAAAGCGGCATATAAATAAAATTTATTTAGAACCCAAAGTGTTTGAAAGTG
Source organism: Acinetobacter sp. MB5 (assembly GCF_003261585.1). Taxonomy (GTDB): domain Bacteria; phylum Pseudomonadota; class Gammaproteobacteria; order Pseudomonadales; family Moraxellaceae; genus Acinetobacter. Next base: position 231,845 of record NZ_POVU01000003.1, on the reverse strand, counting down.
GAAAGTCTGGAGCTACAACATGGGTGCATTTTGATGTAACATTACTATCTAATGAATATTTTAGGAATAGTTTATTTAAGAAGTCGGTAGCTGATCTTAATGGCGAAAAATTATTGAATATAATTAATAAAATAAATAAAGGGTCATTATTATTGTGTTCAGGTTTGACTTCAAAAAATAATATCTCTGAATTTGATTCTGAACTAGTATTATCGAGGGATGATATAATTGATATTATGAAAGTAACAGAAACAGAAATAATACAGTTTAAAACTGAAAAATTTTTCTATGAACAAGCAGCAGGAGTTGTTGATACTATATTAAATAGAACAAAGTCTGGAGTTTGGGGGAGAACAGTTAGAAGCGTTGTTAATGCTCCTAGACAGTTCTCAAAAATTACAGGTCCCCAAAACTTAAAGCCTTACGGTTCTGTTCAGAATATGCCTTTAGCTAAAGTTAGTGCTAGGATTAGAAATTTTGTTAACTCTTACTTATTGGAAAGATCAAAAGGAAAGAGATCTATTGTTGGAGGGAATCTAAATTATGCAAATAAATATTATTCTGATGAGTATAATAGAAGACTATGGGTTGATAAGTTTCATGATCAAGCAGTAAAAACAGGGTTGGTCTTTGGTTATGGCAAGGCTATACATGCACATGGAACTGTTGAAGAGTTAAAAAGTAAAATGCCTAAACCATTTAAAGTTGTATTACCTATTAATTTTAAGGGAATTTAGTATGTTTTTTTTAAAAAATAGATATGTGTATACTTTATGCATAACGATTTTAAGTACCTTAGGGTCATCATGCACACAGGCTTCTGAAAATAAGTGTCAATCTGACAATGTAACTAAAGCTTTGAATTGTATTTCAAAAGATAATAATTCTTTAAGAAAGAAATTAGAAGATAATGGTAATCTTAAGACAAAAGATTTCAAAAAATGGAAAGATGATACTTTTGCTAAATGTGAGGTACGTTTAAATTATAGTTTAGGTGATGGAGCTGCTTTAACTCGTGAATATTGTTATAATGATGAATATAAAAATAGATTAAAATATCTTAATCAACCTATAAGAAATATTAAAGTTTCAAGTAAGGTGAAAAATGATGATGGATTTTATGTAACTGTTCTTCCTTATAATTCAAATGATCATATCAATTGTATCATGTCTAAGGAAAAAAATAGTTGTAATAAAATTAACTTAATTGATAGCTCTAAGTTGATTAAAGTATATAGCTTTATTAGTGCAAGTTATGGTGATTCAGTTGTCTTTGATCGAACGCGAAGTGGAGTTTTACTAATAGCTTCGCCCTCTTCAGATGAATCTGGTGATCTGGAAATAAATCTAACCTCAGTTAATAGTTTAGGAATAATTAAAAATATAACTTTGGATGCATCAAAAAATGTTTTAATCAATAGGAATTATGAAATTTTATATATAGAAAAAGGGAAAATTAAAAAAATTAATTTAAATGATAAAGGTGATTTTGTTAAGTAATTAAATTTTAGAAATTAGGCTTTAAATTTTATGGATAAAATCTCTGTATTTTTTAGTTTTTTATTAATTTTTATCATGCATACTTATGCAGGTACTGCAAGTAAATTTACTGTTTCAATTAATGGAAATAAAGGAGAGTGTAAATTTGATTATGGGGAAATTGATTTTTGCTCAAATTATTATTTAAATTTGTATCAGAAAAGCTTAAATTTAAACCCCAATTTTAATAAAAATTATATTCTTCTTGATGTTAGTCAAGATGGGTCAATTGTTGTTGTGGATCCTATTCACAAAGAAGCTTTTCCTCTTTATGGAGAATATTATGATGGTGAAAATGAAGATGGAAAAGTAATATCTGATAGAATATTAAAATTTTCAAAAGATGATAATAAAATATGTATAAAGGGAATGAAATATGCGTATCGTGATCTTTCATATAATGGAACTTATTGTTATCAGTTTTTAAATAATGAATTTGAAAATTTTTATCCAAACAAAAAAGTTAAAGTTATTAAAAATGATATAATTGCAAAAAGTCTTGAAGCTGTTACTCCCGTTAAATTGCCCTTTAATTCAAAATCAAAAACAACAAGCATAAACTTTAAAGGTTATTCGGAAAAATTATATACAGAAATATCAAATCTTGGAGGAGAGATAGATACAAATGATTCAATTCTAAGGTTGCCAAATAAGAATAATATATATGTGTTCATGACTTATTATGGAGATGACGGTACTGATCTATCATATAAGTTGTATACATATTATAATGGTACACTCTATTATAAAGATTTAGGTACGGGAAGTGACTTTTGGATAGATGAAAATTATAAAATTAAAGTAAGGGAACATAATGGTAAAAAATCGAATATTTTATATTATAATATTTTTAATGATGGCTATATAATAAGTAGTAAGAATCCATTTTAATATTTAAATTGCTTAATAATTTTAACTAGACTTACTTTCGTAAGCCCTTTTTATTCCTCTTGCGATGTATTAGAGTGGATTCCAATTTCTCTTGATGGAGAAATAAAGATTATGAAAGAAGTCTTTTGAAATTAAGTGGGATTTTTATGGTATTAAATACCATATTAATTCCTGAATTTTTCAGGGCATTTAAAATATAATTTATTGATCAAATATAGGTAAGTGATAAAAATGACTTATAAAATATTAATTACTGTATGTTTATTAATTTTAAGTGCTTGCGACACTAAATATTCAGATGAGACTGCTCATGCTAAATCAGTAGAGCAACAGAAAATAGAAAATCCAAAATCAAATTTATCTAGTAGAGAAAACTCACAACGTAATAAAGATATAAAGAAAGCTTTAGATAATAAAATTTATGTACTATTAGACTCTAAAGAAGGATGTGTTGTAAGTGAAAAACCACTAAATAACGATATTGTTATTATATAAAGAAGGCAAAAAATTTCAATATGATATGGTAAAACCTATATTAAAAAATGTGAATACTGATTGCGTCACAGACTTAGCTTTTGTAACGGATGAACCTAACTATTTTTATGATATTAATAAGAAAACAAAAACATCAGTTCGTGGCTATGGTTTGGAATTAAACAAAAATCAAATCATATACAAAAATGGGAAAATTAAAGGAATTGATTTAATAGAAAATGGTATTCCAAATATTATAACTGAATGTTTTTCTAAGGAAGGTTCACATTTTAATATTTGGGGAGGCCAGAATAATCAGGAAAAACTATTACACCGTTATACTTTCTTAGATATGGATATGGAGTCAACATGTGCTGATAATGATAAAATATTTAATTCAGGATTGTTGGATTTGAAAAAACAAGAATAAAAAATGTAAGGCACTTGTGTGGTAGACTTCTTTCATAAGCCCTTTTTATTTCTCTTTATGGGGTCATAAAAAAGGGTGTATATAATTGTAAGCTGATTTTAATAATTTGATAAAGATATGATATTAATTGAGGTTTTTGGTGGTGTATGAAATTGTTTAAGATGTTCTTTCTGATTTTAACTTTTGGTTTATCTGTTTCTAGTTATGCAAAAGATAATCTTATTTGGAATGATCCATTACAGGATTCAATACAAATTAACGCTCCATTAGAGTATATTGATAGCTATAACAAATATATAGTTTTAAATCATGATCTAAAGGTTAGGGTTTCTGATTTTGGAAAAGTGGAAAAAAACAATAAAAATAGAAAATATATGTTGCAGAAATATGGGGTTCAAGTATTTAATCAGGGGAAAGTTTATACTATATTTGAGAGTTTAGTTTCTTTAGTTTCTTTAGTTTCTTTAGATTCTTTTGTTGATTTTGAATTGCTATACCATGATAAAAATATTTTTGCTTTCAGGATTCGTGAAGATAGTGTGATAAATTATATGAAAAAACCATATAAAAATTTATCTGTAAATGTGTTTTTTTATAATTTTAAAAATAATAAATTTATTCAAATTCCTGTGCTCAATTCAGATGGGATAGAAGGTAGCAAGAATGTTGATTTATTAAAGGGCGATCAAGTTATTTACAACTCAAAAAATGGATATTATTCTTATTCTGCAAGTATTAAGCGTGTTGGATTAAATAAGGTTGATATTTTTAGATTTTCAATTGGTAGTAAATTAAACTGTATTTCATCTACATTGGGATGTGAAATATTTGGTGTCTTGCCTGCTCAGTTAAATATTAAGACTAAGTAAATTTTTAATTTATTTAATGGGCTTATTTTTTTAAGCCCATTTTATTTTTAAATCATGAGTAAAAGTATGAAAGTATTAATAGTTGGATCAAAATTTGTTTTTTTAAGTAGTCTTTTTTTAGTTAATATTTGTTTTACAGATGTATTGGATGCTCAATATAATGAAAATGATAAGATTTTAAATCAGATGTATAGAGATATTTCTTCTATTTTGAAAAATGATAAATTTGAATTAAGTGAATTTAAAGGTGAACAGGTTTCTTGGTTGAAAGAAAGAAATTTTAAATGTAATTTTAATGGTTACTCAAAGCCTTTGCGTGGTAGTTTAAAGTGTCTCAATGATTATAATTTATTAAGAGTTAGTTATTTAAGTGAAAATTATTTAATTAAACCTAATATTTTTTATAATAATATTTTTATTCCTTCTGATTCTGGATTGTCTTCAAAATGCATGTGTCAATATAAATCTATTTATATTAGAGGGGATCAATTGGGGTTGAAAAATTCTTGTGATAAGGGATTTGAATTTTATAAAGTTCTAAATAAGAAGTATATAGGTAATTATGGTGTCCAATTTGATGTTGATATAAATGGAAATAAAGTTTCTGACTTTTCAGTTGTTTTTATCTCCGCTGGAAAAAAAACATGGAGGATTCTATTGAACTCTAGTGATATGAATTTTATTAAACCTAGTGATTTTTCAGATAAATACATTTTAAATTTTAAAAAAAATAAAAAAGATGAATGTGGCGATTTTGATGGATAGTGTAGTTTTCTACACAAGGCTAAAATTCCTACATCAAGTGATAAAATTTATCTTCATGGCGACATACACTGTCGCCCAATCACACAAAATTCTAGCGTTCAGTACAAGTTCTATTGGGAATCTAAAACCGAGATGACTATAATCATGCTCCAAGCATAGGAGGTCAACAGATGTCATCAGCAAGTCAACTCAATGACAAGCAACTTGAAGCCATGAAATACACTCAAGGACCCTTGTTAGTACTTGCAGGTGCAGGCTCAGGCAAAACTTCGGTGATTACCCGAAAAATTGCCTACTTGGTACAGCAATGCCGCATTCCCGCGCATCGTATTACCGCCATGACCTTTACCAATAAAGCTGCACGTGAAATGAAAGAGCGTGTCGGTAAATTGCTCAGCCGTGAAGAAGCCAAGGGCTTGTCAGTCTCGACTTTCCACACTTTTGGTTTGAATCTGCTGCGACTCGAACTCAAACATTTACCGCTTAAAGCCAATTTCTCAATCTTGGATGCCGACGACTGTAAACGCATTCTGATCGACTTGATGCATCAGGACAATTTGTCAGGGGCAGAAAGTAAAGAATTGGTGGCGAAAGCCATGAAGAAAATTTCCGACTGGAAAAATGACCTGATTTTGCCTGAACAAGCGCCAAGTACCTGTGAAACCGAAGATGATGTGCGCTTTGCCTATTTATACCAACTGTATGAGCGTAACTTGCGTGCTTACAATGCAGTGGATTTTGATGACCTGATTGTGTTGCCAACCCGTCTATTACAAGAAAATGCTGAAGTGCGCGACAAATGGCAAAACCGCGTGCGTTATTTACTGGTCGATGAATATCAGGACACCAACACCGCACAGTATATTTTGGTCAAATTACTGGTTGGGGTAATGGGGCAGTTTACCGCTGTGGGCGATGATGACCAATCGATCTATGCATGGCGTGGGGCAAAGCCTGAAAATATGGCACTCCTCAAAGAGGATTTCCCGAATTTAAAAGTGATTAAACTGGAACAAAATTACCGTTCCACCAGTCGTATCTTAAAAGCGGCCAATGCTGTCATTGAAAATAATCCGCATATTTTTGACAAAAAATTGTGGAGTGACAAAGGGCATGGCGAAGTTATTCGGATTATTACCTGTCGTAATGACGATGATGAAGCTGAGCGCGTGGTCAAGGACATCATGACTCACAAGCTGATGAACGGTAAAAACTGGAAAGATTATGCGGTATTGTATCGTGGTAACTTTCAGGCGCGGGTACTGGAAACCCAGCTTCGCCAAATGCAGATTCCGTATAAACTCTCAGGCGGGACTTCATTCTTTGCGCGCAGTGAAATCAAAGACATCATGAGTTATTTGCGCCTGATTATTAACCCTGAAGATGACAGCGCATTCTTACGCATCATTAATACCCCGAAACGTGCGATTGGCCCTGTGACTTTGGAAAAGCTCGGTCTGTTTGCGCAAGAAAATCATTTGTCGCTGTTAATGGCGGCAGCAGATCAGCGTTTGGGCATGGTACTAAGTAAAAAAGTCTGCTCACAATTGCATGAATTTGCCCAGTTTATGGCAGATTACACCCGTGAATTGCTCGATGATGATCAACCTGTACCGATTGTCCGTCAGATGATCACTGAAACAGGCTATATCGACTATATTCGTGAGCAATCGGCAACGCCTGCACAGGAAAAAACCAAGCTAGATAACATTGAAACTTTATATACCAGTATTCAAAGTTTGATTAATCGTGCTGAAGATGTCGATGAAAAAAATATTGAAAGTGTGATTCGGAAAATGGTGTTGCTGGATATGCTTGAGCAACAGCAGGAAGAAGAAGACACAGACAAGGTCAATCTGTTAACGCTACATGCAGCCAAAGGTCTGGAGTTCCCGTTTGTGTATATGATGGGTCTGGAAGAAGAATTGCTGCCGCATAAAAACTCAATTGCGGCGGAAACCGTTGAAGAAGAACGCCGCTTAATGTACGTGGGCATTACCCGTGCGCGCCAAGGTTTAACGTTGACTTTGGCTGAGCAGCGTAAGGCGGGCGGGCAAATGAAGCAGATGACCCCGAGCCGTTTCTTGGATGAATTGCCACAGGACGAACTCGACTGGCTTGGGCGTAAGAAAAAAACGCAACAGGTTCATGTCGACCCGAAAGAACAGGCAAAAATTTATTTGGAAAATTTACGTGCCATGCTCAAGCATAAGCACTAATGTTTTAATTGTTTAGGAAAGTGTATGAAAGTTCAGGTTAAAGTTTTAGACAAACGTTTAGGTCAACAGTGGGCAATGCCAAGCTATGCGACAGCGGGTTCAGCAGGTCTTGATTTACGTGCGTGTCTAGATGAAGCCATCCAGATTGAACCAGGTCAAACCGTATTGGTAAAAACAGGTTTGGCGATTTATATCGAAGATACTAACTTTGCAGGTCTGATTTTGCCGCGTTCAGGTTTAGGTCATAAGCACGGCATTGTTTTGGGGAACTTGGTCGGTTTAATTGACTCGGATTATCAAGGTGAGTTGATGATTTCAGTCTGGAACCGTGGACAGCAAACTTTTAGCCTTGAACCAGGCGAGCGTTTGGCACAGTACGTATTAGTGCCTGTGATTCAGGCAGAATTTGAACAGGTCGATGAGTTTACTGCAACCGAACGTGGTGCAGGTGGCTTTGGTCATACTGGTCAACACTAAAATCGACTGATTTATGGTGACTAAAAAAACTCCACATTGTTGGAGTTTTTTTGATTTTTTAGTCTAAAACTGGGCTATTTATTACAAAATAGCCTGAGTGCCATATTTACAAAGCCTAGCGTTGTCACCCACAATTTATTCATGATTGATCTGAAAAAAGTATTTTATGCAGTTAAACAAAAATGATTTTCCTGCGCATATCTTCCGTGCCTACGATATTCGGGGCAAGTTGAATAATTTGACGCCAAACGTGATTCAAGCGATTGCTGAAGCGCTCTCTCAACAATTCTTACAACATCAGGTCTCTACGGTGGTTCTTGGTTATGATGCTCGTTTAACCAGTCCGAGCTACGCGACGATTTTGCAGCAAATTTTTAAAAAAAATGGCTTAAAAGTCATCGAACTTGGCTGCTGTTCCACGCCATGTTTATATTTCTTTGCCATGCAACATGGTGGCAATGGTGTGATGGTCACCGCCAGTCACAACCCGAAAAGTGACAATGGCATTAAATGGATGTGTCAGGGTGAGCCATCATCTCCTGAGCAAATTCAGCAAGTCGCTGTAGCAGCACAACACTTTGCCGCGCAACATCCTGAACCGATTCGATCTACAGAGCAAAAACATCAATTTATTGAATCTTTTAAAGCTGAATATTTACAGCACTTACAACAGGATATTCATTTGGTACGACCGCTCAAGGTGGTGGTTGATGGTTTATATGGCTCGGCAGGTCAATACGCTGTGGCGATTTTGCAGCGTCTGGGTTGTCAGGTGATTGCACTGCGCTGTGAAGCCAATGGCGAATTTCCTGAGCATGCCCCTGATCCTTCAACCGCACAGCATTTGCTCAAACTCTGCCAAACAGTACGTGAACAACAGGCAGATGTTGGTTTTGCCCTCGATGGAGATGGCGACCGTGTGGTGATGGTCGATGAAACGGGTGAGATTTTACGTGCCGACCGCTTACTGTGTTTATTTGCGAAAATGTGTCTTGAACAACAGCCACAGCGTGAAGTGGTCTTTGATGTGAAATGCTCCAATTTAGTCACTCAGCAAATCGAGCAGTATGCTGGCATTCCTCACATGCTTCGCACAGGCAGTACTTTTTTACGTAAATATATTGCCCATTCAAAAGGGCAGGCGATTTTTGGTGGTGAATACGCAGGGCACTATGTCTTTAATGATGGGCGCGGTAAAGGCTATGACGATGGTTTATATGCTGCGCTGCGTGCCATTGAATATTTTTCGCAAAGTTCCGAATCTCATTTTTCAGGATTAATGCGACAAATTCCTGAACGCTATGCGACAGAAGATACTTATATTCGAACCTATCAGCATCATCCCGCTCAGGTATTGCAAGATATTGAGCAACAAAGTCATAAAATTGCAGCGCATTTAACCAAAATTGACGGGGTTAGGCTTGATTTTGATGACGGTTTTGGCATTATTCGAGCATCCAATACTGGCGAATATTTAACAGTACGTTTCGATGCCAGTAGTGCATCGCGTTTAAATGAAATTCGCCAAAACTTTGCATATCTGCTCAGCGAAAAATATCCAGAAATCGCGCACGATATTTGTAACGCGCAATAAGGAGAGGCACATGCCACACCAACACACTGGCCTCGACAAAGCACAGGTTTTAACAGAAGCTTTGCCGTACATTCAACGTTTCTCAGGAAAAACCCTTGTGGTGAAATATGGCGGCAATGCCATGACCGATCCTGAACTTGAAAGTTCTTTTGCGCGAGACATTGTGTTGCTCAAAACTGTAGGTCTTAACCCGATTGTAGTACATGGTGGCGGCCCTCAAGTCGATTCATTGCTCAAACGCTTAGGGCAAGAGTCTGACCGTATTGACGGGATGCGCGTGACCGATGAAGCCACCATGGAAGTGGTGGAAATGGTACTTGGCGGTAGCGTCAACAAATCGATCGTCAATCTGATTAACAAACATGGTGGTCGTGCCATCGGTTTGACAGGTAAAGACGGTAACTTACTTCGCGCCCGTAAACTCTTGATGAAAAAACAGAATGAAGATGGTTCTGTCAAAGAAATTGATTTGGGAATGGTCGGTGAAGTGGTTGGTGTGAAAACTGACGTTTTGCAAATGTTTACCCAAAGCGATTTTATTCCTGTGATTGCACCACTCGGTGTCGATGAACAGGGCAATACCTACAACATCAATGCAGACTTGGTGGCAGGTAAAGTGGCTGAAGCATTGGGTGCGGAAAAACTGATTTTGTTGACCAACATTAGTGGAGTACTGGATGAAAATAAAAACCTGCTGACTGGTTTAACTACGCATGAAGTCGATCAACTGATCGAAACAGGCGTGATTTATGGCGGTATGATTCCGAAAGTGAGTTGTGCGCTTGATGCAGTGAAAGGTGGTGTGGTGAGTGCACATATTGTTGATGGGCGTGTGCCACATGCGACTTTGCTTGAGATCTTTACCGATCACGGGGTGGGAACACTGATTACCAACCGTGCTAAAGCTGCGCATCCAGACGCTTAAATTCAAGAAACCGCAGTAATGCGGTTTTTTTTGACTCAAAAAATTATTATTCGATAAATGTGGTTGTTGTATTTCTTTTAGCATTATTTTTCATAAAGACTGCGAAAAAACGCATTTGCAGATCTGATTGGCATCCGTTACATTCTTTAGAGATGTATTTGATTGTAAGAAGATTTCAGCATGTGCCAGCTACTCGGAATGAATTGTGCGACACCGACCGATATTACCTTCTCGTTCCGAGGGTTTTCACAACGCGCGGGAATTACCTCTGATCACTGCGATGGTTTTGGCATTGCTTTTTTTGAAGACAAAGCCTGCCGCTTATTTGTCGATAATCAGTCAGCGGTTGAATCCCCGATAGCTGACTTGATCCGCAACTATCCGATTAAATCCCGCAATGTGATTGCGCATATTCGCAAAGCCACACAAGGCAAAATTACCCTTGAAAACTCACATCCATTTTTACGGGAATTGTGGGGGCGTCACTGGATTTTTGCCCATAATGGCGATTTACATGGTTTCCAGCCTGTACTCAGTGGGCATTTTACGCCTGTGGGGAATACCGACAGTGAATATGCCTTTTGTTTCTTGCTCGATCAATTGGTTGAACGTTTTGGTTATCAAGAACCTTCGATTCAAGATATTTTTCAGGTTTTACAAGAAATTGCGCCACAAATTGCTGAGCATGGCACATTTAACTTTTGCTTATCCAATGGTCAAGCCTTGTGGAGTTATGCGACAACCAAGCTTCATTGGATTGTACGTGAATATCCGTTTCAGCATGCGCATCTGATTGATCTGGATGTTGAAGTTGATTTTAGTGAAGTCACTACACCTGATGATCGTGTTGCGGTCATTACTACTGAGCCTTTGACACAAAATGAACAGTGGACAGCTTTTCAGGCAGGGGAAATGATTTTGTTCCAGCACGGGCGTCCAGTGGCACATGCCATTACTTCTGTAGAGCGCTTAAATCGAGAGGCTCAAGATCCCTCTTTACGTCGTGTCACTAAAGCAGATTTGTATTAGAAAATTATGTGCCAATAATTTAATTTAAGAAAATACAATGTATCTAGTAAGTAATTGATTAAAAAATACTTGATTCTTTTACTTGGGTATATTTTGTTTTATGATTTGAATCAAATAATTAGTGAAAAGTGTTGTAATTCTGAGGGTTTTGGTTGGTTTTTTGTTGATCATTTTTTGTTTATTATGCCGTGAAAATGAAACATAGATGCATTAGGCAGCCCCCACTATGAAAATGAATTGGCGCTCTGAATACAATACTGGTATCGAAGTAATTGATGATCAGCATAAACGTATTCTCGATTATATTAATCAAATTGAAGATGTACGTGCGTCACACGATCGTAATCAAATTAAAGAAGTACTGGACAATATTATTGACTATACCCAGTCACACTTCACTTTTGAAGAAAGCTTGCAAGACGAAGCAGATTATAAATATCGCGTACCCCATAAGCGTGTACACGATTTATTTATTAAAAAAATTGAAACTTATCGCGATCGTTTCATGATGGGACAGGCGATTGAGGATGAGCTTCATCAAATTTTGACAAAATGGCTGATTAACCATATTCAGCATGATGATGCGGACTATGTCGGCGCTGTCAAAGAAAACATGAAAGGCATTATTCGTGAACATGAAAAGAAAAAAGGCAAGAACTGGTTTGCCCGATTCTTTTCATAATCAACAATAACAACAAACTATAACGATAATAAAAACTACAGCCTGAAACTTGCGCCACAAATCATTGCTTCGGCAATGATTTCTTTTTTCTACAGGCTTTGATTTTCGGCCATGACAAAGGCAAAATAGCTCATTATTTTTTAACTTCGGATGCAGGACAGACCTATGTCACGATGGTTATCGCCACTGATGGCGTTTTGTTTATCATTTTTGTTGATTACCACGCTTGCGCCAGTGGTGGGGATTCAATTCGATCGCCAGCTCGATTTTTGGGCATTATGGCTGGTGCTGATGGTCGTTTTGGCCTTGCCATTTGCTTATCTGGAAGTTGCTTTGGTGAAGCGTGCCAAAACGACAGCCTTGCAAGCACTGATGAGTTTAACGCGTGAAGCAGATGCCTCAGCGCGTTGGCGGATTGCAGGTTGGTTGGCTGTGGTGTTTATGCCATTTCTGGCAGGTGCACTGATTGCGAATGCAGGTCACAGTGTCGTACACTATACGGCTTTGCCAGTTCCAGAAAATATTCTATTTGCGGTCTTGGCAGTCATTGCTGTCGCTGCATCTTTTTTACCACGCCTGATTCTGATGGGTGCTGGTGCAGTAATGGTGCTGATTTCACTGGTTTTAAGCCATATGTTCCCGCTGAATCTTAGCGCATGGCATGTGACAGCACTACAGTTTTCTGAATGGGGATATGCTGTTGTATTGGCACTGGTTGCATCAGGCCTGGGCTTGGGTGTTTATGCGCAAACCAGCGCTTTAGAGATCAAAAATTCAGAGCAGGCGACAGCAAGTGCTTTACCTGTGTGGATCGCACAATTAGTCGCTGTCGTCTTATTTGGTTTTTTTGCGGTACAGGCTCAAATTCCAGCGATTACTATCTTGGTTGGAAGTGTGGTTGCCGCAGCAGGTTTTGTGCAACTGGCACGTGAACAATTGCAGCAGCGCCAAATTGCGGTGCTTGTGCAATGGGCAATTATTTTGGTTGCCATTCTGACTTGGGCTTGCCTTGCCATTGTTCCTGTACTTAATACCGTTCTCATGCTTTGGGGTTTATTGATCTGTCTGATTTACGCCATTTTTGTTGGCTGGATCATGAAAATCAGCCATTTGCGTAAGGCTTTGAATTTTAGCCAAGAGATGACCTATAACTTGTGGCGTATTGCTGTGCGTATTGTGGCTCCACTTGCCATTGTATTGGCGATCATTTCGATTGTGTTAGGGGCGGTATAATGCCACAACAGGTTTGGGTGGCTTATGCGACACCACAGCAGCAGTATTATTTGGCTGTTGAGTTTCAGCAGGGCATGACGGTTGCTGATGCGATTCAACGTAGTCATCTTGCAACACAAACTGAATTGCCAGCATTATTCCAGATGGGAATTTTTGGGGTAAAGGTTACTCTTGAGCATATCTTACATGCTGGAGATCGTGTTGAAATCTATCGGCCGCTGACGATTAATCCGAAAGATATTCGTCGCAATCGGGCTGCAAATCATCCTGTTGGACGCTATGGAAATAAAGGAAATCGGTTTAAACGATCTTCTTAATAAAAGAAAACCCCAATCAAATGATTGGGGTTTTCTTTGACCAAATGAATACATTCATTATAATGGCGGCGCAGAAAGGATTGCATCTTTAGATGGTGGCAATCCAGGCTGTGCATTTGGCAATGTGTCTAGCCCATCAATTTTGGTGACAACACCTTGTGAGTCAAAATAGATGCTGAGATGTTGACCATGTGCCGCAGGAATCTTGGCTTTTTTCGCATAGGTTCCAGGGATATAGTTGTAAACATAATCCCAACGCTGTGGATGTAGTGGATCAGTAATTGTTGGGCTACCGAGCAAGAAACGAACTTGTTGGTAAGTCATTCCAACTTGTACCTGAGAAGCTTGGGCTTTTGTTAAAGGTGTCCCTTGTGGAATATCTATTTTATAGACACAGCCGGCAAGCAATGAACTGACGAGTAAGGTCGTCAACATAATTTTTTGCATTTTTGCTACACTATCCAAATCAATTATGATGCATTTAATCTAGTGATAGATCATACTGCATCTAAACTCTGTTGCATATTCCAACTTAAAAATTGTTGAGAGACTTTTTCATGCCCATTTCGAATCAAGATTTACGTAAAGCAGGACTTAAGGTAACCCTTCCAAGAATTAAGATATTGGAATTACTTGAAAACTCAAAACAACATCATTTGAGCGCTGAAGACATTTATAAAACATTACTTGATCAAGGTGAAGATGTCGGTCTGGCAACTGTGTATCGCGTATTAACACAATTTGAAGCTGCTGGCATTATTCAGCGTCATCATTTTGAAAATAACCATTCTGTTTTTGAAATTATGCAAGAAGATCATCACGATCATATTGTATGCCAAAACTGTAACAAAGTTGTTGAATTTACAAATGATGTTATTGAACATGAGCAACATGAAGTTGCTAAACAGTATGGTTTTACGCTAACTGGCCACTCGTTGAATTTGTATGGTTATTGCGATGCGCAAGAATGCCAAGATGCATTACGCAAGAAATAATCCCTACATAAATATAACAAATAAAAAAGGCATTTCTTGAAGAAATGCCTTTTTTATTGATGGCTTACTGACCGTCGAAGGTAATTTTACTACTTGAGCTGAGGAGCTGCTCTGCACCACCGCCAGCAAGTTTAATCTGTAGGCGAAGATCGTTTGGTGAGTCAGCATGGCGAAGCGCATCTTTATAGCTAATTTCACCTGCTTTATAGAGATCAAACAAGGCTTGGTCAAAGGTTTGCATGCCGAGTTCACGTGAACGGGTCATCAGTGCTTTTAATTCGTGAGTTTCACCTTTACGAATATAATCGGACATCAATGGGCTGTTGATCATGACTTCAATAGCTGCACGACGAGATTTTCCATCCACCGTTGGTACCAACTGCTGTGCAACAACCGCACGAAGGTTCATGGATAAATCTAGATAAATCTGTTCGTGGCGTTCGGTCTCAAAGAAGTGAATAATCCGCTCAAGTGCTTGGTTGGCGTTGTTGGCATGCAGGGTTGCGAGTACCAAGTGACCTGTTTCTGCAAAGGCAACCGCATAGTCCATAACCTCTTTAGTACGGATCTCACCGATCAGGATCACATCAGGCGCTTGTCGCAAGGTGTTTTTCAACGCAACTTCAAATGAGTTCGTATCAATCCCGACTTCACGTTGGGTCATAATACAACCCGCATGCTGGTGAATAAACTCAATCGGATCTTCAATGGTAATGATATGACCTTTAGAGTTCTGATTGCGATAACCCAGTAATGCAGCTAACGAGGTCGATTTACCTGTACCTGTTGCACCTACAAAGATAATGATGCCACGTTTGGTCATCACCAATTCTTTAAGAACAGGAGGTAACTTTAATTCATCAACACTTGGAATTTTGTGCTCAATGCGGCGCAAGACCATACCTGGTAAGTCGCGCTGATAAAACGCACTAACACGGTAGCGTCGGGTTTGTTCACGGTTGGTGATGGCAAAGTTACATTCACGGGTTTCACGAAATTCCTGACGTTGTTTGTCATTCATTACAGAATGAATCAGCTGATCGACAATTTCACCAGTCAGTTTGGTTGATGAAATGGGCGTGAGCTGCCCATTAATCTTCATGGATGGTTCAACATCCGCAGTAATAAATAAATCCGAGGCTTTTTTTTCGCTCATCATATTGAGCAAATCATTAAAATCCATTGCCATAGTCGATCATCCTTCCCCAAATTACATAAAGGTGTCTGGTTGTTTTGCAGCCGAACGTGCGACTTCTTTGGTAATCACACCTTTTGCGACAAGTGTTTTTAAGCTTTGATCCAGCGTGGTCATGCCCTGATTGGCACCTGTTTGAATTGCCGAGTACATTTGCGCGACTTTGTTTTCACGAATCAGGTTACGAATCGCTGGTACACCCAGCATGATTTCATGGGCTGCCACACGACCACCGCCTGTCTTTTTCAGTAGGGTTTGCGAAATCACGGCTTGTAAAGATTCAGACAACATTGCACGAACCATGTCTTTTTCTTCAGCAGGGAATACGTCAATCACACGGTCAATGGTTTTTGCGGCTGAGGTGGTATGTAGCGTTCCAAAGACCAAGTGACCTGTTTCTGCCGCAGTCAGTGCCAGACGAATGGTTTCCAAGTCACGCATCTCACCCACCAGAATAATGTCAGGGTCTTCACGCAGTGCCGAACGCAATGCTTCATTAAAGCCATGTGTGTCACGGTGCACTTCACGCTGGTTGATCAGACATTTTTTAGATTGGTGCACAAATTCGATTGGATCTTCAACCGTTAAAATGTGGTCATAGCGGTTGTCATTAATGTAATCGAGCATGGCTGCGAGCGTTGTTGATTTACCCGAACCTGTTGGGCCTGTCACCAGAACGATACCACGAGGGAAATCACAAATTTCTTTAAAGGTGTTGCCTAGACCTAAATCTTCCATGGTTAAAATTTTAGATGGAATGGTACGAAATACGGCACCTGCACCACGGTTTTGGTTAAATGCGTTTACACGGAAACGTGCAACTCCAGGAACTTCAAAAGAAAAGTCAGTTTCCAGTAATTCTTCATAGTCATGGCGTTGTTTATCATTCATGATGTCGTAAATGAGACGATGGACATCTTTATGTTCGAGTGCAGGTAAATTAATACGTCGCACTTCACCATCAATACGAATCATCGGCGGTAAGCCTGCAGAAAGGTGTAAATCCGATGCCCCATTTTTTGCAGAAAAAGCCAGTAATTCTGTAATATCCATTCTTGCCCCAAAGTGTTCGTTATTTTTGTAAAATAATAACGATTTTCAAAACATCTAACCAACACTTTCCACTGCAAATCATGAAAAAATCTTGAAGAGATGCCTGTTTATGAATCATTACCAAGAATCACGTGATGCTGTATTGCAACAGATCCAGCATGCATGTACACAATCTGGTCGTTCTGCTGATCACGTTCAATTACTTGCGGTGTCTAAAACTCATCCGAGTGAAGCGTTGCGTGCCATGTATGCAACGGGGCAACGCGCATTTGGGGAAAACTATTTACAAGAAGCCCTCGATAAAATTGAGGCATTACAAGACCTAGCAATCGAGTGGCATTTTATTGGACATGTGCAGCGCAATAAAACCAAACATTTGGCTGAAAAATTTGACTGGGTACACGGGGTTGATCGCTTGATTATTGCCGAGCGCTTGTCGAGTCAGCGAGCAGAAACGTCTCAGCCACTCAATATCTGCTTACAGGTCAATATTGATGGGCAGGACAGTAAAGATGGTTGTGCGCCTGAAGAAGTCGCAAGTTTAGTCGAACAGATCAGTCAGCTTCCAAACTTACGCTTGCGTGGCTTGATGGTGATTCCTGCACCGAATAATCAGCAAGCCTTTAGCGATGCCCAAGCCTTGTTTGAAAAAGTTAAAGTACAACATACACATCCTGAAGATTGGGATACCTTAAGCATGGGTATGTCGGGAGATTTGCAGGCTGCCATTGCGGCAGGCTCGACCATGGTACGCATCGGTACGGCACTGTTTGGAGTGCGGGATTACCAAAAATAATTGGAGAGGGAATTTTGAGTCAAACAAAAATAAAATGGACAGCGTTGTTGGTGGCCGTCACATTTTTTATGGAAAATCTGGATGCGACGATCATCACCACAGCTTTACCCGCACTGGCTCAGAGTTTTCATGCCACAGCAATTGATCTAAATGTCGGAATCAGTGCTTATTTACTGGCGGTGGCAATTTTTATTCCGATGAGTGGCTGGATGGCTGACCGTTTTGGCGCGCGCACGATTTTTGTTTCAGCAATTGCTGTTTTTACCGCAGCATCGGTGCTGTGTGGTTTAAGTCAAAATCTGAATCACTTTATTTTCGCACGGGTCTTACAAGGTATTGGTGGTGCGATGATGGTGCCTGTCGGGCGTTTGGTGGTGATTCGGTCTACACCGAAACAGCAACTGGTACAGGCGATTGCCTATATTACTTGGCCAGGGTTAGTTGCCCCGATTTTGGGGCCACCGATCGGTGGTTTTATTGTGACGCACTTTTCATGGCCGTGGATTTTCTATTTAAATATTCCATTAGGTATTTTGGGAATCTTTGCCAGCTTTAGCCTGATTGAAAATTTGAAAAATCTTGAGATCGGAAAATTTGATTTTATCGGATTTATCCTGCTCGCCAGCGCTTGTGCCAGCGTGATGTATGGTATGGAACACATTGGACAAGATCCTGAGCATTTTCAAAATTATTTAATGCTGGCTGCGGTTGGTGTGGCATTTTTTATTGCTGCGGTGTTGTATATGCAGCGTCAGGAAAAACCGTTGTTGCGTTTTGATGCGATGCGCCAGCAGACCTTTGCATCGAGTGTTTTAGGTGGTTCCGTATTTCGGGTTGCGATTAGCGCCATTCCATTTTTATTGCCACTGATGTTCCAGTTGACCTTTGGTTTGTCTGCATTTCAGGCAGGGCTGCTGGTCTTGTCGGTATTTGTTGGGAACTTGGCAGTGAAACCGTTAACCACAGCGATTATGCGCCAGTTTGGTTTTCGCCGTGTGCTTTTCGTCAATGGGGCGATTGGTGCGCTGAGTATTGCCAGTTGTGCCTTGTTTAGCCCAAGCACGCCGTGGTGGTTGATGATGGTCTTAATGTTTATCAGCGGAGTCAGTCGTTCAGTCCAATTTACCACTTATAACTCCATGAGCTTTGCTGATGTGCAACCCAAAGATAAAAGTTATGCCACCACGCAGTTTAGCTTGTTCTTCCAGATTAGCATGGGGATGGGTGTGGCACTTGCTGCATTATTGCTACGCGGCATGATGCACTGGCATGGTCACACGCAGGCCACCTTACAGGATTTTCACTGGACGTTTTTGATTTTGGCAGTCTTTTCTTTGTTGGCGATGCTCGACAGTTGGCGCTTGCGGCATGATGCAGGTGATCTGGTCAGTGGTTATCGGCCATCCTGAAATAAAAAAGAGCCGTTTCAACGGCTCTTTTTCTTATCCCACAATCTTGATTTGACTGGCACCTGAACCCAGTGGTTGTACCTGAATCTGAACAGGAATACGTTCATGCATGTCCTGAATATGCGAGATCAGTACCACTTTACGTCCCTGATTTTGCAATTGATCGAGTGCATTCATCACCATGTGCAGGGACGAAGCATCAAGCGTGCCAAAGCCTTCATCAATAAACAGGGATTCAATTTTCATCGAACCCGATGCCATGTTGGCAATTGCCAGAGACAGAGCGAGGGCAGTCAGGAAAGATTCACCGCCAGATAGCGAAGCAACTGAACGGACTTCACCATCCATATCATGGTCGATAATCGCAAGGCTCAAGGAATGGTCTAGACGTTTTAAAGTATATCGCTGTGAGAGCATTGCCAGTTGCTGATTGGCATATTCGAGGAGAATATCCAGATTATATTGTTGGGCAAAGTCGCGAAATTTTTTACCAGTTGAGTCACCCATTAAGCCTGAAATCTTGCCCCAACGGTGTTCTTCCTGTTGAATTTCTTGAATCTGTTTGGCAAATTGCTGCTGCTTTTCCAGATTGCGCTGATGTAGTTCCAGTTTGAGTTTGACCTCATCTCGTTGTACCTGAGTGTGTTGCAGTGTTTCAAGCAGAGCGGTGAGCTCGGTTTGGAGTCGTGCAAACTCGATTGCAGGTTGTTGGGTTAGATGCTGCTGTAATTGCTCCTGAATGGCTTTGAGTGCGGCGAGAGCATCTGCTAACTCTCGTTCAGCAGTTTGAACGAGTTGGCGCATCTGCTGGATGTGTTCAGGTGCAATGCTTTGCAGTTGAATAAGCTGTGATGGGTCAAAATTAGCATGCTGCTTGAGCCACTGTTCGATTTCAAGGGCAGCATTTTGATGCTGTGCGGTGACTTGTTGCTGTTGTGTTTTAAGCTGATCGAGTAGACGTTGCTGTGCATCAAACTGATCGCGCGCCTGTTCAAAGCGTTCACGCACTTGATTAAATTCAAGCTGTAACTTTTGACGCTGTTCATTATATTGAATCAGCCACTCATGTGGTTTTTCAATCTGTGTTTGCGTCATGTCAAAAATTAGTTGAATCGCTGCATCACTATTCTCTTTACCTTTATCTTTCAATTCAGTCAGCTCGGTTTCAGCCTGCTGGATTTGTATCTGTTGGTGTTGCAGCTCCAACGATTTTTGCTTTAAGTCCTGCGTTTTGGCATTGAGTTGTTGAGTCAGCATGTCAATGTCCTGTAAAAGCTGACTACGCTGGTTGAGCAGTTGCATGATCTGCTGGGCAGTATTTAAAGTGTATTTTTGCCAAGTATCACGTTGTTCTGTACTGAGTAACTCAAGTAGATCATCAAGGACTTGCTCGGACTGTTGAATGACAGACATCTGTTGCGAGAGCTGTTGAATGCTTTGGGCGAGGGTGCGTTGCTGTTTTTGAATATCACCCAGTTGTTGAATAGTTTGCTCAATTTTTTGTTGGTCGAGCTGAAGATCTTGTGCCGTTTGAGCAAGGTGTTGCTGATTTGACTCGGGTGATTGAGCAAGATCGAGTTGGATCTGCGCTTCGGTACAGGCGTGCTGAATGGCTTGTTCTAGCTTTTCTCGTTCAGCTCTTAGCGTATTTAGTCGGGCTTGCTGTTGAGTGAGTGCAGCACTGTCTTGGGTATGCGTTTGCTGTGTTTGTTGCCACGTTTGAAAGAGTTCTTGCTCAAGTTGTAATGCGTGTTGTTCTTGCTGTTGCTGTAAATGAAATAACTCATTGGAAAGTGCAGGTAAATCGGTTTTAAAAGGATGATGGGTACTGCCACAGACTAAACAGGCTTCACCATCTACCAATTGCTCACGTAGCTTTTCAATATTTTCGGTATGTAGCAAACGTTGTTGCTGCAACATCTGTTGCAACTGCTCACGCTGTTGTTTTTGCGTGTGATATTGCTGCTCACTTTTCTCAAGTTGTTGGATACTGTACTGAACCTTTTGCGTCAGTTCCTCGCACGTTGCTTGAACCTTATTGGTCTCTAAATCAAGCTGTACATACTGTTGAAATTGGGTTGTGATTGCATTGAGTCGATAGTTTTTATCTACATTTCCCCCATGTTTTTCGCGGAGCTGTGTCAACTGCTGATCAATGCTTTGTTCATCACCAGCGTGCTGTTTTAGCAATGCGAGTTGTTGCTGTTTTTCATTTAAATGAATTTGCGCCGTGTTGAACTCACCGTACTGCTGTTCGAAGTTATTGAGCTGCTGAGTAAAGCGTTGCAGTGGTGAAAGATGTGCTGCAATGCCTTGGTCTAAAGGGGTGAATTGTGCAGTCTGTTCAAGCTGTTGCGTGAATTGTTCTCGTTGGCTATTGAGTTGATCGCATTCCGTTTGTAATTGGTTTTGCTGTTGCAAGAGTGGCTGCTGCTCTTGTTGCAGTGTCTCTAGCAGGGTTTTAGCTTTGACAAATTGCTTGCCAATAAATTCACGCTCTTGAATGCAGTTTCGCACCTGATCCAGTTGAACTTTATACATTTGCTCAAACTGATGCTGGGCTTTAAGCTTTTCATCGGCAGTTTGAAACGTATTTTTTTCTTGGTTAAAACTTTTTTCAACCTCAGAAAATAGCGATTTAGCAGATTGAATTTTGGGTTGTAACTGATTCAGTTCTACCTGCGTTTTTTGCTGTTGAATCACGCTTGGGCGAATAGACGAAAAAGTTTCAAGCCGCTTGAGTTGCTCACGTTCAGTGCCGAGTTGCTCGACTTTTTGTTGTTGCTCAAGCTGATGTTGCTGGCGTTGCTGAACATCATTTTCCAATTTTTGCTGTTGCGTAAACCAGCGTTGATGTTGCTCAAGTAGCGCTTTCTCCACACTGAGTTTTTCATATTGCAGATTGCTATGTTGCAGTTGCTCGTTGAGTTCAGCCACGGCTTCATCGGACAAAATTTCAATATGCCCTAACACATTTTCCAGTTCTTTACGCTGTTTGCTGATTTCACGGGTTTTTTCAAATGCGAGTTGTCCTACCTTGGCAAAAATTGCAGAGTTGGTCAGGTACTCCAGTAGCTCACCACGTTCACTGTCGCGGGCTTTTAAAAATGCCGTGACTTCAGACTGTGCGAGAAGAACTGCACGAGTGAATTGCTCAAAGGATAACTGGGTAATGTTTTTAATATTTTCATCGACCGCTTTGGTTTTATCGGCAACCACCACACCATCTGTCAGGCAAGTGAGAGAACGCTGCACACTTTGTAATTTCGCAGTGGGATTTTCACGGGCGCGCTTGAGTTCCCAACGTGCCAAATAACGCTTTTGGTCGGGTGCGATAAAACTCACTTCGGCAAAACCGTGTCCCGTACCACGTCTTAATACGGTGAGCGGTGAGTTGGTGAGTAACTCCGAACCATCGACATCTTGCAGTTTGCCATCGCTTTCTTTGAGACGAGGTATTTTATTAAATAGGGCAAGGCACATGGCATCTAAAATGGTAGATTTACCTGCGCCTGTTTTGCCCGTAATCGCGATCAGCCCTGCATTGGCCAACGGTTGAGATTCAAAATCAATGCACTGTTCGCCTGCAAGGGATGCCAGATTTTTTATACGAATAGATAAAATTTTCATGGCACATCCTTAAGCAGAGGGTTCATTGTCGAGGGCATGTTGGGCTTGTTCAATCAGAAGCTGAAAATCTTTAAGCACGCTTGTATCGGCTTCGTAGCCCTGTTTTTGCCACAAGGTTTGAAACAATTTTTCAGGGGTTGGCGGTTCTAAACTTAAATGTGCTGCCTGCTCAGGTTGTTGCTCATTGGGCAAATACTGGCGTGAAATCCGCACCAGTCGGTAGCGGTTTTTAGGTAAGGCATCTTCAAACTGCTGGCGTAAATTTAGGGCAGGCGGCTGGGTGGTATGGTATTCAATATCCACATATTCGCGCTGTTCGATCTCGTCAATTTCGCCGTGTGGGAGTGCTTGTAACTGGGCAAAGACATCTTCCAGACTGCCACGAATGGCGATCAGTTGAATGCTGCGTGGTACGGCAACTGCATCAAACTGATAAGGCTGTTCGGTATTTTGTGGGTCAAGCTGTACTTCGACAATCTGGTGTTTATAGCGAATTTCACTAAAGGAGAGCGGAATGGGCGAACCACTATAGCGGATATGCGCTTGCCCGACTTTTTGCGGTTTGTGCAAATGTCCCAGTGCCACATAATCAATTGCATCGTCAAATAATGTGGTCGATAAGGCTTCTTCATTGCCAATAATAATCGGGCGTTCTGAATCTGAAGTTTCTGCGCCTTGCATATGGGCATGTGACATTAAAATCAGCGCTTGTTCAGGTGTTTTTTTACGTTTGGCTTCTTCAATTAAAGTGCGGTGCAGATATTCAATCGCGGATTGGCTGGTACTGGTCTGATCATTGAGTCCTGTAATTTCTGCAGAACGTAAAAACGGTAGCGCTACACACCACGCCACAATGTTTTGCTGAGCATCGTAAATTGGCAAGATTAGCCGTTCGGCATTCAGGCTTTTATCATCATTCCATCGAACAACGCCGACCGCTTTGGCATTGTATTTTTCGAGAAGCGGTTCAACCTGTTCAATCCGATAGCCTGAATCATGGTTACCTGCAATCATCAGGGTTTGCATGTTAGGTGCGGCATCATGTGCATCGGCAAGAAATTGATATAGCTGCTTTTGTGCCTGAGAACTGGGGTTGATGACATCGAAAATATCCCCTGCAATCAGCAGGGCGTGTGGTTGTTTTTCTTTGATCTGCTCGATGAGCCATGCCAGAAATTGTTCATGTTCATAGTGGCGCGAGTGGTTATAAAAAAACTGTCCCAAATGCCAGTCTGAGGTATGAAGAAAATGCACGCTCATAAAGTGAAAAGTCCTGCGGATGAATGTTCCTAAGGTAGCATAAAGCTATACGTTGGGGGCAGGGCAATCGAGATCAACATGAGTCGTCATTCACGCAGCATTGATTTTGAATCATCCAATTCATATGTTCATTGTCATCTGTTGGAATGAAATAAATTAAGATTGAACTTTAAGTCTCGCAATCATCAGATGCTCCATGTGAGCAGATGTATATGCCCCAAAAAAGAAAGACCAACGATTCGAGTGATGATAAATCGTTGGTCTAAGATACTTCGTACAACGGGTTTTTGTTTTAATTGACCCGAGGAAGGATTGATTATTGAGTTTGAGGTAATCGAAGCTGTTTTGCGGATGCTGTGCAAAAACCAACGATTTGCCTTGTACCCTATATAACGTCAGTGTTTTTGGAATGGTTGACATAAATATTAAAAAATTTTTTAAAAATTAAATTAATGATTTTTTCGCGAGCTATTTTAGAGGGTCATGCTATATTTTTAGTCCATTGCATACAATAAAATCAAAAAAAAGGGACGGATATGTCAGCAGCAACCATTCTAATTACAGGTGCTTCAGGTTTTATTGGCAGCCATTTGCTTCCATTTTTACTAGAGCGAAATTTTCGTGTGGTTGCTTTAAGTCGAAAAAATCAGGTTTCAACACATCCTAACCTGCGCTGGGTACAGAAACTTAGCCAGGTCGATAATGAAATGATTGATTATGTGATTAATCTGGCAGGGGAAAGTATTGGAAAGGGGCATTGGGGATCTGCACGTAAACAACAATTGATTGATAGCCGAGTCCAAACAACGACCAAAGTATTTGACTGGCTCAAGCAACATGCCCATCGTCCTAAAATGATTATTTCAGGTTCAGCCGTTGGCTATTATGGAATAGATGAACGTGAGCAGTGGACAAACCTTTGTGATGAATCAGCTTCACCTCAAGCGATTTTTATGTCGGAGCTTTGCCAAAAATGGGAACAGTCCGCTTTAGCTTACTCCAATGAATTTAATATCAAGATTATGCGTTTGGGCATTGTCTTTGCCAGAGAGGGCGGGATTCTGCCGCAGATGTTACAGCCGATCAAATGGCGACTGGTTGGAAAGATTGGGCATGGTCGCCAGCCTGTGACGTGGGTGCATATAGCCGATGTTTTGGGTGTGATTGAATTTTTAATGAAGCATCAGCCAGATGCACAAATCTTTAATGTGGTGTCTCCTGAACAGGTGACCCAACAGCAGTTTGCACAGTGTGCCGCACATTATTTGCAGGTTCGACCTTTACTCAGTGCACCGAGTATTGCTTTTAAATGGCTGATGGGTGAGCAATCACAACTGATTTTGAATGGTCAGTTTGTACAGCCCAAAGCCTTACTGAATGCAGGTTATCATTTTCATTACCCAACGCTCGATCAGGCCTTGCAGCAGATTTTAGCTTAAATCTAAGCAGTTTCAGGGTGTAACAGGCGTTCGGGCGAGTAGGCAGTCGGATCAACTAAAGTGCTTTGTTTGAGCATCAGTTGACGCAATAAACGTGCTGCCGCAGGCCCCATACATAGACCATTACGGAAATGCCCAAAGTTGGCCCATAAGTTTTCCACGTCGGGAATTTGTCCGATATAGGGCACACCATTCGGGGAGCTTGGACGTAGGCCTGCCCATTGATCGACCAGTGGGAATTGCGCTAGTTCAGGCACCATTTCCAATGCGGCATCGACAATGTTTTGCTGAATGTCGGCTCTGGTGGTCTGATCAAAACCAAAATCATTCATGCTCGAACCACAGACAATATGCCCGTCACGTCGTGGAATCAGGTACATGACTTTATTCATACACATGGTTGGTAGCCAGTTTTCAGGTGTTTTAAACAGTGCCATTTGCCCGTGCACAGGTTTGACAGGAATGTTTAAGTCGAGCGGTTCAGCCCATGCCTGACTCCAAGCACCTGTCGCCAGCACCACCTGATCGGCAGCAAATTTTTCACCATTTTCCGTGTGAACGGCAGTGACTTTCTGATTTTGAATTTGTAATTTACGAATCGCGCAATTTTCCACAAATTTGACTTGTGGTTGCTGTTTTAAATAGGCAATTAAGGACTGCAACACACGTGGATTGCGTATATTGGACAAATGCGGAAAAAATAGCGCTTGCTGAAATTGTTCAGAAATTTGCGGGTTAATGTGATGTAGCTGTTGCCCCTGAAGTAATTCGGCATATTGCATCGGTTCTTGATGACGCTGTGCGTAGCTTTGCCCAATGGTGAAATCTTCAGGGTCAAAAATCAGCATACCTGTATGCTGAATCTGAAAATCAATTTTGGTGACTGGAAACAGCCGTTCATTGTATTCCTGATAGAGCGCCTTGCCATATTGAGCCAGTTGGTTGACCGCAGCAGGGTAGCGCCACGGGTACATCGGCGACAAAATGCCACCGCCTGCCCATGATGCAGCCTTACCTGCGTGTTGCTGGTCAAAAATCGTGACTGAACAGCCCTGTTGAATCAGTTCTAGGGCTGAGAGTAAACCACTTACACCCGCCCCAATAATGGCAATCTGCATCGTGCGCTCGATCTATCTAGGGAAAATGAATTTATTGCATTTCTTTGAGTTTTTGGGCAGCGACATCTGCAAAGTATGTCCAGATCCCGTCTGCACCTGCGCGGCGGCAGCACAGTAAAGATTCTAGAATCACACTTTCGCTGAGCCAGCCATTTTGAATTGCGCCAGCGAGCATTGCATATTCACCACTGACCTGATACACAAAAGTTGGCACGCCAAAGGTATCTTTGACTTCACGTACGACATCCAGATATGGCAGGCCTGGTTTGACAATCACCATGTCTGCACCTTCTTGTAAGTCGAGTGCGATTTCATGCAAGGCTTCAGCGCGGTTGCCCACATCCATTTGATAGGTGTATTTATTGCCACCTTTCAGGTTACTTGATGAACCCACGGCATCACGGAATGGGCCATAAAAGCTCGACGCATATTTGGCTGAATACGCCATGATGCTGGTGTCGATAAAACCATTTTGCTCAAGAACTTGACGAATCGCGCCAATACGACCATCCATCATGTCACTTGGTGCAATCACATCTGCACCCGCTTCAGCATGACTGAGTGCCTGTTTAATCAGGCATTCAACCGTTTCATCATTCAGTACATAACCTGTGTCATCAATAATACCGTCCTGACCATGTGTAGTATAAGGGTCAAGTGCGCCGTCAGTGATCAGCACCATTTCTGGTAATTCTTTTTTCAATAAACGGCAGGTGTTTTGTACTAAGCCATCTTCACGCCAAGCAGCTTCAGCCGTCAGACTTTTGTCTTCTTGTGGAGTCACAGGGAACAGCGCAAGTTTAGAGACGCCAAGTTCAAGCAAGCTTTCCGCTTTTTTTAATAAGAGATCAGCCGACAAACGCTGAATATTCGGCATGCTTGGAATGTCTTCACGCTGGTTTTGCCCCGGGAGAACAAAGACAGGATAAATCAGGTGATGTGCGGTAATTTGAGTCTCACTGACCATCGCGCGGAGTTGATCATTCTTACGGATTCGGCGCATACGGGTCGCAGGAAATGCAGGGCGATTGAACGTATAAGTCATAACAATCTCGATGTCCAGTATTTAACTTGGGGGCTATTGTAGACCTATAATGATGTGTTTGTACAAGAACATCTTATTCATCAAGGAAGAACTCTGCATGAGTCAAATAAAAACAACATGGACAGGGCAACTCAAGATTCAAGCTGAAACACCGCTTACCGATATTTTGCAGCAGCTATGCGATGCCTTTAATCATTCACCTTTTTTGCAGCATAATGGTATTGAGATGCGGGTGGTTGATGAGCAGATTCAAGGACATCTCAATATGCACCCTAACCTGATTGGCAATGTGGCCTATGAAATTTTACATGGTGGGGTGGCTGCAACCTTACTCGACAGTTTAGGCGGTGTCGTGGCAATGGCCGAGCTGTACAAGCGTACAGATGTCTCACAACGAGCACAGGTTTTAAAACAGATTGAACGTTTGGCGACACTGGATTTACGGGTGGATTATTTGGCACCTGGGCGTGGGCAGTATTTTATTGCGCATGCAGAAGTGCTCAGAATGGGTAAAAAAAGCTGTACGATGCGAATGTCAATGCAAAATGACTGTGCAGTCAACATTTCTGTGGCTATAGCTTCTTATGCATATTAAATAGATGAATATTAAAGTTTTAGATCGTATTTTTATGTACTAAAACACCCATAAAAAGCGCTTTTTCATGGTGCTTTGTACACGTTTTTAAGAAAAAAACAATCTTGTATTTTTATGATTAAAATGTGATTTTTACCCGATAAAACGAAGTAGATGATGTAAAAAGTCCAGACTGGGTACAGTTCAAATCCATTTTCTCGATGTGCCAAATTTTGCGGGCATATCCGTTGGAGATGTATTTGAGGTGTTCGACACAGTCTGAATTAATTTAGGAATATGTGATGACTGATGTCTCCAATGATACACTTGCTGCACAGCAGCCAGAACCTAATTCTGAGTTGGCGATGAAAGCCAAACGCAAAAAATTACTGGGCTATTTCGCCATCATCTTAATTATTGCGGCAATCCTCTATACCATTTGGGCGGTCTTTTTTAACAACACCGTCAATACAGATAATGCTTACGTCGGTGCTGACACTGCCGAAGTCACGTCAATGGTGACAGGACAGGTTGCCAAGGTTTTGGTGCAAGATACTCAGCAGGTACATAAAGGCGATGTTCTGGTTGAAGTCGACCCACGTGATGCCAAAATTGCATTAGCGCAAGCAGAAGCGGCATTGGCAAAAGCCAAACGCCAGTACAAGCAGACTCAAGCCAACAGTAGCTCTTTAAACTCCCAGATCTTTGTCAGCAGTGACAGTATTACCAGTGCTCAAGCACAGGTGGTCAAAGCCCAAGCCGACTATGACAATGCGCAACAAGAGTTGGCGCGTCGTCAGGCATTGGCACAAACAGGTGCGATTTCCAAAGAAGAATTGACCTCGTCACAAAGTGCGTCAAAAACTGCATTGGCTACGTTGAACGTTGCTAAAGCTGCCGTGTCACAAGCGGAATCGAATCGTAAAGCAGCGCAAAGCAACTTGGCTGCCAATGAAGCACTGATTGCTGGCGCAAATGATACAACCGCTCCTGATATTTTGTCGGCTCAAGCACAGGTTCAACAAGCCTTGCTGGATTTGGAGCGTACCGTAATTCGTGCACCTGTAGATGGTGTGGTGACCAGTCGTAATATTCAGGTTGGGCAACGTGTTGCACCAGGTTCTGTGCTGATGAGTGTTGTGCCAATTTCACAACTCTATGTCGATGCCAACTTTAAAGAAAGTCAGTTGGCGAAAGTACGTGTTGGGCAGAGTGCAACATTGACTTCTGACCTGTACGGAAAAAGTGTGGTCTATCACGGCAAAGTGATGGGCTTCTCAGGTGGAACGGGTTCTGCATTTGCCTTGATTCCTGCACAAAATGCCACAGGCAACTGGATTAAAGTGGTACAGCGTTTACCTGTCCGTATTGCACTTGATCCAAAAGAATTGGCAGCGCATCCACTTCGTGTTGGTTTGTCGATGGATGCTGATGTCGACCTTAGTGCGAAGTAACAGCCTATGAAAAATGCCACTCCTTTTGCTGAGTTGACAGGAGGGCGATTACTGCTGGCAGCATTTGTAATCGCGCTGTCAAACTTCATGGTGGTGCTCGACACCACCATTGCCAATGTGTCCGTCACCCATATTAGTGGTGACTTGGCAATTTCTACCTCGCAAGGCACATGGGTGATTACCTCGTATGCCGTTGCAGAAGCGATTTGTGTCCCGCTCACAGGTTGGCTGGCTGGGCGCTTTGGTTCGGTACGGATTTTTGTTGCCTGTCTGATCGGCTTTACTGTGTTTTCATTGCTGTGTGGTTTATCGACCAGTCTTGAAATGCTGGTGTTCTGCCGAATAGGGCAAGGGCTGTTTGGTGGCCCTCTCATGCCGATCAGCCAAGCTTTGCTGATGCGGATCTTCCCACCTGAAAAGCATGCTCAAGCCATGGGCTTATGGGCAATGACGACCGTTGTCGGGCCAATTCTTGGGCCAATTTTGGGTGGCTGGATTAGTGATAACCTGACGTGGCACTGGATTTTCTTTATTAATATTCCTGTCGGGATTATTTGTGCCTTAGCTGCAATCCGTGTGCTGACACCTGCGGAAACCCCAACCGCCCAGTTGAAAATTGACAGTATCGGTTTAGGCCTTTTGATTATCTGGATTGGTGCTTTGCAGTTGATGCTCGATCTTGGTCATGATCGTGACTGGTTCAACAATGGCATGATTGTGGTGCTTGGACTGATCGCTGCCATTGGTTTTGTGGTGTTTCTGATCTGGGAATATACCGATCAGCACCCTGTGGTGGATATTCGGATTTTCAGGCATCGTGGTTTTTCGATTGCCACGTTAACACTGGCATTTGGCTTTGCTGCCTTCTTCGGCAGTATTGTGATTATTCCACAGTGGCTACAGACCAATATGGGCTATAACGCCACATGGGCGGGTTATCTGACCGCAATGATGGGCTTTGGTAGTCTGACCATGTCACCTGTCGTTGCCAAGCTTGCGAGCAAGTTTGATGCACGAATATTGGCCTCTTTTGGTTTTGTGCTAATGAGCGGTGTGACCTTGTTGCGTGCATTTTGGAACAATGAAGCAGATTTTATGGCTTTGGCATTGCCTCAGATTATTCAGGGTTTTGCAGTGCCATTCTTCTTTATTCCACTGTCCAATCTGGCACTGGGTTCAGTACAGCCTCAAGAGATTGCCTCTGCGGCGGGTTTAATGAACTTTGTGCGAACCATGGCAGGGGCACTTGGAACTTCGCTTGCGGTTTCGATTTGGGATGATCACAGTAAAATTGCTCGTAGCGAAATGGTTTCAAATCTACATACCGAAGAAACGGTACGAGTACTGGAAGCCAATGGTATGAGCCACTCTACGATTATTGGCACGATTGCTGACTTAGTCGAAAAAGAAGCGCTCACGATTTCCGTGAACCATGTGTTCCTGATTTTTACATTCATTTTCTTGGTTGGCGCAATTTTGATCTGGTTTAGTCCACGAGCAAAAGGAAACGTTGAAGGTGGGGCTGCTCACTAGCAACCATGGAAAACAAAAAAATAAAGCCAGTCATTTGACTGGCTTTATTTTTATGGGTTTATGCTAAATCTGAGCGGGCACGACGTAATGCTTTATGCCATTGTTCTAAATAATTCTGTCGTTGATCTTGAGACATATTGGGTTCGAAGCAGTGGTCGAGTTGCCATGACTGGGCAATTTCCTCGACATGGGAAAACACCCCGATTTTCATGCCTGCCATGGCTGCAGCGCCCCATGCAGTCGATTCGCGCATTTTGGGACGCATCACAGGCACATTGAGAATGTCGGCCTGAAACTGCATCAGCATGTCATTTTGACTGGCGCCACCATCGACACGTAGTTCTTTGAGTGGCTGAGAGACATCGGATTGCATGGCGGTTAAGACATCTGAAACTTGAAAGGCAATGGCCTCTAAGGCTGCACGCGCAATATGTGCTTTGGTGGTACCACGTGACATGCCGCATAGCAAGGCTCGGGCATCGCTATCCCAATATGGTGCCCCTAAACCTGTAAAAGCGGGAACGAGCACCACGCCGTCAGTATCTTTCACCTGACAGGCCAGTTTTTCGATGTCTTGACTGCTTTTGATAATACCCAAACCGTCACGTAACCATTGCACGATGGCACCTGCCATAAACACACTGCCTTCGAGGGCGTAATGGGTGCGATTTTGACAGTTCCATGCCAGAGTGGTGAGTAGCTTATTTTGACTATATTGCAGTTGTTCACCTGTATTGAACAGCATAAAGCAGCCTGTTCCATAGGTGTTTTTCGCCATGCCTGCTTCAAAGCAGGACTGTCCAAACAGCGCGGCTTGCTGATCACCCAAAATGCCTGCAATAGGAATATTACTGCCCAGCAAACCCTCTGCGGTATCGGCAATATAGGCATCGGAATGGATGATTTTTGGCAAGACACTGGTGGGGATATGAAACAGTTCGAGTAGTTCCTCATCCCACGTTTGGTTGCCCAGATTCATGAGCATGGTACGTGAGGCATTGCTGACTTCAATCACATGTTCAGCGCCTTGCGTCAGGTTCCACACCAGCCAACTGTCAATGGTGCCAAAAGCTACATGGCCTTGCTGTGCCAGTTCACGTAAACCTTCAACATTTTCAAATAACCAGACCAGCTTGCCTGCACTGAAATAAGGGTCAACTAAAAGCCCTGTGCTTTTCTGAATTTTTTCAAGTAATTGTGGTTCTGTAAATTGATTACACCATGCGGCTGCACGACGGTCTTGCCAGACCAGCGCAGGGGCAAGCGGTTTGCCTGTGCGTTTATCCCAAACGACAGTGGTTTCACGCTGGTTGGTTACGCCTAAGGCTTTAATATCTCGGGCCAAAATGCCTGCCGAAGCCAAAGCTTGCTGTACCACGGCAATTTGGGTTGACCAGATTTCATTGGCATCTTGTTCGACCCAGCCTGAGTGGGGAGTCTGAATGGAAATTTCACGCTGTGCGATGGCGTGAATCTGTCCTTGTTCATTAAAAATAATCGCACGGCTCGATGTTGTTCCCTGATCGAGTGCCAGTAAATAACTCATAACAAAACCATCACAGTGGCAGATTGTCAAAAATACTAGCCCAATCAAGATCAGAAAGATATGTGCTTTATGTTTATAAAAGAAGTAGATAGATTCTCATTCATGCAGTTTAAATGTGAACAGATGCATTGGAGGTGGATGCCTTTTAAGATCGGGAACAATCATTTGAATGACCTGAAAATATTGACGTGATTCGGGATGCAGTGAAATGCAAAACCAATCATGGATCATTTATTGGAATCTAAGAAGCCTAGATAGAGAAAAGCTCACTGTAAAAAGTGAGCTTTGGCATGAACTTTTTTGCGCTGGATTCATGTCGAGCAAGGTGTTAAAAAACACACAAGCGCAGTGATTATAGAAAGCTTGCACCATCAATAAAGCCATATTTTTATGACACACTATCCTATTTTTTGACCTATTCTCAAAGTCTGGCAGACTGAGACTCAAATATTTTAACTGCTTAAAATTTCTGGTAATAATAATCTATTGAATTAGAAAGTAAATAGGAAAAAAGTCGCACAATTTAACCCCAAGAAAAAAAGGAATGCTAAAGCAAATTTTCTTCGCTTGAGAACCTATCCATGCAGCGCTTAAATAAATTCATCAACCACAATTCTAACGAGATGCACAGTGAGTCAGAATCAAGGAGTTTCAAGCGCATTAGGGCTGATTCATCCTGTCGTTTTAAACAAAGGATGTAATGCCGAAGTTTGGGATGAACACGGTCAGCGTTATATCGATTTTATTGGGGGCATTGGTGTGCTGAATTTGGGGCACTGCCATCCAAAAATTGTCGAGGCGATTCAGCGGCAAGCTGCGACGATGACCCATTATGCATTTAATGCGGCACAGCATCGTCCTTATCTCGAATTTATGCAGCAGTTACTGGACTTTATTCCTGTGGAATATCCATTGGCAGGTATGTTCACCAACAGTGGTGCAGAAGCTGCGGAAAATGCCTTAAAAGTGGCGCGCATCGTGACAGGTCGTACAGGCGTGATTGCATTTGATGGCGGCTTTCATGGGCGTACACTGGCAACCGTGAATCTGAACGGCAAAGTTGCGCCATATAAACAAGGCTTGGGCAATTTATCCAGTTCGGTGTATCACATTCCTTATCCAAGTCAGGACAATGGCATCACCACGCAAGATGCAAAAAAAGCCTTGGCGCGATTGTTCCAAGTCGAAGTCGATATTGAAAATATTTCTGCGATCATTTTTGAGCCAGTGCTTGGAGAAGGCGGTTTTCAAATGATGAATCCTGACTTCGCCCAGTATCTACAGCAGTTCTGTCAGGAACACGGCATTTTAATGATTGTGGATGAAATCCAGTCAGGTTTTGGTCGTACAGGAACAGCTTTTGCATTTAGCCATTTGGGTATTCAACCTGACTTATTACTGCTTGGTAAAAGCATTGCAGGCGGCATGCCTTTAGGTGCGGTGGTTGGACGTGCTGAATATATGAATCACCCAATTAAAGGTGCGTTAGGTGGAACCTATTCGGGTAATCCAATGGCATGTGCCGCAGGTCTGGCAACGCTAGAAGTCATGCGCTCTGCTGAATATCAGGCAGGGGTTGAACATTATATTCAAACGCTTGAAGCACGTTATGCCCACTGGAAAGAACAGGGTTTGACGCCGTGGTTAGGTCGTTTGACGGGTGTAGGTGCAATGCGTGGGATTGAATTACGTCATCCTGAATTCGGTGCAGGCACAGCCGTTTTAGCTGAAGTACTGCGTCAGGCACGTGAACAAGGATTATTGCTGATGCCAAGCGGTCAGGCGAAAAATATTATTCGCTTGCTGACACCGCTGACCATTCAGCCTGAAATTTTGGAAGAAGGTTTGGACATTTTGGAACATGTGCTTGCAGCAACGGCACAGCAACAGATGCCAGTAATGGCTGGAGCATAGGGGAAAAATCATGACAACTTGGGTCAGTAGCGATGCGATTCGGGCACAGTTTTCACAGTGTATGTCCGAGATGTATCAAACAGAAGTACCGTTATATGGTGACTTGTTAGAGTTGGTCAATGATGTCAATCAGATCAGCCTGGTGAAACAACCTCAGTTATATGCACAGTTAGAACAAACAGGTGAATTGCCACGTTTATCGCAAGAGCGTCATGGTGCAATCCGTTTGGGTAAACCAGAAGAATTGGCGAATATGCGTCGCGTGTTTGCGGTGATGGGCATGTATCCAGTCGGTTACTACGATCTTGTGCCTGCGGGTGTCCCTGTGCATTCAACCGCATTTCGTGCGATTGATGCCGATGCGTTGAATCGCAGTCCATTCCGTATTTTTACTTCATTGCTACGTTTGGAACTGATTGACAATGTTGAGCTGCGCCAACTGGCAGAAGAGGTGTTGGCGAAGCGTCAAATCTTTACTGAACAAGCGTTGGCACTGACCGCTAAATTTGAACAGCAGGGTGGTTTGGATGCCAATGATGCTGAGCAGTTTGTGCAACAAGTTTTGGAAACTTTCCGTTGGCATACCGCTGCACCTGTCAGTAAAGACTTGTATCAGGCATTGCATGATCAACATCGTTTGATTGCCGATGTGGTGGCATTTAAAGGTCCACACATTAACCATCTGACCCCAAGAACTCTGGATATTGATGCAGTACAAACAGGCATGGCTGAACGTGGTATTCCACCCAAAGCTGTGGTTGAAGGCCCACCACGCCGTCACTGCCCAATTTTACTGCGTCAAACCAGCTTTAAAGCGTTGCAAGAACAAGTGACATTTACCGATCATCAGGGCAGCCACACTGCGCGTTTTGGTGAAATTGAACAGCGCGGCGTGGCACTCACTCCGAAAGGTCGTGCGCTCTACGATCAGCTTTTGGCAGAAGCACGTGAGCGTTTAGGTGAAAGCCCAAATGAAAACAATGCTGAACGCTATATGCAGATTTTGCAGGACACGTTCCAAGCCTTTCCAGATAGTTATTTGGAACTGGCACAACAAGATTTGGCTTATTTCTACTATTTTGCTCAAGGCAATACCATAGAACCAAGCGAGCGTTTATGGACGCAACAGGATTTACTGGATTTGGTTAAAACAGATCAGGTTCAGATTGAACCAATTGTTTATGAAGATTTTCTGCCTGTATCGGCGGCAGGAATTTTCCAGTCAAATTTGGGTGAAGACGGACAGGGGCATTATGCCGCAATGTCTAATCAGGACATCTTTGAACAGTGTTTGGGCAGCAAAGTTTGCGATGAAATGCAGCTTTATAGTGAAACCCAGCAACAATCGATTGAGACATGTTTACAACAATTGAATAACCACAGCTTTGCAGGTGTATAAATGACTAATTTAAATGTCGGATTTGAAGGGAATTATATGATTCAGGATCTATTAAACAGTTTAGGCGTTGCACCTGAGTTGTATCAAAATGGGACGCTACAGGTCAAAACACCGATTGATGGCAGCGTGATTGGTCAGGTTGTGGTTCACGATTTAGAACAAACTGAAACTCAAATTCAGCAAGCCCAAGCAGCGTTCAAACAATGGCGCAAAATTCCTGCGCCACGCCGTGGTGAGTTGGTACGTTTGTTCGGTCAGATTCTACGTGAATACAAAACTGAACTCGGCGCACTGGTCTCTTGGGAGGCGGGTAAAATCACGCAGGAAGGCTTGGGCGAAGTCCAAGAAATGATTGATATTTGTGACTTTGCAGTGGGTTTGTCGCGTCAGTTGTATGGTCTAACCATTGCTTCAGAACGTCCTGGTCATCACATGCGTGAAACTTGGCATCCGCTGGGTGTGGTGGGTGTGATTTCTGCATTCAACTTCCCTGTCGCTGTTTGGGCATGGAACACGACATTGGCGCTCATTTGCGGGAATGCCGTGATCTGGAAGCCTTCTGAAAAAACACCTTTGACCGCTTTGGCTTGTCAGGCGTTATTTGAAAAAGCACTGGAGCAGTTTGGTACAGATGCACCTGCCGATATTGCACAGTTGTTGATTGGTGATGCCGCGATTGGTGACAAACTGGTGACAGATGAGCGTGTTGCGTTGATCAGTGCAACAGGCAGTACCCGCATGGGTAAAATTGTTGCGCCGAAAGTCGCGGAGCGTTTTGGTAAATGTATTTTAGAGCTTGGCGGTAACAATGCCATGATTCTTGCGCCAACCGCTGATTTAGAACTTGCGATTCGTGGGATTCTGTTCTCGGCAGTCGGTACAGCAGGTCAGCGTTGTACAACACTACGCCGTCTCATCGTACATAAATCCATTCAAGCAGAAGTGGTTGAGAAACTGAAAAAAGCCTACGCATCGGTTTCTATTGGAAATCCGCTCGAAGGCAATTTGGTTGGGCCGTTAATCGATGCGCAAATTTTCAATCAAATGCAAAGCATGTTGACGCGTGCCAAAGAAGCAGGTGCAGAAGTGTTTGGTGGTGCACGTGTCCTTGAAGAACAGTACCCGAATGCCTATTACGTTCAGCCTGCTATTGTTGAAATTGCTGAGCAAAATGACATTGTTAAAACAGAAACGTTCGCACCAATTCTGTATGTCATGGCTTATGAAGATTTCGAAGATGCCATTGAATTACAAAATGATGTGCCACAAGGCTTGTCATCGTGCATTTTCTCAAACGACCTGCGTGAAGCTGAAAAATTCCTGAGCGCAGAAGGCAGTGACTGCGGTATTGCCAACGTCAACATCGGCACCAGTGGTGCAGAAATTGGTGGTGCATTTGGCGGTGAAAAAGAAACGGGCGGTGGTCGTGAGTCAGGTTCAGATGCATGGAGAAACTACATGCGTCGTCAAACCAACACCGTGAACTATTCGCGTGAGTTGCCATTGGCACAAGGCATTAACTTCGGTTAATGATCAGTTGTACTTGGTGAATGTGGTCTTGAGGCTGCATTTACCTTGAGTCACTCGACTTCTTTTATGAACTCCTTTTATTTCTCCCTCAGGGAGAAAAACAAAGAGGGTGTAAACAATCATGAAAGAAGTCGGTTGCATCTTCTTTTATTTGTTTTCCGATGAAGTAATACCAAGATTCTTATTATGAACCTGTCAACAACCGCAAAATAAACTCAAAAAAAGCGGGAAGGACTGGCGCAATAATATCAATCCGCCGTTGTTATTTTATTGCTATAGGCTGGGGCAATAAACATGTTAAAAAATCAAATCTTATGGTCAACACTCGTCGATAACGCACCAAGTTTTGCGGGTTTGCAGGGCGATGTAAATGCAGATGTCTGTGTCATTGGCGGTGGTTTTACAGGTTTATCGTCAGCCATTCATTTGGCAGAAGCGGGTTATCGGGTGGTACTGTTAGAAAGTGCTCAGATTGGCGCAGGTGGCTCAGGTCGAAATGTTGGACTGGTCAATGCAGGAACTTGGGCACAGCCAGATGATTTGAATAAATATTTAGGCGAACAGGTGGGAGAAAAACTCACCACAGCTTTAGGCGGTGCGCCGAAACTGGTGTTCGATACCATTGACCGTTTAGGCATCGATGCACAAGACACCCGTACAGGCAATTTGCACATGGGACACAATGCCGAAGGCGAAGCAGATGTCGATAGTCGTTATGCACAGCTCAGCCGACGTGGTGCAGATGTTGAAGTGCTGATTGGGCAAAAATGCCACGAATACTGCGGCACAACCTCGATTAATAAAGCCTTGCTAGATAAGCGTGCAGGCACAGTCAACCCGTATGCTTATGTCACAGGTTTGGCAAAAGCGGCACAGCGTTTAGGGGTGAAGATTTGTGAAAATACTGCCGTGAATGCGGTGGTGAAAAGCAATACCCAGTGGTGTGTTCAGACCGCGCAAGGTTCAGTCACCGCGGACAAAGTGATTTTAGCCACTAACGCCTATACGCAAGGCGAGTGGACAGAAATTTTAAAAACCATTTATTTCGTGAAGTATTATCAGATCGCTTCTGAACCGCTCACAGGTGATGTTGCAGATCGAATTTTGCCGCATAAAAACGGTTCTTGGGATACCCGTTTGGCTTTATCGAGCATCCGCCGTGATAAAGATGGACGTTTACTGCTTGGAACCGTCGGCAGTTATGAAGGCAAAGAGTCGATTTATGTGTCATGGGCCAACACCATGAGCAAAAAATATTTCCCTGATCTTGGTCAGGTCAACTGGCAATACCAGTGGACGGGGCAGTTCGGTTTTACTTCCGATCACATCATGCGGATCTTTGAACCTGCACCAGGAATTCTGGCGGCAACAGCGTATAACGGACGCGGAATCACCACAGGAACATTGATTGGTAAGGCATTTGCCCAATATTTACAGGATGATCAGCGTGATAATTTACCGTTGCCATTCAACGAAATTGAAGAATGCAAAGTCTCTTATCGCAATGCCCGTGCCATGTTCTATGATTGCAGTATTGCGCTGTACCATGCGGGACAATGCATGAAAATTATTACCTGATTTAAAATTGACGAAGATTAAAAAATTGAGCCACTCATTCGAGTGGCTCTGTTGTTTTCAGGCAGCGCTGCTGCTTGCAAGATAGGTCTGTACCCATTGAGAAATGCAGGCTACTTTCGGCGTCTTGGCCATCGAAGTGGGATAGGTCATGTAATAGGCTTGCGAGCTGCCCATTTCATAAGGCCATGCCTGAATGAGTTCACCTGTTGAAAGCTCTTTTTCCACCAGAAACTTAGGAATTAGCGCAATGCCACAGCCAGTCATCGCAGCATGAATACAGGAATAAAAGGTGTCAAAACGTGGCCCGATAAACGGTTGTTCATTGACGAAGTCTTGTAGCTGGAAATACTCATCCCAAGCGCGTGGACGTGAACGCGATTGTAGCAAGACATGTCCTTGAAAATCGTCCAGACAGGAGAACGGTTCGCTCAGCAAATCAGGAGAACAGACTGCAATCGAATGCTCTTCGAACAGCTTGACGCTGGTCATGTCACGCCAAACCCCATCGCCATATAAAAAGGCCACATCGGTTTGATGATTCTCAATTTCAGAGGAATTAATCTGTTCCTGAATGTCCAGATGAATATGCGGATTGAGCTTGCTAAAGCCTTTTAAAACAGGAATCAGCCAGCGTGCGCACAAGGTCGGATGCACCGCAATATTGAGTGTTTCCGCTTCACTGCCATGTGCCAGCATATTCAGCACCGACATTTCAATCTGACTGAGAATATATTGGGTTTGACTGAGAAATAATTTACCCGCAGGGGTCAGATTCAGACCTTTCAGTGTACGTTCAAACAGCGCGGTATTGAGACTGTCTTCCAGATGAGCCACTTGCTTACTGACGGCACTTTGTGTCATGTACAACACTTGTGCAGCTTTGGTAAAACTTAAAAATCGGGCAGATGCTTCAAAACATCGCAAGGACATGGTCGAAGGATATGTCCTAGACGTGAGTTTTTGCATTATCGAACCTCCGAGAATGCATATTTTTAAAAATCCATTTACTTAAGCAAATTTTATACCATTGATTCTGTGGACGTTGTGAAGATTTTTGTCGAAAAATGCAGATTGTGGTGCAGATTATGGGTTGAAAGCGATGAGGTGAGTATAGGTGGTGCATTTTAACTGCAAAAATGGTCTTTAAACGGGTCACTTTAGGGCAATATTGAATGGAGAAAATAGGGCATGACTGGCTTTGGTGCGAAGACATCTGCGCCATAAAAAATAGGTGAGTGAATTTGAGCATTGTCATCGTCATGTCATCTTGAAACGTTAAATTCACTTAAAAATAAATCAATGAATTTAAAATAAAAATAAGAATATTGAGATGGATTTATCTCACAAAAAACACGTTCTATTAAAGCAATCCCTGCGCCAAAAAACAGTAAATTCTGCATAATTTATGAACGAAAATAAGTTGTGTCGGGATTCATTTTTTTCGTTTGTGAAAGCGCCCCCGCAAAAAGATACTCGAAGCAAGGCTTATGCAGTTTTCGAGAACTATTTAGCAGAAAACTGACTATCAAAAACTGCATCAACCCACATCTAATGCAAGATTTTTTGTGGCTTTGTGCATGTGTCAGTGTTGTACACCGCAAAGATCTCGCTTGGGTCTACCGAAAAATACGATGTATTGAATTAAGGGACGATATATGACAAATCAAGTTTTGGGCGAAGGCTTGAAAAGTCGTCAGGTGACCATGATCACCATTGGCGGCATTATTGGGGCGGGGTTATTTATTGGGTCTTCTTCGGCAATTGCCACAGCAGGCCCTGCCATTATTATCTCCTATGCATTGACGGGATTACTGGTCTTTCTGGTGATGCGCATGTTGGGCGAAATGGCGGTGATGCAGCCTGATACAGGATCTTTTTCAACCTATGCTGCCAATGCGATAGGGCCTTGGGCAGGCTTTACCATTGGCTGGTTGTACTGGTGGTTTTGGGTACTGGTGATTCCTGTAGAAGCGATTGCGGGTGCAGATATTATTCATTCTTGGTTTCCAGTATTACCTTCTTGGGCGTATGCAATTGGCATTATGCTGATTTTAACCACCAGTAATTTATTGAATGTGAAGAACTTTGGTGAGTTCGAATTCTGGTTCGCGCTGATTAAAGTGATCGCGATTATTGGCTTTATCATCATTGCGGGTATGGCTGTTTTGGGCTTCTGGCCGTTATCTCCAGTCAGTGGTTTCAGCCATTTGTACTCTCAAGGCGGCTTTATGCCAAATGGTTTTGGTACAGTGTTGGGCGGTGTACTGATTACAATTTTCTCGTTCTTTGGCGCGGAAGTGGTGTCAATTGCTGCGGCAGAGTCGAAAAATCCACAAGAGAAAATCCGTAAAGCCACTAATTTGGTGATTTACCGTATTGCGATTTTCTATGTATTGTCGATTTTTCTGGTGGTGTCGTTGGTGAGTTGGAATGACCCTGCGCTTAAAGAAATGGGAACTTTCCAATATGTGTTGTCGACTTTAAATGTCCCAGGTACCAAACTGATCATTGATACCGTGGTGTTCGTGGCGGTGTGTAGCTGTATGAACTCAGGCTTATATATTGCATCACGCATGCTGTTTTCCCTCGGTAAACGTGGTGATGCACCAAAATCAACAGCGACAGTCACAGGTCAAAGTGTACCGAAAGTGGCGGTGTTGGCGTCAAGTGTTGCGGGTTTTGCAGGTGGTTTTGCCAACTATGTCTTTCCAGGTCAAGTGTTCAGCTTCCTGCTGTCAACCACAGGTGCGATTGCCTTAATCGTGTATTTGGTGATTGCGGTATCGCAACTCAGAATGCGTTATAGCGTTGAGCGTGCAGGTGTTCAGCTCAGCTTTAAAATGTGGTGCTTCCCCTATGTGACTTGGTTTGTGATTCTGACGATTTTGGCGGTGTTGGGGTATATGTTTATTTCACCTGCATATCGTTATGAAACGCTGATGTCAGTCGGTGTGACCACCATTATGCTGATCGCCAGTTTCTTTGTGACCCGTAATCGTCAGGTACAAAAACCGTGGTTAAAAAATCAAAATGCCAATGTGTTGAACAGTAAAAATGTAGGAGAGTTTTCTAAATAATTGAGGGATATCGATGTAGAGAAAGGCTCTACATCGATCAGTAAATCGGGTTTTTAAACGGAGTTAAAAACTGGCTGCATAAGACTCAGGAACAAAATGTTGTTCACCATCACGGGTTTTATGCTGTTGCTCCGCATGCAATAACCAGTAAGGATCACGCAGTAAACCACGACCCACAGCCACCAAGTCCACTTGCTGTGTTCCTAGTACATAATCTGCCACTTCGGCATCTTCCAGCATACCCACTGCAATCACAGGAAGTTGAGTTGCCTGTTTTACCGCAGTCGCCAAATACACCTGATAGCCCGCTTGGAAATTTGGGGTGTGTGCAGGGTGTAACGCACCATCGCCACCACCACTGACATCCAGTACATCTCCACCTGCTGCTGCAAAACGACGAGCCACTTCACAGCCATACGCCAAGTCAAAACCGTTTTCGCTATATTCCTGCGCAGAAATACGCACCAGCAATGGCATATCCGCAGGCATCACGGCTTTAGCAGCACGAATCACCTGTTCACCAAACAGCATTTTGTCCTGACCGTATTCGTCCTGACGCTGGTTGGTTTTGGCGGAGTAAAACTGATGAATCAGATAACCATGTGCTGCATGGAGTTCAATCGCATCAAAGCCTGCATCTACTGCAC
Organism: Acinetobacter sp. MB5; assembly: GCF_003261585.1. Taxonomy (GTDB): domain Bacteria; phylum Pseudomonadota; class Gammaproteobacteria; order Pseudomonadales; family Moraxellaceae; genus Acinetobacter. The sequence goes on along the minus strand of NZ_POVU01000003.1, from coordinate 189,209 downwards.
GTTTCACCGCATCCTGAAAGGCTTGCACCATTTCTTGGATTTCAGCTTGGCTGAGTTCACGCGGTTGCTGATAATCCCATGCGCTGTTGTTGCCTTCATTGGCACCGTCATAACGGATTGGTGATGCTGAAACCACATCATCACAGCCGAGCGCTTTACGTCCTGCATGGGCAATCTGAATCGCAATTTTGCTGCCACGTGCATGTACTACATCGACAATTTTTTTCAGTTCGTCACGCTGCTGATCATTCCACAGCCCCAAACAGTTTGGGGTAATGCGACCATTGGGCATGACGTTGGTCATTTCCACAATAATCAGACCGACACCACCAACTGCACGTGAGGCGTAATGTACCAGATGCCAGTCATTGACCACGCCATCCGTGGCTTGATACTGGCACATCGGTGGCATGACCACGCGGTTTTTGAGATTGAGGTTTTTGACCGAAAAGGGCGTATATAAATCATGCAACTTTGCCATGAAATTTGCCTGTGATAAGAAGGGAGAATGCCTTGCATGGTAAGAACGAATTAGATATAAATCCAATCATGAAATTATATAAATGCTATAAATATGGATAATATCAGGTCGCTGGATCTTAACTTGCTCAAAGCGCTGGATGCCTTGCTGGATGAACGCAATGTCACCCGTGCCGCAGAAAAACTGGCGCTGACCCAGCCTGCGGTCAGTAGCATGCTCAACCGTTTAAGGGTGAAATTTTCTGATCCGCTGTTTGTGCGGGCATCGCATGGGATGACCCCGACCAACCGTGCTTTGGCGCTGGCAAAACCTGTGAAGCAGATTCTGGCGGATATTGATGCCTTGATGCAGCCAGTGGAATTTGATCCGAAACAGTTGCACCTGACCTTGAATATTGCCGCCAATGATAACGACATGCAGGCGATTGGTTTGCCATTTATTTTGGCACTCAAACAGCAAGCGCCTCATGTCAAAGTGGCCTTTCTCTCCATTCACCGTTTAGACATTCAGGGTATGCTGGAACGAGGTGAACTGGATCTGATTTTCCTTGATCCAGTTAATGTACCTGTCGAATCCCACACTCGTGTGCTGTATCAGGAGCGCTATGTCTGCATTATGCGAGAAGGGCATCCTGCAGCGAGTCAGCAGGCACTGACTTTAGATCGGTTTTGTGAACTGGAACATGCACTGGCCTCTTACGAAGGTGGGCAGTTTTTTGGCGCAACTGATGAAGCCCTTGCCAAAGTTGGACGTCAGCGCAATGTAGCACTGTCTGTCACCAGTTTTTTGTTATTGCCCGATCTTTTGCGTAAAAGTGATTTGATTGCGGTGGTACCTGCACATTTGGTGCAAAACATTCAGGACATTGTGGTGCTTGAACCGCCTGTGCCTGTACAGGGTTATACCAAGGTGATGGCATGGCATGAACGTAATCATCATGACCCGATTCAGCAGTGGTTACGTACTTTAATTTGGGAAACCTGTGGCGAATAATTTTTCCCCATTTCAATTTTTCAAACTTTAGCTTAAAAAAGATTCACATTGGAGTTTGATTTAGATAGTATTAGGTAGATCGGTCTACTTAATTTATTTTGACATGACACAGAAAACAGCAAAAGAGAAAATCTTGGATGCGGCTGCGGTACTGTTTTATAACCACGGCATTGCCAGTACAGGCATTAACAGCATTACTGACAAGGCACAAGTCGCCAAAATGTCGCTGTATAACAACTTTCCTGCCAAATCGGATTTGGTGGCAGCGTACATACAGGCACGGCATCAGGAATGGCTGGACTTGTATGCCAAACGTCTGGCGCAGGAAAACTCACCGCGTGATGCGATTCTTGCGGTGTTTGCTGCCTATCAGGATCATGCCGAATGTGCCTATGAAAGTGGTTTTCGTGGTTGTGGCTTACTCAATGCAGCCGCAGAGTTTCCTGCCAATAGCCCTGAGCGTTTGGCTGTTAAACAGCATAAAGAGCAGATTGAGCAGATCTTGCGAGAACAGTTAGAGCAACTGTTGACTGATTCTGCACGTGTTGAGTATTTAGCCAGTCTGTTCTCGTTTCTGCTTGAAGGCGCAATCATGCGTGCAGGTCTGGAAGGGTCTAGTCAGAAAATGCAACTCGCCAAAGACATGGCAGCGCAGTTGCTCGATCGGGAACTTGCCGCATGAATCGCACAGCATTATCCACCCAAACGCAAAATCAGACACAGTGGGGAATTTTTGCAGTCCTGATTGCCTCTTTTTTATGGGGGACAACAGGCACGGCTGCATCCTTTGCACCGACATTAAGCCCTTTGGCGATTGGTGCGATTGCCATGGGCGGTGGCGGTTTGCTGCAAGCCTTACTTGCTATAAAATACATTCAGCGTAATTTGTCGAAATTGCGTCAGCAGAGCATGATTTTACTGCTCGGTGGTTTGGGCGTTGGAATCTATCCACTGACGTTTTATTCGTCCATGCACTATGCAGGGGTGACTATTGGCACAGTGGTGTCGATTGGTACAGCACCTTTATTTACCGCCTTACTGGAACGAATTGTCGATCGGCGAGAGTTGTCCAAACGCTGGCTGATCAGTTTTGTGCTCGGTGTGATCGGGATTGTCTGCCTGTCACTCGGGGAGTCAAAAGTCACGCATGCGGCAGCAGATGAAACGCATAAATTACTGGGCATTGTGCTAGGCTGTGTTGCAGGCTTCACCTATTCATTGTACTCATGGTGTGCCCAAAAACTGATGCAACGGGGTATTGAATCCAAAGCATCTATGGGCATGATTTTTGGTTTGGGGGCATTGCTGCTATTACCAACGCTGTATTTTACAGGCGGCAATTTACTGCATGAATCGATCAATATTTATGTGGCGGCGTATATGACCCTGATACCGATGTTTTTGGGCTATTTGCTGTTCGGTTTTGGTTTGAAAACTGTGCCTGCCAGTCAGGCCGTGACCTTAACTTTATTTGAACCGTTTATCGCCGCGATTTTTGCCATGACCTTGGTGGGAGAGCATTTGGCGCTGATTGGCTGGATGGGATTGGCGCTGATTTTTGGTTGCTTGTTGGTTTTGGCGAAAGGATAAATTCAGATGTTTTGACCTGTAGTGGGTTGAGCTACAGGTCTTCAACATTTTAGTGTGCAGAGCTTAACGGGTCTGATTCATAGACTTTATGGGCAATGGTAGTCACGCATTTCATATATAAAAATGGCAAGACCATCAGCACCAAAAATGCTAAAAAGCTACGTTCATAATGATCTTTCAAGAAAATCACTGTGCCAATCGTTAAGATAATCATACTCACCAGACCAACTTTTAAAAAAGTGTCCTGATTTTTTGGAAACAGATTTTTCATCATAGATTACCAACACTAAAAACGATGCTGGCGATTGAACCAAATATTGAAGGATTTTTCATAAATAAAATGTAAATAAAAATGATAAATATCCAATAATAGTTCATATTCTTTGCAGCATTAGGATGAGCAAAGAGATGCATTTACAGGGAATTGATCTGAATTTTTAGAAGGCAAACAGTCTTGGTTAGTATGGCTTCAAATACCATAAAGGCATAAATTAAAGCTTAAAGTTGCACTGGCAGTTTTGATGTTTATTTAAGACTTTTAACATTTGTTCAATAAACAAATTTGACAACTTATTGATCATTTTAAATAATATATTTTAAAGTAATGAAAAAGATTAAATTTTGTTGATCAACTTTTTAAGTCGGTCTAACTTGATATTAAAACAATTTAAATAGATAGAGAGAACTTATAATGAAAGGCACAATGCTTGATTTTAGCATGCAATACAATGAAGGCCTGATTAGTGGCGAAGATAACAAACGTTACAGTTTTATTGGGGCGGAGTGGAAAGAAAATATTGCACCACAACGTGGGCAGCAGGTCGATTTTTCTGTCAATGAATTAGGACAGGCGACAGGTATTTATGTCATTGGTTATGGTTCTTCTTTTCAGCAGCCACCAGCGTTTCGGGAAAATGATGCGCAACTGCAAGCAGAAAGTGATTATGGTTTCTTAGACTGGTCGATTAAATGCTTGAAAAATTATGTGAATTTTTCTGGTCGTGCTCGCCGTAAGGAATATTGGTTTTTTTATTTATTCCAGATTCTCATTGGCTTTACATTAGGTCTGATTCTCGCCATTACTGGCTTTAGTAAAGGCACGATTGATATTTTCTCTGGACTCATTAACTTAGTTTTATTTCTTCCTGCCTTGGCAGTGACAGTGCGCCGCTTGCACGATGTGAACCGTTCGGGTTGGTGGTTTTTGATTGCATTTACTATTGTGGGTTTAATTCCTTTATTTATCTGGACGGTCACTGAAACCAAGCAGGAAAAAAATCAGTGGGGTTCTCCAGCCAAATAATCGAATCAGTAATCTTTGATCTGATCTTAAAATGGGTCAGATCGAAGATTAAAAATAAAATAATAAATAGACTTCTTTCATAAGTACTTTTTATTTCTCCCTCTGGGAGAAAAGTAAAGAGGGTGAAGACAATTATGAAAGAAGTCTAATATAAAATCAAAGAAAATAATGTCATTAAAAAAGTAAAGATAATTGATCATACGTTTTTATTCAGCACTTTAAATGTTATATTGAAAATCAAGTCATAAGGCATAAATATAATCGACTCAGGGAGAGTTAAATGAGATTTGATGGACTGGATTTAAACTTATTGGTTGCCTTGGATATATTGCTTACAGAAAAAAATATTACCCGTGCAGGAGAGAAATTATTTTTAAGTCAGCCTGCAACCAGTGCGGCGCTTTCCCGATTGAGAGACTATTTTGAAGATGAATTGCTGGTTCAGGTTGGGCGCAGTATGGTGTTAACCCCGATGGGAGAAAACCTTGCAAAACCTGTGAATGATTTACTGATACAAATGCGTACTGTTTTGAATAATAAAAATAAATTTGATCCAATGACGGCAACACGTAAATTTACCATTATGGCATCTGACTATACGGGAAACGTGTTGCTTCCTCGGCTCAATCAGTTGTTGTATCGCTTTGCACCCCAGTGTTCAATTGAACAGTTAATGCCATCTTCAGAAGCTGAAAAACAGATTCAACGCGGTAATGTCGATATTTTACTGTTACCTAGTTTAAGTATTTTAGATGAGCATCCGAGTGTAGAAGTTTTTGATGATGAATTTGTCTGTGTGATGTGGAATCAAAATCCACTCAAAGAGAAACAACTCACCCTAGAAGATTATAAAAATGCTGAACATGTTTTAGTGCGTTTGGGTGCAGTGAATAATACACCAATGATTGATGACTGGTTAATTCGCAATTTGGATGTTAATCGGAAAATTGCCTATATTGCGACGAATTTTAATAGTGTGCCGCGTTTTGTGGTAGGAACACCTTATATTGCAATCATGCATAAAAAACTGGCATTGCAATGTGCCGAATATTTGCCGATTTATGTATCTCCACTGCCGTGGGAAGCCCCTAAAATCAAAATTTGTATGCAATGGAATAAGTTTCAGGAAAATGATGCAGGCTTACTCTGGTTTCGGCAACTGGTGATGGATGTTGCGAATGAGCTGATTGCATAATCTAAGCTCAAAAGGGTTAGCTTTAACCCTTTTGTTCATTTGGTGATGAATTAATATGCTGTTGTTTTCGCCTTAAACATAAAACGGCGGAAGATATCGAATGCGATACAGAACACCGCAAAAGCAAGCAGTAATGGGCCAAGTTGTGCTAGTGTCATTTTTAAACTGCCTGTAAAACCATTCAGATAAACCACTAAAATCGGGCTTGAGAACATCCCAAAATTATAAAAACTGTTCCAGATTCCTGTACCCAATCCCCGTTTTTCCTGCGGTAAGTGGCGCATATTCCAGAACGTGACCGATGGCAATAAAATTCCTGAACCGAAACTATTGATAATCGCGTAAATCAACACCTCTTGTGCACTTTGAGCTGTTGCCAAGAGCATGAAACTGATGCCAATTAAACCAAAGCCGATCAGCAAATTAAGTGACATCGCTGTGGATTTTTTAATCATGTACTGTACGGTCAGCGTACCCAAAACCACAAATACCGTTGAAAGTGCCGCAATATTTCCCGCAGTTTTCGGAGAGCTTTCACCAATTGAATTTAAAAGATAGGGAATCTGAATCTGTAGAATCATAAAGGTGACGGCTGCAATAAATGCTGTGATCCAGATGGCCAACATAAAACTCGGGCGGAATTTTAGGGTTTCAGTAGAATCAGAGATTTCAGTCTGTAGATCATCATCTTGGCGACGACGAATCTGAGGCTCCCACAGTAAAATTTGTCCAAGCACTGCAAAAAGGAGCGGTACGGCATAGACAATAAATGCAAGTCGCCAGCTAATTCCACCCAAATATCCCCCAAGTGTAAAAAACAAAATGGCTGAGGTTGAGGCCGCTGTCACCTGTAATGCCAAATAGCGTTGTCTGAGTTGAGGGGAATAATAATCGCCGATCAGGGTCGTACTCACGGTAAGAACCACGGCTTCAAAGAAGCCCAAAATCACCCGAGAAATCAGAATCAAATAAAATTGATCGAGGAACATTGGGGCCAGACCGACTATTCCATAGGCCACGGTGGAAAGGATGAGCAATTTTTTACGACCAAATTTGTCCGCAAGGAACCCAACCAGTGGACTAACAATCGCCATGACTAAACCAGGAATGGTTAGCGCAATCGGAGTTAAATACTCAATATGCGGCACATGGGCAAAGTGTTGCTGAATTTTAGGGAGGCTGGGTGCCATGACAATGGCTGCCATCGGCGACAGACAGACAAAGAGCAATAACAGCAGTGTGGTAAAGCCAGATTTAATCCCGACCACTTTTTCAATGGTCGTTTTTCCTTGATTCATAATTCCCTCGATCTTCAACAGATGTGAGAAAGGGCGTATTGTTCTGATCTTGATAAGGCAGAAAAATAAATGGTATCGCGTCCTTTCTCACCGTTTCGAACATATCCTTGTTTAGGGTGTAATCGGCTTAATGCGGCATGCCAATATTGGTTTTTGTGCCATCGGCATCGGTTTTGATGAAGTTAAAATAAGACACATGGACTTCATAAAATTTCTGATTTTCATCGATTTTATAAAGAATTAAGCCATGAAAATCGAACTGTTGTCCCTGTTTGATTTCACCAAATGGCGTTTCAGTTTTATCTTCTGGAACATCAAAATGCGTGTGAAGCTCAATCACCAAGCGGTTGTCATTGACGGGTAAATATTCTTTAACGTTGAGCGTTTCCTTCATCACGCTCCAGATCTGGCGGTAATGTTCTTTGACGGCTTCGACACCTTCAAAAATCAGACCACCATTAAACATTTTGATATTGGGGGCAAAAAACTCTTCAAAACCTGAATGGTCTTGCTGATTAAATTTACCGATATAATTGTTTAGAAAATACTGTTGATCCATGTGCTATTTTCCATGCTTGGTGGTGTTGTTTTGACATCATGTCAATTTATGCGGATTTATTGTTTTAGATGATTCATCCCGATCCTTGGATCGGAATGAATGAGCGAGGATGAAGAAACGGGTATCGATACGATCCGATGCTGAATGTTATTTCTTGGGTTTGATCGAAGCGCGGAACAGCAAGGTAATTAAAAATAATACCGTTTTAAAATTGAGGAGCTTTAGCGCAGCACGAGCTTCCTCAGGTCGAAGCTTTGCTGTCATCGGCATAGCGCCAAAAATCTTGCCTTTTAAAATCAGCTCATTGCCATTACGTTCAATGGCGCTGACATTCATGAGTTCGCTATTATCACTTCCATAGACTTTCATAATTTTAGTTCCCTACAGCTTTGTCGAAATCAATATTCATGTCATCAAACATTTTGATGGCCGTGGCACGTCCTGCACCAAACACGCCACCACCTGGATGCATGAATGGACCCACCAGATACATGTTGTCGAGACCTGGTACAGTTAAGCGACCCAAGTCAGGGGTTGGTCGGTGTGCGAAAGATTGGTAAAAATATGGGGCGACACCATGCACATCACCACGTACCATCGAGTTTGGTGAGCTACGTTCCAGATCTAGTGGGGAATGGAAGCTACGCGCAATAATGTTGTCCGAAGTCAAGTTCTTCACATATTTGCGATAAGCTGCCAGACTGAGTTCGCCAAATTCTTCCTTGTATTCATCCCAGCGCGCTGAACCACCTTCGGCAAGATCATACGGAGCGAAAGTAATGCCGTGGAACATGCCTTTGCCCGCAGGGACGCGTGTCGGATCATTCAGGCTTTCATCACCTCCTGCCACCAAGCGGCGTTTGGATACCTTGCCGCGACGCAGTGCATCGAAGTCGTCCATCAATTCAGAGAGTTTTTCGGTACTGAGCATGGTCAGCATGGTGCCTTTACTGACATCTTTATGTGCATAAAACTCGGCAGGGGTGTGCAAGTCATAGTGACTCACGAACAGGCTAAATGGGGCAAGTGTGGCATTTTTGGCACGACGCACCACATCTTCATCTAGCCCATCGATAAAGCGATCAATGACATGTGGATGCAGCGCACCAATTACGGCATCTTTGGCATAAATTTTCTCGCCATCGCGCATTTCTACCCCAACTGCTTTGCCGTTAGATGTCAGAACTTTTTTCACCTCGGCATCTAGACGAACTTCACCACCATAATGTTGGAAGCAACGTTCCAAGGCTTCGGATAATTTGCCGCTACCACCCACAGGCTGTGAAACACCATAGGTATGCATAATGCCAATAAATGCCAACAGTCCCATCCCTGTGCCGAGTTCGTCAGGTAATTGCAGGTTTTCAGCCAGTACCCGCAAAATATGGATTTTGACTTTGTCATGTACAAAGAGCTGGTTGACCAAATCGTAAGTGCTGCGTTGCATGGCATCGAACATTTCACGACCTTCGACACTTTGATCCATCATGGCGACCATTGCACCCATCGGGAGTGGAGGTGAATAGAATCCAGAGAGCAGCATAGGAATCAATGCCGCAGATTTTTGTGCCAATTTACGATAGGTTTCGGCATCCTGAGGGCAAACTTGAGCAATTGATTCGCAGGCTTTATCGAGGTCTTTGTAACAAATAATGGCACTGCCATCATCATAAACCGAGGCATATGGCACCTCTGAGTAGTTGTACTTCAAGCCAAATTTGGAAAATAAGCCAAGTTCATCCTGACGGATCATCGGGTTACCCTGAATCATGATATGAACGCTGGAATGTTCATCATGCCAGAAGCCTGGAGTATTCAGTTCGCGAGTTGAAACACCACCACCCACATAGGATTTTCGCTCTAAAATCAGGACTTTCTTGCCCGCTTTCGCTAAATATGACGCGGCAGTTAATCCGTTATGCCCAGCGCCAATCACAATCACGTCGTATTGAGACATCATGTCACTCCTTTCCATTTTTCGTTTTAAGCTGTGATTTGAACCAAGCATAAAGACAAAAAATTGGATGCGGAAGACAGCACTTTTTTGTATGCTGGTTACATAAATGTTCGTTATGCAAGATGTTTTTAAAGGAAGTTGCCACAATGCAAGGGTTGCAATCACAGCAGCAGATTGAGCTAGAAGAATTTCGTAAACGTGTGCAGCAAGGCAATGACCCACATGGGCCAGTTCGTGAAACCATGAGTCGTTTAGGTGACCGCTGGACGCCGCTGATTTTGATGATTTTGCGCACGGGGATTATGCGTTATACCCAGTTGCTCAAAGAAATTAACTCGATGGCAGACTCGCCTGTGTCACAGCGTATTTTAACTTTGAAGCTGCGTGCCTGTGAGCGTGACGGTTTTATTCAGCGTACCGTGATTCCGACCGTGCCACCGCAAGTAGAGTATGGTTTGACGGATTTGGGGCAGGCAATGGTGCTGGAATTGAACCGTTTGATTGGCTGGCTAGAAGTCCACGAAACACAAATTAATGCTTGTCGAGAGGAATATGATGCTCAACATGCAGGTGAATAGTTAGAAAATAAATAATATAAGTTATTGAAAATAATAATAAATAAATTTTATTTTAATTGAAATTTTAACCCGAACCTTTTACTTTGGATGCTGTGTTTTCAGACGGTAGGGGTTTGTCTTTTTAAAAAATAATGCAAAACAACAGATTAAACCGAATGTATATTCATGTATTTGTCACATGGATATTAGCAATCTAAACAATAAATTTTATGAATGATTTTGCAGCATGTATTTTAGATTCATGGAACAGAGCAAAACGGTTGGATTTACCCATCACGTATTTGCCAATACAGAAACAGCCATTTGGAACAAGGAGTTGCGTGTCCAATAGCCGATTCTAAATGGAACATGGAGTGTAGAAAAATCATGAGTGCGCTAAAAAAAGTATTAATCGTTGGCGGTGGAATTGGTGGTTTATCCACTGCAATTGCACTACGAAAAGCAGGGGTTGCTCAGGTCGACGTAATTGAAATCAATGCAGAACCGAAAGTTTATCATGTCGGGATTGTGGTTCAGGCGAACTTCATTCGTGCCATGGCTGCATTGGGGATTGCCGACGAAGCGGTCAAAGCGGGTTTTCCTTATCAGGGTTTACGCATCTGTAATGTTGAAGGTGAAGTCAAAGCTGAACTGAGCGGCGCACAGCTTGCGGGTGAACAATATCCTGCCAATTTGGGTCTAACCCGACCAGCCTTACATAAAGTGCTACTAGATGCGATTCAACGTGAAGGCGTGAATCTCAAGCTGGGTTTGACCTTTGACAAGATTGAGCAAACTGCTGAACAGGCCACCGTGACCTTTACCGATGGTACGCAAGACAGTTATGACTTGGTGGTCGGTGCAGATGGTGTGTATTCCAAAGTCCGTAGTCAGGTGTTTGGCGAACAGTACAAGCCGAAATTCACAGGGCAAGGCGTGTGGCGTTATAACTTGCCACGTCCAAAAGACTTGATGTATTCCCACATGTTTGAAGGCAAGTCGGGTGGGAAGGTGGGTTATACCCCGTTGACCGAAGACAGCTTATATATTTTGGCGGTATGGGAAGAACCAGGTAATCCATTCTTTGATCCGAATAGCCTTGCTGATGAATTTCAGAAACGTCTAGATGGTTTTGGTGGCTTGATTCCTGAATTAAAACAGCAAATTACTGACCCAAGCCAAGTGGTGTACCGTCCACTGGAAGCAATCTTGATGCCTGCGCCGTGGTACAACGGACGCGTGCTGCTGATTGGTGATGCAGCACATGCCACCACGCCACATATGGGGCAAGGCGCAGCGCAAGCGGTGGAAGATGCTGTGGTTCTGGGCGAGTTGGCAGCATCCGCAGCTGATGTGCAGAATGTGCTGGATGGCTTTATGGAGCGTCGTTATCAGCGCTGCAAATTTATCAATGAAGGTTCATTGCAAATTGGTGAATGGGAACAGCGCCCAACGCCAGATGCCAACTTTGCAGGCATGATGGCCAAAATGATTGAAGTGACTTCACAGCCGATTTAAGGAGATGACCATGCAGCCAAATCCTTTAAAAAGCTGGACGCTGAATGTAGATGATATTCAGTTTGTAGGTCAAGATTTACAGCGTCCCGAGTGCATTATTGCCCAGCCCGATGATTCGCTTTGGGTGGCCGATGCCCGCGGTGGTGTGATGCACATCGACGCGCAAGGACAGCAGACTTTAATCGCTCCTGATGTTGCAGTTCAGGAAGATGCCAGTTTTGAAGACCGTTATGTCAAGGCACAGGGTGCTTCGCTGCCAAATGGCATGGCAATGACCGACGAAGGTGACTTTATTATCTGTAACTGGGGTTTAGACCGCATTGAAAAGTTACATAAGAACACCGCACAGATTGAAGTGTTGTATGACCAACTGGATGGTCAACCACTAGGAAAAACCAATTTCCCGTTAATTGATTCAAAAGGACGAATCTGGTTTACCGTCACCACCACCATGCAGCCGTGGACTGAGTCGATTAACTCGACCGAACTCGATGGTTATATCGGGGTGATTGATGAGAATGGCATTCGCGTGGTGGCTGAACAGCTCGGCGGTGCCAATGAAATCCGATTCGATGACAAGGAGGAATGGCTGTATGTGGTGGAAAGTAACGCTCGACGTATTAGTCGTTTTCGGGTTGCTGACGACGCAACTTTATCTGCACGTGAAGTCTATGGCCCCGAAGAACTCGAAGGATTCCCAGACGGATTTGCTTTCGATGTCTATGGGAATTTATGGGTAACCCTAGTAATGGTAGACAAACTGATTGCGATTACGCCTGAACAGGAAGTCGTGACCATTTTGGATGACAGCCATCCTGAAGCCAATGCCCGACTCAATCAGCATTATAAAACCAAGACTTTAACTCCCGAGATTATGCAAGCATCGCGCGGCAAACTTGCACCGTGGATGGCCAGCATTACCTTTGGCGGTGCAGATTTAAAAACTGTGTATTTAGGCAGTTTGCAGGGCACGCGAATTCCATTTTTCCGTTCGCCTGTGGCAGGACAAAAATTAAGACATTGGAAATAAAGGAGTAGATCCACATGATTCGACATCTCAAAAAAGGCAAACCTGCCGAAGTGAAAGCAGAACTGAATACCCAAGTGCGTCAGACGGTTGAAGACATTATTCAGGCGATTGAACAGCGTGGTGAAGCAGCACTACGTGAATACTCGGAAAAATTTGACCGCTGGAATCCTGAAACTTTTCGTTTGAGCCAAGCTGAAATTCAAGCCTGTATCGACAGCTTATCCAAACAGGCAATTGAAGACATTAAATTTGCACAGGCACAAATCCACCGTTTTGCCCAAATCCAGTTGCAGTCTATGCGGGATGTGGAAGTGGAAACCTTGCCGGGTGTGGTACTAGGACACAAAAATATTCCTGTCAATTCGGTCGGTTGTTATATCCCGGGTGGTAAATATCCCTTGCTGGCATCGGCACATATGAGTGTCTTGACCGCAAAAGTGGCAGGCGTAAAACGTGTGATTGCCTGTGCGCCACCATTTGATGGCAAACCATCCCCTGAAATTATTGCCGCGATGGCGATGGCTGGTGCAGACGAAATTTATGTGATGGGCGGGGTGCAGGCGATTGCAGCTATGGCACTCGGCACAGAACAGATTGCCCCAGTGGATATGATTGTCGGGCCGGGTAATGCCTTTGTTGCAGAAGCCAAACGTCAGCTCTATGGTCGTGTCGGGATTGACCTGTTTGCAGGGCCGACAGAAACCATGGTGATCTGTGATGACACGGTCGATGCCGAACTGGTTGCAGTGGATTTGCTAGGACAAGCGGAACATGGCCCAACTTCACCAGCGTATTGTGTAACCACCAGCCAGAAAATTGCCGATGAATTGCCTGCTGCGATTGAAAAAGTCTTGGCTCGCTTAGACACAGCACCGATTGCCAGCGTGTCATGGCGCGATTATGGCGAAATTATCCTGTGCGACACTGATGAAGAAATGCTGGCAGAGTCCGAGCGTATTTGCAGTGAACACGTACAGGTGATGACCAAAGATCCTGACTGGTTCTTAGAACGTATGACCAGTTATGGCGGCTTGTTCTTGGGACACCGTACCAACGTGTCGTATGGCGACAAAGTCATCGGGACAAATCACACCTTACCAACCATGGGCGCAGGACGTTACACAGGTGGTTTGTGGGTCGGTAAATTTATTAAAACCCATACTTATCAACGTATTTTGACTGATGAAGCCAGTGTAGCCATTGGTGAAGTGTGTTCACGTCTCTGTGCACTCGAGCATTTCTCTGGGCATAAAGAACAGGCGGATATCCGTGTGCGTCGTTTGAAGCCAAGCGCAACGGAACATACAGCGCCTACGATTGTTGAGGCAAGCGCATGAAACTGGCAGGTCGAGTTGCCTTAGTCACGGGTGCGACAGGCAGCTTGGGGCATAGCATCTGTTCGGCTTTGGCAGCACACGGCGCAAGCATTGTGGTGGGTTATAACCAGTCTGCCGAGAAAGCCCAACAAGTACTCGACAGCTTGCCTGAGGTGGAACAGGGGCATTTGTTGGCGGCAGCACCTGTCACCAACAGCGCTGCCTTAGCCGATTTGGCAAGCCAGATTCAGCAACACTTTGGACGCTGTGACATGGTGGTGAATTGTGCGGGCATGACACGCTTTGTTGAACATGCTGATCTTGCCAGTCTGGATGATGCTTTGATTGATACGATTTTTGCCACCAATGTTCGCGGGGCAATTGCGGTGGTGCGTGCCTTACAACCACTACTTCAGCAAAGTGATGATGGCTTGGTCGTGAATATCAGTTCCATCGCCGCACGTACCGCGATGGGCAGCAATATTGCCTACTGTGCTTCGAAAGCGGCACTGGACAATCTGACCATTTCACTGGCACGTGCCTTAGCGCCAAAAATTCGTGTGGTTTCGGTTGCACCAGGTCTGTCAGATACCGAGTTTGTCAAAGGCTTAGACCAAGACTGGCGTAACCTGCAAGCCCAGTCAACGCCACTGGGTCGTCTGGCATTGCCTGAGGAAGTGGCTGCGGCGGTTGTTGCAGTGGCTACCCAGCTCACCTTTACCACAGGCGCGATTATTCCTGTCGATGGTGGGCGGCAGATTTTATAAAACAATAGGGAAAACAGCACGATGAGCAAGGATGTTTTTGCGTGGAAACCCCATCATGGTGGGATTAGCGTAGCCGATCTGGATGAGAGTATTGCGTGGTATTGCGATTACTTGGGTTTTGAACTGGAAAAAAAGCAATTTATTGAACAGATTCCTGCACAGATTGCCTTTATTCAACGTGGTGATTTTCGCATTGAACTGTTTGAACTACCGAATGCTAAACCACTGCCAGACGAACGCCGTATGCCGAACCTCGATGTGCAAACCCACGGGCATAAACATCTGTGCTTTGCGGTGCAAGATGCCAAACAGGCGTTTGCCGAGCTTCGAGAAAAAAATGCCGACATTGTCTTTGAAGCAGTGATTGGCGGAACAGCAATGGGATTTTTGCGCGATAACACTGGGAATTTGATTGAACTGATTGAATATCCTGATTTATGGAACAATGAGGGAACAGCAAAATGAAATTGGCAACACTCAAAGATGGTAGTCGAGATGGCCGCTTGGTCATCGTTTCTAAAGATTTAAAAACCGCGACTTTGGCAACAGGCATTGCGCTTACCTTACAAGATGCTTTGGAAAATTGGGATGAAGCCGAGCCAAAGCTGCAACAAAAATATGCTGCCCTGAATGATGCAACAGAACAAGATGCTTTTGCTTTCGATCCTGCTCAAGCTATGGCGCCATTGCCACGTGCTTATCAATGGGCAGATGCTTCGGCATTTTTAAATCATGGTTCTTTAATGGAGCAGGCATTTAAACTCGATATTAAAAAAGACAAAGGCGTGCCGATTATTTATCAGGGTGCGGGCGATGACTTTTTGGGAGCCTGTGATGATTATCCTGTGCCAGGTGAAGAGCATCAGATTGATTTTGAAGGTGAAGTCGCTGTCATTCTGGATGATGTACCAATGGGCGTACAGGCTGAACAGGCTGAAAAGCACATCAAGCTGTTTATGTTATTGAATGATGTCAGCCTGCGTGCGCACCTGTTTAAAGAAGTCAGCATTGGCTTTGGTCCGCTACGTGCTAAACCAAGTACCGTATTTGCCCCAGTTGCGGTGACACCTGATGAGTTGGGCGATGCGTGGCATGACGGACGCATTAAACTGCCTTTAGAAGTTCAGTGCAATGGCGAGTGGTTTGGACATCCCAATGGCGAGGAAATGAGTTTTTCTTTCCCCGAACTGGTGATGCATTTGGCACGTACCCGTAATTTGAAAGTCGGCACGATTTTAGGATCAGGCACATTTTCCAATCAGAACTATAAAGAAGTCGGTTCAGCATGTTTGGCGGAAAAACGCGCCATCGAAATTATTGAACAGGGTGAGCCAAAAACGCCATTTTTGAAATTTGGTGACCGCTTGCAGTTTGAAATGAAAGGGCAGGACGGACAGAGCATTTTCGGCAAAATTAACCACCAATTTGTTCCGTATCAGGAGGTGTAACATGCACATTCTCGTGACAGGCGCAAATGGTTTTGTCGGGTCAAACTTGGTCAAAGCCTTGCTGGAGCAACAGCATGAACTGTCCAACTTTAGCCGACTCAGTTTGCTGGACTTACAGTTTCAGGAACGTAGTGCCGATCCGCGCGTGGCGTATTATCAGGGTGATTTTTCTGATACGGCTTTAATTCAGCAAGCCTTACAGCAACCTGTGGATGTGGTGTTTCATTTAGCCAGTATCCCGGGCGGTATGGCTGAGCAAAATTATGAACTCAGCCGTAAGGTCAATGTCGATGCAATGCTGTTTCTGTTTGAACAGCTCAAGCAACAAGGCAACTGTCCGCGCATCGTATTTGCCAGCACCATTGCGGTGTATGGTTCGGACTTGCCTAAACAGGTTGATGATGACACCCCGCTAAAACCGCATTTGACTTATGCAGGGCAAAAGCAGTTTGGTGAAATTGTATTGGATGATTTTAGCCGTAAAGGCTGGATTGATGGTGTCGCGGTACGTTTACCGGGAATTGTGGCGCGTCCACAGCAACCATCGGGATTGCTCTCAGCCTTTATGAGTGATGTGTTCTGGACCTTATCCCAGCAGCGTACTTTTGCCTGTCCTGTGTCAGAGCATGCCGTGGCGTGGTGGATGTCAGTGAAATGCTGTGTGGACAATTTAATTCATGCCGCAAGTCTGCCTAAAGAACAGTTACAGCAAGACCGTCGTGTCTTTACCTTGCCTGTGCTGCGCCTGAGCATGCAGCAGGTGGTGGATGGCTTGGCCCAAGAATTTACCTTAAATACCGACACGCTGGTCAGCTTCGACAGCAATAACCCACAACTTGAGAAAAATTTTGGCGCATACCCTGAGATTCATACCCGACGGGCAGATGCACTTGGCTTTAAACATGACGGATCTATCCAACATCTCATTAAAAATACTTTAAATCTCGACTGATAGTTCTCAAAAGCTTGAGTCAGATTCATAAACCAAGGAGTGGTTTATCATGAACATGATTAGCGATAACTTCGAATCAAAAAGTAAGTTTGTTGCCTATTTACTGCTGATTCTCAACTGTTTGTCTCCGATGGCGGCGATTGTGATTGCCCCGAGTCTGCCACAAATGCAGGCTGAGTTTTCCCATATTCCCAATGTGGAGTTTTTAGTCCCGATTGCCCTGACGATACCAGGGTTGTTGGTGGCATTGCTCAGCCCTGTGGTTGGACTGTTTGCCGACAAATACGGACGGAAAAAGATGCTGGTCATGGCGACCTTTATTTATAGCCTGATCGGTGTGTTGCCTCTGTTTCTGCACAGCCTTTACGCCATTATTGGCAGCCGTGTGATTCTTGGTATGGCCGAAGCGGTGATCGTGACCATCAGTACGACCCTGATTGGTGATTATTATTCGGGTGCGGTGCGTCAGCGTTATCTGGCTTTACAGACTACCTTTGCATCGAGTTCGGCAATTCTATTTTTCATGATCGGTGGTGCGCTCGGAGAGTTTGGCTGGCGCGTACCGTATGCGGTGTATGCCGTGCCTGTAGTGCTGGGAATTTTGGGTGCATTTATGTTGTGGGAACCTCAGCAGCACAAAATGTCTGCCGATGATGACCATGAAGCGCAAACTGTGACCTTTCAGCCAAAACTGTTATTTTTCATCTGTGTCGTGACCTGCATTGGCGCATTGGCATTCATGATTTTACAAATCCAGATGGCGTTTATCTTGGGTTCGATTGGCGAGACTTCACCGAAAGTGGCAGGCAATATTTCTTCTGCATGTAGTGCCTTGATTGTGGCTGGGACATTGAGCGTGCATGTGTTCTCACGCTTGAAGTTTAAAGTCGGACATAACCTGTTTATTGCTTTTGGTCTGATTGGGCTCAGTTTCTTGCTGATGTCACATGCAACTTCTGCCGATCAGATTTTACTCTATGCCTTGTTGAATGGCTTTGGCTGTGGCCTGTTGCTACCGACCTTAGCAATCTGGAACATGAAAAATCTGCCTTGGTTTAAACGTGGTATTGGCACAGGCATGTGGTATGGCAGTTACTGTTTAGGCATGTTCTTTAGCCCGATTCTGTTTGTAGCAGCGACCAAGTTCACAGGCAATCTGTTCAATACCTTGGCATTGGCAGGTTGGGTGCTGATTCCACTGGCATTGATTGCCTTGGTGCTCGGATTTGTGAAAGGAACATCAACACAACCTGTTGCAACACCAGACAAGGCATAGGTAGGGAAATCATATGCAGCAGCGGTTACACAACAAAGTGGCAATCGTCACAGGAATTGGCAACGGCATTGGCAAAGCCTGCGCACTGATGTTTGCAGCCCAAGGGGCACAGGTCATGGGCTGTGACATTGTCACCGAACTGACTGAGCAGACTCAGGCACAAGCCCAGCAACAAGGTTTGGAAATCAGTATTGCAACTTGTGATCTGACCCAGCCTGAACAGGTTCAGGCGCTGGTCGTGGCAACCTTAGAAAAATTTGGGCGAGTTGATGTATTGGTGAATGCCGCTGCATTTGCCCACTTTCACCCGATTGAGGAACTGAGTTATCAGCACTGGAAACAGACCTTGGTCGGTGAACTGGATGTGGTGTTTTTGCTGTGCAAGGAAGCATGGCATGCCCTGAAACAGCAAGGTGGTTCAATCATTAACTTTGCTTCAGCCAATGCATGGATGGCACTGGAAGGCTCACCAGCATTGGCGCACTGCGCAGGCAAGGGCGGAGTTTTGGCAATGACACGGCAACTGGCGATGGAAGGTGGTGCATTTCAAATTCGCGCTAATACGATTTCCCCAGGGCTGATTGAAACTGCTGCAACACGGGCGCATATGCAAGAAGACCCTGCTTTTCAGCAGCAAGCTTTAAGCAAGCAGATTTTACGACAACGGATTGGTCGACCCGAAGACATTGCATGGGCAGCAATCTATCTGGCATCGGATGAATCGGCATGGGTCACAGGTACAGACCTCAAGGTCGATGCAGGAGCAACGGCTTCTTAATTTCTTAAAGTAATGAATTTAATCAACAATTGATCGGGCTGTTGCTAGCCCTATAGGGACGTTTTTCCCTAAAAAACACAAGAAAGGATTTCTTATGAAAAAAACAGCGTTAATGCTTTGTATGTTCGGCAGCCTTTACAGTTCAATGGCAATGGCAGAAACCACGGACAATCTGGTTGCCGCAGCCGATCCCGATGTGAGCAGTAACTTCCGCATTGGGCCACGTGTTGCCAGTCCAGAATCGACTGCACCTGTACAGGACAACAAATTATTTTCTAAACAGGGGCAGTGGTTATCCGATCATGGGGTTGCACCGCATGTTGGACTGACAGAGGTGTATTTGGGTAATCCAAGTGTGGGGACACAAACAGGCAATCATGAATCATTGACCCTGATTTCAGTCGGTGCAGATTTTGATTTAAATAAAATCATTGGCTTGCAAGGTGGTTATGTGCACTTTGAAGAACTGTTTGTACCGTGGACGCATAACCTGACTTATGGTGGTCAGGCGGCAAGTGTGATTGCAGGCAAACCTGGACCTTATATTCCTAGAGTATCGCACCTGACCTTGTTTACCTATGAACAAAAACTGCTGGATGACAAGCTGTCGATTGAAGCAGGTAAAAGCAATGCAGGCAACTACATGGCAACCCCGATCTGTAATACGGGCTTTACCTGTGTAAATGCGATTTTGCAGGATTCGGCAGGGATTAACCCGCCACCGTATGCCAACTGGAGTACCCGTATTGCCTACGATGTCAGCCCGAAACTGCGTGTACAGGCTGGCTGGTGGCGCAGTAACAATGCCTTCCCGTTTACCAATGGCTGGGAAAGTGGTTCAGGTGATTCGGGTGGTACATTGAGTGATGTGTATTTGGCTGATGTTGCCTATAAAACTGATTTTAGTATGGAGAAATATCCTGTCACTGTAGAGGCGATGGGCTTTCATAACACCCGTGAACAGGTCAATCCGTTGACTTCTGCTACCAGTAAATCTGCCAATGGTGTGTATCTGGCAGGCAAGAAAACCTTCTGGCGTCAAGATGGTGGCAACAGCAATGACCCGAATCCAAAATCACTGGCAGTCTTTGGCGCTTTAACGCATAGCTTTGAAGAAAACACCACCAATGGGGTCGAGACACAGTTGAATACAGGCATTATCTTGAACCATCCGTTCGAATCACGTCCTTATGACAGCTACTCGGTCAGCTTTATTTGGGATCAGTTGACCAAGAGTGAACAGCGTTTCTTGCAACAGTCGTATACAGGAGCCGATAACTACAAACCAGGACGCAATGAATATGCGATTGCACTGGATGCCAACTTCATTTTATCCGACAGTCTTGTGGTAAGCCCTTTCATTATGCGCACCTTTAACAGCAGTAGCTGGATGAACCCGACCACATCGACCAATCCAAAATCAGGCGTAGCCTTGGGTGTTGCGCTGCATATTCAGCTCGATACCTTATTGGGTTTCAACCCACACCCACATCCATAATTTGATCAAGTGCTGCCGATCTGGCAGCACTTTCCCGTAGGAACATTTGGGTAACCTGCCTACAAAAAAGTGCCGTCTTCTCGTGTATCAAGATTGCTTTTATGCTGGCAGGGCACAACAGGACAATATTTTAAAAACAAGGAGTGACAATGATGTCTAAAAAAGTCGTGGTTTTAACAGGTGCAGCAGGTGGTTTGGGTGCAGCATTTGCCCGTCGTCTGGCAGAACAGGGTTATCGTTTGGCACTGGTCGACTGTGTCGATATGCAGGAGCAGATACAACAATTGCAGGCATTGGGCGCAGATGCTCAGGCATTTCAGTGTGATTTGAGCAATCCCGATCAGATTCAGCATACAGGACAAAAAATTTTGCAGCATTTTGGACGTTGCGATGTGTTGGTGAATAATGCCGCCTATATTCCCCTGCAAAACTTTGAAGACAGTAACTTCTTGGAATGGAAAAAAACCATGGCGGTGTCACTGGATGCGTCCTATCTGCTCAGCAAAATCTTTGCGCCGAACATGATTGAGCAAGGCTGGGGACGGATTGTCAATTTTGCATCGAGCAATACAGGTCGTCCGCAAAAAGGTTTCTTGGGCTATATCGCAGCCAAAATGGGCGTGATTGGTCTCACCCGCGCGCTGGCAGTGGAACTCGGAGATCGTGGCATTACTGTGAATGCAATTTCCCCAGGGCTAATCAAGCATGAGGGCAGCGAACAAGCCTTGCCTTCGGAACTGTTTGAGCATGTGAAAAACAGCCAGTTTATTAAACGGAATGGTGAACCAAACGATTTGGCAGGCGTGCTGAGTTTTGTGATTTCGCCTGAGTCGGGTTATATGACTGGGCAAGTCTTTCATGTCGATGGTGGGTTTTTATTTTAATCATCAAATGATAAGGATAAGCACATGAAAGTTGCATTGATTGGTGCAAGTGGGATGGCAGGCTCCAGCATTTTAAATGAGCTGGTGGCACGAGGTCATCAGGTCACCGCGATTGCCCGTTCTCCTGAAAAAATTGCCCAGCATGAACAGGTGGAAGCACGACAGGCGGATATCAATAACACGGCACAACTAACGCCGTTACTGGCAGGTCAGGATGCGGTGATTAGTGCCGTGCATTTTACTGATACGCAGATTGAGCATTTACTGGATGCCCTGAAAAAGACCATTGTACCGCGTTATCTGATGGTTGGTGGAGCAGGGGGATTAACCCTAGAGTCTGGGCAGCGTTTGGTCGATGATCCGAAATTCCCCGAGCATGTCAAACCTGAAGCATTGGCAGGCATTGCGATTCTGGAAACCTTGCGGCAGCAGCCTGATCTCAACTGGACAGTGCTGTCGCCCTCCATGATTTTTAAATCGGGCGAACGCACAGGGCAGTTCCGTTTAGGGAAAGAGGAACTGTTACTCAAAGAGGGCATGAGTCATATTTCCACACAGGATTATGCGGTGGCACTGATTGATGAATTAGAGTATCCACAACATATTCGCCAGCGTTTTACTGTGGGGTATTAATTCAAACCAGTATTGAAGTTAAATGAAAGGAGGGCTTATATAAGATGAATATAAGCTCTTTTTTGCATGTTTAAATCAGCTGCATCTTATATCGGAAGGTCACCAGACAACTGATTCCTGCGAGTAAATAACACATAAAAATCACCCCACTCATCGACAGTAAAGATGTGCCAAGCAGTGTAGTCAGTGGCGCAGTTATGCCACCAATCGCAAACATTAAAAAGCCCAATAGTGCTGAAGCAGTTCCAGAAAATTCATGCTGACGTGCCATCGCAAGCGCACTGGTCAACGAGCTGATACAGCTTACAGTGGAAATGGTGATAAATAACAGCGCGAGACACAGCAATATCGGTGCTTGTAAGGCACTGGCAATCAGAAAGGCTAAACTGGCAGTCATCGCAATGCCAAGAGCCATCATCAACAGTTTTTTCTCAGAAAAATAATTCAGCAATTTTGAGGTCGCGATTGCAGCAATAATCAGTCCACAGCCATTGACCGCAAACAGCAGGCTATAGCTTTGAGCCGAGAAGTGATAATTTTCCTGAAATACATAAGATGATGCGCCAATATAGGCAAATAACCCACCCATCATCATGCTCTGCATCAGGCATAGTCCGATAAAAATCTTGTCTTTGACTACGGTTGTGAATGCAAGTTTAAATGACTTGTGCAATTGCCCCACACGGTTGGGGTCGTGTGACTCTGCAATCAGGAAATAGCACAGCAGAAAAATCACCACACCTAAAATCGACAAACTGGCAAACAGCCCTTGCCACTCGGTGAACTGCAACTGAATGCCCCCCAATACAGGTGCAATAATCGGGGCAATCCCGTTAATCGCCATAATCAGGGCAAAAAACTGGGCCAATTGTTTACCTGCATAGCGGTCACTGGCAATGGCACGGGCAAGCACAGCACCACCTGCACCTGCAAAACCTTGAATAAAGCGCATCACCACCATTTGGGTAATGTCTTGCACGAACATGCAGCCAATCGAACTTAAAGTAAATAAAGCCAATGCCAGCATCAGTGGTTTTCTGCGCCCAATCCGATCACTCCAAGGGCCAAAAAACAGTTGCCCAATGCCTAAACCAATTAGGGCAGCGGTCAGACTGAGTTGAGAGAGCGGCACGGAGGTATGCAAATCGCTGCTGATTTGTGGCAAGGCAGGCAGGTAAAAGTCGGTACAAATTGGACCAAAAGCTGTCAAAACTCCCAAAATAATTGAATAGCGGATATAAGCACTCATTATTAAACTTCCTCGTTAGGTCGATTGACCACAAAGCGAGTGGTTTTAGGTAAGTACGGTAAAATTTGTTGTAGAACATCTTTCAGCTGTTGCTGTAATTCAATAGGAACAGTCGATAACACTTGGTTATACACATCGGTGGTAATGATCTGTAATTCCTTGAGTTTGTTAAAGCCTGCAACGGTCAGCGACACTTTTTTAAGGCGACGGTCATGTTGATCTTCCACACGGGTCACATAACCTCCTTGTACCAGACGATCGACCATACGGCTGGCTGCATTATGGGAAATTGACGCATTTTCAGCTATTTCAGCAATACTACAAGGACCCTGCTTGTAGAGAAGAAATAGGGTATTAAGCTGACTAAAAGAGAAATCACCATTTAAGGCTTTGCCCATATGTGGAAAAAGCACAGTAGCGACCAAAGCATGTAGATGATCTAAATATTGACCGATTGATTCTGACATCACATAAAACCAAAAATAATATTCATTAAGGAATATAATTCATAATTGCATATAAATCAACCAAAGTATTGTATGAAGCGAAAAGCAATTTGTCCCACAGATTTATTAAAAGAAAACCTATTTGTTCTATGGATACCAGCCATGCTTATAAAGCATTTGTGGAGAGCCAAATCACAGACTAATCTGAATTCCATATCGTGATTCTTTAAATTGGAACAAGGATTAAAAAGGAATTTAGCTATGGCAATTGTAGGTATTGATACATTGCTTTACGGGGTTCAAGACCTTGAAAAAGCGACACAATTTTTTGATGATTTTGGCTTGCAGCGTTTAAGTTCGAATGCTGAGGAAACGGTTTATCGTCTGGCAGAAGGCTCGACCGTAATTGTACGACCGATTGATCATGCATCAATGCCATCTGACTCGGTGTATACAGGTTTTGGCGTCAAGGAAACCATTTGGGGGGTTGATACCGAAGACAACCTGCAACGCTTGGTAGAAGATCTAAAACGAGATCGTGAAGTCACTTTGGGTGAAGATGGTGCATGGCGCTTCCGTTCAGACTGTGGCCTACCTTTGGCACTGCGCGTATTTGACCGTCAAAAAGTGGTGTATTCGACTGACCCGATCAATTCTTCGGGCAATATCAACCGTTTAAATCAGCAACGAAAATGGCGTCGCCGTGCCATTCCCAAAACCATCAACCATGTAGTTTTTGCAGTCAAAGACTATTGGAAAACTTTTGCGTTTTTCCGTGACCGTCTGAACTTTCGCATGTCTGACCATCAAAAAGGGATTGGAACTTACCTTCGTGCCGATGGGGCACATGAGCATCACAACACCTTCTTGCTGAACTGTGAAGTGCCTGGAGCAGGCGGCATTCCACGTTTTCACCATGCCTGTTTTGGCGTGGAAGATTTTGATGAAGTGATGATTGGCTCGAACTATATGACCAAACGGGGCTGGACACATGGCTTCTTGGGGATTGGACGACACCGCATTGCTTCGGCGATTTTCTGTTACTTCGAGTCACCTGTCGGCGGCGAAACCGAATACGGTGCAGACACCGATTATTTGGATGATAACTGGGTGCCGCGTGAATGGGAGTTCCGCTTTGGTACAGCCTCTTGGATGACCAAACCACCTGCTTTCATGCTGGAAGATATTCCTTGGGATGTCGGTTTTTACCAAGGTGAAGAAGCTTACATGCGTGAACTGAAAGCCGAATAAACCCATTCATTTCTAAGGATAAAACTGGATGTTTAAATATTTTGAAACCAACTATGTTTGGAGTCTAGCCGTCGCTGCGGCAATTGAAATGGGCGCAAAAATTGGTGAGATTGAAGCCATGTGCCGTCCACTTGCGAACATTGCCAAAGAGGGAGATGATCCAGGGACTGCGGCATTTTTAGCGTCATGGGAACAGGGGGGGGATAATCTGCTGGCACTGGTCGAAGAAGATAAAGCCGCGGGGCATTTGTTTAGTGCAGGCGACAAACTCAATCGTGCAGCGATTTACTATATCACCGCAGAGCGGATGCAGGCTCATGGCTATGCACCCCGTAAAGCTTTGTATGCCAAGTTTTTAAAGACTTTCCAAGAGGGTATGCAACTGGCAAAAGAACCCTGTGAACGGGTCGAAATTCCCTATCAGAATGGCATCATTGCAGGCTTATATACCCATGCTGAAGGTGTGACAGGCGAAGCGCCATGCTTAGTCATCATTAACGGTTTGGACTCGACCAAGGAAATGGTCTATCGCGCAGGATTATTCCCGCAGCTTCTGGCAAAACGCGGTATTTCCAGTGTGTTCATTGACCAGCCAGGAACAGGAGAAGCCTTGCGCTTGCATGGTTTAACGGCAGTGGTGGAAACCGAACAGTGGGCAAGTAAAGTGGTGGATTATCTGGAGCAACGTCCCGATGTCGATGCCAAAAAGATTGGTCTGCTTGGGGTATCACTTGGTGGTTATTACTGCCCGCGTGCGGTGGCATTTGAACCGCGTTTTGCTTTGGGTGTGGTTTGGGGTGCCAACCATAACTGGGGCGAAATGCAAAAACGCCGTTTGCAACGTGAAGGTGAAAATCCTGTGCCGCATTATTGGGAGCATGTGCGCTGGGTCTGGGGGGCAAAAGATATGGATGAATTCATGGATATCGCCCAACATGTACATCTAAATGGCATATTGCAGAATATTCGTGTTCCATTTTTGGTGACACATGGTGAAGCCGATAAACAGATTCCTTTGGAATATGCACATCAGTCTTACGATCAACTGGTGAATAGCCCAGATCGCGAACTAAAAATCTTTACCCAGCGTGAAGGGGGCGTGCAGCATAGTAGTCTGGACAATACTGCCAATGCTGGCGCTTATATTGCCGATTGGGTTGCTGAGCGTTTTCATGGGCGTTTGGCATAACTTATACAGCAAAGCATAAGATCATTCGGATCGATTTCTTTAAAAGGCACTGAAGACAGTTTTGTTCTTCAGTGCTTTATCTTTCATGACGTTAATTTGCTGTAGAAGATTTGGTAACTACACTTTTGAGGTGTCATAAAACATATAGATCTTTATTTGAAAGTCATTTCTGCAAAGATTGCCTTTAAGCATCTTCATTTAAGCTGGAAAAATCCAGATCACCAGACTTTAATATATCTTTAATAATATCAATGACTTTTCTGCATGGTGGTGTTAAATAAGTATGCGGTGACATCGATAATGATAAATAGCGTTTAATATTGGGTTGCACGATTTTGACTGCCGCGAGTTTTTGATCTTGAGTATGATTCTTAATGGCTTGCGGGCTTAAAATTCCATAATAACGGCCACTTTCAATCAGGTGCATTTGCATACTGATCGAATCTGCTTCAAAGGCGATATTAAGCGCAATTTGTTTTTGACGTGCGATCGTTTCCAGATGACTGACCCAACTGCTTGGTCGACAAAACGTGACCAAAGGCAAGCCATCTAACTGTGCAAAATCAATCGTGGTATTTTTTAATAAAGGATCTTCTTTTTTCCCAACCAGATAGGTGTCTACTTCCGCTAAATATAAATCGCCATTCTGTGAAGAAGATTGAAAGCGATAGAGTAAAGATAAATCGACCGAGCCTTCCTCCAGCCATTTTTCTAATTGAACACCTTGGCCTTCACGGACTGA
The DNA here is from genome assembly GCF_003261585.1 of Acinetobacter sp. MB5. Lineage (GTDB taxonomy): Bacteria > Pseudomonadota > Gammaproteobacteria > Pseudomonadales > Moraxellaceae > Acinetobacter. The sequence goes on along the minus strand of NZ_POVU01000003.1, from coordinate 162,299 downwards.
AAGTTCAATTTGTGGATATTCCTCTTTTAAACGATGACTGACGGCAGTCAGTAATGGATGAGCTGTGGAAGGAATGCTGCCAATCCTCACTTTGCCGATTAAATTTTTACTAGAATGATGAATATCATTTTGTAATTGTTCAGTGAGTTTAATCCAGTGGCGAATCTTGGGAAGCAAAAACAATCCCAAATCCGTCAGTGTGACCCCCCGACCTGTACGGTGAAATAACCGTCCTCCACAGAAATCTTCTAACTCTTGGAGTTGACGGCTAATTTGTGGCTGGCTGGTGTTATAGAACTGAGCCACCTTGCTTAAACTGCCTAAATCATTTGCATCTAAAAATAATTTCCATTGGGTGTAATTCATTTCTCATTCCTGTGAGATATACAAATCCAGTATAACTGAAATATAAAAATAGCGGATTCTCGAACAATTTTATCCATCCTATACTTTAATCATAAAGTTTAAATATTCAATTATCTTATTGAATTATATTAATTTTATATTTTTAATTTGATGATTTACAAGGATACAGAAGATGAGCATTGATTTACGCGGTTTAACACCAGCCCCTGTAACTCCATTTACACGTGATGGCGCAGTTGACCATGCAGCAATTCAACGACTTGGTTCTTGGCTTGGCAGCATTGATGGCGTTAAAGGTCTTGTTGTTCTTGGTCATGCTGGTGAAGGCACATTCCTTTCGCAAAAAGAACAGCAACAAGTGATCGAAAGTTTTGTGAAATCAGTTGATAACCAAATCCCAGTCATTGCAGGTATCACTTTAGAAGGGACGGAAGTTGCAGCACAAGAAGCCAAGCGTGCAGTTGAAGCGGGTGCATCGGCAGGTCTGATTTATCCATCCCATGGCTGGTTGCGTTTTGGTTATCAAAAAGGTGCACCGCAAGACCGCTATAAAGCGATTTACGAAGAAAGCGGATTGCCTTCAATTTTGTTCCAATATCCTGATGCAACCAAAGCTACCTATGATTTGGACACCTTACTCGACATTTCTGCACAACCAGGTGTGTTTGCCATGAAAAATGGTGTGCGTAATATGCGCCGTTGGGATGTGGAAATTCCTATTATTCGCCGTGAACGCCCAGATCTGCAAATCCTGACCTGTCATGATGAATATTTGCTACACACCATGTTCGATGTCGATGGGGCACTGGTCGGTTATGGCAACATTGCACCTGAACTGTTGATTGAGATGATTCAAGCAGGTAAGGCGAAAGATTATAAGAAAGCGCGTGCTATTCATGATCAGCTTTTACCAGTCACCCGTAATGTTTACCATCGTGGTTCGCATATGGAAGGTACGGTTGCACTCAAACATGCCTTGGTTGCACGCGGTATTCTCGATCATGCAACAGTTCGTTCACCGTTACTTCCTTTGGCAGCAGGGGCTGAACAGGAAATTCATGAAGCGATGCGTTTGGCAGGTATCGGTAAAGTCACTGAAAAACAGGCGGTTGCTTAACACTCAAAGGGCTAACATTTTACGTTAGCCCTTTTATCATGTAGGCTGCCTGAGGCGAAGTTCGGACATGAATCTAAAAATAAGAATAAAAAAGGACGACATTGCTGGTGACAGGTAGTTACAGCTTAAAAAACAAAAAGACTACGAGGAATGTAGTTGAAAAGGAGAATGAGGATGACAAATCTAGCAGATACGGAATTAATTCATCATCATCAAAAAAATGCTGAAATTATTGCAAGACTCGAACGAATTCCTGTAACACGTGAGTTGCAATTTATGCGGGTCACTATTGGTATAGCGACGTTTTTTGATGCCTATACTGTTCTGGCAATTGCTTTTGCTTTACCCCAGTTAATCAGTGAGTGGCACTTAACACCTGCTTTTGTCGGCGCGATTATTGCTGCAGGTTATGTGGGCCAATTATTTGGTGCAGTTTTCTTTGGTTCTTTGGCTGAAAAAGTCGGCCGAATCAAGGTGCTGTCTTTTACAATCCTGCTTTTTGTGGCAATGGATATTTCCTGCTTGTTTGCATGGAGTGGCTTATCTTTACTGGTTTTTCGGTTTTTTCAGGGTGTTGGAACAGGTGGCGAAGTGCCTGTTGCCAGTGCATATATCAATGAGTTTATTGGTGCCGAGAAACGCGGAAAATTTTTCTTGTTATATGAAGTCCTGTTTCCTTTAGGGTTAATGTTTGCTGGCATGGCTGCATATTTCCTTATGCCGATTTATGGCTGGAAAGTCATGTTTATTGTGGGGTTGATTCCTTCGGTACTGGTTATTCCGCTTAGATTTTTCCTGAAAGAATCACCACGCTGGTTGGCGTCTAAAGGTCGTTTTGCAGAAGCCGATCAAGTAGTCACTTGCTTTGAGCAGGGTGCAATTAGGCAAGGGAAAGTGCTATCTGAGCCGATTGTGAAAGAAATTAATCCTCAAGCAATGGCAAAAACGGATTGGCGCGAACTGTTTAGTGGCATATATCGTAAACGTACCTTTACGCTTTGGGGCATGTGGTTTTGCGTTTACATGGTCAACAATGCGATGGTGACGTGGCTTCCATCACTTTATAAACAACATTTTGGTTTGTCACTGCAAACAAGTCTAGGTTATGGTTGGATCACTTCAGGTGTTGGGGTTATTGCATCAATCTTATGCGCTTTAATGATTGATAAAGTAGGACGACGCCCTTGGTACACCGCTGCTTTTTTCTTGGCGATTATTCCTTTAATGAGTCTTTCTATACTCGGTGCCAAAACAGCGACACAAGTTCTGGTTTTGGCAACACTGAGCTATGCAATTTTACAGACGATTTCATTCTCACTGTATTTGTATGCTGCCGAGCTTTATCCAACGAGATTAAGAGCGATGGGCATTGGATTTAGCACAGCTTGGTTACGTGCAGGATCTGCAATTGGGCCACTCATGGTCGGACTGGTTGTTGCTGGTTACGGTATCCAGTACGTGTTTAGTGTTTTAGCTGTGGTTGCATTGGTTGGTGGACTTGTAACATTCTGGTTTGCAATAGAAACAAAAGGGCAAATGCTCGAAAAACTCTCTCCTTAATGATTTAAAAACACTCTACTTCTTGTTGATGGCTTAGTGCTCATAGCAGCACTAGGTCCAGCCTCTTTTTATCTTAAAAAAGGATTTTATGATGAAATTTGCAAAAATTTTAAGCTTATCTATGGCTACGATATGCTGTCAGCATGTGCTGGCAGATGAGCTTGAAGATCAAAGCTTGGAACTCAAACTAAATACACGATATTTTTCAGATAATGGTCAGGCACATGCATCTACCCTAAACCCAAATCCTAAAACAACTCAATATCAGCAGTCAGCTTTGGGCGCAGAATTAAATTATAAGTCGGCATATTACGATGACCTGATTGGACTAGATGCATCTCTTTACGGGGTAGTGAAACTTGCAGATTCTGGAACACCGACTGTACAGCTTTTAGATGTTCGTCCCAATGGAAAATTAGACACGGGTTTTGCCAGCGTTGGAGTTTTAGCGATAAAAGCCAAGTTAGGCGAGGGGAATGAGCTTCGTATCGGGCGACAAAAGGTCGATACCATGTTGATTAAAAGTACATTTAACCGAGCTGTACCCGATACATTTTCTGGTGTGAGTCTACGCTATCAACTACAACAAAACTGGAATGCATATGCAGGATATTACAATAAGTGGCAACCTAGAACAGCAGATAAATTTACAAGTTTTGTGACAGACAATAATCAAAAAATTAACTATGTCGCATTAGTTGGAATGAAATATAAATATGACCGTTGGGGACTGAATGCTGAGTATCTGAATAGCGCTCACTATTTAAAGAAGTATGGTTTGATCGCTGATTATAGTTTGCCATTATCAACAAGCCGTGTGGATTTTCGCTCTGGGGCAATGTTTTCAAGAAATGCTGGTGACCTGTTTAAATGTGGTGCAGAAGCTGATCTTGATTGTATTAAAGGACAAAGTATTGAAAACCGTGGACAAGGGTATTTTGTTGAGGCCACATGGAAAAAAAATAATTGGGAGTTAGGCGCAGCCCTAACCAAAATATATGGTTTCTGGATTGAAGATAACTACTCCACCAGATCGGCACGTGATCAGATTTTAATTCAGGATAATGGAACGAATCCCTTTCCGACATCAACCGTAATTGGGCCAGATTTTACAAATAGGGATGAATTGGCATGGATGGCAAGAATCAGATATAACTGGAAAGACTATATCCAAGGCTTAAGTACAGAGTTTAAATATATTACGGGAAGTGGTGCACATCAAAGTAACATTCAAAGTGATGTCACTGGAAAGGAACATTTTACCGAGTTTACGCTTGCCTATAAAATTCCATATTTAAGACATTTAGATTTTCGTTATTCTTATCTCACCTATCATTCCCGTTTTGATCGAGATAATTTGTCTCAGAAAATAAATGGCATGCTGAAATCTTCATGGCATCAACATCGTGTAGCTTTAACTTATACATATAAGTTTTAGCAAGACATACTCTGTTGTGTATAAACTGATGGCAAAATTAAATTATTTGGGTTTTTATAAGCCCAAGTTTTTTAATATTGATAGGTCTGATTTTTCTTGTATCCCTGCCGTTTCAATTTTTTATCAAGGATACAAGGAGTGATACATGGTGAGCAGTGGTATATACAGTTATGATTCGTTATATATAAGCAAGAAAAAAGGCTTAAACCCTTTAGATTTAAGCCTTTTCAACTTATACATCGTCATATTACGGCATATAAATTTAAGTATATGGTGGAGATGGCGGGAGTTGAACCCGCGTCCGCCAGCATTACGCTCGAGAATACTACATGCTTAGATATCGTCTATTGTTTTAACATTGAGTGACCCGACGAACAGGGTACAAAACGCGATCCTCTTAATTTGGTATAAAGCCCCGAGGCTTGACTTTATACGGACTTGTGTGCGTTCGCTTCGGTCGGGTTCACTGACCACAAGTATTCAGTGAAGCGGACAAGCGGCCCTTAGGCAGCTAGAGCGTAAGTTTCGTCGTTTGCGACTATAAAAATGCAAATTTGATTTACGAGAGGAAATGCGCTCTCGGCATGCATCTATGAGTTTCATCACCAGCGTCGAAGCCAATAACATCCCCATAATGGTTCTCGAAGTATAACATACCAATTGAAAAACTGATAGTTTTTCTTAAACTTTTGATCTATATATGGAATTTGTGGAGTGAAGTTACATAGATTTCATTGGAAATTATAGTGTTATGTTATATCATTAAATTTGTAAGTTTTCATGATGATTTATCTCTGTTTCAAAGCTGAATTTTCTGCATGAAGAATTATGAAAAAGAGGTTGCAAATGAAAACACTTCTCATTTATTATATTGAGGCTTAATCGTCCAACCCAATAGTTGTGATTCATCTTGCCGATTAGATCGCTAGATGAATCGTACATCACAGGTTATTGTTGTGTTATGAGTCACTCTCCCGTGCTGAATTTAGATCCTAACCCAAGCGATCATATGAAAAAGAAAATCCTCACTGCATTAGCCGTTGTTGTAGTTGGACACGTGGGCGTATTATGGGCATTAGGTCAAATGAAAATTCAGGACTTAAAACCAATTCATAAAGATCCATTACACGTTCGTTTTGTTAAGATTCAACAACCTCCAAAACCGTTACCTCCAAAACCAAAAGAAAAACCAAAACCACAGGAAAAACCAAAAGAGGTAAAGGAAGTTAAGATTGTTGAAAAACAGTTACCTCCACCGCCTAAAAAGGTGGAAAAAATTCAACAAGTGAAAGCTCCATCGCCGAAAAAAGCTGTTGAGCAAACAGTGGTGAAAGCTCCCGTGACACCTGTAGTGACCACGACAACGTCAGTCGTGACGAAACCGACACCTCAGCCTGCACCACAACCTGTAACACCTCAACCGAGCGCACCTGCGGCAGATCCATCTCCAAAAACGGTCAGTATTGGTGGTTCAGGAGTGCAGTGGAGCCGTTCACCACACATTTCTTATGATGGTAGTGAGCTTCAAGGTTCAGCACGTAGTGTTGTGGTTTTAATTGAAGCTGATGAAAAAGGCAAAATTACCAAAGTAACGATTGTTAAAAGTAGCGGCGTATCTGCACTCGATGAGAAAGTTCTTCGAGCAGTACGTGGCGCAAAATTTAAACCTTATAAAGAAAATGGTGTTGCGTATCCAATTAAGGCGAAACAACCATTTGATTTAACACCATAATTTACGGCTAATTTATGAAATCAGGAGTTCGAGCATGAACTTTTCAGTCTACTGGCAAAATGCTGATGCAGTAAGTAAAACACTGTATTTTGTGTTAATTGCAATGTCGATCACAACGTGGACGATCTTCGCACTGCGTTTGATGGGTACGCGTCAACTTAAGCAACAGGCATATGCTCAACTCGAACAAGCGCTGACAAAGTTGAAAGCGAAGCTTGCACCACTTGCATTTGAGCAGCGTAAAGCGGTTGCAGAGCAAGCTTTGTTGCGTCAAATCTCTGAAGAAAAAACTTCAGCAGAAAAAGGTGTAGCAGTGTTAGGTACAATTGCTTCTATTGCACCTTTTGTAGGTCTATTTGGTACAGTGTGGGGAATCTTCCATGCATTGGTTGCGGTTGGCCGTAGTGGACAGGCAGGTCTGGCTCAAGTTGCAACACCAGTTGGTGAAGCACTGATCATGACAGGTTTGGGTTTGGGTGTTGCGATTCCTGCGGTACTTGCTTATAACATTTGTGTTCGTGCGAATCGTGCACTTGCACATGCACTTCAAGACAAAGCGCATAGTTTGTTAATTGATACCATGTTGCAACAAGAATCTACAGCACAAACTGCTGCGGTGAATACAACCAAAGCAACACAACAAAGTTATGCTGGAGGTCAAGCATAATGGCTTTTCAATTGGGTGAAGATCACGATACTGGCATGAATGAGATGAACCTCATTCCGCTAATCGATATTATGCTGGTGTTGATGATCATTTTCTTGGTTACAGCAACAGTTGCGAATCCTTCGATTCCTTTAACTTTACCCAAGACAACTGCACAAATTACGACGCCACCACCACAGGCAATTACCATTAGTATTAATGCCAAAGGTGAGGTGGCGTGGAATGATCAAATTATTAGCTTAGATGACCTAGCTCAACGTTTCAATGTGGCAGGTCAGCAAGCAGAAAAGCCAACTGTGCAACTTCGTGCGGATAAAGAATCCCGTTACGATATGGTGGCGCAAGTGATGTCACGTGCAAGCGAAGCCGGGCTGAGTGATATCGCTTTTGTAAGCGAAAATAACTGATTTAAAAATAAAAAAAGCGACCTGATGGTCGCTTTTTTTATGCTTTCAATAAACTCTGGAATTTACTACGCAGTTTGTTAAGTTTCGGTGGAATTGCAAAATTACAGTAACCTTGTGTCGGATTCTTTGCATAATAGTTTTGATGATAATCTTCAGCAGCATAAAAAGTCGGTTCAGATGATAATTCAGTGACAATCTGAATGCCCTCAGCCTTTAGCTCGTTGATTAACGCTTCGGCTTGCTGTTTTTGCTCATCATTGTAGTAGTAAATCACTGAGCGATATTGTGTTCCAATATCATTGCCTTGTCGGTTGAGTGTGGTTGGATCATGTGTTGCAAAGAACACCGTGAGAAGATCATGATAACTAATTTGTTGTTCATCGAAATCTATACGCACCACTTCAGCATGTCCTGTGTTTCCACTACAAACAGCTTCATAGCTTGGTTCAGTACTGTGGCCGCCAGCATAACCACTTGTAACATGAGTCACACCACGAAGCTGTAAGAAAACAGCTTCAACACACCAAAAACAGCCACCACCAAATAAAGCCTGTTGCATATCTATATCCTTAAATGAACTCAAAATATTTTAGTGACTCTGAGAATGAAATTCCATAATCACATGATTAGACTGATCTTTTAATTTTAGCGTCTGCTGCTCAATGCTAAAGCTTTCGACTTTTGCTAAAGCTAAATGAAATTGATCACTGATTTGCATATCATCTATACACATCATTTTAGTCGAGGCTAATGGACTTAGATGTAGTGTATTTCCTTGTATTTGGTAACTGCCAAAAATTCGGTTACATCCATCACTACCACTTACTTGTTTATTGGCGGCATCAAAGCGTAAATAGGGTAGATGTGTACTTTCTTGATTCGATAGTGTCTGCCCATCGATACGATAAAGTTGCCAAACCATTTCTTTGGTTTGAAGCTGCTGTTGCTGTAACGCTGGTATTGAGGAATGTCCAGAAAAGTTGGAGCATGCAGAAATCAAACCAGTACTTGTCAAAATAATCAGTAAAATCAGTTTTTTCATGGCTATAGTTTAATCCTATTTTAGTTGTTTTCTTCAGTATATTTAATTTAAAAAATAGTGCTATTGGGTTATGTAACTTTATATTTGTTGACGATATTTCTTATAAATGTGATGTGTTTCATATTATTTTATATTTCATGTGAAATTTACATTATATTGGTTAAAAATGTGATTTTTGTGTTGATTTGTATCGAATTGTTAGTATAGTAGGCTAAAACATATTCAAAAAAGTCTATCTTTCTTACACAGTCAGTAGCACAGCAAACAGTAGCACAGCCAGTAGCACAGCAAAAGAATTAAAAGGAAAAGGAGTTTTCAAAATGAATAGAAATACAATTTTGATTATTGGAGCATTAGCTACAACAGTTTCTGTTCCAGCTTTAGCAGCAGAAGGAGTGTTGAAGGATGCTTATGTTTCAGTAAAAATTGGAGCAAATATTACCGATTTAGATCCTAATCATTTAAATTATAATAGCGATGCGAATTATTCTACATATCCAATTAGTGGTTCTATTTTTGGTATGTCCAATAGTCAAAAAACATTAGTTTCTGGTGCTTTGGCCTTTGGTTGGAATTTAGAGCCAAGTTTGCATGTGCCTGTACGTACTGAATTGGAATATTCAGCACAAGAAGATCATAAATTTGTAAGTAAAACAGGTTTTTACTACTATCCATATTATTTAAAAGATACAGTTAAATTACAGCAGCAGTCAATGATGTGGAATACCTACTTTGATTGGAAAAATAGCAGTAAATTTACGCCATATTTTGCAGTAGGTGTTGGTGCAACGCGTATTCATGCAAAGGGTGTGCTTTCCGATAATGATATAACAGGTGTATGGTCAGGCGGATCTTATGATTTTTCAACAACCGCCAAAACTAATTTTAACTTTATATGGGCTGTTGGTGTCGGAACATCCTATGCTATTACGCCTAACTTAGCAGCTGACCTTTCTTATAAATACATTGATTCAGGTAAAATTAAACTGAATTATATTACTTCTAATGGAAATTATACGGGAACTCAAGAATCAAGTTATGATCTACGTGCCCATAACCTTGCATTGGGTCTACGCTACTCATTCTAATTTGAGTTGTTACAGCTAGATGCAAAAAAGAGGAACAATCTTGTTCCTCTTTTTTTATTTCATTTATTTCGTATAGGTTGCAAACTCAAAAGCAACTCCAGATTGTTCATCAATCTGCTTTTCACTGCTTATCTTGTGAAATTCTGTTGGAATTTCAGGGTAATACGCATCACCTTGTACATCTAGTTCAACATGGGTTAACTCGAGACGATCCGTAATCGGCATGGTTTGTGCAAAAATTTCCCCACCACCAATCACAAAAATACTTTCAGGTTTTTCACTTGCAGCGACATCTGGTAGCGCTAGAGCTAATGCATCTTCAATACTATGTGCGATTTTAACCTTGTCAAAAGACCATGATGGATCACGGGTAATCACCCAATTGACTCGTTTAGGTAAAGCACGTCCCATAGATTCAAGAGTTTTACGCCCCATTACGACTACACCACCTTGCGTGATGGCTTTAAAGTGTTTTAAGTCTGCGGAAATATGCCAAGGTAGGGCGTTTCCTTTACCAATACAGCGTTGTTGATCCATAGCGACAACATGGACGACTTCGATTCCTTGAAAACTCATACAGCCACCGGTGCTTTAATTGCAGAATGTGATTGATAATTTACGATTTCGATATCTTCAAACTTAAACTCGAAAATATCTTGAATTTCTGGATTAAGTTGAAGCTGACACAGTGGTAAAGGCTCACGTGTTAATTGTAAACGGGCTTGCTCAAAGTGATTGGCATATAGATGCGTATCGCCACCTGTCCAGACAAAGTCGCCAACACCTAGACCACAAACTTGCGCAATCATATGGGTGAGTAGGGCATAACTGGCAATATTAAACGGCACGCCCAAGAATACATCGGCACTACGCTGATATAACTGGCAAGACAATTTGCCATCTTGTACAAAGAACTGGAACAGCGTATGACAGGGTGGTAAAGCGACTTGTCCAGCTTCTTGAGGATTCCAGCCCGAAACAATCAGGCGACGCGAATTTGGATTGGTTTTGATTTCATTAATCAACCACTGAATCTGGTCAAAGCCATCTTTTTGATAACTGCCATCGGCATTTTTAGTCGCGCCAAAGTTACGCCATTGGTGACCATAGACAGGGCCAAGTTCACCCTCAGGGCGGCCGAAACGCGCGGTTTGTTCTGCGGTTGCCCATTCATCCCAAATGGTGACTTTATGGTCTTGTAAATATTGAACGTTGGTATCACCTTTTAAGAACCACAATAGCTCAATTGCAATCGAGCGAAAATGAACTTTTTTGGTGGTGAGTAAGGGAAAGCCTTGGTTCAGGTCAAAACGCATTTGATGACCAAATACAGAACGTGTCCCTGTCCCTGTACGGTCGCCCTTATCGCCACCGTTGTCCAGAATGTGCTGTAGTAGATCAAGATACGCTTTCATAAAATTCCTATAGATCTGAAATGTTACGACGTTAGTTGTCGCACTATGGCATTCACGCCAAGATTTGTCAGTCTGAGAAGTTTATACTAATCGCCATCAAAGCCCAATAATATTTAATTAGCAAAAATGACCATTGATCTACAGCAGTTGCCCGCAGCGTTGCAGGCCTATAAAAATCAGATTTTGGCCTCGGCAAAACCGAGCATCGAAATGCAATTGAGTCCATCTGAACATTTAAACGTGTGGCAAAGTAAAGTCGGTGGAGAGCCTTATTTACCCTTAACTGCGTCTTATCCTGTTGATCGCGAAGGTCGACCACTGAAGTTGCTGGCTCAGCTTAATTTTTCTGAAATGCCTGCCCATCCCGATTTTCCAAGTACGGGGGTCTTGCAGTTTTTTATTGGTACAGATGATTTGTACGGTGCAGATTTTGATGAGCCACGTTTACAGCAAGACTTTCGAGTGCAGTATTTTGAGCAGGTGATACAAGATTTGGCGCAATTGCATCAAGTGTTTCCATCTTCGTCAAATGCCGATGAGGTTTATTCTCCACTCACAGGGCAATACGCGCTGACATTTACCCCAACCGAGCAGTATATCAGTATTGAAGATACGCATTTCGGACGACAAGTTTTAGCGGTTGATCAGGTCTTTGACTTCGAGGAACAATTCGAGGGTGAGGATTTTTATGAAGAATGCTATGAGCCGTATGCAGATTTGTGTCCTGCCAATGGGCATCGAATTGGTGGTTATCCATTCTTTACTCAGTCTGATCCACGCGAGTTTAATCCGACCATTCAGGATTATGTGTTGTTGCTACAGATCGATTCGGATACCGACAATGGGGTAGACATCATGTGGGGTGATTGCGGTGTAGGCAACTTTTTTATACACCCCGATGATCTGAAAAATCGTGATTTTTCTAAAGTGCTTTATAACTGGGATTGTTCATAAACCCTGTTAGCGTTTGGCTCGGTTTTGATAAATAGACATCACAAAAAGACCCAAAATAATAAAACCGAGCCCTTGACCGATCCATGCCCATAGCGCATTGCTGGGTTGTAAACCCAGTGCAATCAGCCCACCCACAGGCAAAATCCAGACCAAAATTTTTGTATAAGGATAACGTGCACCATATTGATAAATCAGATGCATAAAAACACCTACAGCAACACAAATGCCGACCCAAAGTGAAGGGAGAGCAGATATTTTTGACAGGAGTGTGGTCATTACACAAATGGCGATAGTGATCACGAGTTTCACGTGGCGATTACAGCGTTCAGAGTACCAAAATTGCAGCATAATTAAGATTCAGAAGAAGTAGGTTTTGACAAACGTGCTAATGGAGAAAAAATAAAAACACTCAGCGCCATAAAGGCGAGTCCCTGAACACCTAAAATTAGTAAGTCGTCCATGGTTTTCATAAACAACAAGGCCAAGATCAGGGCGAGAGGAATCCATGTAAATACACGAAATAAAAAGCGGCTTGGGTCATTTTTGGCGATTTTTAGGCGTGCATAACGGCAAATCAAAAATACCAGTCCTGAGCCTGTAAACATCAGGATGACCAACGCAGGAAGTGGTTTATAGAGATACAATCCCGCAGCGATGGCAACCGTGATGAGTAAAATCAAGATTTTCTTGGCAAGTGTTGTATTCGATTCAAACCAAAATTCGAGCATCTTATCTCAATAACATGATGGAAGCAGTGTGGCACTTTAGCATAAAAAAAGGGGCTTTCGCCCCTCATTCTCTGCTGTATTTTTGCTTTTATTTATTCAGTGTCCAGTCATAAATTTTACGCTGGTAGGCAAATGCCATTAGCAGTAAACCCGCAACAATCATCGGGAAAGATAGCATTTGCCCTTTCGTGACCCAACCAAACAGGATAAAGCCCTGATCTGCATCGGGTTCGCGGAAAAATTCCATAAAGAAGCGTGCACAACCATAACCAATTAAAAATAAAGCTGAAACTGCCATGCGTGGTCGAGGTTTGCTGCTAAACCACCATAAAATGATAAACAGCAATAAGCCTTCACATAGTGCTTGGTAAATTTGTGATGGGTGGCGCACTAAATGCAATGGGTCAGTCGGGAAGATCATGCCAAATGGATAATTGGGATCAGTTACGGGGCGACCGTACAATTCACCACCAATAAAGTTTCCAATGCGCCCAAACATTAAGCCTGTTGGTACACAGGGTGCGACAAAGTCCATGGTCTGAAACCAAGTCTTTTGATATTTCTTGCACCATAACAGCATGGCAACCATTACACCGATAAAGCCGCCATGAAAACTCATGCCACCTGTCCAGACTTGAAACAACCAGAGTGGATTGGCAAGAAATTTATCAAATTCATAGAAAAGCACATAGCCAACCCGACCACCGAGTACGACACCTAAAGCCCCATAAAAGACTAAATCGGAGACCATTTCCGCTGTCCAGTCGGTGCGTTGTTTAGCGCGATAGTTGGCAAGTCCCCATGCACATAAAAATGCCAAGAGGTACATTAACCCATACCAGTGTACTTTTATTGGACCAAGCTCAATCGCAATTGGATTGATGTTGGGATAGGTCAGCATGACTATTCCTTTCATTTCTGTATGTTTTGCAAGATTCTAGCTGATAAACCTTAAAATTGTTGTACATTCAGTGTGTAAAGATACAAAGGAACTGTTATGTGTATTGTGGCGCTGGCTTGGCAGGTCATTGAAGGCTTACCTGTGTGTTTATTATCCAATCGTGACGAGTTCTACGCACGCCCAACCCAATCTTTAAAGCATTGGGAAAATAGTCCGATTATTGCAGGACAGGACTTGCAGTCGGGGGGAACATGGATGGGAGTGACGGAGGCGGGGCGCTGGGCAGTGATTACCAACTATCGCGATGCTTCAGATCAACGTGTCTATCCAACTTCGCGCGGTGACATCGTGGCAGATTATCTGGCTTCAGATCTGCCACCAATTCGTTTCACGCAGCAACTCGAACAGCATCAGCAAGATTATGCAGGCTTTAACCTGATTGTGGGTGATCGGCAGCAAGCCGTCTATATGAGCAATCGTGGTGAAGCTCCGCAAGTTCTGGCACATGGCGTATATGTCATGTCTAATGGATTGATGTCGGAGCACTGGGCAAAAACACAACATTTACGTCAGCGTTTTGTGCAGGAACTCTTACCATTACTGGCATTGCCTGATATCTCTGAGCCTGAGCTTCAACACGTGGCTTGGGATATTTTAGAAGACCAGCGTCAGCGTTTGCCTGAGCAGTTGCCACAGACAGGCATTTCTTCAGAATTAGAACAACTCCTGTCATCAACCTTTATTGTCAGTCCACACTATGGGACGCGCTGCTCGAATTTCCTCCGTGCATTTTCACAACATGTCGTGTGGTTGGAAAAAAATCAATATGGCGAACAACAAGGACATATTCAGCAGCTTGAGTTTCGCTATTTAGATCGTGCGTCCATTAAAGCAAAGGTTTGACTCAGTAATATTGAATTTAAATTGATGAAATGAGCTTTAAATTTCCGTCTTTCTTTATGCTATCTATTGGTTGAAAATTATTCTATATATAGTGCAATGTATATCATCAATACGGATGTTGAAGATCATGTGGGGGAAAATCGCACTCACCATGAGTGCATTTGCAGCCAATTCAATTTTTTGCCGTTTAGCCTTAGCTGAACGCATGATTGATCCATATAGTTTTAGTCTGATACGAATTTTAAGTGGCATATTTGCACTGATTTTACTCATTCACTCTGCTGATGTAGTCAAACCAAAACGAGAAAATTGGAAAGGTGGACTGTGCTTAACAGGCTATATGTTTGCTTTTTCTGTTGCCTATGTTCGGCTGGATGCAGGCATGGGGGCCTTATTACTTTTTGGAACCGTGCAAATTTCGATGGCACTCTATGCCGTTTATAAGGGCGAAAAAGTCACATGGCTGAGAGGAATGGGGTTATTGGTTGCATTCCTCGGTATGTTGGTTCTATTTTTACCGACCACGCATGCACCGTCTTTATTTTATGCGCTGATGATGATGGTTGCAGGCTTAAGCTGGGTTGCATATAGCTTGATCGGGATGTCGGCTGAACGACCAATCATGATGACCTATTACAATTTTATCTGGGCAGTTCCAATTGGTGTGTTATTGAGTTTCATGAGTCCACATAGCCTGATACTGCATTGGAATGGAGTGATTTTGGCGATGCTTTCAGGTGCCTTAACTTCTGGGCTGGCTTATGCGCTCTGGTATGACCTTCTCAAACATCTAGATCGTATGACAGCCAGTACATTGCAATTGAGTGTACCGTGTTTGGCTTTGTTGGCTGGCGTTGTATTTTTAAATGAAGTATTTAGTTTACGTATGCTGTTGGCAACGGTCATGGTATTGAGTGGTATTTTGCTGTTGATTTTTGCAGGGAAAAACAAGAAGGCATAAATGGAGAGTTTTTTAACGATGGGTTCTTATGATGAAATTTGATTTTAGTGGAATTTTCAAGTAATTTCATTAAGCTGTTTTATATCCAGCAACATGTAAAACACACAGTATAAGGAGATCAGGGTGAGTCTAGTTTTACCAACATTGGCATTTATATTTGGTTGGCTCACTGCAACATTAAAATCTGCCGAATCCATCAAAACGGTTTGTTCACGTATTTTGGCGCGGTTCTTTATTCCCTTTGTGATTATTTACAACATGGTTTACTACCAGTCAGGTAGTTTGAGTCTGATGCTGTTTAGCTTTATCTCTGCCTTTTTGGTCTATCTTGGCTTTGTTTATTTCTTTAAAGATCGGCTAATTGCACTCTGTGCCAGTTATGTCAATTTGGCATGGCTTGGTTTCCCATTCGCTTTGGCGATTTTTGGGCATCAAATCAGTTCTGCAATGATCGCACTGTATATTGGCGGATCGTTGTTTGGCAATATTTGGGCTGTTTCAGCGGTGAGCTCAGCACCCCAAGATACCTTGAGTTTAGCCAAGAAAGTATTATTTTCACCGCCTGTGATTGCCTTGATTATTTCGGCAATTCTGCATTTATTACAGGTGCAAAACTTTCAGGAACCGAACTGGGTGCTGCACCTGTATCAATTTGCCAAAGTGGGTATGGTGTTTACAGGTATGTGCGTACTGGGCATGTGGCTACGCCACACCAAAGTTGAAAAAGCCGATCTTTGGCATAGTGTTCGCGTCATGCTGCCAAAATTAATATTTGGGGCAATTATTTGTAGTGTCAGTTATTTCTGTATTCCAATCGATACGTTTAAAGATTATATCGGCTTGATGTTCTTTTTATTTTGCTTGCCACCTGCGGCCAATATTGTGGCATTGGAAACCCATTATCAGGGGACAGGTTATTCAGCGCGTTATATTGCGGCAGGGACGATTGTTAGTATTGTGGTCATTTTAATTTTTGGATTGGTTTGGCATATGCTCAAGGGCTAAATAATTTAACCCTTGAGAAGTTTTTGCTTAAGCGTGAGTTAGGCTTTGACGGAACAGTTGCATGGCTTGACCACGGTGACTGATCTGGTTTTTCTCCGCTTTGCTGAGTTCAGCACTACTTTTGCCCAGTTCAGGCAGCCAAAACAGCGGGTCATAACCAAAACCGTTTTCACCGCGAGCCGCTTCTAGAATTTCACCTGTCCAGATACCTTGGAAAATTTTAGGTAAAGGATCTTCTGCATGTTCAACCAAAGCCAATACGCAAACAAACATGCCTTCAATCGCTTGGTTATCTTTTCGAAATGCTTGTAAGTCTTCGAGTAATTTTTGATTGTTGGCCGCATCATTGCCATGCTCACCTACATAACGAGCAGAGTAAATCCCTGGTGCGCCACCAAGAACTGGCACACAGATACCTGAGTCATCAGCTAAAGCAGGTTTACCTGAAATTTTAGAAGCATGACGTGCTTTAATGATCGCATTTTCTACAAAACTTAAACCATCTTCGACAGCATCTTCAATGTCTAAACGACCTTGAGGAATAATTTCAATTGGTAAATTGAGCTGTTGAAACAAAGTTTCGAATTCGGCAACTTTGCCTTTATTGTTACTGGCGAGTACAAGACTGCCTTTGGATAACCAATCTTTAGATGACATGATAAAACCCAAGGGATAAAAATGCAGTGATTTTAAACTGAATTAATGCGTTATACACTGTGAATACTCAATATTCGTTTCGATGATGATCTTTCCATCATTGCCTTTATATTTGAATGTGAGCCGATCACTTTGAATTTTTGGAATATTTTTAAATTGTTGACATGCTTTTTGTATGATGGCTGGTTCGACTTTTTGTATTAAATCTTGTTGCGAGAAATTTGACGAATTTAGATGTGGTGTGGAATAAGTCAATACCAATGTTGGCTTTAAGTCCTGCCCCCCAAAAGTAAAATGAGCACCTTCAAGGACTGTTTCTGAGTCTGTTTTAATAGGTGCTTTTGCATTTATTTCTCTAGCGCTTTTTTCTAAAAAATCGATGTCTGTTTCAAATTTAGGTTTTAGAAAAACATTATAAATGACAACTAAAGCTGAAATAATGGTTGAAAATATGCCTAGTCGTTTGAGTAAGTCTTTATCAAATTTAATGATCATTTTATTGTCCAAATAGGTATGAAAAAAGCACCCGTAGGTGCTTGATTTCATTTTACTATATATTACTGCGCTTGAATCCATTTATCAGCGCGATCAACGGCTTGACGAATTTGTTCAGGCGTTAAGTTGGCAGCCAAAGCAGTCTTTTTGGTTTGAGACATATCAATGACTTTGTTGTCCAACATGCCGTCGCGTGTTGAAAGTTCATACCACTGGTATGCACCAACATAGTTTTTATTATGTTCTTCAATAAGAGCTAAGTTAAAGCTGGCACGGTTGTCACCATGGCTGGCTGCTTTTTCTAGATATTTACGACCAAGACTTTCATTTTTACGCGTCCCGATGCCTTCAACCAGCATACGACCTACATTGAGCTGGGCAGCGGAAACACCTTGATCAGCCGCTTTTTTATACCAGTTAAATGCCTGACCTAAATCTTTAGAAACATCGCGACCAGATTGATAATGCATTGCAACATAGAACTGTGCAGCAGGTTGACCTGCTTTTGCATCGGTTAACAGGTCATTAAAACCCATTGTTGAGTAACGTGCAGCTTGTGCCGATGTCGATTGTTCCGAAGGTAAGTAATCAGCATGAACCTGAGTACTTAAAATACCAAACAAGATGGTGCTGAAGAATACTTTTTTCATAGGGCGCTTACTCGATAAATTGCGACTTCACCAAACAAATTTGGAATATGTTTACTGAGTAAACTATCTTGTTGATTCCCATTTACGGCGAGTCGATTAATAATCCTAATCTGATTTTCAGCACAAAGGGCTTCAAAATCACGGAAAGTACATAAATGAATATTTGGCGTGTTATACCACATATAGGGTAAAGCTTCAGAAACGGGCATCATTCCTTTTAACGCAAGAAAAGAACGGGTTTTCCAATGCGCAAAGTTTGGAAAAGTAATAATCGCCTGTTTCCCCACACGCACCATATCTCTTAATAGTACATCAGGTGCATCAACTGCTTGCAAAGCCTGCGCCATGACCACGGAGTCAAATGACTGGTCTGCAAAACGGTGTAAACCAATGTTGAGGTCTTGTTGTATAATATTTAACCCTCGACTGATCGCAATTGCAATCTTTTCTTGATCAATTTCTAAACCGTATGCACGAATTTGGTGTTTTTTGCTCATGTGAGCGAGAAGTTCACCATCACCACAGCCTAAATCTAGAACACTTGAGCCAGGGCTAATCCATTTTTCTGCGAGTTGTTGATCTAAACGCATTACACGGTCTCCTGTGGCGTACTTGCAAGGTGTTCTTCACCACCTAAGAATGCTCTAAGTGCTTTGACATAGAGTGGAATCGGGAATAAAAATGAGTCATGACCCTGTTCAGCTTCAATATCAAGATAGCTCACAGGTTTATGACTACTGATCAAGGCATTGACAATTTCTTGTGAGCGCTCAGGGCTAAATCGCCAGTCCGTGGTAAATGATACGACCAAGAAACGGCATTTGGTATTTGCCATGGCTTTGGTGAGTGATAGCTCATATTCGCGAGATGGATCGAAATAATCCAATGCTTTGGTCATAATCAAATAGGTGTTGGCATCGAAATTACGGCTAAATTGCTCGCCTTGATAGCGCAAATAGCTTTCAACCTGAAATTCGACATCGAAACCATACATGAACTTGCCTGATTTGAGGTCACGTCCAAATTTTTGTTTCATGGCTTCTTCAGACAAATAGGTGATATGACCGACCATACGTGCCAAAATCAAACCGCGTTTTGGATAACTGTCATGCTCTAAATAGCGACCATCGTGAAAATCTGGATCAGATAAAATCGACTGGCGGGCAACTTCGTTAAAGGCAATATTTTGTGCTGAAAGTTTGGGTGCACTGGCAATAATTACGCAGTTTTTAAGGCGATCGGGATAATCAACAGACCATTGTAATGCCTGCATGCCACCTAAAGAGCCACCGATGATGGCATACCAAACTGAAATACCCAATTGGTCAGAAAGCATGGCTTGAGTCTTGACCCAATCTCGAACCGTGACAAGGGGGAAGTCTGGGCCGTAAGGCAGATTATCATTTTCTGGGTTTGGTGAAGTTGGGCCTGTTGAGCCGCTACAGCCACCAATATTATTCAGTGCAACCACAAAGAATTTGTTGGTATCAATCGCTTTACCTGGGCCAATACAGGCATCCCACCAGCCTGCTTTTTTATCATCTTCATGGTGATAACCAGCAGCATGGTGATGACCAGAGAGCGCATGGCAAATCAAAATTGCATTGGATTTTTCCGCATTTAATGTGCCATAAGTTTCAACCATCAGGTCAAAACGAGGTAGGACTCGACCGCATTCCAGTTCAAGGGGCTGTTCGAATTGGTACTTTTGCGGGACGACCAATCCCACGGAGTCAGCTGAAAAAGACACGAGTAGAAATCGCCTTATATTTTGGAATTCTAAAAAAGAAAAGGATACCAACTTGGGTATCCTTTTAAAATGTTTTTTTAAGATTAAACGGCTTCAGAAATAATATCTGTTGTACTTAACAAGTCTTGTTCAATAAGACGGTTGGTACATGCAATGATGGCTTCGATTGAGGACGTCACAATGTTGTCGTGTACGCCAGCACCAAATGCGCTTTTGCCTGTGCCTTTGACTTGAAGCTCAACCAAGGCTAATGCTTTGGCATTGGCACCAGTACCAATACTGCGTTCTTCATAGTTCAAGACATCAATTGGCAATTGAAGTGCATTCAAGATAGCGGAAATTGGGCCGTTACCTTCACCGCGCAAGTTTTGGGTTTCACCGTCAATCTCGATTTCAAGCTCAATGATTTGGTTGCCATTTTCATCGGACAATTTATAGTTTTTCGCACTATAGTTTTTGTCTTTAATCGCAACATAAGTATCTTTGAACAATGTCCAGATTTCAGTTGCTGAAATTTCTTTAGCCGTTGCATCGGTATGTTGTTGAACAATCTGGCTAAATTCAATTTGCAAGCGACGTGGTAAAACGACGTTGTAGTTAGATTCAAGTAAGTATGAAATACCACCTTTACCCGACTGACTGTTGACACGAATCACAGCATCATAGTCACGACCCAAGTCTTTTGGATCGATTGGCAGGTATGGCATATCCCAGATTTCTTCATTTTTCTGGTGTTCAAAGCCTTTTTTAATCGCATCTTGGTGTGAACCTGAGAATGCAGTGAAGACCAAGTCACCTGCATATGGGTGGCGTGGATGAATTGGTAAACCTGTACATTCTTCAACAGTTGCAATAATTTCGTTGATGTTTGAGAAGTCCAAGTTTGGCGCAACACCTTGGGTGTACATGTTCAAGGCAATTGCAGCGACATCGACGTTACCTGTACGTTCACCATTACCAAAGACACAACCTTCAACACGATCTGCACCTGCCATAATCGCAAGTTCAGATGCCGCGATACCGCAGCCACGGTCATTGTGACAGTGAACTGAGATTAATATGCCATCACGACGTGCAATGTTGCGATGCATCCATTCAATTTGGTCTGCATAGACATTCGGTGTAGAGACTTCAACAGTTGCAGGTAAGTTTAAAATCACCTTATTGTCTGGGCGAGCATCCCAGATTTCGGTCACAGCGTCACACACATCTTTCGCGACTTCCAATTCAGTTGCAGAGAAGCATTCTGGACTGTATTGGAAGATCCACTCGGTTTCTGGTTGTTTTGCTGCATATTCTTTGACTTTTTCAGCAGCATTGATTGCAAGTTGTTTTGCACCAGCAATATCAACATTTAAAACTTTGTTACGGAATGTTGGTGAGTTTGAATTGTAAATATGTACGATGGCACGTTTTGCACCTTCAAGCGCTTCAAAAGTACGTTGAATCAAATGGTCACGTGCTTGAACCAAAACTTCAATATAGACATCTTCAGGAATATGACCTTCTTCAATCAATTTACGTGTGAAGTCGAAGTCAATTTGCGATGCAGACGGGAAGCCGATTTCAATATGTTTGAAGCCAATTTTCACCAACATCTGGAACATCTTGAATTTTTGCTCCATATCCATTGGCTCAAAAATCGCTTGGTTGCCGTCACGAAGGTCGGTACTCATCCAAATAGGTGCTTGGGTAATTTCCTTATTTGGCCATTGGCGATCGGGTAAATCGACGCGCTGGTACATACGACGGTATTTTTTGCTTGGGTCAGCCAACATCATGGGGATAGCTCCTTGCATAGCAGCAGTGCCGAGGGGTAATTGGGCAATCTACTATATTATTTTGTGTCTAAACGAAGTGAATTCAACTGTGTTTCAGTTTTTGCACTGAATGAGCAAATAAAATTTATGTGCGCGCAAAGCGCAGTTCAAACCACAGGGCAGATGCTATCGCAAATAACATTGGCATAATACCTCGGGTACATTACTCAATAAGATCATTATAATCCTGCACAATAAAAAATATTTTTCGTTTTTTGCATTTTTTGTACAGGGTTTGGAAAATTTTTCTATTTATTGGTCTTAAAATGCAAATAAAAACTAATTTCCCAAAGTGATCCGAAGATATTTTCGGGAAATTAGTAAAGTGGTTTTATAGTTCCGCCCACATGCGAATCAGGTTGTGGTAGGTGTTGGTCAGCTTCATAACCTCTGGGTAAGCATCGCCATGTGCAGCACGCAGATTACGGATGCTTTCATCCAGATTGAACAATAAATGGCGTTTGCTGTCTTCGCGAATCAGACTTTGAACCCAGAAAAATGAAGCAAAGCGTGTGCCTCGGCTAATGGTGCTGACTTCGTGCAAGCTGGTTGACGGATAAAGCACGACATCTCCCGCAGGTAACTTGACTTCGTGATAACCATAGGTATCTTCGATCACTAAATCGCCACCATCGTATTCTTCAGGTTCACTTAAAAACAGCGTGCAAGACAAATCCGTGCGAATTTGCTGGCTGGTGCCACGAATCAAGCGAATTGAATTATCGACATGAAAGCCAAAGGTTTCACTTTCATCATAGCGGTTAAAAAGAGGGGGGATAATCTGGTGTGGAAGAGCTGCTGACTGGAAAACTGGATTTTTCCAAATGGCTTGAATGACGCGTTCACTTAAAGCATGCGTCAGTGGATCTTGTTCTGAAAGTTGCTGATTTTGTTTAACGGATGCGGATAGCGTGCCCGCAGTCACTTTACCACCGACCCAGTTGGCAGTTTCCATCAGACGACGAAATTCTGCGACTTCTTCTTTTGATAAGACGTTTGGAATATGATGAATCATAATAACTCGATACGTTGTTCAAAAATAAAAAAGACCATTTCCAGTGTACACAAGAAATGGTCTGAAATTACACGTCTAAATTAGTATTTAAAGTTAATGGCAAGTACAGCATTACGTCCATCGCCCTCAATAGCATAGTGGGCTGCATGAGCAGAAGTGAAGTAGCGTTTATTGCTGATGTTGTTGATATTCAACTGAATGTTCACATTCTTGTTTACATCGTATTTTGCCATTGCGTTATAGATAGTATAAGCAGGCAAGTACTTGTTGCTTGTAATGTTGGCATAAACTTTATCTTTATATTGTGCGCCAGCACCAATCGTGAGTTTTGGTAGCACTTTATAAGTTGTCCAAAGTGTTGCACTATTTTTTGCAACAAATGGTAATTGCTTGCCAACAGCTGTAGTCGCGTTATAAGCAGACTTTGTCAACTTGCTGTCTAAGTAACTATATCCAGCAGACATATCCCATTTGTCAGTGATTTGACCTTTGATATCAAATTCAAAACCATTCACACGGCTGCTACCGACGTTTGAATAGGTGCTTGCATCAGTTAAAACACGGGTATTTTGTTTTTCAGTACGGAATATCGCAGCAGTGATATTTGCACGGCTGTTAAACAAATCCCATTTCGTACCTAACTCAGCAGTACGTGCTTTTTCTGGTTTTAGATCATCATAACTTGCTGAAACAGAGTCTGAGCCGTCACCTTGGTCAACCCCAACAGGGTTCGCAGAGGTTGCAAAACTTGCATAGATGCTGCCGTTTTCTGTTGGTTTAAAGACTAAGCCAACTTGATACGAGAAGAAGTTGGAATCGCTTTCAATGACTGTACCAGCAGCTGTAGTTGTACTACCACTAGTCACATCTTTATAGTATTTGCGCTGCGTATCAAACTGATCCCAACGTGCCCCCAAATTGAGTAACCATTGTGGTGTAAATTCAATGCTATCCAATGCATAGACAGAAGCTGTGGTGCTACGCGTAGTGTACTGGTTTTTAATTGTACCCAGTGTATCTGTGTATAAACCATTAGTTGGGTTAGTCACTGAGGTACACCAGCCACCAATATTGCTGGTTGTTGGAGAACAATTGGTGCTATGAACAGTTGATGTTGTACCTTGACTATTGGTAAAGGTATGTACACCTTGTTGAGATGCTTGATAGCTCCACTCAGTACCCACATTAAATGAGTGCTTTAAGCGACCTGTATTGAATTTTCCAGTTAAAGCCAACTGATCATTGATTGCATCGGTATCGACAATACGACTTAAAGCACGACGAGAAATTGTGCCATATGCAGCAATGTTACCTTTAGAGTCATCTGGGTTGGTATAGACATAATCCGTTTTAGATTTTGTATATGACGCAGTATTTGAGAGCGTTAAATTATCATTGAAATCATGTTCAAGTTTGAACGTTCCAATGTGGTTTTCACGCTTGTCAAAATCACGGTTTTTCCAACCATAGTATGTGCCTTGTTTCACATAGATTGGTTTACCGCCTGTCGTTGCAAATGGAATACCTGAATCTGGTTCATCATAACTTTGTAAATAGTAATAGCTGAGTGTGCCACGTGTTGCTGTACCTAGACCCCATGCAATACTTGGTGCAATCCCGACACGATTGTATTCAGCACCGTCACTTGAACCTGGTTTATCATTTTGGTGTCCCATGACGACTACACGACCTGCAACACCATTACCAAAGTCTTTATTTGCATCGAGCATAATATGACGGTAATTATCTGTGCCGCTTTGAATCGAGCCTTGGTATTTATCGCCTTGATGCGCCACTTTGGTAATCATGTTGATACTACCACCAACACCACCACCACCAGAAATCGCTGAGCTAGAGCCTTTTGTAATTTCAACTTGTTCAATCGCAAACATGTCACGATTCTGCGAAGTTGAATTACGTACACCATCCACATAAATCGAACTTTGGCTGCTATAACCACGAATATATGGCATATCGGTAAATGGTGTGCCGCCTTCACCAGCACCTAGGGTAATGCCAGGCTCATTGGCAAGTGCTTGTAGAAGGGTATTCGAATTCGTTTCTTGTAGTAATTTTTGTGAAATAACTGCAACTGATTTTGGTGTATCGAGTAGAGGCGCAACATATTTTTTGTTTGCAGATTTGTCGACTTTAAAGCTGTCAGTGGTTGAAGCATGGCTGTAAATCGTTGGCAACTCTGCAGTGTCATCGGCCGCAATTGCTGTCGCAGTTGTCATTAGCGAAAGTGATGAAACAATTGCGGATGAAACCAGTTTTTTACGAGTTCGAATAAATGACATGATGGTGTGGATGTGTATTTGTAAAGATATGCAAAATAATAATGATTCTTGTTTATAATAGTAGTCTCTATTGATCGGATTTTACAATTAAAATATAGGTTTAAATGTGTAAAATTAGATACATAAGATTACAAAAATTCATAAGATATTGAAATTGATAATTATTTAATAATTTGATTAATTTTTAATTAATAATTGTTTTTATGAATTGTATTTTATAAGTCTATAAATTGCATTTAAGAGATGCTCTTTGGAATGAAGTATATTATGGCAAGCTAAAGCTGTAAAAAATCTGAGACTTTAGCTTGCATATCTGAAAGTGAAAACTCATTAGCTTTGAATAAATAAAACTTAACTTATGCCATTTGTAACTCATTTAATATGATAAAGAATCAAGATTGATCATCGGATGCTTGTTGTTCATTTTCATCCTGATCTTCTAACTTGTTTTCTGCGATTTTTGCAGCTTCATAACCTGCAATTACACTTGCGGCCTTTTCAAGAAGGTTGGCATCTGGGTCAAGCTTATCAACACCTTGTTCTGTAATTATTGCTCCTGCAATTTTTCCAACTTCGTCTAAAATACTCATAATTTTTCACCAAAGAAAGTCTCCAAAGTAGCAGTTTAGTCAGGCAGATTGTAAATTGTGATGCAAAAGCGTTGCACTTTAAGAGATTTATATGATTCATAAGAAGAGATTTACTAATTTTTTATCATTTTTAAGCATAGATTAATTTTTTGAGCCATCAGATTTGCAGATGCTCTTCGTTAAATAGACTAAAAAAGTGAAAAATAGAAGATGATGCTAAAATAATCTCGAACCAAATTTTGTATATCGTGTCATGATGGCTTATAATAGGCGACTTTAAAAATTTGCTACTACTAACTAGATATTGAGGAAGCCATGCAAGTAACGACTGAAGCGGTTTCGGGCGTTGCCCGTCGTTTAAATGTATCTGTACCGACGAGCCGTGTTAACGAGCAATTCGAAGCTCGCTTAAAACGCACTGCCAAAACTGCGAAAATCAACGGCTTCCGTCCAGGTAAAGTACCTGTAAATGTTGTACGCCGTGAATATGGCGCGGGCATTTATCAAGAAGTTGTAAATGACATCATTCGCGATACAGTATTTGAAGCAATTCAACAAGAAAAAATCAATGCTGTAGGTATGCCTAACATTGAAAAAGTTGAAAACAAAGATGATGCTTTAGTTTTCGAAGCGACTGTTGAAGTTTATCCTGAAGTTGAAGTAAACGCGTTTGATGCTCTAGAAGTTGAACGTAAAACAACTGAAATCAACGACAAAGACGTTGATGTCATGATCGAAAACTTGCAAAAACAACGTCAAACTTGGGCTGTGACTAAAGGCATGGCGAAAAAAGACATGCAAGTGACTTTCGATTTTGAAGGTTCAATTGAAGGTGAAATTTTCGAAGGCGGTTCTGCACAAGACTTTAAACTTGTTTTAGGTTCTGGTCGCATGATTCCTGGTTTTGAAGATGGCATCGTTGGCATGAAAGCTGGTGAAGAGAAAGTGATTGACGTTACTTTCCCTGAAGACTACCAAGCTGAAAACCTTGCTGGTAAACAAGCTCAGTTCAAAATCACTGTAAAACAAGTTGAAAAACCAAAACTTCCTGAAATTGATGCTGAATTCTTAAAAGTTTTCGGTTTAACTGAAGAAGAAGGTGTTGAGAAACTTAAAGCTGACGTTCGTAAAAACATGGAACGTGAAGTGAAAAATGGTCTTCGTAACCAAATTAAAGCTGCTGCATTTGATGCATTAGTTGCTGCAAACGAAATCGAAGTTCCAAATGCAATGGTTGCTCAAGAAATTGACCGTCAACGTCAACAAATGATCCAACAATTCACTCAACAGTTTGGTGCTCAAGGTGCGAAAGCATTTGACTCTAGCTTGCTACCAGATGATTTGTTCAAAGAACAAGCTGAAAAATCAGTTAAACTTGGTGTATTGGTAAGCAAAGTATTGGCTGATGCTAAACTTGAAGTTGATCAAACACGTGTTGATGCTTACATCGAAGATATGGCTTCTTCTTACGAAGATCCAACTGAAGTGATCGAATACTTCAAAACCGATGCAAAACAACGTCAGCAAATCGAAGCTGTTGTACTTGAAGATCAAGTTGTAGATTTCATCTTGGCTTCTGCAAAAGTAACTAACAAAGCAGTAACTTATGACGAATTGTTGAAAGAACAACAAGCACGTCAGCAAGGTTAATCCTTTGACATAAAAAAAGGCGCGCTTGTTGCGCCTTTTTTTATGCTGTAGAAAAATTGTTAATACGGTAGATAATCAGTGTAATCCGATTATTTATCTGTTATTTAGATAAGGAATAATTTTGCAATTTTGACTTTTATCCCTCATATTGTTGTTAAGGTTTAAGTCATAAAAATTTAGGAATAAATAAACGTATGTATGTTCCAAATATAGAAAATGCTTTAGTTCCAGTTGTAGTTGAACAGTCTTCTCGTGGTGAACGTTCATTTGATATCTTTTCACGTTTATTGCGTGAGCGTGTCATTTTCCTAACGGGTGAAGTTGAAGACAACATGGCAAATTTAATTGTTGCTCAGATGTTGTTTTTAGAAGCAGAGAACCCAGATAAAGATATACACCTCTATATTAATTCACCAGGTGGTTCGGTAACTGCAGGTATGGCAATTTACGATACAATGCAGTTTATTAAACCAGATGTATCAACAATCTGTATGGGGCAGGCGGCATCTATGGGTGCATTCTTGTTAAATGCAGGCGCAAAAGGCAAACGCTATTGTTTGGAAAATGCTCGTGTCATGATTCACCAACCACTCGGTGGTTTCCGTGGTCAGGCATCGGACATCGAAATTCATGCGCGTGAGATTCTGTTTATTAAAGAGCGTTTAAATCGCTTGATGGCAGAACATAGCGGTCAAGATTATGAAACTGTTGCACGTGATACGGATCGTGACAATTTCATGACTGCACAAGCTGCCAAAGAGTATGGCTTAGTTGATGCTGTATTAACTAAACGTCCATAATGTAAAAGATTATTTATTGGAGAAAATATGTCCAACCATCCTCAAGGACAAAAACATTGTTCATTTTGCGGTAAAACGCAGTCTGAAGTCGGGAAACTGATTGCAGGTGAGGACGCATACATTTGTAACGAGTGTGTGGACGTATGTCTTGACTTGGTGCAAACCAGTCAACAAGTCGACTCAGGTGACTGGGCAAGTCGTCCTTTGCCAAAGCCACATGAAATTCGTGCGGCGCTTGATCAGTATGTAATTGGTCAGGATATTGCGAAAAAAACCTTATCGGTTGCCGTTTATAATCATTATAAACGTCTTAAAGTATCGCAAACTGGTCATAAGCATGATGATATCGAGATTGCCAAAAGTAATATCTTGCTGGTTGGGCCGACAGGTTCAGGTAAGACTTTGCTTGCGCAAACTTTAGCTCGTTTGCTGGATGTCCCATTTGCAATGGCAGATGCCACTACACTGACCGAAGCTGGTTATGTGGGTGAAGATGTTGAAAACATCGTACAGAAGCTTTTACAGAAAGCAGATTATGATGTTGAGAAAGCACAAAAAGGCATTATCTATATCGATGAAATCGACAAAATTACGCGTAAATCTGAAAATCCATCCATTACGCGTGATGTTTCAGGCGAAGGTGTACAACAAGCCTTGCTGAAAATGATTGAAGGTACAGTTGCTTCAATTCCACCACAAGGCGGACGTAAACACCCACAACAAGAATTTATTCAGATTGATACATCGAATATCTTGTTTATTTGTGGTGGTGCTTTCTCTGGACTCGAAAAAATCGTTCAACAGCGTCAGGAAAAAGGTGGAATTGGTTTCAATGCTGAAGTGAAGAATAAAGATGACAATAAAAAAGTCTCTGAATTGTTCCGTCAGGTTGAAGCAACAGACTTGGTTAAATTCGGTCTGATTCCTGAGTTTATCGGTCGTTTACCTGTGATTGCGACACTCGATGAACTAGATGAACACGCTTTAATCCAGATTTTGACTGAACCTAAAAATGCATTAACACGTCAGTATCAACATTTGTTTGATATGGAAAATGTAGATTTGGTTTTTGAAGAGTCTGCATTACACGCTGTTGCCAAAAAAGCGCTAGAGCGTAATACGGGTGCACGTGGTCTGCGTTCAATTCTGGAAAATGTTTTACTCGATACCATGTATGATTTACCGAGTCGTACAGATGTCGGTACAGTCATCATTAATGATGCTGTGATTAATGATCAAGCTGAGCCCGAAGTAAAAGCTGAGCGGATTCATAAAAGTCAGCAAGTGGCTGTTGAGAAAACAGATTTGAAAATCATTGATTCGAAATCTGCTTAAAACTCAAATATAAAAAAACGCGCTATGTGCGCGTTTTTTTTATGTCTATTTATTTTGTATTGATTGTTTTGGTAAAGGTTTGAGGACATCAGCAATTTGCTGAGTCATTTGTTGTTGAAACTTTTTATCTTGAGTGAGATTCTCTGTCACCTGATTAATTTGTTGTGCTGTTTGCTGCAAAATGATTGGCATCTTTTGGTTAATCGATTGTCCTTCAGGAGATTTCAGAAAATGAATATAGGCTTGAACTTCTTCTTCAGATAATTGCTTGGTATAAATATTTTTCACAATTTCAACAGGTTTGGCTTGCTGTAAGAAGATTTCAACAGTGCTGAGAAAGATGTTTGTTAGTTTGTGAGCTGCTATCTGATCTTGCTCGGTCAGAACCTGATGGCCTGTATAGTTTTTAATGACTTGCTCAGAATGCTTCTGGAAATAAGGAGTGTAGCTATTCACTGATTCCTTAACTAATTTTTCTGCATTTGAAAGTTGAATTAACTCATCTACAGAAGCAGGTTTTGCAGGAGAAGCAAGAGCAACTTGACTAAAACCCAAGCTGCAAAGACCAATGACAATCAGTTTTAGAATCATGTGTTTATTTTGCATAATACAAACTCGAAATATTGTGAATAAGAAAAAGAATTTTTAAATGATGATTTAAAGGATATTGTTTTAAATATTTAATTATTATTTAGGCATAATTTTGAATTATGCCTAAATTTTTCACCGAATTGAATTAAGCATTATCATTGACGAGAACTTTTAGCAGGCTGTGATTATTAGCGCTGTTGTCCATCATGTTATGAATGACATGATCATATGTTTCTTGGCTTAAAGAAGGCATTTGTGCTGCAAGTGATTGACCTTCAGGGGTTTGGTAAAAACGGTTGAGTGCTTGAACTTCTTGTTCAGATAGATTTTTTTGATAGAGTTGTTTAAGTTCGGGTTCTACATCTTGCCAAAATTGTTCTTGGTTTAAACCAAGCATTTGTAACTGTTGGGGTTGAACGATTGCTTGAGTGTTTTGTTTAATCTTTAAGATATCAAAGAGTTGATCAATGGAGCCTTGAGATGCGGGCTGTGCATGACTCAGGTCAAATAAAAACAAGCCTCCAAGTAAAGTGATGATTTGACTAATACTCTTGAGTTGCATGGGAAATGACCTTATTGCATTCGCTTTAGCGTAATAATTTAAATAAAAAAACACGCCCTGAGGCGTGTTTTTTGATGTATTTCGGTTAACCCGCTGTTGCATCTACAACTGGAATCTTGCCGATTTTTTCTTGCCAGATTTTTGGTGCAATCGCATGGATTGACGTACCATTCACATCGACCGCAACAGAAACAGGCATATCTTCAACGACAAATTTGTAGATGGCTTCCATACCTAAGTCAGCAAAAGCAACCACTTCTGCCTGACGAACCGCTTTAGATACGAGGTATGCAGCGCCACCAACAGCCATTAAATACGTTGCTTTGTTGTCTTTGATTGCTTCAACTGCAGCAGGACCACGGTCTGCTTTACCAATCATACCGAACATGCCAGTCGCTTCTAAGACTTGGCGAGTGAACTTGTCCATACGTGTTGCAGTTGTAGGGCCTGCAGGACCAACCACTTCATCACCCACTGGATCAACAGGCCCAACGTAGTAAATGAACTTACCTTTAAGGTCTACAGGAAGTTCTTCACCGTTATTCAGCATGTCAACCATACGTTTATGTGCAGCGTCACGACCTGTGTAGATTGTACCGTTAAGAAGAAGCGTATCACCTGGTTTCCAAGAGTTCATTTCTTCTTGAGTGATGGTGTCAAGGTTTACACGCTTAGATTTCGATGCATCCCAAGCCACTTGAGGGTAATCTTCAAGTTTAGGTGCTTGAATGTGTGCAGGACCTGAACCATCAAGTTGGAAATGCGCATGGCGGGTTGCTGCACAGTTTGGAATCATACCAACTGGTTTGCCTGCAGCATGGCAAGGGTAATCTTTGATTTTAATATCAAGAACAGTCGTTAAACCGCCAAGGCCTTGTGCACCAATCCCCAAAGCATTTACTTTTTCGAAGATTTCAATACGAAGCTCTTCCATTTTGCTTTGAGGACCACGACGAAGAAGTTCGTCCATGTTGATTTCTTCCATGAGTGCTTCTTTTGCAAGCATCATGGCTTTTTCAGCAGTACCACCGATCCCGATACCGAGCATCCCTGGTGGACACCAGCCTGCACCCATCGTTGGAACAGTTTTAAGTACCCAGTCCACAATCGAGTCAGACGGGTTTAACATTGCAAGTTTAGATTTATTTTCTGAACCGCCGCCTTTTGCTGCAACGGTAATATCAACTTTGTTGCCAGGTACGAGTTTATAATGAATCACGGCAGGCGTATTGTCTTTGGTGTTCTTACGGCCAAATGCAGGATCTGCTAAAACGGATGCACGAAGTACGTTGGTGTTTTCTAAGTAACCTTGGCGTACACCTTCGTTGATCGCATCATCAAGACTCAAGGTTAATTCAAATTTAACGTCTAAGCCCACATCAACAAACACGTTGACAATCCCGGTATCTTGGCAGATTGGGCGATGACCTTCTGCACACATACGCGAGTTAATTAGAATTTGTGCGATTGCATCCTTGGCTGCTTGGTTTTCTTCACGATCATACGCACGGCTCATTGCCTGAATAAAATCTTGTGGATGATAGTATGAAATAAACTGTAAGGCATCCTTGACCGAAGTGATCAAGTCATCTTGTTTGATAATGGTTGTCATATCAAAAGTCTCTTGAGCGGGCTGTTAGCTAGCGGGCTAAATTATATGACAAAACGACAGGTCTGTGGGCAGTTTTGCTGAGATTTTGAGCCAAGTTTAGATCATACTAAAGATAGCGCTATCTAAAGAGATATTCGTGATCAAGAGGGAAGATGATGACCCAAGAAAACCTCGCTGAAAATATTATCGAGATATACCGTCAGTATGGTCGTCAATGGACGAAGTTGCGCGGTACTTATTTATATGAAAAACAGTGGTTAGATCGTTTTCTTGCTTTACTTGCTCAACCTGCCCATGTTTTAGATTTGGGCTGTGGTTCAGGTCAGCCAATTGCCGAGTATCTTATTCAGCAAGGCTGTCAGATTACGGGCGTGGATAGTGCTGAGGTAATGTTAGAAATGGCACAGATTCATTTTCCTGAGCAGCAGTGGATTCAGGCCGATATGCGAAGTTTTAGTCCTGCACAGCGATTTCAGGGAATTTTAGCTTGGGACAGTTTCTTTCATTTAACCAGATCAGATCAGCGTGACATGTTTGCCCGATTTGAACAGTGCTCTCAAACAAGTACAGTACTGATGTTTACCAGTGGGCCTGCCAATGGTGAGTCTATTGGAGAAATGTTTGGGAAGCCGCTCTATCACGCCAGTTTAGCGCCTGAAGAATATCGTTCCTTGTTACATCAGTATGGTTTCCAACTGATTCACATGCTTGCTGAAGATGTTGACTGTACTGGGCATACCGTTTGGCTAGTCCAATATATTCGGGCATAAATTATTGGGCGGCTGAGCTGAACTTGATCAATGAATTTGCAACATGATGTTGTTCAAGTAACTGCTGTGCATCGCTTAATACAGCGATTAAATCCGCAATAAATAGATCCGCTAGCCTAGAAACAGGTCTGTAATCTGGACGAACCAAACTCAGAGTAAAAGGAATAGAGAAAGTGATCGGTCTCCATTGCAAACCTGAGCCAAGATAATCCAGCATGATCAATGGATTGACAATTGAGACACCCAGACCTTTTTGAACCATTGTACAAATCGAGTGGGCACTATGAGTTTCAATGCTAAGCTGGCGTTGAATATGATGCTGATGAAAAACCTGATCAATCTGCTGTCGGTATGGGTCTTGCTTGGCCAGAGAAATAAATTCATGAGCTGCGAAATCTTCAAGTTGTAACTCAGCTTTGTCCAATAAGGGATGAGTGTCAGGCAGAATACAGACTTCATTACTTTTAAACTGAAACTGCAAAGTTGTCCCCAGTGGTATTGATTGGTGCTCAATTAGACCGAGATGAAACTGTTGTGAAGACAACTGGGTTTCAATGAATGGAGATTCAAGCGGAGTGATGCAAATCTGGGTGTGCTGTGTATGCGATTTAAATTTTGCAATTACAGTCGGTAAGAGTGTTGTGGCTAAAAATGGCAAACAACACAATTGAAGTTCCCCAATTTGATGATTCTTGATTTGTTGAGCCGTATTAAACACACGTTCCAGTCCAATATTGGACTGAAGTATTTCTTCATACAGGGTTAATGCTGCTTCGGTTGGATATATTTTTGCATTTCGACGGTCAAATAAAGGAAACCCACATAGCGTTTCAAATCGTGCAATTTCACGGCTAATGGTGGGTTGCGAAGTAAATAACAGATGAGCAGCGCCCGTAATGCTGCCCGTTTTCATAATGGCTTGAAAAATTTCGATGTGACGGTAATGAAACATAATTAAAATCTATATCAAAAATGAATGAAGAGCAAAAAATTAAGTATTTTTAGATATGTTTTGATTTAGCCATAATCCTTTGACTCATTCAATCAATTGAAAAAATAAGGGGATTTTATGTCTAAATCAGTGTGTACCGTTCGTGAGGCAACATTGGCGGATATGGATGTTTTAGCGAAATTATTTAACCAGTACCGTGAATTTTACGGAAAAGCACCTGATCATCTTGGCGCAACGGCATTTTTATCGGCACATTTGAATCAAGCCAGATCTCAGATTTTTGTTGCTCAAATTTCAGAGCAACTGGTCGGGTTTATTCAGCTTTATCCATTATGGTCATCTTTAGAGGTGGGACGGGTTTGGGTGATTAATGATTTATTTATTCAAGCCGATCATCGTGGAAAGTCTATCGGGCAGGTTTTAATGCAGCAAGGAATTGCATTTGCAAAAGCTCATGATGCAGTCTATATCGCTTTAGAAACAGGGATGGATAATCTACGGGCACAAAAGCTATATCAAAAATTGGGTTTTGTGATTGAGCATGGGATTTACCATCTTCATTTGAATTGTAAATAGAAAAAAGCCACTCAAACGATGGAGTGGCTTTCCTATGTCATTTTTTGCAATAAATTATGATGCTTTCGCTGCGGCAGTTTTAGCTTCAGCTTGTTGTTCCGCCTGAATGGCAGTTAAAGCAATCGTAAACACGATGTCATCAACCAAAGCACCACGTGACAAGTCATTTACAGGTTTATTCAAACCTTGCAACATCGGGCCAACACTGACGACATTTGCAGAACGTTGTACTGCTTTGTAAGTGGTGTTACCTGTGTTGAGGTCAGGGAAAATAAACACATTGGCGCGACCAGCAACGGGTGAATTTGGTGCTTTTGAGCGACCTACACTTTCAACCGAAGCGGCATCGTATTGTAGCGGGCCATCAATCAGCAAGTCTGGGCGACGCTGTTGAGCAATCTCAGTTGCCTGAGCCACTTTTTCAACATCTGCACCTGCACCTGATGTACCTGTTGAGTAGCTGATCATGGCAATACGTGGCTCAATACCAAAAGCTTTGGCTGAGTCTGCTGACTGAATCGCAATTTCTGCTAACTGTTCCGCTGTTGGATCTGGGTTAATTGCACAGTCACCGTACACATAAACTTCGTCTGGCAACAACATGAAGAACACAGAAGATACCAGAGAATATTCAGGTGCAGTTTTGATTAACTGAAACGCAGGGCGAACGGTATTGGCTGTGGTATGCACTGCGCCTGAAACCAAACCATCGACTTGATCGAGCGCAAGCATCATGGTGCCTAAAACAACCGTATCTTGCAGTTGTTCTTCAGCTTGAGCTGCATCAAGCTTGCCTTTACGCAACTGAACCATTGGCTCAATATATTGCGCACGAATACTGTCAGGATCGACAATTTCAAGATCGCTTGGCAGTTCAATATTACGTGCTTTGGCAACTTCTAAAACCTGTTCTGGTTTAGCCAGCAAAATACAGTGTGCTAGACCACGAGATTGACAGATCGCTGCTGCTTCAACGGTACGTGGCTCATCACCTTCAGGCAGTACGATGCGTTTTTTCGCTGCAATTGATTTTTGAACGAGCTCATAACGGAAAGCCGAAGGCGATAGACGTGGCTGAGTCGCAGCTTCGCTATGTTGACTTAACCAGTTTGGATCGATGTGACTAGAAACAAAGCGAGTGACTTGCTCTGCACGTTCCAAATCATTGGTTGGAACTTCGTTGCTGAGCGTTGCCAAGCGTTGAGCAGTTTCCAAGGTGTTTAGCGAGGTATGGAGTACAGGCAAGCCTTGCTGAATCGCTGTTTTACAGAATTCTAGAACTTGTGCATTTGGCGCTTCACGTTCAGTCAGAATAAGACCTGAAAGCGGCACACCATTTTGAGTGGCAAGACTTGCAGCCAAGATAACATCAATACGTTCTGAGGCACTGATAATCAGTTCGCCCGCCACAAATTTATTCAGTTCATGTTCAATGCTTGATGCGATTAGGCTGGTGTGAAGTACGCGGCGCTGTGCGGCAGTCCCTTCATTAACCCATGTAGCCTTAATGCTGCTTGCGATGTCAAGTGTACGAGGCACGCTGAGCGTATTGCTAAATGGTACGAGACCGACAATTGGCAGTGCTGCTGTGCCAATATGACGATTGAACTTTTGCAGCGCTGTCGTGAATTCAGAAATTTCTTTTTCAAGGCGTAATGAGGTGTCAAGCGCGACAGGAATTTGCGCTGCATTTTCAGCCAAACCTTTAGTGCGCATGAACAAGATGCCCGCAGTCCGCTTGCTTTCGAGTCCACCAAAATGACGTAAACTCGCTTCAATTTTTTCTGCGGTTTGACGTGGTTGGTTTAAATCTGCTTTGCTGACAAAAACGACTTTGGCATCGAGTGCTTTCGCAAGCTGTGCATTCAGTTCATTGGCAAAATAATCTTCTGCTGTTGCCAATAAACCTTCAACAATAATCACTTGATGTTTTTTTGAAACTTCACGATGGAGTCGAACCGCATCTTCAAGCAATTCATCGACTTCCCCAGAATTCATTGCATTTAAAATTTGCTGATGGGTAATGGATGCAGTGGCTTGAGCTTGGAAAAGCTGTGCATAGAGCGCTGCTGTACGGTTATGATTTTGGTCTTGTTCCTGACAAAACGGTTTCACAAAACCCGCTTTAATGCCACTACAGTCCAGTGCGTAAATCATGCCGAGGCAAGCGGAGGTGAGACCTGCGCTTTCCTCGGTTGGAATAAGAAGAAGGGTATTCATAAAAACACCTGATTTTAATTTTATAGATTAAGCAATCGCTGCGTTTGCCTCACGGCTAAGCTGTTCTACGACATGCTCGGTTTCTTTCGCGATACGGCCTTCCTCATCGGTTGGAATCACCCAAATTTGAGGGCCAGTGCCTGTATCAATCTGTCCTTCAGTACCACGTTTTAAGGTGTTATTTTTCTCTTTGTCGAGGTTGAAACCAAAGTGCGGCAAATAGGTCATAGTTTTTTCACGGATATATGCCGAGTTTTCACCAATACCACCTGTGAAGAATAAACCGTCAATACGCGGTAAACCACAGCTGAGTGCTGCTAAAGATTTCGCCAAGCGGTAGCAGAATACTTCAATCGCTAAAGCTGCATCTTCATTGCCTTGTTCTGAGGCTTCAATCAAGGTGCGCATGTCATTCGACAAGTTGTCAGATAAACCGAGCAAACCGCTTTCTTTGTTGAGCATCTTGTCGATTTTGAAGATGTCCCAACCCAAGTTGCTTGCCAAGAAGCTGTGAATACTTGGGTCAACATCACCACTACGTGTGCCCATAACCACGCCTTCAAGCGGTGTCAGGCCCATAGAAGTATCTACACTTTGACCATTCCAAATCGCGCAGGTTGAGCTACCATTACCCAGGTGAGCAGTCAGCCAGCCACCTTGTTTTAAGCTGCCAGCCAGTTCTGAGCCGCGTTCTGAAACATAAGCATGGCTTGTACCGTGGAAACCGTAACGACGCACGTTATGGTCAGTAAATAAGAATTTAGGAACTGCGTAACGATACGCATGTTCTGGCATGGTTTGGTGAAAAGCAGTATCAAACACAGCAACTTGTGGAAGTTCTGGGAACAAACGCATGGTTGCTTCAATTCCCACCAAATGTGCAGGGTTGTGTAAAGGTGCAAGCGGAGTCGCTTCACGAATACGTTGAATAATCTCTGGGGTTAATAAATGTGCTTTAGTCAATGTGCCGCCGTGTACGACACGGTGACCAATGGCTTGTGGATTATAATGAGAAAGGCGTTCGAGCAGAGTTTCTAGCGCTTGTTCATGATTTGCGTTTGGAATCGCCAATTCAAGAGGTTGACCACCGACAGTAATTCCTTTGATACGCGCGTTTTCTGAGCCAAGATTTTCTGCTAGCCCGTAGATACGATCTTCGCGGCGTTCTGATACCAATGCATATTTGATGGAAGAAGAACCGCAATTAATCACTAAAACAGATGTAGACACGTCATTATTCCCAATTTAATTGAAATCATATTCCTGTTGATGATCTGTGCTAGGAAGAACCTGACTGATCGAATACATTATTTTTAACATGGGTTATTTTTTCGTCCAAGCTAGACTTTAGCCGATACTACTTTAGAATTATGATGATAATTTATGGTATAAAATTATTGTTAATCAATATCTTATATTATTTAATTTGTGTGAAATAATGATTATTTCCTAAAAAAATATTTAATTCTCAAAGTGAGTTAGTTCACCTTGAGAATCTGTTTCAAACTGTTTTTGAAGGCTTATTGGCGGATTTGACCATCACCCAATACAATCCACTTCTGTGAAGTCAGTCCTTCTAAGCCAACAGGGCCACGAGTATGGATTTTATCGGTTGAGATGCCGATTTCTGCACCTAAACCATATTCAAAACCATCAGCAAAACGTGTTGAAGCGTTGATGATCACCGAACTTGAATCGACACGTGCAAGGAACTGACGCGCTAAGGTATAGTTTTCAGTGACAATGGCATCGGTATGGTGTGAACCATATTTGTTGATATGTGCGATTGCGTTATCCATGCT
The DNA here is from genome assembly GCF_003261585.1 of Acinetobacter sp. MB5. Taxonomy (GTDB): domain Bacteria; phylum Pseudomonadota; class Gammaproteobacteria; order Pseudomonadales; family Moraxellaceae; genus Acinetobacter. The sequence continues at coordinate 123,868 of NZ_POVU01000003.1, read as the reverse complement.
GTCCATCACTTTAATCGCAAGTACTGGCGCAAGATACTCGGTGTACCAGTCTTCTTCGGTTGCAGCAATCACTTGCTGACCTAAAATTTTCTGGGTGTGTTCACAGCCACGCAGTTCAACTTGCTTTTCAGCATATTTGGCAGCAATAGCAGGCAAGAACTGTTCTGCAACGTCTTGATGAACCAACAGGCTCTCCATGGCATTACACACGCCATAACGGTGCGTTTTGGCATTGAAGGCAATCGCAAGGGCTTTGTCGAGATCAGCCTGTGAATCGACATAAACATGGCAGTTACCATCTAAATGTTTAATGACAGGAATCCGTGCTTCACGGCTAATCCGTTCAATCAGTCCTTTACCGCCACGTGGCACAATCACATCGACAAATTCGGTCATGGTAATCAGGTGACCTACTGCTTCGCGATCTGAAGTTTCAACCACTTGTACAGCTGCTTCAGGTAGACCTGATTGTTGTAACCCTAGTTGAATGGCTAGAGCAATCGCTTTGTTTGATTGCAGTGCTTCAGAACCACCACGTAAGATAATGGCATTACCTGATTTAAGTGCTAAAGAAGCAGCTTCAAGCGTCACGTTCGGGCGTGATTCATAAATCATGCCGACCACGCCTAAAGGCACACGCATCTTACCAATCTGAATGCCAGATGGGCGGTAAGCTAAATCGGTAATTTCACCAATCGGGTCAGTCAGTTGAGCGACATCTTTTAGACCTTGTAACATTGCTGCAAAGCGTGCGGGGTTCAGTTCTAGACGGTCAAGCAGGGCGCTATCAAGTTGATTGGCACGGCCATTTTCCATATCAATCTGGTTGGCGGCCAAAACTTCAGCTTGTTGTTGTACCAAAGCATCATGAATCGCCATAAGTGCTTGGTTTTTAATTTTCGTCGAAGCGCTGGCTAAGGTTTGCGAGGCTTGGCGAGCTTGTTGACCGACGGTCTGCATGTACTCCGCAATAGACTGTTGCATAATATTAAGATCACTTAAAAAATCATCACTGATAGTAACAGTGTTGTTTAAAAAATAAAACGCCTGATGGTGCAGGCGTTTTGACGAAATTTAGACGCGAAGCGTATTGTTTTTAAAGTCTTCAATGCGTTGCTTCACGTGTTGCCACTTTTCACCAAGGAACAATTGTTCATTAATTTGAAGCGTTGGAATTTGACCGCGCATACGTTCCAGACGTTGCTGATTTGGTAAGGCAAAGTCTTGAATGCTTTCGAGTGCAACTGCCGCTGAGGTACGGTCATTGCAGACGAGTCCCATATCACAGCCCGCATGTAATGCTGCTTGAATACGGGCATCTGCACCGCCTGCAACGCAGGCTGCTTGCATGCTTAAATCATCCGAGAAAAGCACGCCGTCAAATTGTAGTTGCTGACGTAATACATTCTGAATCCAGTGCTGAGAAAAGCCCGCAGGGTGAACATCAACTTCAGGATAGATCACATGAGCAGGCATCAGTGCATTTAAATCAGGCATAAGCTGAATAAACGTTTGCATGTCTTGTGCGTAGATTTCATCATAACTGCGTGGGTCGATTGCAGCAGCAACATGTGAATCGGCTTTGACAGAGCCGTGACCTGGAAAATGTTTGCCTGTACTTGCCATACCTGCACGACGCATACCTTGCATGAAAGCACGTGCGAGTGGTGTGATGTTTTCGATCTTTTTAGAAAATGCCCGATCACCAATCACATCGCTAATGTCATTTAAATCAAGGACAGGCGCAAAACTAAAGTCGATACCAACCGCCAAAACCTCAGAAGCCATGAGCCAGCCGCATTGTTGTGCCAGTTCAACAGCTTTATCAGGTTGTTCTTGGTAAAGTTCACCAAATCGACCCATAGCAGGAAGTAGGGTAAAGCCTTGTTTTAAACGCTGTACCCGACCGCCTTCCTGATCGACTGCAATCAGGATTTCAGGACGAATATGGCGAATATGATCGGTAAGTGCGCGAACTTGTTGAGGGGATTCAATATTACGTCCAAACAGAATTAAGCCACCTGTTTGAGGGTTTTTGAGTAATTCAATATCTTCTTCGGTCAGGGTGGTTCCTGCGATGTCAAGCATCAGCGCGCCAATCATAAGAGCTTCCGTTACTGGGTGAATTTCAAATACAGGTTGAATTTTGCAATGATTTGCTACATTTTGTCAGCACAGAATATGATAAAACTACACGACATGGTACAAAGACTTTGTTTAAGATCCTGAATATTCAAGTCTAATTTAATACGATTGCTATGTAATTTTTGGTGAAATCCAAGGAAGTACGATTAATATTATGAAACTTCAAACAATCGCTTGCGCAGTTGCACTGGCAACGGGTGGTCTATTCTTTACTCATGTGGTTGATGAGGCAAGAGCCGCTACAACCAATACCGAGTCTACAATACAGTCGGTACAACCGACCCAAGCTCAAAAATTGGTAACGCGGCAACTTGCGACCTTGGTAGATCGCCAACATTATTTAAATATGCGTTTAGATGCCAATACATCGAACCGCATTTTAGATATGTATCTTGATAGTTTAGATCCAGATCATACGATTTTCTTGGCTTCTGAAGTTGCAGCATATAAACAAAAATATGGGGCAGGTTTAGGCGCTGCATTAAAAGCAGGTGATTTAACAGCACCTTATACAATTCATGCACAGTATCGCCAGCATTTGAAAGAATTTTATGGCTATATGCTGACTGAGTTGAAAAAGCCTCAGAATCTAGAGCAGAAAAATTCCTATATTGATACGGATCGTGAAAAAGCACCGTATTTCAAATCTTCTAAAGAACAACACGATTACTGGCATAAAATGCTGGTTTCACAGTTGATTAACCTGACAATAAGTAAGCAGGAAGACCTTGCTAAACAAAAAGTAATTAAAGCTGATCCAGCATTGGCTCAAGGTGAAGATTTAAGTTCAGAAGATTTAACACCAGAGCAAACCTTAACTAAACGTTATACGCGTCAGCTTGAGCGCGTTGGCCGTATTAAAAGTGATGATGTTCTCGACAAGATCCTGAACTCAATGACCTTGACTTACGACCCGCACAGTAACTATTTCCCACCTGTAGATGCCATGGAACTCAATCGCCAAACGACCTTGCAGTTAGAGGGAATTGGGGTTTCGATTCGTCCAGAACGTGGTAATGAAGACTACACTAAAATCGAAACGATTGTTGATGGTGGCCCTGCGAGCAAATCTGGTTTGATTAAACCAGGTGATCGTATTATTGGGGTTTCTCAAGATGGCGAAAAGAAAATTGTCGATGTGATTGGTTGGTCGAGTCAGGAAATTGTTGGCTTAATTCGTGGTAAGCGCGGCACTAAAGTTACCCTGAAATTATTAGGTGCAGGTGCACCGATGAGCCAAGCACGTACGATAACTTTGGTTCGTGATGTCATTAAAGAAGATGATCAGGGCGTACAGTCACGTGTGGTCAAAATTAACCGAGATGGTAAACAGCATACTTTTGGTGTTATTGAAATTCCATCATTCTATTTGAACTACCGTGCTCGCCGTGAAGGTGCAGACTATCGCTCAGTTTCTAAAGACACCAACGATGCTTTAAAAGCACTTTCTGCGCAGAAAGTTGAAGGAATCATTATCGACTTGCGTAACAACCCAGGTGGTTCGCTAGAAGAAGTGTCACGCATGATTGGTCAGGTGATTAAATCGGGTCCAGTGGTGCAAATTCGTGACAGTAACGGCAATGTAAATGTCTTTGAAGACAATGATGGTGGTCAGCAAACTTATGCAGGACCTTTGGCTGTCTTGGTGAATTTGGCTTCAGCATCAGCGAGTGAGATTTACTCTGCGGCGATTCAGGATTATGGTCGCGGTATTATTATTGGAAGTACGACCACAGGTAAAGGAACTGCTCAAGTTCAACTTGATTCGTTAGCTTATGGTCAGGCGACATTGACTCAGCGTAAGTTCTATCGAATTACTGGAGGTAGCACTCAAAATAAAGGCGTAATTCCTGATATTAAATTGGTCGATATCTGGAATGATGAGTTTGGTGAGCGTAAGGCAAAAAATGCGTTGAAATGGGATACGATTCCAACAGCACCATTTAAACGTGAAGGTGTCGTCAAACCGTATTTGCCTACTTTAGAAGAGTTGTCAGCGCAGCGTGTAGAACATGATCCACAATTCACCTATCTGGAAACGCGCCGTGTTTTAGCGAAGAAAACGGATGATGAAAAGCGTTTGGTGCTGGATTTAGATCAGCGTAAGGCTGAACTGGATGCCTTGGAAAAGCAGACTTTGGATGCTGAAAATCTACGTCGTAAAGAAACAGGTTTAGCACCATATGCTAACTGGAGTGGCTATCAAGCATCCTTAGATGCTTTAAGTGAAAGTCGTGCCAAAATGAAAGCGAATGTACGTCCTCCACTACCTGAAGAAGAGGCTTTTGTCACCGAAGCTGCGAATGTATTGTTGGATTATGCAAAGTTACAGCGTAAAGCGGCAAATTAATTGATAGAAGAACGCTATTTAAAAAAGCCTGATCAATGATCGGGCTTTTTTATATGCATTCATCATGAATTTTAAAATAATCAAAATGCTTAAAGGTACATTTAAAATGCATATCCATCGTTAAGTTTTCTTTAAAAATATTGATTTAACTGATTTGTAAAAATCAAAAGTAATATCAAATATATAAGAAATTTAATCAAAGATATTTATATAGTGATTTTATAAACTGTTAATATGAAATTAATTTTTAGTCGAGATGGTATGGTTCTGATCTGGTTGGAAAATAATTTTAACAATGTTATATCGGTGAGTTTTTAAAAATAAAAATATAAATTTCAAATTTTTAATTGATGAATAAGTAAAGTAACTTGTATGTTTTTTAACAAAAACATATTAATATAAAAGAGTTATTCATCTTTGAAATAACTATGAAATTGACTTTAAAATAATTTGATTAAGATCTGATAGTACTTGTTGTCTGGTTTTTTATGCATACTGTTTTGGATAAAACAGATAAAAGACAAAACAAATTTGGATACATGAAATGACAGAACTAGATTATGACGCCAGTTTGGTCATCGGGTTTATCATTGTGACAATACTGATTAGTTATGTCTCAATCACGCTGGATGTATTGTTGTTTAAATTCCTGTATCAAAAATATGGGAAAGCTGTCATTTTTATCACCAGTGCAATTTTGGCATTTGTACTGTGGTTTATGCACTTCTTTGGCATATGGATCATGATCATGCCAAATGAGTTTGCCGTACAAAAAGGGCTGATGTTCCTATCATATGTCGTTATGTTTATGCCAATGATCGGTGCAATGTGGTTGCTGACTCAGCCAAAGTTAGCGCGTTATCCTTTTGTTCTGTGTGCTGCAAGTATTGGAATTGGTGCATTTTTTATGCATTATTTGGGCATGTTGGCGTTAGCCTTTCCTCAAAAAACAATCCAATATCATCTACTACTTGTCGTTATCACAATCCTCTTTGCGACTTTCAGTGCTGGAATGACTTTATGGTTGGCTTTTCGATTTAAAAATGAGCAAAAGAATGCTTTTATCTTAAAAATATCTGTCGCTTTTATGATGACATTTAGTATTGTTGCAACTCACTATGTGAGCATATTGGCGGTACATTTTAATGAAAAAAATAGCCGTTTACTTCAAACTACAACATTTGGTCATGCTGTGATACTAGGTATCGTAATCGTTACTTGTCTGATTCTGCTTGCAACATTGTTTGTGGCATTATTGGAATTTCGCCTGAAAGAGCGAAATCGGGAGTTATCCGAAGCCAATAAAGAGCTCACGCATTTAACCATGCATGACTCTTTGACGCAGCTTCCGAACCGTCTGTATTTAAATGATTATGTCAAAATGGTCTTGGCAGAGCACCGTTTGCATCGTCAGCAAATTGGGGTGGTTTATATTGATTTAGACCGATTCAAGGCAATCAATGATGCATTTGGGCATCATGTTGGCGATCAGTTATTGGTCCAATTTGCGAATCGCATCAGTGAGCAACTCACAGAACGTCAAACTTTATTACGCATTAGTGGAGATGAGTTTCTACTCATTGCAGAACACTCTTCTGCGGCTGAAGCAGAAGAATGGGCACAAAAAATTCTTGATACGATTCAACATGGTTTTACAATCGCAGGACGAAATATTAACATTACTGCGAGCATTGGGATAGCAATGTATCCGGAACATGGTGAAACCTTGCAAGAGCTGTTAATGCATGCAGATATCGCGATGCTATCTTCAAAAGAACAGGGGCGTAATACCTATAGCGTATTTAGCTATAACATTGATCAGTATGAAGAACGCCATCAAGCAAAGCTGATCAATGACCTGTTTAAAGCCATTGAAGAAGATCAGTTTGTTTTATTTTATCAGCCTAAATTTACCAAATTCCGCAAAATCTGCGGAGTTGAAGCCCTGATTCGTTGGCAGCATCCTAAACTGGGGTTACTTGGCCCGAACATGTTTATTCCTTTAGCAGAAAAAACAGGGTTGATTATTCCGTTGGGGTATTGGGTGATGGAACAAGCTTGCAAACAGATTCAGATTTGGGAACAGCAGGAAAAAGGTTTTTATCCAATTTCAATTAACTTGTCTGCTGTACAGGTTGAACATAAATTGCTGATACAAACTCTTCAGGATTATCTTGAGAAATATCAGATCAATACAGATCATTTAATTATTGAAATTACTGAAAGCACGGCAATGCATCATATTGATTCAAGTATTGAGATTTTCCAGAAAATTCGTAATTTGGGCATTAAACTTTCCATCGATGATTTTGGTACAGGGCATTCGAGTTTCTTGTACTTAAAAGACTTACCTGTGAATGAACTCAAGATCGATCGTGCATTTATTAAAGATTTGCACCGTGGTTCAAAAGATGAATTAATTTTAGCCAGTTTGATTCAGTTGACTCGAAACTTGGGGCTGACAATTACTGCGGAAGGTATTGAAACGGAAGAACAGCTCGAAATTTTAAATCGCCTTGGCTGCCAGCAATTTCAAGGATTTTTATTGGGTAAGCCATTTCCTAAAGAAGTTTTAGAACATAAGTTTTCAATGTATACCAGCTAATTCAAATCAGGACTTTATTTTGGATAAAATAAAGTCTTTTTGAGGACGGGTTTCATTGTTATAAATCTAGCAATAAAAATTTGGTTTAAAAAGCTAAAAACGCAGAACATAATTCAAGTTATTGTTAATTAATTAAAAAGAAAACAGCATATAAATTTTTGATGATTCAAAACATTTTTTAAATTTAAGTTAAATACCCAATATCTTTTAAAAAAATCTTCAGTATCGTGGCTGAGTATTGATCATTTTTCAGTATAATCTGCGGGTCTGCAAAGTGTGTCCAAAATATTTTAGCCAAGCCTGTCATCTTGATTATTTGCTTTTCATTGTTTTTGTTAAAGCAAGTATGAGTTTGTTTGTGAGTGATCTTTTCAATTGTTGATGATTTAAAAGATTAAAGGCATTTATCTGTACATCACTGTAGAAACGCAAGAATATTTTGAAAAGGTTTTGTTATGACTCTCCCGAATGTGGATATGGATCTCCTTGAACAGCCAACGTTTGAAAAAATTCAAGCGAAAGAACTGAATCATCCACCGCGTATTTTATTGCTGTATGGTTCAAATCGTGAACGTTCATATAGTCGTTTGGCTGTGCTTGAGGCGGGTCGCATCCTTGAGCATTTTGGCGCTGAGGTCAAAATCTTCCATCCTAAAGGGTTGCCTTTACCTGAAGATGCCGATGCTGAACATCCTAAAGTTAAAGAATTACATGAATTGTTGGCTTGGTCAGAAGGCATGGTGTGGTGTTCGCCAGAACGTCATGGTGCAATGAGTTCCATTTTTAAGGCACAAATTGACTGGATTCCACTGGCGAATGGGGCCATTCGGGCAACCCAAGGTAAAACGCTCGCGCTTATGCAGGTGAGTGGCGGTTCGCAGTCGTTTAATAGTGTCAATCAAATGCGGATGTTAGGGCGTTGGATGCGGATGATCACCATTCCCAATCAGTCTTCAATTCCAAAAGCATTTCTAGAATTTGAAGAAGATGGACGCATGAAGCCATCAGCATTTTATGATCGTATTGTTGATGTGATGGAAGAGTTATTTAAATTTACTTTACTGACACGCGGTCAAACCCAGTACTTTACGAATCGTTATTCAGAGCGTAAAGAATCGGCAGAGCAGCTGTCACAACGTGTCAATCAACGTAGTTTATAAATACACTGAAGTGGACTGTCAGTACTGCTGTAAAGATGAATAATTTGGGGTTGATGTTATTCATTTTGAAATTTTGGATTTTGTCGTAAAGAGCATAAATAGGGGAAAGGTGTTGACTCAAGTCAGAACTGATATTGATGTGGTGATTATTGGTGGTGGACAAGCGGCACTTTCGACGGCCTATTTCTTAAATCGCAAAAAGATTTCATTTGTTATTTTAGACGATCAAAATCAGGCAGGTGGTGCTTGGCAGCATGCTTGGGAATCATTACGACTGTTTTCTCCAAATACATGGAGTTCTTTGTCTGGATGGTTAATGCCTCCTACGGCTCAGACTTATCCGACACGCAATGAAGTGATCTGTTATTTAACTGCTTATGAACAGCGCTATCAGTTTCCGATTATTCGTCCAGTACATGTTGATCGTATTGAAGCTCAAGGCCAATATCTAGATGTTTTTTCTGGTGAGCGTTGTTGGCGAGCAAAAGCGGTGGTGAGTGCAACAGGCACATGGAGTCAGCCCAATATTCCTGAATATGAAGGGCGAGATGTGTTTCAGGGGATTCAGTTACATTCTGCGCACTATCAAAATGCTGAACCCTTTCAGCAGAAAAAAGTGCTGATTGTGGGGGGCGGGAACTCGGGTGCACAAATTTTGGCTGAAGTGTCCAAAGTGACGGAAACTATTTGGATTACACAGACACCCCCGCAGTTTTTATCGGATGATGTCGATGGTCGAGTGCTATTTTTAAGAGCAACTGAACGCTTGAAAGCCCAGCAGGAAGGTCGAGTGATTGAGCAGCCTGTGGGTGGGCTAGGTGATATTGTCATGATTGACTCGGTCAAAGAGGCAAGGGCAAGAGGTGTTCTGCACAGCCGTTCGCCTTTTCAGTCATTGACCCAAAATGCAGTGATTTGGTCGGATGGCACGCGTGAAGATGTGGATGCCATTATTTGGTGTACGGGATTCAAGGCATCACTGGGGCATTTAAATCATCTTCAGATTTTGGAACAGAACAATACGGTTGCTGTCGAAGGGACACGCGCACTGAAACAGCCGAATCTCTGGTTGGTGGGTTATGGCGAGTGGACAGGCGCAGCTTCAGCGACATTGATTGGTGTGTCGAGAACTGCCAGAAATACAGCCGATGAAATTGCTCAATATTTGGAGAATTGGCAGGCTGCCTAAAATGTAGCGGTATGTCTTAGATGATTGGTCGATATTGTTCGAACAATGAGGCACATGACAGAAATCTGCATTTTAAAATGTGCTTAATTTGAAGTGCTTAAGGGCTTTAGATTGTGGCTGTATTCGGCTGATTTTTAAAATATTAGAAATATGAATTGCTTAGCTGAATCAACAATCCATCAACAGGAATTCTGAAATCTGCTACAATGTCGCCAATTTCGAATCCCTATATTTTCTGTTTTTGTACATATGAATTTTTGTGTACAAAACTCTGTACATATTGAAGATTGCTCTAATGTTTAAAGATGAATTAATTAATCAGGTCAAAGCCCGCAGGACTTTTGCCATCATTTCCCACCCCGATGCGGGTAAAACCACCATGACAGAAAAACTGCTGTTATGGGGTAAAGCGATTCAGGTTGCGGGGATGGTGAAAAGCCGTAAGTCTGACCGTGCAGCAACTTCTGACTGGATGGAAATGGAAAAAGAACGTGGGATTTCGATTACCACTTCGGTCATGCAGTTCCCTTATAAAAATTATGTGATTAACCTGCTCGATACCCCAGGGCATGAAGACTTCTCGGAAGATACGTATCGTACCTTAACTGCGGTCGACTCTGCACTCATGGTGATTGACGGTGCAAAAGGTGTCGAAGACCGAACCATCAAATTGATGGAAGTCTGTCGTATGCGTGACACACCAATTATTTCTTTCGTCAATAAAATGGACCGTGAAATTCGTGAGCCTTTAGAGTTGTTGGATGAAATTGAAAACGTCCTCAAAATTAAATGTGTTCCAATCACTTGGCCGCTTGGTTCAGGTCGTGACTTCGCAGGTGTATTTAACCTGATTGAAGAAAAATTCTATGTGTATAAAGCAGGTTTCGGCTCAACCATTACCGAGATTGAAATTCGTGATGGTTATGACCATGCTGACCTACGTGAAAAAGTCGGTGAATTGGCTTGGGCGGCATTTGAAGAGTCTTTAGAACTGGTACAAATGGCGAATGAGCCTTTAGACCGTGAAGAGTTTTTGGCGGGTCGTCAAACGCCTGTATTGTTTGGTACAGCACTGGGTAACTTTGGTGTAGACCATGTGCTTGATGCATTTAGCAACTATGCGCCAGAGCCAAAAGCACATCCGACTCAAGACCGTAAGGTTGAAGCGACTGAAGAAGGTTTCACGGGCTTTGTCTTTAAGATTCAGGCCAACATGGATCCGAAACACCGTGACCGTATTGCCTTTATGCGTATTTGTTCAGGCAAATATGAAAAAGGCTTGAAAATGAACCATGTACGGATTGGTAAAGAAATCCGTATTAGTGACGCATTGACATTCCTTGCAGGTGAGCGTGAGCACTTGGAAGAAGCATGGCCAGGTGACATCATTGGTTTACATAACCACGGCACCATTCAAATTGGTGATACTTTTACCTCTGGCGAAAAACTGCAATTCACAGGGATTCCGCACTTTGCCCCTGAGATGTTCCGCCGTGTGCGTTTAAAAGATCCTTTGAAATCTAAACAGTTGCAAAAAGGTCTCAAAGAGTTGTCTGAAGAAGGTGCAACACAGGTCTTTATGCCGCAAAACAGCAATGACCTGATTGTGGGTGCAGTCGGTGTGCTTCAGTTTGAAGTCGTTGCATTCCGTTTGAAAGAAGAATACAAAGTCGATTGTATTTATGAGCCAGTGAGCATCAACACCGTACGTTGGGTCTCTTGTGATGATGAAAAGAAATTCAACGAATTTAAGAAGAAAGCACACGATCAACTGTCTGTTGATGGTGGCGGGCACTTGACTTACCTCGCACCAAGTCGTGTGAATTTGCAGATTATGCAGGAACGTTATCCTGATATTCAGTTCCGCAATACACGCGAACACTAAGTTGAGTAATATTGAAAACAGCTTCTCTTGAGAAGCTGTTTTTTCAAGATGAACGGGCGGATCAATGCTATGAAAAAACAAACCGTAATTTTGACCATGTTGTCGAGCATCTTGTTACTGAGCGCATGTCATAAAGAGCCTTCGGAATCACAACAAGAACAAACGGCCAGCAATACACAAGTCAGTAATCCTGATGTATTGCCGTATCTGAATATTCAAACAAAACCTGCCGAATATGCGCTGCCATTTTGCGAAAAGAAAAACTGTATTGATATTTATATTCAAACCATTAGTACCAAAGATGCATGGCTTAACCGTTGGATTACGACAGATTTGAGTCGAGTGGTACAGGCACAGATTGATTTAAAACAGAACTTAAGTTTGCAGCAGGCGATTAATGCCTATGTGAAAAAGTCAGATGACTGGCAGCAGGAATTCTCAGCCAATCAGCCGTATCGTTTGCACATTCAAACCCGAGTGGCCTCGCAGCGTAACCAATATGTGCTGCTTCAACTACAGGTCAGCAGCAAACAGGCCGATGTCGAAGTCAAAGAACGTCAATATTTCTTTGTTGCCGATCGCAAATTGCAAAAAGAGCTGAGCATTTTAGATGTGATTCAGCCAAAATATCGCGTGGCTTTTGATCAAATTGTGCAAGATACCTATCAGCAATGGTTGAAACAGCAAAGCCATAATGTGCAGCAAACGGCTCCGAAAAAGCTGTATTGGGGACAGGCGGACTGGTTTTTTGACGGAGAAGGCATTGGCCTGCATTATCGCGCCAATGAGATTGTGAAAGATGCTAAACAACTGGAAATTTTCCTGAATAAGCAGCAGACTGAACAAATGCTTCAACCCGATGTATTTCACACCATGTTTTAAAAAAAACAGTACACGGTGATGCGAAAAATCACGTTATTTTAAAGACAAACATGACAATAAAAGGCGGCATTCATGTTGCGTAAGAATCTTTCAATGACATTCTCTATGTCGGTGCTCAGTGTGAGTCTATTGTTGAGCGCCTGTCAAAAACAAAATGATGATACAGAGAAGACGGTCTCTGCTGCACAGATGACTCAAGCGAAAGCCATTCAAAACCCTTATGAATTTACAGCCAATTTAGAAAATATTCCTGTGCAGTTGCCTGCTTGTGAGGGGAATAACTGTCCTGAGTTTCAGGTACAGCGTTTAAATACCAATTATGATTTTATTGATACGCAGGTGGATGCTGCAATTTTGGCTGCTTTACGCAATAACCTTGATCTTGCAGCAATTAATCCAGCGGCTTCTGAGGTCTTTGCCTCTGAACCTGAGCCAAGTGATTTAAATCATCAAGTGCAGCAGTATGCCAAAGCATTCCTGATTCTGGATCAGCAGCTGAAAAGCATGAATGCCAATCCGCAAATTACCTTTCATGTGCAGCCCAAGATTTTGCGTAAACAAGATAACATTGTGACCGTGCAGCTGAATTCGGACAGCTTTTTAGGTGGTGCACATGGCACCGAGGCACAGCAGTATTTGGTGTTTGATCTGAAACAGAAACAGCAGCTTAAACTGGGTGATGTGTTGTTGCCCAATCAAAAAGATCAGTTGTTAAAACAGCTTCATCAGCAGTTTCAAGATTGGGTGATCGAGCAAAAACTGGCAAATAATGTACAGGAATATGAAGATGCTTGGCCGTTTAAATTGACCAGTAATTTTTATTTCAGTGCGCAAGGTTTGGTGCTGCAATATGCTGAATATGAAATTGGGCCCTATGTGGTCGGTATGCCAACCTTTACCATTCCCTACGAAAAACTCAAAGGCATCGTAAAATCAGAGTATTTACCAAAGCCCGATACGGTTGCTGCAACTACAGCCAGTGTAGTTAAAGGCACAGCTTAAAATGCGGCTGTTCGATACGCACACGCATTTTGATGTGCCTGAGTTCGATCATGATCGTGAGCAGTTGGCCTGTGCTGCCAAACAGTTTGGGGTCGATGCGCTGGTATTAATTGGTTTTGTGGCTTCTCGTTTTGATGATTTGCTCAGAACACATCAACAATTACAGGGCTTTCGTACGGCTCCACACAGTTATTTAGCTCCAGGCTTGCATCCGTTTTATATCGAACAGCATCAACCTGAAGATTTACTGGTGCTGGAAAGCTTGCTCAAGCAACAACAATGCCTTGCTGTGGGGGAAATTGGTTTAGATACCTTCCTCAAGCAGCATAAACAGCCTGAGGTTTTACAACAGCAAAAAAATTATTTCACGGCACAGTTAGAATTGGCACAGCAGTTTGATTTGCCTGTGTTATTACATATCCGCAAAAGCCATGCCGAGGTATTGGCACTCCTCAAAAAACAACACTTTCAGCGCGGCGGCATTGCCCATGCGTTTAGTGGTGGAATCGAAGAAGCCAAAGCTTTTATTCAACTTGGTTTTAAATTGGGAATTACAGGGCAGATCACCAATCCGAATGCGAAAAAACTCATTCAGGTGGTGCAAGCGGTTGGGGCGGAGCATCTGGTTTTAGAGACAGATTGCCCAGATATGACGCCACTGTGTTGCCAGACATCCACTGAACAACGCACACGCAATACGCCTGCCAATTTACCTTATGTGCTTGATGGACTGGCTGCGTGTCTAAATATGAAAAGTGACTCACTCGCTGAACAGCTTTGGCAAAATACACTGGACGTTTTGCCACTTGCAAAGACCAACATGCTCTAACCAAAATAGAACACTTCCACACTTAAATCGGCATACAGTAAATAAAGAAAAGGACAGCAAAAAATAAAATGCCGAATCGGAGGTTACCCGTATGGCTAAGTATAGTCACATCAATAGTTTTCACGCGTTACAAACGCTAAAAGTCGATGAATGCAGTTACCAATATTTTAGTTTAGCCAAAGCCGCTGAACATCTCGGTGATTTAAGCAAACTGCCAAAATCCCTGAAGGTGCTGCTGGAAAATCTACTGCGCTTTGAAGATAACCAAACGGTCACAGCCGCGCATATTCATGCCATTGTCGACTGGCTCAAACAAAAAACCAGTGAGCAGGAAATCCAGTATCGCCCTGCACGGGTTTTGATGCAGGATTTCACAGGTGTGCCTGCCGTGGTCGACTTGGCAGCTATGCGCGCAGCGGTGGCCAAAGCAGGTAAAGACCCTGAAAAGATTAATCCGCTATCGCCTGTCGACTTGGTGATTGACCACTCGGTGATGGTTGATCATTTTGCCAGTAGTCATGCGTTTCAGGAAAATGTCGAAATTGAAATGCAACGTAATGCCGAACGCTATCAGTTCTTGCGCTGGGGGCAGTCAGCATTTAACAACTTTAGCGTGGTGCCGCCTGGCACAGGGATTTGCCATCAGGTCAATCTGGAATATCTGGCACAAGCCGTCTGGACAGCAGACGATGAAGGTAAAACCTTTGCCTTTCCTGACACCTTGGTCGGTACTGACTCACATACCACCATGATTAATGGTTTAGGTGTCCTCGGTTGGGGTGTGGGCGGGATTGAAGCCGAAGCTGCCATGCTTGGACAGCCGATTTCCATGCTGATTCCTGAAGTGATCGGTTTTAAACTGACGGGTAAACTGCGTGAAGGCATTACCGCCACCGATTTGGTTTTAACCATCACTCAAATGCTGCGTAAAAAAGGCGTGGTCGGAAAATTTGTCGAATTTTATGGTGATGGCTTGGCAGACTTGCCACTGGCAGATCGTGCCACCATTGCCAATATGGCGCCTGAATATGGCGCAACCTGTGGTTTCTTCCCGATAGATGAAGTGACCTTGGAATATTTGCGTTTGACAGGACGTAAGCCAGAACGGATCGCTTTGGTTGAAGCCTAC
Organism: Acinetobacter sp. MB5; assembly: GCF_003261585.1. Lineage (GTDB taxonomy): Bacteria > Pseudomonadota > Gammaproteobacteria > Pseudomonadales > Moraxellaceae > Acinetobacter. The sequence continues at coordinate 108,692 of NZ_POVU01000003.1, read as the reverse complement.
AGTCAGGCACAAGGCTTATGGCGTTATGCGGGAGATGAACCTGAGTTTACCGATAGCTTGAGTTTGGATATGTCCAGTGTTGAAGCCAGTCTGGCAGGGCCAAAACGCCCACAAGATCGGGTACTGCTTTCGGATGTGTCGAAAACTTTCGATGAAGTGCTCGAACTCAGCATGAAACCTGCTAAACAGGACAAAGAACAACTAGAGAATGAGGGTGGCGGTACAGCCGTTGCAGCACAAACTGCCGCAGTGCAAAACGAAGCACCAAGTTGTACTTTAAATGGTGAACACTTTGAACTCAAACATGGTGATGTGGTGATTTCAGCAATTACCTCATGTACCAATACATCCAACCCGAGTGTCATGCTGGCAGCAGGCTTGCTTGCGAAAAAAGCCATTGAGCAAGGCTTGCAGCGTAAACCATGGGTGAAAAGCTCTTTGGCACCAGGCTCTAAAGTAGTGACCGATTATCTTGAAGCGGCAGGGCTAACACCCTATTTGAATCAGTTAGGTTATCAATTGGTGGGCTATGGTTGTACCACCTGTATTGGCAACTCAGGGCCATTGCCTGAAGTGATTGAAGAGGCAGTTCAATGTCATGACTTGAATGTGGCATCGGTGCTTTCGGGGAATCGGAACTTTGAAGGGCGGGTGCATCCACTGGTGAAAACCAACTGGTTAGCTTCACCACCACTGGTCATTGCTTTCGGTTTGGCAGGTACCATTCGTATTGACTTAACCACTGAACCATTGGCAATCAACCATCAGGGGAAACCGATTTATCTCAAAGATATTTGGCCAACGACAGAGGAAATTAAAACTGCATTACAGCAAGTGAATACTGCCATGTTCCATCGAGAATATGCGCAAGTGTTTGAGGGAGATGCCAGCTGGAAAGCAATTCAGATTCCTGAAAGTCAAACTTATGCGTGGGATGACACCTCGACTTATATTCAGCATCCACCATTTTTTGCAGGGATTGATCAGCCACCTGTTCCGATTGACAATATTGTCGATGCCCGAATTTTGGCAGTACTGGGTGATTCAGTCACCACCGACCATATTTCACCTGCGGGAAATATCAAAAAGGACAGCCCTGCGGGACGTTATTTACAGGAAAATGGCGTCGAACCAAAAGACTTTAACTCTTATGGCTCACGCCGTGGTAACCATGAAGTCATGATGCGCGGCACATTTGCCAATATCCGCATTAAAAATGAAATGCTGGGTGGAGAAGAGGGCGGTAATACCATTTACATTCCAACAGGCGAGAAACTTGCGATTTATGATGCAGCCATGCGTTATCAGGAAGCACATACACCTTTGGTAATTGTGGCAGGGAAAGAGTATGGCACAGGTTCATCACGCGACTGGGCAGCCAAAGGCACCAATCTGCTTGGTGTGAAAGCAGTGATTGCGGAAAGTTTTGAGCGGATTCACCGTTCAAACTTGGTGGGAATGGGGGTGTTGCCATTACAGTTTGTAGATGGGCAAACCCGTCAAAGTCTGAATCTGACAGGGCAAGAGATTCTGTCCATTTCAGGACTGTCCGATACCTTGCAGCCGCATCAAACCTTGCAGGTGCATGTGAAACGTCCCGATGGTTCGCATGATCAGTTTGAAGTGTTATGCCGAATTGATACTTTAAATGAGGTTGAATACTTTAAAGCGGGCGGCATCTTGCATTATGTACTGCGTCATCTGATTGCGTCCTAATGCTGGACGTCTTTCATTATGATTTTCAGCCGCTTCATATTTCTCGAATAAGGAGAGAAAAAGGGGATTAATGAAAGAAGTTAGTTGATGTTCTAGAAAAAAGCGCTGAGTGAGACTCGGCGCTTTTTTCATTCCCTCTCCCTAGAAAAAAGCAGTAAAATAGCTGCCCTGTCTTTCAATTCCTAAAATGTTAGTGCTATGACCGATCTTGCTCATGATGAATATGACCGCCGTTTTGCAGGTGTTGCCAAAATTTATGGTGAGCCGAATTTCAATCAGTTTGAACAAAGCCATGTCATGGTGATCGGGATAGGTGGTGTCGGCAGTTGGGCAGTTGAAGCCTTGGCACGCACAGGTATTGGACGATTAACCCTTGTCGATATGGATGTGGTTGCCGCATCGAATATCAATCGCCAGTTACCTGCCATGAGCTCGACACTTGGGCATGACAAAGTTGCGGTCATGGCGGAGCGTTGCCGTCAGATCAATCCACGTATGCAGGTTAAGGTGATTGATGATTATCTCAGCCCTGAAAATGTTAAAGAATTCTTGGTTGATGCGCCTGATGTGATTCTGGACTGTATTGATGATGTCAAAGCCAAACTTGCCTTGATGTTGCACTGCCGTTTTAACAAGATTCCGTTGATTGTGTCTGGTGGTGCAGGTGGCAAACTCGATCCGCTGAAAATTCGTGTGGCTGATTTGTCCAAAACTGAACAAGATCCGATGCTGGCAAAATTGCGTGCGCAGTTACGCAGCAAAGGCATTTGTAAAAAGCCGAAAGAAAAATTTGGCATTACCTGTGTGTACTCGATTGATAATCCGTTTTCTAGTGCTGACGTTTGCCCAAGTGCAGGTCTACGTTGTGGCGGTTATGGTTCGGCAGTGGTGGTCACATCCAGTTTTGCCATGATTGCTGTGGCTGAAGTGTTGAAAAAACTCGAAGCTTTGCGTAAAAAATCAGTTTAATTTTCACATTTTTTGCATACATCGTTGTCGGCGGTGTATGCAGTGCTATATAAAACAAGATGATCTTTTGCTCTATTCTTTCCATCTAGAGCCTGCTTTAAAAAATCGAAAATATCGAGCTTCAAAATTATTGATTCAAGAAGCCTAAAACCAAGCCACTTTAAAAATATAGGAAAACTTCGATGCATTTTCTTGAACTGATTTTATATGCCACAACGGTCATTGTGATGATCGCCATTCCTGGCCCAGTGATGTTACTGGTGGCAAGTGCGGGTCTAAAAGGCGGTTATGCTGCGGCACTCAGAACCATTTTCGGGACAAACTTTGCATCACTGATTTTGATTGCCTTATCGGTTCTGATTTTAAAAGGTTTGCTCAGCATCGAACCGTGGATTTTTTTAAGCATTAAAATCGCGGGCTGTGCATATATTGCCTATTTGGGTTATGAAATTTTAAGAGACCTCTATACAGGTCATGATGCTGCCATGCAACAACTCAAACCAGCCGATGGCGGCTTTAAAAAAGGCTTGATGGTGGGTTTGTCTAATCCGAAGGACATCATCTTTTTTTCATCCTTCTTTCCGCAATTTATTCATGTGCATGACAATATTAATATCAGCCTGCTGATTCTGATTGTGACGTGGATTATTCTGGATTTTCTGACATTATCTATTGTTTATCATGTATTTAACCTACTTTCTAAAAGTTCGATTTACCACAAAATTTTGGCAACCTGTGGTGTGTTGCTGATCAGCATTGCAATCTACGGGATTGCCACAGCAGGCATTTCGATTTAGTGCATATACAGCTTGATGATGTAATTGGTTGAAAAGTTACAAAAATTAAAATCCTTCTCAATTTTAGCTCGATAATGCACATGCATACTCAGCCTAAAATTGAACAAGGAAAGGGACGATGTCCGCACAATTTTTTCATGATTTTCCTGCAATGCAGATGGGCTGGGCGCTGGCGCTAAGCCTTGTCATTTCAGCATTGGGATTTATTCGTTCAGACTGGTTTATCAGTATTGGCTATGGGCTGTCGATTACGGGCTTGGCGATTTTATTTGAAATGATTTGGTGGGATCATCTGACCGTACTCAGTGTGATTCAATTGAGTTTATTGACTTTTTATGGGATTCGACTGGCGAGTTACCTGATTTCTCGCGAAAGTAAACCGAGTTATGCCAAAGAATTACAGGCATCCAAACAGCGAAGTCAGCATTTACAAGGCTTCTTGAAGGTCGTAATTTGGCTGACCGTTGCTACCCTATATGTAGCGATGGCAGCACCTGCGGCATGGGTGTTACATGCACATCAGCCGACGCAAGTCAGTCAGTATTTGGGTGTAACCCTTATGGCACTGGGTGTGGTGATTGAGATGCTAGCGGATTATCAAAAAACGGCGTTTAAGGCATTCAATCCTGACCAGTTTATGCAGCAAGGGCTGTATCGTTTCAGTCGTTGTCCCAATTATTTTGGGGAAATGCTGTTTTGGACAGGCAATCTGATTTGTGCACTGCAAGTCATGTCGGGCGTTGCAACGCTGCTTTTGGCACTGATTGGCTGGTTGTGTATCGAGTTGATTATGCTGGGTTCAGCACGCCGTTTGGAGTTTAAACAGGAACAACGCTATGCTGAAAATTTGGAATTTCAATCGTATGTACAGCAAGTCCCGATTCTGATTCCGTTTATTCCGCTGTATTCGTTAAAGCGTTTAAAAATTTATTTGGGTTAAGGTCTGTTGATTGGCAAGATCAAGAACCTCTTTCATGGGCATGTATTGCCTTTTGAAAGAGGTCGATTGGACTAATTAAATCACTTTTAAATCTTAAAGTTGTGCTTCTCGTAAATAGTCTTCAGTACGTTTCATTGCTGCTTGAATATTATCAATGGCTTGTTCAACATCGGCAAAGGTTTTGGCATTGCCACCACTGAGTGCCTGACGCCATTTACGTGCGCCTGGTAAATTTTGGAATAAACCTAAGATATGGCGAGTAATGATGGACAATGGCGCACCTTCAGCCATGCGCTGCTCAATATACGGCAACATCTGTTGCATAATTTCAAAACGGTCAGGCATCTCCAGATTCCACAGTTCGCCTAACTCTGCTAACAGATAAGGGTTGTGATAGGCTTCGCGACCAATCATTACACCATCGACATGTTGCAAATGCTGTTTGGTTTCAGCAGCCGTTTTGATGCCGCCATTGATTTCAATAAATAGATGTGGGCGGTCTTGTTTTAAACGATATACATCTTCGTAGCGTAAAGGTGGAACTTCACGGTTTTCTTTAGGCGATAAGCCTTTGAGGAGTGCAATACGCGCGTGCACCACAAAATGGGTACAGCCCGTTTTTGCCACGGTATCGACAAAGTTCAGCATTTCTTCATAAGACTGCATGTCGTCAATCCCGATACGGTGTTTGACATGCACAGGAATTTGCACAGCATTTTGCATAGATGCAATGCATTCAGCGACTAATTCAGGCTCTGCCATCAGACATGCCCCGATTTTATTGTTCTGTACTCGGTCACTTGGGCAGCCGACATTCAGATTGACTTCGTCATACCCCCAGTCTTGCGCCATTTTGCTACAGGTTGCTAGATCTTTAGGATCTGAACCACCCAGTTGCAGCACAATCGGGTGTTCTTGCTGGTTGAAATTCAAATGACGTGGCGCATCGCCATGAATGATTGCGCCCGTGGTCACCATCTCAGTGTAGAGCACAACATTTGGGTTAAACAGACGTGCAAAATAGCGGTAGTCTTTGGTTGTCCAATCCATCATCGGGGCGACACTGATGCGGGGAGTTATTAAGTTGCTTGAATTTTTTGAAATATCAGTCATTTAAATAACTCCAAAGACCTTGATGGGTTGAGCACTTGCACAGTGTGTCAGGCTCTAAAAAAGAGCGCGCTATATTAGCATAAAAATTAATTTGACTCATGTTGCAGATCAAATCCTGATTGAGAATATCTTTTTTTTCTGAGATAAGTTTGAATTATTTATACTAACTTATTCTTAGATATAAATGATTGTAAATAACTCTAAATCAATTGTGATTTCATGAGTTTGCTGAGAATGGGATATATAAACTTTACTTAAATCTGAAAATAGTATTGATCGAACATAAGAATGATTGGGAAACAGTTGAGATTAAATAAACAGAATGTACTGAGTAATTTTAATGAGATAAATCACAATCTGTGATTGCATTGAGTGTGTAAAAGTTGACGTACTTTAAGTACCTATATCCTAGAGTTCCCAGTCTATATGAATTTTAAAAGCATGCTTATTGTATGATTTATGAGAAAAACTCATGCAAAGAATACTTTTTCTCACTTTATATTATTTTTCAATTATGAGATTTTGTTTGCAGATAAAACATAGGCAAACGTTGATGTTCTAACTATTTGTAGGGATTGCATTAAGTGAATGAAAATGGTTTTACTGCATTATCTGAAAGATGATGCTGGATTTTAGTAGAATCAAGTATAGGAACGGACAAATTAGGAGTGTCCATGAGAATCAAGCCATTGCCACCAATGAATAGCCTGATCGTATTTGAGGCAGCTGCACGCCACCTCAGTTTTACACAAGCTGCAAATGAGTTAAATGTTACGCAAGGAGCGATTAGTCGCCAGATTCGCCAATTAGAAGAATATTTAGGTAAAGAGCTCTTTGTAAGAGCCAATCGCCATATTTTTTTAACTTCTACAGGATTACAGTATTATCAAGCGATTTATGGTGCATTATTGGATGTATCACAGGCAACAGCTGAAATTAAAAAATGGCAGGGTGAACATCAGGTCACTGTAGCAACAACCAGCGCAATGGCTGCACTTTGGTTATTGCCGAAGATAGCCGATTTTCAGCAAACAGAAGGTATTGATTTAAGGATTTTAACTACAGAAAATATCCTAGACTTGGATAAAATGGATTGTGATATTGCCTTATTTTACTGTAAAACCCCCCCCAGCGGAATGAAGGTTACTCCTCTATTTTCTGAGGAGGTTTTTCCTGTATGCAGCCCAAACTACCTTAAACAATTAAATGGCTCTCAAGATCCTCAGGAAATTTTTGGCAAGACTTTATTGTATTTGGATGAATCTCAGCAAGACTGGATGACATGGCCAAAATGGTTTGAATCAGTCGGATATCCTCTCATTAAGCCTAGGAACAAAGTGAATATCAATAATTATCCATTATTGCTTCAGGCGGCAATAAATGGTCAGGGTATCGCATTAGCTTGGAGTTCATTATTAAACGATTATCTAGAAACAGGGGCTTTGGTTCGTCCAATAGATACTGTACTTAAGACTCAGGCAAATTTCTGTATGTTAGAACCAATAGATCGGGGTGTAATTTCCTCAAGCGTAAAGCGTTTTCGCAGCTGGCTTTTGGAACAGGTTTCAAATGATATAGGACCAACTGGTTTAAGTGATGCAGTGGGTGTCGAAAGTTAATAGTCTATTTTTTTCTGAGAAGTTAAACGAAATCTAAATGGATGAAAATAAAAAAATAGGGATCTGAAAAGATCCCTATTTGTCTTTCTTATTCTTTTATGGCGAGATGATCTTTTGAAATTGTCTGAAGAGAGCTATTTTTATCTACAGGCTTATCGCTTTCGGCTTTACAGAAGTCTGGTCGAACATGCTCAGGCATCATTGCCCATGCTTGTGGTTCTTGACGTAAGCTTTTGAATAAAGAAACGGCCATGATTCCCAGTAATATTGCAATTGGAAAACCTGCAATAATGGTGGCTGTTTGAATGGCTTTAAGCCCACCAGCGATGATTAAGCCACCTCCGATTAATGGAATAATAATTCCCCAGATCAGACGGATACTAATAGACGGATCTGTTGTTCCATTCGCATCAAGAAAACATAGCACTAGGGTTCCAGAGTTGACTAAGGTAATAATGTGAATTGCCAACAATAAACATAGAAGGGAACTAAGGAAAATTTTAGTTGTTGAGCTAGAACTAATGTGGTCAAAGAAGACAAAAACAGCACGAGTCGGGTCTGCTTTGGTTGCCTCAGCAATCGACATTTTATGTGGCTCATGCTTTGCAATATCAGCTTTGGCATTACTGCTAGTATTGCTGACATGTTGTTGATTGATCACTAGTTCGTGTGCTGCATTCGCTCGAGCTTCTTTTTCGATCTTAAGTGAAGCACCACCAAATGCTGCAATCCAGATGAACGTTAGTAAAGTCGGAGCAAATAAGGTGCAGCAAATGAGCTCACGAATTGTCCGGCCTCTAGAAATACGGGCGATAAACATACCGACAAATGGTGCCCACGTCATCCACCATGGCCAATAATATGCAGTCCACCAGTTTTGCCAACCTGAATCTTTTTGAGCATCACTCCATAAGCTCATGCCCACGATATGTTGTAGATAGTCACCAACCCCTTCAAAGAAAGAATTGAAGATATAACGAGTTGCACCTAATACAATCACGACAAAAACTAGAAAGTAAGAGATGATCATATTGCCTTCAGCAATTACTTTAAAGCCTTTACTAATTGCTGACATGAGGGAAATGGTCGCCAAAGTACATAAAACTATGACCATAGCGAGCTGAATTTTTACATCAATATTAATGCCAAAAGTATGATTAAGCCCTGTGTTAAGCTCCAAAATTCCCATACTCAATGATTGAGAAACACCAAATGCAGTGATCACAATTGTTAAAATATCAACGATATTTCCAATCGGACCATAAATTCGGTTGCCAATCAGTGGATATAAAATTGAACGCATGGCAAAAGGTAAGTCTTTACGATAGCAGAAATAACCAAGAGCAACGGCTGCCATACAAAATAGTCCCCAAGGGTGTAGCCCCCAATGGAAAAATGTAATTTGCATTGCCATACTTGCGGCTTCATCGGTGAAACCTTGAGTAAAAGGATTGCTAGCATAGTGGGTAATGGGTTCTGCTACTGACCAAAATAATAGCCCAACACCCATTCCACAGGAAAACAGCATGGAGATCCAAGCAATATTGCTGTATTCAGGCTTTTCATCATCTTTTCCTAGTCGAATATGTCCATAGCGACTCATACATAAATAAACTAAAAAAACCAATAACAATGTTGCCAGTAGGAGAAGAAACCATTTTGCATTATTTAGCAAACTGGTCGAAATAAACTGGAAATATTCGCCTGCCTGTTGTTCTCTAAAAATACAAAAAGCAATAAAAACAAATAGTAGTAGTTTTGATCCTACTGAGACGGTGGGGTTAAGTCCTTTTAAGACTTGTGTTGTATTGCGCATAGCTCCTCCTTGGATACGTAGCAGTTAACAGCCTGTTAACTGATTTATGCTCATCACAAAAGAGTAGTGATGAGCATAAAGATTGCTCAACCGATTTATTCTCATCCATGGGTGAGTTTTAGTCATGCATCATTTTTTAGATATTGCAATTGCGTATGAATGAAGAGCTATAAAGAAAAATAGATGACAAAAACTCATGCATACCTAGCTAAAAAGTCGTTTGTCGGGTGTATCGATATTTAACACAATCGCAGAAGAGATAGCAGAGTATGTAAATCACTCAGCGCAGGGAGTTCTGCGTTTGTTTTAAATATATGGAGATCATCAGATGAATAGTCGAGTTAGCCAGCAATTAATTACGGTTCAGCAAGTCGATAACGTTTTAAATTCAATTACTGAATCAAATGGTATGCCAAATTTAGCATATACCAGTAGTGAATATTTTAATTTTGAACGAGACGATATTTTAAGTAAAACTTGGGTTTGTATCGGTTTTTCTTCTGACTTGCCTAAAAATAACTATGTAAAACCTGTAAATTTTATGGGTATGCCGCTAGTAATGATGCGTAATCGTGAAGGCGTCTTACAAGTGTTTCATAATGTGTGTAGCCACCGTGGAATGATTTTAGTACAAGACGAAGGCACGATTGAAGGCGTGATTCGTTGCCAGTACCATTCTTGGAGTTACGACATCAATGGTAACTTAAAAGGTACACCTCATGTTGGTGGTATTGGTCAGCATAAAGATGAACGTTTTAAATGTGAAAAACATGGCTTAAAAGCACTTCGTTCCGCAATTTGGATGGACATGGTGTTTATTAATATTTCTGGGGATGCGCCTGCATTTGAAGATCACATTGCGCCTGTTACAGAACGTTGGAAAGAATTCTTAGGTGAAAATGGTTTAGATTTAATTCGTACCAGCAAAATTGGTTCGACTTTCCAATTACCTGTAGAAAGTAACTGGAAACTTGCTGTTGAAAACTATTGTGAAGCTTACCATTTACCATGGGTACACCCTGCCTTAAATACCTATTCAAAGCTTGAAGATCACTACAACATTATGATTGAAGATCGCTTCTCAGGTCAGGGTAGTTATAAATACAATTTATCATCAACAGCTGGGACGCATTTACCTGTTTTTCCAAGCTGGCCAGAAGATAAATTACGCCAAGCAGAATATCTGTCTATTTTCCCAAATGCACTCATTGGTATTCAGGCTGACCATGCCTTTGCGATTATGTTAGACCCAGTTGCACCTGAAAAAACGATTGAAAATCTTCGTTTGTATTATGTGGGTGATGAATCATTAGACCCTAAATACGACGAATGCCGAAAAGCAACTTTAGAGTCGTGGAAAGTCGTGTTTAGTGAAGATGTATTTGCAGTTGAAACGATGCAAAAAGGACGTCATTCCCCAGGCTTTGGTGGTGGTGTTTTCTCACCAGAAATGGACTTACCAACACACTTCTTCCAGAAATGGTTAGCGACTCAAGCTAAAAAGGCGTTGGAGGCATAATATGCAACATTACCTCAATTATTTTGATGGTCAATGGCGAGATGCTTCTCGCCAATTGGCGGTTATCAATCCGGCAACAGATAAAGTGTTTGCAACAGTTGCTCAAGCAAGTATTGAAGATGCGGATGCAGCAATGGCTGCAGCGCGCCGCTGTGTAAATAGTGGTGCATTAACGGATGTTCGCCCTGCACAGCGTACAGCATGGTTACTCAAAGCAGCTGAGGCGATCCGTGAAATCACTGAAGAAGGAGCACTTATCCTTTGCCGTGAAAATGGTAAAAATCTACAGACTGCCCGTGAAGAATTTGATGAGGCTGCACGCTATTTTGAATATTACGCAGGGATGGCCGATAAAATTGAAGGGATTTCAGTCCCTTTAGGCAAGGACTATATTGATTTTACCCAATACATTCCAATGGGTATTTCGGTTCAGATCGTGCCTTGGAACTTTCCTGTATCAATTTGTGCTCGCTCACTTGCGCCAGCTTTGGCAGCAGGGAATGCGGTTGTAATCAAGTCACCAGAAGTTTCACCTTTAGGGATGGTTTTATTAATTAAAGCCATTGAGAAAGCTGGATTCCCTCAAGGCGCAGTGAATTTACTTTGCGGTAAGGGTTCTGAAGTTGGTACCCATTTGGTGACGCATCAGGAAACCAACCAAATCGTGTTCACAGGTTCTGTACCAACAGGGCAACGTATTTTAAAAGATGCCGCAGCACGTGCCACTCCATCTGTTATGGAACTTGGTGGCAAATCAGCCGCTATTGCATTTGCCGATGTCAATCTTGAGCAATTATTGCGGAGTGTAAAAGTTGGTATTTTTTATAACTCTGGCCAAGTCTGTTCCGCAATGTCTCGATTATTGGTACAGCGTAGCCGTTATGAAGAAGTAAAAGCTGCGGTAGTAAGCCTAGCTGAGAGTCTGACTATTGGTATTGGTGAATCCAATGCTGAGTTGACGCCAGTTGTTTCTAAAGATCAACAGCAACAAATCCTCACGATGATTGAAAAAGCTCGTCAAGAGGGTGCAAACATCTTAACGGGTGGGAAAGCTGCTGATTTGGATGGCTACTTTGTATTACCAACCATTATTGAAGCCACGGCAAATATGTCAATTGCACAAGAAGAAGTCTTTGGCCCTGTCCAAGTCATTATTCCGTTTGAGGATGAAGATGAAGCAGTTGCCATTGCCAATGGTACAGACTTTGGTCTGGTGGCTGGTGTATTTGGTGAAAATCTAAATCAGACACTTCGAGTGGCAAATCGACTGATCGCTGGTCAGGTCTTTATTAACGAATGGTTTGCTGGCGGTATTGAGACACCATTTGGTGGTGTGGGTTTATCTGGTTTTGGTCGTGAAAAAGGGCAGGAAGCCATCTACAGTTATGTGCAAACGCGCAATATTGGTATTCGTTTGCAACATCACGCGTAAATAAGTACGAGAAAAGGGAATAGACACGATGAGAAAGTGGTTATGTATTGTCTGTGGCTGGATTTATGATGAAGCAAAAGGCTGGCCTGATGATGGAATTGCACCAGGTACCAAATGGGAAGATGTCCCTGAAGATTGGTTATGCCCTGATTGTCAAGTGGGTAAAGCAGATTTTGAAATGCTTGACATTACCGATGTTGATCTTGAGGAGCAACCACAAATTGTAGTCGCTCCGGTTATTGAACCGATTGTCATTATTGGTAGTGGACATGCAGGTTATCAACTGGCTTCAACTTTACGTGCCCAATCTCCCGATTTGTCTATTACCGTATTTACAGCTGACGATGGTGCTCTTTACAGTAAACCTGCTTTATCAAATGCTTTTGCATTGGGTAAAGATGGAGAGAGTTTAGTCCGTGAGTCGGCACTCAGTTGGGAACAACGCCTAAATATACGCGTCTATCCGCATACTAAAGTGACTCATATCGACCGCGTTAACAAAAAAATTCAGACCACAATTGGTGAATATCCTTACGGCCGTTTGGTTCTAGCTACAGGCGCAACACCTATCGTGATTCCTGTTGAAGGTCAAGATGCAGCGACCTTAAGTGTTAATGACTTAGACGATTATCGTCGTTTCCGTCAGCAATTGAGTGGAAAACAGCATGTCACGATCTTAGGAGATGGACTCATTGGTTGTGAATTTGCCAATGATCTTGCTGCACATGGTATTCAGGTTACTGTTGTTGGTTTAGGTCAATCAGCAATGGGGCGTCTAATTCCAAAGGAATTAGGTCATGCGTTACAAAATGCACTTAGCCAGATAGGGGTTGAATGGAAATTACAAAATAGTATTCATTCAATTCAGGCCGTGCATGATCGATATCAAGTTCAGTTACAAGATGGGCAACTTCTAGAGACGGACTTAATTCTTAGTGCTGTAGGTTTGCGTCCAAATATTGCTTTAGCACAAGCAGCAGGTCTTGAAACAGGACGGGGTATTCGTACCAATCTTGATCATTGTAGTAGTGATGCTTCGATTTTTGCTTTAGGTGACTGTGCAGAAGTTGAAGGTCAATGGGCACCTTATATCAATCCAATTAATCAAGCGCTTCCTGCATTAGTAAATAGCCTTTTAGGACAACCTACAGATGCAACACTCAAAGCCACACCAGTCATAGTCAAAACACCAATCTTACCATTATCGGTTTTACCAGCAACGGGTATGGGTGAATGGCGTGTGGAACAACAAGATGGTGAATGGGCAGCAGGCTTTTATGATGAAACGGGTCATTTAACAGGTTTTGCTTTACTTGGTCATAAGTTACAGCAGCAGCGTAGTCAATGGGTTGGAAAATTGAATACATGTCCATCCACAGTTTAAGGGAATAACAAAATGATTGCTTTACCGAATGATGATCATACTTGTGGTTGGTATGCAGCATTGCCACCAGCAGCGCCAGCTAAAAAGCTTACTGGTTCACAAAAAGCTGATTATGCAATTATTGGAGCGGGTTTTGCAGGTTTAGCAGCAGCGCGCAGATTAGCAGAGCTAAAACCGAATGCTCGTATTATTTTAATTGATGCCCAACGTGTTGCAGAAGGTGCTTCTGGTCGTAACTCGGGTTTTGTGATTGATCTACCGCATAAATTTGCATTAGGGCACCCAGATCCAGCACATAAGCAAAAATTATTAAAGTTAAACCGTTCGGCAATTGCACAATTGGAAGGTTTAGTTAAAAAACACAATATTCAGTGCCAATGGTCTGCAGCTGGGAAATATCAAGGAGCGATTGGTGAGAGAGGTGAGGCACATCTCAATCATTTTGAGCACTTGATGAAAGATTTGGGCGAACCTTATCACTGGGTAGAAAAAGAGCAACTCAAGAAAGTATTGGGTACAGATTATTATAGCCGAGCTATTTTTACGCCTAGCTCTTATTTAATGCAGCCAGCAGCTCTGGTACGAGGCATGGGAGATCATCTACCTCAAAATGTTGAGCTATTGGAGCAGTCTCCAGTTCGCAGTTTGAGAAAAGATAATGGTCAATGGATTCTCCAAGGGGACAATGGTGCTATCACTACACCTAAAGTGCTATTAGCGACGAGTATCTTTACGAAAGAATTTGGGTATTTAAAGAATCGTCTCTTACCTGTTATGACGTTTGCTAGTTGGACTCGTCCATTAACTGATGAAGAAATGAAGCGTTATCACGGTAAATTGGATTGGGGACTTACCCCAGCTGATCATGCAGGTACAACCTTACGTATGACAGCAGATCGTCGTATCTTGATTCGAAATACTTATAAACATGTACCAAAGTATGGCGCAAATGTGAGTGATGAAACCCGACGCTGGATTCAAGAAGATCATCGCAAAGCATATTTAGCACGCTATCCAGGCTTGGCTGATGTTCCATTTACCCATACTTGGGGTGGAGTTTATGCAATTTCACGCAACTTCACTAATTTCTTCGGTCAGTTAGAAGATGGGGTTTTTGCCAGCGCTTGTGATAATGGGGTTGGTGCTGCATGGGGAACCATTTCGGGGACTTTATTGGCTGACTTAGCTGTTGGTTCAGATTCTCAAGCCTTAAATGATATTCAGTATGTAACAGGTATGCCGAGTTTAAATCCACCAGAACCATTTTTGGGAATGGGGGTGAAAACGCGTATTGCATTTGAAAAATGGCGCAGTCGCAGTGAATTGTAATTAGGAAAAGTCATGAAAGAAGTGAAGTTAGTTGACAGTGCCCATCTCAATTTTAATTTGCGTGGTGAAACTCCAAATGGTACAGCCTACGTAGCAAGAGCATTAGGTGCTGACGTGTCGCCCAATATGGGAATTGGTTTTGCACGTTGGGAAGGAGCAGAAGTGACTTGGAAAGTGCTCTATGACGAAGTCATTTTTGTGATCGAAGGCTGCTTTGAATTGACAGCAAATGGTCAAAAGTATGAAGTCCGTCCAGGACAAATGCTTTGGATTCCAGAAGGAACCGAGCTTGTTTATGGTGGGCATGCATTATTTGGCTATGTTGTGCATCCAGGTAACTGGAAAGAACTGCATGGTCTTGCCTAAGCCAACATATTCTTAAATCAAAGCGATTCATTCTTCTTTTTCTATTTAGGTTCTTAATGATCCTAAATAGATTCCAAAATAATTTTCAGGACACGATATTCAAGAATCAACAAGTGACCTGAAAGTTGAAATAAAAAGGATTAATTTTTTTAAAAGTTTCATTTAAAAAAGGACATGTAACTAAATGAATCGAGTTTTTCTTAAAGCTGGTATAGGTCTATTAACAGCTGGTATTGGCTTACCAACATTTGCAGGGATAACTGTAGGTAATCCAGACAGTGATTTAGGTGCTTTGACTGTTTCAGGTACTGTACGTGCCAGTTATCAGGATAAACAGTATGGAACATCGGCATCAGATCAAAAAGTACAATTTGATGCAGGTATTTTAAAACTAGATTACCAATCAAAGAATTTATTTGGACATGCTGAGTACCGTTGTTATCAATATAGCAAATTATGTGACTTCTCAACCTTGGTTGATGGTTATATGGGGTATAAACTGAATCAAACTGACAATATCACTGTAGGTTTACAGCCTATACCATTTGGGCCAGGACAATATTGGGACAGCAGTTTTTATGCAGGTATTAACAATACAATTGGTTTGCAAGATGCGCATGATTTAGGGGTGAAATATCATTTTGAAATGCCTTCAGCAACCAAGTTCGACTTGGTATATTTTTTAACGGATGGTGGCAACTATCATGGTTCAAGCCAAGATTCAGCACGCTATACTGCGAATTTAGTGAATTCGTCTGAGACGAATTTACAAGAAAAAAATATGTGGATGGCTCGTGTTAGTCAAGATATTCATCCATTAGATAATGATGATTTAAAACTGACTGTAGGTGGAAGTTACTGGCATTCAGATATTAAAAATAAAAATACCGCCCAAAATGGATCACGCAACGCTTGGGCACTTTTTAATACAATTCAGTATAAAAATTTAGGTATTTCTCTAACAGGCGGAAAAACGTCGATCAACAATAAAGATCAGCTAGATCCAACGCTATCAACTTTTGGTTCATTTGATACAGAATACGAAATTGCTAACAAAGGTTATTTTTATTCGGTAGATTTAAACTATACATTTAACAATGTACACAACTTACTGAATATTACACCATATGTTGTTTTTAGTGGTTTTGACAAGAAAGACAAAAGTTTTTCTAATTCAGAACGTAATATCGTTGGTGTTGCTTGGAATCACAAAAACATCTCTTTATACACCGAATACGTAATGAGTAAGAATGATCCATTTGTGGGTGGAACGCTAAGCTCACTAGCACAAGGTGATGATGGAAAGTGGAATAAATTGTTAAATATCATGTTTATTTATAATTTCTAAAACTTAACAAGTCTTTTTTGAAAGAATACCTATTTAAGGTGTTAATTTATTCAGGAAGCTAATGGCTTCCTGATTATTTATTTCTAAATATTAATCATGCAATCCAATATTTAAATATTATATCATTAGATTAATTTTTATATTTTATGAAGTCTGTTTTTAAAAAATATTATTTTATTAGAGGTAAATTATTGGTTTATCGAAAAATGACTATTTTACTTCTTGATAGTCATTTTTTAAACCTCGTGTAAATTATCTAGTTTATATCAATTATGAAGCTAACTTAAGTTCTTTGATACTATGATTTTTACGAATAGAAAGCCAGCAAATTAATGATCCAAAAGTAACAGTTAAAGCTCCATACCAAAAATTAGATGATAAACTAGAATGCAAAACTATAGTTGAAAATCCTGATGAAAGAATGGGTGAAAAATAAGATAACATAATTAATACTGGCATGTTGCCTTTAATAATTCCTGTATTCCATGCTAAATATCCCATAGCAAAGAAAACTGCATTTATACCAATAACAGTATAACTCATAAAGCTTTCTACTGTGGGGAGATGGAAACCTTGAGTTGATAAGGTTAAAATCCATAATGCAATAGCGGTTAAGATAAAATACAAAGAAATAGCATTAGTTCCATTACTGTGTTTTTTTGTATAAATACAATATATCGCCCAAAGTATAGAGGCAATAAAAATAAGAACATAACTGACTGGACTTTTATGGAAATTATCTACAAAATTTAAATTTTTATGATAATTAATTAAAACAATTCCGCTAAAACTAACCAATATGCCGATAATAGTCAAAAAATTAACTTTTTCTTCTTTTAGAAATGTCATCATTAAAATAATTAAAGTTGGCCATATACTAAAAATTATATTCATCTCAATAGATTTTTCAGAAGAGTTTGATAAAGTAATTGAAAATGCAAAGCATAACTCAAAAATAACAAAGAGTAGGCTAGATATAAATAAAAATTTCTTAGAGATTTTTTTGAAATCAGGTAGCCCGTAAGATAAATATAGAATTATAGCACTTAATGTATAGACATAAGTGACTGTAAAAATAGGACCAAATTTTTGTGTTGAAATCCGAAGTAAAGCTACTAGTGTAGACCAAAGTAATAAAGCAGATATACCCACTAATGTTGCAAATTGGCGGTTCATACGGTTTGTCTGGCTAAAGAATAAATAATAATTTTTCCTTTGAGGATTTAATAGTTTGATTCAGGCGATAAAAAATCATGAACTTATGATTTTTTATCATGAATAAAATATTTGGATTAAAAAAATATAATGTGCTAATTGTAAGAGTATTTAGATAATTTTTTATTGATTGGCCGAATATTTAATCATTAGATTGACTTAGTATAGAGTGTATTGAAGAAAGGAAACTTTTGTCATTTTGTTGGTTAAGAGGTTCTAAATGGTCTGGTAAAGGGGACGTACCATACAATTGTCTAAGACAGTTTAAACTGGATATTGTAAGGTTATTAGTGGCTCAATAAAGTGAAGATTGCAAAAAAATGACCACATCATTGTGGTCATTTCAAGCCGATTTGGATCAGATCAAAGATCATCTTTATGATCGGGTGGCGTTGAGTCAGTCTCTTTTTCAAGAGATGGATTTGAATGACAAGACTTGTCGGCATGCTGTTTGGCTTTATCCAGCAAATCGGTAAGCAAGCGCTCTGCGGGTTGGCGACCACCTAAACCAAAGGCCAAAGCAAAGGCAACAGCGACTGAACCTAAGGTTAAACCAAAGGCCAAATTCACAATTGAGTCGGCGATGCCCATGGCACGTAAACCCATTGCGATCACCAAGCCTAAAATCAGGACACGAACCAAACTGCCTAACCAGCGAGAGCAATTATATTCTCCGCGTTGAAGGGCATTGGCAACCAGATTGGCGAGCCAGAAACCGATCACCAGAATGACAGCACCCAATAAAATGTTACTTCCAAAATGGATAAACATGGCAATCAGGCCGCTGACTTGCTCGAAGCCCAAACGGTTAGCAGCTTCAGAAATTGCAAATAGCATGGTGAAAAATACGATCAGAACACCCACCGCATTTGAAATTTTAGTTGCCCCTAAAAAGCGTTGCAGATCGAGCTTGGTAGGAATCTCATCGACACCTGTTCCAGCAACGACTTCAGTGACCATTCGTGCGACAAAACGCGAAACCACATAAGCGATCACCAGAATCAATCCTGCCGCAATAATCTGTGGAATGGCATTCATAATTTCAGACAGCATGGCTGTCGCTGGGCGTGAAATCGCTTCAATACCCAAAGCTTCAAAAGCAATGATCAGTGCAGTAATAATGATCAGCGTGAAGACGAAAGAGCCAAGTAGGTGGGGCAGATTCCCTGTCTTAAATAGCCCAATCTTTTGTACCTGAGATTGAACATCTAAACTGCGTAGCAAGCCTTCGACAATGCCACGCACGATGTTTGCCAAAATATAACCGACAAAGACGATCACCCCTGCAATAAACAGATTTGGCAGGAACAAGACGACTTCATTCACCATATTTTGCACAGGTAGCAGTAAACCAGTCAGACCAAGAATGGACAGTACGATGGGCAGAAACAGCAATAAAATTAGCCAGTAGACAATATCTGCAATATTTTTGCTGATTGGTCGAACGCCAACTTCTGCACTGAGTTTTTCATCGAGTTGAGTACGGTTTAAAATTCGTTGTAATCCGATTTGAATGAGTTTGGCCACGAGCCATGCAATGAACCCGACAGCAATTGCAGCCAGTAGACTCGGAATAAATGCCAAGACTTGAGCCAACATGTTGCTAAATGGCCCACTCACACTGTTGAGATTCAGCACATTCAACGCTGCAATCACAGCAATAATCATGATGAACCAAAACACGATTTTGGAAACGATTTTTTCAATGTTTGGAAAGCAGTTGCTTTCAGTAGTTGTGACAGAGGAAAGTCGATGATTAGTATCGAGTTTTTGCAGAAGTTTTTTAACACCTGCGGCGATCATGAGTGCAATGATCCAGCCAAGAACGAGAATCACCACTGCCGATAAAATGGGTTGAAACTGGTACCAGTAATACATGGCATCGGTATGCGGTCCCTGAGGACTTCCAGTTAAAAAATTATTCATGTGATTTAGCCCTCTTGAATTATGATGTATTCCTTTTTTTTACCTATATCTGTTTTGCTTTTTTGTGAGATGTTACATGTTCAATTCAACCTTAGAATTTGAATGTTTTTTAATCAATGCTTAGGGCAAAAAACAAACAAAAGCACTGTGAAATGGATACAAAAGCCAAGATCGTAAATCCTATTTTTTACGGCTAAAAAATATTTTTTTTGTTTTTAATTACTTAAAATGATTTTAATGATGTGCTTATTTAAATGATTTAGTCATCATCAGAATTTAAAAGCCACTTGAATATGCCTTCGCTTTGAATTGATTTTTCAGGTCATTCACCATTGCATATATAAGAAAATCGGGCATTGAGTGTGCTGAAAACGAATTGAATGAGAGGTGTACCGCCACGCTCTAAATGAGACTGAAATTTGTCGGCAGATTTGTTGGGAAACTTAGGAATTGTAAAGCCAAGACTGTGATGCAATTTTGTGCATTTTTAGCGATCTCACAGGGAATTGTTGAAAAGTGTCCACATGATTGAGCATTAAAAAACTAAGACATTCCCAAGTAGCGTAGTGCAGCTGTTATCCCAGCTGCCGAAAGCATAATCAGCAGTAATGGCACACGCTTCCAGACCAAAAGAATGGCAATGCCCACGCCAATGAGTCGTGCGAATCCTGCAAAATGTTGCCCTTCAAACAAGGTGGTCATCACTGCAATTGCACAAAGCAGGGTCGTTGCACCGCCTGAAAGAAGTTCTTGGTATTTATCGGAAAATGGAAACCGCGCTCCAATACTGAAACCCGCGTAGCGAATCAGATAGGTACCAACGGCAAGCAGAATCATGCCGCCAATGATGCTGGTTTGAGAGGTCATTTCTTTCTCGCAAAAAATAGGCCCAGTAACGAAACCAGAATGGGTAAACCCATCGGTAAGATGCTGACTGAGCCAATGGTTAAGCCCGATCCAATCAGGGCTGACTGACGGATAGATGTTGAATCTCTGAGCTGATTCCAGATCAAGGCAAATAAAATCGCTGGAAACAGGGTATCTAGACCAAAACTACTTGGGCTTGGAATAATTTTCCCAATGAAATAGCCCATGAAAACACCAAGTGGCCAGCACAGCATGATGCAAATACCGCAGACCCAATACGCCAGTTTTTTATATTCAGGATTTTCTTGGGTTAGTCCAAACATAACGCTTTCATCGTTCATGATGTGGCAGCCAAAAAAATGTAAAAACTTGCCCTGAATCAATTCATGCACCGCAATTCCAAAGGGCAAATGTCTTAAATTGACCAACAGGCCAGTGATGGCTGCTGTGATGGGGTGTCCGCCTGTAATGAGAAAACCAATAAAAATAAACTCGGCTGTACCTGCCAAGACGCAGATCGACAAAGACAGTGGAATCCATAGTGGAACGTGATAGCTCGATGCCAGTGAACCCAGTGAAACTCCCACCATTCCTGTGGCAATACACACAAAGAAAATGGCTCTCAAGGTGGCTGATGGAAGCCGAGAGATAGAATTGGAAATACGCATAGTCTGATGAAACGAACGAATTTCCGATATAATGGTTGAATTGGTATCGTTTGTCAAAACGAACGAACGTTTTTTTTAATGGATGATTTGCAAGAATGACGCAACCCATAGAAATTATTGCCCAAAATCTAGTTCGAGAAAGACAACGCGTTGGGATTTCACTGGCTGAAGTGGCTCGTCGGGCAGGCATTGCCAAATCGACCCTATCATTACTGGAAGCAGGACAGGGTAATCCGAGTCTGGAAACACTATGGGCCTTATGTGTGGCTTTGGACATTCCATTTGCGCGCCTGATCGAAGCGCCTACTCCAAATGTGCAGGTTATTCGCTTTGGCGAAGGCCCATCGGTTGAGTCTGAAATTGCCCACTATAAGGCGATCTTACTGGCAAATTGTCCGTTGAATGCGCGTCGTGATGTTTACTTGCTGATTACCGAGCCAGATGAAGCGAGGGTTTCGCATCCGCATCCTCGTGGTTCGATTGAGCATATTATTGTGATGCAGGGTAAGGCTTTGGTTGGGCTAATAGATAGCCCTGTAGAGCTGAATGCGGGAGACTATATTTGCTATCCTGCTGATCAGGAACATATTTTTAAGGCATTGGAAGATGGCACGCGGGCGCTACTGATTTCTGAACAAACTTAACAGATTGATGACTCATATTTTCAAGGTTATTTATTAAAGAAGTCGTGAATGGTCATGCGGGTATTGGATTGTGCATGACCATCAGGCGCTAAGCATTTTTCTCTTTTAGAGGGGCAAGCACCATAAAGTTAGCGGTACTCCGCGCAATCAGTTTTTCATTTTGCCATGCTTCACTTTCAATATTTAAAATGTTGTTGCCCTGTTTGATAAAACGGCAGTGTGTCATGACTTCACCCACCTGACACGGGCGTAGAAAATCGGTATTCAGGTTAATGGTGGTCGCAGGAATTTGATTATTAGCAAGATAGGCAAATAAGCCCATAACATCGTCGAGCATTGCACAAATCATGCCGCCTTCCACCGTACCACGCGGGTTGGTAAAACTTTCTAATGCCATGTAACGAATACTGAGTTCCGTTTTATCCGCATTCCATTGAATATCGTGCCCACCAAGCAGATGATGAATCGGTGGGAGTGGATCAAGAAATAATGCATTCATATTCAGCGCCTTTTCTTCATTTATTCTGATTGATCAGCCTTTGACTCAGCTGGTGAGCAAAGGCTGATTTTCTTTATTTGCAGGTATAGCTACTGAGTTGTTTCGGGTCTTTACCTTGCTGATAAAATGCCTGTTTTGGATAAGCACAGATCGGTTGCGTGGTGTCAGGTAAATATTTTCCTGTGGCTGCAATTGATTCTGGGGCTTTTTGAGTTTTCACCCAATTTTCCAGCGTTGATAAAGCGTCCATATTGTTGAGTGCATTGCCCCCTCCACAGTGGTTCATGCCTGGAACTAAAAATAAACGACTGAAATTTCCTGTATTGTAACTGAGAACTTTTTTGTACCAGTCGATGGTATCTTTGGCCGAGAACACAGGGTCAGAGGTGCCATGAATAATAATCAGCTTGCCGCCACGATGACTAAAAGTTGAGAAATCTACAGCATCGGCATCATTAATGCGGGCAGTTTCATTAACTTGCTCAAGAGCATGGTCAAAGTTATAGGTCAACTGGTTAAATTGTGCCGAATCCTTCTGATTCATAAAATAGCGTGGTAATGAGTCATTGCCATATTTGACATTTAAGGCATTGGAAGTCACATCTTGTGATGTCCCGAGTTTCCATTCGCGCCAGCCTGCGGCATTAATTCCTGCATCATATGGCCATGAGTTATACAGCGCATTGCCTTTAGAATCTTTAACGCCCTTAAAGATTTGATCTAAAGCATGAACTTTTGCAGGAGCTAGACAGTTTTCTCCCTTATCTCCGACCTTGCACTGTACTTGGCGAATATCAAAATGACAGGCGGCTTGGTTATTGATAATGCCATCTTTAATTCCATCTAAAGCATCACATTTCTTTAAAATGGCATGTTGCACGATATCCAGATCTTTTTGGGTCAGGGCATTGGCTAAAATCGGGGTCTGATTAACCTTTGGTGCAATTTTCATGAGTTGTTGCACATCCCATGTTTGGGCAATTGCAGCTCGGCTCAGGCGAAGCCCAGGATTAAGGGCTAAAACAGCATCAAATTCAGTTGGATAGCGGATAGCCGCTTGCAGAGCACTACGTCCGCCGTTGGAGCAGCCCATAAAGAAAGACTTGTCGGGAGCTGCCGCGTAAAATTTCTGAATAATCTGTTTGGCAATGACTGTCACTTTACCAATAGCCGCGTAAGCGTAGTCGAGCTTGGCCTGCTGGTCTTGTCCAAAACTGGCATCGGGTCTTTGATGTCCCGAATCGGTAGACACGACAGCGTAGCCACGACTTAAAGCATTCGGTGCTGTACTTTCTTTGGGATAGAGTTTGCCCACGGCAGGACGGACAATACCGTCCATTCCACCGCCGCCCTGAAATAAGAAGTTATGATTCCATTGCTCAGGCAAACGCATTTCGATCTTGATTTCGTAGTCTTGCCCAACACCTTGACGCTTTTCAGATGATGCCTGAACCAGACAGACATTTTTGCCGTTATCGTCTTGTGTGACGCTGGTTGAGGTGATTTGCGTATTCCATAACTGTAGATGGCTTAGGTTCTGGCATTGTTCAGCAAAGTTAGGTGTATTGGCATAGCTGAATCCCGAAATTAAAGTGGAGAGACACAGCAAATATTTTTTATTGATCATCTACTTATTCCTTTATCTTGATTCTTCATTAAAAAGATCGGCGATAGTACAGCCATGTACGGACATCATTAAAACCACGGTAACTATAGTTGTTGTCATAGTTTGACCAGATGGTTTTAATCCCAAATCCTTTAAATTTCCCTGATGGAATGAGATAAGTTAAATTCACGCCGTATTCGGTTTCATCACGATTTTTTAAGGTTTTATAACTGATGTGGTCACCGTAGATATAGTAAAGTTGTGCCACAAAACCGTTGATACCATGTTTTGCAAAATCATAATCATAGAAAGCATAATACGAGCGTTCATCTTCAGCCCGACCTGCATTGGCAACAGTCGTTCCTGTAAACAGGTTGTAAGGCAACAAACCACCATAATCGTTGTAGCTATAATTACCAAATACGCGCTGATAACCTAAAGAGAATTTTTGATTGTCAATTTTCTTGGAAACAAGGACACCTGCAAGACCTGCGTTAATGTCGCCATATTTTTTCGCACCGCTATCATCAGTTTTTAAGAGTTTGGTGGAGACCGAAAAATCATTGGGCAGTTTTTTGGTGATGTGAAGAAAGTGATGCGTGAAAATATTGTCCAGATGCCAAAAATCATAGTTCACATCGTAAGTATCTTGTTTGTATTTTACTGAAACCTGATCGAGATAATCTGCCTCATAATACGTTCCTAAATGGGGAATCGCAGAGGGTGCAACTTTGGCAATCGTATCTTCATAAGGACGGGTACCTTTAAAAATCCGTCCAATGTTAAATGACCAGTGATCATTGACCTTTTGGTTGAATTTGACTCCCCAGAATGTCCCTGGCAGGAATGGGTCACCGCCAATTGCATAAAAATTCTGATCACCATAAAACTCACCAATTTTCAGTTCAGAATTTTGATATTTGAGTTTTAGGGTCGCTCCAGGTTTAAATAAATCCTTATCTTTATTTGGGCCTGATTCATAGCTGGTGATCATGTTACGGTTGACGTTGTCCTGAGTGGAAATGCCATATTTTAAGGACACATCTAAACCCACCTGAATAGGGGTGTCTGTATAGCCCGAGGTAAATTTGTAAAGTGCCCCTTGTGACCAGCTATTAATATTGCCCGTATTGTTGTCATAATCTTTATGATCATAATAACTTTTTAAAGTAATATCCTGTTTTGCATCTTCAAAAAATGCCGCTTGGCTATTTTGATAGGTACATAAAGCCCCAAAAGTCATGAATAACTTCAGTAATACGTTTTTTTGCATTGAGTTCAACATCCATTGTTGTTAATCAATAAGAAAACAGAGCAAATCTCTGCGTTAAGAAAACAGTTCGCGTGCCACGATTTCCTTCATAATTTCGTTGGTGCCGCCATAAATTTTTTGCACCCGTGCATCGACAAAAAAGCGTGAAATCGGGTATTCCTGCATATAGCCGTAGCCGCCAAACAGTTGCAGTAATTGGTCGACCACTTCGCACTGGGTGTCGGTAATAAAGCATTTTAGAGCGGCAACATGACTGACACTGAGTTGTTCTAGGCTGTACATCTCGGCACATTGATCGACAAAGGCTTGTGCTGCTTTGGCTTTGATATGTGCTTGCGCCAGCACAAAACGGGTGTTCTGCATTTGGCTTAAAGGTTGCCCAAAGGCTTTGCGTTCTTGGACATAATTTCTGGTGATTTCAATCGCTCCTAAAATTGAACCGAGTGCCATCTTTGAAATACTGAGGCGTTCACGTGGCAGTTCCTGCATCAGGTAGGCAAAGCCTTTGCCTTCATCTCCCAAACGTTGCGCTACGGGTACATGGACATCATCAAAAAACAGTTCAGCCGTATCTTGGGCATGCAGTCCAATTTTTTTGAATGAGCGACCTTTTGTTACACCATCGAGATGCGCATCGACCAAGAGAATTGAAATGCCTTTGGCGCGTGCCTGCGGGTCGGTTTTAGCCACCAGTACAATCAGGTCAGCATGTAATCCATTGGAAATAAAGGTTTTTGAACCATTCACCACATAGTGGTCGCCGTCTAAGATGGCTTGGGTGCGAATCGCTTGCAGGTCTGAACCTGCATTGGCTTCGGTCATAGCTATTGCAGTCACGACTTCACCTGTCACCATTTTCGGGAGCCAATACTGCTTTTGTTGTTCCGAACCTAGATTTTGCAGGTAAGGCGATACCAACTCACTTTGCCCACCAATCGCTACCGCCAAAGCGGCAAAACCAGCCTGTGCAGTTTCCTGAACCAGCATCAGTGAATATTCAATAGGTGCGCCGTAACCCCCATATTCTTCAGGGACATCGACACATAAAAAACCGTTCTCACCGAGTGTGTTCCATAACTCACGCGGGATTAAACCCTGTTCCTCCCATTGCTCGTAATAAGGAGCCACATGTTCATTCAAGAAGCGTCGATAATTGTCACGGAACAGCTCAAATTCGCTATCGTTTTGCATATTTGACCTTTCTTTAGGCAAAGTTTGGGGAAACCCAAAATATAAATTTTGAGTTTTTATTTAAATTCAGTGATTTAGTTTTTTATGACAGGGACACGAATAATCAGTGGGTTGTCACCTTGTTTTTGATACAGTTCTTCAATCAGTGGAGCACGACGCTTGTTGATATTGCCCTGATTGAGGTTGCCTTTATCGGTGATTTCACCTGCATCGAGCTGGGGAGGCTCACTCATTAAATACAGCATAGAGACCGTGTTGGAGCTACCAGTGGCATCCTTGTTGAAACCTGCTAAAAACTGACGGAACCAGTGTTGAACTTTTGGATGTTTGAGAATCTCTTCAGGCGAATGCTCACCCAAAGTCAAATTGGCATAGTGTGCGCAGGCATCCAGTTTCGGGAAAATCAGGAAGCCGATGGCATTCAGATTGGAGCCTGTAATGCAGACATCCTGAATCAGTAAATTACCTTGGATCAGCACCTTATTGCGAAGCGTTCCCACATTCACA
Organism: Acinetobacter sp. MB5; assembly: GCF_003261585.1. Lineage (GTDB taxonomy): Bacteria > Pseudomonadota > Gammaproteobacteria > Pseudomonadales > Moraxellaceae > Acinetobacter. Next base: position 81,948 of record NZ_POVU01000003.1, on the reverse strand, counting down.
AATGTGCCTGTGTTGAGTTTGAAATCTTCAGCAATGCGTCCGTCATACATCAGGCCTTTGCTCGGATCGTGCTCATCGACCAGTCGGACTGCATCGCCCGTATGGAAAAAACCTTCTTCATCAAATACCGTGCTTTTTTGATCGTCCTTTAAGCGCCAATAACCCTTCATGACATGTTGGCCACGCACACAGAATTCCATTTTGTCACCATGAGGAACCAGTTTGATTTCGCAACCTGGTGCAGGGTAGCCGATAAAGCCTGCCATAACCCGTGGCCCTGTGGTAAAGGCACAGGATGGTGCAGTTTCAGTCATGCCCAAGCCGCTCATAATTCGTATTTTTTCACCGCAGTGCGCCTGTGCAATTTTGTCCAGACGGTTCCAGCCTGCTTCAGACAGTGCTGCGCCTGCAAAAAATAGAATTTTGACTTTGGCAAAAAAACGCTCACGAAGCTGGGCGTCGCGTTCCAAGGCATCGGTGAGTTCTTCCCAGCCTTTCGGGACGTTTAAATATACAGTCGGTGAAATTTCTTTGAGGTTTTGAATGGTTTCCTCAAACTTGCCCGCCACAGGTTTACCATCATCAATATAAATCGTTCCGCCGTTATATAGGGCAATGCCGACATTGTGACTGCCGCCAAAAGTGTGATGCCAAGACAGCCAGTCGAGCAGCACGGGCGGTGTATCTGCAAACTCGGGAAAAGTTTGCAGCAGCATTTGCTGATTGACGCAAAGCATCAAATGTGTGGTCGGTACGGCTTTCGGAAGTTTGGTTGAACCTGAGGTAAACAAAAACTTGGCAATCTGATGTTCATCCAGCGTTTGATAAAACTCTTGTACATCGACCACAGGTGTATCGAGTAGAGACTGAAAAGAAGTGCAGGTGTGTGTACCAATCAAGCCCGTATTGGTGACAATTTCAATCTCAGGATTGCTACAGGTTTCTACAGCAGTCGCAAAAGCCTGTCCGTCATTGGCGTAAATCATGCCAGGGGTCAGCACTTCAAAAATATGTTTGAGCTTGCCAAAATCTTTTGAAATCAGGGAGTAGGCAGGAGATACGGCTGAGAAGGGTACACCAGCCAGCATGGCTGCCATCGATAGCACCAAATGCTCCAGATCATTACCTGACAAGATCAGCAGTGGACGTTCTTGACTGAGCTGACGGTCATGTAATGCCTGTGCAATATGCCATGCGCGTTGCAGAGTTTCGGCATAACTGAGTTTGACCCATTCGCCTTGTGAATTACGTTTTGCTGCAAAAATATGCTCAGGTTTATGCTCTGCAAAATGGATCAGACGATCAGTCAGTTTTTGCGGATAGGCATTCAGCTCTTCTTTTGGATTGATATAGAGCGCATCATCGCGATAGATCGCGTCAATATCGTGTCGACCTAATTTAACATATCGTTCACGGTCTTGAGATTGAGTCGCATTGATTTGCATTGCTTTCACTCCTTGGAAAGTGGTGCTTCACCGCACGTTATATTTTTTGCATCATGCAATTTGTTATTTAAGTTTTTAGTGCCACATCCGACGTTTAAATCGGATAATGGCGCGCTTGGGTTTGAATGGTAATCCAGCGTAATTCGGTAAATTCGCCAATCGAAGCTTTACTGCCAAAGCGCCCATAACCACTTGATTTGGTTCCACCAAAAGGCATTTGCGCTTCGTCGTGTACGGTTGCGCCATTAATATGGCAGATTCCCGAATCAATTTGTTTGGCAACCTCTAAGGCTTGGGCAATATTTTGACTAAAAACCGCCGCAGATAAGCCAAATTCACTGTCATTGGCGAGGGCAATGCCTTCTTCTAGACTTTTGAAGCGCTGTACAGTGCAGACAGGGCCAAAAGATTCTTCACGATATAGCAGCATTTCAGGTTGAATATTCAGTACGATAGTTGGCTGCATCACGCAGTCCTGAATCTGAATGCCAAGCGGAAGTTCAGCACCATGTGATTGCGCATCTTCGAGTAAATGCTGAATACGTGCTGCTGCACGAGCACTTTCTAAAACACCCAGACTGTATTGATTGCTGCTTGGGTCTCCTGCCTTGAGTGAACGGGTCTTTTCGATCAGTTTCGCGATAAAGGTATCGGCAATTTCATCCTGAACCAAGACACGTTCAGTCGACATACAGATTTGCCCCTGATTGAAGAACGCACCAAACGCGACCGCATTCACAGCTTCATCGACATCGGCTTCATTGAGCACGACCACAGGGGCTTTGCCACCGAGTTCAAGCAATACAGGTTTAAGGTATTTGGCCGCAGTTTCAGCAATGATTTTGCCGACTTTGGTTGAGCCTGTGAAATTAATCCGTTTCACCGCAGGGTGTGCCACCAGACGTTCCACAATCGCAGGTGCATCTTGCGTGGCATGGGTAATCACGTTGACCACGCCATCACCCAAACCTGCCTGATTTAAAATCTCGCCAATCAAACGGTGGGTTGCAGGGCAGGCTTCTGAGGCTTTTAACACCACGGTATTGCCACAGGCCAGCGGCATGGCAAGTGCACGTGTTGCTAAAATGATGGGTGCATTCCACGGTGCGATGCCGACCACAACCCCACAAGGAACACGCATACCCATCGCGAGGTTGCCCGGGACATCGGAAGGGATCAGACTGCCATCAATCTGGGTGGTCATGGCAGCCGCTTCACGTAACATATTGGCTGCAAGATGTACGTTAAACCCATACCATGTCGCGGTTGAACCTGTCTCACGCATACCAATCTCGATAAATCGCTCGGTATGTTGATCCATCAGGTCGGCAGCTTTGAGTAAGCGTAAACGTCGTTCAGTCGGGGACAACTTTGACCAGACCGCAAAGGCTTGCTGAGCCGATTCAATGGCACGATCAACATCTGCCAAGGTTGCCGCAGCGGCAATACTGGCAATTTGACCATCAATCGGGCTGATTCGTTCAAAAGCAGCTTGGTTGGTCGCGTCGAGCGCCTGACCATGGATAAGTAACTGTACATGTTGCATGGAGGTATCCTTACCAAAATGAAAATAACGTGAAATTAGCCTGTACGTTTGTAACTTTGTAGACCCGGTTTAATGGATTTGTCATCAAGGAACTGTTTCATACCTTCCTGACGGCCATTTTCGTCATCACGAGCAATACACTGATCGAGTTTGGCGTATAAGTAGTCTTCGTTTTGATCCCAAGTCAGTTCGCGGCAGCGTTTGAAGCCATTTTTCGCAGTACGCATCACCACAGGGTTTTTCTCAAGCAAAATGTTCGCCAGTTCAGTCACTTCGGCTTTGAGTTCAGCCAATGGAACACTTTTGTTGATGAGTCCCATAGCTTCTGCTTCTTTGCCCGTGAAAGTTTTGCCCGTCATGATGTAATACAGTGCAGTACGATGTCCGACGGTATCTGCCATGGCTTTGCTGACCAAGTTGCCTGGTGGAATGCCCCAGTTAATTTCAGATAAACCGAACGTTGCTTCATCAGCAGCGATTGCAAGATCACATGCGACAAGAGGTGAGAATCCGCCGCCAAAACACCAGCCATTGACCATGGCAATGGTTGGTTTTGAGTACATGCGAAGGAGCTGCCACTGCCAGCGACATGAGTCACGACGAATACGCTCTTGGAAAATTTCAGGTTGTGCATCGACTTCACGGAAATATTCTTTTAAGTCCATGCCCGCAGTCCATGAATCACCTGCACCAGTGAGGACTAAAACTTTGGCATTTGGATCGAGTTCGATGGTTTCTAAAACATCAATCATTTCGCGGTTGAGAGTTGGGCTCATCGCATTTTTTTTGGCAGGGCGATTCAGTGTCACCCATGCAATACCTGCTTCAACTTGAACGTCCACAGTTTCCCAGCGATTTTGGTATGTCATGGCATTACTCCTTTAATAATGACAATTTTTTGTTCGATGAAATTAATTTAATATCAGTTAAACTTACATTCAAGTCTTTTTTGTGATTTTTGAAATTTATTTTTTAAATCATTAAAATTTATAAATAAAAATATTAATAATTAAAATTAGTGAATAAATGTATTGATTTTTAAATCAGTTTAACTGATATTTTTGATGAGTTGTTTTTGTGATCACTCATGAAAAGGGATTGAACGGATATTTCAATCGGAACGAACAAGGATAAGACTATGGATAAAGCTTTGGCGCATGCAGGCAAGGTGAAAATCACCCTATTGCTCTGTTTTGCAATCGCAATTTTTGAAGGATTTGATTTACAGTCTATGGGCGTTGCCGCACCTCGAATGCGGGCAGAGTTTGCATTAGACAATGCGCATATGGCGTGGGCATTTAGTGCTGCGACATTGGGTACTTTACCTGGTGCTGTACTCGGTGGACGTTTGGCCGATATCATTGGACGTAAAAAAGTCCTGATTTTTAGTATTTTGCTGTTTGGTGTGATGTCGATCTTAACGGCACTTGCCCATGATTATAATCTGCTGTTACTGATTCGCTTTTGTACGGGGCTTGGAATGGGCGGTGCACTACCGATGATGATTACTTTGGCATCTGAAGCTGTGCCTGATCATCAAAAGGGAACTGCGGTCAGTGTGATGTACAGTGGCATTCCATTTGGCGGCATGCTGACGTCATTTGTGGCAATGGCACTGGCGGGCGATAGTGAATGGCGGCATATTTTCTATATTGGGGGCTTGGCACCTGTATTGTTGATTCCGTTATTACTTAAGTTTTTACCCGAATCAAAAGCCTATATCAGTTCACATGTCCAGACTTCAGCGGTTCCATTTTTTGAAGTGTTGTTTGCTAAAGAGCGTCGTTTTGCAACGTTGCAAATCTGGATCAGCTTCTTCTGTACCTTGGTGGTGCTGTATTTCTTGTTGAACTGGTTGCCGCTGCTCATGCGTGCACAAGGATTGTCAAAGCTGCAAGCCAACTATGTGCAAATCGGTTACAACCTTGGCGGAATCATTGGTTCAATCATGATGGGCATGTTGCTTGATAAACTCCGTATGAACTTTGTGGTGAAGTTTATTTATATTGGCATTTTAGCTTCACTTTGCTGTCTGGCCATTTCGCCAACAATCGCGCTTCTAGTGTTGGCTGCGATCGCTTGTGGCATGTTTATTGTGGGTGGGCAGGCTGCTTTGTATGCTTTGGCTGCATTGTTCTACCCAACTGAAATGCGTGGCACAGGTGTGGGAACTGCTGTTGCTGTGGGGCGAATTGGCTCATTTGCAGGGCCGTTGTTGGCGGGGATGTTGCTGTCGCTAGGTAGTAGTTCAAGCATGGTGATTGGGGCAACCATTCCTGTTATTTTAATTGCAGCAATTTCAGCGCTGCTGTTGGTGCGTAAGCCAAAACCAACAACCGAGGTTGCTTACGAATCTACTTAATCTTGGGCAATTGAAGTATGATTTGAAAAAATCATACTTCTTCATTGTTTGTAAAAAATATGGAAAAAATTGTTAAAGCACCGACCAATCAATCTCCAAAGTTGAGTTATATGATTGCGCGTGTGGATCGCATCATTAGCAAACTGCTTACGGAAGAGCTCAAAGCACTGGAGATTTCTTTACCTCAGTACACGGCACTTTCGGTGCTGGCGGCTCGAGGCTCGCTGTCGAATGCCAAGCTTGCCGAGCGTTCATTTATTAAGCCGCAATCGGCCAATAAAATTTTGCAAGATTTAATGGCGACAGGCTGGATTGAGCGTCATGCCGACCCGACTCACGGACGTCGTATTCTGATTCAACTCACTGACTCAGGTTATGCCAAACTTGCTGAATGCAATCAGGTAGTTGAAAATCTGGAGCAAAAAATGCTGCAAGGCATCGACATGAATTTAGCCATGCTGATCCGCAATAACCTCGAAATTATGGTCAGTAATTTAAAATAATAGCTCTCTTTCATCTTTGTTTACACGGTCTCTATTTTTCTCTCAGAGGGAGAGAGAAAAGGAATTTATGAAAGAAATCTAATGTGTAGTATGCTCTGAAATGCTAAAAAGTCTGCAAGTGAAAGGGACAATCATTGCAACCTGACATCACTATGAGTAGCATCGTGCTTAAACCTTTAAAAAGTGGATAGGCAATGTCGTCAGGACAACAGGTTCTACTCAAACTCAGAAAAATGATTATTACAGGTGAATTGCACGGTGGGAGTCGTATTGCTGAAATCCCGACAGCCGAGTTGCTTGGAGTATCTCGCCAGCCTGTGCGTATGGCCTTTCGTTTACTTGAGCAAGAAGGTTTACTGGTTAAAAATCCGACCCGTGGTTATGTGGTACGTGAGGTTTCAGAAAAACTGGTTTATGATGCCGTGCAGGTGCGTGGAGTTTTGGAGGGGCTGGCGGCAAAAACCGTGGCAGAACAGGGTTTAAGCGAAGAACAAAAAGCAACGCTGCGTAAATGTATTCAGGAAATAGATCAGTTATTTGCTAATAAAACAGAATTGGGAGATGAAGAACTGGAAACCTACCATCATTACAACCAGATTTTTCATGAAACCATTATTCAGGCTGCTAACAATATTGCCTTACAGCAAGCTTTAAATAATAACAATCAATTACCAATGGCATCTGCACAAGCTATTACGTATGACCAGCGCCAAGGGCTCTCAGAATTTCATCGGTTGCATTATGCGCATTTACAGCATTGTTCCATCTACGATGCTTTACTGAAACGGCAGGCGGGACGTGCAGAAGACCTGATGCGTGAACATAGTGGCGTCAGTATTTTGGGTGAAGCTGTGCGCAGGGCTTTATCTGAACAAAAAGTTTAGAGCGCTTCTCTACATCATGATATTTAAAATATAAAGAAGCATTTGGCTTTAAAGTTCAATCACTAATGTATCCGAGTGAGCGCGTGAGCAGCATGGGGTAAACTGGTTGTTCGAGGCATGTTCCTCATCGGTCATAAATACGTCCCGATGTTCAGGTACACCTGAAACCACGCGAGTCACACATGTCCCACAAATGCCTTGTTCACAGGAAATTGGTACATCAAAGCCATGTTCAATGAGTGCTTGAGTTGCCGTTTGATGGGCTTGCACAGGGATTTTTCGATCTGAACCGATGATCTGTAACGTAAAGGGTTTATTTTGACTGGCATCGGTTTGAGCTTGCGCCACAAAATGTTCCTGATGCAACTGCTGATCTTGCCAGCCTATCTGTTTGGCAGAATTTATGACAAATTCCATAAAACCCGTTGGGCCGCAGACATAAAGATGTCGCTGAGCTGAAACCTCACTCAAAACCTGAGCCATATCACATTGGGTTTCAGGTTGATCCTGAATGTGAAAATGGATGTGATCCGCAAAATGCGCTGTCAGGTTGCCATAAAAGGCGAGCATTTCATGCTGACGCACAAAGTAATGCAGCTCAAAAGGAATTTTCGCCTGTTTTAATTGATACGCCATCGACAGAATGGGCGTAATCCCAATGCCACCTGCAAATAAAACCGCTTGCTGTGTTTCTGGATGCAGCGCAAACAAATTTCGTGGATTGCTAATTTGAAGCCGATCACCTTCAGCATATTGAGTATGCATACAACGTGAGCCGCCACGTGAATTTTCATCATGTAATACACCAATCACATAGCGGTGCTGTTCATGGCTGGCATTGGCGAGGGAATATTGTCGAACCAAGCCATTTTTGAGATGCACATCAATATGCGCACCTGCACTAAAAGTCGGTAGTTTTGTGCCATTGGCAGCAACCAGTTCAAAAGCTCGAATATTGGCGGTGAGCTGGTGAATCTTATCAATGATGACGTCCATATCATTGTTCCTTTAAATCACGTGAATATTGGGAAATTTTGTCGTGGTCTGTGTTTGTTGATTTTCTTCGGCACATAAACGCTCAATCACTTTGCGCGATTGCACACCCCCTGCATCAATATTCAGCATTAATAATTGGCGCTGCGGATGACGCAGCAGGTTTTGTTGCTGCTGTTCCAGCATGTCCAAATCTTCGCTAAAGATGGTGTTCTGACCTGCACGAATTTGCTCGGTCAATTCAGCATTTTCAGGCTGAAAATGGCGTGCCATTCCCCAGAAATACCAGTGTGAGGTCTCGGTTTCAGGGGTAATAAAATCCACCACAATCGAGGAAACCTTTTTGTCTGCTGTGGCATGATAGCCTCCATGTCCAGCATGGGCGACACCCACTTCAATATGCACATTGCTTGGCGTATAGAAATGGCAACGTTGCCAACGGTCAACAGGGACATCATCGGCTAGGTTGTTGCCTCGCAGTGCCATTTTCCAAAACGGAGGAGCAGTGACATTCTCCATGTAGCGTTCAGTCACCACATGATCACCATTCACTTTAGTGACAGGCGGTGCTTCATCAATTTCCTTTTGTCCAATGCTACTGGCGTGTACGTAGGTTTCATGGGTCAAGTCCATGAGGTTGTCAATCATCAGGCGGTAGTCACACTGAATATGAAACAAGCCGCCGCCGTACTGCCATTCGGGATGATCGGCCCATTCTAAATGGGGTAACTTAGATTCATCGGCAAGGGCTTTTTCTCCAGCCCAAACCCAAATAAAGCCATATTTTTCAACCACAGCAAAGGCTTTGTTGCAAGGGAATCCATTCACGCGTTGAGCTGGCATGTCTACCGTTTTTCCATCGCAGCCCATGACCAATCCATGATAGCCACAGACCAAATTACCATCTTGGACATAACCGAGTGAGAGTGGAGCACCACGATGTGGGCAGAAGTCTTCAACTGCCGCGATGACATGATTCTTGCCACGATAAAACACCATTTTTTCACCACAAATGGTGCGACCCAAGGGTTTGTCTTGAACTTCTTCAGGGCGACACGCAACATACCAGGCATTTTTAATCCACATCTGTGATGACTCCTTTATCACTAAATCCTTTATTATTGGATCCAATTTATCGAGTTGTTAAATTTTAGTCAATATGCTTCTGTTTTTTATTTGTGACACTTTGGTTTGGTGTAATGGTATTTATAGGTTAATTCTGCTCGACAATCAGGTTTGATTGTAAAAATCAAGAATTTTTAAAATTGGATCCAGTAATATTAATGCCGAGATGAAAAACCAAGTCAAGTGATCTTGACCTATCGTTTAAATCATTAGGGTGAGGGGAGGAGTGATCGAAAATATAACTTAGGTCTATGTAGAATGTTTGGCATTATTTATGCTTAAATACGCGCATTACAGGAGAGAAGTCACCCATAGGCTCGCCGAAGGAGCAACGACCCCGGAAACTCTCAGGCAAAAGGACTGTAATCTCAATAAAAATCTGGAGAGAAATCACCTGCATTGTGTGATTCACCGAAGGAGGAAAATATGTAGCCATACTGTTTTGCTACATATTGAAGCTCTCAGGTACATAGACAGATGGGGCATATTTACTCACTTATGGAATTGGGTGGTCATATGTCGCATCTCGCAACTGACACGTTCAGCTTTCTTAGTTGTTACAACTTCCGAACTTTCCCATTAGGTTCTCAAGCACTGTCTTAAACTTTAAGGCGGTTTAGCTGCATGCTGTCTGAAATTTGACATGCCTAAACCTTAAACAGTGTATTTTTGAGAAATGAGTAAATTTTCTGCAATTAACTGCCTTTTCGGGTGAAGGACTGAGGAATTTGTCATGGCGTCAACAATTCGTTTTACCGCTGAGCATGAATGGTTACGTTTGGAAGAAGACGGTAGCATTACCGTAGGAATTACTGAGCATGCGCAAGATGCTTTAGGTGATGTGGTTTATATTGAATTGCCAGAACTTAAAGCGTACAGCAAAGGTGAAGAAGTTGCTGTGATCGAGTCGGTAAAAGCTGCAAGTAACATTGATATGCCACTTTCTGGTGAAGTCTTGGAAATCAATGAAGAATTGGTCAATGCACCAGAAACAGTTAATGAAGATGCAATGGGTGCAGGCTGGTTCTTCCGTATGAAAGCTGACGATGCTGCAGCATTTGCTGAATTGTTTGACAAAGATGCTTATGAAGCGTTCATCAATTCTTAAGGGGGCAGCATGAGCATTAATTTTACCAATCTCAACAGCTTTGTTGAACGCCATATTGGCCCGACTGCGGCTGAACAACAACACATGCTCGATGCACTGGGTTATAGCGACCTTGACGCATTGATGGCAGCGGTGATTCCAGATTCAATCAAAAATACCAGTGTTTTAGAAAGCACAGACGGTGTGAGCGAAGAACACGCTTTGGCAGAACTCAAAGCCATTGCTCAGAAAAACCAGATTTTCCGTAGCCATATTGGTCAGGGTTATTACCCAACCCATACGCCTGCACCAATTTTGCGTAACTTGTTGGAAAATCCAGCATGGTACACCGCTTATACACCGTACCAACCTGAAATTTCTCAAGGTCGTCTAGAAGCACTGTTAAACTTCCAGACCATGATTGCAGATTTGACTGGTTTGTCGATTTCAAATGCATCTTTGCTCGATGAAGCAACTGCTTGTGCAGAAGCAATGACCTTCTGTAAGCGTGTTTCTAAAAACAAAAAAGCCAACAAATTCTTTGCATCATTGCACTGCCATCCACAAACGCTAGATGTGCTACGTACTCGTGCTGAACCGCTGGGTATTGAAGTTGTGGTCGGTGATGAGCAACAAGTTGCGGACTTCGCTGAATTCTTCGGTGTGTTATTGCAATACCCTGCAAGTACAGGTGAAGTGTATGACTATGCGGCTTTGGTTGAAAAAGTCCATGCAGTCAATGCTTTGGTTGCAGTATCGGCTGACTTGTTGGCATTAACCGTATTGAAAGCGCCAGGTGAATGGGGTGCAGACGTTGCGATTGGTACAGCTCAGCGTTTTGGCGTGCCAATGGGCTTTGGTGGCCCACACGCAGCGTACTTTGCAACCAAAGATGCTTATAAACGTGACATGCCAGGTCGTGTTGTGGGGATGTCGGTTGACCGTTTAGGCAAGCCTGCACTGCGTTTGGCATTGCAAACCCGTGAACAGCATATCCGCCGTGAAAAAGCGACCAGTAACATCTGTACTGCTCAAGTGTTGCTTGCCAACATTGCCAGCATGTATGCGGTTTATCATGGTCCACAAGGTTTGAAAGATATTGCTGAACGTACCCATGCGCTGACTGCAATTTTGGCTCAAGGTTTAAAACAGTTGGGTGTGAGCGTAAGCAATGCTGCATTCTTCGATACCTTGACTTTGACTCAGGTCGATACAGCAGCGGTACTTGCAGCAGCACGCGCACAAGAAATCAACTTGCGCGAAATTGATGCGACTCAAGTGGGTATCTCATTTGATGAAACCACGACACCTGATCATGTTGTCGCGCTTTGGGCATTGTTTGCTCAAGGTCAAACTGCACCTGAATTTGAAGCAGTTGCCGCAGCCTATACGTCTGCATTACCAGCAGCGTTGCTTCGTGAAAGCGCGATTTTACAACACGCTATTTTCAACACGCATCACAGCGAAACCGAGTTAATGCGTTATCTGCGCCGTTTGGCAGATAAAGACTTGGCTCTTGATCGCAGCATGATTCCATTGGGCTCATGTACCATGAAATTGAATGCAGCAAGCGAAATGTTGCCAATTACATGGTCTGAATTTGGCAATCTGCATCCGTTTGCACCGATTTCTCAAGCTCAAGGCTATGTAGAAATGGTGAAACAGCTTGAGCAAATGTTGTGTGCTGCAACAGGTTACGATGCGATTTCACTTCAGCCAAACGCAGGTTCACAAGGTGAATATGCAGGTTTGTTGGCAATTCGTGCCTACCACGCGAGCCGTGGTGAAGGTCAGCGTAACATCTGCTTAATTCCACAGTCTGCACACGGAACCAACCCAGCGACTGCCAGCATGGCAGGTATGAAAGTTGTGGTTGTGGCCTGTGATGAGAACGGTAACGTTGATGTTGAAGACTTGCGTAGTAAAGCAGATCAACACAGCCAAGACCTTGCAGCCTTAATGATCACTTACCCGTCAACACACGGTGTATTTGAACATGCAGTCCGTGAAATCTGTGACATCGTGCATGAGCATGGTGGTCAGGTGTATATCGATGGCGCAAACATGAATGCGATGGTGGGCTTGTGTGCACCAGGTCAGTTTGGTGGTGATGTATCTCACCTGAACTTGCATAAAACCTTCTGTATTCCTCATGGTGGTGGTGGACCAGGTGTTGGCCCAATCGGTGTCAAAGAACACTTGAAACCGTTTATGCCAGGTCACAGCTATCATTTAGAGCGTAAAACCGATGCAGTGAGTGCTGCGCCGTTTGGTAGTGCCAGCATTTTACCAATCACTTGGATGTATATCCGTATGATGGGCGGCAAAGGTTTACGTCAGGCATCTGCAATGGCGATTCTGAATGCAAACTATGTGGCAAAACGTTTGAATGCGGCTTACCCAGTGTTGTACACAGGTAGCCATGATTTGGTTGCGCACGAATGTATCTTGGACTTGCGTGGTCTAAAAGACACTAGTGGTATTACTGTAGATGACGTGGCAAAACGTCTGATCGACTTTGGTTTCCATGCACCAACCATGTCATTCCCAGTTGCGGGTACACTGATGGTTGAGCCAACTGAAAGTGAAAGCTTGTATGAGCTTGAGCGTTTCATTAATGCCATGAACAAAATTGCCGAAGAAATTCAGCAAGTGACCACAGGCGAGTTGGATGCACAAGACAACCCGTTGAAAAATGCACCACATACTGCACAAGAATTGACAGGTGAGTGGTCACATCCATACTCACGTGAACAAGCGGTCTATCCACTTCCTGAATTGGTTGAAAGCAAATACTGGTCTCCAGTGGGTCGTGTCGACAACGTCTATGGCGACCGTAACCTGATTTGTTCTTGCCCAAGCATCAGCAACTATGAGGACTAAGTATGTCTGAATTAAAAAATACGCCATTGGCGGCGCTGCATATTGAGCAAGGCGCAAAAATGGTGCCGTTTGCAGGCTACAACATGCCTGTACAGTATGCGGCTGGTGTCTTGAAAGAGCATTTACATACACGTGAACATGCGGGTCTGTTTGATGTCTCACACATGGGTCAGGTGTTTTTGCGTGGTGAAAACGCGGCACGTGCTTTAGAAAGCCTTGTGCCTGTTGATATTGTTGACTTGCCTGAAGGGATGCAGCGTTATGCGTTGTTTACCAATCCGCAAGGCGGCATTCTGGATGACTTGATGGTGGCACGTCTGTCTCAGGACGAGTTGTACCTCGTGGTTAATGCGGCATGTAAAGAGCAGGATTTGGCACATTTACGTGCGCACTTGGCTGACCAATGTGAAATCGTTGAGCAATTTGCTGAGCGTGCATTGTTGGCATTGCAAGGGCCTGAAGCGGCAACTGTATTGGCACGATTAAACCCAGAAGTGGCCGAAATGCGCTTCATGCAAATCAAGCGTGTACAGTTAAACGGTGCTGAATGCATCGTCAGCCGTACAGGTTATACAGGTGAAGATGGCTACGAAATTTCAGTGGCAAGTGCCGATGTGGAAGCATTGGCAAAAGCTCTGATTGCTGAGCCTGAAGTGGCACTGATTGGTCTGGGTGCTCGTGATTCATTACGTCTGGAAGCAGGTTTATGTCTGTATGGTCACGACATGAATGAAACCACAACCCCTGTTGAAGCAAACTTACTTTGGGCGATTTCTAAAGTTCGCCGTGCAGGTGGTGCGCGTGAGGGTGGTTATGCAGGTGCTGCAACCATTCAAGCGCAAATGCAGCAAGGTGTGGCTAAAAAACGTGTTGGTTTCCAGATTCTTGATCGTATGCCAGTGCGTGAAGGTGCTGAAATTGTCGATCAGGATGGACAGGTATTGGGTCAAGTGACCAGTGGTGGTTTTGCACCAAGCTTGTCTAGCCCGATTGCCATGGGTTATGTCGATATTGCACATGCTGCGGAAGGCACTGAGCTGTTTGCCAAAGTGCGTAATAAACTTGTACCAATGAAAGTCGTGAAAATGCCTTTTGTTGCACAACGTTATTATCGTGGTTAATTAAGTGTTAAGAAAAAAGCCCGATACTCTTATCGGGCTTTTTTTATGGAAAATCTGCTCAAAAAAGGGAGTTTTTATACAGTGGGTTCGTTGAAATAGTTAAGCTGCTGATAAATTGTACGACCAGTCAAGGTAAGTAATTGCTGCTAAAAATTGATCAGCGTATGCTGAAATAAAATACGAAGCAAAGGTTTAAGCGATGTATTTATTAGAAGAAATTTTCAAAAATCATAAGCATCTCTATTCGGAAAATTTCAATTTGAGAATGCAACGGGGATTAAGCTGGTTACGTAAAGCCAAAGATCTTGATCAGGATGTGGATTTACAGTTTGTAAGTTTATGGATCGCATTTAATGCAATCTATGCAGAAAATCTGCAGGAAACTTTGGATGAAGATCAACAGCGCCTCAGGCAATTCTTGCTTAGATTATATGGGGTTGATCGAGAGCGACGTATTGAGCGTTGTGTTTGGAAGAACTGTAGTCGAAGCATTATTGACTGGTCAAACCATCCTTACTTTGATCAGAAGCAGTGGGATTTTCAAAATCAAAAAATTGATAAGCAGGAATGGAAAACACATTCTATTTTAAATCAACAACGTGTACAGCAAGCGCTTGCTGAGCATGATACGGTAGAGTTGTTACTCATCGTTTTTAGCCGACTTTATACTTTGCGGAATCAAATCGTGCATGGTGGTTCAACCTATAACAGTGCGATTATGCGTCGGCATCTTAGAATTGCCAGTCAGGTATTGATGACTTTACTGACCCAGTTTATGCATGTTTTTCTTGAGCATGGTGGTGAACTAGATCAGGAAAAGCCATTTTATCCGATGGTTCAGGTGTGTTGAGAGGCTTTGGCTTGCCGACCATAATAGATGAAATCGAGTAGGGCGAAGCTACTACAAAATACGGTCAGCCCTAAACCTGCTAAGCAGGTGTACATCCAGCCACCATGATTCCATGCATAGGTTCCAAGTGCTGAACCTGTTGCTGCGCCTGCAAAATACAGCGTCATATAAATAGAGTTCAGGCGCGATTTTGCGGTGGGGCGAATCCGAAAAATAATGTTTTGATTGCAAGAGTGTACAAAAGCAAGCCCTAAGTTGGCTGTTGCAAAGCCTGCAATGTAAAGCCAAATACTGTAGCTAGAGAAGTAGAACATCAGCCAGCTTGAGAGGAGGAGTATGCAGCCTAAAGTGGTAAATAACGTGCCATAGCCACGATCGGCATATCTGCCGACATACCTTGCTGATAGTGCGCCAAACACTCCCACTAAGCTGACCATACCAATAAATGAATCTGCTAAATGAAATGGCGCTGCCGATAAATACACAGCAATAGTCGAGTAAATTACACTCATTGAAGCAAATGCACCTGCACCGACATAGGCACGAAAATTCAGGCGACGTTCCTCAATCATCAATGTTGCCATCGACTTGAAGATGTCCAGATAAGGTATCTGTTGACGCATGGTGTAGGGGAGTTCGCGTTTGAGTTGATACGCCAAGCCGAAAATCAAAATCGCACTAATGATATAAATCAGTTTCCAGTGAAATAAGTTGGACAGTAAGCCTGACAAACTAGTTGAGAGCAAAATGCCAACCAGTAGGCCACTCATCAGGAAGCCAACCACTTCGCCAATTTTTTTAGGTTTAACGGTCATGGTGGCAAATGGAATTAAAACCTGCGCTGCGACTGAGAAGAATCCTGTCATCATGGTGCCGAGCCAAAGCATGGGCAGGTTAATGGCACAGGCGCAAAGGCACAAGCCTACACCTGCCAACCCCATCAGTGTTGGAATGAATTTGCGTTTATCGGCAATATCACCGAGTGGCACAATCAGCAGCAAACCTAAAGCATAAGAAAGTTGAGCGAGCGTAACAGTCAACTGTGCTTGAGCGGCATCTACCTGAAAATATTGCTGAATTGAGTGAATTAAAGGTTGGCTAAAATAATTTGCCCCTGCGGTTAAGCCACAAGCTAAAGCCATCAGCCACAGCAGTTTCTTGTTTTGACTAATATCGGAAATTTCATGCATACACTGACTCAGCAATCAAAAAGTATAGGCTGTTGCTTCAACTTCAAACAACATACGACTTAAAGCGAGCCCCGAAACAGGTATGAGGGTACACGCAGGAAAGGCATGATTACGCCATAATTGCTGCATAATCTCAATTAAAACGGCATGTTTTTCAGCAGTATGCTCAACAATCAACACCCGCAATACGGCAATATCATGTAATTTTGCATGGGCGGCAGCTAAAGCTGTTTCAAGGTTGCGAAAGGCCTGCCAGACTTGTTGAGCGAAGATGGGAGATAATTCTCCATTGATGCTTTCACCGCCTTGCCCTGCAACATGCACAATCCGCTTAAAATTTTGCACAGTGACGACATGGCTGTAAGCAAAGGGTTCTGGGTTGTAGAGTTGTTCAGGGTTCATGATTTGAAGATGGCTGTTATTTTTTAAGATGCTTGTTTTCATTGGAGCGATACTGACTCAATTTGGGTCATGCTAGTATCAAAGCTCAAGTTAACTTGAGGTCAAGAGAAATGTCAGAAAATTCTGTCCAAGCCTTTATCACGATTGGTGAATTGGCAAAACGTAGCGGTGTGAGTGTGGCAACCCTTCGTTTTTATGAAGAAAAACAACTGATTTGGAGCACCCGAACCAATGGCAATCAGCGCCGTTATTTGCGAGCAATGCTGCGTCGGGTCGCCATTATTAAAGTAGCGCAATCCGTAGGAATTTCGTTGGATGAAATTCGTCATGCATTTACAGTGTTGCCTGATCATCGGGTAGCATCTAAGCAAGACTGGCAGAACATGTCGAGTGTCTGGAAAACTCAACTCGATGAGAAAATTCAAACCTTGTTACAGTTAAGGCAGCAATTGGATTGGTGTATCGGATGTGGTTGTTTATCTTTAGATCAATGCCCCTTACGAAATCCAGATGATTATCTGGCAAAGCAATCTGCTGGTGCACATTTCCAGCAGATTTTGGCATTGCTTGATGCTAATGTTTTAGACGATGCTTGCTCAGACTGATCAGCATAATTCCAATAATGTTGAGTGTACAGCCGAGCCATTGCCATGCATTAAGATGCTCATTTAAAAATAAAACAGCCAGTAAAATCGTCAATATCGGCCCAATCGCAGCAATCATGGCGGATTGTGATGCGCCAATCCGCGCAATACCTTGCATCAGTAAAACTGTGGGTAGTACCGTTACAAATAAACCCAGTCCAATTCCATAAGCCCAAACCCCTAAAGGCAGTTGTGTGAGTAACTGCAAAGGTTGTGGTGTTGCCAGTAGAAAATGAACCAATGTGCCGATACAGGCGGTGCTGAGTGCGAGTCCTGTGAAATTTGAAGCGCCAAATTTTTCAATTAAGCGGGGTGTGAGGAGTAGGTAGCAAGCAAAGGCAATTGCGCTGGCAAAAACCAAACTGGCCCCTAACCAGAAATTGCTCTGCATTGGTGCATGATTTTGCTCTTGGAGCATCACCATGACCGTGCCTCCATAACTTAGCAAAATGGCAAAATACGCTTTTAGTCGTAAAGGTTGTTTATAGATCAGGCTCGATGCGAGCACTGTTAAGGTCGGGTATAAAAACAGGATGATCCGCTCTAAAGAAGCGCTAATGTACATCAAACCGATAAAGTCGAGCCAACTGGCAAAGTAGTAACCGAGTAGGCCTGAAATGACCAGTAGTCCCCAGTCTTTGGCTTGTAATGTTTGTCTTTGCTTACGAAAGAGCCATGCCATGATCAGAAAAAAGGGTAAAGCACTGCCCATACGTAAAGCCATTAAGACGGTGGCGTCAACCTGATGTGACAAAGCATAGGCTTGTTTAATAAAAATGGCTTTTGAACTAAATAAAAATGCAGCACATAGCGCAAAAAATGAACCAACTTGGTTGCGTGAGAATGAGATAGGCATGGAATAAGAAGAAGACTGAGTCATTTATTAAAATGAAGCAAAACTTTCCTATTTTATACTCTTGAGTCACTTTTAATAAGCATTGAATGGAAATATCGTCATTTATTAAATGAATAATGGGTGGTATTTTTTAAAAGTTTGATTAGAATCCAATCAATCCGAATCAAAAATGGGAGAAACATTGCAGTTTGCGATGTTTTTAACACACAAACTAGCCTGAGGAACATGCTCAATGCAAATCGGAATTCCTATGGAGACAGTTGCTGGAGAGAGTCGAGTTGCTGCGACCCCTGAAACTGTAAAGAAGTTGGTTGGCGCTGGTCATAGCGTAGTGATTGAAAAAGATGCTGGTGTTCAAGCCGCATATTTGAATGATGCTTATACGCAGGTTGGCGCGACAATAGCTGACGATGCCTATCAGGGCAGCCAGATTATTTTAAAAGTTCGTGCACCCCAAGGGGATGAAATCAGCAAGATTTCTGCGAACACAACCGTAATTGCAATGTTTGACCCGTATCGCAATACGGAACTTGAACAGTTTGCTACCCAACAAATTTCGGCATTTGCATTGGAGTTGTTGCCTCGAACCTTGTCTCGTGCGCAAAACATGGATGTCTTGTCCTCTCAGGCAAACTTGTCAGGTTACAAATCGGTTTTACTTGCTGCAAATGAATACCAGCGCATGTTTCCAATGCTTATGACCGCCGCGGGTACAGTAAAACCTGCACGTGTTGTGGTGATGGGTGTAGGCGTGGCAGGTTTGCAAGCGATTGCAACGGCTAAACGTTTAGGTGCAGTGGTTGAAGCAACCGATTTACGTCCTACTGCCAAAGATCAGGTTGAATCTTTAGGTGGTAAATGGCTTGACGTGCCAATGTCTGAAGAAGAGCAACAGCGTGCTGCTGACGCTGCAAAAAATGGCTATGGCTGGACACCAGGTGAGCAATACATTAAAGATCAGGCTGCCATTGTGGATAAAGCGGTTGCTAATGCAGATATCGTCATTACCACTGCGCTTTTGCCGGGTCGTAATGCGCCACGTCTTATCAAGGCGGAAACCGTTGCCAAAATGAAAGCAGGTTCTGTGATTTTGGACATGGCGGTAGAAACGGGTGGCAATGTTGAAGGCTCGAAAGTGAATGAAACGGTAACGACTGCAAATGGCGTGAAGATTTTGGGTGTGCCGAATATCCCTGCCACGGTTGCGACCGAAGCTTCGGCACTCTATGCCCGTAACGTTTTTAATTTCCTTGAAACACTTTTTGATAAAGACAAGAACTTCTTGATTAATCAGGAAGATGAAATTCAAAAAGCCTTATTGGTTACTCATGGCGGCACACTGCTGTTCAAGCGCGGTTAAGGGGAATTCTCATGGTTGAAACCATTACGATTTTTGTGTTGGCGATTTTTGTCGGTTACTACGTGGTTTGGGGGGTAACACCTGCTTTGCATACGCCGTTGATGGCGGTGACCAATGCTTTGTCATCGATCATTGTGGTTGGTGCAATGTTGCAAACTGTTGGTATGCCTGCACTGGGTATTGAAGCCAATGTGCAATTCCAAAGCATTAACGTGGTCAGTGTGCTCGGTGCAATTGCGGTGTTTCTTGCCAGTATTAATATTTTTGGTGGCTTCGCGGTGACTGCGCGTATGCTGGAAATGTTTAAACCAAAGCAAAAAAATAAAGAGGGTAGCTAAATGGAATTTATTCGAGCGAATGCGGATTGGTTCTACCTCATCGGCGCAGTTCTCTTTATTTTGACGCTACGTGGTTTGTCTAGTCCGAAAACTGCGATTAAGGGTAACCGTTACGGCATGATCGCGATGGCAATCGCGGTATTAAGTACCTTTTTCGTTGCAGATCATCCTGTGGTTTGGATGATTGGAGGTGCAATGGTGTTGGGTGCGATTGTGGGGATTGCCCGTGCACGTACCGTTCCAATGACGCAAATGCCTGAAACCGTTGCTTTAATGCACTCTTTGGTAGGTTTATCTGCGGTGTTAATTGCAGTTGCAGCCATCTTGCATAACAACCAACTTTCCGTTTTATTTGAACAAAATGAGGCTGCACTGACCACGGCAGGTGTTCAGCATGCACACATGAGCAAAGTTCACCTGTTTGAATTGTTTGTGGGTTGTTTTGTTGGTGCAATTACCTTTACAGCTTCAGTCTTTGCTTACGGCAAACTGGCTGCGAAAAAATGGGCAAAAACCATTGCAGGTGCTTGGGTGAAACCTGTACAGGCAACCTTGTTTGTTGCCATGTTGGTGTGCGGTTTCTATTTCTTTAGCACGGGTAGTATGCCAGCATTCTGGGCAATGACCGCACTCGCACTTGCACTCGGTTGGGTCTGGATTGCACCTGTGGGTGGTGGTGACATGCCAGTAGTGGTTTCACTTCTGAACTCATTCTCAGGTTGGGCGGCAGCAGGAATTGGTTTTACCCTTGAAAACAACATGCTGATCGTAGCAGGTTCGTTGGTCGGTTCATCCGGTGCGATTCTGTCTTACATTATGTGTAAAGCCATGAACCGTAACATCTTCAATGTCTTGTTTGGTGGTGCCATGGGGGGGGCTGCGGTTGCGGGTGCAAAAGCATCTGGTGAGCAAGTACAACGTAACTACCGTTCAGGTTCAGCAGATGATGCAGGCTTCCTGATGTCAAATGCAGACAGCGTTGTGATTGTGCCGGGTTATGGTATGGCGCAAGGTCGTGCACAGAATGCGGTAAAAGAACTGGCAAACTTGCTTAAGGAAGAAGGCGTTAAAGTCCGTTTCGCAATTCACCCTGTGGCAGGTCGTATGCCAGGTCACATGAACGTACTTTTGGCTGAAGCAGATGTTCCGTATGAAGACATCTTGGAAATGGACGAGATTAACTCGGACTTCCCAGCAACAGATGTGGTACTGGTGATTGGTGCAAATGACGTGGTTAACCCAGCAGCAAAAGATGATCCAGGTTCACCGATCTATGGCATGCCAATCTTGGAAGCACATAAAGCACGGACTATTATGGTCATCAAACGCTCTATGGCAACAGGTTATGCAGGTCTGGACAACGACTTGTTCTATAACGAAAAAACCATGATGGTGTTTGGAGATGCGAAAAAAGTGGTAGAGGATATGGCTAAAGCCATAAATGGGACAGGCCACTAATCTCAAGCGTTTTACTTTTAAAAAAGCCACCTTCGGGTGGTTTTTTATTTGGCAAAATTTAGGATCAAATTTATTCAGTTAAACCTAATTATTCGTCTATTTATTGCGTGTTTCTAATCGTCTTGGATGTTCTATTGTTTTTGAAAATCAAGAATTGATGGAAATCTTTTTGGTTGCCTAATGTGAACAAAAAATAATCAAAATTAATTGGGAAAGTTGTCAAAATAGTTGTTTAGTATAACGGATATTTAACTGTAGTTTGGTCGGCGGGCTTGGTGTGCTCCCGCAGAGGTATATGTTCAGTGCACCGATCAGTCATAGAGGTGAATTATGTTATTTATAGTCAAATGGAATATTCGCCCAGAAAATCGTAATGCCGCAATAGAGCGTTTTTTGAAGACTGGAGGAAAAGCGCCTGATGGCGTAAAAATGCTAGGGAGATGGCATGCTGTAGCACAGCTATCTGGTGTTGCTGTTATTGAAGCAAGTGATGCAGAGTTGATACAGCAATGGGTGATGGAGTGGAATGATCTTCTTTGTATGGAAGCCTTTCCTGCCTTAACTGATGAACAAATCGGTCCACTGATGGCGGTTGCAATCGAAAAACTAGAAAGCACACTCAGTGGAGCAATCTAAAATAAACTTTCCATCATTTTGTAGCTTCAAGATGGATGGTAATCAAAGTGGTTGGGAGCTATCTAAAAAAGGAGATAGCTCCAATAAATAAAAATGTGATGGTAAGTTTTGATATTGATAAATTATTTACTTTTACTAAATTTAAATCTTAAATAATTGTATTTTTTATATTTTTAAATAATTTATTTAATTTTCATGAGTCTTAATTAACTCATTGCTTTTACTTTTATTTTTATAGATCTGGCATGAATGTAACAAGATTTGAAAATCTTTATTGAGAAAGATTATTAATAAGTTTAATATTTGCAAATAATTTTACATTGATACTTTTTAGATTTTATGAATAAACCTCTCTTGTTTGTGCCAAGCAGTTTGGCTTTGGCACTCATGGCTGTAATGCAGCCCGCTTTTGCTGATGAAAATGTGCTCCCAACCATTACTGTTGCTGCAAATAAGACCGTAAAAGACAGTTATGTGGCAACTACGACACAGAGTTTAAAGTCTGAACAGCCGCTGTTTAAAACTGCAAAATCGGTTTCTGTGGTGACACGTGAACAGATTGAAGAAAAGCAAGCCATGAACTTGACCGATGCAATTCAAGGAGTATCAGGTGTAATCTCTGCACCACTGGGTCGTCGTGGTTCAGATGATTTTATTATTCGTGGTCAATTGTCTTCCGATGCAATTTATGTCGATGGTTTACGTCAGGCACAAGCTTCTGATTCTGCAAGTAACATTACAGGTCTAGAACGTATTGAAGTGGTGAAAGGGCCAGATTCGATGGACTTTGGACAAACCGCACCAGGGGGAATCGTCAATCTGGTGACGAAACGTCCCGTTCAGGACAATTTTAATCAGGTCGATTTGCGCTATGGTAGCAATAACTTGCGTCAGATAGGTTTTGATACCAATCATACTATTGAAGGTTCAGATAAAGCTGCATGGCGTTTAAATGCGACCTATTCTGATCAGGATGATCCAACAGATTATGTCTATTTTAAAAACTTTTATATTTCGCCTTCTTATAATTTTGATCTAGGTGAGCAGACTGATTTGTCAGTGATTGCAAGCTATAGTCATAAGGAATATGTGCGTCAGCAGGGCTTGCCTGTATATGGCAGTATTTTGCCGAATAGTAATGGTGAAGTAGATCGTCACTTATTTATTGGTGAGCCGAGTGTAGATCCTTATATTTCAGATGTTTATCGAGTTGGTTATAACTTTAAACATGAGTTTGATAATGGTTGGACATTTAAACAGAACTTTGCCGTACAAAAATCACGTTTAGATGGTCAGGCGGTCTTTATTAGTAAATCGACTGCAACTAGCAGCACCATTACTCGTCAAGGGCGTGATCAGCATTATGATGACCTGAATGTGAGTATCGACAACAATATCTCGAATACTTTTGAGATTGCAGGTATGCAGCATCATATTATGCTTGGCTTAGATGCAATGCATGATACCCGTGATATATGGAACTACAATTGTACCGTTAGCGCTTTAAATATTTACTCGCCAAGTTATACCAGTAAAGATTGGTGTGCGACCAAAACCTTGCGTAGTGATAGTGTTGAAACGACACTGAAAACGATGGGCTTGTATTTTAGAGACAAGGTTGATGTTACTGATCGTTTTAATGTGAATTTAGGTTTGCGTCATGACTGGGCTTCAGTCGATGCAAAAAGCCACTATGATGGTTCTAAGGACAGTAAAGATAGCCAAGCATTTTCAGGTAGTATCGCTGGACTTTATACCTTTAATGACTGGGTTTCGCCTTATGTGAGTTATTCAACATCGTTCCTGCCTGTGACTGATGTTGATGTTAATGGCAATGTCTTTGATCCTGAAAAAGCCAAACAATATGAAGTAGGCTTTAAATTCCAAGCATTGGATCAGCGTTTACAAGCAAGTTTGGCATGGTTTGATCTCACTCGTTTCAATGTGGTATCTGCTGATGCTGATGGGAATAACTACCAGACAGGCGAGGAAAATACCCAAGGGATCGAAACTGAATTGACTGCGCGCGTGTTACCAAGTTGGGTGGTCAGTGTCAATTATACCTATTTGCCGACTGCACGTATCGTAGATAATGAGATTACGAGTTATATTGGTAAACGCTTAAACAATGTCTCAAAACAAATGTTTAACTTGTCTACCCGTTATGAATTTAACCAAGGTGTATTAAATGGTTGGTTTATTGGTGGTGGTGTGCGTAGTGAGTCGAAGAAAAGCAGTTATAAATATAACTATACTGTGCATGGTTACGCAGTGTTTGATGCGGAAGTGGGCTATAAAGCACGTAACTGGCAAGCAAGTGTCAATGCTAAAAATATTTTCAACACTGAGTACTATGCAGGTGGGGTAAGTAACTATGTAGTCGCATTGGGTGATGAACGTCAGGTTAACTTAAATCTGCGCTTTAAATTCTAATTTTTATTTTGTGCGTAAAAAAGCGACTCATTTGAGTCGCTTTTTTTTATTTTTATGCTACTGACGCATCTGGAGTGCGCCATAAGCTTTCTAAATCATAGAATTTGCGTGCTGTTGGTAGCATCACATGTACTACAACATAACCGAGATCGATTAAGATCCACTCAGCATCACGTTCACCTTCGATACCGATTGGGCGAAAGCCTGCTTTACGCGCTTCTTCTGCGACATTGTCTGCAAGGGCTTTTACGTGGCGAGTTGATGTGCCGCTAGCAATCACAATCGCATCTGCGACGTTGCTGATGCTGCTGACATCAAGTTCAATAATATCTTTGGCTTTTACATCTTGAAGGGCATTACGAATGGCATTCAAGCAAGCGCTCACATCTTGAGTTTGTGTATCTACCACAGAGTGGTTGTGAGAATTAGAAGCGCCGGGCGATGGTTCTAAATTCATAAGAGGTATGTTTGTCCTGACAATTACTCACTGTGAACTATAGCCTTTTTGCGCCTAAAATTCAAATTTTGCAGCGAAATGCTCAGGATATATTTGCAAAAAATTGTGTTTTCCACGCAAAGCTTTGTTCTGAGTGATTGCTCGGTTTGTATTCAGCCGCAATATAGCCTTGATAATTGCTGTGTTTGAGCCAATGGAAAATCTGTTCATATGCCATGTCACCTGTATTGGGCTCATGGCGGTTTGGGCAATCGGCAAATTGAATATGCCCAATTTGAGCAATATTCTCTTGTAAGCCTTCAAGGACATCTTCACCCATCATTGCCATGTGGTAGCAGTCATATTGCATTTTGAGCGCAGGGTTATTCACTACATCCATCATGTCTTGAGCTTGGGCAATATTTTGAATCAGAAAGCGTGGCATATCTGTGCCGTTGACCATCTCAAATACAGGCTGAATGTGATAATCCGTCAAGATGTGAGCAGCAAGTTTCAGATTTTTCGATAGAATTTCTAAACAGGGTAATAAATCAGCATCAAGGGGCTGTTTACCTGCCAAAATGTTGACACTTGGAACATTCAGTAATGTTGCATAGCGAACAGCATGCTGTACGGCATGGTAAAATTCGCGTTCACGCCCAGGGATACCTGCCAAGCCGTTTCCACCTTGCATGAGGTCACCGACAGGTGCATTAATTAGGCAGAGTGAGAGTTGATGCTGTTCAAGTTGTTGTCGAATCTGTTCAATACTGAGTTCATAAGGAAACTGAATTTCCACATGATCAAAACCATGTTTCCGAGCCAGTGCAAAACGCTCAATCAGTGGGACTTCAGTGAAAATCATGGACAAGTTGACGGCAAGTTTATTCATGTTTTATTCCTCCGCCGTAGCAGGTTGTTTTACCTGCTCAATAATCGTTGATAAATCCTGTTCAGCATAACCCTGTTGCTGGTGGTTTTTCAGTTGTTGTAATGCACGCTCTGCAACTGGAATATCTAAATGGTATTGCTGTGCTAAAGACACGGCATTTTGTAGGTCTTTACTGAGGGTTTGTACTTTCCATTGTACAGGTTGATACTGGGCAGTTGCCATACGTGGCGCTAAAATTTGAAAGGGCTTGGAGTCGGCAAAACCATTGGCTAAGGCAGGCGCGAGAAGTCGAGTATCCACGCCAGCGTGTTCTGCCAGTGCAACGGCCTCGGCAATCAGTGTGCTATTTGCTGCGACAATCAGTTGGTTACAGATTTTGGTGGCTTGACCTGTTCCAACATTACCCATGCGTGTGACCCGTTGTGAAAGCGCTGCATAAAGCGGTTGGAGTCGCGTAATGATCTCAGCATCGCCACCTGCAAAAATTACTAAGCTGCCTTGTTCTGCGCCTGCGGTTCCGCCTGAAACAGGCGAGTCAATCCAAATGATCTGCTGTTCGGCTGCAAGTTTTGCCAGTTCAAGGGTTTTATTGACTGATAGGCTAGAGAAATCCACCATGATTTGACCCGCTTGCAAATACGGTTGAATCTGTTCAAAGACATGTTCAACCGCAGTATCATCGGCAAGGCAAACCAAAATCACAGGATAATCTGCAATGTGCTGCAAGTTAAGTTGGCTTGCACCTTGTTCGATTAAAGGCAGACAGGCGGCAGGACTGCGATTCCAGACAGCGACTTCAAAATCTGCTGCCAATAGTCGGCTTGCCATGCGGCTACCCATTA
This sequence comes from Acinetobacter sp. MB5, assembly GCF_003261585.1. GTDB lineage: Bacteria > Pseudomonadota > Gammaproteobacteria > Pseudomonadales > Moraxellaceae > Acinetobacter. Next base: position 55,662 of record NZ_POVU01000003.1, on the reverse strand, counting down.
AGCCCATTCCCAGAAATGCGATTTTTTGTGGACATCCAGTCATTGTTTATTCTCTATATTGAATCTTGAAATTGTCGTTTGAGGTAGACAGTTTCGGGTGCTTTGTCTTTGAGCCGAGCAAGTCGACTATTTTTACCAAGAATTAGCTTGAGTTGCCAAATTTTTTCACTGCGTAAAGCCGTTTTTAGCGGTTGATGCAGCATGCTGTTGAGTACAGATTTGGCTGCCATGACAGCATCGGGTGAGCGAGTCGCGATTTCTTCTGCTAGAGCTTGTGCACGTTGCAATGGTGATTCATCAAGATGACTGACTAACCCAATTTGTTTGGCGTAGGGAGCATCAAAAATTCGAGCGCTAAAGGTCAGTTCTTTGGCGAGGTCAATACTGACTAACCCTTTAAGAGACTGGGTAAGTCCCATGTCGGGTACTAGACCCCAACGGCTTTCCATAATTGAAAACTGGGTATTTGGATGGCTAATGCGGATATCTGCGGCCAAAGCCAGTTGCATGCCTGCACCAAAGCAATAGCCTTCCAGTGCGGCAATCACAGGAACGGGAAGTTGCTGCCAGACCAAAAATGCTTTTTGAAACAAACTTTGCTGGGGTTTAACCAGTTCCCATAAGGCGAAAGCTCGTTGTTTGGGAGAGTTTAAATCGCTCAGGTCAATGCCTGCGCTAAAGACCTGTGCTTCACCTGTCAAAATCACAGCACGAACGTGGCGATCGCGACGCAAGCGCTGTGCTGTCTCATAAAGTTCTTTCAGCAAGGCAAAGCTCATGGCATTGCGTTTATCTGGACGGTTGAGATAGACGGTGACGATATTATTGCTGTTTTCAATGCGTAGTAAAGACATGTTGAGCTTCATCCTGAGGTCAATATCTACCGAGTGTAACAGAGCTAGTCACTCGGCAGATTGACACGTCAGTCACTTATGCAAAATGCTTTGTGCGGCATGCTCAGTTTGGCTAATGACCAAGGTGAGTTCATCGAAGTGTTTGAGTACATCTTGAATGAAAGCATCATCTGCAACACGGCGCTCTTTACGCAAAATAGAGACAAATTGCTCAAACTCACCCGAGACTTGCTGAAGTTTAGGTGCGCCCACATAACGCGTTGCACCATAGAGTCTGTGTAGCACGTGTTCGAGTTGAGGAAAATCCTCCAGCTCAATCAATTGTTGCATTTCATTTAGCTCAGTCTTAAAGCTATCCACCAGCATTTGCAACAGATCGAGCGCTAAATCTTCTTTGTTGGCAGCAAGTTGCAAACTTTGTTGCCAATCTAAAATTTCAGGATCAAGGGTCTCAATCGCTGAATTTTGTGCAGGCTTGTTGGTATTTTCAGTAAATTGCTGTTTGGTGTATTGGGTTAAGATCTGGATGAGCTGTTCAATCTGAATCGGTTTTGAAACATAGTCATCCATACCCACCGCAAGCAGTTTTTGTTTTTCATCCGCAAGCGCATGTGCGGTCAAAGCAATGATCGGGAAGCGCACATTTTCAAGTGTAGATTCCAAAGAGCGAATGGCGCGCGTGGTATCAATTCCAGACATCACAGGCATTTGAATATCCATAAAGATTAAATCAAATGGCTTTTGCTTTTTGTCTAAACGCTGCTGAATCAGGTTGAGTGCATCTTGCCCGCTCAGTGCTTTGGTGGTGGTGACATTCAGTTCACCGAGTAAGGCTTCAAGCACAATCAGGTTCGGTAAATGGTCGTCGACTGCCAAGACATGTAAACCTTGACCATCGAAAGATTCTTTATCTTCTTCTTCAAAATTGATTTGATTGCTCAATAGCTGAATCAGGGCACTACGACTGAGGGGTTGATAGAGCGGGGTTGCACGAGATTCGCTTAAAATATTCGGCTCAAGCGACATCTGGTAGCCATAAACCGCTAAATGTCCCTGATAACGGGTGCGAATTTCCTTGAGAAGAGCATGTGTGTCTCCACCATGATCGACCACCACCCATGTATATTCATCGGTTGGTAAGTGATGCAAGCGGCTAAACAAATCTAGCAATGAGAATGCTTCGGTATGGTTGGCGTGATAATTTTCCAAATAATGACGGAAAATATTGGCTGTCGCAGGGTGTGATAAAAACGACACCACATGCACATGGCTAAAGTCGATGGTTGGCGAATCTTGCTCATCATCCACTTTAAACTTGGCCGTAAACCAGAAAGTCGAGCCTTTTTCTGTCGGTGCACGTTCTTGGTTATCTTCAAAGCCGATTTGACCATGCATTAAATGCACAAGCTGTTTGGAAATCGCGAGACCTAAACCTGTACCACCAAATTGACGGGTCACTGAGGCATCGCCTTGTGAGAATGACTCAAACAGTTTTTTACGGTCATTGCCACTGACGCCAATGCCACTGTCTTGCACACTAAAGTGAATGGTGCATTCACCAAAGTCATCATGCTCCATCCGCGCACGCACAATAATTTCACCTTCTGGGGTGAACTTAATCGCGTTGGAAATCAGGTTGGTTAAAATCTGTTTGAAACGTAATACATCACCGATGACTTCTTGTGGTAAATCATTGGCAAAGTAAAACGCAATATTAATGTTTTTTTGAGATGCTAGGGGGGAGAGCATGTCCATGACATCGAACATGGCATCTTCAAGCTCAAAAGGTGCAGTTTCGAGTTCGAGTTTTCCTGCATCAATTTTAGAAAAATCGAGAACGTCATTAATCAGTGCGAGCAGATGAGCAGAAGATTTACGAATAGTTTGTAAATACAAATTCTGATCATTACTCAGATTGTTTTGACGCAGCATTAAATGGATAAAGCCATCAATACTGTTGAGCGGTGTACGCAGTTCATGGCTGATATTGGCCAAAAAGACCGATTTTGACTGGTTGGCTGAAACTGCTTGGTCACGTGCCTGACGATAGGTAATGTTCTGCACTTCAAGTGTGTCAAGAGTACGACGTAAGTCATCTTCAGTTTGTTCTGTATGGTCGCGCAGCTCTAAAAAACTGTAATGCAAACGTTTAAGCGTATTTGAAAGATCTTTTTGTAAATAACGCAATTCACCGCTACTGTTGACTGCAACCAATTGGTCAAGATTGTCAGCATTTAAACGCTGTAACAGCATGCGCATTTCATACAGTGGTGCAATCCAGCGCCGTGAATAGAAATTTAGACACATCATTAGTAATAATAATGTGATAAATACCGTAATTAACAGGACGGTAATCACCCGATAATGGGCAATCTCTAAAGGCTTGTTATCGAGTTCAATGACTAGCCAAGCAGGTTTTGCGCCTGTCGGGGAAACCTTGGCTGCATAAATCGTATTGTGATGAAAATGAATTGGCCCGATAAACGTGCTGTTGGTATTTATTTTTGGCCATTGGAGTTGAGGTTGGTAGCCAATACTCAGTAAGACTGTTCCATCGGCTTGTAAGAGTGCAGCGCGTTGTAAATAAGGCTCATTGAGCATGCGCATGAGGATATTGCGCGCTTTAGGTTGTAGTTTGGGTTCTTTTTCAACGGTATATGCTAAAAGCTCAGCTGTTTTTTGATAGCGGGATAAAATCGCAATCGCAACATGGCGTTGTTGGCTGCGAGCAGAAGCTGAAGTTTCTTGAATGACTAAGATACTGCCAACTGCAGCAATAATGGCAATTGGAATAAAAATAAGTGCAACCAACTGTCCATATGCATGGTTGAGTTGTAGCCGTTGTAATAAAGATTTTTTCAGTTTTGCCATACCAATATGATTTTTTCCCCAACTTTCGCATATTAGCACGCTTTCTTAAGTGAGTTATGGCTTTCATGATTTTCAGAAAAAATAGCGAAATGGGTGCAGTAAACTGGTTTTTTTCATACAATATGCCCACCTCGATCAAGGTGCATATCATGAGTAATTACAATCCAGACTTTTTCGCAGATGAATTCTTGTTAGATCATTATGTTGGCAAAACCCCATTGGTTCGTTTACAGCGTTTAGCCTGTCATACCAACGCCACGGTACTTGCGAAATTGGAAGGTAATAACCCAGCAGGTTCGGTTAAAGATCGTCCTGCGTACAATATGATTATGCAGGCTGAAAAACGCGGGCAAATCAAACCAGGCGATACCCTGATTGAAGCGACCAGTGGTAATACAGGGATTGCCTTGGCAATGGTGGCTGCGATGCGTGGCTACAAAATGAAGCTGATCATGCCAAATAACATGAGCCAAGAACGTAAAGATGCAATGTCGGCTTATGGTGCTGAACTCATCGAAGTGACGCAGCAGCAAGGCATGGAAGGCGCGCGTGATTTGGCAATGCAGATGCAGCAAGAGGGTAAAGGTCTGGTGCTCAACCAGTTTGGTAACCTAGATAATCCTGAAGCGCATTACCTCACCACTGGCCCAGAAATCTGGCAACAAACTGCTGGAAAAATCACGCATTTTGTCAGTGCGATGGGCACGACAGGCACGATTATGGGTGTGTCTAAATATTTAAAAGAACAAAATCCAGAGATTCAAATTGTCGGTTTGCAACCTGAAGAAGGTTCCAGCATTGCAGGGATTCGTCGCTGGCCGAAAGAATATCTACCTACAATTTTTGATGCTTCACGTATTGACCGCATTATTGATATTCCACAGATTGAAGCGGAAAAAACCATGCGTAAATTGGCGCGTGTTGAAGGTATTAGTGCAGGAACTTCATCGGGCGGCGCTGTATGGGCATCGTTAAAGATTGCCGAAGAACAACCTGATGCCGTGATTGTCTGCATTATCTGTGACCGTGGTGACCGTTACCTGTCTACAGGCTTATTTTCCGTAGATGATCAAGAATAGAGAGATGGCATGCGCTTACCCGTTTTAGTATTCGATATTGAAACCATTACCGATTTAAATGCGGGAGCGCATTTGTATCAGTTGCAGGATTTGTCACAAGATGACTTGCAACAGGCTTTAAATAAATTGCGTCGTCAGGAACATGGTACGGATTTTCAGCGGATTCCATTGCATGAAATCGTGTGTATTTCAGGTTTGTGGATTGATGAAAAAGGCTTGAAACTGTTTTCATTTAGCCGTGAGCATGATTCTGAAGCAACCATATTGCAAAAGTTTCTCTCGATTTTTGAAAAGCGCCATCCTGTTTTGGTGAGTTGGAATGGTTCGCAGTTTGATTTACCTGTGATTTTGTTCCGCGCCATGTATCACGGTCTGTCAGCGCCTGCCTTGTTTGATCAAGGGGAAATCGACAGTCAAAAGCGCTTTAACAACTATCAAAACCGCTACCATCATCAACATGTCGATCTGATGGATGTGATGGCGATGTTTAATGGACGTAATTTCCAGAAACTGGATGATATTGCCCAGTTGCTCGGTTTTCCAGGTAAACGTCAAGGCGCGGGTTATTTGGTGCCTGAACAGATTCGTCAGCAGGCATGGGCTGAATTGACCCAGTATTGCGAAGGCGATGTATTAAATACATGGTTGATTTACTTGCGCTGGATGCTGCTCAAAGGGCAGCTTTTAGCAGAAGATCACCGTCAGTTGATTGATAATACCATTCAGTATTTGACGACCCAACCTCAGCAGCAAGACTTTTTGGCACAGTGGCAGAAAACTGCTCAATACACGCCATTTAGTTCTCATTTTTTCCCAGTTCAAGATTAGGTTTTTGTTTTTGAAACAGCACGCCCAAACTCGCAGCGCTTCTTCGGAAGTTTACACTTTTCATGTGGAATCGTTATCGCACGAGGGACGAGGGATTGCCCATTATGATGTGCAACGAGGACATCCCGCACACAAGCATGGCAAGAAGGTCTTTATTCAGTTTGCTTTGCCGAATGAACAGGTCAAGGCAAAAATTACGCATCAGGTGAAACGCTTAGAAGAAGCCGATACGCTTGAGTTGTTATCAGAACCGTCTGAACATCGTATTCAGCCGATGTGCCCGCATTTTCAGCATTGTGGTGGCTGTAATTTGCAGCACATGCATCCCGATGAGCAGATTCGTTTCAAGCAACAGGTGTTGGCATCACATTTACAACACTTTGCGGGGATTGAACCCGAAGTTTGGCTTGAACCAATTCGTTCACAACGCAGTGACTATCGTCGCCGTGCGCGGATCGGGGTGCGTTATATTCCAAAAAAACAGCAATTGGTGATGGGATTTCGAGAGCGTCAAAGCAATCGCTTAATTGATATTCAGCATTGTCCTGTGCTTGATCAAAAACTCGACCAATCTTTACCTGAATTGAAAAAATTACTCCAAAGTCTAAAAGGCAAAGCGGATATTGGTCATATAGAATTGGCAATGGGAGATGATGAAGTTGCATTATTGTTACGTCATACCAAAGCTTTAATTCAACCAGATGTTCAAAAACTTTTAGATTTTGCGCAAAAAAATCATTGGCAGTTGTATCTGCAACCTGAAGGAACGGACAGTATTCATCGGGTCGATGCCAAGCAGCCAATGCGGTTGCACTATCGTTTAGAGGCTTTTGATGTCGATTTTGCGTTTGCCCCGTCAGATTTTACACAAGTAAATGCCACGGTAAACGCACAAATGGTAGAATTGGCATGTGAATTGCTTGAGTTGCAGCAAGGTGAGCGCGTGCTGGATTTATTTTGTGGTCTAGGAAACTTTTCTTTACCACTGGCACGTTGTGTAGGTCAGAGTGGACAAGTGGTTGCTGTGGAAGGCAGTGATGACATGGTTCAGCGTGGTACAGAAAACGCATTGCATAATGGGCTTATGCAATTAAGTTTTTATTCACATGATTTAACAAAAGATTTTTCACAACAAACTTGGGCAAAACAAGGATTTGATGCATTATTGATTGATCCTCCGCGTTCGGGGGCAGAGCAAGTTATGCATTATATTTCTAACTTTAATGCGAAACGCATTGTTTATGTCTCTTGTAATCCTGCCACGCTTGCCCGTGATGCTGCTATTCTTATACAACAGGGATACCAGCTGAAAAAAGCAGGCGTCATGGATATGTTTACTCATACAGGTCATGTCGAGTCGATTACCTTGTTTGAGAAAATAGAATTGATGAACGACGATAATGAATGACACGATAATAGGAGATAGGTATGGTCACAGTACGTGAGCAGTTACCTGAACGACTCACTCAGTTGTCAGAAGAAACGACTGTCGAACATGCCCTACAAGCGCAAAACGATTTAGCAGATTGGCTTGAGCGCGTACGCCACCATTTGGATGGGGCGAAATTGACCACATTGGAAGAGGTCGCAAGGCTAACGCTACAAAAAGAATTAGAAACTACGGTAAATCACCGCAGTAATACCTTTGCCACTGGTATTGGTATGGCAAACATTTTGGCGCATTTGCATGTCGATGAAAATACATTAATCGCCGCGTTGCTCTATCGAAGTGTGCGTGAAGGTGTCACCACACTGGACGAAGTTCAGCAACGTTATGGTGAAGGTGTCCTCAGTCTGGTCAAGGGCACGTTGTCGATGGGTAAGTTATCTGAGCTGATTGAAAAGAACAAGCGCTTAGAAGACCACTTTAATAATAACCAACGCGAGCATCTGACAGGCATTTATAAAATGCTGATTTCGGTCACGGAGGATGTGCGCGTCGTTCTGATTAAACTTGCAGAACGTACTTACGAACTGCGTGAACTGGCAAAATCACCAAAAGAACGTCAGGAACGGGTTGCCCGCGAGATTTTAACCATTTACTCACCGCTGGCGCATCGTTTAGGCATTGCTCAGCTCAAGTGGGAACTGGAAGATTTGGCATTTCGCTTTTTGGCGCCAGATCGTTATAAAGAAATCGCGACATTACTCAATGAAAAGCGCTTGGAGCGTGAGCAGTATATTCAGTCAGTCATCAATCAGCTCAAGACTGAGCTGGCGAATGACGGGATTGATGCGGAAATTACAGGTCGGGTGAAACATATTTATTCGATCTACCGTAAAATGAAGAGTAAGAACCTCAGCTTTGACCAGTTATACGATATTCGTGCACTACGGGTATTGGTGAAAGATGTGCCTGAGTGTTATCACGTGCTCGGGATTGTTCATCAGATTTGGCGGCATATCCCGCATCAGTTCGATGACTATATTACCAATCCGAAAGCCAATGGTTATCGCTCTTTGCATACCGCAGTGATTGCAGAAAACAAATCACTCGAAGTACAAATTCGTACGCATGAAATGCACAACGAAGCCGAGTTAGGTGTTTGTTCGCATTTTAACTACAAAGAAGGGTCGAAAAATACCGACTTCTCGTTCAATCATCGTTTGCATTCGTTACGTGCGGTACTTGAGCATTATCAGGAACGTAACGAAACCAGTGCGCATCCCAAAGATGAAGATGATTTTGACAAGTTACAAGACTTTGATGACTTTGAAAAAATCTATGTCTTTAGCCGAGATGGTGACATTAAAGAGTTACCACGTGGTTCAACCGTTTTAGACTTTGCCTACCATGTGCATACCCAAGTGGGGAACCACTGCTATGCCGCACGCGTCAATCAGCGTTATGTACCTTTAACCTATGCCTTGAAAACAGGTGAACAGGTTGAGATCTTAACCAAGAAAGACCGTGAGCCAAACCGTGACTGGTTGGTAAGTTCTCTAGGTTATATTAAAACCTCACGTGCACGTGACAAGTTGCGCCATTGGTTTAGACAGCAAGATCGTAGCAAGAACTTGGAAGTTGGGCGTGAGCTACTCACCAAAGAGTTGCAACGTCTGGCGATTCATCCAAAAAGTATTGATCTAAATGACTATTGTGGTCATTTTAATGTCAAATCAGGTGATGACATTCTGATTGGTCTGGTGAGTGGTGATATTAGCTTGCATGCCCTGATGAATCAGGTCAATCGTCACATGAAACTGGATCAGGATGAGCCTGAACTGGTTTTAAAACCTGCGCTGAATCCACGTGCGAGTCATACTTTATCGGCGCATGGAATTCTGATTGATGGTCTGGACAATGTAGAACTGCATATTGCTCAGTGCTGTCAGCCTGTACATGGCGAGCCAATTGGTGGCTATATCACGCTGAATCGTGGTGTGAGTATTCACAAGCTACAATGCCCAGACTATGTGCGTATGATTCTTCAAGAGCCTGAACGTGCTGTTGAAGCGGATTGGGAATTACAACCAACACGTGGTCAGAGTGTCCAGATTGTGATTGAGGCGTATGACCGTCGTGGCTTGTTGCGTGACTTAACGCAAGTCATTTTTTCGGATCAAATCAATATTCGCCAAGTGAATACCATTTCTGAAGCAGATGGTATTGCAAATATGAAATTATTGATTGAAGTCAAAGGTTTGGCGCAGTTATCACGCTTGCTCGCCCGTCTTGAGCAACAACCAGGAATTATTAGTGCACGCCGTTTGGTGCAAGGTAATTAAGTCTGATTTTGAGTAGAAAAGCCAACCTCGATGTTGGCTTTTTTCTTGCTGAAATTTTATGTTTGGGGAAATACATGCCAATTGAGCAGCTATTAAATGTTATGCAGCAACTGCGTGAGCAGTGCCCGTGGGATAAAGCACAAACACCTCAAAGCTTGACTCGCTATGCAATTGAAGAAGCTTATGAAGTTGAGGATGCAATTCGTCAGGGAAATCTTGCTGAAATTCGCAATGAGCTTGGGGATTTGCTTTTACAGGTGGTGTTCCAGTCACAAATGTATGCGGAGCAGCAGGCATTTAACTTTAACGATGTAGTGCAGGCGATTACCGAAAAACTGATTCGCCGCCATCCACATGTGTTTCAGTCTGAACAATATGCCAATTTAACCCCTGAACAGGTTTCTGAACTTTGGCAACACATTAAGCAACAAGAAAAACAAGGCCAAGTCCGCTCTTATTTGAGTGATATTAAGCATGGCCCAGCCATATCGCAGGCTGAACAGATTCAAAAACAGGCCGCCAAAATTGGCTTTGACTTTGTGACGACTGAAGATGCTATGGCAAAAGTTCATGAAGAAATTGCTGAACTAGAACATGCGATACAACAACAAAATCCCGATGAAATACAGGCTGAATTTGGGGATTGTTTATTCTCTTTAATTAATGTTGGTCGTAAACTAGAACTCTCGGGAGAAACTGCTTTACTCTCAACAATTCATAAATTTAGAACACGATTTGCATTTATAGAAGATCAGGCTCGGCAGCAAGGTCGTTTAGTCGAGGACATGAGCCTTGCCGAAATGGATCAACTATGGGAGCAAGCAAAACAACAAACATCATCATGAGTTAAAAAATGATTAAAACTTTCAGTGCATTACTATTGAGTTTAGGATTCGTATGTTCAGTATCGGCAAATAACAATACACAAAATTATGATCAACGTTATGCACAGTGGAAACAACAGCAACAGGCGCAGTACCCCCAAAGTACTGCTTCCACTGTACATAATGCGCAACAAGTAAGTCTCAATCAGGCATCTGCCAGTGAACTCAGTAATAAACTGAAAGGAATTGGAGAAAAGAAAGCACAAGCAATTGTGGAATATCGACAGAAAAATGGCGGGTTTAAAAGCATTAATGAATTAAAAAATGTGAAAGGAATTGGTGATAAGCTACTAGAGAAAAACCGTTCAAATTTGGTGTTGTAGTTGCTGAAAAAATCTACAGATTCAATGGGGAATTCGCATTTGCTTGAACGAAGAATCAAATTGCCCTTTATTGGTCTATGCTCTATGATTAGCAACGATTGAAAATATTAACTCCAGACGTAGGAGAAAGCGTCTTTTGCATACCTTACGCGCGTCAAAATATGGTTTATCCATCAAACAATTACCTTCTTCCATAGTAGAAGTTATTGATGCTCTCACCAAAGCAGGTTATCAGGCATATATCGTCGGTGGCGGGGTTCGAGACTTAATGCTCGGACTGCATCCGAAGGATTTTGATGCTGTAACCAACGCTACGCCAGCGCAGGTTAAAGAGGTGTTTGGGCGTCGTTGTCGAATTATTGGGCGGCGTTTTGAGCTGGCTCATGTTTATATTGGCCGTGACCTGATTGAAGTTGCGACCTTTCGTGCGCCTCCAAAAAAAGCAGTGACCAGTGCACAGGGCATGATTTTACGTGACAACAATTGGGGAACAATCGAGCAGGATTTTGCTCGCCGTGATTTCTCAATTAATGCAATGTACTATCAACCACGCCAAGGTGTGATTTTAGATTTTTGCAATGCAATTGATGATGTAAAGAGTAAAACCTTGCGTTTGCTTGGTGATCCAAAGACCCGTTTTGAAGAAGATCCTGTACGCATGCTGCGTACATTACGATTTGCTGCCAAGCTGAATTTTAGTATTGCACCAGAAATTTTAGACGTGTTTACGCCTGAGATGACGCAACTGTTACGCGATATCTCTCCGCATCGTCTTTATGATGAGTCTCAGAAACTCTTTACCATGGGGCATTTGCAACATGTATTGTCGTTACTGATTGATTTTGGTGTGTGGAAACAATTGTTTGCTGAGCTTCGTCCAGAAGTGACCAAATTTATTGCGCTTGCTGCCCGAAATACCGATCAACGTATTCAAATTGGTAAAACCATCAACCCTGCATTTTTCTATGCAGTATTGCTCTGGAATAACTTCTTGGAACGTACAGATTTTTATGCTGCAAAAGGTGTAGTTGCTGCTGAAGCACGCGCTCAAGCAGGCTTAGATGTACTGAAACGTCAGTCAACACGGACCATTATTCCACGTTTTGCTGAAACCTTTATTCGTGAAGTTTGGGAAATGCAAACCCGTTTGTTGAACCCGAAACCTCAGCAAATTGAAACATTGGCAGGACATGCGCGTTTCCGTGCGGGCTTTGACTTCTTACTTTTACGTGAAAAGTCTGGTGATGGAAATACGCAAGGTATGGGGCAGTGGTGGGAAGTCTATCAGGACATGACCACTGACGAAAAAGAAGTTACGATTGCGCAATATAATCGTCAAAGGGCAAAAACTCGCCGTGCCAACAATAAAGTACGTGCGGAAGAAGTTGAAGCTGACACAACAAGTAGTATGGCACCATTGGTGACAGAAGCTCCAAGTCGCAGTCGTCGTTCACGTCAAAAATCGTCTGTACCTGTGACTTCATCTGCTGTTGCATTAAGTGCACAGAGTGGTGACAGCATTGATGCCAATCACCCGATTTTAAAACGTAAACGTGTACAACGTGATTTAAGCCAAGTGATTTTCGGGCCAACACAATGACAGTAAAAAGTTATATTGGCTTAGGGAGTAACTTGGGTGATTCGCTGCAAATTCTGCAAGAAGCTGTGACTAAGCTTACAACATTGGGTGAGGTACGAGTATCTCAGCTATACAGTACACCCCCGATGGGTCCACAAGACCAACCCGATTATTTAAATGCAGTTGCTGAATTAAATACTGATTTAGCGCCTTTAGCATTGCTTGATCAATTACAACAGTTTGAACATGAAGCAGGTCGAGTCCGTTTACGCCGTTGGGGTGAACGTACTCTAGATTTGGACTTGCTGTTATATGGTCAAGAAAAAATTCAACATGAACGCCTCACTGTACCGCATGTGGGGGTGTTATTGCGTGATTTTGTGGTGATCCCACTATTAGACTTAGATGTAGAGTTAACAGTTGATTCTCAGCCACTTAAACAACTCGAACTTGTTCAGTCATCAGGACTAACCCCGATGCTCGGCAATGATTGGGTTCAGGTGTCTCCTCAGAATCAACGTCAGGATGAACAAGAGGACGCTGATGATTAGTCTCCATGATTTACGACAACTGAAAGCACAAGGGAAACGGTTTTCTTGTCTGACTTGCTATGATGCAAGTATGGCAAAAGCGATGGAAGTCGCTAAAATCGATAGTATTTTGATTGGTGATTCCTTGGGAATGACCATTCAAGGGCACGATTCAACTTTACCTGTGACAGTTGCGGATATGGCATATCATACAGCGGCAGTACGCCGTGCCAATCAGCATGCCTTTATCATGACTGACCTGCCATTTATGAGCTATGCAACCTTAAATGATGCCTTGCAAAATGCCCGTACCGTGATGCAGGCAGGTGCGCAAATGGTCAAAATTGAAGGTGGTGCTTGGCTTGCGGACACCGTTAGAAATTTAACCCGCAATGGTATTCCTGTGTGTATGCATTTAGGGTTAACACCTCAATCCGTACATGTCTTTGGTGGCTATAAATTACAAGCCAGAACTCGTGATGCTGCCGATCAGCTTATTGAAGATTGCCAAGCTTTGGTAGATGCAGGTGCAGCAATGTTACTGCTTGAATGTGTTCCTGCACAGTTGGGTAAAGAAGTCACAGAACTGTTCCCGCACATTCCTGTAATCGGAATTGGTGCTGGAAATGACACAGATGGCCAAGTACTTGTTGTACAAGACATGTTAGGATTAACTTTTGGGAAAGTTGCCAAATTTGTACGTAACTTTATGGCAGAACAATCGGGTGCAAATGCCATCGTTGATGCTTTAAAAGCATATCATGATGCCGTACTCGATCAGAGTTTCCCAAGTATCGAATATACTTTCCAAGTTGAGTTGTAATCATGAAAACTGAAACGACGATTCAGGGGTTAAATGCAGCACTTAGCCCAGCTCGCACTGCAAAAAAACGCATTGGTTTTGTTCCAACCATGGGGAACCTGCATGAAGGTCATCTCAATTTGGTTCGTGAAGCAAAAAAACTTTGTGATGTGGTTGTGGTGAGTATTTTTGTGAATCCAATTCAGTTTGGACCTAATGAAGATTATGCAAGCTACCCACGAACGCTAGATAAAGACAGTCAATTACTTGCTGATGTTGGCTGTGACATTATTTTCGCACCAAGTGTTGAGCAAATGTATGGCAAACAACCTCGTTTGACCAATATCAGTGTATCAGGAATTACTGAAGATTTATGCGGTGCATCACGCCCAGGGCATTTTGATGGTGTAGCTGTGGTGGTGAGCAAATTATTCAATATTGTTCAGCCTAATCTTGCGTTCTTTGGGCAAAAAGATTTCCAGCAACTTGCAGTGATTCGCCAGTTTGTTCAAGACCTAAACTTCCCAATCGAAGTGATTGGCGTGCCGATTACCCGTGCAGATGATGGCTTGGCGCTCAGTTCACGTAACGGTTATTTGACACCTGAACAACGTGCAGTTGCACCTACGATTTACAAAAGTTTAAAACAGGCCGAACAAGCATTGTTAAATGGTGTGAGCTTGGATCAGGTTTTAACCGAGATCAAAACACAACTGACAAATGCTGGCTTTGTTATAGATTATGTAGAAGCGCGTAGCCCAACATTGCAAGCAGTGACCGATTTCCAGCAAGATACAGTGATCTTTATTGCTGCGAAATTAGGCACAACTCGTCTAATTGATAATTTAGTTGTCAAATTTGTTGGATAACATTGTTTAAAAGCAATGAGGAAAGCAGTGTCATGAAGCGTATTTTAATTGTCACAGGTCAGTCAGGTTCAGGAAAATCATCAGCGCTACAAGTGCTTGAAGATCTGGGTTATTACTGTATTGATAATTTGCCGTTGGCACTGCTTCCTGAAATTGTGGCAAAACTGGATCATGAAAATAACTTAGAGCAGTTGGCTCTAGGGGTGGATGTTCGTAGTACTCAGGCGGATTTTCAAGAATTTGATCATGTCTTTGAACAGTTACAAAAACATGGTGTGGTTGATGTCATTTACTTAACCACGCAAGATCAGGGCTTGATTACGCGTTTTAGTGCTTCACGTCGTCCGCATCCACTTGCATCCCGTTATAAAACTCTGCTTGAATGTATTCAGGCAGAAAAAAGTCTGTTAATGCCGATTCAGTTTCGTGCAACGGTGAATATTGATACCACAGACAAAAGTGTGCATGATTTAAAACATACTTTGTTGTCCAAACTTGGACAGTCAGAAGATATGATTGTGATTTTGCAATCATTTGGTTATAAACATGGCATTCCACTCGATGCTGACTATGTTTTCGACGTACGGCACTTGCCAAACCCACATTGGGATTTAGAATTGCGCAAATTCTCTGGTCTCGATGCACCGATTCAGGAGTTCTTGGGGGCAAGCGATCAAACCAATGCCATGTTTGATGATATTTATCAATTTTTAGACAAATGGCTTCCTGCCTTTGCAGAAGGGCATAGACATTACATTACCGTCTCCATTGGGTGTACGGGTGGGCAGCATCGCTCAGTTTATATGGTGGATAGACTTAAAAAAGCATTACAAGCGAATTGGTCTATTCAGGTTTTACATAGAGAAATGAAGCATTGGTCATGATTGACACGACAGTAGATGTAATTAACAAACTTGGTTTACATGCACGTGCCTCTGGCAAACTCATTGAAGTGACCACCAAATTTCGCGCTTCGATTCAAATCGGTAAGGGCGAAAAGTTGATCGATGCAAAGAACATTATGGCATTGCTAATGCTTGGTGCTGGAAAGGGAACAACATTACGACTTGTTGTGGACGGACCAGATGAAGAGAAAGCCTTGGACGAAGTTCAGGCACTTTTCGCAGCAAAATTTTATGAGGCAGATTAAACGTGGCACGACGACCGCAACAACGCTATACCGAAGAAGATTTTGAATCTTTAGAAGGTCGTGCGAGTAAAACTGAACAAAAGAAAGCCGTACAACGTATGGCTGCTTTGGGTGAACAATTGGCAGCGCTTTCGACTAAGCAAATTCAACAACTTCCAGTTGAAGAGCGTTTAATTGAAGCGTTGTTAGATGTACAGGCGATTAGCTCATTTGAAGCGCGCCGCCGTCAATTTCAACGTATTGGTAAACTTCTTCGTAATGAAGATGAAAGTTTGATTTTGTCATATTTGACCCCGCAGCAAGGTGCAAAAAAACAAGCACAATTGCAACGCTGGGTTGATCGTATGATTGAACAGGGTGACAGTGCCATTCACGAATTTAGCAAACAGTTTAACGCAACTGATAAACATACGTTGCGTCAGCATATTTTGCGTATTCATCGTGATAAAAAACTTGAAGCAACCGAAGAGGAGCTTGAAGTTTCTCGTCAAAAATTGTTGAACTATGTACAACAAATTGGTTTGTTGTCTGATCAAGGCAAATCAAGATAAAAATAAGCGACCATCAAGGTCGCTTATTTTTTAAGTGTAACTTAGCCTGTTTGCTGTTCAGCACGCTGTTTTGCCCATTCTCTTAAAATAAACTTCTGTAATTTTCCTGTAGAGGTTTTTGGAATCTCGGTCATCACAATATCTTTGGGTAACTTATAACGTGCCAGATGCAGTTTGCAGTGCTCAATCAGTTGCTCAGCACTGAGTTCATGACCTGTTTTGAGTTCAATAAAAGCACAAGGAACTTCTTGCCAGTAAGGGTCGGGTTTAGCCACGACTGCTGCTGTTAAAACCGCAGGGTGTCGATACAGCACTTCTTCAATCTCAAGCGATGAAATATTTTCCCCACCAGAAATAATCAGATCTTTGGAGCGATCCATGATTTTGGCATAGCCATCGGGCTGACAGACGGCCAGATCACCCGTGTGAAACCATCCACCTGCAAAGGCTTCTTCTGTGGCTTTTGGATTTTTAAGGTAGCCTTTCATCACAATATTGCCACGGAACATAATTTCACCCATGGTTTGACCATCGTGCGGGACAGGTTGCATGCTTTCAGGATCAATCACTTTCATGCCATCTTGCAGCGGATAGGGAACACCTTGACGAGAGTGAAGCTGAGCTTGTTCTTGAATGGAGAGTTCACTCCAGCCTGCCTGTGACGCACAGAGTGCAGAAGGGCCATAGGTTTCGGTTAAGCCATAGACATGTGTGACATTAATCCCAAGATGACGCATGCCTTCAATAATCGCAGCAGGCGGTGCAGCACCCGCGACCATCACTTCAACACGATGGTCAAAATGAGCCTGTTTCTCTTTTGGTGTGTTGATGAGTAGAGATAGCACAATCGGCGCGCCACAGAAATAATCGACTTTATGCTCTGCAATCAGTTTAAATACCAGTTCGGGGTCGACTTTGCGTAAACAAATGTTGGTTCCGCCATTGGCTGCCATCGTCCATGCAAAACACCAACCATTGCAGTGAAAGAGTGGAAGTGTCCATAAATATTTGGCACGCGGAATCATGCCGCTGGCAATGATATTACTGGCGGCATTAATGTAAGCCCCACGATGATGATAAACCACACCTTTCGGGTTGCCTGTGGTGCCTGAGGTGTAATTTAAGCTAATCGCATCCCACTCATCTTGAGGTAAGTGCCATTCAAAATTAGGATCACCCTGAGCAATCCAAGCTTCATATTCAATAAAGCCAATGTCCTGCACAGCACCTTCATATTCAGCATCATGCACATCAATTACTTGAATCTGATGTTGAACCAAAGCCAATGCTTCCTGTGCGAGAGCCGAAAATTCACTGTCGACCAGTAATAGCTTGGTTTCAGCATGATCCAGCATAAAGGCCAGTGTTTTGGCATCAAGGCGAGTATTTAAGGTATTTAGCACAGCGCCTGCCATTGGAACGGCAAAATGCGCTTCAATCATGGCGGGAATATTAGGTAACAGCACGGAAACCGTATCATTTTTGCCAATACCCAGTTGATTAAGCTGATGAGCAAACTGACGACAGCGGGTATATTTTTCACGCCAAGTAATCTGCCGTGATCCATGAATCATTGCGGCCTGATGTGGGTAAATATGTGCTGCCCGCTCCAAATAGCGTAATGGCGATAATGCAACAAAGTTGGCTGCATTTTTGGGTAATTCATCATATGCACTGACTGCCATGTCAATGACTCCTGTCATGTTGTTGTTATATCGGTTTGGTTGTTTTGTATACACATTAGATGAATTTAACTGTAAAAATCTGCGCGGCTTTAGTCTTAATTTTGTTGACCTGCGCGTCTTGCTTTCGAACTTGACAGAATGGCAAATTTAAAAAAATTACAGATTGAAATACAAAGGTTTCTTAAATAGCCCAAGACGTGTAGAATCGTAGGGGAATTTTTTACCCACCGTTTTTATTTTGAGGATTTCCTCGATTTTAATCTCGCGGTGACATGCTCTATTGTGCGGGGCATCACTCCTTAAGGATTTATCTATGCCAATTATCACTTTGCCAAATGGCGATCAAAAACAGTTTGATCACGCCGTATCTGTGATGGACGTTGCGTTAAGCATTGGTCCTGGTCTTGCAAAAAATACAGTCGCAGGTCGTGTCAATGACCGCTTGGTTGATGCATCAGATTTAATTACCGAAGATGCAACATTGCAAATCATTACGCCTAAAGATGATGAAGGTGTTGAAATCATTCGTCACTCATGTGCGCACTTGGTTGGTCATGCAGTGAAGCAGCTTTTCCCAGAAGCAAAGATGGTGATTGGTCCTGTCATTGAAGAAGGTTTCTACTATGACATCTGGATGCCACGTCCATTTACATTAGATGATATGGCAGCCATCGAAGAGCGTATGAAAAAGCTCATCGACCAAGACTATGATGTCATCAAAAAAATGACTCCACGTGATGAAGTGATCGCAGAATTTACTGCACGTGGTGAAGAATACAAATTACGCTTGATTGCGGACATGCCTGAAGAAACTCAAATGGGCTTGTACTACCATCAAGACTATTTGGACATGTGCCGTGGCCCACACGTTCCAAACACAAAATTCTTAAAATCATTCAAGCTCACTAAAATTTCTGGTGCTTACTGGCGCGGTGATGCGAAGAATGAACAGTTACAGCGTATTTACGGGACAGCATGGGCGGACAAGAAACAGCTTGCTGCTTATGTGAAACGTATTGAAGAAGCAGAAAAGCGTGACCACCGTAAAATTGGTAAAGCGTTAGACTTGTTCCATATGCAAGAAGAAGCACCAGGTATGGTGTTCTGGCATCCAAACGGCTGGACCATTTACCAAGTGCTTGAACAATACATGCGTAAAGTTCAGCAGGACAATGGCTACCTTGAGATTAAAACACCACAAATCGTCGATTTCACTTTGTGGGAAAAATCAGGTCACGCCGCAAACTATGCGGATAACATGTTTACGACGCATTCAGAAAGTCGTAACTATGCAGTAAAACCAATGAACTGCCCATGTCACGTGCAAGTGTTCAACCAAGGTTTGAAATCTTACCGTGATTTGCCAATCCGTTTAGCGGAGTTTGGTTCATGTCACCGTAACGAGCCATCGGGTTCATTGCACGGCATTATGCGTGTACGTGGCTTTACTCAAGATGACGCACATATTTTCTGTACCAAAGAACAAATTGGTCAGGAAGTTGCTGACTTCATTAAACTGACTTTAGATGTGTATAAAGACTTCGGTTTTGAAGAAGTGCAAATGAAATTGTCAACTCGCCCAGAAAAGCGTGTGGGTGATGATGCACTTTGGGACATGGCCGAGAAATCTTTGGCTGATGCTTTGGATGCAGCGGGTCTAGCTTGGGAATTACAACCAGGCGAAGGCGCATTCTATGGGCCAAAAATTGAATTTTCATTGAGAGACTGCCTAGGCCGTGTATGGCAGTGCGGTACAATTCAATGTGATTTTAACTTGCCTGAACGTCTCGATGCCTCTTTTGTTACTGAAGACAATGAACGTGATCAACCTGTGATGTTGCACCGTGCAATTCTTGGCAGTTTTGAGCGTTTTATTGGTATACTTATTGAACACTATGCTGGTTTCATGCCACCTTGGTTATCTCCAGTTCAGGCATGTGTCATGAACATTACCGATTCTCAAGCAGAAGCGTGTGAACAAGTTGTGGCAAAACTCAAAGAAAATGGTTTACGTGCCATTTCAGACTTGAGAAATGAGAAAATCGGCTTTAAGATTCGTGAGCGTACACTTGAGCGCATTCCGTACCTTTTGGTTCTCGGCGATCGTGAAGTTGAAGAAGGTACTGTCAATGTCCGTACCCGCTCAGGAAAAAATTTAGGTACTATGTCAATTGATGCTTTCATTGACTTGGTGAAATCTGCCGTCGCCGAACGTGGCCGGTACATTGTGGAGTAAGAAAGATTAAACAGCCTGATCGTAACCAACAACAAGGTGGTAAAAGCAATCGTCCAGCATTGAACACTGAGATTCGTGCCAAAGAGGTACGGCTCATTGATGCTGAAGGTGAACAAAAAGGAATTGTTTCATTAAATGAAGCATTGCGAGCTGCAGAAGATGCTGATCTTGACCTTGTTGAGATCGTTGCTAATGCAGAGCCACCTGTTTGTAAAATCATGGATTTCAACAAGCACTTGTTTGATCTGAAGCAAAAGCAGAAAGATGCGAAGAAAAAGCAGCATCAAGTACAAGTGAAAGAAATCAAATTACGTCCTGCAACTGACGTAGGTGATTATCAAGTTAAATTGCGCGCGATTATTCGTTTCTTGGAAGAAGGGAACAAAGTTAAAATTACTTTGCGTTTCCGTGGTCGTGAAATGGCTCACCAACAACTTGGTCTAGCTCAATTACAAAAAATTGAAGCTGACGTTGCTGAGATTGGTGTCGTTGAACAAGCACCAAAAATGGAAGGTCGCCAAATGGGCATGTTACTTGGACCGAAAAAGAAAAAGTAATTGTCGGATTTGACGTAAAAAAAGCACTGCTCATTTGAGCGGTGCTTTTTTTATGGTGTATAAAACCAGAAAAGAGATTTTTTTGTCATAACTCTCAATTTTAAGTTTTAATAAAAAAGTATCTGTTTTTATATAATGACTAAGAATTTGAATGGGATGTCATTAGAGATGTTTAATTTTTAAGGTGTTGTAAATATTTTTAAATTATCATGATGTGATTATCAGTTAAATTTTTATACCGATAAATTGATTATTTTTATCAATTTTATAGTTTTAGCTCATTCATGAAAACATGATATAACAGGCAAACGAAAACCGACTTACTCAAATTGGCAAAGGAATTCAAATGATTGATGTATATTATTGGGGGACACCCAATGGTCGTAAAGTTACAATTGCACTTGAAGAAATGGGACTTGAGTATCAAATTTTTCCTATTAACATTGCAGAAGATGATCAATTTCAGCCTGATTTTCTAAAGATTTCTCCAAATAATAAAATTCCTGCAATTGTTGACCAGAACGGCCCACGAGGTGAACCCATTTCTGTATTTGAATCGGGAACCATTTTGCAATATCTTGGCCGAAAAACAGGCTTGTTTTACCCAACAGATGAGCAGCAACGGGTTGAAGTAGAACAATGGCTTATGTGGCAAATGGGTGGTTTGGGGCCAATGTTGGGACAAAATCATCACTTTAATCGTTTTGCAAAAGAAAAAATTCCTTATGCAATAGACCGTTATATCAATGAAACCAAGCGTTTATATGGTGTTTTAGACAAACAATTGATTGGTCAGGAATATGTCGCAGGGGAATATTCAATTGCAGACATGGCGATTTTCCCGTGGTTGTGTCGTTATGAATGGCAAAGCATTGACCTAGAAGAATTTGCAAACGTCAAAGCCTATATGCAACGTATGCATGAGCGCCCTGCAGTTCGAAAAGCAATGTCAATCGAATTATAATCGCTATCTATTTCACATCTTAGTTTGAGCTTCATGAGTTACTGGTTGTTATTTATTTGTGCTTTTGGAGCTGCTACTTTACTACCTTTACAGTCTGAAGCTGTACTCATGACTTTGTTGGTGCAAGGTCTGAGTAAACCTCACATATTATTGCTAGTTGCAACGATTGGAAATGTCTTGGGCTCTTGTGTGAACTGGTGGCTCGGCTTAAAAATCGAAAACTTTAAACATAAAAAGTGGTTTCCTGTTCCAGAAAAACGCCTCCAGCAGGCTCAAAATATTTATCATCAATATGGGTTTTACTCGCTGTTGCTGAGTTGGACACCCGTGATTGGTGATCCGATTACCTTGGTTGCAGGACTAATGCAGGAAAGGTTCTGGCGATTCTTGTGGATTGTCACCATTGCAAAAGGTGGGCGTTATTTGTGTTTATATGTTTTATATTTAGGGATTTTTTAAAATTTAAGGGGGATGTATTCCCCCTATTTTCATGATTGATGTTTTGTACTTTTATTGACATCAACATCGAACAAGTCAGATGTTTTAATCCAGCTCAATATTACGACACCCAGTGTCATGCAGCCGCCAAAAATGGTGGCAGTAATGGTTCCCATATATTTCGCGCTCAAGCCAGACTCAAACGCACCGAGTTCATTACTACTCGAAACAAACATACCATTGACCGCAGCAACACGGCCTCGCATGTTTTCTGGTGGGTAAAGTTGCAAAATGGTTTGTCGGATGACGACAGAAACACTGTCACAAGCACCAGTCATCATTAAGGCAAAAAGCGATAACCAAACGTGATTTGAAACGGCAAATATCAAGGTAAATACCCCAAAGCCAGCAACTGCAATCAGCATATTGCGCCAAGCATGTTGTGTCGGTGGAAAGCGGGTGAGGAGTAACATGGTCAACAGTGCCCCTACAGAGGGTGCAGCACGTAATAGCCCTAGACCTTCAGGCCCTGTTTTTAAAATATCAGATGCAAATATTGGTAAGAGTGCAACAACACCACCAAACAGGACTGAAACTAGATCAAGGGAAATTGCCCAAAGGACAATTTTGGTATTCCAGATAAATCGGAAACCCTCTTGCATACTTGACCAGAGATCCGCTTTTTCCATTGCAGGGAATTCACGTTTTTGCAGAAAATTCACCAGACAAAAGCAAATGAACATTAAGACAGCCACAGTGAGTAAACTGGTTTCACGACCTAACCCTGCTAACATGAAACCGCCGAGCATTGGGCCTAAGATGACACCGCTTTGCCAGCCAATTGTCGTCCATGTTGCACCATTGGTATATAACTCACGGGGGATCAGAAACGGTTTGAGTGACGTTGCAGCAGGAGAGTAAAAACCACGAATAATCCCAAAACAGAAAATTACGCTGTAGATTCCCCATTTGAGTAGTTCAACAGAAAGGTGGTTTGAATCAAAACGATTAAACAGTGTCCATAAAACTAAAGGTAATGGGAAAGAGAAGAATAAACAGATTTTCATAATGGTCTGTTTATTGAATTTATCAGCAAAATAACCACCCCATAAAGACAGGGTAATAAAAGGAATTGCTTCCGCTAGACCGATCATCCCGAGGGTCAGTGGGTCTTTAGTAATTTGATAGAGACTATATCCGACAATTACTTCCTGAATCAGAATACCTAGCGTAAGACAAAGTTGATTTATGGTAATAATAGTGAAATCACGATAGCGAAGAGCAGCAAAAGCATCCTGTTTTGTGTGCATGATCTTAGAAACTAAGTTGAGTAAAGAACTCAAGTATAGCGAGATTTAATCAATATTACTCTCGTAATTTGAGATTTTGCTTATTGAATATGATGTAAAACCTTATGAATTTTTAAGATAAATTAATCGTAAAAATAATGTGACTTAGCCGATCAGGCTTTAAGTTAGTCATTTTATATTTAGATATTTTATAGTGAATTTTCCATGAATAGAGTACACGCTGATGATCCAACCAGAAAAAGTCCAACTGTATTGTCAAGATGGTTATTGCCTGACAGGATCTTTATATCAACATGAATTACCTGTGCCGACTTTACCAATTCTGATCTGTCCTGCTACAGGAATTCGACAACGCTTTTATCAAGCGTTTGCGACTTGGTTATTTGAGCAGGGTTATGATGTTTTATGGTTTGATTTTCGTGGGATCGGGAAATCTTTACATGGAAAACTCAAAGACTCTCAAGCCAGTATTCAAGATTGGGGCATGCTGGATATTCCTGCGGCAATTGATTACCTGCTGCAACGAACCCAGAAATCACAAGTTTTAATGATTGGACACAGTGCGGGTGGGCAATTGCTAGGTGTTGTACCTAATTATCATCGGGTGGCAAAGCTAGTAGCTGTGGCAGGCTCAACTGGTTATGTCAAAGGCTTAAGCGGTCAAACCAAGTGGTTTGCTCCTGTTATGTTTAAAGTATTGTTTCCATTGTCAAGTCGTTTAGTGGGATATGGTGCAAGCCGATGGATTGGTATGGGGGAAAATTTACCAAAAGCTGTTGCACGGCAGTGGCGAGAGTTCTGTAGCCAAGCGGGATATATTGAAAATGCTTTGGGGAAAAGTATTTTTCAAGACTTTCATGACAAGATTCAAATTCCGATGACTGCAATCCATGCAATAGATGATGAAATTGCGACGAAAACCAATGTTGAAGACCTGTTGCGGTTATATCCTAATGCTCAAAAGAAGCGCATCGAACTTGCGCCAAGAGAATGGCAACATCAAGAAATTGGACACATGGCATGGTTTAAACGGAGCCATCAAAATCTGTGGCCGCTTGTGCTGAAAGAATTGCAAGATTATTGACAAAATTAGCGAGGGAAATGCTTTTGTTTTGAGCAGAGTTGCTATAAAATACCGCCTTCCTTACCTGCAGGTCGTTATTGCAATGGTGCAAACGTGCCGAACAGGTGCTTAAAGAGGTTGTTATGGCTAAGTTAAAAACTCGCCGTGGTGCAGCTAAACGTTTCAAAGCGACTGCTAACGGTTTCAAGCGTAAACAAGCGTTCAAACGCCACATTTTGACCAAAAAATCTGCTAAGCGTATTCGTCAGTTGCGCGGCTGTGTAATGGTTCACGTGAGTGACGTTGCTTCAGTTCGTCGTATGTGCCCATACATCTAAGGAGATTTATAAATGGCTCGTGTAAAACGTGGTGTAGTGGCTCATCGTCGTCACAAAAAAATTCTCGCTCGTGCTAAAGGTTACTATGGTGCTCGTTCACGCGTTTATCGCGTAGCGTTCCAAGCGGTAATCAAAGCTGGTCAATACGCTTACCGTGACCGTCGTCAGAAAAAACGTCAATTCCGTGCTCTATGGATTGCGCGTATCAACGCTGGTGCTCGTCAAAACGGTTTGTCTTACAGCCGCATGATCGATGGCTTGAAAAAAGCTCAAGTGATCATCGACCGTCGCGTGTTAGCTGACATCGCTATGCATGATGCAGTTGCTTTCGCTGCTTTAGCTGAAAAAGCTAAAGGTGCTTTAGCTGCATAAGCTTAGAGATTCAAAAAAAGGCCGCATTTTGCGGTCTTTTTTATTGGTTAAAATAATCAGAATATAAGTTCAACCTGAGTTTCTTTAGGTTGGTCTAAAATGAGAATAAACAAAATGGATGATCATGGTTTTTTAGAACAATTAATACAATCCCGACAACAAGGGAAAAAATTCAAATATCTCTGCTTTTGGGGACATACACCCAAAGATCCAAAGATTGTTGATAAAAGCTGTTTGAGCCAGTGGTATCCGAGTGCATTTGAGCTTGATGGTATTCGCTATGCAACAGCAGAGCATTATATGATGGCGCAAAAAGCCAAATTGTTTGCAGATGATGTAATTTTTGAAAAAATTCTGGCATCGGAACACCCGAATCAGGCCAAAAAGCTGGGGCGTTTGGTCAAAGATTATGATGAAACTATTTGGTTAGCGCATCGTTTTGAGATTGTCGTGCAGGGAAGTATTGCTAAATTCTCTCAGCACGCAGCGCTAAAAGATTTCTTGTTGGCAACAGGTGAACGGGTTTTAGTTGAAGCATCACCCGTTGACAAAATCTGGGGGATTGGTTTGGTGCAAGACCATGAAAAAGCTGAGTATCCAGAAAAATGGCAGGGTTTAAACCTACTTGGTTTTGCACTGATGCAGGCAAGAACACATTTACAGTCGATCTGATCCATTGAATGGCGCAGTTTGGAAACTGCGCCATTCAAATCTATTTATTAATTGCAATAATTTTAATGCTGACTTTCTTGCAACTTTTATCTAGGCAAAATCCTGAAAACCAAAGTTCTCCACTTTCACCAATCATGATGCCCTGTGTATTGGCAAACACATTTTCATATTTTTGTGCTTGAATTACGTTGACCAACATTGGGTCGAAAATGTCATCATATCGTTTCAGCAGCTCTTGAGCAGATTTAAAAGTAATCTTTTTACCTTCTAAATTAATTTTGATCGGGTAGTGAATCATGCTTGCTACTTTGCTTTTTTCCCGTTCTTGAGTTGCGGCTTGAAAGTCTTTTAGAAACTTTTGATAAGAGGTGTGTTCACCATACAGAAAATCAAGTCGTTGATTGACTTCATGGGTATTGTTTGCTGGTTCAGTTTGGGCCCAACTTACGATAGGTAAGCTTAATCCGATCACTAAGCTTAAACTGCTTAAAAGGGGGAAATGTCTCTTCATGGTTTTATCCTTAAAATACCCACTTAAAAAGAACGTAGGAAATTTAAATACTTATAGTTGTTGTAGGTTAAGACAAGGTTAAATTTATACAATGATTGGTACATTCTAAAATATACCAATCCGTTCTTGGATTAGAAACCAAAATAATAGGCTAATACACAGATCAAGATCGTCATAATGATCAAAGTCACGACATTTTTATTGGAAATTTGATGCTTGTGAGGTTCTGTCGCTGTAGATTTATTCAAATTTACATTGGCATAACTTTGAGTCTGAGGCGCTGCCGCAGGTGTCTCAAATGGTGTTTCAGGTGCGATGATTTTACGCTGAGCAGTTTGATAGTGATTGGCTGTTTTTACAATCAACTTGGCAAACAAATCATCCAGCTTTTGTGAAAAATGTTTAAAGGCACGCTTTTCATCGGCAGATGCAAAGACCTGACTTTCTTCACTCTGAATTTTAGCCTGCTCAGCTAAATCGAGTTCAAGCGCTTCAAGTTTAAGTAATAATTCGTTGCTTAGATTCGCTTGATATTGCGCAGGTAATAATGCCGATTTTTCTTCAAGATCAAACGCGATTTTATTGGGTTGGGTGAGGTTAAAACCTGTGTAGTGCTGTTCAGTAAAATGCTGTTGCTGAACATTTTGAGCATAAGTCGTGTTAAACAATTCCTGAGTAAGATATTGCTGAATGCGATCCCATTCAGGGGCTTGTAAATCAGCCTGAATTTTTTTGTAGAGTTTGCTATTGAGCTCAAAATTCCATAGTGTTTCTTGGCGAGTCGAGCTTTGCTGAGCATCTGGAATCATAAATTCCTGTTCTGTATTAAACCATTCGGCAAGTTCATTGCCAAAGACCCAAGCGGTTTTTTTCTTGTCATGATGGCTGACAATAAAATGTGAATAGGGCAGAAGTTCAATGTTTGGATTCGGGTTTTTTTCCTCATTGAGCATACTGGATGCATGTAAACTCAAACGAGTGACGCCCTGTTTTTTCAGGTTTTCCAGCCAAATCTGAAAATGCTGTGCCAGCAAATGCTGGGACAGGAGATCTCGGAATGCAAAGGTATGCTGGTCAAAAATTGGAATCTGTCGCCACTGATGTACACTCAGCCCGTGCGTCAGATACTCGTTGCCATAGGTCACTAAAGTAAGTTGTTGTTTCCAAATTGGGTCAAGAGCCATAGTGTTTCTCAGTATTGCCATAACAATATCTTATACTTTTTACAAATCAGGATGGTATTAGAATTTTCATCGTGTGTAAGGCTCATCAACACGCACAAAAGCTGTTAGAATGGCAAGTTTAATTTATTTTTTAACATCGATGCTTTGAGAGAAATTATGTCACTGGAAGCCCTGACCACTGAAGCGCTGGATGCAATTGCTGCAGCTCAAGATCTTGCTACACTTGACCAAGTACGAGTGCAGTTTACAGGTAAAAAGAGTCAGCTTGCAGAGCAGTCAAAATCCTTAGGGAAAATGGATCCCGAACAACGTAAAGTTGAAGGTGCAAAAATTCACGCAGTTCGTGAAGCAATCAACAATGCTTTGACTGAGCGCCAAACTGTATTACAACAACAAGCACTGAACGCTAAATTGGCCAGTGAAACTATCGACATTACCTTGCCGGGTCGTGGTCAAAGCATGGGAAGTCTTCATCCTGTGACTCAGGTTCAAGAGCGGATTTGCCAATTCTTTACTAAAGCTGGTTTTACAGTTGCAACTGGTCCAGAAGTTGAAGACGATTATCATAACTTTGAAGCACTGAACATTCCTGGACATCATCCTGCACGTGCGATGCATGACACCTTCTATTTCGATGCATCGCATTTGCTACGTACCCATACTTCTGGTGTGCAAATCCGTACCATGGAAACGTCGCAACCACCGATTCGTATTGTGTGCCCAGGTCGTGTTTACCGCTGTGACTCTGACCAAACTCACTCGCCAATGTTCCATCAAATCGAAGGTTTATATGTGGCTGAAAACACCAGCTTCGCCGAATTGAAAGGCCTGTTGGTGAATTTGCTGAACGAATTCTTTGAGAAAGATTTGAAAGTACGTTTCCGTCCATCTTACTTCCCATTCACAGAGCCAAGTGCGGAAGTAGACATTATGGATGAGCGTGGTCGTTGGTTAGAAGTGTTGGGTTGTGGCATGGTGCACCCAAATGTGCTGAGCGCAGCAGGGATTGATCCTGAAAAATACAAAGGTTTTGCCTTTGGTTTGGGTGTAGAGCGTTTTGCGATGTTGCGTTATGGCATCAATGACTTGCGTATGTTCTACCAAAATGATGTGCGTTTCTTACGCCAATTTGCTTAAAACAGATTTAGACCTCTCCCTAACCTCTCCTAAAAGGAGAGGGGCTTTAAAAGCGAAAAATATAGGGTGCTCTTCGTTGGAAAAATGAGAGTGAGAGAGGGATTTGAAAATAGATTTATAGGTTTTTACGAAATGAAAATTAGCGAAAATTGGTTGCGTACGTGGGTCAACCCAGCAATTGATAGCGATACATTATCTGATCAGCTCACCATGCTGGGTCTGGAAGTAGATGAACTTGCACCTGTAGCCAAAGCATTTACGGGCGTTGTCGTTGGTGAAGTCCTCACTGTAGAGCAACACCCAGATGCGGATCGTTTACGTGTCACTACCGTGAATATTGGTTCAGGTGAGCCATTGCAAATCGTGTGTGGCGCACCGAATGTCCGCGTAGGTATGAAAGCCCCTGTGGCAACTGTCGGTGCAGTCTTGCCAGGTGATTTTAAAATCAAGAAAGGCAAGCTTCGTGGCATTGAATCACACGGCATGTTATGCGGTGCTTCAGAAATTGACCTTGAAGATAAAATTGATGGTTTGCTAGAACTTCCTGAAGATGCGCCGATTGGTGTCAACATTCGTGAATATTTGAAACTTGATGACAACGTCATTGATATTTCAATCACACCAAACCGTGGTGACTGTTTCAGTATTCGTGGCATTGCCCGTGAAATTGGGGTGATTAACCAGTTGGCAGTGACTCAACCTGAAATTCAGCCTGTTGCAGCAATCATTGCAGATGAAAAAGCGGTTGTTGTCACAACTCAAGGTGCACCACGCTATTTGGGTCGTGTCATTAAAAATGTCAACGTGAAAGCGGCAACCCCGGAATGGATGGAGCAAGCTTTAACACGTTCAGGTGTGCGTACGCATAGCATCTTGGTCGACATCACCAACTATGTCTTACTTGAATTGGGCCAGCCGATGCACGCTTTTGACTTGGCTAAACTTGAAGGTGCGATACAGGTTCGTCAAGCCACGGCTCAAGAAGAACTGCAATTGCTCAATGAGCAAGAAGTTGAGTTGAATGAAGATGTCATGGTCATTGCAGATGATGCAAAAATTTTAGCAATTGCAGGCATCATGGGTGGTTTAGCATCAAGCGTGACCGATGACACTCAAGATATTTTCCTTGAAAGTGCTTTCTTTAGCCCGCTTGCGATTGCAGGACGGGCGCGCCGTTTTGGTTTACATACCGATTCATCTCAACGTTTTGAACGTGGCGTGGACTTTGAATTGCCAATCTTGGCGATGAATCGTGCTTCACAATTGATTCAACAGCTTGCAGGTGGTGAATTTGGCCCTGTCACTGTGGCTGAGCAAGCAGCACTATTGCCAAAACGTGAAGCGATTGAATTGAACCAAGCTCAGGTTGATCAATTGTTGGGTTATACCGTAGCAAGTGACTTTATTACCGATGCTTTAACTCGTTTAGGTTGTGCAGTCACAGTGAAAGCACAGGGTGAGTGGTCAGTTGTACCACCATCACATCGTTATGACATGGCGATTTACCAAGATTTGATTGAAGAAGTAGCACGTATTCACGGCTATGACAACATTCAAATCAGCTTGCCTAAAATTGATGTACAACTGGCGAAATACCAAGATCGTTTTGAATTGGCTCAATTGCGTCAAACTGTGGCGACTTTGGGTTATCAAGAAGCGATCAGCTTTAGCTTTGCTGACTTGAAGTTAGAAAAACAGCTTAATCCAAATGTTCAACCGTTGGCATTGGCAAACCCAATTTCAAGTGACTTGGCTGTCATGCGTAGCACGTTGTTGTCGAGCTTAATTCCTTGTGTTCAGTACAACTTGAACCGTCAGCAAAACCGTGTGCGTTTCTTCGAGCTTGGCTTGCGTTTTGACTATCAAAATGCATCGAATATTGATGAGTTAAAACAGATTCCAACGCTGGCGTTAATTGCAGTGGGTTCACGTACGCCAGAACAGTGGCATGTGAAAACTCAGCCAATGGATTTCTTTGACTTGAAAGGTGAAGTTGAGCAAATTTTAGCGGCTGGACGTATCGAAGTTGAATACCAGCGTTCGACTCGTGAGTGGTTACACCCAGGACAATCTGCTGAAATCGTGGTCGATGGTCAGTCAATTGGTTACTTGGGTCGTTTGCATCCATCATTGGAAAATGAGTTGGATTTAGGCACAACTTGGGTGGCTGAACTCGATCAAACGGCTGTTTTGCAATCTTATGTATCTAATTTTACAGAATTATCACGTTTTCCGTCGGTTAGACGTGATATTGCGCTTTTAATTGATGATAAGATTGAGGTAAAAGAGATTCAGCAGTTAATTCAACAAACTGGTGGAGAGCTGCTTGATTCAACATGGTTGTTCGATGTCTACACTGGACAAGGTGTTGAAGATGGTAAGCGTTCGTTGGCCTTTGCATTGTTGTGGCAACATCCATCGAGAACACTAGAAGATGCTGAAATTAAGTCAGGTATGGATCACATCATTGAAGTGTTGCAAAACACTTATCAAGCAACATTGAGGGCGTCATGACAGCATTAACAAAAGCAGAAATGGCAGATCATTTAAGTGAGCTTACGAATTTAAACCGTCGTGAAGCAAAACAAATGGTTGAGCTATTCTTTGATGAAATTAGCCAAGCATTAATTGCTGGTGAGCAGGTAAAACTTTCTGGATTTGGCAACTTTGAACTTCGTGATAAGCGTCAGCGTCCAGGTCGTAATCCAAAAACTGGCGAAGAAATTCCAATTTCTGCACGCCGTGTTGTTACTTTCCGTGCGGGTCAAAAATTCCGTCAACGTGTTGGAAATGAAGCTGATCAGGATGATTAATTAAATTAATCTTGAGTGAATAAGGGGATGATTAAATCATCCCCTTATTTTTTATAAATAATGTCGTTTGACCCAATCGATACTTTGTATCAATTGTTGTTCTATTGGGGCTTGAGTGACATGAGGGTCTAAATTGGGTTTAGCTAAAGTTTCTGTGCGCAAGAATTCGAGCATTTCCCGAGAAAAATTGAGATGTTGTGCGAGCAGTCGACATTTAAGTAACATTGAAAGGATAGAAATTGGAATAGAGTAGCGTGGAGCTTTACGATTAAGTTCTTTTGCAATCAGTCGAATCACATCATGAAAAGTGATACTTTGAGGGTGAGTTACTAAAATTTCCCGTTGATAGTAAGATTTATCCTTTAAAGATAGCACGATCTGCTGTGCTACAGTCTTTACACTCACCCATGGTACGTGATGTTGAGCAGAGCCAGGAAGAGCAAGCATTTTACCTTGAGCAATCTGTTTAACAATTTGGGTAAACACCTGATGTTCTGCAATTTCACCTGTGTTTTCAGTGCCAATTAAAGTAGTAGGATGAATCACTGTCCAGTCCAGTTTAAGTTCTTGAGCAAGTGCTAAACTACGAAAATGTGCTTCAATTTTTAAAGCTTCATAGCTACCCAGTTGACTGTAAAGCTGCTGCCAGTTGCTTTGCAATGGTTTTGTTAGATCAATGCCATATTGCTGCAAGTGTATTTCTAACGTCAGCATATAGCCTGAAATGAGTATGACTTTTTGTAGTTGTGTCCGTTCTTTTAAGAGTCGGATGAGGGTTAAACTGCCATCAACATTGGTGGTATGAGCTTGTGCCGCAGTTAAATTCCATGCGAATAAAACACCTGCGTGGATCAATGTATCTACTTGAGCTAAACGCTGCCAACCTGAGCTAGATATACAGCCAAATCACTTTGCGCTAAATCTCCTTGAATACACTGAAAGTGGGCAGTATCACAGCCTTTCCCTTGTAGCCATTCGCATAGTATGGGTATTTGCTGTTCTGGGTTACGGAGTAGGGCGACTACATCTTGTTTTTGTCGTAATAATTCTAACAGTACGAATCGTCCTAAAAAACCTGTCGCACCTGTGATTAAAATCGCCATAATTTTTCCTTTAGGGTTGTATTGCGATTTAGTCTAAACTGTGGAGTACACTCTATAGTCAAGAAGAATAATCATGCTGATTCATGCATTAGGAAAACGTATTGGCTTAAGTCGAGTACACTACGTTTTTATGAAAAATTGGGGTTAATTGAGTCACAGAGAGCCAAAAATGGCTATCGACATTACTTTGAGCAAATGGTTTTCGTCTGGAGTTAATTCAGTTGGCGAAGTCACTTGGGTTTCAATTGAGTGAAATTGCAGAACTCATCAAAATACTCTTGCTATACAGCAGCAGCTTTCTACTGAGCAGTTGCAGGAGTCTTTGGAAGGGAAGTTGAGAGAGATTGATGGGAAGCTACAGCGATTGCAGAGCTTAAAGGGATTGCTACAAGGAATATTGAACCAGCAGCTTTGTCCGATTTAATTAAACTGTATGCAAGATTTAGACATAAAAAAAGAGAGTCGTTAGACTCTCTCTTTTTTCACTAAATTCGGATGAATTAGTGAGCAGCTTCAGAAGCAGCAGCTTCAGATGCAGGAGCAGCGTCAGAAGCAGCTTCAGATGCAGCAACTGTAGCTTCAGAAGCAGCAGTTGTAGCTTCAGAAGCAGCAGCAGCAGCTTCAGATGCTGGAGCAGAAGCAGGAGCAGCTTCTTCAGTTTTCTTAGCACAACCAACGAAAGCTAAAGTTGTAGCAACAGCAGCTGCGATAGCAATTTTTTTGAATAACATGGCATCACTCTCATAAATAATAGAGACATAAAAAAACCGAAGCAAACTTGTTTGTGCTTTAATTATCCCTATACGTTCGATAGGTAACAACGCATGGAGCAAGTCCGCTGGCATGACAATATGCTATCACTGCCCATATTGAATTACTACTACTGAATGAAAAAAAAACGAGAGAAATCGTGATTTTTGTCGGGTTTTTTAACAGAAAATAACAATTAAAAATCAAATTACATTTAGATAAATGATGATGTAAACATTGAAAAAAGCGAAGGGTTTTTTATGGGGGAGGGTTAGGTAAAAAATGAATAAAAATACAATTTAACAAATAATCAGTCGGATTGTGAAAATATGTAATAGTTGTCAACTTTAGGCCATTAAAAACGTTAATGGCCTAAAAGTGACAGATAAACTTCTTATTGTTTGCGCTTCATTTGCTCAAAGAAGTCATCATTGGTTTTGGTTTCTTTCATGCGGTCTAACAAGAATTCCATTGCTGCTAGCTCATCCATTGGATGAAGCAGTTTACGCAAGATCCAAACTTTGCGTAAATTATCTTCGCTCATCAGACGTTCTTCGCGGCGAGTTCCTGATTTTTTCAAGTTCATGGCAGGGAAGACGCGTTTTTCGGCAATACGGCGATCTAGAGTAATTTCTTGGTTACCCGTACCTTTGAATTCTTCATAGATCACATCATCCATCTTACTGCCTGTTTCAATCAATGCAGTTGAGATAATAGTCAGTGAACCACCTTCTTCAATGTTACGAGCAGCACCAAAGAAGCGTTTTGGACGTTCAAGTGCATGAGCATCTACACCACCTGTCAGAACTTTGCCTGAAGATGGAATAACCGTGTTATAGGCACGTGCCAAACGTGTAATCGAATCGAGCAAGATCACAACATCTTTTTTATGCTCAACTAAACGTTTAGCTTTTTCGATAACCATTTCAGCAACTTGAACATGGCGCGCTGGAGATTCGTCGAACGTAGATGCAACCACTTCACCACGTACGGTGCGTTCCATTTCGGTTACTTCTTCAGGACGTTCATCAATTAGAAGTACGATCAGGAAAACTTCTGGGTTGTTACGAACAATTGACTGGGCAATGTTTTGTAGCAACATGGTTTTACCCGCTTTTGGCGGAGCAACGATAATCGAACGTTGGCCTTTACCAATTGGAGCAATTAAGTCAACAACACGAGCTGTAAGGTCTTCAGTTGTACCGTTACCAAGTTCCATGATCAATTGTTCAGTTGGAAACAATGGTGTTAGGTTCTCAAATAAAATCTTGTTACGTGAGTTTTCAGGCGTGTCGTAGTTAATTTGATTAACTTTTAATAATGCAAAATAACGTTCGCCTTCTTTTGGTGGGCGAATTGTTCCTGCGATTGTGTCGCCTGTACGTAAGTTAAAGCGACGAATTTGAGATGGGCTAACATAAATATCGTCAGGACCAGCAAGATAAGAGCCTGCTGCTGAACGTAAAAAACCAAAACCATCAGACAAAATTTCTAAAACACCATCGCCAAAGATTTCTTCACCGTTCATGGCATGACGTTTTAAAATCGCGAAAATAATGTCTTGTTTACGGTTACGTGCCATCCCCTCAAGGCCCATAAACTCAGCAATTTTAATGAGTTCGCCAATCGGTTTTTTCTTGAGTTCAGTTAAATTCATAGGTGGTCAGTGTGTGTCGATGTAAGAACATCTAGAGTAACGATTTGGAAATAAATGCAAGAGTCAGCCGCATGCAATGAAAATTGCACAATAAACGCAGAGATCTGTTTAGTTCATTGTTCGAAGATCAAAGTAAACAATTGCAGTGCCGAGCGGCGATCTTTTGTGTTGTGTTGCAAGAAAGGACTTGCTTAAGGCTTTGCCTTCCTTGAGCAATAAGAATATAAGTGACATCCGTGAAATTGTCAATTTTCACCAAACAAAATACGCAAAAAAGGGCGTATTTTGTCGGATTTTTTTAGATTAGATATTTTCGTCAATAAACGCAACAAGGCGTGAACGAGGTACAGCACCGACTTGTTGAGCAACAACTTCACCGTTTTTGAACAACAATAATGCAGGAATGTTACGAATGTTGTAGTTTACAGCAGTAGTTTCACAGCTAGTGACATCAACTTTTACAACTTTCACTTTACCTTCGTATTCGCGAGATAAATCTTCCAAAACAGGAGCAATCGCTTTACAAGGACCACACCAACCCGCCCAAAAATCTACAAGTACAGGCGTTTCAGAATCCAGAACGTCAGTTTTGAAATCTGCGTCTGTGGTATTAACAAGGTTAGACATAGAAATGCTCCAAAATGATCAGTCGTCAACAACTGTCTTTTATTTATATTGATATATAAGTATTACACAGCTATTTTCAACATCATAGTCTGATGAATAGTTGTAATTCTAAAGGTTACTGGTTTTTTGTCTAATGGAACATCACGATAGATTTAATCGATGATGGCAATAATCATGAAAATCTAGAGAAAAACTGGTGGTTCAGTGGGTAAAGCGCTTTTCAATTTGCGGTGAGTGAATTAATCTAGGCAACAATTAAGTTTGATTTGTTATGCACAATGTCTGATTTTCTGATTGATGAAGAATTGCTCGCTGCAATTGATATGGGGTCAAACAGCTTTCATTTAGCGATTGCTCGTGTAGACCACGGTGAAGTGAAGAAAGTTGTTTCAATGTCGGAAAAGGTACAGCTTGCTGCTGGATTAGATGAAAATAAGAATTTAACCGAAGCGGCGCAGCAGCGTGGCTTAGCATGTCTGGCACGTTTTGTTGGGCGTTTAAGTTCTGTGCAACCAAATCGTTTGCGGATCGTCGCAACGAATGCTTTGCGTCAGGCGAAAAATGGTCAGGATTTTATTCAGCAAGCCGCTGAAATTTTACCAAAACCCATTGAAATTATTGCAGGGCGTGAAGAAGCACGTCTGATTTATCTTGGCGTATCTCATACCATGGCCAATGGTGGTCGTCGTTTAGTGATTGATATTGGTGGTGGCTCAACTGAATTTATTATTGGTGAGCAATTTGAGCCTTTATATACAGAATCATTGCAAATGGGCTGTGTAGCTTTCACCAAGAAATATTTTGAAGATGGTGAAATCAACTATAAGAACTTTAATAAGGCCTTTGTTGCTGCTTGCAAAGAGTTATCAGCCATCGCAAACAGTTATAAAGCTGAAGGTTGGGATACCGTTGTTGGTTCAAGCGGTACAATCAAAGCTTGTCGTCAAATTATGGTGAATATGGGCTGGAGCGATGAGCAGGAAAGTGTCACGCGTGAAGGTTTAGAGAAACTCAAAGATAAATTACTTAAATATAAGCATGTTTCTGAAATAGAATTTGATGGCTTAAAAGAAGATCGTCGAGCAGTTTTGCCAGCTGGGGTTGCGATTTTGTACGCTGCATTTGAAGTGTTGGACATTGACCGTCTCATGTACTCAGATGGCGCATTGCGTGAAGGTGTGATGTATGACCTGTTGGGTCGCTTCAAGCATGAAGACATCCGTGACCGTAGCGTACAGGCATTGATTGGACGTTATAATGCTGATCCAAAACAAGCAGAGCGAGTGGTAAAAACTGCACAAACTTTATTTGATTCTGTTTCTGGTAAATTGAAATTAACGAATGAAGACAGTGACTTACTTCGTCGTTCGGCATATTTACATGAGATTGGTTTAGCCATTAGTCATGGTGGTTATCATCGTCATGGGGCATATTTATTACAGCATTCGGACATTCCTGGCTTCTCACAAATTGATCAAAATCATCTGTCTCATTTGGTTGCACATCATCGTCGTAAATTACGCAGTGAGAGCAAAATGGATGTTTTGAAGGTTGGTGGACAGTCATTAGTCTATCTTTGCTTGCTGCTCAGACTGGCAGTTTTACTCAATCATAGTCGCAGTGATCAGATGCTTCCTGCCATTGAATTAGAGGTCTTGGATGAGCAACAATGGCAATTAACTGTTTCTGGCGATGCGAAACAATGGCCATTACTGGTTGCCGATTTGCACGATGAGCAAGAGCAATTTAAGCATTGGGACATTGATTTGATCATTCAGTCGGAAAAATTTATTGATTAACTCGATTTGGTTAATTTAAGGATAATATTCGACCTATGAAAAATAAATCTGCTCAATCTAAAGCATGGAAAACTGTACAAATCGCCCGTCATCCTGAGCGTCCACAGTTTTTAGACTATGCAAGTGAATTGTTTGATGAGTTTGATACTTTGCATGGTGACCGTGTTTTCGGTGACGATGGTGCAATGATTGGTGGTTTAGCGCGTTTTGAAGGCCAGCCTGTAATGGTTGTAGGTCAACATCGTGGTCGTACGACTCGTGAGCGTTTACAGCATAACTTCGGGATGTGTAATCCAGAGGGCTATCGTAAATCACAACGTTTACTTGACCTTGCTGAGCGTTTTAACCTTCCTGTATTTACCTTTATCGATACGATGGGTGCATACCCGGGTGTAGGTGCAGAAGAGCGTGGTCAAGCAGAAGCGATTGCAACAAGCCTTGCACAACTTTCTCGTTTGAAAGTGCCTGTGATTGCAACTGTATTGGGTGAAGGTGGTTCTGGTGGTGCGCTTGGTATTGGCGTTGCAGACCGTGTGATCATGTTGTCACATAGTATCTATTCAGTGATTTCACCTGAAGGTTGTGCGTCTATTTTGTGGAAAACTGCAGAAAAAGCAGAGCAAGCAAGTGAAGCTCTAGCACTAACTGCTGAAAAACTACAAAAAATAGGTATTGTTGAACATATCGTTGATGAAGGTGAAGGTGCACACCTAAACCCTGAACAAGTCATGGATAACTTACGTGAAGTGCTTAAAGAAGCATTAGCGGAATTACAATCGATGGATGCTGAAGCACGATGCGAAGCTCGTTATCAACGTTTAATGAAATTTGGCAGCAACAACTTAGGTCTAGCATCTTAATAGATGCTGACCAGCATTTCTTACAACAGAATTTTCTGATTGGATGTAGCGGCGGCATGGATTCCATGCTGCTGTTATATTTACTGCACTCCCTCTTTCCTCAGCGCGTTCGCGCCATCTATATCGACCATCAATTGCAAGAACCAAGTTCAACTTGGGGTAAAGTCGTGGCAGATTTTTGTCGACAGCTTGATATGCCATGTGTGGTTGAATGCGTTGATGTGGTTTCAGGTAATCTTGAGCAACAAGCAAGAAATGCGCGTTATGCTGCATTTTTACAGCATAAACAACCGAACGAAGTTTTGGTGCTAGCACATCATCAGCAAGATCAGGCTGAAACCGTGTTGTTACGATTGTTGTCTGGTACAGGTGTTGGCGGTTTGGCGGCAATGCGTCGAGTTGATGTTCGTGATGATTTGACCATTTGGCGTCCTTTACTTGATCTCCCTCGTGAGCAGATTGAACAATGGACACATGATTTACAGTTGAGTTATGTGACTGATCCAACCAATGCAGACCCACATTATGATCGGGCATGGTGTCGAACTGAACTGTGGGGAGTCTTGCAACAACGCTTTCCTCAAATGCAATCTGCGCTCGCACGTAATGCACAATTGATGCAAGATGCGGATGATATTTTGCAAGAAGTGGTTCAGCAGGATTGGAAAAAGTGTGGGGATGGCTCTCATTTAAGTTTGAATGTATTAGCGCAATTAACGGCAGCACGACAGCGACAATTATTGTCTGCATGGATGAAGGGTGAACTGACTTATCGTCCAAGTTTGGATGCTGTTGAACGTTTGCAGCGTGAAGTGATTCACTCTAAAGCAGATGCTCAAGCTTGTTTGTATATAAAGCCTTATTATTATGTGCGATTTCAGAAAACTATATATCGTCTAACGGCACAGGAATATTTGTGTAAACAAACAGATGAGATTCCAGTACAGCAACAAATTCATTGTACAAAACAACAGCTCGTTACACTGATTTCTGGTGACTATTGTTGTACTGAGTTAGAGTATGGTCTATCTCATGAGCTACTTGATATTCCTTTGATGCTTTATCCGCGTATAGGCGGGGAAAAAATTCATTTATACGGACGTGTTGGTGCGTGGCCACTGAAAAAAGCGTTGCAGGATGCACAAATTTTTCCTTGGTTGCGTCATCGGGTGCAAATTTTGGCAAAAGATGATGTTATTCTAGGAGTCTTTACCCCTCAAGGGTTTTGGCTTGCACAGTCTTGTTACTGTCAGTTTGGCGGATGGCAACCAAAACTTATTCATGAGTAATAAAAACATTGTCGAGTGTGAGCATGAACAGCGCTTTAAATTGTAATATCAGTTTTATTGGTGGTGGAAATATGGCCCAAGCCTTAATTGGTGGGCTGATTTCACGGGGGCTTCCTGAGAGTCAAATTCAAGTTGCGGATCCAGTTGAGCAAATTCGTTCGATTTTGCAGGAAAAAAATATTGCAGTATTTACGGACAATGCCAAAGCAATTCAAAATGCAGATGTTGTTGTGCTTGCAGTTAAACCACAGGTTTTAGCCAGTGTTTTGAAACCTTTACATGGTTTGTTTGAGAATAAGTTAATCATTTCAATTGTTGCTGGTGTGACGATTGATACCATTGCAACTTTGACTGGTACACAGCGTATTGTACGTGTAATGCCAAATACGCCTGCACTTGTTCAAACAGGTGCACATGGTATGTATGCAGAAGCGGTAGTTAGTCAAGAAGACCGTAATTTAACCACTAAAATTCTAGCGGCTACAGGGCTTGGATTGTGGGTGAATAGCGAAGCGCAGATTGATGCCGTAACAGCTGTTTCAGGTTCTGGCCCTGCATACTTTTTCTATTTGATGGAAAGTATGATTCGTGCGGGTAAAAATCTTGGCTTAGATGAAAAAGTTGCAGCTGCATTGACTTTACAAACTGCCTTAGGTGCAGCGCAAATGGCGATTAGTAGTGATAAAACACCTGCTGAGTTGCGTAAAAATGTGACTTCACCAAATGGTACAACGCAAGCGGCACTTGAAGTATTTGATCGTGCTCAGATCTCGCAAAGTATACAGGCGGCTTTAGCTGCTGCACAAAAACGTAGTCAAGAATTAGCTCAAGAGTTAAGTGACAGTATTAAGTAATAAACTGGAAGGTAGGAAAAGTAGCTAATGGGAATGACTTCGACGCTATTTGGTATTTTGATGAACGTCGCAATTTTGTTGGTGTTCTTAAGGTTCTTGATGCAATTAGCGATGGTAAATCCATATAACCCTGTTGTTTTATCTACCATTAAAGCCACTAAAATTGTAGATGCATTTAGTTCAATTCTCCCAACATTGGCAAAAGGGAGAGTGAATCTCGCTGCTTTGGTGTTGCTGGTAATTGTGTATTTATTGAAAATCGTCGGGTTTGCATATCTGTCAGGTGTTATGCCACATGGTGCATTTCATCTGATTATTTTAACGTTTGTGACCATGATTCAAGACTTGATTACGTTCTGTCGATATTTGATTTTCGCCACAATTATTTTAGGTTGGGTCTCCTTATTTACGCAGTCAAATTCTCCTTATATTGAAGTTGTTCAAGAGTTGGCTGAGCCATTGCTTGCACCATTTCGCCGTATTTTGCCAAATATGGGAATGATTGATTTATCTCCGATTTTGGCCTTTTTGGCTTTGTATCTGGCTGAAGCTCTAATGGGTGAGGTTGCTCGAATATTGCTTGTTGGACTGTAATTCTAAAATCCAAAATAAAAAAACCAGCATGATTGCTGGTTTTTTTATGGGTGTGAGAGATGATCAGACTTGATCGTTTACATCTACATCTTTCGTTTCTCGAATGCACAAAAATGCCAGTAATGACAGAATTGCAGCAGTAGATAAATAGTACCCAACTGTCGCTAAACCATAATTTTTTGCAAGTTCAGTTGCAATGAGTGGGGCAAACGATGCACCTAAAATACCTGCCAAATTGAAGGTCAGTGCTGAGCCTGTATAACGTACCGAAATTGGGAACTGTTCAGAAAGTACGGTTCCAATTGGGCCATAGGTTAAACCCATAATGCTTAAGCCGATACATAAAAAGATGAATACTGCAAACAAGCTTCCTGATGCTAGCAATGGCGCAAAGAAGATTCCAAAAATCGCAGCAATAATACACACAATAATTGAAGTGGTTTTACGTCCAAACTTCTCGGCAAGTACAGCAGATAAAGGAATCGTACCTGCAAAACATAAAGTGGCGATTAACTGGATTTCAAGAAAATCATTGCGACTATAACCTAAAGTGGTTGTTCCCCACTGTAGAGCAAAAACGGTTGTGAGGTAGAACACCACAAAGGTACAAATCGCTGCGATTGTGCCTAAGCATAAAGTCTTAAAGTGTTTGGTAAAAACGTCTTTTACAGGAATATTAACTTCCTTTTGCTTGTCCAAAACTTTTTGGAAAGCAGGTGTTTCATGTAATTTCAGACGAATGTATAAACCAACAATGACCAAGACTGCGCTTGAAATAAATGGAATGCGCCAGCCCCATTGCATGAAATCTTCATTCGACATACATGCGCTGAGCAGTAAAAAAGCGCCTGTAGCTAGAATAAAGCCAACGGGTGCACCAAGCTGTGGAAACATGCCATACCAGGCACGTTTGCCTTCAGGCGCATTTTCTGTCGCCAGTAAAACCGCACCGCTCCATTCTCCACCAAGTCCGAGTCCTTGACCTAAACGACACAAAGCAAGCAATAAGGGTGCAACTAATCCGATTTGTGCGTAGGTAGGCAACAAGCCAATACTGATGGTGGATAAACCCATTGTCAGTAGTGCAGCAACGAGAGTTGCTTTACGCCCGATACGATCGCCTAAATGTCCAAATAATGCAGCACCAATCGGGCGTGCAATAAAGGCAATTGCAAAAGTCGCTAAAGACTGAATACGGGCTACGCTTTCATCGCCTGCTGGGAAAAAGAGGTGAGGGAAAATAATGACCGCAGCAGTTGCATAGATATAAAAGTCAAAAAATTCAATGGTTGTACCCACTAAACTGGCTAACAGTACGCGAGTTTTCGAGTTTACGGGTACAGCTTGGGTTTCTGTTGTGGTTACTGTAGATGTTGATGACGCCATAATTAAACCTTTACTTAAAAACAGGGGTGTTTAATAGCGTAATCTTTAAAAAAATACGTAATTTTTTAAAAAATACGGAATACACCAAACCTTTAAGCAGGGTTACTACGGGTAAAAGACAGGTGCTAAGAAAAAGCGTACAGATAAATAGCCAAGAAATGTGATCCTGCGCCAATCAGTACAAAGATATGCCAAATAACATGCGTATATCTTACCTGTTTTAAAGCATAAAACAATGCACCTACAGTGTAGGCTAGCCCGCCAACGACTAAGAGAGTAAGGCAGCCTTTTTTCAAATAGTGCTGCATGTCATTGATCATCAACACAGCAAACCATCCCATCAGTAAGTACGCTGCCAATGAAACTTTGGCAAAACGGTGTGCAAAACAAAGTTTAAATACTGTACCAATCGCGGCAATTATCCATAACGCGATCAGTAAATAATGTGCTTTGGCTGTAGGAATATTTAAATATAAAAAAGGTGTGTAAGTCCCTGCAATTAAATAATAAATAGCAGTGTGATCGAGCTTTTTATACCAGTGGCGTTTTGCTTCGGTTTTGGCCCAGTGATATAGGGTTGAGCAAGCCAGCATCATAATCAGGCTGAAAGCATAAACCCATAAACTGAACCATTCACTTGCTGCCAGAAAGGAACTTTTGTAGAGCAATAACGCACTGGCAATAATTGCAATAACAGCACCGATTCCATGAGTAATGACATTGAAATGTTCTTCTGTGGAATCATAATTGGTGATTTGAGGCATGCGTAGAGTTGAACTTTAATTAAAAATACACTTGTATATTAATTCAATTTTGCATTTAAGGTAAGAACAATTAAAATGGATTTGTAAATTTCTTTAGGTTG
Source organism: Acinetobacter sp. MB5 (assembly GCF_003261585.1). GTDB lineage: Bacteria > Pseudomonadota > Gammaproteobacteria > Pseudomonadales > Moraxellaceae > Acinetobacter. Next base: position 12,549 of record NZ_POVU01000003.1, on the reverse strand, counting down.
TGATTATGTCCACACTGACTCAGCGTTCTGAACAGGAACAACAATGGCTTGCCCAATTACAGACAGCATTTAATGATCATCAGTTTCAGCGTTTGGTATTGAGTCAGTATCAGGGCGAAATCGCTGAGTTGGATAAAATCAGTTTTCGGGTTGTCGAGATTCAGCAACAGCAAAAATTGAGTGCGGTATATCAGTATAAAACTCAAGATGTCACCAAGAATTATGATTTTGCAGAGGCGTATGCCTGTGTTGAATCACTTCTTTCAAATTGTAAACAAGCCAATTTGTTCCTCGAAGGTGAGGAACTGCAGCTTAAAAGAACCAAGAAAAAAGTGGTTTTAACGCGCAGTCAAAATAAACAAGTTGCAGCGGCTCAACACACGCATAACCGAGAAAAACAGCGTTATATCAATCAAGATGGTGCATATTTGCAAGATTTAGGTATTACCGATCAGAAAGCTCAGCTTGTGCCAAGCATGGCCAGAAAATGGAAACAAATTAATAAATTTATTGAAATTTTTTCGAATGCGATTGAGCAGATCACCCCTCAAGATCGTGCGCTGCATGTAGTTGATTTTGGTTCTGGAAAAGGTTATTTGACCTTTGCAATGTATGATTATTTGCTCAAGCAAGGACTGCAACCGAAAATTACAGGGGTAGAGCTGCGCGATAACTTGGTCGAGTTTTGCCAGAAAGTGGCTGACAAAAATCACTTTGATCAGCTTGAATTTTTTCAGGGAGATGTCCGTAGTTATCAACCTGAGCATTTAGATGTGATGATTGCATTACATGCCTGTGATATTGCGACTGATTTTGCGATTCATTGTGGTATTCGTTTAAATGCTTCAGTGATTATGTGCGCACCATGTTGTCATAAAGAATTACGCCCACAACTCAAAAGCCCTGAAGTGTTAAAACCGATGTTGCAATATGGCATTCATCAGGCACAGCAATCTGAAATGCTGACCGACGCCATTCGCGCATTATTGCTCGAAGCCTATGGTTATGAAACCAAAGTTTTTGAGTTTGTTGCGTTAGAGCACACCAGTAAAAATAAGATGATTTTGGCGGTAAGACGTAAAGAAGTGACAGAACCTGATGCGAAAATCATGGCGCAGATTGAAGCACTGAAACAGATGTATGGTATTCAGCAGCATAGTTTGCAACGCTTGCTGGAAAATGAGTTGGTCGACCAAGAGCGCGCAGGCTGTCGCTGCTAAGCTAATCATTCAGCAGCATTTGCCAGTCTTGCATCGCACGATAACCTGCCTCAATGCCAACCTGATAGCTGTAGCGTAATCGTTTTGGATCTTGGCACATACGATCCGCCATATCTTTGTGTTGTGGCGGGTTAATTTCTAAAATTTTCTGTGGCTGCTGTTCACGTAAAAACTGAACGGATTGATTGTATCGCTCGGCCCGTTGCCTGAGGCTATGTGCAAAACCCCGATGTTTTACCAAACGTGAAAGTACAGCATCACCTCGTTTGCCTTCTTTTGCGTAGTCCTTTGGACGGGTGCGAATTACCATGAGTGCATCAATTTGTGGTTGTTGCGCAGCCCACTGCACAGGAAGCGCATCAGCAACACCGCCATCAAGGAAAGGCTGCTCTTGTACCCAGACAGGTTGTCGCGTCAGAAAGGGAATGGAACTTGAAGCGCGTAAACTTTCTAAGATTGTTTCTGGCTGCGCACGTTGGTAGTGCACCTGACCTGTATGAGCATGGGTGAGGACAATATAAAATTCAGGATGATTTTGAAAGAGTGCATTCAGATCTAAAGGATTTTCTTGTTCTAAAACATCCCACATCCATTTGATATCCATCAAATCTCCGCCTTTCAAGAAGCGTTTGAACTGAATAAATTCAGGACGTAGAGTTTGGTCAAGGAAGATATCGAGATTACGACCTTTTTGCTGTGCAAGGTAAGTTGCGAGTGTTGTAGAGCCTGAAGAAACGCCAACGTAGAGCTGAAAAGGATTAAATTTTTCTGTTAGAAATGCATCAACAACACCTGTGCTAAAAGCTGCTCGCATACCGCCGCCTTCAATCACTAAGGCACTCGATTGAATCGCATCATTCATATTTTTATCTTTTTAGCCAAAATTATATTATGCAGTAAATTTGAATTTTATGGCTTTATGTCATGTGACATGAGGAGTCACTTACGAGGAGGGAAGAAATCAATCTCAGGAACTTGGCCTGAGATTGACAGAACTTTTACAGTGAACCGTGGAGCTGGCGGTATAGACCAGGTGTAACACCTGTCCATTTTTTGAAAGCGCGGTGGAAAGTACTGGTTTCACTAAATCCGACTTGCTGAGCAACATCTTCAAGCGTCAGACTTGGTTGTAAAAGCAAGTGGATTGCAGCATCACGACGTAATGCATCTTTGACACCTTGATAGCTTTTGCCTTCAGACGCCAAACGACGACGCAAAGTTTGTGGTGAAAGATAAAGCATGGAAGCAACATCATTGAGCGTTGGCATTTCTTCGCCAATATGGCTTTTCAGCACATCACGAATACGTGTGGTCAATGAGTTGATGTTTTTAAATTTCACTAAAAGTTGTGCTGGTGCACTTTTCAGGAATTCTTCCAAACTTGCTTCATCTTGACGAATCGGCAAATCCAGATAATCAGCAGCAAACGTGATTTCGGTACGTGGTGTATTGAACTGCATCAGCGGTGCAAAGAACAGTGCATCATATTCATCTGCCTGTTCTGGGCGAGGGTATTCAAAATTCACGCGTTCTAAAGAAATACGACGGTCAATCAGCCAAGATGCCAAACCATGCCAGATCATTAGCATGCTTTCAGTCATGAAATGGTCTGGGTCGAGTTCACGAGGAATAAGAGGAACTAGTCGAGCTTCATGTTTATCGCGTTCAATCGCAATAAACCAGTCATCACGGAATAAGCGATAAAATTGTTCTGATAATTCAAGTGCCTGACCTAAGGTCTTCGCATGAATAATCAGCTGGCACATCATGGCAAAAGTACCTAAACGACGCGGTTCTGTAGAAAAACCTGCATGTTCATCTTGAGTCACCATCCACAGCATTTGAATAAAACGCGTGTACTGTTCAGGTGAAACACGGGCTTTAGGTTGTTTGAGTAATTCAGCTTCGATGCCGACATGTGAAAGGAGAGTTTCGACATCCATGCCCAGTCTTTTCACACCAGTCAAAGCTGCATTCACGAAATGGATACTAATCGTGTCGCGGCTGACATTGATTCCTTCAATCGCTTTGATATTCACAAATAATTGACCTAAATGAAGATAAAAAATTATTAAGGCAATTTGCATTGTCTGTAAAGGGTAATTTATTTTAATTGCTGCAAATTAGCGCTGAAATGGCGGAATATGACTTTGTTTTTAACAAATCTTGCAATATGAAGATTTTAAATGGATGGATTTATTTTGAAGATAAAAGGATAAAACCTGAGCATTTTACAAGGTATTTTAGAAGTGAATGTTTTTGCGCTATATTGGTGCTTTATTTTAGGTTGATTATTTTTTATTAAAATCAATAAATAGGCTTATTAAAAAATAAACACATGATTTTTATTGCTCTTTAAAAATAATTAGATTTTTTAATCATTTAATAGTGAAATGAAAATTAAAATATTTAGACAGGTTTTTCATTAACAAAACATTCAACATTTTTTACAAAAATAATAGTATCCTACGTGTTTCGATCAACAACATAGAGTTTTTCAATGTTGCGTAGGTTTGCTTTTATCTCTCAAGTATCCATTTGTTCGGTTATGGTTTCCCTAGCTGCTCAGTCGCATGCGGCTGATGCTTTTAGCGCAGATAGCCCATATATGTTGGGTGACTGGAACGGTCAACGGACGGCTTTAAAGGAACAAGGATACGACTTCTCTTTTGGTTATACAGGAGAGTTGGCTAATGTGCTTGATTCAAAAAATACATCAAGCCATGGCACTGAATATTCAGGTCAAGTGAGCTTAGGTGCTCATTTAGATTTGAACAAGATCTTAGGTTGGCAAGATACCGAAGCTCAAATTACTGTGACTGAACGTCATGGCCGTAATTTAAGTAATACTTCTGATGCATTGAATGGGCAATTAAGCTCAGTACAGGAAGTATGGGGGCGTGGACAAACTTGGCGTTTAACCGATTTCTGGATTAAACGTAAATTTCTTGATCAAAAATTAGATATTAAAGTTGGACGTTTTGGCGAAGCTGAAGAGTTCAATAGTTTTGATTGTGATTTCCAAAACCTTGCACTTTGTGGTTCACAAATGGGCAACTGGGCAGGCGACCAATGGTATAACTGGCCAGTGAGTCAATGGGCTGCACGTGTGAAATATCAATTGCAACCAAGCTTGTTTGTACAAGTTGGGGCATTTGAAGTGAACCCTGAAAACCTTGATCGTGGTAAAGGATTTAATTTAAGTACCGATGGTTCACATGGCGCTTTAATTCCTGTGGAATTAGTGTGGCAGCCAAAGTTAACGACTGCACAGTTACCAGGTGAGTATCGTGTTGGCTATTTCTATAGCACTGCGGATGCCAGTAAGTTAGATTCACAAGCGGCGGATATTGCCAATACTTCAGCACATAAACAAGGTGGCTGGGTATCTGTGAAGCAACAATTAACGACCCATCATGGCGATGTAACTCGTGGTTTAACTGCTTGGGCAAATGCAACATTCTTTGATGATGCAACCAATGCAGTCACCAATATGCAAAATATTGCAGTGAGCTATAAAGGCTTAATGGATGCTCGTCCGCAAGATGAAATTGCAGTCGGTTTAGGTCGCATTCATAAAAGTGCAGAAGGTTATAACAATGAATACGATGCGGAATTGTATTACGGTATTCATGCAACCAACTGGCTGACTGTTCGACCAAACATCCAATATGTTCGCCATGTTGGTGCACTTAAAGATGGCAACAACGCTTGGGTTGGCGGCATCAAATTTGTTACAGCTTTCTAATCTGACACTCTAGTCAAATTCTTAGGCACTGCATTCGCCTAATTTTGTGCAAAATATGAACAAAATTAGGCTTTCCACTTACAAAGCAGTGTGTTCTTGTTACATGTAGATCATTTTTTCGTCACAGTAAAAGCGTTGTGCTTTTGCTTGGGCATTGATTTCACAAAAATATCGAGGTGTGTTTATGACTCAACCCTCACAACGTTCAGGGTTTCAAACTTTGATGGCAATTGCGATTGCCTTAATCGGTTTGATTCTTCTGGCTGGCGGTGCATATGCCGCGTTCTTGGGCGCTTCTATTTACTATGTGATTGCGGGCTTGGTTTTACTGGTTTCTGCAATTTTACTATTACGCAACTCTGCGGCTTCTCTGCTTGTTTATGCAGGTTTAATGTTAGTTACCATTATTTGGGGACTATGGGAAGTGGGTTCAGATTTCTGGGCTTTAGTTCCTCGTTTTGATGTTTTGGGTGTAATCGGGATTTTATTGTTGTTACCTGCGGCAACACGTGGTATTCAACAACCCGTTAAACCTAGCCGTATCGCACTGGGTTCAACACTTGTGCTTGCTATTTTAGTGATGGCGTATTCGATCTTTAATGATCCACAAGAAATTAACGGCACGATTACCAATCAGCAACCTGCAAAAGCACAAGCGGTGACCGGTGTTGCTGAAGGCGACTGGCCTGCTTATGGTCGTACGCAAGGTGGTGTTCGTTACTCTCCACTCACTCAAATCAATGACAAAAATGTCAAAGATTTGAAAGTGGCATGGACATTCCGTACGGGTGATTTGAAAACGGGCAATGACTCGGGTGAAACCACCAATCAGGTTACGCCAATCAAAATTGGCAATAACATGTACATGTGTACAACGCACCAGTTCTTGATTGCACTTGATCCTGCAACAGGTAAACAAAAATGGCGCTTTGATCCGAAATTGAAAACTGATCCAAGCTTCCAGCATTTGACTTGTCGTGGTGTGTCTTATTTTGATGCCAACAATACTCAAGGGTTTGCTGCAAGCTTAGAACATAAAACTTCAAGTTCAACCCAATGTCCTCGTAAAGTCTTCTTGCCTGTCAACGATGGCCGTTTAATTGCGATCAATGCGGACAACGGACAACGCTGTACTGACTTTGGTAACAATGGTGAAGTGAACCTTCAAGCCAATATGCCATATGCATATCCAGGCGGTTATAACCCAACTTCACCTCCAGTTGTGACAGGAACTACTGTCATCATTGCGGGTTCTGTCACTGATAACTACTCAAACAAAGAACCTTCAGGTGTGATTCGTGGTTACGATGTCAACACAGGTAAATTGTTGTGGGCATTTGATACAGGTGCACAAGATCCAAATGCATTACCAGGTCAAAACACCGATTTTGTCAATAACTCACCAAATGCATGGGCACCTCTTGCCTATGATGCGAAACTGGATATTGTCTATATTCCAACAGGTGTAGGTACGCCTGATATTTGGGGTGGTGACCGTAATGAGTTGAAAGAGCGTTATGCAAACTCAATGTTGGCGGTGAATGCAACCACAGGTAAATTGATCTGGCACTTCCAGACCACACATCACGATTTGTGGGATATGGACGTACCATCTCAGCCATCATTGGCTGATGTGAAAACCAAAGATGGTCAAACAGTTCCAGGAATTTATGTTTTAACCAAAACAGGTAACGTGTTTGTTTTGGATCGTCGTACAGGTAAAGCGATTGTACCGATTCATGAACGTGCTGTACCTCAGTCGGTTGAGCATGGTCCACAAACTCAAGGTGAACATTATTCTGCAACCCAACCATTCTCTGATCTGGATCTGGCGCCACAAGCGAAATTGACAGATAAAGACATGTGGGGTGCAACCATGTTTGACCAGTTGATGTGTCGTATTGAATTCAAGAAATTGAATTACAATGGTATTTATACGCCTCCATCAGTGAATGGCACATTGGTATTCCCTGGTAACTTGGGTGTGTTCGAATGGGGTGGTATGTCTGTCAACCAAGATCGTCAGGTTGCAGTCATGAACCCGATTGGTCTGCCATTTATTAGCCGTCTGATTCCTGAAAATCCAAACCGTAAAGAAACTGCCAAAGGCGCAGGGACTGAACAAGGTATTCAACCAATGTACGGTGTGCCTTATGGTGTGGAAATCAAAGCTTTCTTGTCACCACTTGGTTTGCCATGTAAACAGCCTTCATGGGGTTATGTTGCTGGTGTGGACTTAAATACCCATCAAGTGGTTTGGAAAAAACGGATCGGTACGATTCGTGACAGCTTGCCGAAATTGTTCCAGTTGCCAGCACTCAAAATTGGTGTGCCTGGTTTAGGTGGTTCGATTTCAACTGCGGGTAACGTGATGTTTGTTGCAGCGACTCAAGATAACTATATCCGTGCTTACAATGTGAGTAATGGGGATAAACTGTGGGAAGCACGTCTACCAGCAGGCGGACAGGCAACACCAATGACCTATGAAATCAATGGTAAGCAGTACCTTGTCATCATGGCGGGTGGTCATGGTTCATTTGGTACCAAGATGGGTGACTATCTTGTGGCTTATGCTTTGCCAGATATGAAATAATCTTGAATAACTGATTCATCATGATTGTAAAAATGCTCACTTCGGTGGGCATTTTTTTGTCTGAAAAATATTCCCTAACTAAAGTAGGGAAAAGGTAGGCAAGCTTGTTGATGAATATTTGTTAAAAAATAGATGAGCTTTAATTAATATAAGTTTATATTTTTCAAAGTCTTGTTGAATTTTTGATCTTAAGATCAGATCAAGAGCACTAATTTTACTCCCAAAAAATATTAGTGCTGGGTCATAACAGAAGGACGTATCAAATGGCTTATGCTACAGTCAATCCATATACTGGTGAAACTTTAAAAACTTTTGCAATCGCAAGTAAGGAAGAAGTGCTTGGCGCGATTGATCAAGCGTATACAACCTTTTTGGCTTGGAAAGAAACCAGTTTTGAACAACGTGCTGCGATTTTAAATAAAGCAGCCAGTATTTTGCGCAACGAAACCGATAAATATGCAAAATACTTAACTCTGGAAATGGGTAAGCTATTTACTGAAGCGAAGCTTGAAACCATCTTGTCGGCTGAAATTTTAGAATATTATGCAAAGCATGCCGAAAAATTATTAGCACCAGAAAAACTCCCAACTGATGCACAAGGCGTTGAAGCAACCCTATACCATGAACCACAAGGTGTATTGCTTGCGGTAGAGCCTTGGAATTTTCCGTTCTATCAAATTGCACGAATCATTGCGCCACAACTGTCAGCGGGTAACACGATTCTGTTAAAACATGCGTCAAATGTGCCGCAAAGTGCCAATGTTTTTGAAGAATTGATGCTTGAAGCGGGTTTACCTCAAGGTGCATTTAAAAACTTATATTTAGCGCATGAACATACGGCGGTCATTCTTAATGATCGCCGTGTTTGTGGTGTGGCATTGACAGGTTCTGAAGCGGCTGGTGCAATTGTGGCGGCAGAAGCAGGTAAAGCACTGAAAAAATCCACTTTAGAGTTGGGTGGTGCAGATGCTTTTGTGGTGCTTGAAGATGCTGACCTACAAAAAACTGTAGATTGGGCGGTGATGGGCCGTCACTGGAACGCAGGTCAGGTCTGCGTATCTTCTAAACGTCTGATTGTGGTTGATGCGATTTATGACCAATTTTTGGAATTGTATAAACAAGGTGTGGCAAAACTCAAAGCAGGTGATCCGATGGATCCTGAAACTACACTTGCACCATTGTCTTCACAAAAAGCAGCGGATGATTTGAAAAAACAAGTTGAACAAGCGATTGCGGCAGGTGCTGAAGTTGAAGTGATTGGTGCGCCAGTTCCAGAGCAAGGTGCATTCTTCCAGCCACTTCTCATGACCAACTTGCATGAAAACAATGAAGCGCGTCATTGGGAATTTTTTGGCCCAGTGACACAGCTGTACCGTGCTAAAGATGAAGCAGATGCAATCCGTATTGCCAACGATACACCATTCGGTTTAGGTGGTTCGGTATTTACCCAAGACCATGCGCGTGGTGTTGAAGTTGCAAAACAAATCTATACAGGCATGGTGTTCATTAACCATCCAACTATGGTGAAAGCTGATCTACCATTTGGTGGTGTTGCACACTCTGGCTATGGTCGTGAGTTGATTGGTTTAGGTATTAAAGAGTTTGTAAACCATAAACTTGTAGGCGTTGCAGATATTGATGCACCATTCTAAACAGCCTTGAAATACACGCTGTAAAAAGAGCTGATCTCGTCTGAGGTCAGTTTTTTTATTGCTGAAAACTCTTTATCAGTAAAACCGTTATTAAATATGTAAAAAAAGCATTTTGTTGATGAATTAAAGCCCTTTATGCTATGGCAGTTAAAATGAACTTACTAGCTGAACGCCATGTATTTATACACTGATTTCGATCAGCAACTGGTGAATGAACGAGTTGCACAATTCCGTGATCAAACAGAACGTTACCTTGCGGGAAAACTGACTGAAGACGAATATCGTCCACTACGTCTGCAAAATGGTTTATACGTACAGCGTTATGCGCCAATGTTACGTATTGCCGTGCCTTATGGTCTGATGAACTCGAAGCAACTGCGCAAAATCGCAGATATTGCCAAAGAATACGACCGTGGTTATGCACACGTATCGACTCGTCAAAATATCCAGTTAAACTGGCCTGCGCTGGTTGATGTACCAGATATCTTGACTGAGTTGGCAACCGTTCAAATGCATGCCATCCAGACTTCAGGTAACTGTATTCGTAACACCACAACCGACCAATATGCGGGTGTTGTAGCTGGGGAAATTGCTGACCCACGCCCAACCTGTGAATTGATTCGTCAGTGGAGTACATTCCACCCTGAATTTGCATTCTTGCCACGTAAGTTCAAAATTGCAGTTTCTGCACTTGAAGAAAAAGACCGTGCTGCAACTTCATTCCATGATATTGGTGTCTATATCGTGAAAAATGAAGCAGGCGAAATCGGCTATAAAATCAAAGTTGGTGGTGGTTTAGGTCGTACACCCGTGATTGGTAGTGTGATTCGTGAATTCTTGCCACGTGAAGATTTGATTGCATATTTAGACGCGGTACTTCGTGTTTATAACTTGCATGGTCGCCGTGACAACAAATACAAAGCACGTATCAAAATCTTGGTTAAAGCAATGACGCCTGAAGTTTTTGCTGAAAAAGTTGAAGCTGAGTTTGCGCATACGCGTGAGCCACTGAAAATTCAACCTGAATTCTTGGCAAAAATGGATGCTGTGTTTACACCATTTGACTACCAAGATTTACCTGACGAAGATTTCACTGAAATTTTTGCACAATATCCAAAATTCAAACAATGGTTCAACGTCAACACCAATGCACATAAAGTGCAGGGTTATCGTATTGTGACCATTAACTTGAAACGTGCTGGTATTGCTCCAGGGGATATGACTACAGAAGAAATGCATTTTATTGCAGATCTTGCTGATCAATATACCTTTGGTGAATTGCGTACGACACATGAACAAAATATTTCTTTAGCTGACGTGCCACAAAAAGATTTGTTTGTATTGTGGCAAGCTTTGGAAAATGCTGACATGGCACGCGCACATATTGGTTATATTACCGATATTATCTGCTGTCCTGGTGGCGATTTCTGTTCATTGGCGAATGCAAAATCGATTCCAATTTCAGAAGCGATTACCCGCCGTTTTGAAGACTTAGATACAGTTTATAACTTGGGTCATTTAGACTTAAATATCTCAGGTTGTATGAATGCGTGTGGTCACCACCACGTAGGTAACATCGGGATTTTGGGTGTTGATAAAAAAGGTGCAGAGTTCTACCAAATTACTTTGGGTGGTAACTCAGACCATGATGCTTCAATTGGTGACATCTTAGGGCCATCATTTGCAGCCGATGTTGTCCCTGATATTGTTGAAGAAATTCTGAATACTTACCTTGACCTACGTCAAGAAGGCGAAGAGTTTATTGAAACTTACCGCCGTGTGGGAATTCAACCATTTAAGGAGCGTGCATATGCTTAATTTAGCCTTACCTGTGCTATTTAAAGATGGCACGATTCAGGACAACAGTTATCAAGCCGTTGTTGAAGATGGTTTAGTGCCACAAGGTGATGTGGTTTTAACCACAGCGCAGCTAGAGCAACTGAATCAAGTACAAGGCAAAAAAGCGTTGTATATTACGGTCGATGATTCTCCTGAAACGCATCACTATCCATTGGATCAGCTCGACACAATTTTTGTTGAATTTGCTGGTTTTAATGATGGTCGTGGTTATTCTTTTGCTGCATTATTACGTCGTCAAGGTTACCAAGGTGAATTACGTGCAGTCGGCGATATCTTTAAAGATGTTTTGAATTACTTAAAACGTTCAGGCTTCGATAGCTTTGTCGTTAAAGAAGGTAAGGATATTCAAGAAGCTGCGGCAGGTTTGAAAGACTTTACTCACCCATACCAAATTTCAACAGCAGTTCCGCAATCTGGTTATCAAACTGGCGCTTAATTGCTGAAATAAAAAAAGCTGGATTTGTTCCAGCTTTTTTTATTTGGAATAAAGAAAATATTTTAAGTTGTTTTTATATTCTTATATTGAACAGCTTGTGGGTGTTTCATGTCGAATGAGTCCCATCATATTCAGGATGGTTTTATTGTGAGGAGCATCATATTTGCTACAGTAATAAAAGCTGCCCATAGAGCCTCTTGGTAAACCTGTATCTCCTTGAAAAACAATACGAGAAGATTTTAAACTTCCTTGCCAGTTGAGTGTGCCATAGTGAAGTTGTAGCGTATCAATTTGAAGAATTTTCTCATTTTCGTCCAGATTACGATTTTGATTCAGATCTAAAAAAGAGATTAAACCTGTCGCCCAAGCATTATTGCCGCATGTCTTGAAGTCTTCACTTGAGCAAATCACCACATTATTATGATAGAGAACAGCATTTTGTTTTGCATGCAGTAAGTGCATACGGAGCTTAATCGGAATGTGCTGGGATTCTTGCTTGGCTTGAGCATTGTGATAAAAAGGAATGATGATAGATATTATGATCATGACAACGATAAGAGTGACAATAATCTCCAAAAGGCTAAATCCACCTTGGATGTTCTTCATCTTTTAGTTTCCAGTATTAATTCTTTTTGAAATAAGATTTAGAAATAATAAATAAGTATAAAAATACATGCTTTAATAATATATAAATTATGTATAACTTAATTTTTCTTGAATTTAGTTGAAATTTTACTGAACTACAACGGAAATTGTAAGAAAATTTGTCAATAATTCGATCTTGAATTGGGATTGTTGGCTATTTTTTCGCTAACAAAAATATAAGATTGGCTTAAATAACAATCGAGATTAAATCTTGATAAGTAAATAAAAGTTTTGAGCTAAGCTTAAAATAATTGTTTTCTCTGGAGGATATCCATGAAATTGAGTCGTATTGCTGTTGCTACATTGCTTGCAGCTTCTCCATTTGTTGCAGCAAATGCTGGCGTAACAGTAACACCATTGTTACTCGGTTACACATTCCAAAGTACTCAACATAA
>NZ_POVU01000039.1 GCF_003261585.1 Acinetobacter sp. MB5 | reverse complement strand
CGCTGATTTGGATCTTTATAGACATAGTTTAAGTCAGCCGTATAGAAGTCTGCATTGTTCGCGACGTAGTAAGTATCGTCAAAAGAACCCATAACCGAATAATCTGGATGCAGTGGATCTTTGTTGGTAATTTTATTTTTACCGCCTGTTAAAGTGAAATTTAGCCCTTTATAGCTAGCACGTGTAAACAGTGCCCATGTATTACGGTGACCCGTGGCTGAATAGGTTTTATTGTCGATATCTGAATACCAATACGAACCGCCAGCACTCAATTTCAGATCAGGAATATTGAGGTTTGGTAGCTCTTGATCAATACGTCCAACAAACATATTTTTTTCTTCGTACGAGCTGTCACCTGCAACATTGGTTTTGACATAATTGGCGGTATAACGAGAAGAATCATAGCCTTTACCGACATAGTTGCCTGCATCACCTACAAAATATGCCAAATCCACTTTGGTGCTTTTGGTGATGTTGGACTGGAAATTAATCCCTAGGTTATGAATGTCTTCAAGCCCTGCATTGACATCAATCCCACCATACCAACTGGTTGACCAACCGCGCCCTGGACCGAAGGGCACATCTTGAACACCGACGGTTACACGATTGTCTTTATTAATTTTATAACCTAAATTGGCGTTTACCAAAGACGAGAAATCACATAACGTATCAAACTGGTAGCAGCGATATTCAAGATTGCCATAGAAGTTTTTGGCATCATAATTGACATTGAGTTTGGCTGCGTTGAACTGCAATTTATGATCATCATTTGAATAATCTTTGTCAGTAATATTGGCTCTTAACCAACCTGAGACAGTGAGCTGCCCCAAGTCAGAATTGGCATCCCCAATGGAAAGATCTGTCGCAAATGCTGGTGTACTAGACATTAATGCAACAGAAACCCCAATAAAAAGTTTTTTGTGTTTCGTTAAAAACATCCTAATCTTCCTTAAACAACATAGAGAAATAAATTTTAAGTCGTATGATTAAACGATTCATTTTCTCGATTTAACCGAGGTGTGATGGGCGTTAAATCGATGAAAATTGACGCAATCATACTTTGTTATGATTAGGCGTTAGCCTGGGTAAATTCCGCGTTCAATACGCGCAATCAAAATCCGTTCACATGCCAGAATGTATGCGGCAGTGCGTAAAGAGCACTGGTTTTGAGAGGCTTTCTGCCAAACGTCAGAAATTGCTTCACGCATAATTTTGTCCATACGCTGGTTAATTTCATCTTCTGTCCAGAAGTAGCTGGCCAAGTCCTGTACCCATTCAAAATAGCTCACGGTGACACCGCCAGCGTTACAAATCACATCGGGCACAACGGTAATGTCGCGACTCATCAGGATGTCTTCAGCACTGGCAAGGGTTGGGCCATTAGCACCTTCCAGAATCAACTTGGTCTGAATATTTCGGGCAATCTCTTCGGTAATCACATTTTCCAGTGCAGCAGGAATGAAAATTTCCGCAGCAATATTCCAGAATTGATCTTTCTCAATTTCATCAGAACTGGAAAAACCTTGAATGCTGCCTTTATTCTGCTGCTGATAGGCCATCAGCTTAGGAATATCAATGCCATTTTCCTGATAAAGCGTTGCGCTGTGGTCTTGTACACACACCACTTTTGAACCATGTTCATGAAATAACAAGGCCGCTTCACTACCGACATTGCCAAAACCTTGTACACAGACCTTGGCAGTTTTAACGTCTAGACCAATGTTTTTAGCAACCTCGGAACCTGTCACAAACACACCACGCCCTGTTGCGCGAGCACGACCAAGTGAACCACCTAAATGCACAGGTTTGCCTGTGACGACACCTGTGATGGTATTGCCAGCATTCATGGAAAAGGTGTCCATCATCCATGCCATGATTTGTGGGGTTGTTCCAACATCGGGCGCAGGAATATCTTTTTGTGGGCCAATAATCAGATTGATTTCAGCAGCATAACGACGGGTTAGGCGTTCCAGTTCACGTTTCGAAAGTTTGGATGGATCGACGCGGACACCTCCTTTGGCACCGCCAAAGGGTAAATTGAGTGCAGCACATTTAATCGTCATCCATGCGGACAGTGCCATCACCTCATTGAGATCGACATTAGGATGGAAACGCACCCCACCTTTACCTGGCCCACGTGCCAAGCTGTGTTGTACCCGAAATCCTTCAAAATGCTGAATAGAGCCGTCATCCATTTCAACAGGAATATCGACAATTAAGGAACGCTTGGGGTGACGAAGAAAATCTAGACGATCACGAATGGACTCATCTAAGAAAGGTTCAACACGTTTTAACTGCTGCAAATAATTATTCCATGCAGTACT
>NZ_POVU01000038.1 GCF_003261585.1 Acinetobacter sp. MB5 | reverse complement strand
TGACATTTTTACGTTGGTTAAATCAACACCACTATTGTCCGGCTTAACGCGAACTTTAACGTTGGCATCTACCACACGTTTGACAGCAACAAGAGCCTTCATGTATTCCTCTAAAATCTCATATAATGCAAGCTTGAATATTAATTTAGTCCATAAATACCTTGGAATAAATCACCTATCAACTTTGTTTTTATATTGGATGAAGTTTTTTAATCTTGTCAATGAAGTTTTTTCTTAAAGTTTTATATAATTAAAATTATAACCTATAAAAATTAAATTAAATGTTTTTTTGGTTATATGATTTAAAATAATGAGTTATCTTTTTATTTGTTTTTATTTTAATCAAAAATCCGTTTTTTTAATTTTGTATTGATCGTTTTTTGATTCCATTTCTGCATTATCCTATTCCATTTTTTCTTTAACTCATTGATTGTAAATAGTCTATTCCATTTTTTCGCAAAGTTATTCCATTTTTTCAGCGATATTAATTAAAAATCCTACAAGATGCACTTGAAATGAGCATTAATTGCTTTATGGTCTATTGGGGTGCAGATGGATATTTAAATTGAGGTGAATAAGTATAGTGAGTTAATCAGCTGTTTTTTTTATAAAAGGATTTTAATCTTAGTTAAATAAATGAAAAAATGTGATTATTTTGTGGATTAAAACCGTGCATTATTGAAACATTTTTCATAATTTTGGATGAATTGACCAAAGTATTTAAAAAGGATTAAAAAGGATTAAGGCCGTTTAAATAAATAAGCGACTACAAGATTCTTGTTTTACTCAAGGAAAGATTATGGCTAGTAATTTAAATGATTCAAAATTGAAGCATACATTATCAGACCGTCAGGTTTCGATGATTACCATTGGGGGAATTATTGGTGCAGGATTATTTATTGTTTCTGCATCAGCAATTAACAGTATTGGCCCAGCGGTTTTAATCTCATACATGCTGACAGGGCTACTATGTTTTTTTGTGATGCGTATGCTCGGTGAAATGGCAGTTTTAAATCCTGACTCAGGTTCATTTTCAACCTATGCCTCTAAAGCATTGGGTCACTGGGCAGGATTTACGGTTGGTTGGTTGTATTGGTGGTACTGGGCACTGGTGGTGGCATTTGAAGCTGTTCTCGGCGCAGGGATTCTGAATGCTTATTTTCCTGCGATTCCAGCATCTGTATTTGCGGTTGGCATTATTATTTTGCTGTCATTAACCAACTTATTTGATGTGCGTAACTTCGGTGAGTTTGAGTTCTGGTTCGCTTTGGTGAAGGTAGTAGCAATCGTCTTGTTTATTGTGATCTGTGGTCTGGCGATCTTTGGTTATTGGCCATTAGCTAAAAATGTTAGTGGTATTGCGAACTTATATAGTCACGGTGGTTTCTTGCCTCAAGGTTATGGCTCAATTCTACAAGGTGTTTTGATTACGATTTTCTCATTCTTCGGAATTGAGATGTTGTCGATTGCAGCAGCAGAAGCCAAACACCCAGAGAAACAAATTCGTCGTTCGATCAATCTGGTGATCTACCGTATCGCGATTTTCTACGTCTTGTCGATTTTCCTTGTACTTTGTATCGTGCCTTGGAATGATCCAGGTCTACAAAAAATTGGAACATTCCAATATGTGTTGTCTGTATTGAATGTGCCAGGGACCAAAGTGGTGATGGATATTGTGGTATTCATTGCGGTATGTAGCGTACTAAACTCAGGGATTTATGTATCGTCACGTATGATGTTCTCTTTGGCAGATCGTGGCGATGCACCTAAGTTCTTAGGCAAAGTCAGCACTGCAGGTGTACCAAAAGCAGCTGTAATTTTGTCAACTATTGTATCTTTAGGCGCAGTATTTGCGAACTATTTCTTCTCTGAAGGTTTGTTCTCATTCTTGCTTTCAACCATTGGTTCGATTGGTTTGATTGTGTATTTGGTTGTGGCATGTTCCCAATATGCTTTACGTCGCAAATATGACAAACAAGGTATCGAACTGAATTTCAAAATGTGGTTATTCCCTTGGATTACCTTGGCTGTGATTGCATTGATTGTGATGACATTGGGTTATATGTTCATTGCTGAAAAATACCAATACGAATCAATGATGACCGCCTCATTGACTGCGATTATTTTGGTAGCGAGTTTCATTCGAGGCCGTCAAAAGCAAAAAAACAGTCAATATGCATTAAACAGTGAAGAAAGCAGCAATTAAGTTAAGTTGTATTTGTTGTAAAAGGTTTTGGTTGTAGCTGATAAAAAAGCTTGTGTAAAAGTGTAGGTTAAATTATGAAAAATCAATCTGTTGTAATCGTAGGTGGTGCTTCTGGCTTAGGTTTCGAAACTGCGAAGCTAATGTGTGAAAATGGCGTGACAAAAATTGGAATCATTGATCGCAATGTTGAGCTGATGGAGAAAGCAGCAGCAGAGCTACGTGTACTAGGTGTTCAGGTTGCGACAGCAGAAGGAGATATTTCACGTCTGGAATCAGCGCATGCGGCATTTAACCACATTGCACAAGAATTGGGGCGTATTCATTGCTTGGTAAACAGTGCAGCGATCTATCCGCGTGAAGATATTTTCAGTATTACCGATGAACAATGGGACTTGGAAAATGCAGTCAATATCAAAGGTACCTACCATATGATGGTAGCCGCAGTACGTCATATGCAGCAATTTGTTGGGCAAGATGTAGTGACAGGACGTATTGTCAATGTGACTTCGGTTGATGCATTCAAAGCACATCCACAAAATGCGCACTATGCTGCAACTAAAGCGGCAGTGGTCAGCTTAACCAAATCTTTTGCTCAAGCTTGTGCTCCAGATCAGATTTTAGTGAACTCTGTTGCACCAGCAGGTTTTGCAACAGAACGTGCTAAACAATTGGGTTTCTTGGGTGAGTTGGCTGCGGCAAATCCATTAAAACGCGCTGCTGAGCCAAAAGAAATCGCTGAATGGATCGTGATGATGGGCAGTTCACGTAACAGCTATGCAACAGGTGAAAATGTGATTGTGAGTGGTGGATACATTTATGCTTAATCAAGTCTATAACACTGCTTTAGTCACAGGTGCAACCAGTGGTATTGGTAAAGCGATTGTATTGGCACTGGCAGGACAAGGTATTCAAGTCTTGGCGCTAGGACGTAATTTGGATTTGTTGCAAGAATTTGATGGCATTGAAAATGTCAAAGCAATTCAAGCAGATGTCCGTGATTACAATCATCTCAAAGAATTGTTTGCTGCCTATGAAGTCGATGTTGTGGTGAACAATGCAGGGGTTCTAACGACTCGTTCAGAATTCCAGAATATTGAGCATAGCGATATAGATGCGATGCTGGATATTAACTTGAAAGCGCCATTGCATTTAACGCGTGAAGCGTTGCCTGCCATGATTGAGCGTGGTAAAGGACATGTATTCTTTATTGGTTCAAGTGCAGGTTTAACGCCACATCCAAACTCAACTGTGTATGGTGCTTCTAAAGCAGGGATTAGTTTGTTTTGTGATGCGCTGCGCTGTGACCTGATTGGGAAAGGCATTCGTGTCACTGAAATCGCACCAGGGCGTGTACAAACCAATTTGTATCGAACTGCGATTGAGCAAAGCAAAGTACAATCTGAACTGTATGACGAATATGAATCGATTATGCCTGAAGACATTGCCGAACTGATTTTAACGGCACTGAAATTACCACAGGCAGTGGATGTTTCACGGTTTGAAGTTTTCCCAACATCACAAGTGGTTGGTGGTTCAAGAATTGTGAAAAAACAGTCTTAAACCCATATTGCTTTTGACAAAAAACTTACCTTGTATTTTGCAAGGTAAGTTTTTTTATGCAATGAAAATAGGATAAAAATGAATAATATTAAAGTACTGTCAATTTTGTATATGCTCTTTTCAATGATCTCAACACAGTTTAGTGCTTCAATTGCCAAGAAAATGATTATGCAATTAGATGCTTTAACCGTGACGATTTTCCGTATTTTCTTTGCTGCAATTATTTCTTTTATTTTATTTAAATCATGGCGAATTCTGCCCAAACTCAAATTAATTAATAAGTCAGACCTATTTCTATACACCATGGCACTGTGTGTCATGAATACCTTGTTTTATTTTTCTTTAGGCAAATTGCCTCAAGGCATTGCTGTCGGTTTAGAATTTACAGGGCCATTATTATTAGCTCTATTTTCAATTAAACAAAGATCAGATTATCTTTGGGTTGGCTTTGCCATATTGGGAATTTTACTAATGGTGCCTTGGGCTGAGGCATTACAACTCAAATTTTCAATTTTAGGGGCAATCTGTGCTTTGGGAGCGGGCTTTTGCTGGGCCTTTTATATTTATTATGGGCAACGTGTTGCAACGGCCAATTTGGGTATTCATGCACTGAGTTTGGCACTGTGCTTTTCTTCGGTTTTGTTACTGCCAGCAGGGTTTATTTTGCATCCTGAACCGCTACTGACGCCAAGCTATTGGTTGCAAGGTTTGCTGATCGCCATTTTTGCGGCAGCTTTTCCTTATACACTGGATATTTTGGCGCTCAAACATTTAAGTAAACTCAGTTATGGCACTTTATCGAGTTTATCACCTGTGTTGGCGGCATTGGCAGGGCTGATCTTTTTGCATGAATATCTGAGCTTGTTGCAATGGATCGCTTTGATTTTTATTATGATTGCGTCGATTGGTGTCACTTTGCGCAAGGAAACGGCTGAATCAGCTTAACAAGTTGATTCCACAGTGCTAAACGATGCTTTTAAATCACGGTATCTGTGAAAATACATGGATCAAGTTCATCTAATATTTAAAGTTGCGGTGCTTATCGGTTTTAGATACAGGCTCAACTTGAACAGGTTTTTCAATCTGCACATCGTAACTCATTTGGACAGCTCGCACAGTACGGCTATCGAATCAAATCAATACTGAAAATGATCTAAATTGGAAGGCATGGTGTTTAGGATCTATCTGTTAAAAGACTCAGAATGAATGCAATGACATGTATAGCGTTGTATTTTAAAGGTGGGCTTTCACTGACTTTAATTGTTATATAGAAGATCATCAAAGCGATGATCTTCTTTTATATTCTTAGAAGTTATAGAAGAACAATAAGTTCAACATACGATTGGTTTTATTGTCATCTCCCGCCGCGAGTGAGTTGGCTGAACCATTAATAAACACGTCGTTTTTACCAATAATATACTCGGCTGCAACAGAGAACTGTTTAATGTCGAGCTGCGCACCGAAAATATTACGGGTTGAGTCTTTACCGCCTGAAGTATTCTTTTTATAGACCGAATAAGTCATATAAGGAGTGAGAGTGAAGCGCTGATTTGGATCTTTATAGACATAGTTTAAGTCAGCCGTATAGAAGTCTGCATTGTTCGCGACGTAGTAAGTATCGTCAAAAGAACCCATAACCGAATAATCTGGATGC
>NZ_POVU01000037.1 GCF_003261585.1 Acinetobacter sp. MB5 | reverse complement strand
AGAAGATCATTAAGAGAATTGGAAGAACAACTTGTGTGGATTTTTACTAGTTGATCAGTCGAATATATATTTCATTGATTGAATTGGTAGAAATTTCTCGAAGTTTATTTGAGCGAATTTTTAGTCAGTAAGATTAATGAGCCAGATTTAGTACTTTTAGTAAAGTACAAATGATTTTAAACTGAAGAGTTTGATCATGGCTCAGATTGAACGCTGGCGGCAGGCTTAACACATGCAAGTCGAGCGGGGAAGGGTAGCTTGCTACCTGACCTAGCGGCGGACGGGTGAGTAATGCTTAGGAATCTGCCTATTAGTGGGGGACAACATTTCGAAAGGAATGCTAATACCGCATACGTCCTACGGGAGAAAGCAGGGGATCTTCGGACCTTGCGCTAATAGATGAGCCTAAGTCGGATTAGCTAGTTGGTGGGGTAAAGGCCTACCAAGGCGACGATCTGTAGCGGGTCTGAGAGGATGATCCGCCACACTGGGACTGAGACACGGCCCAGACTCCTACGGGAGGCAGCAGTGGGGAATATTGGACAATGGGGGGAACCCTGATCCAGCCATGCCGCGTGTGTGAAGAAGGCCTTTTGGTTGTAAAGCACTTTAAGCGAGGAGGAGGCTACTTAGATTAATACTCTAGGATAGTGGACGTTACTCGCAGAATAAGCACCGGCTAACTCTGTGCCAGCAGCCGCGGTAATACAGAGGGTGCAAGCGTTAATCGGATTTACTGGGCGTAAAGCGCGCGTAGGCGGCTAATTAAGTCAAATGTGAAATCCCCGAGCTTAACTTGGGAATTGCATTCGATACTGGTTAGCTAGAGTGTGGGAGAGGATGGTAGAATTCCAGGTGTAGCGGTGAAATGCGTAGAGATCTGGAGGAATACCGATGGCGAAGGCAGCCATCTGGCCTAACACTGACGCTGAGGTGCGAAAGCATGGGGAGCAAACAGGATTAGATACCCTGGTAGTCCATGCCGTAAACGATGTCTACTAGCCGTTGGGGCCTTTGAGGCTTTAGTGGCGCAGCTAAC
Organism: Acinetobacter sp. MB5; assembly: GCF_003261585.1. Classification (GTDB taxonomy): domain Bacteria; phylum Pseudomonadota; class Gammaproteobacteria; order Pseudomonadales; family Moraxellaceae; genus Acinetobacter. Next base: position 4,606 of record NZ_POVU01000037.1, on the reverse strand, counting down.
GCGATAAGTAGACCGCCTGGGGAGTACGGTCGCAAGACTAAAACTCAAATGAATTGACGGGGGCCCGCACAAGCGGTGGAGCATGTGGTTTAATTCGATGCAACGCGAAGAACCTTACCTGGCCTTGACATACTAAGAACTTTCTAGAGATAGATTGGTGCCTTCGGGAACTTAGATACAGGTGCTGCATGGCTGTCGTCAGCTCGTGTCGTGAGATGTTGGGTTAAGTCCCGCAACGAGCGCAACCCTTTTCCTTATTTGCCAGCGAGTAATGTCGGGAACTTTAAGGATACTGCCAGTGACAAACTGGAGGAAGGCGGGGACGACGTCAAGTCATCATGGCCCTTACGGCCAGGGCTACACACGTGCTACAATGGTCGGTACAAAGGGTTGCTACACAGCGATGTGATGCTAATCTCAAAAAGCCGATCGTAGTCCGGATTGGAGTCTGCAACTCGACTCCATGAAGTCGGAATCGCTAGTAATCGCGGATCAGAATGCCGCGGTGAATACGTTCCCGGGCCTTGTACACACCGCCCGTCACACCATGGGAGTTTGTTGCACCAGAAGTAGCTAGCCTAACTGTAAAGAGGGCGGTTACCACGGTGTGGCCGATGACTGGGGTGAAGTCGTAACAAGGTAGCCGTAGGGGAACCTGCGGCTGGATCACCTCCTTAACGAAAAGACGGATTGATTGGTAAGAATCCACAACAAGTTGTTCTTCTAAGATGTATCTGAGGGTCTGTAGCTCAGTTGGTTAGAGCACACGCTTGATAAGCGTGGGGTCACAAGTTCAAGTCTTGTCAGACCCACCAAGTCTAAGGCTGAGATTGAATAAATTGAAGTTACAGAAAGAAGATACATTATTAATGATATAAGCTGGGGACTTAGCTTAGTTGGTAGAGCGCCTGCTTTGCACGCAGGAGGTCAGGAGTTCGACTCTCCTAGTCTCCACCACGAATTCTGAAGTTTAGAGTTTAAGCTAAAGATTACAGAATTTAGTAAGAGAAAAACCAAAAGGTTTTATTTTATTAACTTCTGTGATTTAAGTATCACGGTATTAGTGTGATCCGACGAGGACACATTAACTCATTAACAGATTGGTAAAATTGAGTCTGAAATAAATTGTTCACTCAATTCAGAAGACAGTAGCAAGCAATTGTGAAAGTTGAATGAATATGAGAACTAGCAAATTAACTGAATCAAGCGTTTTGGTATATGAATTAGATTGAAGCTGTACAGTGTTTAAATACACGAAACAACAAGCTGAATGAGTAAGTGAGAGATCATAAACTCTGTTGCTACACCAACTTGTAGGTGTAACGACTGTTTGGGGTTGTATAGTCAAGTAATTAAGTGCATGTGGTGGATGCCTTGGCAGTCAGAGGCGATGAAAGACGTGATAGCCTGCGAAAAGCTTCGGGGAGGCGGCAAATATCCTGTGATCCGGAGATGTCTGAATGGGGGAACCCACCTACCATAAGGTAGGTATTGCATGATGAATACATAGTCATGCAAGGCGAACGAGGGGAAGTGAAACATCTCAGTACCCTTAGGAAAAGAAATCAATTGAGATTCCGTCAGTAGCGGCGAGCGAACGCGGATCAGCCCATTAAGTTATCTAAGTTTTAGTGGAATGCTCTGGGAAGTGCAACCATAGCGGGTGATAGTCCTGTACACGAAAGGGCTTAGATAATGATGTCGAGTAAGGCGAGGCACGTGAAACCTTGTCTGAATATGGGGGGACCATCCTCCAAGGCTAAATACTCCTGACTGACCGATAGTGAACCAGTACCGTGAGGGAAAGGCGAAAAGAACCCCTGTGAGGGGAGTGAAATAGATCCTGAAACCGCATGCATACAAGCAGTGGGAGCACCTTCGTGGTGTGACTGCGTACCTTTTGTATAATGGGTCAGCGACTTATATTCAGTGGCGAGGTTAACCGTATAGGGGAGCCGTAGAGAAATCGAGTCTTAATAGGGCGTTTTAGTCGCTGGGTATAGACCCGAAACCGGGTGATCTATCCATGAGCAGGTTGAAGGTTGGGTAACACTAACTGGAGGACCGAACCCACCGTCGTTGAAAAGCCGGGGGATGACTTGTGGATAGGGGTGAAAGGCTAATCAAACTCGGTGATAGCTGGTTCTCCCCGAAAGCTATTTAGGTAGCGCCTCGGACGAATACCATAGGGGGTAGAGCACTGTTTCGGCTAGGGGGTCATCCCGACTTACCAAACCGATGCAAACTCCGAATACCTATGAGTACTATCCGGGAGACAGACTGCGGGTGCTAACGTCCGTAGTCAAGAGGAAAACAATCCAGACCGCCAGCTAAGGCCCCAAAATCATAGTTAAGTGGGAAACGATGTGGGAAGGCATAGACAGCTAGGAGGTTGGCTTAGAAGCAGCCACCCTTTAAAGAAAGCGTAATAGCTCACTAGTCGAGTCGGCCTGCGCGGAAGATGTAACGGGGCTAAAACTATGTGCCGAAGCTGCGGATTTACGCTTATGCGTAAGTGGTAGGGGAGCGTTCTGTAAGCCGATGAAGGTGTGTTGAGAAGCATGCTGGAGGTATCAGAAGTGCGAATGCTGACGTGAGTAACGACAAAACGGGTGAAAAACCCGTTCGCTGAAAGACCAAGGGTTCCAGTCCAACGTTAATCGGGGCTGGGTGAGTCGACCCCTAAGGCGAGGCCGAAAGGCGTAGTCGATGGGAAATTGGTTAATATTCCAATACTTCTGTGTAATGCGATGAGAGGACGGAGAAGGTTAAGTCAGCCTGGCGTTGGTTGTCCAGGTGAAAGACAGTAGGCATGCATCTTAGGCAAATCCGGGGTGCTTTATGCTGAGAGTTGATAGCAAGCTGTACTTGTACAGTGAAGTGGCTGATACCATGCTTCCAAGAAAAGTCTCTAAGCTTCAGTTACACAGGAATCGTACCCTAAACCGACACAGGTGGTCAGGTCGAGTAGACCAAAGCGCTTGAGAGAACTCTGCTGAAGGAACTAGGCAAAATGGTACCGTAACTTCGGGAGAAGGTACGCTGCTGATGGTGATGGGACTTGCTCCCTGAGCTGTTGGCAGCCACAGAAACCAGGCCGCTGCAACTGTTTATTAAAAACATAGCACTCTGCAAACACGAAAGTGGACGTATAGGGTGTGATGCCTGCCCGGTGCTGGAAGGTTAATTGATGGGGTTAGCGTAAGCGAAGCTCTTGATCGAAGCCCCAGTAAACGGCGGCCGTAACTATAACGGTCCTAAGGTAGCGAAATTCCTTGTCGGGTAAGTTCCGACCTGCACGAATGGCATAATGATGGCGGCGCTGTCTCCAGCAGAGGCTCAGTGAAATCGAAATCGCTGTGAAGATGCAGTGTACCCGCGGCTAGACGGAAAGACCCCGTGAACCTTTACTGCAGCTTGACATTGAACTTTGACCTTACTTGTGTAGGATAGGTGGGAGGCTTTGAAGTTGGAACGCTAGTTCCAATGGAGCCGTCCTTGAAATACCACCCTGGTAATGTTGAGGTTCTAACTCTGTCCCGTTATCCGGGACGAGGACCATGTCTGGTGGGTAGTTTGACTGGGGCGGTCTCCTCCTAAAGAGTAACGGAGGAGTACGAAGGTGCGCTCAGCGTGGTCGGAAATCACGCGTAGAGTATAAAGGCAAAAGCGCGCTTAACTGCGAGACCCACAAGTCGAGCAGGTACGAAAGTAGGTCTTAGTGATCCGGTGGTTCTGTATGGAAGGGCCATCGCTCAACGGATAAAAGGTACTCTGGGGATAACAGGCTGATACCGCCCAAGAGTTCATATCGACGGCGGTGTTTGGCACCTCGATGTCGGCTCATCTCATCCTGGGGCTGAAGCAGGTCCCAAGGGTATGGCTGTTCGCCATTTAAAGAGGTACGCGAGCTGGGTTTAGAACGTCGTGAGACAGTTCGGTCCCTATCTACCGTGGGCGCTGGAAATTTGAGAGGATCTGCTCCTAGTACGAGAGGACCAGAGTGGACGAACCTCTGGTGTACCGGTTGTGACGCCAGTCGCATCGCCGGGTAGCTATGTTCGGAAGGGATAACCGCTGAAAGCATCTAAGCGGGAAGCCTACCTCAAGATAAGATTTCCCTAGGACTTTATGTCCTCTAAAGAGCCGTTCGAGACTAGGACGTTGATAGGTTGGGTGTGGAAGTACGGTGACGTATGAAGCTGACCAATACTAATTGCTCGTGAGGCTTGACTATACAACACCCAAGCAGTTGTATATAAAGCTTAAATCGATTCATAAAAGATCAGTTAAACCTGATCTGAAACAAAGAACTTGATTTAGTAAACGCTAGAACATAAAATTCGACTCAGTTAACCAATCCGTTAATAACTCATTTGGTACGAAGTAAGGCAAACACTGTGAATATCACAATGTGAATAAGACCCGAACAAGTCCATAACAGTTGTGCTGGCGACAATAGCAAGAGTGAACCACCTGATCCCTTCCCGAACTCAGAAGTGAAACCTCTTAGCGCTGATGGTAGTGTGGGGTTACCCATGTGAGAGTAAGTCATCGCCAGCTCATTATTCAAAGCACCCCAATCTCTATAGAGGTCGGGGTGCTT
>NZ_POVU01000036.1 GCF_003261585.1 Acinetobacter sp. MB5 | reverse complement strand
ATAACGCTGAACCCAACGATAAATCGTGGTGTGATCAACATTCACACCACGTTCAGCAAGCATTTCCTGAAGTTCACGATAGCTAATGCCATATTTACAATACCAGCGCACGGCCCAAAGAATGATTTCACCCTAAAAATGTCGACCATGGAAAGGATTCATATGCTGAACTTTTAGCTAGAAGGGTATTTAGCTTATCATCAATGACTATTTGCAATAGTGCTTAAAAAAGAGTGGTTTGTACAAGGAATCAAATCATAATTTAATCATAAAAATTTCTAATTATGATTTGACCACCATATCAGGTTTTAAAAATTAAAAAGTCTGATTGCATTTTGATTAAGAATCATACTTTGCTCATCTGGATTGGCAACAATCTTTTGAAATACTTGGAAAGTTTTGTCATATGAAACAAGGTCTTCATGTTGTGTATGAGGCCAGTCACTCCCCCAAACCATTTTATTCAACATACCTTTCACTTTGAGTAAAGAAAAAGCTTTTTGTGCCGTTTCAATATTTTCGGGATGTGAACCTAAACGATAATAGCCGGATACTTTAACCCAATGCTTTTTGCTATCCAGTAAGTTTAAAAAGGTATGATAATCGGGATCATCAACACCAAGTTCAGGGACACTTCGCCCAAAATGATCAATCACAATATTGATATTATAATGACTAAGTATAGGCAAAACCTGAATTAAATAAGCAGGTGGAGCATGTAATTCAAGCTGAAAATTTACCTTTTCTAGATTTAAAAGGAAAGTTTGCCAGTCAGATTGAGTTAAATCAGGGACATTTAAACCAAATAAATTAATTCGTGTGCCGACAATTCCTTGCAATTTAAACTCAAGGAGTTCATCGAGTGAGATAGTGTGACTTACTACAGCAATGCCTTTGAGACGATCAGGAAATTGTCGAATTGCATTCAACATAGCACTGTTATCTGTACCTAAAAAGCTCGGTTGTACAAGGACTCCATGCGTTAAGTCATGAGCATTCAAATGTGCTAAAAACTGTTCAACGGTTGCATCATAATCGGGAACATAACGTGCAGTCTCAATACATTGATCATGTCGAGAGAAAACATGAGCATGCGTATCAATACGAATCATTTTAAACTCACAAAGTAACAGTCAGAACAATAATCGCAACAAGTGCAGCAAATACACCAATTGGAATAGCTTTAAATAATAGCTGGTTAAATAGTTGATCTTTATCAATCTCTCTAGGCGCAGCACCCATAATTAAACTACCGCCAGAAGAAAAAGGGGAAATCGCAGAGGACTGTGCACCAGCAACAATACAAATAAATAGAATTAGGGGATCGATACCAGAAGCTGTAGCAATTGCTGGAACGATTGGAAATAGCGTTGGGGTGACCACACCCAAAGTACTCGAAAAGATAGACATGACAGCACTGATCAAACACAGCAGAATTGGAATCATCCAAACAGGAACATTCTGTGTTAGCCATTCCGTCAAAATGTGAATAATTCCAACTTTGACACCCAATGAAATCAGCATGCCGACACCACAAATCATGATGAGGGTGCCCCATGGAACAAGTGAAATCACTTTTTTCTCGTCTGCCAGTTTCATGATTAAGCTAATAAGGGCAAAAAGAATTGCAATAAATGCAATATCAATTTTTGAGTTTAAAAAGCTGATTGTTGTCTGAGCAGGGAAAACTAAATGCAGGATCGGGAAAACCAAGACCACTGCCATCATCAGGACGATGAGAAAAAGAGATTTTTTCTGATGAGCATTAAATGCTTCAGGCTTGGCTTCATCTATCGAAATATTGCTACTTTTTCGATTCCAAAACGTATATAGACCTAAAATGATGATAGGAATAATCATCGTCACCGCAAAAATACCTGTGGCATAGGTAAAACCAGTTGAACTATCAATCCCTGAATTTTCCATGAGGCTTCTAAAAATAATGCCACTTTGTGATGTCATAAAGTTCGCGCCAGCCAATGCACCATAATTTACAGCCATACCACCGATAATCAAACTCATGTTAGTTTTTCGGCACAGAAGTAAGGTAATCGGGGCCATAAATGCCAGTACGGTATAAAAACCTGCACCTAAAGCTGCAATAATGGTTGAAGCAGCAAAGACTGCGAGTGGTAATAAGTATGGATACTTGCGGCATCTGTATAAAAGATGTCCTGCTAAACGTTCCAATGCACCGTTTGCCAATGCAAAGTTATAAAACAATGTAACTGCAAAAATAATAAAGAAAATTTTAACTGGCCACAGTTCAGTAACCTCGCCAGGTTTTAAACCTAGACCAAAGCAACCAATAAAATAAGCGCCAATAATTGCAAAAAAACCGATATTAATTTTAGTGATATATCCTAATCCTATGGATAACACTAATGTCAGCAAAATCAACAAGACCATAGCAGCAACTACCTCCTAGTAGAAACACGCATTTATATCCTTATAAGCATAGGTTTAGACCTATGTTAATTCGTCTAAACATATAGTCATATAAACATATATATGACTTGCTTGGTATTACACATATATATGTTAAGATTGTCAAATCCTAATTTTAAATTGTGTTTACAAATGCTTGATGATATTGCATTTAAAAATCTTAAATTACCGCGTTATGTGCAAATTCGTTGGCAACTGCAAAAATTATTGATGGATTCAAAATGGCGGATCGATCAGCCTATTCCGAGCGAACAAGAGTTAGTCAATAAATATGGTGGGTCGATAGGAACAGTTCGTAAAGCAGTAGAATGTTTAGTTGAAGATGGAATTTTAGTTAAAGTACAAGGCAAAGGAACTTTTTTAAGATACCCTGATTTCAATACATCTTTAATGCGATTTTTCCGCTTGCGCGATAAAAAAGGGGAATATGTTTCACCCATTGGTGAGATCAAAAAACTTGAAGTTATTCCATCAAACCAATCGATTAATGAGAAATTAGGCTTAAGTGACCAAGATGAGCTTATTTATATAGAACGTGTGCGAAAAATTGATGATGTTGTCGTTTTAAGTGAAAAAATCTGGTTATCAGCTAACTTATTTTCTTCTCTGAAAACATTCCCAATTAAAAAATTTGGGAATTTACTTTACCCTTTTTACTATGAGCAATGTGGTGAGTTTGTCATGTCAGCAACTGAGCAATTATCCTTTGTGACAAATTATATGGATGAATACCTTCCAGCTCGTTCAATTGAGCCATTAGTGAAAGTATGCCGATTGGCAAAAAATATAGAAGGAAAAGTAATCGAATACCGTGAGTCTTATGGTTTAGCGGAAAATTTTAATTATGAAATTTCAATTCACTAAACCAAATATATTTTTTGAATGGAAGAAAAAGTACTTATTGTGAGTACTTTCTCATTTTTTTCAGGTGTATCGTATTTAACATAATAGCGATTATACGAAATCTAACTGTTAGAACCCATTTAAAGTGTCTGTATTCTCACCAATAAAAATGTCTGATCTATGATGCACATCAACATCATGGACTGGATAACTTGAGATGCTGATCACTATGTCTGACAAAGAAATACAACGTCTTGCAGTTTTGCAAGATGTTCGAGATCAACGTATTACACAAGTCCGCGCTGCTGAAATTCTGAATCTTTCAACTCGTCAAATTAGCCGGTTATTGCAGAAGCTCAATCAAGATGGTATTTCAGGCCTGGCACATGCCAGTCGTGGTCAACTCGGTCATCGTCGCCATGATGAAGCCGTAAAGTCTGAATGCCTTTCCCTTATTTCTGAACATCTTCTTGGCTTTGGACCGACCTTGGCCCATGAAAAGCTGATGAGCATGTTTGGTCTGAATATTCCTGTGGAAACGGTTCGTCGCTGGATGACTGCAAATGAGCTTTGGACTCCGCGATCCAAACGCCTGAAACGTCCATATCAGCCTAGATATAATCGGGATTGCTTCGGTGAACTGATCCAGATCGATGGCTCGTATCATGACTGGTTTAAAGGTCGAGCTGCCAAATGCTGTTTGCTAGTCTATATTGACGATGCCACTGGAAAGCTGTTGCATCTTCGCTTTTGTGAGGCTGAAACCACCTTTGACTATATGCTTTCAACCAGAGCCTACATCGAGCAATATGGTAAGCCTCTAGCCTTTTACAGCGATAAGCACTCAGTATTCCGAGTCAATCAGGAATCTAGCCAAGATAACCAGATTACGCAATTTGGACGGATTCTCAGCGAGTTAAATATTGATATTATCTTTGCCAATTCACCGCAAGCTAAAGGACGTGTGGAACGAGCCAATAGAACACTACAAGACCGTTTAATCAAAGAGATGCGCCTGAAAGGTATCTGTTCGATTACAGAAGCAAATGCATGGCTGCCCTGTTTCATCAAGCAGTTCAATCAGAAGTTTGCCAAATGTGCGAGAAATTCAAAGAATTTACATCGCTCTTTAACACAGTCCGACGTTGAGCTGGATGATATTTTTACTTGGCAGGAACCACGTAAGGTCACAAGGAGCCTGACCATCACTTATGACAAGTGTATTTACATACTAGAGCCTACAGTGCTAAATCAGAAGTTGGTTGGGCAATACATTAAATTTCTAGAATATCCAGATGGTACTGTGGCCATGATGCATCAAGGGAGGAAGCTCAACTACAGTATTTTCAATAAACTTGCTGGATTGCAGCAGAATGAAGTGGTTGAGAATAAGCGTTTGGGTTCTGTGTTGGCACATATCCAGCAACAACATGAAGAATTAGAAAAACAAAATAAACGTTCTCGATCCAAGAAAAGTATGCCAAGTCGTAAAGCTCAGAAAGCTATCCTTGAACAAAGAAATTTAAATCCTGTTCTTGACTCTTATGCTTAAAAACAGGACATTTTAAATGGTTTATCACATAGACATTTTAATTGGTGAATAACATTGTTAAATTTTTTTTAATTCATTGCCTTATGCTTTAATCTCTAGCCAGATCCCAGCGATTCTGGCTTTTTGCATGAATTGGAATGTTCCGCGCCTAATATTCGATCATTATTCCACAGATTTTATTAGAACTTCTAATTATTCTAGTGGCTACAGCTCTTTTAAAGGAAACATCGTCAACTTGGATCTCTATTTGCAATAGTGCCAATTTTCTGTCACCAAATTTATTGTAGTATATCGTTTTCTACTCATAATAGTCTGTCCTATACACGTGGATAGACTATTTATTGAAGATTGATGGTTACTCAATAATTTAAAATGTTCACTAACATGTAAGATATATTATTCCTTTTTTTCATAAAAAAATAAAATCATCTAATATTATTTTTATACCATTTGTTATAATAAATCATAAAATTAGACCCTATTAAGAATAATGAGATAATAAACTTACAAAATTACAAGAAAGTTAATTATAAGTATATTTATCAAATACATAATCATAAAATTCAACTATCTTAATAAATAATATTTTAAAAAAATAAATCATAAAACAACCCAAACAAAATACATGAAATTTCAAATGATTTATAAAGATAATCACCTTCAATAATGAAAAAAAGGAATATTCATACAACTTATTTTCCTGAAAAAATGACATTCCTCCCCGTGCTTTTTTAAACCAACTATATAACTATGAATGGGTGCTGAAAAATGCTCCCCTTCATTTTTCAGCACATTTTAAATCTCAGTTTTCCATTAGATGAAATCTTAAAAAATCTGTATGGAAATTCTTAAAACGTCGTTTTATGCATAGCCACAATGGATCAAGTGATGTCAAACCTTTCATTTGTCAATCAACACAGTACTGCATGGAATAATTATTTGCAGCAGTTAAAACGTGTTGAACCTTTCTTAGATGAGTCCATTCGTGATCGTCTAGATTTTCTTCGTCACCCCAAGCGTTCCTTAATT
>NZ_POVU01000035.1 GCF_003261585.1 Acinetobacter sp. MB5 | reverse complement strand
ACAGACTAAATCAACACAACCTTGTATGGTTATCTTTCGATCATCACTGGCTGTTTTCAGCATAACCATACGTTTTGTTGCAGATCAAGAAATCGAAATTTAAATTATAACCAACTGATAATATTAATAATTAATCTATAACCATACGTTTTGTTGCAGGCCTTCATCATTAATCATAGCTAATCAAACTCGTGGAACAATGATCAAGAAGTAGGCGTGGAACAATCTAATTCACGTAAAAAGCCCGAAACATAAGAATCGGGCTGAATAGAACGAATTAAGCTATTGAAAAACAAAGAAATACTGAATGGATTTCGTATAAGGCGTATTATGTTAATTTTAGATAAATTTACAAATCATTTTATTGTAGAAGAATTCAAAATAATATAAATTTCAAGTATTGGTTTGACCATAATACTTTGTTTATCAAATGATAAACAAAAATTTGGCACTCTATCATTATAGAAGTGATCCTTCAAAAACACATACTATCGAGAATAATATGCATAGTTTTTCCGTACAAGATTTAGATCAATTAATTGAAACGGATCGTAAAGAAGGTAATAAACCAAGTAAAATATTGATTGGATACAAATTATTCCATAACCTTATGAATGATCGAAAATTTAATGATGAAGTCGCGAACTCAGCTCTGGATGCTTCTAAAAGAAAATATAAAAAGCTTAAAATCAAAATCACTACAGATGAGTATTCAATCCAGCTTATTGAATAAATAGAATGGGAACCTTTTAGTGCCATTTAACATAATGGTGCTTATGCGAAATTCAATACATAAAGTATATTTAAATCAATAACTTGGTTGATTTCAAAAAACCAAAAAACCGTAAAAAAGCCGACTTTGAAACAAGTCGGCTTTTTATTGAACAGATTTGTCACTTTCAGCCAATAAAATTGACTAAAAAAAACTCTATTTAGCTTGAGTGATACAATTTTGTGATACATTATTGTATATACAAATTTGAATGTTTTTTATGGAACAGTATTTTGAATGGGATGAGGCTAAGAATCGAAAGAATCAGAAAAAGCATGATATCTCTTTTGAAACTGCCAGCCTTGTATTTGAAGATCCTCTGAGGATCTCAATCCAAGACAGACATACCAATGGGGAAGAGCGTTGGCAAACCATTGGTAAGGTTAAAGGCGTACTGATGTTATTAGTTGCTCATACCATCTTTGATGAAGATGACTGTGAAATCATACGAATCATTAGTGCAAGACAAGTAACCAAAGCGGAGCGCAATCAATATGAGCATGGTTAGATATACACGCGAAGAGCTGAATAAAAACTTCAGTGACAAGCAAGATGCTGAAATTAAACGCTTGCTTGCTCAGGGAGCTGTGTCTGATGATCAATTAGACCTGTCTGATATTCCAGAAATCACCGACTGGAGTAATGCAGTTCGTCATGGGCAATTTTATCGTCCAGTAAAGCAACAGACTTCAGTTCGTCTAGATGCTGATGTACTCGCATGGTTGAAATCACAAGGTAAAGGCTATCAAACACGTATGAACAAAATTCTACGTGAAGCAATGCTCAATGAACGTAAAAATCATAGATAAAAAAGGGTGCTATATGCTTCCTTTTTAAATTTTAAAAAACACATAAAAATTAAGGTCATCAACTCTATTTTTGTGGATCATGGCGAAGATCTATTGTCATATGCCTTATGAGATATTCTAATCCAGACTTATGATGAGGCATGGTGGAATCGAAATAAAGATTTCTTCCAGTCCTATCTGAACATGTAATTTCATACGAGTGATCTTGTTTGCGTTGTTCGTCAGAAACAAATGTTTTCCATCCATTTAAAATATCAATAGATGACAGCTTTGTATCTTGTATATATATGAGCAATCCTCCATGATAATTATCAGTTGAGGAGCTGCTATACCTAGTAGTCAGCTGTAAAAAACCTTCAAAAATCTTAGTTGGGCTTCCATAAATCTTAGCTTCGCCTAACCAAAGAAAATGATGATATTGAACATGTATATCTACATGACCATTATGAAAAGTATCATGAGAAGCTTTATAACCCATACCCTTTAGTTGGGTTTCTATTATCAAGGATAATTGATCTTCACTTTGTGAATGAACATAATGCGCTTTCGCTTCTAAATCCTTAACACATATACCTAAGTCTTTATATAATTGTTTTATATAAAGTTCATAGTCGTTTTTTTGTATAGCTATCCTTCGATTATACAAACTTTCTTCTAAAGGATCAGTTAAGTCAAATTCAAGAGTGGTCATGTTGTAAATATTCTTTAAACTCGTCTGTAAAAGAAAAATATCGAGAAATAATTTTAGAAAAATCTTCTTTACTAATACTTTCCTCAGTAAAAGGGTCTACATATGACTGGTTAAGAATACATTCATTAATCCACTCTTTATCGACTGAAATAATATCCTCGGAATATAGGTCACATGCTTGAAAATGATCATCTAAGACATTCAAAATCAATAGATTGTTTACAAAAATCTTAAACTCAGAGTTCTCGATAGGTTTAATCACATCATATATTTTTTTATAAGTCACATGCTTATAAGAGCTTATTTCTCTTACATGAATGAAATAAGTGACGAATTTATCTAACCAAGCAATCATTTCTTGGTAATGAGGTTCGCTTACTTCTTCATCAGAAAGTTCATTGGTTTCAATGAACTTCTTAATGTACAAGCTATCAACTGCTTCTGAGTTCATGATGTTTTGACGATTTCTTCAATTGCTTTGAAAAAGCTAGATTGATCTTTTGTTGAAACGTAAAAGTTATTCAGATTCGGTATGCCCGTATTTATTGCAAGAGCATGCCAAGAACCTTTAACCGTAACTAATACTTTATAGGTTTCAAGGTTGTACTCTTTAGTAATATTGTAAGGCTCAATAGTTGCATTCGCTATACCGCCTTTGTGATATTCACCACTACGTAAATCTTCAATACCTACTCTTGATGATTCATTATGTGAAATACCGTCATCAGTTTTAAATGATAGGTTTTTCACATTACCTATTTTCTCATAGTAGAGTCTTTCAATAGCAGGGAAAACATTACATCCAGTATCAGGAATATGCTCAAGTACAAGTTGATTTAGATATAATCTAAGCTTGGCTAAAGCTCCTCGTAGATTTTCTTCATGAAATTGTGATGAAAGATCCGCACACAAGATAATTTGTTGAGTTACATCATCTAAAATAATGCTATCAAAACAAGGTAAACGAACCTCTTTGTAAGCTACTAGCTTTTCATACTCCTCATTCACGTATTCACTTTTTAAAGCATCCACACGGATATTTTCTTTCAAAATAAAAGTTCGAATAATTTTGAACTGATAAATATGCTTTTGTTCTACTTCTTGCTTAGCTTGGAAAATATGATCTTTGAAATCCCCATTTCTAGATAAATCTAAAGTTTGATTAGGTGCAACTAGACTTTCTAGATGCTGTTTTAATTGATCATAGCAAGATAATTCATTGTAAACACTCAAATATTTATCTTCAAAAAGAACCCTTTTATTAAAATCAGTCTTTATTTTTGTATACAGATCTCCTAATTTAACTAATAAATCAGGTTCAATATCTTCTTCAAGCTCACTGATATGTACAAATAGACTAGACCAAGTATGAATTCGATCTAAGAATGTAAAACTTGCTAGTAAAGGATTTATTTCGTTTCTAAGGCTAACTCCACGACCTCTATATATTTTTAGTAGATTTACTATATTAGTTTTCAAGTCATCAAAATTCATGAATCCAACCAGTTTTCAATTTTTTGTTAATGTAACAAATTAAAAATATTTTATGTTTAATAGCTTATAATTTTTTTCTATTATTTTTGTCGAATTTATTATTCGACTATCCGGAAGAAAGGATACCTTTTCATTTAACATAAAATCTCTTATACGAAATGAAAAAAGCCCCAACGTCCTGTTGGGGCTTTTTCCGTATTTGCGTCTTAGGGTCAACTCCTGTCATCCCTCACGATCCTGATGCGAGAACTTATTATTTTTGTTTGATGTTCTGGAACGTCCTGTTCCTCAATGAGTTCAGAATACAAAATTCTTCAGGAGTAAAACATGGGACATTGTCGTTAACGTTTGTACGTTATGACTTACAAATGAATGTGTAACAACTTTGAAATTGAACGTGTAACAAGGCTCAGAAAACTGCCTTTTGAACGTGTAACGTAATCAATTTTGAATGTGTAACGGGAGAAAACCCCAAATTTGAAGATCTAACACAAAGATGAAAATTGGATATTCCGAGATAAATTTGAAAGAAATGAGCTGGAAATCCTGGTTTGGAATGCCTGAAAAATCAGGTGAAAAGGGGGTCGAGGGGGAAAATTTCCCCCTTCGCTCAAGGAACAATTTAAAAACTTGGGTTTTAAATTGTGTAGTGAGTACACATTCTAACGAACTGTGCTACTCTAGCGCATTCCGTGACCAATTTTGCCAGGATGAGATCATGGCTTTCGCAATTCTAAGAACAGAAAAATTAAAATCATTCGGAGAAATCGGTGGATCTCTTGCACATAACTATCGTACTCGCCTGACTCCAAATGCAGATCCAGGTCGTACAAAATATAATGAACATCAGATCAAACGTTCAGACCTAGCAATGGAAGCCATCAAAGCGCGATTACCAGAGAAAGTCCGTTCAAACGCGGTTCTCTGTATCGAGTATATGATTACCGCCAGTCCGGAATGGGAAAACTGGGGAACAGAAAAAGAGCAAGACTTCTTTAATCAATCAATCGATTGGCTCAAAAAAAAGCATGGCGCAGAAAATGTCATCAGCACATCGATTCATCGCGATGAAACCACGCCACATTTAATTGCATATGTTGTCCCGATTGATGCAAAAGGGAAATTGAATTGCCGTAATTTCCTAGGTGGTAAAGCAACATTATCCCAGATGCAAACTGAATTTCATAATAAAGTTAGATACTTAGGTCTTGAAAGAGGACTCGAAGGCAGTAAAGCAGAACATAAAACCGTCCGAGAATTTTATGCTGAATTACAAGCGCCATTACCCCCAACCAAAGAAATTAAAAATATTGAAATTCAAAAACTTGGTTATGATCAGCAGCCCCATTCTCCTTTTCTAGACAGCAAACAACTACATGGCGAAAGAGTCATGGACGCGGTTTATCATGATGTGAATCAACAAATTGCTGAAATTAAAAAGAAATATGCAGCAGAATTTTTCAGTATGCAGCAGTCATATGAACGATTGCTTGTGACAGAACGTCAAAAAGCAGAATCAGAACGTAAAGCACATAAACAAGCCGTCACAGATCTTTCTAAATCATTGAATCAAATTCATGATCTGAAAGCAGAGTTTGAACAATTCATTGAATACAAACGCATGTTCCCACAACATTTTCATGATTTAAAATCTGATCTTGAACATAAAATAACGCAGCACAAATATAAAGAACGTGCACTTCATGAATATAAAATTCAAGAGCAGCAGCAATTACAACAACAGAAACAGAAAAATGCAGAGCAAAAACGCCTTGAGTCTATCCAGAAAGCCTCCAAATTGCGATATATGGCGCTTAGAGACACGTTTCAACAAAAGTTGGAGGGAGCCACATCAGAAGCAGAAAAAGCAGCTACAGTGCAAATCTACAATGAAATACTGAACAACAGAAAAACTTCAGCCATTGAGTTAATGCAAACAACACAGGATCCAGATGGTCAATCAACATGGACCTGGGCATCAATGCTGTTTCGCAAAGAGTTCCGATTTGATGATGCACTTGATCAGAATTTAACGTATTTCAAATCGATGCTGACAAAAAACAAGAATGAGGATCTAGAGCAAGCACAAAATAAAATGAAAATTTGTGCCGCAATTGAGCAACTTTTAGAGCAGAAAACAAAACAGAATCAAACTAATAAAAAACTGCAAGAAAAAATCGATGAATTCCGAAGTTATGTCAATGATTATGAAATAAAAATGGCTGAATGTGCTCTTCCTGTTTTAACAAATCAACAGAGAAGTCGAATTCAATTTGAAAAACAAGAAGCAATTGAAAAACAAAAAGTTAATCAATATGAAAATAAAATTGAGCAAAAGCCGACACAGCAAAAAAAATCGGACTATCACTCCCCACTTTTTGATGATTAAACTAACATTTGCAGAGCGAGTGTCTACGAGCGAACGAACCAAATTCGCGTTTCGATCCTCTGAAAAACCGCTTTTTTAGGCAGTGAAGCCTAAAAGAGCGAAGATCACATGCAGACTATTGAGCCTAGACCGAGCGAAGCGAGCAAAAAAACTTATGAGCGAAGCGAATTCCGAGTTGCTTTTGATCTTGTTTTGCCTTTCCAAAAAATCACGAAAACAGTAACCAAAAAATTGCCCCAGGAATCGAGTGAAACGAGATTCAATAGAGTTTGAGCGGAGCGAAAACATAGGGCAATTTTGCCTGTTCTGGGCTTTTAATTATTTTAAATGCTTTTAATGCTTTTAAATAGGTTGTAAGCCTTAATAAATAAGAGTTTCCTCGGTCATATAGCAACGTTTCCTCGGTCATATAGCAACGTTTCCTCGGTCATATAGCAACGTTTCCTCGGTCATATAGCAACGTTTCCTCGGTATTTGACAACTAATTTTTATTATGTTGTTATAGCAACATAATAAAATTGTTGCTAAATAAAATGACAGACTTAGTTGTAAAATCAAATAAACTAGTTCAAGCATTACAGACTTTAACCTTAAGTGAAACTCGTCTTTTACAACTTGCTATTGTAGATGCTCGAGAAACAGGTCAAGGCTTATCAACTGATGAGCCATTAGAATTGAATGCCCTTCGGTATGCTAGAGCCTTTAATGTATCCTTAGATGCAGCCTATTTGGCATTAACTGAAGCAGAGGATTCTCTTTTCAAAAGACAATTTACCATTACTAATGAAGATGGAAGCTTAACGAAAAGTCGTTGGATTCAAGATGCAAACTATAGAAAAGGTGAAGGTCGAATTCTTGTTACATTAACTAGAGTAGTTATTGAACATGTCACAAAAATAGATGGCTTTGAACAATATTTCACTAGCTATCATTTAAGAAAAACATCTGAGTTTAAAAGTGTCTACGCAGTTCGTTTATACGAATTACTAATGCAATGGAAAACTGTAGGTAAAACGCCTACGTTTGAATTAAATAAATTCCGTAGCCAACTTGGCATAGGTGTTAATGAATATACTCGAATGGAAGCATTTAAGAGACGTGTTCTAGATATTGCTATAGACCAAATTAATGAATTTTCAGATATTACTATCAAGTACGAACAACATAAAAAGGGGCGTTCAATCTTAGGATTTTCATTCTCATTTAAACAAAAGAAAGTCACAACTAAACCTATTAAAAATATTGGCGTCAATATAGAAGAACTCGCTCTTAAAATGACAGATGCTCAACGCCATTTATTTGCAAATAAGCTTTCTCGATTACATGAAATGAATAAATACTCTCAAGGTACTGAGGGTTTTGAGGCATTTGCACTAAGAATTGCAGAAATGTTGCAAGATGTAGATAAATTCAAGGAACTCTATCCCTATCTCAAAAAAGTTGGCTATATGTAACTCGATAATGTAACGTTACATGTCTCCTAAATGTACCTCTTAACAATATAGGTTACATCATGAAAGCATTATCCGTTTTGGAATTAGCAGCTCTATATGGCATGAACAGACAAAGCATTTATAAGCGTATAAATAAAGGGGATTTATCAAAAAATAGGGATGGTAAAATTGACCTTTCTGAAGCAATTCGTGTCTTTGGAGAACCTGCACAGAAAAAACAAGATGTAGCCACGTTACAGTCTACTGGGCTACAAAAAGAGACAGAAGTAGACATCCTAAAACAACAAATAGATTTTTTAAAACAACAATTAAATTTGGCACATGAACGTGAAATTTTCCAAAGACAGCAATTAGAAGCCAAAGATCACCAGATTGAGTCTATTCAGCTTTTATTAAATGCTCCCAAACCGGATATGACTGCGTTTACTGATCAAGATCCTGTGGCACCAACCAATCTGCAACCTGAGCCAGTAGCAAAGATTGCCACACCAGAAGAACCAAAGCGCTACATAGTACCGGAACAGGTTGAACCAGAGCCAAAGAAAATGGGATTCTGGAGCCGTTTCTTTAAACCATATGGCTAAAAAACGAAAACCATACGTTTTGTTGCAGATCAAGAAATCGAAATTTAAATTATAACTAACTGATAATATTAATAATTAATCTATAACCATACGTTTTGTTGCAGGCCTGACAGACTAAATCAACACAACCTTGTATGGTTATCTTTCGATCATCACTGGCTGTTTTCAGCATAACCATACGTTTTGTTGCAGATCAAGAAATCGAAATTTAAATTATAACTAACTGATAATATTAATAATTAATCTATAACCATACATTTTGTTGTAGCCCTGACAGACTAAA
>NZ_POVU01000034.1 GCF_003261585.1 Acinetobacter sp. MB5 | reverse complement strand
TGACCAACCTGGCTATACCATTAATTTTTATCTTTCTTCTAGACGTAATACCAAATCAGCCTATTGTTTTCTTGGGAAAATCTTAAAGAATGTGAAGAAGTGGCAGATTCCCAAAGTGATCAATACAGATAAAGCACCCACATATGGAAGTGCTTTATCACGGTTAAAACGGGAAGGAAAATGTCCACCGGATCTTGAGCACAGGCAGATTAAATACAAAAACAATGTAATCGAATGTGATCATGGCAAGTTAAAGCGGATCATCCGAGCGACGTTAGGCTTCAAATCGATGAAGACAGCTTATGCCACAATCAAAGGTATTGAAGTGATGCGAGCACTCCGTAAAGGACAGGCTTCATCATTTTATTATGGTCAACCCCAGGGTGAAGTCTATCTGGTGAATAGGGTTTTCGGTCTTTAAGTAATTTTTAAAGGGAAAATCATCGGCTCGGATCTATATTTGCAACAGTGCCCATCGTACCACCCTGACCATCTTCATTGGCAATCCAAACGCAGGTATCTTCGGGAGTAGCAAGTGCAGACGGTGCAAAGGGAGCTGTACCATGATGGAAACAAGAGTGGGACATCCGTCCTGTATGCCACAGTTGCAAAAAAATTTGACCGCCATTGCGATGTACATCTTTTGTAACAAGTTTCCAGCCTTCAATTTGCTCCATACTGTGAATGCCAGGCGTAAATGAATACCCTTGAGCATCTTCAGAAACCTGTGTTGCTTCAGCGATAATAAGACCAGCATCGGCGTGACGACCATAGTATTCAGCCATCAGTGCTGTTGGAACATTTCCTGGCTGTGCAGCCCTACACCGAGTCATCGGTGGCATCACGATTCGATTTTTGAACAATAACTCTTTGAACTGAAAAGGCTCATAAAGTTTGCTTACTGATTGTATTGCCATAAGACTATCTTTCCAGAAAATAGGAGGTTTGTGGCATAGTAATTGATATTCCGACAATACGCCCACCATCATCAATATTGACAACAGTACCATTACCGCTACTACCACGAGTTGAGATAGAAGCTGTGCAAACCATAGGTGAATCTTCTTGTATATTCTTTTATAAAGAATTTAGATTGTATATTCATAAAATAAAGAGAACAATTGAGTTAAAAGTGGATTCTTTATTCACTTTTTTAGAATTCTGATCTTAAAATGGGAGAGGTTTAAACACAGATGTTGTTTGAGAGAGTTTTTAGATGGCAAGCTAAAAAAACCTATGTCTGTTTTCTGAATGAAGTACTTACAGCTGATCATGCAACTTTAATTTTAGTGAGCTAGAAGTCAGATGATCATCTCGCTCGCTTTTTTTAAATTAATCTTTATTTTCTTGAGAGTCTAAAAAATCATGGATTTGCTCTCGCACTTGCGAAATTTTATTGCAATCACTGACTACGGTAGCCTATCGGCTGCGGCGAAGATGCGAGGGATTGCTCCATCCGCAGTGACTGCTAGTCTACAACGTTTAGAATCGCATGTAGGTACTAAACTAGTGTTACGTTCTACTCGTGGTTTGTCACTGACGCCAGAAGGCGAACACTTCCTTGCTCAATGTCGACGTATCCTTGGTGATTTAGATGATGCTATTGATCAAGTGGCTGATTCTGGACGACTGAAGGGGACGATTCGGCTAACGTGTATCAATGACTTTGGGCGTTCGCGTTTGTCAGCACTGATTAATGGTTTTCAAGCCCATCACCCTGAAGTTAAGTTTGAGCTATTTTTGGGTGACGAAGTCGTCAACCTAATAGAAACGGGCTATGACTTAGCCTTGCGTACTGGTCCATTAACAGATTCTCGTCTTAATGCTCGATTGATTCTACAAGCTGGGCGTTCAGTCTGTGCATCACCTGAATATTGGCGTCATTATGGAAAGCCAGAACATCCAGAGGAGTTAGCACAACACAATTGCTTGTTATTGTCACGATTGGGTGATCCTCAACGCATCTGGCGATTTTATGATGACTTAAAAGAGCTTTCTGTCCGTGTTTCTGGAAACCGTGCTGCCAATGATGGAGGGTTGCTGCGACAGTGGGCCATTGAAGGGGTGGGAGTCATTCTTAAGTCTGACTATGACATCATTGAGGATTTAAAGGCTGGTCGTCTTGAAACGGCTCTAGAAAATTTTCGGCAGACAGATGTGAACCTGTATGCTGTGCATGCTGCTGGTCGACATTTACCTCGAAGGATCACCACTTTTATTGATTATCTTATTACGATGCTATCAGCAGAATACTAAGTGCTAATATATCAATCATTTGATGGTTGATTCAATTTTCAATCTTTGCCTATGAATTTGTCTAGCAAAGTAATAATAGTCCATTTTTTAGATCTTGGATGAATGGGTCGAAGTCTGATCTGCCTATGACATAGCCGCAATTTTTAAGTCTTTTCAATACTGAAAAGACCTAAAAACAGCACATATAAAACAAGAATATTGTAACTATGGCTTTTAATCATTATTACTGTGCTTGTGTAACATTCGCAATAGCAGAAACATTAATCCCTGCTTTTCGCGCTAAATTCCCAATTAAACATATTTTATCAGCTTGAGCGACCAATGACTGCGCTTTATCTAAAGTTACTGATGATGCTTCACTATCTAAAATAATATTGGCTTGATGGATAATTGAGAACTCATCATCATTCGTTTTTGCATTTGTTACGACTGAAAGACTAATAATTGGTAGCTTTTTACCATCGATCATTGCTGTAAGAGTGGAAATAAAGCAAGCCGCAGTTGATGCAACATAAAGTTCTTTAGGGTTCGAACCTGTACCAAGTCCACCATAAACGGTTGGTATAGATATTTCAGCTGTAAGGTTATCACCCTTAATAATACCTGTGCCTTGTTTACCACCTTCCCAAGTTAATTCCAAATCAATATTCATGCGAAAACCTCTATGTAAATTTATAGACAAAAAATTGCAAATGTCTGTAAATAATTATGGATCAATTAATCCATAATTTGAGAGCTTTATTTGATGTTTTATGTAACTTATTTTTTACAAAGATGATTTCTTTTTCAAAGAATAAAAATCCTATGAATAAATTAACGCTTACCAATCCCCTGTTTAAACAACTCTATTTTCTTGCACAAAATAAATAGTCAAATTGAAAATAGTAACTATATTATTTTGTTAACAAGAAGGTTTGATTGCTTGATATTTATATTCTTTAAATAAATTTGTGTAGATATCAGCAGACAATAGAAGGTTCTATAAAAACATACCAGTTAAAAGACTCTTATCTAACATGCAATTTTTAAACTTTCCAACACTGAAGTAGCGTGTCAGCAGCAGCTAATAATTGATCTTTTGAAACATGATCACGGGCTTGGATTGCAATACCTTTGACAAAGCAATCAATCATGAGAGTAATCACTTCAACATTGGTATTTTCAGGCAATTCACCACTTTCAATTCCTCTTAAGACACAACGACTTATTGCATCTCTAGTTTGCTTTCTAACATTTTTTGTCAGTTGTTCAACCTCTTTGTTTTCATCACAACAATTCAATCCCGATAAAACAGCCATACAGCCTGAAGGTGATAAAGTAGATGTTTGCATTGAAATCGTTTGATGAAGCATATTTTCAATAGCCTTTCGTGGGCTAATTGAAAGATCATCCAACGCAATAGTCACTTGCCCACAAGTTTCCATATAACGATTTAAACATTCTGCATACAGTATTTTTTTTGATCCAAATGCTGCATAAAAACTCGCTGAAGATAAATTTAGTGTCTGACGTAAATCAGCTAATGATGTACTTTCAAAACCTTTTTCCCAAAAAAGATTCATTGCAGAATCAATAGCTTTATCTCTATTAAACTCTCTCGGTCGACCTGTTCTAGACATAAATCTGATCTCTCTTTAAATCTTTTATAGACTAATCGATCTATAAAAGATTGACAATTGGGGGAAGAGTTATTAACTTATGGATCAATCATTCCATATATTAATAGGTTTTTTATGCCCATAGCTTTATACGCTCTGGCAGCAGCAGCTTTTGCCATTGGAATGGCAGAATTTGTTGTTGTGGGAATTTTACCCGCTATTGCAACTGATATGCATGTCAATATCCCGACTGCAGGGCAACTCGTATCACTATATGCTTTAGGTGTTGCTTTAGCTGCGCCGCTACTCACTGCAGCAACAGGTCGTTTAAATAGAAGAACACTCTCAGTGGGTTTGATGATTTGTTTTGTTATTGCGAATCTTGTTGCTTGGCAAGCACATAATTACACCATGCTACTGGTTGGGCGTGTATTGGCTGGTATGGTGCAAGGCGTTTTCTATTCTATGGCTACAGTGGTTGCTGCCAATCTAGTTTCAAAAGAAAAGTCCGGGCGTGCAATTGCCATGGTATTTACTGGATTAACCGTAGCGCTTGTGAGTGGTGTTCCATTGGGCACGTTCTTGTCTGAACTATTTGGTTGGCGAGCGACATTTCTATTTATCAGCTTACTCGGTTTAGCATCAGCTGCTGCTCAATGGATTTTTCTTCCTAAGAAAATTGAACGTCCTGAACCTGCAAAACTGATAGAACAATTAAGTGTTATTGCTGTCCCTCGAATGTTGCTTGTATTTTTGATTACCTGTCTAGGCTATGGCGGAGCATTTATCGCTTATACCTATTTATCTGAAATACTTCAGAAAGTTACAGGTTTTTCTGCATCTGCTGTCAGCATTGTCTTGGTGTTTTATGGCATTGCAGTAACTTTAGGCAATATTTACTGTGCAAAACTTGCAGATAAAAAAGGGCCAATTTTCACCTTGGTCGCTATGTTTATCACTTTAAGTTTAGTGCTGTTATGCATTGCACCTGCTGCAAGCAATCCCTATCTAATGATTCCATTAATTATGCTTTGGGGTGCAATGGCTTTCGGAAGTATCCCTGTATTACAGCTTTATGTGGTACAGCAAGCTGAAAAATATGCTCCAAAATCAGTTGATGCTGCATCGAGTATGAATATCTCTGCTTTTAATAGTGGTATTGCTCTAGGCGCCTGGGCAGGTGGAATTGTTGTTGCTCACTTCGATCTACTCGCTACTGGAGCAGCCGCTGCAATAGTTGTAGCGTTTAGCATTTTACTGGTGCTGTGGAGTGGATATTTTGACAAAAAACATAGTGCTATCAAAATTCGTCAATCAGTAAATGACGCTGCTTGATTTAAGATTAACTCACTCAAAAGGTACTTTCATGTCTGTTAAAGAAATTAAAACTGATGACTTCAATACATTAATCGCTGAACCTGGCTTAAAACTATTTCGTTTTTGGGCTGTATGGTGCCCACCATGCAAAGCAATGGCCCCAATGTATAAACAAGCCGCAGAAGCGATCGGTACAAATGCTTTACTGGGTGAAATCAATGTGGATTTAGAACCTGATTTGGCTGCAATGCATGGCATTCGTAGTATCCCAACCACTGTAATTTATAAAGAAGGGAAGGAGTTAACACGTTTCTCAGGAATCATGTCTGCTAAGCAAATTGCTGATTTAGTTGATAGTTATAAGTAAGAAGATGATCAAATGAGTTCACATAAACGCGTAATTATTTTAGGTTCAGGCCCTGCTGGCTATACTGCAGCTGTATATGCTGCTCGAGCGAATCTCAATCCACTCTTGATTACTGGAAGTGAAACAGGTGGACAACTCACGACAACGACTGCGGTAGATAATTGGCCTGGTGATGCTAATGGTGTCGAAGGTCCAGAATTAATGCAACGTATGTATGATCATGCTGTTCGATTTGGAACTGAGATTATCTATGATCATATAGATGAGGTAAATCTTACAAATCGGCCTTTTATCCTAAAAGGTCAGGAAGAGTATAGTTGTGATGCATTGATTATTGCGACTGGTGCAAGTGCGAAGTATTTAGGATTAGACTCTGAAACTGAATATTTCGGCAAAGGTGTATCTGCTTGTGCAACCTGTGATGGTTTTTTTTACCGTAATATGAATGTTGCTGTCGTTGGCGGTGGCAACACAGCAGTGGAAGAAGCTCTATATCTTTCTAACATTGCAAGCAAAGTCACATTAATTCATAGACGCGATACATTAAAAGCTGAACAAATCCTGCAGCAACAATTATTTAAGAAAGTTGAAGAAGGAAAAGTTCAGATTGAGTGGAATGCTCAAGTAGATGAAATCGTTGGTGATGGTGCTGTTGTCAAAGGCGTAAAAATTAGTCATGTAAATGGTCAATCCAATAAGTTGATTGAAGTTGATGGCTGCTTTATTGCTATTGGTCATCATCCTAATACTGATATTTTCTCTAATCAGCTAGATATGGTGAATAGCTATCTTAAAATCAAATCTGGTATAGATGGAATGAGCACCCAGACCAGTATTGAAGGCGTATTTGCCGCTGGTGATGTAGCCGATTCAGTTTATCGTCAAGCAATCACTTCTGCTGCAAGTGGTTGTATGGCAGCTTTAGATGTAGAACGTTATCTTGCCAGTCTGTCTGAATAAGAGCTGTAATCTAGATTAGATTGCTTGATGCTGTATGTTGAGTATCTCTCGATCATAGCTACTCAACATGCACTTAAAAAATCCCTAATTTTTAACAGCAATAAAGGAATAATCTCAATGTCTTTAAAAAAATCTTCAAAAGAACTGGTAGAAGAAGCACAGAAAAAAATTGTGTCCCTTACTTTTGAGCAAGCAAAGATACTTCTTAATAACGCCAACACAATTTTTGTCGATATTCGAGAAATTCATGAAATAAATCAATTTGGTACAATACCAAATGCCTTACATGTTCCACGCGGAATTTTAGAGTTTGTAGTTGATCCTGAAAGTCCATACTTCAACCCTATATTGGGAAAAAATAAAAAAATAATTCTTTTTTGCCGCTCTAGTTGGAGATCTGCACTTGCAGCACTCACATTACAAGAAATGGGTATTCAGGATATTGCACATTTGGTTGGTGGTTTTGATGCTTGGATTGAAAGTGGTGGGGAAGTAGTCGTTAAATAGGGAAAAATTCTAATAACACAGAATTTATTATCATGAAATGTTAGAAATATATTGGTTTTTTCTTGATCTTTTATTTTGGATTAATTAATCTAATGATAGTTATAGAATGATTGAGCCAAAATTAAATTCATACTGATGACAGTAATTTTTTATTTCTTAATCATCAAATTTACAGAATTTACACTCTCAAACATATACCTCCCATCTGATATAGAGCTGATTGTAAGCTTACCTATAATGAATACTCTGCTAAAAGCCTTTAATAGCCAAGAGAATGATTCTTCATGTCATTAGAAAATGTTACTGCTCTTTTCATTGGTGCACGTATTTTTTTCCTTACTATGAAATGGTCTATAAAGAGAAAGAAATCATATTCTATGCGATAGCACATCAACCCCATATTTATCAAAAATTATCTGGAGATATCCGATGTTCTTACATGTTCTTCTTTTCATTTTAGTTGTTGGCGTTGGCTCAACAATTGCCCTAGATTTATGGGCAAACATAGCTCGAAAAATTGGCTGGATGCCAGGAACTCATTGGCCTTCCGTCGGGAGATGGATTATTGGCGCCTTTTCTGGAAAATTGATCTTTGATTCGGAAAATACATCTCCATTTACTACAACTGAAGCGATATTGGGTTGGGGCTTTCACTATATTGTGGGTATTGCTTATGCTGCAATGTTTCCTCTTTTTTTGGGTGTAAACTTTATTGATGCACCTACAATTTTTCCATTCTTCCTTATTGGTGTTGTTATCAGTTCATTAGCAGGTTTAGGCATTTTGATGCCAGCGATGGGAGGTGGTTTTTTTGCAAGAAAAACGCCATCACCTGTTTCAATATACATCTATGTTATTGTTGCACATATTATATTTGCTATTGCACAATATTTACTTGCTTTAACTATGATTTAAATACTAAACCTAATTTTATTTTCTTAAATCAATAATATAAAAATTTTTACGTTTCCGCTCCCATTAAAAAATCCTATGGGGTTTTGGTTTAATTGACCAAATTCTCATAGGATTTTTCAGTGTCAGTTCAAGTCTATTCAAGAACGGTCATTGGAAAATTAATTTTCGTATTGCATACCATTTCTTTAGGTACCACGCGCTCTAACCATTCTGATGAATTCATCGTTGTTATTACAGGTTGATCATTCAATATCAGATTTAACCAGCGTGGTTCAGTCACTAACGCGCGACCAACTGCAACTAAATCATAACCTAATTCAAAAGCCCGTGTTAAATCTGCACTTGATTGAACATCCCCGACTCCAATCAATGTCAGATGGCCATCAAGTTTTTGCGATATTATTTTTACAATTGGCATAATATCATTTGGATTACGACGGGATGTTTGCCCATATCCCTGCAAAGATAAATGTAGATAACTGAGGTCTTTCTGCGCCAATTGATCTACAAAATATTGTGCATCTTCTAATGTTAAACCATGAGTGATTTGAGGAACTTCTTCAGGAGTTAAGCGGTAGCCGACAATAAAATCTTTTCTATTTACTTTCTTGACAGTGTCAATAAAAGCTCTACTACAGACAAAGGAAATCTTGAACGGTTCTCAATAGAACCATCCCATCGGTCAGTCCGCTGATTCGTTGTGGGTGAAAGAAATGGCACTGTTACAAATAGAGATTTGAGAAAATGATTTTTCCTTTAAAAAGTACTCAGAGACCGAAAACTCTATTCACTAGATAGACTTCACCCTGAGGCTGACCATAATAAAATGATGAAGCTTGTCCTTTACGGAGTGCTCGCATGACTTCAATACCTTTGATTGTGGCATAAGCCATCTTCATTGATTTGAAGCCTAACATGGCCTTGATGATTCGCTTTAACTTGCCATGATCACATTCGATCACGTTATTTTTGTATTTAATTTGCCTGTGCTCAAGATCCAGTGGATATTTTCCTTCGCGTTTTAACCGTGATATAGCACTTCAATATAATATGTAGGTGCTTTATCTGTATTGATCACATGTGGAATCTGCCACTTCTTCACATTCTTTAAGATTTTCCCAAGAAAACAATAGGCTGATTTGGTATTACGTCTAGAAGAAAGATAAAAAT
>NZ_POVU01000033.1 GCF_003261585.1 Acinetobacter sp. MB5 | reverse complement strand
ATAACGTTGAACCCAACGATAAATCGTGGTGTGATCAACATTCACACCACGTTCAGCAAGCATTTCCTGAAGTTCACGATAGCTAATGCCATATTTACAATACCAGCGCACAGCCCAAAGAATGATTTCACCCTGAAAATGTCGACCATGGAAAGGATTCATATACTGAACTTTTAGCTAGAAGGGTATTTAGCTTATCATCTATCGCTATTTGCAACAGTGCCGGATGTTCAAGCGTGACACCCAAGCGTTGAGCTAGAGATGACCGCAATGAAAAAACATTGATAGTTTCATTTTCAATTGCTGATGAAGCAACAAGATTGGCAAGTAGAGTATCTAGAGTGAATTGTTCTTTTGCTAAATCATGCTGACTTTGTCCAAGAAGAAATCCTATTTTTTGATGTATCTGTCTGGTTTTAGGTAAGATGACTGAATCTTGCCATGTGAAATTTGTCCAGTTCTCTGCTTGCCAAATCCATTCCTGCATTTTCAATCTCTTTCTAAAAACCTAAGATGAGTTGAATATAGCATATATTTGGCTCAAAATTTGAGCCAAATATGATATTTAATTAGCTCATATATTTATCTAGATTGAGCTTCTTTAAAATGGACATTTCTACTTAGAAATAACAGAAAAAAGCCCCAACATCCTGTTGGGGCTTTTTCCGTATTTGCGTCTAGGGTCAACTCCTGTCATCCCTCACGATCCTGATGCGAGAACTTATTATTTTTGTTTGATGTTCCGGAACTTCCTGTTCCTCAATGAGTTCAGAATAAGAAATTTAGCCGAGCTTGAATAGGGGACAATGCCCCCTATCCGTGTAAGATATGGCGTACAGTATTAGAGAAAAATTCACCAAGGTTGTCATTCTAGAAAGGTCTGAATGCTCAGTGTTTCAACCTCAGGGATCTAAAGGTGAGTTTTATCCTTAAGCCATGAATTTCTTCTTATTCTTGCATTGGTCATGTGGAATGCCATAACCGGAACATCCCCAGAATTTCCCATAACGCCCGGTACGTAATTTCATCGGTCGACCGCATTGATCACAGATCTTGATTTCTTTTTGACAATTCGGATTTTGACAAATGCTGTGCTCATGCTGGTCTAGGCTAGGTGAGCCACATTATTCACATACTCTCGGCTTAGATCGGCAGATACTTCCCGAACTACAACGATAGAACTTCCCCAACTGGCCGTCTGCCATTTTGAAGTAGCCGTCAGTACAAACAGGGCATTTAAAGATTCGGCGATATTCACTGGCAAAACTTTCAGATAGGATATTCAGTTGGTATTTGGGGGCAAGGAGTTCGGTAATGAATTCCGAGGGGCTCTTGAATCAGCCGGAATATAGCACTTGGTTTGGCCCGGGTGATTGCAACGGCACTGTTGCAAATAGAGAATTGGTCGTGGTAGAAGGTTAGTCACATACGACTTATATGATAAACCTGAACCTGTCAAAATTGCCTTGGATAAGTTAATTCCTTTCTATCAACAGAATCTAAGAGAAATAAAAAAAATCGGGACGTTGCTCCCAATTTTTTTTGCGTCATTCTGAATGAATCATTTTTTAGCAGATTAGGCAAATAACAGTTCAGATTAGGCAAATTGAGTAAATTCGCACGATTTATACTTTTTCTAGAAAATTAAGTTTGTGAATTGAAATCATGGCGACAGAGTATTCCCAATTATTCCAATCCTTCTCACTAACAGCAGATATTACATTACGCAATCGTGTGATTATGGCACCCATGACCACATGGTCGGCAAATCATGACGGAACCGTTTCAGAGGAAGAATTAGCGTATATGCACCAGCGGGTAAATGGTGTTGGATTGGTGATTACAGGCTGTACCCATGTACAACAAAATGGGATTGGATTCACCAAAGAGTTTGCCGCTTTTGATGACCGATTCATTCCGAGTCTAGCGAAATTAGCCCAAGCTGCGAAAAGTGGCGGTGCACCAGCAATCTTGCAAATTTTCCATGCTGGAAATAAAGCGATACCTGATTTAATTCCAGATGCTGATGTCGTAAGTGCGAGCACGCTTAAGACACCAACAGGTTCTTTTGTTGATAGTCAGATGATGAGTCGTGCGTTGTCTCATGAAGAAATTTTGGACATGGTTCATGCATTTGGTGAAACCACACGACGTGCAATTGAAGCTGGTTTCGATGGTATAGAACTGCATGGCGCACACGGTTTTTTAATACAGAATTTCTTTTCACCTTTGTTTAATCAACGAACCGATGAATGGGGTGGATCACTTGAAAATCGTATGCGTTTTCCACTGGCTGTCGTGGCTGAGGTGCAACGTGTGATCCAACAATATGCGCAGAAACCCTTTGCTTTGGGTTATCGCATGTCGGTTGAAGAATATGATGAAAATGGATTGAGAATTCAGGACAGTTTTCAGTTGATTGACCGATTAATTGCAGCAGGTATTGATTATCTACATGTTTCATTGGTTGATGTGTTGAATGCTAAACCCGTCGATCATCTTGATGATGAGCTGACTATTACACGCGTGATTAAACATTTGAATCATCGGATTCCTTTAATTTCTGCAGGTCAAATTCGAACGCCAGACCAAGCTGAGCGAGCTTTGGCACTCGGCTTACCATTGATTGCAATTGGTAAAGCACTGGTGATGAATCCGAATTGGATTGAATTAGCAAAAACTCAGCGAATTCATCTGATTTCAACCGAACTTCAGCTTGAAATGAAGAATGCTGACTTACACATACCAGATCACCTCTGGCAAGAAATTAAACTCAGAAAGGGCTGGTTCCCTATACGTCAGATCGAGCAGGTTTAATCCTGTTTTGCGGGGAGGAGCGATTATGGTTGATTATGAAAGCACACAAGATGTTCTGACATCCTTAGCACAGACGGTCGATCGTTTAATTCAAGTGGATGGCGATCATAAAACAGCGATTCCTGCTTTATCATTGCATCGTCATTCTGAACCGAGTGCTAGCCATTGTCTTTATAATTTGGGTTTGGGAATAGTATTACAGGGCGAGAAACAAGTTGTTGTTGGAGATCAAATCCTGACTTATTCAGCTGGACAGTCGATGATTACCACTATTGATATTCCAGTGGTCAGTCATACGCGTAACTCAGCAGGTCATAAGCCATTTTTAGGTCTGATGCTCTTACTGGATGCATCCATGATTTCTAAAATGGCGACCCAAATGGGACAACTTAATTTTAAAGAGCAAGTACAGCCATCTTTTGCAGTACAGCCAATTGATTATGTCTTAATTGAAGCTGTACAGCGTTTAGTGGCTTTGCTAGACGATCCGATATTGCTGCCACAATTATCACCGATCATTCAGCAGGAGATATTGATTCGTTTATTAACTGGTGTAAATGGGGTTTATTTACGCCAGTTGGTTAAAACTGGTTCAGTGAGTGAGAAAATAGTGAATGTGGTGAATTGGTTGAAACAGAATTTTGTTGAATCCATTCGTCTGGATGAATTAGCCGATCAAGTCTATATGAGTGCGGCAACGCTTCGACATCACTTCCGTGAAGTTACGGGTATGAGTCCTTTACAGTACCAAAAGCAATTGCGCCTTCAGCAGGCACGGCATTTGATGTTCAGTCAGCATTTAGATGTAGGACATGTCGCTGATTTGGTTGGCTATGAGAGTGTTTCTCAGTTTAGTCGAGAATATTCCCGCCTATTTGGAGCTACACCTCAGAAGGACAGGCGCAGCTTAAAACTCTTTTGATGGAACAGGGATGGTAAAATTTTAGTATGGGAAACAAAATATTATTTTAGTTTCCTGCTCTCTGTTTACTTGATCATTTCATCCCATAAAAATCTAGCTTGGGAGTCAGCAGCCAGTATCCTTTTTCCGAATGACTTTGATAAATTTTCATATTTTTATATTATTTAAAGTGGGTTGGGTAAAATTTATGATTAGTTTTCTTAAATGATCGTTGTTAAAAACATTTACGGCATGAGACCGTCATGATAATTATTAAGTTAAGCTTGTATTGCGGTCATCTTTAAAAGAAAAGGACGACTAAATTTAATATTTAAGTTTCTGATTGGATTAGAATATTTATGCCTCGCACTTTTTCTGAAAGAAATATAGATCAACTTACACAAGCTGTTTCGCGTTTGGCTGAGGTGGAAGGTGATCATATTTCAGGGATTCCAGAATTTTCATTTCATAGCAGAATGCGTCCAACAGAAAGTATCCATTGTATTTATAACCTAGGCATTGGCATTATTTTACAGGGTCAAAAAGAAGTCATTATTGGTGATCAGGTCTATCCATGTCATGCTGGACAGAGCATGCTGACCACGATTGATTTACCCGTCACATCGCATGTCATTGAAGCGTCTCTACATCAGCCTTTCTTGGCGATATTACTGTTACTCGATGCTCAAATGGTGAATGAAGTCGTCGCCGATATGCCTGATTCAACAGTGGCATTGTCTGATCATGCTCATCATGCATTTACTGTAGAAAATGCGGATGAGCCTTTGATTAGTGCTTTTCTAAGATTGGTTAAAGTACTCGATGAACCAACGATGATTCCGCATTTAGGGCCGCTGATTCAAAAAGAAATTATCGTACGTTTGCTCAGTGGTCCACATGGCATTTATTTGCGTCAATTGGTGAAATCAGGCTCCACCAGCCAAAAGATTCAACAAGTGATCAGTTGGTTGAAAACCAACTTTATTCAACCCATTCGTATGGATGAACTGGCAGAGAAAGCTTTTATGAGTCCATCTGCTTTTAGGCAGCATTTTCGTACTGTCACTGGAATGAGTCCGTTGCAATATCAAAAGCAACTTCGATTACAAGAAGCCAGACATTTGATGCTCAATCAAAATCTAGATGCAGGAAGAGCAGCGGGCATGGTTGGCTATGAAAGTGCATCACAATTTAGTCGTGAATATAGTCGTATGTTTGGTGAGTCGCCCCAAAGAGATATTCAACGTATGCGTCAAAGTCTATAAATGTATTCATCAAACTTTAAATCTGAAAAGCCGCTTATTGTATTGCTGATTGAATATAGAAAACATCGAACTGAATTCTGCTACTGTTACTTTAAGCAGAGCGGATGTGCATAAACGGCAAGATGTCAGGAATTTTATAAGCTCCATCAAACCCCATTATGATTAGTCTGTAATGGAGTTTATCTTTATGAAATATATAGAAAATATAAAAGTGAACAAAATAGGCAAACTCTTTGTCGTTTTAGGCAATTTTATGGTCTGGTCGCAATCTATACTAAAACCATGAAGAGACAAAGATCCAATCAAAAATTGGATTGCTATACAGCATAATCATTGAATGAGGTATTCAATATGCAAACGGTTCAATATAAAAATCTAGCTTGGGAGTCAGCAGCCAACATCCTTTTTCCGAATGACTTTGATAAAAGCAAAAAGTATCCAGCCATTGTCAGCGTGCATCCAATCGGAAGCTGTAAAGAGCAAACTTCGGGCAATATTTATGGTCAAGCCCTAGCGGATGCAGGCTTTGTGGTACTGGTCATCGATGCTTCGTTCCAAGGTGAAAGTGGTGGTGAACCCCGTTTTATTGAAAACCCCTACCACCGTGTCGAAGATATCCGTTATGCCGTGGACTATTTGGTCACTCAAGATTTTGTAGATGAAAATCGGATCGGTGCATTAGGTGTATGTGGTGGCGGTGCTTATGTGTTAAATGCAGCGATGACAGAGCGGCGTATTAAAGCCGTGACCTCAATTACGGGTGTGAACTTTGGCCGTATGACGCGTGAAGGTTATGGCGGCACAGGTGATGCTTTGATTGAAGGACTTGAAGCCATTGCTCGACAACGTACTGCTGAAGCTCGTGGTGCAGAATTATTAGTGAATAACTTATTACCACCATCTGTTGAAGAAGGTAAAAAAGCGGGCATTACCGATATTGATCCACTTGAAGCGACTGAATATTACAAAACCGCGCGTGGTCAGCAACCGAATGGTGCAACCAGTGCCTTGTTTTCTCGCATGAGTGTGGCTTTAGGTTGGGATGCCTTCCACTTAGCTGAAGTTTTATTAACGCAACCCATCTTAGTGGTGATCGGTGACAAGCCGGGAGCTTTTGGTGCTTATCGCGATGGTCATGAAGTGATACACCGCGCCGCATCGAAACAAAAAGAGCTATTGGTTTTAGAAAATACATCACATTACGAATTGTACGATCAACCAGAACCTGTTGCTAAAGCACTCGCGAAAGTAATCCCATTTTTTAAAGCATATCTTTAAGTTTGAAATACAAAAATTTCAATAGAGGAATATGAAAATGTCAAAAGAAATCAGTATCCAGAATCACAATGGTCAGGGGATTACCCTTGCAGCAGTCATTAACTTCCCAGAAGGTTTTGATGAAAGCAAAACTTATCCTGCGGTTGTGGTGAGCCATCCGGGCGGTGGTGTTAAAGAACAAACCGCTGGCCTATATGCGCGTAAGCTTGCCGAACATGGCTTTATCACAATTGCGTATGATGCATCGTATCAAGGTGCAAGTACGGGTATGCCGCGTCAGTTAGAAAACCCGTATGTCCGCACTGAAGATGTCAGTGCTGTGATTGATTATCTAACAACTTTGCCTTATGTCGATAATAGTCGTATTGGTGCGATGGGGATTTGTGCAGGCGCAGGTTATACCGCAAATGCAGCCATCAATGACCGTCGTATTAAAGCGGTGGGTATGGTCAGTGCGGTAAACATTGGGCAAATGTTCCGTAATGGTTGGGAAAACAATGTGAAAGATGCAGATGCGATCCCTTATATTCAAGCAGGTTCAGATGCTCGAACTTCAGATGCGAGTGGTGCTGAAATTGCAACGATTCCACTTGCACCATTGAAAGAAGAAGATGCACCGAATGAAGAATTACGTGAGGCATGGGAGTACTACCATACTCCACGTGCAGAACATCCAAATGCACCAGGTTTTGCAACTGCGCGCAGCTTAACCCAAATCATTACGTATGATGCGTATAACAAAGCAGAAGCATTTTTTACTCAGCCCTTACTTGCAATTGCGGGTAGTCAAGCTGGAAGTAAATGGATGAGTGAAGACTTGATTCATCGTGCTGCAAGTACAGACAAAACTCTCTATGTAGTCGATGGTGCGAACCATATGTCACTGTACGACAAATTGAATTTTGTTGATGAAGCCGTCGCTCAACTTGTTCCATTTTTCACGACAAAACTTTAATTTCTAAAGGTTCAAGTCAACAAACAGGTCACGAATAGGTGACCTGTTTGTTGATGCTAGGTTATAACCATTCTATTCATTTGCCTCAGGTTCTTTAGCAGAGGCTTAGCCGCTATTCGCTCAGAATAGGCAATAAATTGCTAGAAAATGGCAAACCATGACCAGCGTAACATTCAATAATAATCAAAATTCTTGTACTCCTTATTTTATAGAAAGGTTAGCTAAGCAAATGTTGATTACTTTTTCTGCCCTTGTCGTGCTACTGATCATGCTAAGTTTTATCACTGCACAACATCCACTGCTAGGTAAAAATCCTACAGAGCAACGTATGGAATTCGTGCAAAACTCTCCCAATTTTCAAAATGGTAAGTTTCGTAATCTGATTGAAAAACCAGGCATGACCGAAGGTTCTAATATCGTTGTTGAAGTTTATAAGACCTTCTTTAAATCAATTCCAAATCGTGAACCGAGTGAAGCACTACCATCGGTCAAAACAAATTTGAAAGCATTTGATCCTGAGCAAGATGCTTTAGTTTGGTTTGGTCACTCATCTGCTTTTATGCAGTTAGACGGTAAAACGTTCTTAATTGATCCTGTCATGAGTGGTAAAGCATCTCCGTTCCCTTGGGGCACACGTGCTTATAAAGGAACAGATATTTATACGGTGGATGATCTGCCAGAAATTGACTATCTCTTAATCTCACATGACCATTATGATCACCTAGACTATGAAACTATTCTTAAATTGAAAGACAAAGTAAAACTGGTGGTGACTGGTCTAGGTGTGGGCGAGCATTTTGAGCATTGGGGATATCCAAAGAATAAACTGATTGAAGCCGACTGGGGGGATAAAATGGATTTCGGTAATGGAATCAGCATTATTACCGAAACTGCCCATCATGATTCAGGTCGTGCCTTTGCTGGAGGACAGCATCTCTGGGTATCTTTCATAATTCAATCTTCAAAGCGAAAAATTTTCTATACAGGCGATGGTGGATATGACAAACACTTTGCTGAAATTGGCAAGAAATATGGACCCTTTGACTGGGCTTTAATGGAGAATGGGCAATATGATCCTGCATGGCGATCTGTGCATTGCCATCCTGATGAAGTGGCTCAAGCAACCGAGGAACTTCAAGCCCGTAATATGATTCCTGTGCACCATTCTAAATTCAGTTTGGCTAAGCATGCATGGTATGAACCGATTACTAGAATTTCAGAATATTCGAAATCTAGAAATTATCGACTTGCGACACCGATGATTGGAGAGTTGGTTCAGCTTGATAATGATCAGCAGCCTTTTAAAGCGTGGTGGAAAGACGTGAGATAATCTAGTTTTTTAAATCGTCGCTTAGCCTCATCTTCGTATGAGGCTTTTTTCTGCCTGAATAGATTTATGTCCAAATACAGTTCGTCAAATTAGGCAAACATCTCGACATTTCAGGTGAATGTCGCTTCTGTGGTTGTTATTAAATATCACGATAAAGATTGGTTAGACATTCTTTCCTTTGATGAAATAAATATAAGGTGACAGTGATGAAAAAAGTTTTAATTCTTGGTGCGACCGGACAGATTGCGAAATGGGTCGTCGCCATGTTGGCGAATGAAAATGATATTCAACAGACGCTTTTTGTTCGTGATGCTAAAAAATTAGGTGATTCTATCCCTGCGAATGCTGATGTGGTTGAAGGAGATGTTCTGAATATCAATCAGTTAAATCAAGCTGTAAAAGGGCAGGATATTGTTTATGTCAATTTAGCGGGTGAAGTTGATTTACAAGTTGAAAACGTTATTCAAGCCATGAATGAACAAGCTGTTCAACGTATTATCTTTATTAATTCACTTGGTATCTATGATGAGGTCGCGGGTAAGTTTGGGGAGTGGAATACCAAAGAAATTGGTATGTACCTACCGCCTTACCGTAAAGCAGCGGATATGCTTGAAGCTTCAGATCTAGACTACAGTATTTTACGCGCAGCGTGGCTCATGGACGAAGATGAAATTGATTATGAGACTACTGAACGTGATCAACAATTTAATGGTACCGTTATTTCACGTAAAAGTGTTGCAGCACTCGTAGTTAAAATTATTCAAGACCCGAGCTTTGCCTCTCATAAAAATTTAGGTGTAAACAAACCGAATACTGATGCTGACAAGCCATACTTTTTATAATGTGACAGCTTTTAAGGCTAAAGATTAATTTTTAGCCTTGTTCATTATTTTGATAAGCCTAATACGCGATATCGTGTGCAGTCATCAATTGATGTGTACTGATATAGACCAGGAACCAATTTACAGGTATCCATTTGAATTCTATCGCCTGGTAGAGGGCGTTCATAACGAATGAAATCAACTTTACGACGGAATTTTTTAATCAGTTTTACTTGATGGTTGGATAGTACTTTATGAATAGTCGCTAAGGACAGTGAAACTCCATGCAGTCTCATCAATTCTGTTTGCAAACGTCGAGCACCCAGATTTCTAGCCGAGCGTATTTCCAGTATTAAGACTTCTAGCTCAGCATTGACTTTAGTATTTGGAGATTTTAATGGGTATTTACTCTGACTACTTAATCCATCAATACCTTGCTCAGAATATCGTTTCCACCACTTGCGTAACGTTGGTCTAGAAATGCCACATCTCCGACAGACTAGGCCAGCATCATTGGTTTCTTCAAATAACTTAACCCATACGAGTCGTTGTTGTATTTCTCTATTCATAGACACCGATTATATTGAAAGGATGTCTATGAATCACACATTCTCAAAAGATGCCAAGCAGACGTGCACAGAAAACAGCAGTTCAACAACGAAGTCTGAATCCTGTACTTGACATTGGAAATGTCTGTATAGGACATTTCTACTTAGGAATAACATCATTAAGTATTTCTTTGTTTTTCAGTATCTTATGTTATATGTATTAGCCCGATTCTCACGATTCGGGCTTTTTATGTGAATTAGATTGTTCCACGCCTACTTCTTGATCATTGTTTCACAATTTTGATTAGCTGGCCTTGATAGTGGTTACTCTTCAAAAATGGCATTAAAACGAGCCACAACCTCATCTAAAACGTCAGAGTCGATTGATTCTAAAAATTTAGCATGTCGAGCATCGAAGTCTAAAGCCCTAGGTTGATCGCAGCGTACAACACCTGTCGTTTTGCCACCAATAACTTCAACAGCAAAACCTGAGTTACGGGCAAAACGTCCACCTGAAGTAATCGGCAAAACAATCGGCATTTTAGTCACAAGATTGAATGGCTTAGGTGAAATGATCAATACAGGACGCTTCCCTTGCTGTTCATGCCCCAATGTTGGATCTAAAGAAATTAAATAAATATCACCTCGATTCATTAGATCTCTTCTCGTCCGACTGGCTTCATATCATTCCAAGCATCTTGTTCGAGATTCAAACTTTCATGTTCAGCAAGAAGATCAGCGAGTTTGTATGAGGGTTTCTTTTTAGGTTCAACTAAGAGCTTTCCATCTTTGACATCCAGTGAAACTGTTTTACCCGCATCTAAGCCTAATTTTTTCAATAAAGTAGGTGGCACAGCCAACATGATTGATCCACCAACTTTACGTAGATTGGTATGTAACATACGCACCTCAAAAAGTTATATAAACATATAACTATTATCTGATAAAAAAGAAATTAGTCAATCTTATTCTACCCGTCAGGTAAGAAAAACGGCACTGTTGCAAATAGTCATTGATGATAAGCTAAATATCCTTCTAGCTAAAAGTTCAGCATATGAATCCTTTCCATGGTCGACATTTTCAGGGTGAAATCATTCTTTGGGCCGTGCGCTGGTATTGTAAATATGGCATTAGCTATCGTGAACTTCAGGAAATGCTTGCTGAACGTGGTGTGAATGTTGATCACACCACGATTTATCGTTGGGTTCAACGTTAT
>NZ_POVU01000032.1 GCF_003261585.1 Acinetobacter sp. MB5 | reverse complement strand
GAACGATGACGACTTCAATCTGTCGTGTTGGTGTAGATATCGGTGGAACATTTACTGATATCGCTTTGGATTTAAATGGAGTCATCCATTCAACAAAAGTCCTTACTGACTACGAACTGCCAGAGCGTGCGATTTTAAAAGGTGTATCTCAAGTTGCGAAAACAGCTGGGGTACAATTATCTGATATCGATCAGTTGATTCATGGAACGACACTTGCAACCAACGCTTTGATTGAACGTCGTGGTGCTCGTACAGCGTTTATTACAACAGAGGGATTCCGCGATACGCTAGAAATGCGTACCGAAAACCGTTTTGAGCAATACGATATTAATATTGCATTGCCACCACCGCTGATTGATCGTGAACATCGCTATACATTAAAAGAGCGTATTGGTGTTGATGGTCAAGTGCTAATCGCACCGCATCAGCAAGAGATAGATGCACTTGTTGAACAAATTGCCCAAAATAACTATGAAAGTGTGGCGATCGGTTTCATTCACAGCTATATGAATGGTGCGCACGAACGCATGTTGCGTGATGCTTTGGTTGCACGTTTACCGCATGTTGAAATTTCAATTTCAAGTGAAGTTTCTCCACAAATGCGTGAGTTTGAACGTTTCAATACAGTCTGTGCCAATGCCTATGTGAAACCAATCATTAAATCTTATCTTGATCGTTTGGTTGTCACATTGAAGCAAGAAGGTGCAAATTGCCCAGTGTTCATGATTCACTCTGGCGGTGGCATTATCTCTGTAGAAAGTGCAGCAGAATTCCCTGTACGTCTTGTTGAATCTGGCCCTGCGGGCGGTGCAATTTTTGCGGCAGATATCGCCCGTAAATATTCATTAGATTCAGTGGTTTCCTTTGATATGGGCGGAACAACTGCAAAAATCTGTTTAATTGAACAGCAAGTACCTAAAACTGCAAAAACCTTTGAAGTGGCGCGTACATATCGCTTCAAAAAAGGCAGTGGTATGCCAATTTCAATTCCTGTGGTTGAAATGGTTGAGATTGGTGCAGGTGGCGGCTCAATTGCTAGCATCGACAGCATGCGTCAGATTCGTGTCGGACCACACAGTGCAGCTTCTGAGCCAGGCCCTGCTTGTTATAACCGTGGCGGCACAGAACCAACCATTACCGATGCCAATCTTTTATTGGGTCGTCTAGATGCAAAAAACTTTGCGGGTGGAGCATTACTTTTGTCTGAAGACAATGCGGATGATGCGATGGCACGTGTGATTGGTAGTCCTCTTGAATTACCTGCAAAGACCGCGGCTTATGGTGTCTGTGAAGTGGTTGATGAAAACATGGCCAATGCAGGTCGTGTGCATGCAGTAGAAAGCGGTAAAGATATTTCTGATTTCACCATGATTACTTTTGGCGGTGGCGGCCCATTACATGCAGCTCGTCTCTGCGAAAAAATGGGTGTTTCACGCTTTATTGTACCCGCAGGTGCAGGGGTGGGTTCAGCCATTGGTTTCTTGCGTGCACCATTCGGATATGAAGCAGTTCGTAGTTCATTTGTTCGCTTGGCAGAATTTGATGCAAATCAAATCAATGGTTTGATTGATGAAATGACACAAGAAGCAGTTGGGTTCTTACGTCAGGGGATGCCAGAAGGTGAGCCTGAAATGGAATGCACAGCATTTATGCGTTATGTCGGTCAAGGTTGGGAAATTCCTGTTCATGTTGAACTTAAAAAATTCACCCAAGCGGATGCTCCGGCTTTTAAAGCAGCATTTGAACAAGCTTATACCACATTCTTCGGTCGACCAATTGAAGGGCCAGATGTTGAAATTGTGAGTTGGGCAGTGAAGGCAAGTTCTCCACTTCCACCAGTCACAACGGTTGAGCAAATTGAAGCCACCCATCATGCCGACCATGTCGCACAACGTGACGTTTTTGATGTGCTCAAAGGTGATTTTGTGGCTGCCAAAATTTATCAGCGTGAAAACTTGGGTGTGGGTGCACAAGTAGATGGTCCTGCAATTATTGCAGAACGGGAAACTTCAACCTTTATTACTTCTTCATTTATTGCAACGGTTCAACCAGACAACTGTTTATTGGTTGTTAAACGCTAAGGCATGCATTCGAGGTTATGACAATGACGACAAATTTAATTGATATTCAAATGCAGGTCATGTGGAACCGTCTGGTTTCAGTGGTTGAAGAACAGGCACTGACCTTGATTCGTACGGCATTTTCGACCAGTGTTCGTGAAGCGGGTGATTTATCTGCTGGCGTGTTTGACCGTGAAGGTCGAATGCTCGCTCAAGCAGTAACAGGAACACCTGGTCATGTAAATACCATGGCTGAAGCTGTGATTCACTTCATTAATGATATTGGCGCTGACAATATTTATGAAGGTGATGTTTATGTCACGAATGACCCTTGGAAAGGTACAGGGCATTTACATGACATTACCATCGTGTCTCCTTCTTTTTATAAAGGTCGCCTGATTGGTTATTTTGCTAGTACGGCACACGTGGTGGACATTGGTGGTCGCGGTTTTGGTCCAGATGCGCGCGAAGTGTATGAAGAAGGTCTATTTATACCTGTAATGAAGCTGTTTGAACGCAGCAAGGTCAATAAAGATTTGATCAATATCATTCGTCATAACGTCCGTGAAAATGACCGCGTGATTGGTGATTTCTATGCACTTTCAGCTTGTAATGAAACAGGTCATTTACGTCTGATTGATATGTTGCGCGAGTTCAATTTAGACGATCTCGACATGATTGGCAGCTTTATCTTGGAACATAGTCGTAAAGCAACATTGGACTGCTTCAAGTCTCTGCCACATGGAAAGTATACCAATAGCATGACTCTCGATGGTTATGATGTTCCAGTGACACTTTCTGTGACATTGACAGTTGGACCAGAGGGTATTTTAACTGACTTCGTAGGTACTTCAGGCATGAGTCAGTTTGGTATTAACGTACCACTAGGTTATGCCAAAGCCTATGCTTGCTATGCCTTGAAATGTATTTTGGCACCTGAAATTCCAAACAATACTGCTTCGCTTGAACCATTTGAAGTCGTTGCGCCTGAAGGTTGTATTTTAAATGCCAAACACCCTGCACCTGTATCAGTTCGTCATGTATTAGGTCACTTTGTGCCTGACCTTGTACTTGGTGCATTACATAAATGTTTACCAGGTACAGTTCCTGCGGAAGGTGCAAGTGCACTTTGGAACCTACACATGAGTGTTCGTCCATTGGCAACAAATCCAAATGGTCGCAATGCAGAAATGTTGATGTTCAACAGTGGTGGTATGGGGGCACGCGCCAATCTAGATGGCTTGAGTTCAACCGCATTCCCAAGTGGTGTACATACGATGCCAGTTGAAGCGACTGAACATGCAGGCCCTGTGATTGTATGGCGTAAAGAATTCCGTAATGGTTCAGGTGGCGCAGGTGCATTACGCGGTGGCTTAGGTCAGGAAATTGAAATTTCAGCATCTGAAGGTTATGAGTTCCGCTTCAGTGCCATGTTTGACCGGATTAGTTACCCAGCACGTGGTTTGGAAGGTGGATTAGATGGTGCAAAAGGCTTTGTTGGTTTAGATGATGGCACGATCTTACGCGGTAAAGGTCAGCAACATGTCCCTGCCGAGCGTCGCCTAGTGCTGCGTTTACCAGGTGGTGGCGGTTATGGTGATCCGCGTAACCGCCCAATGGAATCTGTAGAACGTGATATTCGCTTTGGCTATATCAGCCCAGAACAAGCAGAAGCAGATTATGGTTATACCTCAGCTGGAGGAAATAAATAATGCAATTCCAAAGTCTGCGTGTACAGCAAGTTAAAAGTTCTCCAAGCATGGCAGTGTCTGTTTTAGCTAAACAGATGGCTGCTGCAGGGGAGCCAGTAATTAACCTGAGCTTGGGAGAGCCTGATTTTTCAACGCCAGCGCATGTAATCGATGCTGCGCATCAGGCCATGCTAGCGGGTCATTTCCGTTATACCGCACCGAATGGTTATCCTGAGCTGCGTCAAGCGATTGTCAATAAATTTAAACGTGACAATCATCTGGATTATTCTGCTGATGAAATTTGTATCGGAAATGGTGCTAAACAGATTCTATTTAATGCATTTTTGGCAACCATAGAACCGGGCGATGAAGTGATTACCCCAGCACCGTATTGGGTGTCCTATACCGACATGGTGTTGCTGAATGGTGGTGTACCTAAAGTTCTGCCATGTGGTACAGAACAAGGCTTCAAATTGTTACCAGAACAACTTGAAGCAGCAATTACTCCAAAAACACGTTGGGTCATGTTGAATACACCCAATAATCCAACGGGCGTGATTTATTCCAAAGCAGAGCTTGCTGCATTAGGTGTGGTGCTTGAGCGTTATCCCAATGTGCTGATTTTATCTGATGAAATCTATGAACACATTATTTTGGGTGATGTGCCATTTGTATCTTTTGTTGAAGCCTGTCCACAGCTCCGTGAGCGTACTTTAGTGGTGAATGGCGTTTCAAAATCGTATGCCATGACAGGCTTTCGTTTAGGGTTTGCAGCAGGGCCAAAAGGCTTGATTGCAGCCATTAACAAAATGCAGTCACAAACCACGACCTGTCCTTCGGCAGTTTCTCAAATGGCAGCGTTGGCGGCATTAAATGGCCCTCAAGACTTTGTTGAAACGGCTACTAAAGAATATGAAACGCGCGGCAAAATGGTGATCCAAGCCTTGTCTGAAATTGACGGTTTGGAACTGGAAATGCCACAAGGTGCATTTTATGCCTTTCCAAAATGTGCAGGTTTTATTGGCAAGAAAACCCCGCAAGGTGATGTCATTCAGAATGATGCAGACTTATCGAGCTATTTACTTAAAATCGGTAAGGTTGCCACTGTTCCAGGTGTTGCATTTGGGATAGAGCCATATATCCGCTTGTCCTTTGCTACTTCACAACAAGAATTACAACAGGCATTAAACCAGTTACGTGATGCTTTGGCTGCATTGGTATAAAGATTAGGAGTTGAACATGAGTAAACCATTCAAGCGAATTTTGATTACAGGTGCTGCTGGACGTCTTGGTCGCGTATTACGTGCAGCTTTAAAAGATCATGCTGAGATTCTGCGCCTGACCGATATCACTGATTTAGGTGAACTGGCTGCCCATGAAGAAGGTACGATTTGTGATTTAGCTGATTTTGACAAGGTTTTACCGTTGGCAAAAGATGTTGACATGATTGTGCATGCAGGGGGAGTTCCTGTAGAAAATACCTTTGAATTGATTCTCAAAGGCAATATTCAGGGTACTTACAACATTTATGAAGCTGCGCGTCAGCATGGCGTAAAACGTGTGATTTATACCAGTTCGAATCATGCCATTGGTTTTTATGACCGGACGGAAACCATTGATGCTAGCGTTGCGCATCGTCCTGACAGT
Organism: Acinetobacter sp. MB5; assembly: GCF_003261585.1. Classification (GTDB taxonomy): domain Bacteria; phylum Pseudomonadota; class Gammaproteobacteria; order Pseudomonadales; family Moraxellaceae; genus Acinetobacter. Next base: position 6,717 of record NZ_POVU01000032.1, on the reverse strand, counting down.
TTGTATGGCTTGAGCAAATGTTTTGCTGAAGACTTGGGCCGCTATTACTGGGATAAATTTGGCATTGAATCCGTCAACATCCGTATTGGTTCATCATTTGAAGAGCCTTTAGACCGTCGCATGTTGGCAACTTGGTTATCGTTTGACGACTTTGCACAAATTGTTGAGCGTTCACTTCATGCACCACGCGTGGCACACATGATCGTGTATGGCGTTTCAAATAACCGCGAATGTCTATGGGATAACCGTATGGCATCGTCAATTGGTTATGTACCAAAAGACAGTGCTGATGATTATCGTGAAAAAGTATTGGCTAATCATCCACCACTTAACCCAAATGAGCCATCTGCCCGTTATCACGGTGGCGCTTTTGCAGGTGCGGGTCATTTTGAAGACAAAAAATAAGTTGTTGATGGCAAAGATTGAAGGATAGAAAGAAATGGTAGCTACAGCTAGCAAACAAAATTACGATGTGGTGATTGTTGGTGGTGCGGTCAACGGAAGTTCAACTGCGTATTTCCTTGCAAATAACCCAGATTTTAATGGTTCGATTTTAGTAATTGAACGTGATCCAACTTATGCGCAATCGGCAACAGCATTGTCGAGCAGTTCGATCCGTGTTCAATTTTCAAATCCGATAAACATTCAGATTTCAAAATATGGCGCTGACTTCATTCGTGATTTTGGTAATACCATGCAGGTTGATGGTGAAAAACCTGATTTAACCTTCCATGAGAATGGCTATCTATTTTTAGCAGATCAAAAAGGTTTCGATGTTCTGCAACGACTTCATGAAACTCAACTACAAAATGGTGCACAGGTTGATTTGTGGGATGTTGATCAGTTGATTCAACGTTTTCCATGGGTGAATCCTGAAAGCCTAAAAGGCGCAAGTTATGGCCGTGCCGATGAAGGTTGGTTTGACAACTATGGCATGGTGAATGGTTTCCGTCGTAAAGCGCGTTCTTTAGGCGTTGAATACATTGAAAATGAAGTGGTTGATATTCTGCGTGAAGGCAACAAAATCACAGGCGTTCGTTTAACCAATGGGGACGTGATTCGCTGTGGTACGTTGGTGAACTGTGCAGGCACACGTGGAACTAAAGTTGCTCGCATGGCAGGTCTCGATATTCCTGTAGAGCCACGTCGCCGCTCATTGTTCGTGTTTGACTGTCGTACCCCACTAGAAGGCAAAGTACCTTTAACCATTGACCCTACAGGTGTGTTCTTCCGTCCCGAAGGTCAGTTCTACTTGGGTGGAACATATCCAAAAGTGGATCCAGAAGTAGATCCAGAAGACTTCGATGTGCTGCATCAGGAATTTGATGAAGAGGTTTGGCCGATCTTGGCTGAGCGTGTACCTGCCTTTGAAGCGATTAAGGTCGTGAACTCTTGGGCTGGACATTATGACTACTGTGTGCTTGATCACAATGCGATTGTTGGACCACATAATGAAGTCACCAACTTCATGTTCTGTAACGGATTTAGTGGACATGGTCTACAACAGGCACCCGCAATTGGGCGTGGTTTAAGCGAGCTGATCACTTATGGTGAGTATCGTGAACTTGATCTTAACCCATTGTCATATCAACGAGTCATCGAGAACCGTCCGTTCCTTGAAGATTCTGTCATTTAACGGATGAAATGGAGACTTTAATATGACAAATACCACTCAAAATCAGCGTACAGGCGGGCAGGTTTTAGTCGATGCTTTGCGTGTCAACGGTGTAGAACGTGCATTCTGTGTACCAGGTGAAAGTTATCTGGCAGTACTTGATGCACTTCACGATGCCCAAGATGACATCGACTTAATCGTCTGTCGTCAAGAAGGTGGTGCAGCTTACATGGCTGAAGCTTATGGCAAGCTTACAGGTAAACCAGGCATCTGTTTTGTTACCCGTGGACCAGGGGCAACCAATGCATCAGTAGGTGTACATACTGCTTATCAAGACTCAACCCCAATGATTTTGTTCATTGGTCAGGTGGCACGTGATCAAATTGATCGTGAAGCATTCCAAGAAATTGACTACCGTCGTATGTTCGGGCAAATGGCAAAATGGATTGTACAGATTGATGATGCAGCTCGTATACCTGAGCTAATTAATCAAGCATTTCAGCGTGCCATGAATGGTCGCCCAGGCCCTGTAGTCATTGCATTGCCTGAAGATATGCTTACCGATATGGTTGAAGTTGCAGATGCTGAACCAGCAAAACATATTGAACCTGCTGCATCGGCTGAAGATCTTGCAGAATTGCAAACATTAATCCAGAAAGCAGAAAATCCACTGGTGGTTTTGGGTGGTGGTGGTTGGAATGAACAGGCTGTTGCAGATATTCGTCAGTTTATCGAACGTCAGAATCTGCCTGTTGCTGCATCATTCCGTTGTCAGGATCTGATTGATAATACCTTGCCACACTATATTGGTAACTTGGGATTGGCAGCAGGACCTGCGCTGCAAAATGCAGTGAAAAATGCAGATCTTTTAATCGTGCTAGGCGCGCGTTTAGGTGAAATGACCACAGGCGGTTATGCTTTGGTTGATATTCCAACACCGAAACAGAAACTGGTGCATGTGCATTTGGGTATTGAAGAGTTGGGGCGTGTTTATCAGCCGACGCTGGGTATCAATGCGGGTATGCAAAAAATCAGTGCTCAACTCGCTGCTTTAGCTCCTGTTAAGCCAGAAGCATTCACTGTTTTGGTACAGAAACTCAATGCAGAGTATCAGGAAGGTTGCCAGTTCCCTGTATCACCAGGCGATGTACAAATGGGTCAAATTATCGAATGGCTTAATGAAAACTTGCCAAAAGATTCGATTTTGACCTGTGGTGCAGGTAATTATACAGGTTGGGTACACCGCGGTTATCAGCATGAAACTTTCAGAACTTTACTTGGGCCAACGAATGGTTCAATGGGTTATGGTGTTCCTGCAGCGGTCGCAGCAAAACTGACTTACCCAGAACGTACCGTGATTGCTTTTGCAGGAGATGGCTGTTTCTTGATGAATGGTCAGGAACTGGCTACGGCTGCACATTACGATGCCAAAATGATGGTGATCGTAGTGAACAATGGTATGTATGGCACAATTCGTATGCATCAAGAACGCAGCTATCCAGGCCGTGTGTCAGGGACTGAATTGTTTAATCCTGATTTTGCTGCATTTGCACGTTCTTTTGGCTTCCATGCTGAAACCGTGACCAAAACTGAAGAGTTTTTCGAAGCATTTGACCGCAGTCAAAATTCTGGAAAACCGTCTCTTATTGAAATCCAGATTGATCCTGAAGCGTTAACACCGAAAATGAGTCTAACTCAAATTCGTGAAAATGCGCTGGCATCTCGCTAATGCACCATGGTAGTGATTTTTCAATCACTGCCACACAATTTTCCGTGAGTTTAAAATCATGAATCTATCCAATGCTGCATTGTTCCGTGAGCAATGCTATATCAATGGTGAATGGTGCGATGCAATTGCAGGGACAACCACTGAAGTTTTAAATCCTGCGACACAAACACCAATTGGCAAAATTCCGCGTATGGGCGCACAAGAAACCCAAAATGCGATTGCTGCTGCTGAAAAAGCCTTGCCTGAATGGCGAGCGCTGACTGCTCAGGAACGTGCCCGTAAGCTTTTGGCCTGGCACAAATTAATTTTAGAAAATCAGGAAGACCTTGCGCAGATCATGACGGCTGAACAGGGGAAGCCTCTGTTTGAAGCACGAGGTGAGATTGCATTTGCAGCGTCTTACTTGGAATGGTTTGCAGAAGAAGGCAAACGTATTTATGGTGATGTGATTCCGACCAACCAGAAAGGTCGTCGTCTGATTGTGACCAAAGAAGCGGTTGGTGTCTGTGCGGCAATTACGCCATGGAACTTTCCTTCTGCCATGATTACCCGTAAAGCAGCACCTGCATTGGCGGCAGGTTGTACGATGGTACTCAAGCCAGCCAGCCAAACTCCATTTTCTGCTTTGGCTTTAGCTGCACTTGCTGAGCAGGCAGGTATCCCTGCGGGTGTGTTCAATATTGTGCTGGGGGACTCTAGTGCTATTGGTAATGAACTGACCTCTAGCCCTATAGTTCGCAAGCTTTCCTTTACAGGTTCAACGCCAATTGGGATCCAATTGCTCCGTCAATGTGCTGACACAGTGAAAAAAGCTACGATGGAATTGGGTGGTAATGCTCCGTTTATCGTATTTGATGATGCTGACCTTGATGCTGCGGTGGAAGGGGCTGTAATTGCCAAATATCGTAACGCAGGTCAAACCTGTGTTTGCGCCAATCGCTTTTATGTTCAAGAAGGTATTTATGATGCCTTTGTTGAACGCTTAGCGCAGAAAGTTTCACAATTACAAGTGGGTAAAGGAACCGAAGCTGATACTGTTGTTGGCCCAATGATTGATATTAAGGCTGCTAACAATACCGAAAAATTGGTTGAGGAAGCTTTACAGCAAGGTGCTAAGGTCTTGGTCGGTGGTCAACGCCATCAGCTAGGTGGGGCATTCTTCCAGCCAACAGTATTGGGGGATATTCATCCTGATATGCGAATTGCCCGCGAAGAAATTTTTGGGCCAGTTGCACCAGTATTCCGCTTCAAGACTGAAGAAGAAGTCATTCAAGCTGCAAATGATACTGAATTTGGCTTGGCATGTTATGTCTATGCGCGTGATGTTGGGCGAATTTGGAAAATTTCTGAAGCCTTGGAATACGGTATGGTTGGTATCAATGTTGGCGTTGTTGCCACTGAAGTTGCACCATTTGGTGGGGTTAAGGCCTCGGGGATGGGGCGTGAAGGCTCTAAATATGGCATTGAAGACTATATTGAAATTAAATATATGTGCTTAGGCCTATAATAAAAGCCGATCCACAGCGTTTGTTGTTACAAAGCTGTGGATTTTTTTTGTTCAAAATTTATTTATTTTATTAAAAAATGCTATATATTTATATTAGTGATTATATATAACAATATTTTTTGGAAATACTGAACATTTATAAAAATAAGTATTAAGTGCCAATTTTTTGATGAATTTAAACACTACGGGTTTAAATCCATCAAAAAAGTTGGAGAGAGAACATGAATTCTCAAATCAAGCAGCAAATTGTACATCCACATCGTATTGTGATTGTGGGTGGTGGGGCAGGTGGACTGGAACTCGCAACCCGACTGGGGAACAGTTTGGGGAAAAGAGGTAAAGCCAAAGTTCTCCTGATAGATGCGGCATTGACACATATCTGGAAGCCATTGCTGCATGAGGTTGCTGCAGGAAAACTAAACTCAGCAGAAGACGAGCTCAATTATTTTGCGCATGCCAAAAAAAATCATTTTGAATTTGGCTTGGGAAAAATGATGGATATTGACCGAGAAAATAAGCAGATTGTACTGGAGCAAATGGATTCAAAATCGGGGAAGATCATCGCGCCACGTCGTTTGGTCAGTTACGATACTTTAGTGATTGCTATAGGTTCCACATCCAATGATTTTGGAACATTGGGTGCACGTGAGCACTGTATTTTCCTAGATTCACGTCAGCAGGCTGACCGCTTCCATAATGAGTTTCTCAATTTATATCTTCAGGCACAAAGCAAAGCACAAGCCGAGCAAGAGCAAAATGAACCTAAGTGTTTAGATATCGCGATTGTGGGGGCAGGGGCAACAGGTGTCGAGCTGGCAGCAGAGTTGCATCATGCTGCACATCAGTTCTGTAAATATGGTTTTAAAATTGCTCCTGAAAATGTCCGTATTAGTTTGATTGAAGCGTCAAATCGAGTTTTGCCTGGACTGTCGGAGCGAGTATCTGCTGCTGCACAAGCTGAATTGGTGAAAATGGGAGTTAATGTTTTAACTCAGCATAGAGTCACCAAAATTGATGATTCGTTCATTCATTTTGAGCATGAACAGGCATTACCTGCCAAACTTAAAGTCTGGTCTGCGGGTATTAAAGCACCTGATTTTCTCAAAAATATTGCAGAGTTAGAAACCAACCGTATTAACCAGTTAATTGTTCGCCCAACACTGCAAACGACCTTGGATGAGCATATTTTTGCGATGGGGGATTGTGCAAGTTATACTCCTGTTGGACAGCAACGTGCGATTCCACCTCGTGCGCAAGTGGCAAATCAGCAAGCGATTTTCCTTGAACAGGCACTCAAAGCACATATTGAGCAGGCTGAATTGCCTGAATTTATTTTTAAAGACAAAGGATCATTGGTTTCGCTCAGTGAAAAAAATAGTGTAGGTAATATCTTAGGCGATATTAATATCGAGGGTTTTTGTGCCCGTATGATGTACCTATCATTGTACCGTTTCCATCAAATTGCATTGCATGGCATTTTAAAAACGGGTGTGTTTTTGTTAAAAGATCGTCTGTCTAAATCATCAAAGCCAACTTTAAAAATGCACTAAGCACAAGAAATGATGGCAGTGAAGATTTTCTAAAATGCTTTGCTGCCGATCATTCCAATTTGTTTTGATATTGTGAGAAAAAGTCAGAAGAATTTCCTCGAAATATCAGTCACATGTCTATAGATAAAAAAATAGAATTGTTATGCTTAATCGTTTCTGAGTATGGCTGATTCAGGGGATCTGCTCAGCCTTTGAATTTTTTATGCATGGCAGCACCAACTTTGGTTGCCACCTTTAAGCAATATGAGGAGTCCTACATGGAGCACATCGAACGTGAATCGATGGAGTTTGATGTCGTGATCGTTGGCGCAGGGCC
>NZ_POVU01000031.1 GCF_003261585.1 Acinetobacter sp. MB5 | reverse complement strand
CAACTTAAAAACTTAACCTATCTAGCTAAGCCCTTGTTAATCAACAAGTTTTTATCTGCATCACCGCCGATGGATACGCATTATAGAGGATTTAAAACGTCATGCAACCCCTTTTTCTAAGTTTTTAATACATCTGTGCGTTTTTTCTGCTTTTTCATGCTTTTTGCTGCTTTTATACGCATTTTTTCATAAAAAAAGGCAATCTTTTGCAGATTGCCTTTTCAAATGCTTATGCTTTTCGACACTTAATCCGTAAATGTCACTCGGGCAATCGCTTTTTTACCTGACTGAACAATAATCGTCGTGTTTTCTTTCACGGAATAGCCTGCATCCACGATATTCCAGTCAACTTTAACTGCACCACGTGCCACAGCATCTTTCGCTGCCGCTGCATTTTTAGTTAAACCAGCCGCACGAACAATAGAGGCAATAAATAGTTCACCGCCAAACTCGCCACGTGAAATGATCACTTCTGGTGTACCTTCAGGTAATTCACCTTCAGTAATGATATTGCCCGCACCTTTATGTGCATTCGCAGCCGCTTCAGCACCGTGGAAACGTTCGACCAATTCAAGCGCAAGGATTTTCTTCACTTCTTGTGGATTACGCCCATCTTCAATTTCTTTCAGCAGCGTTTTGATTTCGTCTACAGATTTAAAGCTGAGCAAGTCAAAATAACGTTCAATCAAAGAATCTGGCATTGAAAGGACTTTTTGATACATCGCACCTGGAGCATCAAACACACCAATATAGTTGCCGAGAGATTTCGACATTTTATTGACGCCATCCAGACCTTCTAGAATTGGTACAGTGATACACACTTGCGCTTCTTGGTCGTAACGACCTTGCAAGGTACGCCCCATCAACAAGTTAAAGGTTTGATCCGTGCCACCCAACTCAACATCTGCATGCAAAGCAACCGAGTCATAACCCTGTACCAATGGATACAAGAATTCATGAATCGCAATCGGTTGTTGGTTGTTATAACGCTTAGTGAAGTCATCACGCTCAAGCATACGTGCAACGGTTTGCTGCGAAGCCAACTGGATTAAGTCAGCCGCAGTTTTGGTTGCAAACCATTCTGAGTTAAATACCACTTTGGTTTTGTTTGGATCAAGAATTTTAAACACCTGTTCCTGATACGTTTTGGCATTTTCTAATACTTGTTCACGTGACAATGGTGGACGAGTTGCACTCTTTCCTGTTGGATCACCGATCATCGCGGTATAGTCACCAATCAAGAAATACACTTCATGCCCTAAATCTTGGAATGTTTTTAATTTGTTGATTAAAACAGTATGCCCAAGGTGTAAATCAGGTGCAGTTGGGTCAAAGCCTGCTTTAATTTTAAGAGGACGGTTCTGTTTCAGTTTTTTTAACAGGTCTTCTTCAGAGATAATTTCATGCGTGCCACGTTGGATCAGGGCAAGCTGTTCTTCAGCAGGTAAGAAATTTGACATCACAAAATCCAAACACATCAGTTATTCAATTTGTGCGATATACTAACACTTTTTCAGCATATTGCAGGCTTTGTTGCTCATGTCAGACATCTATATTGGAGTGATGACGGGAACAAGTATGGATGGTGTCGACATCGTAGCCGCCTCATTTGACCCTTTACAACTTCGTGCAACACTTACTGTGCCTTTTGATCCTGACTTACAAGATCAACTCATGGCACTGACTTTACCTGATGACAATGAAATTGATCGGATGGGTAAAGCCGATGTTGCACTTGCCACGATGATTGGACATGGCATTAACCAACTGATTGAAAAAAATCAGCTTGACCGTAAAAAAATTATTGCTATTGGCTCACATGGACAAACCATTCGCCATCGTCCTGAACATGGTTTTACCTTACAGATCGGTGATCCCAACATTATTACCGAACTCACGCAAATTCCTGTGGTTTCAGATTTCCGCCGCCGAGACATGGCAGCAGGTGGACAAGGTGCCCCGCTCGTGCCTGCCTTTCATCAGGCCTTGTTTCAACATGCTTCGCTTGATCGGGTGATTTTAAATTTGGGTGGAATTGCCAATGTCAGCATTTTGCCTGCGGATCAGCCTGAAAAGGTGTATGGATTCGATACTGGCCCAGCCAACATTTTAATGGATGCATGGTGCGAACGTTATACGGGGCATCCTTATGATGAAAATGGCGATTGGGCAGCATATGGCACACCGATCCGTTCATTACTAGATCATCTGTATGCCCATGAATTCTTCTCTAAAGAACCGCCGAAAAGTACAGGGCGCGAAGACTTCAACTTAGAATGGTTGGATGAACAACTCAGCGATTGGCGCAACGATATTTTGTATAACGAACTTGAAGATACCCCTGAAAATATTCAGGCAACTTTAGCCAAACTCACCGTTCGTGCCATTCAAAAAGCCATTTACCGTTCAGGGCTGGAAAATGGGGAAGTCTATGTCTGTGGTGGCGGTGCCTATAACTCGCATATTTTAGAGCAATTGCGCTGGCGTTTGCGTAAGCATCACTGGGCAGTACAAACCACGGATGTTTTAGGGCTATCGCCAACATGGGTCGAAGCGACTGCCTTTGCCTGGTTGGCGATGCGTTTTGTCAAACAGTTAAGTGGTAACTTACCTGCGGTGACAGGTGCCCAAGGTTTACGCATTTTGGGTAGCATCACGGCAGTTTAAATGCCATTTTCAAGACATAAAAAAAGCCCTGCTCATCAATTACGGCAGGGCTTTTTAATATTCGAATTAAATCGAGAATGATGAACCACAACCACAGGTTGTTGTTGCATTTGGGTTCTGCACGATAAAGCGTGAGCCTTCAAGACCTTCGACATAGTCAACTACTGAGCCGACCAAATATTGGTAGCTTAAAGAGTCAACCAGCATTTTAACATCGCCATTTTCAAAAGCGGCGTCATCTTCATTGGCACTTTCTGCAAAGTTAAAGCCGTAAGAAAAACCAGAACAGCCACCGCCAGTCACATACACACGCAACATCAACGCTTCGTTGCCTTCACTGTCACGAAGTTGGCGGACTTTATTTGCAGCATTATCTGTAAGCACTAAAGCTTGAGTACTCATCGTGGGCATTCCTCACATCAATTTCGTCTTGTCTGAAGACAATTTGCGCAATCATAGCATATTCAAAATGGGGCTGCTGTTGGAAAAATTCAATTCCTAGCAATTTACTCAATTTTAACATGGCAATTTGGTTTTATCAGGATTCCTGATTAGAATAAGCACAAATTGCTACCCAGTTAAAATTTTATGATTCAGCTTGACCAACTTAGCTTACGTCGCGGTGGACGCGTGTTATTTCAAAAAGCCTCGATGCAGCTTCATCCTGGTTGGAAAATCGGTTTAACTGGGGTCAATGGTGCGGGTAAATCGACCTTATTTTCGGCCCTTCTTGGCGGGATGGAATCAGACAGCGGTTCTCTCAGTCGCCCAAATGTCTGGACTGTGGCCCATATGGCACAGGAAATCGAAGCCCTCGACATGAAAGCCATTGATTTCGTGCTTTCAGGCGATGAGGAATACTGGGAGATTCAGCACAAACTGGATCATCCAGACGAACTCAATAATGATGAACTCGCGCATTTATATGGGCGTTTTGATGAAATTAACGGTTACTCGGCACCTGCTAAAGCTTCACAATTGATGGCAGGTTTAGGCTTTTTTGAACATCAATCTGAACTGAGTGTTGCAAGCTTTTCGGGTGGCTGGCGGATGCGTTTGAATCTGGCACGTACCCTGATGAGCCGTTCTGACCTTCTTCTACTCGATGAACCGACCAACCACTTGGACTTGGATGCGATTTTATGGCTAGAAGACTGGCTTAAAGCCTATGCAGGGACGTTGGTACTCATTTCGCATGACCGTGATTTCCTCGATGCGATTACCGATCATATTCTACATATCGAAAACCAAGAGCTGATTTTATATACAGGTAACTATTCGACCTTTGAGCGTACCCGTAGCGAACGTCTTGCCCAACAGCAACAAGCTTACGAAAAACAGCTCGAAACGCGTGCACATTTGCAAAAATATATTGACCGCTTTAAGGCGCAAGCTACAAAAGCCAAACAAGCACAAAGCCGTATCAAACAGCTCGAACGCATGCAGGAGCTTTCCGCAGCACATGTCGATACGCCATTTACCTTCAGTTTCCGTGAACCGACCAAAATGAGCTCACCATTACTGGAACTGGAACACGCAGATATCGGTTATGGTGAAAAACTGATTGTGACCGATGTGAATTTGCAGATCACCCCGACCAGTCGTATTGGTTTATTGGGGATGAATGGTGCAGGTAAATCAACCCTGATTAAATCACTGGTGGGTGATTTGCCACTCATGCGTGGTCATCGTAAGGCATCTGAGTTACTCAATATCGGTTACTTTGCTCAGCACCAAATGGATGCCTTAGATGGTAATGCCAGCCCGATGTTACAACTGGCACGTATCGCCGACCCTAAAATCAGTGAAGCGACTTTGCGTTCCTTCTTGGGCAGTTTTGGCTTTAGTGGTGAACGTATGGACACCCCTTCTGAAAGCTTTTCAGGGGGTGAACGTGCTCGTTTAGCCTTAGCCTTAATTGTCTGGAAACGCCCAAATGTCTTGATTCTAGATGAACCGACGAACCATTTAGATTTAGATATGCGCCATGCTTTAACCATGGCTTTACAAGACTTTGAAGGTGCTGTGGTACTGGTCTCACATGAACGCCAACTGATTGCCAGTGTCTGCGATGAGCTGATTTTAGTACATGCAGGTCGAAGTAAAGAGTTTGAAGGTGACTTAACTGCTTATGCAGACTGGTTGCGTCAAGCTCGTATCGACATGATGAAAAATGGGCAACAACCTGCTGCACCTGTCAAATCTTTGGTTGAAGAAAAGCCTGTCATTTCCAAAACAGACAAAGAAGCACAGCGCAAAGAAGCCGCTCGCCGCCGCGATCTGACCCGCCCGATTCGTAAAAATATTGAAAATGCGGAAGCGAAAGTTGAAAAGTTACAGCCACGTTTAACCTTAATTGAACAGCAGTTAGCAGATTCAAGTCTTTATGAAGCCAATCGTAAAGATGATTTACTCAAACTGATGAATGAGCAAACCGATCTGAAGCAGCAACTTGAGCAACTGGAAGAAAAAATGCTGGAGTTAATGATGGAACTCGAAGAACTTGAGGGTTCATTTGAAGATTAAACGCTTAAAAGCCCAGTAATCACTGGGCTTTGTTTTTTCCTACCCCACAGACCGCATTGACCACTGACTCAGCAGGACTGTTACGCGGTGCAGAATGTAATTCCATTTTCTTTGCAGCTAAGCGAATAGGAATATCTTTATTATTTTTACGCTCTTTGGCATTGACCGCGATGATATTAAATCGTTTTTGAGGCTTACACTGCACTTCATACAGCATATATATAATTTGGGTTTTGGTGATGTTTTTTGCCCAAATTGTCATCGTACCGTGGGGTATAACCAGTGAATTGCGATCAAGTTGTATCTCAATATTTTTATCTTTAGAAATGGTTTGCCATGTCGTTTTAGACTGTGCATGTACCCACTGGACTGCACTCAACATCAACAAACCAGCAACATAAACGCTTTTAACAACAAAGTTCATACTTTAAATATATGCATCTCAAAATTTGGCACACCTTACCAGTTCCACAAAAGACCAGCAAAATATATAGAAAAAACAAATCAAAAGTATAAAATTCAAATTGATCATCAATCATTACCATTCTAATTCTTCAATAAAGTTTCGCTATTTTTATATTTTATTCTGTGTTGATAACTTCAAGAAAATCCACAGAACTGTGGATAACTTGAGAGTTATCCATAATCAGAAAAACTCGAACAAAACTGGATAATGATCTGTTAATGTATCCACAATGACTTGATTAGAAACTTATATTGCGTTTTCCACATCATCCACAACATGTATTGGACTCAACTTTATAATGCAATTTTTTGACTTTTTATTTAGCTTTGAACAAGCCTTGCCAATGCTGCTGCAAGAATATGGATTATGGCTATATATATTTATTTTTATTATAATTTTTTTAGAAACTGGCTGTATTTTTATGTTTTTTTTACCAGGAGACAGCCTACTCTTAAGTATTGGTGCACTCTGCGCGACAGTTGACAGTATACATTTGCTTTATATGACTCTTGTACTCTTCCTGTCCACTGCATTGGGTTATATTGCCAATTACTATACAGGCTTATATTTCAGCACCTATATTTTAAATTGCCGTTTCTTTGCTGTACGTCAGGAACATCTGGATAAAACAGATCAATTTTTTCAACGACATGGTGGAAAAACGATTATTTTGGCACGTTTTGTCCCATTCGTTCGTACTTTTGCCCCCTTTGCAGCAGGTTCTAGTGGTATGACGTATCCAACTTTTATTCTGTATAACTTTTTAGGTGCCCTGCTTTGGGTCGGTTTACTTTTAGGCCTAGGCTATGTCGGCGGTACGACCTTTTTATGGTTATTACTCAAATAAAAAAGCACCCTTTGAGGGTGCTTTTTTTTAGATGCCTAACTCAATTAAGCATCAATATCTGCATTCAACGCATTTTCTTCAATAAAGGCACGACGCGGTTCAACATCATCTCCCATTAAGCAAGAGAACATACGATCTGCTTCAATCGCATCATCAACCGTCACCTGTAGCATATTACGGTTTTCAGGATCCATAGTGGTTTCCCAAAGCTGCTCAGCATTCATCTCACCCAGACCTTTATAACGCTGAATCATCATGCCGCGACGTGAGTCCTGCAAGATATGCTGCCAAACTTGATGGAAGCTACTCACCACGATACGACGCTCGCCTTTTTGCAAGTATGCACCCTCTTCTAGCAAGCTAAACCAGCTTTTCGAGTTCTTTAACAGACGCGCATATTCAGCAGAGTTTAACAAGCCAGAATCGAGTAAATAAGCATGTGGCAAGTTATGCACATAAACGGTAATACGTGGCCAGTAATGTGTTACTTTTGTTCCATCAGTATTTTCTACGTCAAAGCTTTCCAATGAAACTTCTGGGCGAAGGCTTGGTTGAAGCTTGGTGATTTCAGCCTGCAAATGTTCAGCCCATGTTTGCACATAGTCTTGCTCAACATTTTTCTCAGTTTTGAACGCTTCTATCGCCAATAGACCATCAAGCAAACTTGCTGGATAACGTTGAGTTAAACGATGCAAGCTCTTTTGCGAAACTTGGTAATCCTGAATCACTTTTGCTAAAGCTTCACCCGCAATCGCAGGTGCTTCTGCACTCACGTGTAAAGACAATTCATCAATCGCATTAGAAATCAAATAAGTTTCCAAAGCATCATTGTCTTTAATATATTGTTCTTGCTTACCTTTTTTCAATTTATATAAAGGTGGCTGAGCAATATAAATATGTCCACGTTCAACCAGTTCAGGCATTTGACGGAAGAAGAACGTCAACAACAAAGTACGGATGTGTGAACCGTCGACATCAGCATCGGTCATAATGATAATTTTATGATAACGCAATTTGTCTGGGTTATATTCTTCACGTCCGATCCCACAACCTAAAGCGGTAATCAGCGTACCCACTTCTGCTGAAGAAATCATTTTGTCAAAACGAGCACGTTCCACGTTCAGGATTTTACCTTTCAGCGGCAAAATTGCCTGCATCTTACGGTTACGCCCCTGTTTTGCAGAACCACCTGCCGAGTCACCCTCGACCAGATAAAGTTCAGACATCGCTGGATCTTTTTCCTGACAGTCTGCCAGCTTCCCTGGTAAACCTGCGATATCCAGCGCACTCTTACGACGCGTCATTTCACGGGCTTTACGTGCTGCATCACGCGCACGTGCTGCATCAATAATTTTACCTGCAATTGATTTTGCGGCTTGCGGGTTTTCCAACAAGTAAGCAGAAAACTCTTTATTCATCGCCTGCTCAACTGCAGGTTTCACTTCACTCGAGACCAATTTTTCTTTGGTTTGTGAAGAGAATTTTGGATCTGGTACTTTGACAGAAATAATCGCGGTCAAACCTTCACGGGCATCGTCGCCTGTGACACCGACTTTTTCTTTTTTCAACAGGCTTTCATTTTCCATGTAGCTGTTTAAGCCACGGGTCAATGCCGCACGGAAACCAGCCAAGTGCGTTCCGCCATCTTTTTGCGGAATATTGTTGGTGAAACAGCGAACATTTTCCTGATAAGAATCATTCCATTGCAATGCAACTTCAACACCAATCCCATTTTCAGCCTGAGTGGTGAAATGGAAAATTTCATTTAAATGGTTTTTGCCTTGGTTAATGTATTTCACAAACTCAGACAAACCACCTTCATAGTCATACACGTGTTCAAGGTTAATACGTTCGTCACGTAACACAATGCGTACACCAGCATTCAAGAAAGAAAGCTCACGCAGACGACGCGCTAAAATATCGACATTGAAAATCGTCTGGCTAAAGGTTTCTGCACTTGGCCAAAAACGGACGATGGTGCCTGTTTTATCTGTTGTACCAATCACTCGAAGTGGATATTGTGGATCACCATGTTGATATTCTTGTTCATGGACTTGACCTGCACGGTAAATCGTCAGTTGTAGTTTGCTCGACAAAGCATTGACAACCGAAACACCCACACCATGTAAACCGCCAGAAACTTTATAGCTATTGTCGTCAAATTTACCGCCTGCATGCAGAATGGTAAGAATCACTTCTGCGGCAGAAACACCTTCTTCTGGGTGAATATCGGTTGGAATACCACGACCGTTGTCTGACACACTAACGGATTCATCTTCATGAATCGTCACCACGATTTCGTCACAATGACCCGCCAAAGCTTCATCAATCGCGTTATCGACAACCTCAAAGACCATATGGTGCAAACCTGTACCATCGTCGGTATCCCCAATGTACATCCCAGGACGTTTACGTACAGCGTCTAAACCTCGTAAAACCTTAATGCTAGAGGAATCATAAGCCTTTTCATTGGTTTGTTCTGTTTGAGAAGCAGGTTGAGACTCTGAACTCATGTTTTCTCCCTAGTCATTGTGAACGACAGATTCAACAGGCTGCTGATCAGCTTGAATACTGTGAATCTTGCCGTTTTCTACATTGAATAATTGATAAAAAATAGATAGATCATGTAAATGTTTCTGTACCAACTCATGATCCAAAGTGGTCAAAAAAACCTGACTACCCAGTTGGCTTAGACGTTCCAATAAACGTCGTTGGGCAGCATTATCAAGCTCTGCCGTCAAATCATCTAATAATACCACAGTTTCCTTATTACTCGCATGTAGCATTGCAATCTGTGACAGCTTTAACGCAATGATCAGCAATTTTTTTTGCCCACGCGACAGGACTGTATCGGCATCCCCTAACGCTGTTTTTAGGCGTAAATCTGCCCGATGTGGACCATATTCGGTATAGCGTCGCTCTTTGTCTTTATCGTGTGCTGAAATCAGTTGTTGCAGCAAACCTTCTTTCTCATGAAAGCCTGCGCTATATTCCAGACGAATCTCAACATCAGGCAATAAATACTGAATATCCTGCTGAAAATACTGATTCCAATGCTGGACAATACTTATGCGTTGATGGTGCAACATTTCACCATATTCACTCAGCAACCTGTTCCACGGCTCAAGATCGAGCAATGTCAGATGTCGCTGAGTTTTTAATAAACTATTTCGCTGCTTCAAAGCTCGAGTATAGGCTTGCCATGCCGCATAAAAGTCAGGTTCCACGTGGAACATCAGCCAGTCCAACAACTGTCGTCTTGGCTTTGCACCATGATCAATAATATCGGTACTTTGTGGTTCAATCAGTTGTAAAGGAAGTATTTTAGCCAACTGACCTTGGGTCGCAATGCTATCACCATTGACCTTAATCAGTTGCTCACCCGAGGTAAATCTTTGAATACCAATTTTATCTTGGCCAGCTTGGGCAAAAATTAATGCATGGTTCTGCTCATGCTGAATATAGTTTTTAGGAAGATGAGTACGAAAAGAACGTCCTGTTGCCAGTAAATGAATGGCTTCTAAAACTGAAGTTTTCCCTGAACCATTCTGACCATAAAAAACATTAAATGGCTGCAAGCAAGGCATTGCAGCCATTTCAATGTTACGCACACGTTCGATACTTAAACGCGTAATATGCATAGGCGTCGTTACACACGCATTGGCATGACCACATAAGTCTGGTCAGCATGAGCAGGATCTTGAACCAATACCGATTGGTTTGCCTCAGTCATGGTCATGGTGACATCATCACCATCCAATACACTGAGAACGTCAAGTAAATATTGTGCGTTGAATGACATTTCCAATGCTTCATCAGCATATTGAATGACTAAGTCTTCACTCGCTTCATCTTGCTCTGGGTTATTGGCACGCAGTTGCAGGGTATCGGTATAGAAATTTAAGAATACGCCACGTAATTTTTCATTACTCAAAATCGCAACACGTTGCAAAGACTGTTTAAACACGTCATGCGCAATCACAACATGTTTGTCACCACCACGAGGAATCACGCGGCGGTAGTCTGGGAATTTTCCATCAATCAATTTTGTCGTGAAGCGAACTGTAACACTGCCCTGCTCTTTATCGCGGCTTGGCAATTGAATGGTGACATTCAACAATTCACGACCAATCAAAACCGTTAATGGCTGATCTTCAATCGTCAATAAACGCTGTAACTCACCTACTGCTTTACGTGGAACAATCGCTTGTAACGGCTGTGATGCAGTTGACGCAGCAGAAGTTTCACAGAGTGCCAAACGGTGACCATCTGTGGTTACTGCACGAAGTTGATTCTGATCAATCTCAAGCAAAGTGCCCGTCAAATAAAAACGTACATCCTGCACGGCCATCGCGAACGCAGTTTTTTCAAATAAGCGTTTGAGTTCGCGTTGAGTCACTTGAACCTGTGTGCCTTGGGTATTTTCAGTCGTTAATAACGGATAGTCTTCCGCAGGTAAGGTTCCAAGTACAAAACGGCTATTACCTGACTTCAAGATACAGCGCTGATCTTCAGTAATCTGTAAATCAATCAACGCTGCGCTTGGTAAAGATTTGCAGATATCCATAAGTTTACGTGCAGGAACTGTCGTCTCCCCTGCCTGTAAACATGCACCTTCGGCAAATGGCATGCTTGCCACCAATTCAACTTCTAAATCCGACCCTGTAATGGTCAATGCTTGTGCAGAAGCTTGAATTTTGACATTAGATAAAATGTTTAAAGTATGTCGACGTTCTACGACCCCAACAACATGAGATAGTACATTTAACAGACTCTCTTTCGCGATTTTTAGGCGCACAATGCATTCCTCTAACAGGTATCTTTTTAGACAAATAGGGGGTTGAGTCGAGTACTATGCGGCAGAAGCCTACACATTGCAACTCGACTTTTTCTCTTCAATAAATTTTGGATTTTAACTCTGTAACAGGCGGGTTAAATTCTTATAATCTTCATCAAAAATTGGATCTTCTTCACGTAAGCTTTGCACTTTTTCGCAGGCATGCATCACTGTACTATGGTCACGTCCACCAAATACCATCCCAATTTCAGGAAAGCTATCACCTGTCAATTCACGGGCCAATCCCATGGCTAACTGACGAGGACGTGCATAAATACGGGTACGCTTTGGTCCAACTAATTCTTTGAGTGGAATACGAAAATATTCACTGACCACACGTTGAATATTTTCAGTACTAATATTACGTGCACGAATTGCCAAAACATCTTTCAGCGATTCACGTACAACATCCAGATCAATTGCAGACCCTTTAAAACGTGAGATCGCAACAACTTTGTTGAGTGCCCCTTCAAGCTCACGAACGTTGGCAACCACTTGCTGAGCAATAAACAGTGCACAGTTACGTGGTAAATCAACGCCAGTGCTTTCAGCTTTTTTCAACAAAATTTCAATACGGGTTTCAATATCAGGTGGTTCAACCCCAACCGATAACCCCCAAGAGAAACGTGAAACTAGACGAGGATCTAATTCGGTTAATTCTTTTGGATAACGATCCGACGTTAGAATAATTTGCTTAGACTCATCTAACAGCGCATTAAACGTATAAAAGAACTCCACCAGACTTGCTTCTTTACCAGCCAGTAAGTGAATATCATCAACCAGTAACAAATCTAGAGAACGGCAGTTTTTCTTAAACTCTTCAACTTTGCCTTTTTGCAGAGAGCTCACAAAATCTTGTACAAAACTTTCTGCGGTCATGTACATCACACGTGCATTTGGTTTGGCTTGTAATAGTGCATTCCCCACGGCCTGCATTAAATGCGTTTTACCCAACCCCGTAGGTCCATAAAGAAATAATGGATTGTGCTGAGATGCACCGAGCTGAGTAAGCACCTTACGACAGGTTTCAGCTGCCATCTGGTTAGAACGTCCTTCAACAAACAAGGAAAAAGTAAACAAAGGGTTCAACTGGCGTTTCTTGCTCAGTTTCGACACAGGTTGAGCAACAGGAGCGACTTCAGGTTCTTTTTCTTTTCGAGATGGACTTGGGACAGGTGTTTCCAGAGCTGCTGTCGTTGTTGCTGGCTGCTCACTGGCTTTTAAAATAGCGCCAGGGCGCGAATCCACCATAATTTCAACATGACGAATACGGCCTTCTGAAAGTTGCTCAGCCAATATGGAAATCAACTCAAGATGATGTTCTTGAATATAACGTGTCCAATAAGGATTTGGTGCATATAAACGTAATGTCTGTTCGTGCTCTTCAGCAACCAACGGGCGAATCCACATCGCAAAGACATTATCAGAGAGCTCTTGTCGCAAGCGAGTTAAGCAGTCTGTCCAAAGCATGTGATTTCCCCTACGTACTGACCAAAAAATTAAATCACCCTGCGCTTCATTTGCAGGGGGTGGCTATTCTAACCAAGTTATCCACATCTGTCATAAAAAAATCCACAGATTCGAATAAAAAGTGGCAATTCAATGCGGATAAAACCCGCTCAAATCTATTGTGGATAATTTTATACACAAGCTGTGGATAAAATAACACATAAAGTTATCCACATTCTATAAAAAAGATAAAAACAATAATATCCACAATTTAAATTTATGATTTACATACAAAAAAATAAGTTATCAACAAAAAAAATCAACACTAATAATAATAAATTTGAATTTTAAAATTTAAATTTAATTAATAAGCGAAGTGAGCATTGTGGATAAGTTTAAATTTACGAATTTAAATTCAAATTCACTAAAAACAAGAAATTTGATCTAGGGTTGTTGATAACTTTGAGGATAATTGAGTGGATAAATCTGTATTGTCTTGAAAGATAAGATTCAAAATCTTTTGTTTGATATTATTTAGTTTTACTAAATACAGGATATCGAATGGCTTCGTCTAGAAAAATATGTAAGAAATCGCGTAAAAAATAGCTTTTTGATTGACAGTTGTTCGAATGCACAATAAAATCGCGAACCTTTATAGATAGATCAATTTTTGGGAATTTCTGTATGAAACGTACATTCCAACCATCTGAATTAAAGCGTAAACGCGTTCATGGTTTCCGTGCTCGTATGGCTACTAAAGCTGGTCGTCAAGTTCTAGCTCGTCGCCGTGCAAAAGGTCGTCATAGCTTAACTGTATAATTTAAAGTTAACGCTTCATCGATCTGGGTGTTGTATGACACTTTATAGTTTCAGCACAGATGTACGTATACGCTGTGCTGTAGATTACAAAAGTGTGTTCGATGGTGCGCTTTTTAAAGTGCATCAACCCCACTTTCTTTTTTTGGCTAAGCCAAGTCAGCAATCGAGCCGTCTAGGTCTTGTTGTTGCGAAAAAGAAAGTACGCCGTGCACACGAAAGAAATCGAATAAAACGGATTGCTCGCGAAAGTTTTCGCTTGAACCAACAAGCTATTGCTTCGTTGGATATTGTTGTTATGCCTAAAATGGGCATCGAAGATATTTCAAATGCTGAATTGCATCAGCAATTAAAATTTGCTTGGCAAAAACTCAATCGCTTGGCACATAAGCGTCAAAATAATACGTCTATTTCCCCACAAAAGTAGAGATAGCCAATGGTTCGAATCCTGCATTGGTTTATACGTCTTTATCAGATTGCGATTAGTCCTTTACTCGGACCACGTTGTCGCTATATTCCTACCTGTTCTCAATATGCGTTAGAAGCTTTGCAAACGCATGGCGCTGTACATGGGGTTTGGCTTGCAACCTGTCGGGTTTGTCGCTGTCATCCTTGGGGAGGTTCAGGATATGATCCTGTACCTGCAAAGGCTATTCGTTTTATTTCCTTTCAGCAAATCGATTCTCAAACGCTTCATGTTACTGTACCCTTTCGTGAACGTTTCTTGAACCAAAATTACTCTCACTACTTGGGGTCATAGCTATGCAACAATGGGCCAGGTTTGCGATTATCGGTGCCATGTTGGTAACCGCTTATTTGCTTATTTTGGCTTGGCAAAAAGACTATGGACACACAAACAGCACACCACAGCAACAAAATGTAGCGGTTGTGTCACGTAATGTGTCTGCAGATTTGCCAAACAGTCAAAATACAGCATCTACAGATATGCCACAGGCAAATGCTGTAGCACCAGCAAACACTACTTCTGCTACAGCTACAGTTAGTCAGCATCTGATTACTGTTCAAACAGATTTATATCGCCTTTGGATTACACCAAAAGGTGGTGATATTGTACGTCTTGAATTGCTTGCACATGACGAAAGCAAAGGCAGTGACCAGCCTTTTGTCATGCTTGAAAGTGATAACAAACGTACTTATGTCGCACAATCTGGTTTAATTGGTGTCAATGGACCAGACAGCAGTGCAAATGGACGTCCTGATTTTGAGGTAGAGAAAAACAGCTATACCTTAAATGACGCGAAAACTGTAACTGAAAATGGCAAAACCGTAAAAGTTCTCACAGTGCCAATGGTTTATAAAACTGCTAATGGCGTTGAAATTGTGAAAACCTTTACCTTCAAACAGGGTGATTACCCAATTGAAGTGGGTTATCAAGTCATGAACCGCAGTCAGCAAAGCTGGCAGGGGCAATTCTTCGGTCAGATCAAGCGTGATAACTCAGTCGATCCAGGTAAATCAAGTCAAGGTATCTTCCAGTTAGGAACTTATCTTGGTGGTGCTTGGGGTACCCCTGATGAGCATTACAACAAATTGAAATTTGCTAATTTCAATGATGATAAGTTGAATGTTCAAGCCAAAGGTGGTTGGGTTGCTGTGGTTCAGCACTACTTTGTGAGCGCTTGGATTCCAGGAACATTGAAGCTGACTCAAGCCAATGGTCAACCATACACTGCAACTTTACAATCTCGTAAAGCTGGTCAGGATATGAATATTATTGGATTCACTTCACCAGCGATTACTGTACCTGCTGGAACTAAAATGGAAGTCAATGCGACATTCTATTCGGGTCCTAAAGTACAGTCTGAGTTGAAAGATTTGGCCACAGGATTAAACCAAACTGTAGATTATGGTTGGTTATGGCCAATTGCTAAACTCTTGTTCCTCGGCTTGGAAACATTCCATAAGTTCTTGGGTAACTGGGGTTGGTCGATTATTCTGTTGACTGTTGTTGTGAAAATGATTTTGTGGCCATTGTCTGCAAAAAGCTATCGCTCAATGGCTAAAATGCGTGTGATTGCACCTGAAATGCAACGCATGAAAGAAGAGTTTGGCGAAGACCGTATGCGTTTCTCTCAAGAAATGATGGCTTTGTACAAACGCGAAGGGGTTAACCCGCTTTCAGGTTGCTTGCCATTATTCATGCAAATGCCAATTTTCTTGGCGTTGTATTGGGTATTGATGGAAAGCGTTGAGTTGCGTCATGCACCTTGGTTAGCGTGGATCACTGATTTATCTGCAATGGATCCATGGTTTATCTTGCCATTAATCATGGGTGGAACCATGTTTGCACAGCAAATGTTGAACCCTCAACCAGCTGATCCAATGCAGGCGAAAGTGTTCCGCTTAATGCCAATTATCTTTACGGTATTTATGTTGTTCTTCCCTGCGGGTCTGGTGTTGTACTGGATTGTGAACAACAGTATTACGATCTTACAGCAGTGGTTTATTGGTAAGAGTGTGAAAAAGCAACGTGAAACTCAAACGAGTGCTTAATCTCAATTAGACCAAGCAGACAACTGCTGAATAAATCCGCCTAAGATGTTACGCTTAGGCGGATTTTTCTTTGACTGAATATTGATAAATTTAGGTGTGTGCTATGCAAAACCAAACCACCATTGCTGCTATCGCAACGCCGCCAGGTCGTGGTGGTGTCGGTGTCATTCGACTGTCAGGTCCTAAAGCCTATGCGATTGCTCAGGCAATTAGTCAAAAGAACTTGCCTAAAGCGCGTATGGCAGGTTTTCGCCAGTTTTATGATGCTCAGGGCGAAGTGATGGATGAGGGTTTGGTCTTGTGCTTCCCTAACCCGAATTCTTTTACCGGTGAGGATGTGGTGGAGCTACAGGGACATGGTGGACCTGTGATTCAGAATGCCCTGCTCGCGCGTTTACTTGAACTTGGTGCAACTGCTGCTAAAGCAGGTGAATTTTCCATGCGCGCCTTTGAAAATAGCAAACTGGATTTGGTGCAGGCCGAAGCGATTGCTGATTTGATTGATGCGACTTCACAAGCGGCTGCGCGCTCTGCAGTACGCTCCTTACAAGGTGCATTTTCCAATAAAGTGAATACCGTTTTGGAAAAATTGATTCACTTGCGTTTGCATGTGGAAGCTGCGATTGATTTTCCTGAAGAAGAAATTGATTTTCTGGCCGATGGTAAAATTTTAGCGTTGCTGGAAGATGTACAAAGCTCAGTTCAATCTGTGCAACAGTCCGCACGTCAAGGTCAGCTGCTTCGTGAAGGTTTGCAGGTGGTGATTGCAGGTAAACCTAATGCAGGTAAATCCAGTTTATTGAATGCTTTGGCTGGGGTTGAACGTGCGATTGTGACCGATATTGCAGGGACAACCCGTGATGTTTTGCATGAAAAACTCAGCCTGAATGGATTGCCAATTACTTTGACTGATACCGCAGGTTTACGGGAAACAGGCGACATTGTGGAAAAAGAAGGTATTCGCCGTGCTATCAAAGAAATCGAACAGGCAGATTTATTGCTGCTGGTCTATGACTTGAGCCAAGGTGAAGATCCACTTCAACTGGCACAGCATTATTTTGCCGAACATTTAGAGCCACGCCGCCTGATGCTGATTGCCAATAAATGTGATTTGACCCAAACCACACCTGCAATTGGTGAATATCAGGGCTTCCGTCATATTACAGTGTCGGCGAAGCAGGAAATGGGGGTTCAGGCGCTCATAGATGCGATTACAGCACATGCAGGCTTTCATCCTGAAGAAGATACCTTTATTGCACGAACACGTCATTTAGACGCAATGAAGCGCACACAGCAGTATTTGGTAGAAGCACGTGTACAGCTAGTCGATTTTCATGCAGGTGAATTGGTCGCTGAATCACTGCGTCTTGCACAAAATGCCTTGGGTGAAATTACAGGTGAATTTAGTGCAGATGATTTACTTGGTAAAATTTTCGGTTCGTTTTGTATCGGAAAGTAGCTTTTGCTCAGTTGTGAGATCACCTATTAAAAACCCCTTCAAAACCTAGGCTTTGAAGGGGAATAAAAATGATATTTAGAAAAGCCTTGTATTAAATTAGCGTTTATCAAATGAAATTGCACCTGGGCCAGTAATTGCAAGCAATAAGAACCCACCCACGATGCTGATATTTTTAAAAAAGTGAATTTTAGTATTTAAATCTTGCATCATATCACCTGTGGTATGCCAATAAGCATGACCAATGATTGCAGTTCCCAATGTATATAAAGCTAAAAGCACCGCGATGGGACGTGTATAGAAACCGATTACAATCAGCACACCAAACAAGGCTTCAGCTACCACAGCAATAATTGCAGAGAGTGTTGGCAGTGGTGCATGTAACATGGTCATGTATTGGACTGTGCCTTCAAAACCAGTCAATTTACTAAAACCAAAGATTAAGAAGAGCGCAATTAATAGAATACGGGCAATCAGTAAAATAAGAGATTTGCCTGATCCGAAGTCTAAATAGCGAATTGTGTTCATAGCGGAATTCCAAAACTTGCTTAAATAATGATCTTATTTTAAGAGTTTTAAAAATATTAATAAGTAGGAAAAAATGACATATTGTTCTATAAATAGGACATATTATGAATAATTCTTCAATTGTTGTTTAAATTATGCATTCTTTTAGTAGGACAAGATGTTCTAGATGCTAACTATAGCGTTTTAATAATTTTAAAAATTCATCCATCTCCACTTCATTAATCACAGTTTCATCTCCCAAAACATGATGACGCAAATGCTGTTCAATCAGTTCGTTCATTAAGCCATTAATTGCGCCTTTAATGGCAGCAACCTGCTGCAATACATCAATACAACTACTATCACCTGCTTCGAGGTGCTGTTCTACACTGTGAATTTGACCTTTCAGGCGTTTCACACGATTCAATATTTTTTTATCTTGATGAAGATGACTCATATCCGAACTCAAAAAAAATAAATATACTATGGGGGAGTATATTTGAGTAATCCAAGAATGCAACGTATAGATTCAAAACGATCCCACGATCATCAGTTTGACGAAGGGAATCCATTGGCTCAGAAACGTATTTTGTGGGCCACGATTTTAACGGGTGTCATGATGGTTTTTGAAGTCGCTGGAGGATGGATTTTTAATTCCATGGCGCTTCTTGCTGATGGTTGGCACATGAGTTCTCATATGTTGGCTTTGGGTTTGGCATATATTGCTTATCGGGCTGCTCGTCATTATTCAAAAGATCAACGCTTTAGTTTTGGCACGTGGAAAATCGAAATTCTCTCAGGTTATAGCAGTGCAATTTTATTGATGGTCGTAGCGCTATTTATGGCGTTTCAATCCATTGAACGGTTATTCACGCCGCTACCTATTCATTACAATGAAGCCATTTTAATTGCGGTGATTGGATTATTGGTGAATTTACTTTGCGCTTGGTTGCTGCATGATGATCCTAACCACCACCACGATCATGATGATAATGGACATGAGCATCATCATGA
>NZ_POVU01000030.1 GCF_003261585.1 Acinetobacter sp. MB5 | reverse complement strand
CCACCACCACCACCACCACCACCACGATCATGATGATCATGGACATGAGCATCATCATGATTTAAATCAGAAAGCAGCATTTATTCATGTGGTTGCCGATGCGGTGACTTCTGTATTTGCAATCTTGGCTTTATTGGCAGCCAAGTACTTTGGCTGGAACTTTTTAGATGCGGTACTCGGTATTGTTGGATCAGTTTTGGTTGCGAAATGGTCTTGGGGTTTGATGTGTGAAACAGGTCGAACTTTACTTGATGCAGAAATGGATCATCCTGTGGTTGCTGAAATCTATGAAGTGATTGAGCAGTTAAATGTACCCGTAAGTATTACCGATGTGCATGTCTGGAAAGTGGGTAAAGGTAAGTTTTCCTGTATCTTGGCTTTAGAAACAGAGCATGCGTTAAGTGCAGATCAGGTGCGTGAAGCATTATCGATTCATGAAGAAATTGTACATATTTCTGTTGAAATCAATCCAAGCTAAGCATGTTCCACGTGAAACCTGCTGACAAATTTACAACGCTTGGGTTGCATACTTAGAAAATCATTATCCGCTACAATCAGCACTTTTTAAGGAAGTGCTGAGCCATGAAAAAATTAAGCCTATGGTTATTGGCATTATGCTGCTCTAGTGCCACCTTTGCCGATGTCACCAGTTTAAGTAGTCAACTTAAACGCCAATATCCGAATCTTAATTTTCAAAATATTGCACCCACTGAGGTGCGTGGTTTATATAGTGCCAATCTAGATAAGCAAGTTGTATATCTGGATGAGGCAGGTCAGCATGTCATGCTTGGCAGCATGATTCGTTTAAAAGATCAGAAGAATCTGACGCAAGATTTAGTGGTTCAAAATAATCGCGTCGATTGGCGTAGCCTTCCCTTTCAAGATGCATTAAAGCAGGTTAAAGGTAATGGTCAGCATCAGCTCGCCATTTTTGTTGATCCGAATTGCCCATACTGTAAAAAATTAGAACAAGAACTTGCCAAACTGAACAATGTTACGATTTATCGTTTCTTGTACCCAATCCGCCCACAATCTATCGTGCCGTCTAAACAGGTGTGGTGTAGTGAAAACCGCAACTATGCTTGGGATAATCTGATTGGGCGAGGATTTATTTCAAATGCCAGTTCAAATTGTACCAATCCGATTCAGCGCAACTTGCAGCTGGGTCAAAAGCTCAAAATTGAAGGAACACCCGGGATTATTTTTGCCAATGGTTATCGGGCACTGGGTTATACCTCAGCCGAGCAGATTCAGGCATTCTGGCAGAAAAATGGCTTATAAAATTTAAAAAAATAGCACACTCAAAGGTGTGCTATTGAATACAGTGTCTGAGAACTTAGGTGTTTTTACGGATCAGGTTATAAATCACTAAAATCACAATTGCACCAATGACAGAGGCAATAAAACCAGCCGATGAATGCGCACTATACAGCCCGAGCATTCGTCCGCCATAGGTGGCAACAAATGAGCCTGCGATTCCCAGTAATGTAGTGACAATAAAGCCTGCTTTGTCATTGCCTGGATGTAAAGCACGTGCAATCAGACCTGCAATAAAACCAATTATAATCACAACTATCAGATGCCACATGATGTAGCTCCTTCAGCTCATCAATTGAATAGATTAAAATTAGTGTGCAGGATGAAGATGGTTAGAAATAGCAGAGTATTGATAATTCTCGTTATATTTTGTGATTAAAAATAAAAAAGTGGTGACCTGCACCACTTTTAAATGATGCAATTTTACAGACCAATTTCACCAATAAATGGCAAATGACGGTATTTCTGGTCATAGTCCAAGCCATAACCCACAATGAATTTATCTTCAACTTCAAAGCCAAGGAACTGCACATCGAGATCAATTTCACGGCGAGAAGGTTTGCTGACCAAGGTGCAAAGCTGGATTGAATTTGGCTCGCGAGTTTTTAAGATTTCCAGCACTTTGCTTAAGGTGTTGCCTGAGTCGATGATATCTTCAACCACAAGGACATCTTTACCACGGATTTCACCATCGAGGTCTTTGAGGATTTTTACGTCGCGTGTAGACACAGTTCCACCGCCGTAACTTGAAACCGTCATGAAGTCGAGTTCATGTGCTTTTTGAATTTGGCGGCACAGATCTGCCATAAAAATAACTGAACCACGCAGTAGTCCAATCAATACCAGTTCTTTACCACTATTGGCATAGTGAGCATTGATCTGTTCACCTAGCTCTTTGACTTTGGCTTGAATCGCCTCTTCGGAAATCATTACGCTTAATTGCACAGTCATGGACAGCTACCTAAAGACATCAGTATGTAAAAATAAAAAAGGTGTTGACCTGCAACACCTCGAATTCATGAGTTTATGCGCAAATTTTAAAACAATTTCCACATTCCTGCATCTTTTCTTGCTCAACAAAATGTAAGAATAGAGAGAGTAGGATTGATTTTGTTCGCAATTTAGCCCTTAAAAGTCATGGTTTATTTACTGAATTTACGTTGTCCATAGACATAAGTGGCGTGGACGTTACGGTCATCACCCAGTGTAAAGAGGGCAAATAAACTGTCTTCAATCGCTTTAGCACGTGACTGGCGCAAACTTTGTAGTGCTGTGGCATTTAAATTTAGCACCACAAAATCAGCTTCTTTACCGATGTTAAAGTTACCAAGCTTGTCCTGTAAATCGAGTGCTTTTGCACCGCCTAATGTAGCGTGATACAGCGACTCAAAGGCTGAAAGTTTGTTGCCTTGAAGCTGTTGGACTTTATAGGCTTCATTCAGGGTTTGTAGCTGATTGAAGGATGTTCCTGCCCCAATGTCGGTACCCAAGCCGACTTTCACCTGTTTTTCCCATGTTTTATTGAGCGGGAATAATCCACTGCCTAAGAACAGGTTTGAGGTCGGACAAAAAGCAATTGCCGAATCTGTATCGTGCATGCAGTTCCATTCTTCATCTTCTAAATGCACACAATGTGCAAAGACAGAGCGCTGACCTGTTAAGCCATAATGATGATACACATCCAAATAGCCCTGACGTTCAGGAAAGAGGGATTTGACCCATGCAATTTCGTCTTTGTTTTCACTCAAATGGGTGTGGACATAGACATCAGGAAATTCCTGTTTGAGCTGCCCTGCTTTTTCCAATTGTTCTGGTGTTGAAGTTGGGGCAAAGCGAGGTGTGATGGCATACAGTGCACGTCCCTGCCCATGCCATTTTTCAATTAGGGCTTTTGAGTCAGTATAACTACTCTCAGCAGTATCACAGAGATCTTCAGGTGCATGGCGATCCATCATCACCTTGCCAGCGATCAGGCGCATATTGAAATTCGCTGCTGCTTGAAACAATGCATCGACCGATTCTGGATGTACCGTACAAAACACAAGTGCTGTAGTTGTGCCGTTTTTCAACAATTCTTGAATAAAGAAATGTGCAATGTGTTCAGCATAACTCGGGTCTTTAAACTGTAATTCAGTTGGGAAGGTATAGGTGTTGAGCCAACTTAAGAGTTGTTCACCATAAGCACCCACCATTTCGGTTTGTGGATAGTGAATATGCGTATCAATAAACCCAGGAACGATCAGTTGTTCAGGATAATGCTGAATTTCGACATCTTCTGGTAAATGTGGCTGTGCATCTTGCCATGTGCCAAACCATTTGATTTTTCCATGCTCGCTGATCAGCACGGCATCTTCCAGATAACGGACTTGTTCAGCAATTTCAGAGGGATGTTGAACCAGTTGTTGGATATCTAAGAAACGACCACGAATGGCGCTGATAGGAGAACAATTTGTCATGGAAAACCTGCTTTTTACTTTTTTCGAGCGATTGTAACGTATTTGGACAACAACATGAAAATCTGATGGAGATGCCATAAAAAAAGATGCGGATTGCACCTTAAAAATTTGGCTTTTTTCTTTTTTAATTTAGCAAAAACTATTCCAATTTAGCATATGGCATAGAAATGCTGCGGTTGAATCCAATATATTTCCATTCATTCGGCAAGGTTTTTCTGAGTTTTATCTATATTGACCTTACTGATTTTAGCTGAGGTTGCATCGCCATAAAGTCCAGCCTGACCATATGGCGATGTGCTTAGGGAATGATGTTACTGAGTTTGTTTCTGATGTCGTAGAGATAAAACAGCAGTGATTGCTAAAACAAAAACAATAAAGCCTAATGAAATCCAGATCGGCATATGAAATACATCAAGCAAGAGCATTTTTATCCCGATAAACAACAGGATAATGCCTAATCCATATGGCAGATAATGCATTTTCTCGGCTGCACCTGCGAGCAGGAAGAACATGGCACGAAGGCCCAAAATCGCCATCAGATTGGCACTCAGCACAATAAAGGGGTCGCTAGTCACCGCGAAAATTGCGGGAATAGAATCGACTGCAAAAATGACATCGGAAAACTCTACCAAGATGAGCACCACAAATAACGGCGTAATCCAGCGTTTACCTTGTTCAAAGACAACCAATTGATCGCCACGTAAAGTTGAGGTAATTGGAACATGTTTACGTAGCCATTTCAGTAATGCCATATCTTCAATATTGGCATCTTCATCTTGCCCTTTCAGGAATTTAAAGCCTGTGTAGACCAGAAATGCACCAAAGATATACAAGATCCATGAAAACTCTTGAACCAACCATGCACCAATAAAAATAAAGATGGTACGTAGGACAATCGCACCGAGTATGCCGTAGAGCAGCACTTTACGCTGTAGTACAGGTGGAATCGCAAAAGCTGAGAAAATCATCAGCCAGACAAACACATTGTCGATGGCGAGGGATTTTTCCAGTAAGTAGCCTGAGAGATACTCTAAGGTTTTTTGATTGGCAATTGCTAAAGATGCAGTGTGTTGCAAGTATAACCACAGTCCACCAGCAAACAGCATCGCAACCGAAACCCAAGCAATACTCCAGTACGCTGCTTGCTTGAGTGGAACATGGTCAGATTTATTGTTTTTGAAACCGATAAAATCAACAATCAGCATGATGGCAACGATGCCAAAAAATGCCAGATAGAGTCCGAGACTGCCAATAGATTGCATGAGTTTTTCTCCTCATCATCTGGCTTGGGTCTGGTGGTATCCATAAAAAAACCTTGACCTGTTGCCAGATGAAAAAACATCTGTGTCAACATGATCAAGGTCTTGCCTACATCACACTAGGTATGATGCTCAGATACCGACTTTTTGCAAAGTGTATTGACGATATCTGACACGTAACTTTCACTATGTTTGCTATGATAGTCAGGTTACGTTTGGAGGAGGCTACTCCCCTTGTCAAACTTAATTTCGAATTAGTGATTTGATTTAATCAATCCTAATGTATGGCTAGAATGTCATAATTTTTATGAATGTGCAATTTTTCTACAGCATAAAAATGTAAGGGTGAATCCACATGACAGAACCACAATTATTTATTGTGCTGCTTGGCGGAAAGCATGCACAGGCACGTGTTGAAGTCCACGATATTATCCCTGTGATTTATCCGCAGCTTGAACAAAGTTATCCACAGCTTAAGCAGCGCTGGTTCGGATTACCACAAGGTTTGCATATTGATGCGTGGATGTGTGTCCGTGGTGTGCAGTATCAAGGTGTAAACTATCGGGTTGAAATTGTGCCATATTCCAAGCCCATGCGGAGCCAGTTAAAGCTATACCTGATTAATTTAGGGGCATATCTGGCAGATGAATTTGGTGAGTTCCACCATTATGTGGTGGTCGCTGGGATGAGTCCTGCCGATGCCAAACAGCAAGGTAAACTGCATATTGAACAGCATTGGCGTAAGGCACATACGGATGCTGTGATTGATATTGATGAATGTCTGGCTTTAGATTTGATCGATGGTTATGCCGTACATTTGGTTCAAGGCAATTTCAAAGAAAATCACTTTGAAAATACCTATATTATTTTGGACTAGTTTTTAAAAGAATTGTCATATTGCTGAAATTGTTTTGTCATTGAAACGATATAAATTAAAAAGAAAAAATTTTAAAAAAAGCAAGGTGTTGATGGAGAGGTCATCACCTTGCTTCAATATTTTAGAGGCTTGACTAATTTATTTAATCCAGCCTTTTTCTAATAAGGGTTTACAGACAATGGTATATAACTGGGTGCTGGTATGTAGAATCGACTGCCCTGCAAATTTCCAGATCCAGATGCCCAAGATATTGACCAAGAGTGCAATAGAAAATGCACCGATCATATCCATTGGAAAATGCACGCCCAAATAGACACGTGACCATGCCACCAAACCCGCCAAGATCAGCAAAACACTTCCAGCGAATTTGCGTCCTGAGAACAGGTAAGACCATGCAATAGTGCTAAAAATCAGCATGTGATCGCTTGGGAAAGAGGCATCTGGAGCATGCTGGATAAAAGTATGTCCAACTCCCATCACAAACGGTCTTGGGTGGTAATAGAATGTTGAAATGATAAAACCAATGCCGAGTGAAATCATGGTAAAAAAGACGGCTCTGAGTGCTCGCTCTTTCAATTGTTTATCGCCATAAACCCAGAGAAACAACAAGAATAAAACCAGCAGATAAAACACATCATTGGCAATAAAAATCGCAAGATCAATCATGGCATGACTGGCATGCAATGGTGCGTTGATTTCGCTAAACCAAGTCAGATTGAGTGCTTCTAGCGTCATGAGCTGTCCATCGAGCCTTGAAATAAATTGGGCTATGATAAAGAAAACATTCTTAAGGAAAGAATTAGAAAAGTTACAGTTTTGTAATAATTGAAATCGCAAAATGTGGATTTAAATAATAGGCTTCTTTGATAATGTCTACACCCTCTTTATTTTTTTTCCTGAGCAAAATTGAAATATATTTCAATGCAGCGCAAGAGAAATAAAAAGGACTTATGAAAAAAAGTTTAATAGAAAAATAAAAAAAGCAGCGTTAAAACGCTGCTTAATGATGATTTTACTGACTTATTGAACTTTTAAGGCAGCGATGAGTTTTTGATGTAATCCACCAAATCCACCATTCGACATAATCACTACGGCATCGCCCTCACCTGCTTGCTGGCAAATGGTCGAAATGATTTGATCTAGCGAGCGCGCCACAGTCGCTTGGTTGGGCGCAGCATCGACCACAGGCTGCAAGTCCCAATCCAAACCTTCTGGCTGATACCAAATTACGTCATCGGCTAAACGAGCAGACTGTGCCAAAAGATCTTTATGGCTGCCCATACGCATAGTGTTGGAACGAGGCTCAATGACTGCCCAAAGTTTGCGTTCGCCAAGGCGTTTACGTGCGCCGTCGAGTGTGGTTTCAATTGCAGTAGGATGATGAGCAAAGTCATCATAGACTTCGATGCCACGTACGGTATCAAGCAATTCCATACGGCGTTTGACCCCACCAAAACAAGACAAGGCAGCACAAGCCTGTTCAATCGAAATACCTACATGCTCGGCAGCGGCAATAGTCGCAAGTGCGTTGGCAACACTATGTTGCCCTGTCATATTCCACTGAACTTCGGCTTTCACTTCGCCGTGCTGTAGGACTTTGAAATGACTGCCATCCGCAGAAACGAGTTCGGCTGAGAGTTCCGCTTTCTCATGGGCAGCAAGACTGGTACGCACCACGGGTGTCCAGCAGCCCATCTCTAAAACAGTATCAATATTGGTTTCGGTTATTGGTGCAATAATGCGCCCTTCACTTGGAATGGTGCGAACAAGGTGGTGGAATTGTTTTTGAATCGCTGCCAAATCATCAAAAATATCGGCATGGTCAAATTCAAGGTTATTTAAGATTGCAGTTTTTGGGTGATAATGTACGAACTTAGAGCGTTTATCAAAAAATGCAGAATCATATTCATCGGCTTCAACACAGAAATATTTTCCACCACCCAAACGTGCACTTTGACTAAAACCTAATGGCACGCCGCCAATCAGGAAGCCTGGGTTGAGACCTGCCTGATCCAGTACCCATGCCAACATGGTGGTGGTAGTAGTTTTACCGTGTGTTCCTGCTACACCAAGCACATGTTTACCTTGCAAGACATGATCGGCTAAAAACTGTGGTCCTGAAATATACGGTAAGCCAGCATTCAGCATATATTCCACGGCATCAATGCCACGTTTCATGGCATTCCCGACAATCACCAAATCAGGATGTGGCTGTAAATGGCTACGGTCATAACCTTGCATTAAGGTAATGCCTGCATTTTCGAGCTGGGTCGACATCGGTGGGTAAACGTTTTGATCTGACCCTGTGACGGTATGCCCAAGATCACGGGCCAAAAGTGCCAGTGACCCCATAAAAGTGCCGCAAATACCCAAAATATGCAGATGCATCGCTCGCCTACTCCACTGTTCCCGATCTGTTGAATCGTGTGTTTATTTGAAATTATTGGCAACGATAGCAAGGCTATATTTGAAAAGATAGTCACAATACGTGAGAAGTTGTATGTGTCTCAAGCTTTAGCCAATCCAGCGTGGTGCCTTGCGACGGAGAATTTGATAAGCCGCAAAATTTAAACTAAGCGCGATCAACAGTGACGCCAAAATATCGAACGGAAAATGCACCCCTAAATAAATTCGTGACCAGCCAACAGTGAGTGCTGCCAGTAACAAACCGCAACCAATCCATAGTTTTGATGAAAAACAATAAGCAAATGCAATGGTGCTCATCACCAGCATATGACTACTTGGAAATGAGTTATTATTGGAATGTTGAATATGATTTTGACTCAGCCCAAGCATAAATGGGCGTGGAAAATAAAAGGTGTGATCGAAAATATAATTCAATAGAGATGCACATAAAGTCAAAGCTAAGGCTTTTACAAATAGAATTGGATAGCTTTTTCTCAGTAATGTGCTGAGTAATAATAGAACAGCCAAAATCGTGGTCAAATGATGTGAAAAAAATAAGGCAGCATGCAAGGCAAATTCGGAATCACGCCATGTCATATAAATCATGCTAAATAGATCGTGATTAAGCTGGGTCAGGTTAAACATGTTGCTACCGTATTCGATAAAGTCATCCTATCTTAAGTGATTTATATTTATGTTTTCAAAAGAGAAGTTGTAATGTTTTTTCTTATTGAAAAAATTGTATTTTTCGGTGTTTTCTGCGGGTTACAGACATTATTAAATCTATATTGACGTCGCTCATCTTTATGTTTTGAACGCTATAATGCACGGTTTCAATGCTGATATGGAATTGAACTGGTGATCACGCCTTTACCTTTTATCTTGCTGATTATTTCCAACTGTTTTATGACTTTGGCATGGTATGGGCATTTAAAATTTTTACATGCTGCTCCACTTTGGAAAGCCATTTTATTTGGTTGGTGTATTGCTTTCCTTGAATATAGTTTCATGATTCCTGCCACGCGCTTATTTGCCCAGCAAGGCTTTAGCATGGGCGAAATGAAAATTACCCAAGAAGTCGTGACTTTATTGGTGTTTGTGCCTTTCATGCTGTTTTTATTTAAACAACCTTTTAAGCTGGATTATTTATGGGCGGGTTGCTGTCTGCTCGGCTGTGTATATTTTGTGTTTCGGAGTCAATAAATCAGAAATTCTCAGACAAGTGATGAGTATTTTTGGAGAGGATGAAAAAACAAGCTATACTAGTGTGCCCTAATATCTATGCAATGCACTTCTTGGCTTTGCTAAGCGCATTGATCTACTTACGCTTTGGAAATATCAATGAATACGGTCGCAGCTACAGACGCTCAACCTTTAGTTGGAATTATTATGGGTTCTCAATCTGATTGGGCAACCTTAGAACACACTGCCAATATGCTCAAACAGCTTGGCGTCCCTTTTGAAGCTGAAGTGGTGTCTGCACACCGTACCCCAGACCGTTTGTTTGAATATGCTGAAACTGCACGTGAGCGCGGTATTCAGGTGATTATTGCAGGTGCAGGCGGCGCAGCACATTTACCAGGAATGTGCGCAGCAAAAACTGATCTTCCAGTCTTGGGTGTTCCAGTTAAATCATCTATTTTAAATGGTGTTGACTCTCTCCTTTCGATTGTCCAAATGCCAGCAGGTATTGCGGTGGGTACATTGGCGATTGGCCCTGCGGGTGCAACCAATGCCGCAATTATGGCAGCACAAATTTTAGGTTTGACACGCCCTGATATCGCAAAAAATGTTGCAGATTTTCGTGATGCACAAACAGCAAAAGTTGCTAACAACAACATTCCAGGTCAGGTATAAACGAGGCTAGCCACATGAACAAAACCATCGGTATTTTTGGTGGTGGTCAATTGGGTCGCATGATGGCTCAGGCTGCGTTACCACTCAATATTCAATGTACTTTCTTTGAAGCCAATACAGATTGCCCTTCTGCGGCAATGGGTCAAGTGATCTCAAACCAAACTGAACAGGGTTTGCAGCAGTTTATTAACAGCGCAGATGTGTTTAGCCTAGAGTTTGAAAATACACCTTTGACTGATGTTGATATTTTGACACAAAGCAAGCAATTGCATCCGCCACGTCAAGCGTTGGCAACAGCACAAAACCGTTTGCTTGAAAAAGCTCTGTTTGATCAATTAGATATTCCTGTTGCACCTTACCGCGCAGTCGATAGCCTTGAAAGCTTGAAACAGGCAGTGGTTGATCTTGGCTTACCGATCGTCCTGAAAACCGCAACGGGTGGTTATGATGGTAAAGGTCAGTTTGTTTTACGTTCGGAAGATCAAATTGATACAGCATGGGCTGAACTTGGGCCTGCAAAAAGTCTGATTGCTGAAAGCTTTGTGAAGTTCTCTCGCGAAGTCTCAATTATTGCGGTACGTGGGCAAAATGGCGATGTAAAAACATGGGCATTGGCTGAAAACCATCATCATAACGGTATCTTGTCGCATTCGATTGTCCCTGCGCCAAACAGTGCAGACTTACAACCTGTAGCACAAGATTACATTACCCGTTTGTTGAACCATTTGAATTATGTTGGTGTACTGACCCTTGAACTGTTTGTGACAGAACAAGGTCTATATGCCAATGAAATGGCGCCACGTGTACATAACTCAGGACACTGGTCGATTGAAGGTGCAGTCTGTTCGCAGTTTGAAAACCATATTCGCGCTGTTGCAGGTTTGCCGCTAGGTTCAACCGAGGTGGTACGTCCAACCGTGATGATCAATATCATTGGTCAGCATC
This sequence comes from Acinetobacter sp. MB5, assembly GCF_003261585.1. Classification (GTDB taxonomy): domain Bacteria; phylum Pseudomonadota; class Gammaproteobacteria; order Pseudomonadales; family Moraxellaceae; genus Acinetobacter. Next base: position 9,795 of record NZ_POVU01000030.1, on the reverse strand, counting down.
CAAAAACTGAAGACGTTTTGGCATTGGATGGTGCACATCTGCATCTATATAACAAAACAGAGCGTCAGGGCCGTAAGCTTGGGCATATTACGTTAATGCCCGTTGATGCTGCACAATTAACAGTTTTATGCCGTCAATTGTCAACCATTTTGCCTGAGCCTTTGGCATTGACTCAAGATATGAGCATTTAAAGCTAGATTGTTGTTAAAAAAAGCGTTTGTTTCGGCAAGCGCTTTTTTTATATCTATTTCTCAGGCAAGATAGCCGCCGTTTTTAAATTCAAAACCACATTCAGTGTGGATAAATAATTCGACTTATAAATGAATTTAAATTTAAAAATGCTGTTTTGAATTTAAATTCAAAAAAATTGAATTCAAAGTTAAAATTTCATCACTGTTTTTAAAGTTTTACAACGAGTTAACAGTATCGGGTTCTTTTGAATAAATTTAAATATAAAACAAAATCTTAACTAAATATATTTGATTAAAAAGCAAGTTATCCACACTGTGATTTTTTTGAATTTATTTTTAAATTTAAATCTGAAAAAATGAATTCATACTTTGAATTTAAAAGTTTGAATTTAAATTCAAAGTAAAGAAATGCATCGATTTGCGAGTATTTGTACATTTGAATTCAAATTACATCATCCTTTTTAAGGGATGTGGTATGGTAGCCCGATAATTTGAATTCAAAATGGCAATCAAGATCATGCGACGTCTTTCTTTTCTTGTCGGTAGTATTTTTCTAGCAACAACCTATGTTCAAGCAGAACTCATCATTAATGGTGTCAGTGACCAAAATGGTTCATCTTCTTCAATTGCGACTCTAAACAATCTTCCTGCTGTATCTGAACAAACTCAGTTTCAACAATGTCTTGCTGGTTTACGTTCTCAAGCCCTAGCATCGGGCGTGAGTGATCAGACTTATATTCAATACACCCAAAATTTAACCCCTGATCGTTCAGTATTAGAGAAACTTAATTATCAACCTGAATTCTCAACACCCATTTGGGACTATTTATCAGGATTGGTGGATGATGAACGAGTCCAAAAAGGGCAGCAGAAAATTGCCCAATATCACGATGTTTTGAATCGTGCATCACAAGTCTATGGTGTGCCAGTGGAAACCATTGTTGCGGTGTGGGGTGTTGAAAGTAACTATGGCGATATTTCTGGAAAATATCCGTTGCTACAAGCACTGGGTACACTCAGTTGTGAAGGGCGTCGTCAAGGTTATTTCCGTGGTGAGTTTTTTGCAGCAATGCGAATTTTACAACGGGGTGATTTAACCGTAGATCAACTCAAAGGCTCATGGGCGGGTGCTTTTGGGCATACCCAGTTTATGCCATCGACTTATGAGCGATTAGCCGTTGATTTTGATGGTGATGGTCGTCGTGATTTGGTTTCAAGTGTGCCTGATGCATTGGCATCGACAGCAAATTTTTTGAAGAGAGCAGGTTGGCAAACAGGCTTACCATGGGGTTTTGAGGTGAAATTGCCACCGAATATGTCGATTGCAGGTGAGGGGCGACGTAACAAGAAACCACTGAGTTATTGGCTCGGACAAGGTTTGGTTCGTGCCGATGGTTCAGCTTTAATTCAAGGAAATTTAACAGAGACAACACCAGCAGGTTTAATGGCGCCAGCGGGTGCAAATGGGCCTGTATTCCTGGTATTTAAAAACTTCGATGCCATTTACAGTTATAACGCTGCGGAAAGCTATGCTTTGGCGATTGCGCATTTATCGGATCGTTTACAAGGACAGGGCGAATTTAAAACCGCATGGCCAACCGATGATGCAGGAACATCTCGTGCAGAGCGTCGTGAAATTCAGCAGATTTTATTAAGCAAAGGTTATGACATTGGTGAAGCAGATGGTTTAGTGGGTGATAAAACCCGCCAAGCGATTCAGCAGGAACAACAGCGCTTAGGTTTGCCTGCAACAGGTCGGGCAGGGCAGAAAATTTTACAAGTACTGCGTCAAGAGCAAGCAGCAAAAATGATGCAGTAATTTGGGAGTAAAAAAGGTCTGATAAATCAGACCTTTTTTACATTGAGTGGATTAAAAATTTTCATGATCAATTTTGACAGCATCTAGCACATCAAAAATGACTTTGGTGACATCTTGACTCAGTTCCCGATCATTAAAGATTTCATGAGCAGTAATGGTGACATCGGTATCACTTGGTAATTCTTTTTGTTCTTCTTCAATCAAATACTCAATCGGCATTTGTGTTTGTTTGATTTCAAGATGAAGAATATCTTCAAAAGCAATATTTTCATCTTCAAATTCAATCATTTGTTTATTGAAGTAGGGAAGTAGTAAGGCGTGTAGATAGGGTGTAAGCTCTTCAATATTAAAGATTTCGATGTCACGAGTTTCTTCGATAGTACTAATATGATCATTTACTTCGACAATAATATGATAATAACTCACGCCGATCTCCATTGAATTCAGTGTATTTAGTTATAACCATAGCATGAAATTTGTCTGGGTCACGGAGTTATCGTTTTAATGTATTTAAAAATTTATCCCAAACAGAATTTTCTTTCAATAGTTGGCGGTCATCCATTGTTAATTGAAAGTCATGCATGTTTTGATCTTTTAAGAGCGGATACATTAAAGCATGTGAATTGTGTTCGGTATGCGGTAAGCCTAAGGCATGTCCGAGTTCATGGGCGATGACTAAACGCAGATCATCCTGATTTTCAAATTCATAAATATTGATGCTATGTCCGTTAAATAGTCCTTTATCAAATGGGCGAGCGGCATATTCTTGATTATAGGTTTGAATTGTTTGGTTAATGTTCTGATTGATTTGGTTATAACTCTGAACTTGGAAATTAGATTGTGAGACCAACTGATTGTGCTGCATGACCATTTGATTGAGCTCAGCTTTCATTTGTTCAAGCGCCTGTTTTTGCTGTTCTATTTGTTGCTTAAGTTCAGGGCTGGCGCCACCTTGACGATTAATCTGCTCAACGAATTGATTGTACTGTTGCACTTGTTGCTGAAAGCTCGTTTGCTTGGCATCAATCAGTTGTTGTGACTGTTCAATTTCAGATTTATGTTGATTAATTTCTTGCTCTTGAAATTGTTGCTGATTTTGAGTGTTCTGGATCTTTTCGAGTGCAGTTAGGCGTTGTGTGGTTTGTTCCTGTCTTTGGTCATAAATAAAATTAATCGCGAGGCGTGCATGAGGGTCGTAGACAAACCAGCTTCGTCCAGTACCTTGTTGCCAAATGTTGGCAGCCTGTTGTGCTAATTCTTCCAGTTCACTGCGAGACAAATGAAAACGCGGGTCAACGTCCCCAATTTTAAAATGTAAACGGGTGTCGAGCGGGTGGGTGAGGCGTGTAGTGATTGGGTTTAACCGAATTTGTGGATATTGCATTTGTTGGTAGAGTAATAGCAGCAACAGCATCGCAATGAATAAGAGACTTCCTGTTCGCATCGTATAGATCACCTTTTTATTTTATGCTTGCTATAGATCAAGGAATTAAGGTTTTTCTTCATAAATCATAATATGAAATTTTTGTTCCAGTTTTCGGCTGATCAGGTCGACCATATAGGCAATAAAACAGCCAATAATACAGAATAAAATACGCGATAACGCACCTTCAATGGTGTGATGAGCCACATCGTAAATGGTGACAATCAGAAAGCTTGAGAGTGCAATCCCGCAATACTCACTATGCTTGAGCATAATACATAGCAATGTCGTGACAAAAATGCCGAGAATCAGGAACCAGTATTCCAGATTAATATAATACAAATGTGCTGAAACACTCGACATCAACATCCAGATGATAATTCCAATCACTGAGCCAATAATATTGCCCATGATCTGGTTAAAGTTGACTTTGGCTTTACGGCTAAATTGTAAGGTGGAAAAAGCGGTTAAAGAGGCCCAAACAAAAAAATTGGTGGTTTTGTCTTTATCGAAAATAATCGAAAGAAGTGTAATCACCACAGCACAACTGAGAATTTTACTGATATAGAGCACTTTTTCTGATTGTAAGAATAGTTTGAACTTCATGTCATGACCAAATACCCAAGCGCTGCAAATTATAAATAGACTCAATTGGAAAATCTGTACAGATTTTTTAGTGTATCAGACATAAAAAAAACCGCGCTTAAAGCGCGGTTTTTTTTAGAATTAAAGCGATAAATTATTTTTTATCATCTTTAACTTCAGTGAATTCAGCATCAACAACGCCATCATCCGCTTTTTGCTGTTGAGCACCTTGGCCGCCTTGGAATGCATTTGGATCAAAACCTTGTGCACCACCTTCAGCACCTTGTGCTTGTTCATAAGCACGTTGGGTGATTGGCATGATGATGTTTTGAAGTGCTTCAGTTTTTGCTTTGATTGCTTCAACGTCATTTTCTTTGGTTGCAGCTTCAAGTTCAGAAACAGCAGTGCTTACCGCAGTTTTTTCATCTTCAGTGACTTTATCACCAAGATCTTTCACTGCTTTGTTTGCACTTGCAACTAAAGCATCAGCTTCGTTACGTGCTTTTGCAAGTTCTTCAAACTTACGGTCTTCTTCAGCATTCGCTTCAGCATCACGGATCATTGCTTCGATTTCAGCATCAGACAAACCTGAGTTTGCTTTAATCTGGATTGATTGCTCTTTACCCGTGCTCTTATCTTTTGCAGATACTTTCAAGATACCATCCGCATTGATGTCGAATGATACTTCGATTTGTGGAACACCACGTGGCGCAGGAGGGATATCACCCAACTGGAAGTTACCCAACAATTTGTTTTGTTGAGCAATTTTACGCTCACCTTGGTAAACCGAAATATCTACTGCTGGTTGGTTGTCCGCCGCAGTTGAGAATACTTGAGATTTCTTCGCAGGAATCGTGGTGTTTTTCTCAATGATTGGAGTCAACACACCGCCCATTGTTTCGATACCCAAAGTTAATGGAGTAACGTCAAGAAGAAGTACGTCGTTTTTGTCACCAGACAATACCGCACCTTGAATTGCTGCACCAATTGCAACCGCTTCATCAGGGTTGACGTCTTTACGTGGCTCTTTACCGAAGAATTCTTGAACTTTCTGTTGAACCATTGGCATACGTGTTTGACCACCCACCAAGATCACGTCAGAAATGTCAGAAGTCGAAAGACCTGCATCTTTCAATGCAACGCGACATGGTTCAATCGTACGCGCAACCAAATCAGCAACCAATGCTTCAAGTTTCGCGCGAGTCACGTTGATCACTAAGTGTTTAGGGCCAGTTGCATCAGCAGTGATGTATGGCAAGTTGATTTCAGTTGCATTAGAAGAAGAAAGCTCGATTTTTGCTTTTTCAGCAGCTTCTTTCAAACGTTGTAACGCAAGTGGATCATTTTTCAAGTTTACGCTTTGTTCTTTCTTGAATTCTTCAACCAAGAATTCGATCAACGCGTTGTCAAAGTCTTCACCGCCAAGGAATGTATCACCGTTAGTCGACAATACTTCGATTTGTTGGTCGCCATCAAGGTCAGCGATTTCAATGATTGATACGTCAAAAGTACCACCACCTAAGTCGTAAACAGCAATTTTACGGTCGCCTTCTTTTTTGTCCATACCGAATGCAAGTGCCGCAGCAGTTGGTTCGTTGATGATACGTTTAACATCAAGACCTGCAATTTTACCTGCATCTTTAGTTGCTTGACGTTGTGCATCGTTGAAGTATGCAGGAACAGTAATGACGGCTTCTGTCACTGCTTCACCCAAGTAGTCTTCAGCAGTTTTCTTCATTTTTTTCAAGATTTCTGCAGAGATTTGTTGTGGAGCAAGTTTCTTGTCGTTGACTTCAACCCAAGCATCGCCATTGTCAGCTTTGATAATTTTGTAAGGTACAAGACCGATGTCTTTTTGTACTGCTTGGTCTTCATAACGACGACCGATTAAACGCTTAATCGCGAATAATGTGTTTTTAGGGTTTGTTACTGCTTGGCGCTTAGCTGATTGACCCACTAAGATCTCGCCATCTTTGTATGCAATAATCGATGGAGTTGTGCGAGCACCTTCAGCGTTCTCAATAACTTTTACTTTGTCGCCTTCAAGTACTGCAACACATGAGTTGGTTGTACCCAAGTCAATACCAATGATTTTAGCCATTTACGTGTTCCTCAAAAATTTTTTGCAATTGTTTCTGCTTGTTATTCGATATGAGAGTGAATCCATTTTTTTCAAGCAACATTTATTAAAAAAAATGGAAAACCCTGTAATTTGTAGGCTTATTGACCAACAGTGACCATTGCTGGACGCAACAGACGACCTGAAAGGGTATAGCCTTTTTGTAGCACGTTACCAATTTCACCTGCTTTTGCTGTTGGGTCGATACCCACAGCTTGGTGAAGATCGGCATTAAAGCCATTTTCTGTATCTACAGCGACCACTTCGAATTTCTCAAGTGCAGTCGTTAGAGATTTTAAGGTTAATTTAACGCCTTCAAGAACAGGACTTTCTTCTTCACCTGCGGCTTGAATAGCGCGTTCTAAATTATCAACAGAGTCGAGTAAGCTTTTTGCAAACTTTTCAACAGCAAATTTTTTCGCTGCGTCCGCTTCACGCTCTACACGTTCTTTGATTTTTTCAGCTTCATAAATCGCATTTGCAGCGCGTGCTTTCTCAAGCTTTAAGCTTTCTTCAAGCTTAGTGATTTGTGCTTGTAAATCTTCAACGGTTGTTTCAGTTTGCGATTGCTCAGCATTCTCAAGTTGTTCTTGCTCTAGGTCTTGAGTTTGTTCAGTTTGCTCATTCGCCATTGATGATCTCCGCTTAAACAGGTTTTTAAACATGTGCAGTCCTTCGGCGTCAGTGGTACAACTGCATAAACTCTGAACTGCCATGATTAGGGTTTCTTTTGTTACAACAGAAGTAAGGGCAGTACCGAAAAATTCAAGCACCAAACATGATTTAAAGCTTTTAATTTTACAGATTGAGGAAAATACGGACTTAAAAATGGGTTTTGAGACGCTATTCTGCAAAATATAGTGCATTGTTTTGCAAAAAATAGTGTATTAAGTAGAAAATATACATAAATATTAATAAATTAATTTGAATATTTTTTAAAAAAACTGAGTATTATGTGAGAAAAATTCTCAATAATTGTTGAACCTCTGTTATTTTTTATAAAAATAAAAATTCTTAAATGATTCGATATGCTTGTTAGAGAAAGTCATGAAGCTATTTGAATATACAGACAATCTTAAATTAAAAGATACAAAAGCCGTATTGTTTACAATGTAGTTGCTTTGGTTGGCAATAACATAAGTTCCGCAGAATCATAAACCTTATTAAAAAAACATAGCATTTCGCCCATATTGTGCAGGATTTAACTTCGCCATGATGCTGCTACTCGTTTATCGAGTTTTATATTTTTTTAATTTTAGTAGAGAGTGATGATGAAAAAATTAGCCGTATTTTCTTTAACTGCCGCAGGTTTTGCTTTTTCAGCTGTAGGTTGTGCATCTCATGAAGCCAATCAAAGTTCAGATACACCAACACCTGTGACTGCTTCAACATCGGTAGATGCTCAAGCACAAAGCCCTGTTGTATCGACATCGGCAAGTGTGGATGCAAACATGGGACAAACAGCAAGTTCTGAAACAAATACAATCGCAACGAATGCCCCATAAGGATTAGCATAAAGCTGACGGCAAATCATAAAAAACAGCAATGAATCGATGCAATTGCAACGCTTCATTGCTGTCATTATCAGATAAAATAAATATCCAAGATTAAAAAAATTGGTTGATCGTGATGATGCTTGAGCAGATTTGGAAAAAAAGAACAGCACTGCTTGCACAAGGTCTTGACTATTTGCCCGAAAATTTAAAACAACAACTATATAGAAGCATGGATGTGCCGTGGGATTACCCTGAACTTGATCCCACATTAAAGTGTCTAATGGCATATCAATATCGACAAGGATATCGAGGGTTAATTTCATCGGATGTGCAAAAATCACGGGAGAATTTTGCGAAAAGCATAAGGGAGGTGGTATATCGCCCGACGCAGTTAGCATGGGTTCAGGATTTCAGCCTATCTTTAAATCATAGAGTATTGCCAGTACGGTACTATCATCCATTCCCACAGCAGGCTTGTCCAATGATTGTTTTTTTTCATGGGGGAGGGTTTATTCTTGGAAATTTGGATACGCATGATGAAGCCTGTCGAATTCTGGCTAAATATAGTGGTTGCCAAGTCTTAAATATTGATTATCCATTGGCTCCAGAGGTTACAGCCCAACAAATGCTAGACACATGTGAAATGGCATGGCATTGGATATGGCAACATCAAGACCGATTTAATATTCAGCCAAATGCCATTGCTGTTGCGGGAGATAGTGCAGGCGCAAATATTAGTACAGTGCTGGCACAACGCTTAAAACAACACTTACATGCACCAATTGCCCAGCTTCTCATTTATCCTACTGTTGACTTTAAAAGTCGTTACCCATCGTTTTTTAAATATAAAGCTGGACTATTGTTAACTGAGGGTGATGTGGATCAAGTTACACAGCATTATGTACTCAATAGTCAACTTGAATTAGATGATCCCTTGGTTTCCCCTATCTATGCCCAACTTGATCATTCAGCGTCCTGTTTTTTAGTAACAGCAGGGCATGATATTTTACATGATGAAGGTGCACACTATGCACAGTTATTACAGCAGGCTAATGTAAAGGTCTGTCATCGAAATTATGCACATCAATTACATGGATTTATAAATTTAACTTCTGTGTCATATCAATCAAAAAAAGACTGGATCGAAATTTCACAACTATTTAAGCAGTTTTTAAATTAATGTCATTTAAGTTTCACGTGGAACGTCTATAACTGAGATACAAAAGAAAAATACACTAAACTCAATTAGACTAATCAAACTTTTATAAAAAGGTTGATGACATGAAAAAACAGGCACTCGGTTTAGGATTACTATTAATAGGGCAAGTTACGTTTGCCAATACTTTTGTTGATATGAAAACCAATATGGGCAACATTGAAATAGAGCTTTTTGATCAGCAAGCACCAGTGACGACTCAAAACTTTAAAAATTACGTAAAAAGTAACTTTTATTCAGGAACCGTTTTTCACCGCGTCATTCCTGGTTTTATGATTCAAGGTGGTGGTATGACAACTCGCATGGTAGAGAAGTCAGGCAATGCACCAATTAAAAATGAATCCTATAACGGTCTTCACAATGTACGAGGCACACTTGCGATGGCACGTACCAATGACCCGAATTCTGCAACCAGTCAATTCTTTATTAATACTGTAGATAACAAATCATTAGACCGAGGCACTTTTGATAGTGGATATGCCGTCTTTGGTAAGGTTGTAAAAGGCATGGATGTTGTAGATCGAATCTCAAAAGTTGCAACAACTGATTATGGTATGCACCAAAATGTACCTATTAAACCTATTATTATTCAGAGTGTGCAGATAGTGAGCAAAAGTGCTAAAAAATAAATAAATTTTAAAATAATAAATATCAATAACTTAATTTAAATATGTGTGTAAATAAAATACACTCGATGCAGCACGCATAAAAATGCACTTGCGTGCTGCAGAAATTCACCTATAATGCACTCATCCCAACGCAACTGATGAAACAAATCTTCGCTCTAGGGTGAGAGATTTTAAGTTTGCGTTATCTTTTTATTGATGAGATAAAAAGAAGATCATTAAGAGAATTGGAAGAACAACTTGTGTGGATTTTTACTAGTTGATCAGTCGAATATATATTTCATTGATTGAATTGGTAGAAATTTCTCGAAGTTTATTTG
>NZ_POVU01000002.1 GCF_003261585.1 Acinetobacter sp. MB5 | reverse complement strand
TCGTATTGCTGTTGCTACATTGCTTGCAGCTTCTCCATTTGTTGCAGCAAATGCTGGCGTAACAGTAACACCATTGTTACTCGGTTACACATTCCAAAGTACTCAACATAACAACGGAAGTGATCACCTTCTAAGCTCTAGTCAAGGTGAAGCACAAGACGATTTAGCAGTAGGTGCAGCACTGGGTGTTGAATTAACTCCATGGTTAAGCTTTGAAGCTGAATACCTTCAGGTGAAAGGCGATGTAGATGGTGCAGCTACAGCTGGTGCTGAATACAAGCAAAAACAAATCAATGGTAACTTCATTGCGACTTCTGATTTGATCACACATAACTATGACAGCAAAATCAAACCTTACGTATTGTTAGGTGCTGGTCATTATAAATATGACTTCAGTGGTTTAACGCGTGCGAATAACCGTGGTAACTCTGAAGCGGGTACTTTAGGTAACGTAGGTGCGGGTGTATTCTGGCGCTTAAACGATGCATTGTCACTTCGTACAGAAGCACGTGCAACGTATAACATTGATGAAGATTTCTGGAACTACACAGCACTTGCTGGTTTGAACGTTGTAATTGGCGGTCACTTGAAACCTGCTGCGCCTGTAACAGAAGTACAACCAGTTGAACCAGCTCCAGTTGTTCAGCCAGCTCCACAAGAGTTAACTGAAGACTTGAACATGGAACTTCGCGTGTTCTTTGATACCAACAAATCAAACATCAAGCCACAATACAAACCTGAAATTGCAAAAGTTGCAGAGAAACTTTCTGAGTATCCAAATGCAACAGCGCGTATCGAAGGTCACACAGACAACACAGGTCCACGTAAGTTAAACGAACGTTTATCATTGGCACGTGCAAACTCTGTTAAAACAGCGCTTGTAAATGAATACAACGTAGATCCATCACGTTTGACTACACAAGGTTTTGCATGGGATCAACCGATTGCTGACAACAGCACAAAAGAAGGTCGTGCAATGAACCGTCGTGTATTTGCGTCAATCACAGGTAGCCGTACTGTACTTGCTAAACCAGCAGCAGAACAACCAGCTCCAGCAGCTCAATAATTTGAGTTGATGTGTAAAAAGCGGCTCTCTTGAGCCGCTTTTTTATTAGGATATAAACTTGAATTTATGTTGAATAAACCTAAATCGGCAAAATAATCATGAATTGTGTTAATTAGAACTAAAATAAATTTATTGCTTTTACAAATATAGGTGGAACTTGTGATTGTTAATATAAATATTGGGTTTAAATATTGCTAATAATACGATTATCGATAGCTTGTTATTTAATATTAACCGATTGTTTTTTAATTTTATTTAAAATTAATTATTCTTTTTCTGATGAGTTTTAGGCTGATTAAAAATAAGTTTTAAGAATCTGTTTTGTGAATGTATTATTATACAATAAGAATGATGTAATTTTAATTGAATGGCTCATATGTAAAAAATATGGTCATAGTCATGTTATTAGCGTTTAAATTTATTGAATGAGCTTGTATCATACATGCTCGTAACTTTAAAAGACTGAGATGTAAGAATATCTCAGAAAGTACATAATTTAGGTTATACCTGAACATAATTGTTTTCTCTGGAGGATATCCATGAAATTGAATCGTATTGCTGTTGCTACATTGCTTGCAGCTTCTCCATTTGTTGCAGCAAATGCTGGCGTAACAGTAACACCATTGTTACTCGGTTACACATTCCAAAGTACTCAACATAACAACGGAAGTGATCACCTTCTAAGCTCTAGTCAAGGTGAAGCACAAGACGATTTAGCAGTAGGTGCAGCACTGGGTGTTGAATTAACTCCATGGTTAAGCTTTGAAGCTGAATACCTTCAGGTGAAAGGCGATGTAGATGGTGCAGCTACAGCTGGTGCTGAATACAAGCAAAAACAAATCAATGGTAACTTCATTGCGACTTCTGATTTGATCACACATAACTATGACAGCAAAATCAAACCTTACGTATTGTTAGGTGCTGGTCATTATAAATATGACTTCAGTGGTTTAACGCGTGCGAATAACCGTGGTAACTCTGAAGCGGGTACTTTAGGTAACGTAGGTGCGGGTGTATTCTGGCGCTTAAACGATGCATTGTCACTTCGTACAGAAGCACGTGCAACGTATAACATTGATGAAGATTTCTGGAACTACACAGCACTTGCTGGTTTGAACGTTGTAATTGGCGGTCACTTGAAACCTGCTGCGCCTGTAACAGAAGTACAACCAGTTGAACCAGCTCCAGTTGTTCAGCCAGCTCCACAAGAGTTAACTGAAGACTTGAACATGGAACTTCGCGTGTTCTTTGATACCAACAAATCAAACATCAAGCCACAATACAAACCTGAAATTGCAAAAGTTGCAGAGAAACTTTCTGAGTATCCAAATGCAACAGCGCGTATCGAAGGTCACACAGACAACACAGGTCCACGTAAGTTAAACGAACGTTTATCATTGGCACGTGCAAACTCTGTTAAAACAGCGCTTGTAAATGAATACAACGTAGATCCATCACGTTTGACTACACAAGGTTTTGCATGGGATCAACCGATTGCTGACAACAGCACAAAAGAAGGTCGTGCAATGAACCGTCGTGTATTTGCGTCAATCACAGGTAGCCGTACTGTACTTGCTAAACCAGCAGCAGAACAACCAGCTCCAGCAGCTCAATAATTTGAGTTGATGTGTAAAAAGCGGCTCTTATGAGCCGCTTTTTTATAGCCAGTTTTTAGATTTGAGTTCACATTTCATCGCTTTTCGATCGCGACGGTGTTGTGCTCTAGGTTTTTCACTGTCATGCATACCACCTTTCTGTAAAAGCGGTGAGAGCGCAACAGGATTACGTGCTTTAATCTTTGGCATATTTTTAAGTTTCATTATTTAACCTTTAATACATAAGATTTGTTTTAAGGTGTGTACCACTTCAATCAAGTCACTTTGATAAGCAATAACTTGGTCGATATCTTTATACGCACTTGGAATTTCATCAATCACATCAGTGTCTTTACGACATTCAATACCTATTGTTTGTTCAATTAGGTCTTGCTGATTAAATAAAAGCTTGGCTTTACTACGACTCATTTTCCGACCTGCACCATGTGAGCAAGAACAAAAGGACTCAGGATTACCTTTACCTCGTACAATGTAAGAATGGGCACCCATTGAACCAGGGATAATCCCGAGCTCATCTTCACCCGCACGAATCGCACCTTTACGTGTCACAAAGACATTTTCTCCAAAGTGATTCTCCTGACTGACATAATTGTGATGGCAGTTAATCGCTTCTTTGGTCATCTGAAATGACGGTAAAATTGGACGAATCGCTTCTAAAATGAGGCGCATCATTTCACGTCGGTTTTCATAGGCATAACTTTGTGCCCATTCCACCGCTTCAACATAATCATCAAAACTGGCCGAACCTTCTGCAAAATAGCTCAAGTCTTTGTCTGGAACATGTCCGAAACGATGCTGCGCTTCTTTCTTGGCTAGTTCAATGAAATAAGTGCCGATTACATTGCCCAAACCACGGCTACCCGAGTGCAGCATGATCCAGACATCCTGATTTTCATCGAGGCATAACTCAATAAAGTGATTGCCGCCACCGAGAGTGCCTAGCTGTTTTTGCCATGTGGCATCAAACTGTCGAAGCATACGCACCAAGCCTGAATGTTTAAGTAAAATGGGTTGTAAGCGTTTCTCAAGTGGTGTCAGCGTGGATGCCTTCGCTTTCACTTGCTTATGCATGTTAAAACCAACAGGCACTTTACGTTCAATTGCATGGCGTAATGGCGATAAATTATCGGGTAGCTGATGGGCTTTTAGATTCAGGCGAATGGCGTTCATGCCACAGCCAATATCTACCCCAACCGCAGCAGGAATAATCGCGTGCTTGGTTGGAATTACGCTGCCCACGGTGGCGCCTTTACCAACATGGACATCGGGCATAACTGCAATGTGTGAGTGAATAAATTGTAGTTGTGCCATTTTGCTGAGCTGTTCGATACTGTCGTGATCGATGTCTTGGGTGAAAATTTTCACAGGCACGCCAAAGTGCCCCTCAGCATTTAAAATTTTTTGAATGCTCATTTAGATGATTCTCAAGTTATTTTTGTTTTTGTCCGAATTTTAGGTATAAAAAAACCTAGCGAATGCTAGGTTTTTGCATTCGGACAGATGAGATTTGTACACCTGTCCGTGAGACGACATCGTGCCAAATCGATTAGTGTTTTAAGCTCGCTAGTACTGGCATGATGTCCTCCTCAATAAAGTCTATCCTGTGAGGATAGTGCCGAAATTCAATATCGGCGAAATAATAATCCTAAAAAATCAAATGTCAAGCGAAGAATTAATCATCATCCTGCATTGGTTTAACATCCATCTTGTCGTAAGGGATGAGTTTGGTCTTGTAAATCCACTTGTAACTGAGCCAAACCACCAAAAATAATGGCAAGGTAATATAGGTTGCAAGGAGGCTTAACCAGTCAATTTTTTCTCCAAGCAAAGCCTGATAGTTTTGCCCTAAGATAATGATTGAACACAGAATAAAAGCAAACCAAGGCGCAAAAGGGAAGAATTTAGCACGGTATGCTAAATTTTCTAATTTGTAGCCTTGTGCGATATAACCTTTACGGAAACGGTAATGTGAAATCGCAATACCTAACCAGACAATAAAACCACACATGCCTGACATATTCAGTAGCCAGTTGTAGATTTCCTGTTTACCCATAAAACTGGTGAGCAATGATAATGCAGCAATTGCAGTGGTGGCATAAAGCGCACGCATCGGCACGCCACGACTATCGAGTTCAGCAAACCAACGCGGTGCACGACCTTCTTTCGCCATGTCCCACAGCATACGGGTCGATGAGTACATCCCAGAGTTACCCGCAGATAAAATTGCTGTCAAAATAACCGCATTCATCAGACCTGCAGCAAAGGCAAAACCAGCTTTTTCATATAGTAACGTGAATGGCGAAAGGGCAATATTGTTACTGCTTGCTGCTTGAATTAGACGTGGGTCATCATAAGCGATGAGTGTCCCAATGATGAAAATACACACAACGTAAAATAGTAAGATACGCCAGAAAATCTGTTTGATGGCTAAAGGAATAGTTTTTTGAGGATCTTTGGATTCACCCGCAGCAACCCCTACCATTTCAGTACCTTGGAATGAGAAACCAGCAATCATCGCAACGCCAATCATGGCTTGGAATCCACCAACAAATGGCGCATCTTTATGCGTCCAGTTGGCAAATGGCAGGGCATTGGGTGTCAGCATTACTTTTAAAATCGTGGCAAGACCAATCAAAATAAAGATGATGATGGCAACCACTTTGACCAGTGAGAAGACAAATTCACTTTCACCAAAACCTTTTACGGACATGGCATTGATCGCAAAAATAATGATCAGGAACAATAAGCTCCACCAGTAACCTGGAATTTCAGGGAACCAGAATGCCATGATCCACTGTGCTGCAACCAGTTCAAATGCAACAGTAATTGCCCAGTTGTACCAGTAGTTCCAGCCGAGTGCGAAACCAAAACCTTCTTCAACGTACTTATTACCATAGGTAAAAAATGCACCTGAAGTTGGATTGTGTGTGGCAAGTTCACCGAGACTGGTCATTAAAAAGTAAATCATAATCCCAATCAGGACATAGGCCAATAATGCGCCTCCAGGTCCTGCGGTACTAATGGTTGAGCCTGAAGCTAAAAACAACCCTGTTCCGATTGAACCACCAATCGCGATCATATTCAGATGGCGAGCACCTAACCTGCGTTGTAAGTGCGCATGTTCATTCATTTCGCTCATCTAGTTTCCTTGTCTGTTTGCAGTTGCACAGGCATATAACACCTTAAAGCCTTGTTGATCAGCTTTCGTGTCGCAATGCCCGAAATGCTGCTCAATTAAAGTCGGATAATTTAAAAAACGGTTGGCTACAATCCAGAGCTCGCCTTGCGCTTGCAAGTGACGCTTGGTCTGTTTGCACAAATCTTCACTGACGGTATAAGACGTGTGAATACCCTGATGAAATGGCGGATTACTCACTAAAGCATCTAAATCTGTCGGGGCATCCTGAATGCCTGTGACCGCATGGGTTTGCACTTGTGATTCGGGAATCGCATTATGCTGACAGGTCAATGCTGTCGACTTTAATGCAAATGCATCGACATCAAGCGCATGGATCACATTCAGTGGATTCAGCTTTGCCAAATAGCAGCTAATAATGCCTGCACCGCAGCCAAAGTCGGCGAGTTTACCCGATTTTACTTGGTTGAGGTATGGCAAAAGTACGGCTGTTCCGACATCCAAATGATCTTGACTAAACACCCCAGGCAGGGCGCAGATTTTAAGTTGTTGTTCACCAACTTGAATGTCATAGGTTTTCAGCCATACTTCTAGTGGTTTAAGTGTTTCTTGTTGTTGTAAAACCAGTTGCCAGAATTGGCAATGACGAGCGCTGTCGAGTTTGAGTGTTTTGCCATAAGCTTGGAGCTGTTTGGCTGCACGTTCTACGCCACCTTTTTTCTCACCCACCAAGAAAATGGATTGTCCAATCTGCATATGACTGGCGACTTGATGAATAATATAATTCAGCAACTCTTTGGATTTGGGAACAAAAATCACAACCTGATCAAAAGTCTGCGCTGGAAATTCAATCGAAAAATGGCTGTCTAAACCTTGTGCCAAATGCGCTTGATGATCAGCAAAATTCCATATCCAGATACAACCCTCTACACTGTCTTTGAGTTCAGTGAGCAATTGATCTTGAGGTGCATGAATAAATAACACACGACCTTTGAGTTGGTCTTGTTGACGCAAGACGACTTCACTTCGAGGATCCATGATGACACCCTACAAAAATAAAAATGTCCAATCCGCAACAGGGATTGGACATTGTTTTAAAAAATTACTGCTCTGACTGTTCAGGCAAAATTAAATTCAATAACAGTGCAGCAATACCACCTGTCGCCACACCAGAACTGAAGATATTTCGCATAAGTTCAGGCATATGCTTTAAGAAATCAGGAACTTGTGCAACGCCAAGACCAAGTGCTAAAGAAATTGCAATAATCAGCAAGGCGCGACGATCCAGTTTAATTCCTGCCAAAATATTAATGCCCGATGCAGCGACTGCGCCAAACATCACCATGACTGCACCACCGAGTACGGCTTCAGGGACAGCCTGTACAACGCCTGCAATTTTTGGGAATAAACCGAGTAGAACCAACAATGCTGCAATCCAAATCCCGACATAGCGGCTTGCGACACCTGTCAATTGAATCACGCCATTATTTTGGGCAAACACCGAACTTGGGAAAGTATTGAAAATCCCTGCAATCAGTGAGTTAAAACCATTCACCAGTACACCGCCTTTAATACGCTGCATCCACGTTTCGCCAGTCACAGGCTGTTTGGAAATTTTACTGGTTGCAGTAATGTCACCAATCGCTTCAAGTGAAGTGACCAAGTAAATAAAGGCAAACGGTAAAAACAATGACCAGTCAAAACTGATCCCAAAATGCAGCGGTGTTGGTAACTGAAAAACGGGGGCTTGCTGGAATGCCGTGAAATCCAGATGACCCATAAAACCCGCCAAAATATAGCCAATCACCAAAGCCAGTAGAATCGCTGAGCTTCTAATCCACACCACAGGAATGCGGTTGAGCACGATGATAATTGCAAGGACGACACTCGACATGATCAGGTTATCGCTGTTGGCGAATGTCCCATTTGCCATCGCACCATAACCGCCACCCATACTGATCAGACCTTCTTTAATTAAAGTCAGACCAATCATCAGGACAACGACACCTGTGACGAGTGGAGTGATCAGTTTTCTAACCCACGGTAAAATACGTGATACACCCATTTCAATAAATGCGCCCGCAATCACCACACCAAAAATCGCAGCCATAACCTGCTGATAAGGCGTACCATTGGCAATCATCATGCTGCCAATCGCCATGATCGGGCCAATGAAGTTAAAGCTTGTACCTTGAACAATCAGTAAGCCTGCACCCAATGGGCCAACCTTTTTCGATTGCAAGAACGTTGCAATCCCTGAGATCACCAAAGACATCGATAAAATCATGGTGGTTTCATGGGCAGGAACTTTTAAAGCACCACAAATCAGTAAACCAGGCGTTAAAATCGGGACAAGAATCGCAAGAAGATGTTGTAAGGCAGCAAAGAATGCAATGAGCGGTTTTGGCTTGTCATCAAGCCCTAACAATAAATCGGGTTGAGAGTGGGAATGGGGTGAGTGATCTAAATCCGACATGGAATTTTGGGGAATATACTAAGCAAGATGCGGCTATTCTAATCGAGTTACATCCCTTTACAAACTAAAAATCGGTTTGACCGATGAAAAAAATGCTGCTGTCAAGAAACTGTCACTACTAAAATCTATATTTTTTCTGTATAATTTGCCCTCAAACTTTAGGCGTATCGAATTTACATGTCAGATATCAAAACTCTCCGTAACATTGCCATCATTGCGCACGTCGATCATGGTAAGACGACTCTTGTAGACAAACTTTTACAACAATCAGGTGCTCTTGGTGATCGCGCGGGCGAGATTGAGCGTGTAATGGATTCGAATGCGCTTGAATCTGAGCGTGGTATTACCATTCTTGCAAAAAACACTGCTATCACTTGGTTGGACAAACGTACAGATACAACTTACCGTATCAACATCGTGGACACCCCGGGACATGCCGACTTCGGTGGTGAAGTAGAACGTGTATTGTCTATGGTTGACTGCGTATTGCTTCTTGTCGATGCACAAGAAGGTCCAATGCCACAAACTCGTTTCGTAACGCAAAAAGCGTTTGCTCGTGGTTTGAAGCCAATCGTGATTATCAACAAAGTTGACAAACCAAGCGCGCGTTGTGACTGGGTAATCGACCAAGTATTTGACTTGTTTGATAACTTGGGTGCAACTGACGAACAGTTAGACTTCCCAATCGTTTATGCTTCAGGCTTACGCGGTGTTGCTGGTCCTGCACCAGAAGAATTAGCGGAAGACATGACTCCGTTGTTCGAAACAATTGTTGACATCGTTGAACCACCAGCAGTTGATGTTGATGGTCCATTCCAAATGCAGATTTCTTCACTTGACTATAACAGCTTCGTTGGTGTTATCGGTGTTGGTCGTATTCAACGTGGTTCAGTAAAAACCAATACACCTGTGACTGTGATTGACAAAGACGGCAACACACGTAACGGCCGTATCTTGAAAATCATGGGTTACCACGGTTTAGAGCGTATTGATGTTGATTCAGCATCAGCCGGCGACATTGTATGTATTACAGGTATCGATGCACTGAACATTTCAGACACCATTTGTGATCCGAAAAATGTTGAAGCATTACCTGCATTGTCTGTAGATGAACCTACAGTTTCGATGACATTCCAAGTCAACAACTCACCGTTTGCTGGTAAAGAAGGTAAATTCGTGACTTCACGTAACATCCGTGAACGTCTTGAACGTGAACTGATTCACAACGTAGCACTTCGTGTAGAAGACACTGACAGTCCAGACCGTTTCAAAGTTTCTGGTCGTGGTGAACTTCACCTTTCAGTTTTAATTGAAAACATGCGTCGTGAAGGCTTCGAGATGGGTGTTTCTCGTCCACAAGTGATCATGCGTGAAGTGGATGGCGAAATCCAAGAACCGTACGAAAACGTAACATTTGATGTTGAAGAACAACATCAAGGTTCTGTAATGGAACAAATGGGTAACCGTAAAGGCGAGTTAACCAATATGGAAGTTGACGGCAAAGGTCGTATCCGTATTGAAGCAACTGTTCCTTCACGTGGTTTGATCGGTTTCCGTTCTGAATTCTTGACCATGACTTCTGGTACAGGGATCATGACTTCAAGCTTCTCGCATTATGGTCCTGCAAAACAGGGTACAGTTGCGAAACGTCAAAACGGTGTGTTGATCTCTATGGTTAACGGTACTTGCTTGGCATTTGCATTGTTCACTCTACAAGACCGTGGTCGTCTATTTGCTGAACCACAGTTAGAAGTTTACGAAGGTATGATCGTGGGTATGAACTCTCGTTCAGACGACATGGTTGTAAACCCAACTAAAGCAAAACAATTAACCAACATGCGTGCATCTGGTACAGATGAAGCATTAACGTTAACACCTGCAGTTAAATTCACGCTTGAACAAGCTTTAGAATTTATTGAAGATGATGAATTAGTTGAAGTTACACCTAAATCAGTTCGTATTCGTAAGAAATTCTTGACTGAAAATGAACGTAAACGTGCTTCTCGTAGCTAATTGCTCTGAGTCGTAAAGATAAAGCCACCCAATCGGGTGGCTTTATTGTTTTGAGAAAATGAATCTGTATACAAGGTGAGTACATAGAGAAGATTTTTGTTGTAATACCGTGAATATTCAAGATTTTTTCATTAAAATTGCTAAATTAAATAGCACATTACATGATTTCACTCGGTCAATTGTCACCGAATAAATAACAACGTAAATAACCACTGGAGTTCTCATCCATGAGTATTTTAAAAGAGTTTCGCGAGTTTGCGGTCAAGGGTAACATGATTGATTTGGCTGTCGGTGTGATCATCGGTGGCGCATTTGGTAAAATTGTTGATTCATTAGTCAAAGACATCATTATGCCGATTATCACGGCAATCACTGGCGGTGGTGTCGACTTTACCCAGAAATTTATCGTGTTGGGTAATAATCCAAATAACCTGCAATCTTTAGCAGAATTGCAAAAGGCAGGCGTCAATGTTTTAACCTACGGTAACTTCCTCACTATTCTTATTAACTTTATTATTTTGGCGTGGGTTGTATTTATCATGGTCAAATTAATTAATCGATTGCGTCGTAAACAGGAAGCAGAGGCTGCTCCAGCACCTGTTGCAACGCCAGAAGATATTCAGTTGTTACGTGAAATTCGTGATGAGCTGAAAAAGAAATAATTGTTTTAATTGAAAAAGGGGGTATATTTACCCCTTTTTTTATGCCCATTTGAGTGTGTTACTGACTCGCAATGATGGCAGATGTTTCCTTGATATATTGAATAGATGATGATTGCTTTTGAACATTGGATAAAATGGTTACCGTGGATTTTTGCTGTTATTGCGCTATGGATGCTCTGGATTGCTGTTAAAAGGCTGAATGCCTATTTAAGAAAAGTCTTGAATCCATTTAAAAAAGGTCGTAAGTATCGCTGTCGGGTGCTGGCGATTATTGATGGTGATACGATTGACTGTCGGCGTATATTTTATTTCTGGCAACGTAAAAGAATGCGCTTAGCCTATGTTGATGCACCTGAATCTAAACAACAATTTGGCATTGATGCACAGAAATATCTTAAAAAAATGCTGCACAGACGAATCGTTACACTCAATGTTGCAGATAAAGATCGTTACGGCAGAGTTGTTGCAGATATTTATTTAGGGTGTGAAAGTGTCAGTGAAACCTTGATTAAAGATGGGATTGCATGGGTTTATGCAGATTATGTAAGGCATTCAAAACGCTTAAAATACCTCAATGAATTGCAGGATGATGCCAAAAAGCGTAAACGTGGTTTATGGAAACACAGTCAACCCATGAATCCTAAAGATTATAGACGTCGTTAATCATTAACGCTGTACTTAAGTGCGATTAATCGTACTTGGCAGTAAATAAAAGATCTATTCATTAGATCTTTTATTTCGCCTAATGAAAATAGATCGTTATCGTTAAATCATCACATCCATACAAGTGAGTCAGATAGGATGAGTAAGCACAGTAGGGGCATTAGAGTAAATGCTCAAGCCGTTTAACCTGGTTCAGGTCTGTTACTAAGATTCTTTACTTGAGCAGAACAAAGAACGGGTACGGCCATTCACATTGTCTCTGCATGATGCTGTTTCATCTTCATTGTTTTGGTCAGTTGATTATTATGATTCAACATTTCCAAAAGACTAGCTAAAGAAACTGACCTAGATACCACACATTATGTTTGACGCTTTCCAGCAACAATTACAACAAAATGACTTTACTCAACTAGAGATCGAGCAACTAAGGCATTCAGCAAAACAAATTGAATTACCGACGCGGCATATCTTGCTCCGTCAGGGTGAAGTTGCAAAAGAAATTTTCTTTGTACGCGAGGGAATCTGTCATGCTGTTTATCTGACGGACAAGGGTAAGGAGTTTAGCAAACAGTTTTATTGGGAAAGTGATTGGATCATTGGTTTTGAAAGCCTAATCAATCAACAACCTTCACCTTACCAGCTCGAATCTCTTACTCAGTGCTCTATTTTGTCTCTACCTATTGAAACATTAAGAACATGGCGTACGCAAAAGCACAGTATTTATCTCAAGCTGCTTGAAACGCAACTGATGTATAAGGAAAACAAAGAACGCTTTATGCTGATTTATACTCCTGAAGAGCGCTATGAGCTGTTCTGCCAACAGTATCCCAACTTGCTAGAGCGCCTCAACGATTATCAAATTGCGGCTTACCTCGGCATTACTTCGATTAGTCTAAGTCGTATCAAAAAGCGTAGCCAGAATTAACAATTGTTAATGCTCATATTCCCAAACCTTGCTACATTTCAGAGTTCATCCATAGCATAACAGCAATAGAATGATGACTTGGCAACTCAAATTATTTTCCCAACTCAGCACAATGCAGCTCTATCAACTCCTTAAACTGAGAGTTGATGTGTTTGTGGTTGAGCAAAAATGTCCTTATCCAGAACTGGATGGCAAAGATCACCTTCAAGATGTTTACCACTTATTGGGTTATCAAGGCGACACGTTAATCGCCTGCGCACGCTTATTGCCAAAGGGAGTGAGTTACCCTTCAGTCAGTATTGGTCGTGTGGCGATTGCAAAAGGTCATCGTGGAGGTGGTTTAGGGCATCTACTGGTACAAGAGGCTTTAGGTGCATGTGATCAGTTGTGGCCTAAAGAGTCGATTGAAATTGGTGCTCAAGAGCACTTGTCTAAATTCTATCAGCAGCATGGATTTATAGCGACCTCGGCGATGTATTTGGAAGATGACATTCCACATATCGATATGAAGTTGGAAAAATAATAGTAACTTTATCTGTAACTTATGTTTTGATGCTACTTCTCAGTATCGGTAACTTTACGACTTCACTTTTGATTGCTTGGAATTTTTTATGTCTCATGCTAAGTAGAATTGAAATGTATTCCATGTCATGCAAGATGAAGACAAAGAATTTATGCAAAATATTTATTCAATATAACAGCTCATATTATGTTGAATATGGCGAGTATAAAAAAATCTAGGTACTATCAAAAAAACTCTATTTGATGATCAGCGTTATTTTTTGATTGGATACTTTCATGAATCGATTATTTGCGTATGGTACGTTGCGCCCAGGACAACCCAATCAACATATTTTGGGTGATCTGGATGGCGAGTGGCAAAAAGCTTATGTGTGTGGGGTGGTGCATACGTTAGATTGGGGGCCTGATGAAGGCTTGCCCGCGTTGGTCATTGATGCTCAAGCAGCACAAGTCGAGGGATTATTATTTTCGAGTGAGGAACTGGCGCATCACTGGCAGATGCTCGATGATTTTGAAGGTTTTCAATATCAGCGCGTTATTGTGGATGTGGAATTGGAGTCAGGTGATATAGTCCAAGCATGGATTTACCAGATGCACCCGACTGCCAAATCTGAGCAGGGTTGAAAGTGAAGTAAGATGCCAAATCTGTATTTGGCATCTTACTAATTTAGAAGTCCATCCGAAACTTAATTTCAAGCAAATGAAAGCCAAACTGGCTTTTGATTGGCCCGTGTAAGATTCTTTCGGCTGCGCTAAAGACCAGTTTATCAATGACAGGCACAAGCTGTCCTTTTTTAACTTCACCCAGCTCACCACCACGCTTGGCAGAATTACAAGTTGAGTACTCTTTGGCAATTTTGGAAAAGTCTGCACCCGACTGAATCTTTTTCTTGAGCTGTTCAGCCAGTGTTTTATCTTTCACCAAAATATGTCGTACGATTGCAGTTTGCATAGTTTTAGCCTCCTAACCGTTTTGTTTTTCTATTTTTTTAAGTGGCTGGCACTGCGGACAGAAGACACTGGCACGCTGACCCAGCTTGATATTTTCTAGAGTTGTTTCACAGTTAACGCACATTTCGCCAGCACGCCCATAGGCGAGTAAGGTTTGTTGAAAGTAGCCATTTTCCCCCATCGCATTGGTATAGTCTCGTAAGGTTGAACCACCAAGACCAATAGCAAAACTTAAAATACGTTTAATTTCAACAACCAGTGCTTCAACCTGTTGTGGACTTAAACTTGAAGCAGGCTGGGCAGGGTGAATGCCTAAATTAAACAGGCTTTCGGTTGCGTAGATATTGCCTACACCTACCACGATATGATTATCCATAAGTGCAACTTTGATACCAACTTGCTTGGATTTGAGCTTGTCAGTCAGGTACGCTGCATTAAATGCGTCTGTTAGTGGCTCAGGCCCAAGTGGGTCAAGCAGCTTATGCTGCGAATCTGCATTGAGCCAGACGATGCAACCGAAGCGGCGTGGGTCATGGTAGCGTAGCTGATGTTCCCCAAAATCCAGAATGAAATGATCATGTTTACGCAGTTCATCTTGCGCCTTACAAATCCGAAAACTGCCCGACATCCCCAAATGCCATAACATGGTGTCGTGTTCAAACTCGGCCAGTATATATTTGGAACGTCGTTGTAACCCAATCAGTTTTTGACCTTGTAATTTGTCAACATCTTGCGGAATTACCCAGCGTAATTGAGGTTGACGCACGCGAACAGCTTGAACAGTTTGATGCAGCAAGGGTGCTAGACTATTTTTGGTGGTTTCGACTTCGGGTAATTCAGGCATAACGGGATAGTAACAACAACGATCAAACCCATACTTTAGCACGCACACTGAAACAGGTATATCCGCAACTTGTGTTCAGTGAAATGCATTACTACAATAGCCCCTATATTTTTATGATTTTGAACATCAATTTGTCAGGTTACTGACTTTTGGCACTCCACAAGCCTATTTTTGCTTGAACTTTTGAATGCCCACCATTGCTCTCCCTCCATAAGATTTAGGATGTAAATAATGCGTAATCTGCATGTTCATGTGACGGTAAAAAGCACGCTGTTGTTGCTCACAGCCTGTATTTGTCAAAGTCTTTATGCTGAAGATGATTCGGCAGTACAGGATTTGCCCACTATTAAAGTGGAGGCAACCCATACGGGTACCAGTTATGCGAAAACGCCAGCTTCGATTTTTCGTGTAGACGCGCCAAAGCAGCAGGAGAATATTGGTGTGAACCTGACCGAAGTGGTGAAGGGAATTCCAAGTTTACAGCTGAATAACCGTGAAAATTACGCGCAAGATTTGCAACTTTCCATGCGAGGTTTTGGTGCACGCTCGACCTTTGGTGTGCGTGGTATTCGTTTATATGTCGATGGTATTCCTGCCACCATGCCTGATGGTCAGGGACAAACTTCCAATATTGATTTAAAAAGCCTCGACCATTTAGAGGTTCTCACAGGCCCATTCTCATCTTTATATGGTAACTCGTCAGGCGGTGCAATTTTGGCAACGACCAAAGAAGGTCAGGGTCGAGACTCAGTAACCATGGGATATGCAGGGGGAAGTGACCAACGCAGCAATAGCTCAATTGTGCTGCAAGGTGGCGCACATGCGGAAAATGAACCGAGTTATGTGATTAGTTCATCTTACTTTAATACCGATGGTTATCGTGATCATAGTGCTGCGGACAAAGTGCTGAATAATGCCAAGCTGACATGGAATTTGAGCGATGGCAGTAAAATTAACTGGGTAACCAACTACGTTAAGATTAATGCCGATGACCCGATGGGGCTGACACGTGCTTTATGGGAGCAAAACCCAAAACAAGCCGTGAGTAATGCGGACACTTATAACACCCGTAAAGAAATTGAACAAACTCAAACAGGGGTGACGTGGACAAAACCCTTAGATGATCACAATGAACTGTATGCCATGACCTATATTGGAAATCGACATGTGACGCAGTACCAGTCAATTCCAAAATCGACTCAGGCCAATGTGAATCAGGCTGGTGGTGTGATTGATTTTGATCGTAATTATTATGGTGCTGATTTCCGTTGGACAGGCAAAGATTTACTGCCAAATACCCGAATTAGTGCGGGTGTTGCGCTCGATGCAATGGATGAAGACCGGAAAGGTTATGAAAACTATGATGCTGCAGGCAACTATGGTGTCAAAGGCAATTTACGCCGTAATGAAGACAATACCTTGTGGAATATTGATCCATACTTGCAAGCATCTTGGCAGTTTTTACCGACTTGGCGTTTAGATACAGGTGTTCGTTACAGCAATGTGCATTACAAGTCAGATGACCATTATTTAAGTAATGGTGATGATAGCGGTAAAACGGAATATGCTAAAACCTTGCCTTCAGCGACTTTAAGCTGGCAGATTTTACCTGAATTGTTGGCTTATGCCAGTTATGCCAAAGGTTTTGAAACCCCAACGTTTACCGAAATGGCTTATCGACCAGATGGGGCAGCAGGGTTTAACTTTGATTTAAAACCTTCAAGCAGTGATAACTATGAAGTGGGTTTGAAGTCTGAAAATCCTTGGGGATATTTCACCTTGGCAGCCTTCCAAATTAACACTAAAAATGACATTGTGTCGTATGCAACGGTGAATGGTCGGGCAACTTATCAAAATGTTGATCAAACTCAGCGTAAAGGTATTGAGTTTTCATGGAATAAAAATCTGTGGCGAGATTTAAAAGCGCAGGCCAGTTACAGCTACTTAGATGCAACCTTTGATGCAGATTTCACCTCATCATCTGGAACGGTCAAAAAAGGGAATTCAATTCCAGGCATTGCAAAAAATCAGGCTTTTGCACGTTTAGCTTGGCAGCCTGAAACTGGGGCTTTTGCAGGTGTTGAAGCACATTATATGGATAAAATCTATGTCAATGATGCAAACTCTGATGCAGCACCAAGCTATACCGTTGCGGCCATAGATGTTGGTTACAAGTGGAAAATGCAGGACTGGGCAATCAATACTTATGCCCGTGTCGATAATTTATTTGACCGAAATTATATTGGTTCAGTGATTGTGAATGATGGCAATGGACGGTATTTTGAACCAGCAGAAGGGCGCAATTGGAGCGCAGGTCTAAGTATTACCAAACAATTTTAATGAAACAGGGGAGCAGTTTTTTAAATGTCAAAATTATTTGAATCAATTCAGTTTGGTGATCTTGCACTAAACAACCGAATTATCGTTGCACCCATGTGTCAATATTCTGCGACTGACGTAGGTGAAGTGACTTATTGGCATGAGCAACAATGGGCAAGTTATGCGTTGTCAGGTGCAGGCTTATGTATTGTTGAAGCAACGGCTGTACAGGCTGAAGGTCGGATTAGTTATGCGGATCTCGGTTTGTGGAATGATCAACAACGCGATCAAATTAAGACATTACTTCAAAAAGTGAAAACACTTTCTCCAATGCCGTTTGGTGTGCAGTTGGCACACGCAGGTCGTAAAGCTTCAACCGATAAACCTTGGTTAGGTCGTGGGCAATTTGCACCTGAACATGCGCATGGTTGGCAAACTGTTGCACCAAGTACAGTGGGATTTGCTGAAAAAGACCTTGCACCACATGCTTTGACAATAGAAGAAATTCAGGTAGTGAAACAGGACTTTGTTGCAGCAGCGCAGCGTGCTGTTGATGCAGGTTTTGATTTGATTGAACTTCATGCAGCTCATGGTTATTTGTTGCATCAGTTCTTGTCACCATTGTCGAATCAGCGTGAAGACCAATATGGCGGCAGCTTGGAAAATCGCATGCGTTTGACTCTTGAAGTGCTTGCTGAAGTTTTGGAAGTTGTACCACAAGGATTCCCCGTTGGCGTACGTCTTTCTGCAACCGACTGGATGGAATCACAAGCAGATGCTAGCTGGACACTAGAATCGAGTGTAGAGCTTGCCAAGCAACTTGAAAAAGTGGGCGCAGCTTATGTGCATGTTTCAAGCGGTGGTTTGCATGAAAAGCAGCAGATTGATATTGAACCGAACTATCAGGTTCCTTTTGCTGAAGAAATTAAACAACACGTCCAGATTCCTGTCATTGCGGTGGGATTGATTACCGAAGCACAGCAAGCTGAATTGATTGTGCGTCATCATCAGGCAGATGCGATTGCGGTTGCTCGTGCGATATTATATGACCCACGCTGGCCGTGGCATGTGGCTGCATCTTTGGGTGAGAGTATTCAGATTGCACCACAATATTTGCGTTGCCAGCCACATGGCTTTAAAAACCTATTTCATGTCTTTGAAATCTAATAACGTAATCTAGCATTCAGGTGATGATGTCTTGATTTTTGATATCTTACTGCCTATGTTTTTGCTCATGGGCGCAGGGTATTGCAGTGTCAAGTTGGGCTTGCTCACCATTGAGCAAATTAAGGGTTTAGGCAGTTATGTGATTAAAATCGCGCTACCAGCTCTGATCTTGCATGCATTAGCCAGTAAAAACCTTCACGAAATTTGGTTGCCGCCTTATTTATTTGCTTATGCGGGTGGCTCGCTGTTGGTTTATGGTTTGGCCTATTGGATTTACAAACATCATTTTCGATATAGTCTGACTCAGTCGGCAGTCATGTCGATGGGTGGAGCGATGTCCAATACAGGATTAATAGGAAGTGCAATCTTACCTTTAATCATGCCACTGCATGCGGTCGTGTATTTATCATTGACCTTGATGATTGAAAATCTGGTTATGATTACCATGGTTTTGCTGTTAGCTGAAGCAGGCTTACAAGTCCAAAACCGTACATCTTCCATGTTAATAAAATCATGTACGAGTTTGATTAAAAATCCCCTGGTCATTGCTATTGTACTCTCCATGATCGCGGTGATTTTTCAAATCAAACTCCCAGCACGGCTAGATGATTTATTAAATGTATTAGGCAAGACTGCACCGCCACTTGCACTGTTCGTGATTGGTGGAAGCTTGGTCACATTAAGCTTGAAGGCTTTAGATAGACAGACAGCCATACTTGCATTGCTGAAAACGATCTTGATGCCGAGCATTATTTTCAGTCTATTCTTTTTGATGCCACAAGCTTCGGTCACACTTGAAATGCAACATGCAGCGACTTTGATTGCCGCTTTACCCATGCCAATCGTGTTTGGTCTTTTAGGACAAGTCTATGGTTTGGAACAACGAGCGATTGCTGCACTGATGTTAAGTACGATTTTGGGGTTTATAGGAATCAGTATACTGATCGCTTTCTGGTGGTAGATTGACCAAAGAAATGCGCTTGGTTTACTATGCTTCGCATATTTTTAAGTGATTTTTCAGAGGGCTTCGTCATAATGCAAAGTCGTCTCATTAAAAATATCTCTTTTGAATACATGAAAATTCATTTGAAATTTATCTATTTCGCAAAAAATGATTGTGGCGAATAGACCAAAAGGAACAGTAATGGCTCGACCACGTTTTTTACCCGATAATTTTAGCCTGATGATCATTAGCATGGTGATCTTAGCCAGTATTGTGCCGATTCATGGTCAAGCAGCTACAATCTTCGGTCAACTGACCAATTTTGCGATTGCATTATTGTTCTTTTTACATGGTGCCAAGTTATCTCGTCAGGCGGTGATGGATGGCTTAACGCATTGGCGTTTGCATCTGTGTATTTTCACAGCAACCTTTATTTTATTTCCAATACTCGGTTTATTGCTTAAACCCGTGATTGAGCCATTATTAGGGCATCAACTCTATCTAGGTGTTTTATATTTGGCATTGTTACCATCGACTGTGCAATCCTCAATTGCCTTTACTTCAATTGCAAAAGGGAATGTGCCTGCTGCGTTATGTAGCGCTTCTGCATCCAATATATTTGGTATGTTTATTACGCCGTTTTTAGTCAGTATTTTTATTAGTCAGTCGTTGTCACAGCATCATGCAGGTTCATCGAATGCGGTGCTCAATATTGTGTCCTTGTTACTGGTGCCATTTATTTTGGGGCAAATTTGCCGGTCAAAACTCTTTCCCCTCATTAAAAAACACGGTTCGATGGTTAAAGTTGTCGATCAAGGCTCAATTTTGATGGTGGTCTATGCGGCTTTCAGTGAAGCAGTCATTGAAGGAATCTGGCATCAGGTTTCGGTTGAAACATTGTTGAGTTTGTTTGTGGTGTGTGGTGTTTTACTGGCAATTGTAATGGTGCTGATTCACTATTCGAGCCGTGCTTTGGGCTTTAAAAAGAAAGACCAGATTGCAATTTTGTTTTGTGGGTCTAAAAAGACGTTGGCGAGTGGTGTGCCAATGGCCAAGATTATTTTTGCAGGACAGCCGATTGGTCTGATCTTGTTGCCTTTGATGTTGTTTCATCAAATTCAATTGATTGTGTGTGGTATTTTGGCGAGCCGTTTTGCTCAGCGTGATGAATCGTTAGACGATCAATAATCATTAAAAATGCACCTCAGTTCTATGCTGAGGTGCTTTAAATTACTGAACTGAATCCAGTAATTTATTAATTTCATCGGCACTACGTGCACCCGAAATACGCTGACCATCTTTTAAGAAGAACGTTGGCGTCCCATCAATATTGAGTTTTTCACCCAATGCTAGGTTTTTCTGTACAGGGGTGGCACAACCTTCTTTACCATTTGGTTGTTTGCGATCGAGTACGTAGTTTTCCCATGCGCTGTATTTGTCTTTTGAACACCAGATTTTTTGCGCCATCGCTTCTGCATTTGGATGCAAATTTTTTAATGGATACAAGAATAAATAAATCGTGACGTTATCAACTTGCTTCAGTTCTTCTTCCAAAGCATGACAGTATGGACAATCAGGATCACTGAACACATACATCACACGTTTGCCATTGCCTTTTACATGTTTAATCGCTTGATTTAGCGGTAATGTTTTGACATCAATTTTATTGAGTTCCTGCATACGCTCTTCGGTCAGGCTGACTTTATTTTTTAAGTCAACCAAGTTACCAATAAAGAAATAGCGTGCTTCGTCATTGGTATAGACGATTTGACCATCCATATACACTTCGTAAATATCTTTTACAGGTGTAGGTTGAATGGATTGTGGGGTAATGTCTGGATAATTTTTTTGTAAATTGGTTTTTAGCGTTGCAATATCAGCATGTGCTAGCCCCATTGTCATTAGACTTAATCCAAATGCGGCAATGAGTTTTTTCATAAAGTAACTCGATGTGTGTTAAGTGAAATGTGACTTATTGTCTATAAAATATGAGAAAAAAACGAGCGTAATTTGTGTGATTTTTGAATACAGTACTTTGGGCAAAGTATTGATTTGCCCAAAGTTAAATAGAATTTTATTGAGGGCGAGCAACATCCCCATTTAATGGCTCAGGTAAATCGAGTACTGTCCAGCCCAGTTCTGCCAGTGCAGCAGGTTTTGCAACCACCAAAGCTTGGAAACCTGTTGTAGTAGCAACACTATTCACAACTTCAACGTCAGCATGAGGTTTGCTTGCAACAGCAGGCACATCGCCAGTGCTTTCAACTAAATGCAACCAGTGTTTAGGTTTTGCTTTAAACCATAAGCGTGCCACGATCTCTTGACCGATATAGCAGCCTTTATCGTAATGTACGCCTTCACGCTGATGTAAACGTAGTTCTTGTGGTTGAAACTCATGTGCCGTGGCTTGGCAAATGTAGGCTTGACCCTGTGCGATGGCTTGTTGTTGCCATGCTTGGATATCTGTAACTTCTGCTGCAAAGCTGGTCGAATCAGCTGTCAGGGTTGGATAAACTTCACCAACAACAGTCAGCGTCATTTTAGAAAATGCACCATATTTTTTAATATGTTTGGCAAATTCATCACTCTGGTCTTGTGTAACCACCAATTCAAAATTTTCAGCATCTAACTTGTTGAGCCATAGACCAAACTGGATACGACCTTTTAAATCGCAAATCGCGGTATAGCGTGGAGTTTGTTCGGTAAGACGTTCAACGTGCAAGGTGACTTGTCCTTGCAGGAATTTCTGTGCATCAACACCACTGAGTTGGTATTGAACAAAAGCTAAATCACTCATCTTTTTCTCAAAAATCAGGCTTTTTACTATCGGTCTATTGTGGCGGATTTTGCTAAAAAATTCAGCCATCCATTGTTATGTTTCTGCACTTAAGATGTATTCATCAGCTCAATGAATAAAGACTGAGCAAAAAAAGAGATTAGCCTTGTCGAAAAATAAAGCAATTGCTACATAAATCAGCAAAGCTTGTACAACATATCGCCGAATTATCGGTTAAATTAGCCGACTTTCATCAGTGCTAAAAAGATCTAGGGCAATTGTTCAGTGAAAAAGCTTATTCTTGCGCTTGGCGTGGCAATGTTTATGTGTGTGTTGGCATGGTTGGCATCGCCATATTGGATGATGTACCAACTCAAGCAAGCTTATGAAAATAATCAACCTGAAAAGATCTCTGCATATATTGATTATCACGCAGTGAAAGAAAGTCTCAAGCCACAAATGAACGCCCGTTGGTTTGGAGCAGATCTGAATCAGGGAGAGCGTCCATCTTGGCGACATCTGGTTGGTGAATATATTGGTGAACCAATTACCAATGCGATTTTGGATCGGGTGGTGACGCCTAAAACCATGATTTTACTGTTACAGGGTAAACAGTTTTCACAGTCACTCGCACATAGTCAAGCCGATGCAAGTTCAACCGTCATGCAGGCCAATATGAGCCATACGGCATCTGATTCTGCACCGACAGAATCAAGTAATGAATTGCAGTACCATGCGGGTTATCAAGATTTAAATCATTTTGTGATTCATGTGGTACATCTACAAGGTGCCGATACGCAGTTTATTTTCACCCGCGATGGCTGGAATTGGAAAATGACTGACATTGACCTTGGTTTGGCAAAAGTTCAGCAGGCATCTTAGTGAGTTTTCAGGATTTGTATCGCATGAGTTCTCATGCAGTCATCACCAATGACAGCCAGCAAGTCTTATTGCTTAAAGCAACTTATACGAATCAGGCATGGGGCTTGCCAGGTGGTGGCTTGGATGTCGGAGAAACCATTCATCAGGCTTTACTTCGAGAATGTCAGGAAGAATTGGGCTGCGATGTCGAGATTGCTTATTTGAGTGGTGTGTATTATCACGCAGCAGTGAATTCACATGCTTTTATTTTTCGCTGTTCTTTACCTGAACAGGCAAAAATTCAACTGAGTGATGAACATTCCGAATATCGTTGGTTTGAAATTTCACAACTGACTGAAGTCCAGCAAAAAAGAGTTTTGGATTGCCTGAATTTTCAGGGCGCAGTTCAAAGTGCCAGTTTTTAAGTGATCTATCTTTAAAATAAAAAGGCCATCACGCGATGACCTTTTATAACTCCCTGTATTTATTCTTCAATAAACACACTAAAGCTTTCTACAGGTTCACGCGGAGTGATGAAGGTATTTACAATATCGTCTGGGTCTGCATAACCCAAAGCCACAGTACACACCAACTCTTCATCTTCAGGTGCACCAATTTCTTCAAGCACGATTGGGTGAAAATGATTCCACGCTGCCTGTGGGCAAGTGTCTAAACCACGCGCTCTAGCAGCCACCATCACATTTTGAATCATCATGGCAATGTCCATTTTTGAACCAATACCCATTGCTTTATTGACGGTGAAATAAAGGGCGACAGGTGCATCGAACAGTTTGAAATTACGCAACTGCTGAGCTGCCATTTTTTCTTTTTCACCGCGTTGAATGTTCAACAAGCCATATAGTCCCCAACCATTGGCACGGCGACGGTCAATAAATGGTGAAATCCATTTTTCAGGATAATACGCAAAGGTTTCTTTATATTTTTCTGCAAGCTCAGGATGTTCATTCACTTCAAGTTGAGCCTGACATACTCGTTCAACCATGGCATCACGTTTTTTTCCTGTAACGACATAAACTTTCCAAGGCTGTGTATTGGTGCCTGAAGGTGCACGACTAGCAACGCTTAAAATGTCACGGATGATTTGTGGGTCAACAGGGGTGTCTAGAAAAGCACGTACTGAATGGCGTGAAGTAATGGCGTCATCGACGTGGCGAACTTGCTCCAAGTTCATAAGTACTCCTGTAATCTGATGAGTTAATGATTTTTTTAGCACTATAAACGATAGAACAGGGCAGTGGCTAGCAAAAGCACAAATCATTTGTATGGATGATTGACGAATAATTGTCTTTTGTGTTGTTGGACTAAATGGTCTAATTTAAATAATTGTTGTCGTAAAGAAAATTAAAGAACATGAGGTTTAAAATTTAAGAAATTGTTGTTTATCTATACTAAATAAATGAATTGATTGTTTAAATAATGATAAAAACACGCTTAAAAAATAATCACTAAAATGGTGCAAAAATAAAAAAATAAGTTGGTTTTAAGGTTGGGATGAGTATAATCGTGTTTTTTTTAGTGCAAAAGATTTCTTTTGGTGCAATTTTGCAGAGTGGAAAATTCTTCATACTGTTTTATTCTTAATCTTTTCTAAAGATTTTTTATGATTTTAATTTGTGCCAGTCAAAAATTTTTTGTTGAGGGCTAAGCAATTCTATTGTGAAGCACAATTTAGTTGCGGCGCTTCATGGTGAGTACTGACTCATTCATGCTGACCATCACTCAGGCTTTGTGGGGGAAATTGAGCTAGACTTTCATGGATACCCATTTGTCATACGGCTTAAATGGAGAAGGATGGCTGAATTGTCCAGAACGAGTGATCCCGTATAATCTAGAAGGACGTTTGAATGAATTCGGAATTAAATGCATTCCTCATGCAGTGGGTTTCATACTTTAATGACCCATTATGGAATTTCTTGGTAATTTTACTACTTGCGGTCGGCTTGATTTATACCGTTGTAACAGGTGGTGTTCAAGTTCGAATGTTTTTACAAAGTATTCGAGTAATGAAAGAAAGTCGCCAGCCAGGAGAAGATGAACATGGGATTACCCCATTTCAGGCTTTTGTAACAGGTTTAGCGAGCCGTGTTGGTGTGGGTAACATCGGCGGGGTTGCAATGGCGATCGCAATTGGTGGACCAGGTGCGGTTTTTTGGATGTGGGTAACTGCATTGGTGGGCATGAGTTCAGCATTCGTTGAGTCCTCGTTGGCACAGTTGTTTAAAATCCGTGATGAAAATAACGCACAGTTCCGTGGTGGCCCTGCGTACTACATCACTAAAGGCTTAAAGAGCAAACCGTTCGGTGTTATTTTTGCCTTGGCGATGATTTTGGCTTACGGTTTTGTATTTAACTCGGTACAAGCCAATGCCATGATTGATGCTTCATCACATGCTTGGGGTTGGGACAAAGCCAATATTGTGCTACCACTTGGTGGTTTGAACCTGACCATTTCTTGGGTCGGTTTAGCATTGGTTGCCATTACAGCAATGGCCATTTTTGGTGGTATCAAGCGTATTGCACATTTTGCTGAAATGTTCGTACCGCTTAAAGCTGGGCTTTATCTGGCAATTGCATTTTATATCTGTATCAGCAATTACGACATTATTCCGCACATTTTCTATCTGATCTTTAGCAAAGCATTCCAGTTTGATGCGGCTGCAGGTGGTTTCTTCGGTAGTATGGTGTCTATGGCAATGATGCAAGGCATTAAACGTGGCTTGTTCTCAAACGAAGCGGGTATGGGTTCTGCGCCAAACGCTGCTGCAGCATCTGATGTGCACCATCCTGTAAACCAAGGTTTGGTTCAAATGTTGGGCGTGTTTGTGGATACTTTCGTGGTATGTACCAGTACAGCACTTATCATCTTGATTTCAGGTGTTTATACCAATTCTGGCTTGCAAGGTGTTGAGCTGACTCAGCATGCACTAGAAACCCAGATTGGACACTATGGTGGTGACTTCCTTGCATTCATTTTGTTCTTGTTCTGCTACTCTGCGATTTTAGGTAACTATGCTTACGCAGAAAGTAACGTCCAGTTCATCAATAACAGTCGTGTGGTGATGTTTATTTTCCGCTTGATGGTGTTGTTTATGGTGTACTTCGGTGCGATTACCAGCGTTCCATTAGTTTGGTCAATGGCTGACTTGTCGATGGGTATCATGGCAACCATTAACTTGATTGCGATTCTCTTACTGATGCCATTCTTGCGTATGATGCTAAAAGACTATCGTTCACAGCTCAATCGCGGCGTGAAAGAGCCTGTATTTAAGTTAGATAATCATCCAGAATTCAAGAAAAAGATCGATACCGATATTTGGTAAGATCACATCGAAAAAGCCAGTGTCATCACTGGCTTTTTTGTTTAGATCATATTGCGAATTTCTTGGGCACAGTGTCTGAGTAATGGCAAAATGCTTTTTAAAAGATAGGCTTCATCGACTCGCTGTTGTTGTGCAATACAATTCAGTGCAGCAATCACTTTACCTTGAGCATCAAAAATCGGCACAGCAATCGCAATGATGCCTAGCTCGTGCTGTTCCTGAGAAATGCAATAATCTTGCTGAGCAATCTTCTCGAGTTCCTGCAAAAATGTCGCTTCATCGGTAATGCTAAATGGAGTTAAACGTTTTAAGCCATAACGTTCTACCCATGCTCGCCGCTCATCTGAACTTAAATGTGCCAAGAGTAGTTTTCCTGTTGATGTTGCATGTGCAGGCAAACGATGTCCCAAGTGCATACCATACGGATTGAGTCGTAAGCTGTCAGCTTGCGGTAAAAAACCACGAGCAATCGGCACGACTTCCTGTTCATCGAGCACCACCACAGAGAAGGTCTGATTGGTTTGTACACTGAGTAAATTCAGCAGAGGTTGAGCAACTTTGGGTAAATGTGCAGAACTGAGATAAGCACTTGAGAAACGTAATACTCTCGGCGTTAACCAGAAATAATGTTGATCGGTATCTAAAAAACCTAAAAATTTTAAGGTTTTGGCATAACGTCGTGCTGCTGTACGGCTAATCCCTGTACGTTGTGCAATTTGGGTGATATTCAGACGTTGTCGTTCGACACCGAAGGCTTCAAGTACCAATAATCCTTTTGCCAACCCTGCAATGTAATCTTCTTGTGAAATCTGTTCTCCATGTGCTGATTGGAGAATTGCCTGTTGATCCATGGCAAACTAATCCTAATGTGAATTTGTCCGATATTCGGACAAATTGATTGTATATCGGTCATTTTCCTATTTTAAGCATAGAGCAAGTTAAAAAAACAGCTTAACTTATTCTCAGGATATGAAATTGATAGGGATATCATCATGAAAAAACTCAGTACACACGTTGTGATTATTGGTTCAGGCCCTGCGGGTCTATTACTTGGACAATTGTTGTATAAAGCAGGCATTGAGCATATTTTGCTGGAACAACGTAGCGCAGATTATGTTGCAGCCCGTATTCGTGCAGGCATTTTGGAGCAGGTTTCTGTTGATTTGCTCAAAATCGCTGGTGTGGATCAGCATCTCAATCGGGATGGCTTACCGCATTCAGGGATTGAAATCCTCACACATGGGACAAAGCATCGTATTGATTTGTCTGAACTGACCCATGGCAAACAAGTCACGGTTTATGGTCAAACTGAAGTGACCAAAGATTTGATGCAGGCACGCCAACAGGCACAGCTCAATTCATTCTATGAAGCACAAAATGTTCAGATTCATGATTTTGATGATG
Source organism: Acinetobacter sp. MB5 (assembly GCF_003261585.1). Classification (GTDB taxonomy): domain Bacteria; phylum Pseudomonadota; class Gammaproteobacteria; order Pseudomonadales; family Moraxellaceae; genus Acinetobacter. The sequence continues at coordinate 493,880 of NZ_POVU01000002.1, read as the reverse complement.
CTCCGAAAGTCACATTTGACTTTCAGGGTGAGCAGTATCAAATCGAATGTGAATTTATCGCGGGTTGTGATGGTTATCATGGTGTGTCACGTGCCAGCATTCCTGAAGATCGAATTCAAACCTTTGAAAAAGTTTATCCTTTTGGCTGGTTAGGCTTGTTGGCTGATGTCCCTCCTGTAGCGGATGAACTGATTTATGTTCAGTCAGAGCGTGGTTTTGCGCTGTGCAGTATGCGCTCAAATACCCGCAGTCGTTATTACTTACAAGTACCCTTGACCGATAAAGTCGAAAACTGGTCAGATGAGCAGTTTTGGGAAGAACTGAAACGCCGTTTAGATCCTGAAAGTCGTGAGAAACTGGTTACAGGCGCATCACTGGAAAAAAGTATTGCACCTTTGCGTAGCTTTGTGACTGAGCCTATGCGTTTCGGTAAATTATTCTTGGCAGGAGATGCTGCCCATATTGTGCCACCAACAGGGGCGAAGGGTTTGAATCTTGCAGCTTCCGATATTGCATATTTGGCAAGTGCTTTAATTGAGTACTATCAACAAGGTTCAGTACAAGGTATTGAACAGTATTCGGAAAAATGTCTACAGCGTGTATGGAAAGCGGAACGTTTCTCTTGGTGGATGACTAATCTTTTGCATGACTTTGAAACGGATACTGCATTTGAGAAAAAGCTTAAACAGGCAGAATTGAACTATGTTCTTGGTTCAGAAGTTGGTCAAGCAACATTGGCAGAGAATTATGTTGGTTTGCCATGCGAAGTCGAGCATTTGCAGCAGTTGTTGAATAAAGTGGAATGTGGAAAAAAACCTGAGTGTGCTGGTGCTTAAAATAGCGAGCAGTGACATAAGAATTTAGCATACATTTTTTCTTTGATCATTTTGCCCAACCTAGTGTTGGGCAAAATGTTTTTGACTCATCTACTTTGAAATACCCATATATCCGCAAACTGGCAATTTCATATATTGGCTTAAGATCATCTTTTAAATGAGATAAAAATTCGGACTTTAATGGTAAAAAAGCTAATTTATAGTCAAAAAACAGGGTTTTGCATATTTGATGATCAGATGGGTTGGAAAAGAGTTGACGTACATTATAGATCTGTAGATAATGCACCCACAGTTTACGGCTATGTAGCTCAGTTGGTTAGAGCACCGCACTCATAATGCGGGGGTCACAAGTTCAAGTCTCGTCATAGCCACCATTTTTATAAACCATGCATCCTTGCATGGTTTCTTTTTTTGTGCCTAGAAAAAATTTAAATCATAAAAAAACCCAAACGTGTGTTTGGGTTTTTAGAGCATTCTAAAGATTAGATGCCAGGTTTCCAGCCATTTACGATTGGGTAGCGGCGTTCGCGGCTAAATGCACGTGAACTGATACGTGGGCCAATCGCACCCTGACGGCGCTTATATTCATTACGGTCAACCAGACGAATGACTTTCTCAACCATTTCTTGCTCAAAACCACGTGCAATAATGTCGGCTTGGCTGCTATCTTCTTCGATATAAGCATAAAGGATTGCATCAAGAACATCATAGGCAGGTAAAGAGTCTTGGTCTTTTTGATCTGGGCGAAGTTCTGCTGAAGGTGGACGAGTAATCACACGCTCAGGAATCACAGGAGTTTCGCTGATGCTGTTACGATATTTTGCCAATTCAAACACAATGGTTTTATAAACATCTTTCAGGACAGCGAAAGCACCAACCATATCGCCATACAGTGTGCAGTAACCCACAGCCAACTCAGACTTATTGCCTGTTGAAAGTACGAGGTTGCCAAATTTGTTTGACAAGCCCATCAGCAAAGTACCACGTGCACGTGCTTGAAGATTTTCTTCAGTTGCATCGGCAGGGCGATCACCAAAGAATGGATAGAGCGTTTGCATAAAGCTATTTACAATCGGGTGAATTTCCGCGATTCCAAAAGTAATGCCAAGCGTTTTTGCTTGTTCAGCCGCATCTTCCACACTGATTTGTGATGTGTAGGTATATGGCATCATCACTGCCTGAACTTTATCTGCACCTAAAGCATCTACTGCAATGGCTAAAGTTAAAGCTGAGTCAATCCCGCCCGATAAACCCAAGATAACACCAGGGAACCCTGAGCGCTGTACATAGTCACGTGTAGCCATGACCAGGCTTTGATAAATCTCGGCCATTGTATCGAGTTCAGGCGCAGCAGCTTGCTTGTTGTAAGCTGCTTGTTCAGCATTAAACTCAACATAGTAAACTTCTTCTTTGAAGCTCTCAGCACGAAGTGCCAGTTCACCATTACGGTTAATGACAAAGCTTGTACCATCAAAGACTAAATCGTCCTGACCACCCACTTGGTTGTTGTAGATCAAGTTAAGATTCAGCTCTTTTGCAAGGTGAGCCATCGTGGTTAAACGGTGTTGCGGTTTACCCACTTCATAAGGCGATGAGTTGAGGACTAAAACGCTATCCACATTCAATTGGCTCAGTTGCTGAACTGTGTTGAGACTCCAGATGTCTTCACAGATTAGAACACCAAATTTATGTTCTAAATATTCAAAAACTAAGTGTTGATGGCCAGTTGCAAAATAACGTTTCTCATCAAAAACGCTATAGTTTGGCAAATTCTGCTTGTTGTAAATTCCCAGAATTTCACCATCTTTCATCACGGCAGCAGAGTTAAAGCGCTGACCATCTTCACTATGGTGGACAAAACCAAAGACCATCACAATATCTTTGACAGCACGAAGTTCAGCAAAAGCATTTTCGGTGCGTTTTTTTAGACTTGGACGTAAAAAAAGATCTTCGGCAGGGTAGCCAATCATGCTGAGTTCTGGAAATAGAATAATGTCAGCATGTTGTTGTTTGGCTTGATTGGCCTGTTCGATCATTTTTTGGGTGTTGTTTTCAATATTGCCAATATGCGGAGAGAATTGAGCAAGGGCAATTTTAAAATTTTTCATTCAAATAAAATCCTATTCCTATAGGGCGCATGCATTGGGCTGATTTATAAATTTAGTTGTTCAGTACAATGCAAAATACAACAGTGATATATGGCGGTGTTTGAGTAGTCATACTATATACGAAACATGGCTGGGATTGATCTTAAATATTAAAAAATTCTACTGGAAATACAGAAAAACCAACATTTTTACTCTGTTTTAATCAAAAAAAAGAAATCGCGATGATCTGCTGATATTTTGCAGTTCATGGATTGGTTTCTCAGGCAAGCATCGATGTATTTTTTGGTCAAACTGCCAAGAATATAGTAGACTGCCTCGGACTTTCTTGCGGTTGATCATTTTAACTGCACTTTTTAGGGTTAAACCAAAGCAGAGACAAAGTAATTTGTTAAGAACAGGATTTGTACTTGCACTTTGTGCAATGTTGTTACAAGTCGCCGTATTTTTACAGGCGTTGCTGCCGGAAAAATTTCAGATTTCTCCGGTGTGTGCCACTATTTCTGATGCTTTAGCGCTAACCACTCATAACAATGCTGCCCCAATGGAAATGTCGATGGCGGATATGCCAGAGATGTCCCATATGCAAGGTATGTACATGGCACATGCCACTTCCCACGATAAGCAACATCAACATGACCCAAATCATGAATGTATTTATTGTAAAGTGTATGGACATGTCGTTGCTTTTCTTGATCTTGACATTAAAGAAGTTTTTGAACGCTTGCAGATTCGTTTAATTGCTTTCCAAAAAGCCTTTAAACATATCTATTTTGTTTTACAACGACTTTTTCTTACGCCCCAAGGGCGAGCACCCCCTCTTTTTGCTTAAACAAAATTTTAAATACAAACGCTATGTTCTTGAGTAAAGACTCAGGAATTTTGTTTATGGCATAAAAGAGAAAATTCATGTCACAGCCGAAATTTATTTTACAGTCGCTCGCGGTTGCAGTTGCACTTGCTTCAAATTTGACTCACGCAGAAGAAACCACCACCCCATCATCAGTAACAACCGATGAAATTCAGCTTGCTCCGATTGTGGTGACTGCAGAAAAAGGCAATCAGGCCAATGGCTTGATCGTTGTTGCAGACCCAAAACAACCGATTCAGCCTGTCCCTGCAACCGATGGTGCAGATTATCTCAAAAGTATTATGGGATTTAATGCGATTAGTAGCGGTGGAACCAATGGTGACGTTACTTTTCGAGGGATGTTTGGTTCGCGTATTAAAATGCTGACCAACGGAACTGAAAAGTTGGGTGCCTGTCCAGCGCGAATGGATGCACCGACTTCTTATATTTCACCAGAAACTTATGACAAGATCACCGTTGTTAAAGGGCCTGAAACTGTACTTTACCCAACTCCAGGTTCAGCAGCGACAGTTTCATTTGAACGTACACCACCTAAATTGAGCAGTGAGAAACCATATCAAGGAACAGCAAGTGTTTTGGTCGGGTCATATGGCCGTTTAGATCAGAACTTTGATGGGACTTTGGGGGATGAAACCAAATACTTACGTCTGACTACTAGTCGATCTACATCTAACAGTTATAAAGATGGTGATGGCAATAAAGTACCATCAGCTTGGGAGCGCTGGACTGCCGATGTGGCGATGGGTTGGACGCCTGATGATGATACATGGCTTGAGCTGAATGCAGGCACAGGTGATGGCTATTCTGAATATGCGGGTCGTTCAATGGATGGAGCACAATTCAAGCGTAAGAGCTTGGGCTTTCATGCCGAAAAGAAAAACTTGACTGAACATGTTAAGAAAATTGAAGCGCAAATTGACTATACCGACAACGATCATGTCATGGATAACTATAGTTACCGTGTGAATACGGGTACTAAAAGTTCGATGGAGCTTGCCCGTCAAACCCTGAATTCACGTTTGGCAATCACCACGGAATGGGGTAAATGGAGCATTGTCAGCGGTGTAGACTCGCAGCACTGGAATCATGGCGGTGATATGAAAATGCAAAGCACGATGATGACCATGAACAAGCCATATATGCGCAATATGAAATATCAGTCTTATGGGGCTTTTAGTGAATTCACTTATCATTTGAGTGCAGATAACCAATTGGTGACAGGCGCACGTTTTGATCACGTAGCAATGACGACATCAAAAACCAATGTGATTACCAATCCAAGTGAACGTACTGAAACTGTACCTAGTGCATTTATTCGGATTGAAAATAATCAGCCGAGCTATGGGTTAAAAAATTATGCAGGTCTGGGCTATGTTGAGCGTGTTCCAGATTTTTGGGAGTTATATAGCACATCGTTAACCTCGGGTGCATATACCATCAATAACATGGATGCTGTAAAAACCGAGAATACCTTACAGCTCGACCTTGGGACACAGTGGCAACAGGGGCAGTGGAATACGTGGGTGTCAGCTTATGCGGGTGTCGTGAAAGATTTTATTTTAATGCAATACGCCAATCCAAGTAGTTCACAGTCTTATCCAACGGTTCGCAATGTCGATGCAACAATCGCAGGGGCCGAGGCTGGTGTAGGTTATCAGTTTACGCCGCATGTTCAGACTGATCTAAATTTGATGTATGCATGGGGGCAGAACACCACAGATCATACGCCATTACCGCAAATTGCACCTTTAGAAGCGCGTTTGAATGTACGTTATATCCAAGATCGTTATACCTTGGGAATGTTAATCCGTTCAGTTGCCCAACAGAACCGCTATAGCTTATATGAGGGAAATGTTGTGGGTTATGACATGGGGCCAAGTAAGGCCTTTACCACAGTTGCCCTGAATGCGACTTACCATCTGAGCTCGGGAATTGATCTGTCTCTGGGTGTAGACAATCTCTTTAATAAAGCTTATGCCGAGCATCTGAACAAAGCAGGAGCCAGTGTTTTTGGTTATGCCGCAGATACACAATTTGATAGTATTGGGCGTAATTATTGGGCACGCATGAGCTTTAAATTTTAATCTCTCTAGATTTTTCACCTCTTAATTTAAGGTATTTTTTTATGGAAAATTCTCAACCAAAGAAAATTTCAAATGGCTGGCGTGGCGTTATTATTGCTGTCATCTTAGGCATTGTATTCTTAGGATTTTTATATTACAGCGTTGCTTCAGATAGTAATGATATCAACCGCTATTCACAACAATGGCGTTCAACAGGAGATGAATCATCATCTTCAATGCAGCATGATATGTCCAATATGAAAGATATGGATATGTCGAAAATGAGTGAGCAAGATATGGCAAACATGCATCATGATACGCCAGCAAGCGCGGTTAAACAGCAATAAGAAAGGGACGTTTCGCTTAACTTTTGCATATTTAGGGCTGTTTGCAATCCTGTGTCAAATCGCAGTATTTGCTCAGCCTTTATTGCCGAAAAAGTTCCAGATAGAACCTGCATGTGTGATGGTCATGAATGTTGCAGAACATTCTCGTATGCAGCATTTACCTGTGCAGGACAACTCAAAACAGCATACTTGTTTATATTGTTTTGTTTATGGACATCTACCGATTGCTTTGGGGCTTAGTATTCAAGCTGTTGTGGATGGAATTCAAATTAGAATCCTGATGTTGGTCAACAATGTCAGGCGATTTTTTGAAATATTTTGGGTTGGCGTCTTTTTATTGCCACAAGGGCGCGCACCACCTGTGATGTTGAGAACGAATAGTTATCGATACTTCTAATCACATTATAAAAATAGGTGGGGATGCAAAGAATGTATATCCAAAACCAATCCATTCATCAAATACAAGATTTGAAATTGGCTCGGCAAATTGTTTTGGCACGCAAGCGGATTCAAATCACACAATTGCAATTGGCACAAATACTGGGTGTCTCGGTAAGAACTTTGGAAAGTTGGGAGCGAGGTACACGTCAACCTTCGAGTGCAGCGCAGACCTTATTGAAGCTTTTTATTCAAAATCCAAGCTTTGTCGTTCGCTATCTCACATATTAATTGACCAATTAAAAAAGACCGCGAAAGCGGTCTTTTTTGTCGTTTTGCTACTTCCCTTCGTGGAATTAGCGATTGATGTCGCGTTGAGTTTCGCCAGTGTAAAGCTGACGAGGGCGACCAATCTTGTAAGCAGCGCTGTGCATTTCTAACCAGTGGCTGATCCAACCAACAGTACGTGCAAGTGCAAAGATCACAGTAAACATTTCTGTTGGGATACCGATCGCTTTTAAGATGATACCTGAGTAGAAGTCTACGTTTGGATACAAGTTACGGTCAATAAAGTATTGATCTGACAATGCAATACGTTCAAGTTCCATCGCAAGTTCAAGTTGAGGATCATTGATACCAAGCGCACTAAGAACTTCGTCGCAAGTTTCTTTCATTACTTTAGCACGAGGGTCAAAGTTTTTATAAACGCGGTGACCGAAGCCCATTAATTTAACTTCTTTGCGTTTCACTTTTTCCATGAATTCAGCAACGTGTTCTACGCTACCAATTTCATCGAGCATTTTAAGAACTGCTTCGTTTGCACCACCGTGCGCAGGTCCCCAAAGTGCAGAAATACCAGCAGCAATACATGCATACGGGTTAGCACCAGTAGAACCAGCTAAACGAACAGTTGAAGTCGATGCATTTTGTTCATGGTCAGCATGAAGCGTAAAGATACGATCCATTGCTTTTGCAAGAATTGGATTTACTTTGTAATCACGGTCAGCAGGTGTAGCAAACATCATGTGTAAGAAGTTTTCTGCATAACCTAAATCATTACGTGGGTAAATGAATGGTTGACCTACAGTGTATTTGTAGCTCCACGCTGCAAGTGTAGGAATTTTTGCAATCAGGCGAACAGCTGTAATTTCGCGATGATTAACATCTTCGATGTTCAAGTTGTTGTGATAGAACGCAGACAACGCACCAACAACACCAACCATAATCGCCATAGGGTGAGCATCACGACGGAAACCATTATAGAAACGGCTTACTTGGTCATGCACCATAGTATGGTTGCGAACTTTTGCATCAAATTCTGCTTTTTGTTCTGGCGTTGGTAATTCACCATTTAAAAGCAAGTAGCAAGTTTCTAAATAATCAGCTTTAGTCGCTAATTGATCGATTGGGTAACCGCGGTGTAATAAAATACCTTTGTTACCATCAATGAATGTGATCTTAGATTCACAAGAAGCGGTAGCCATAAAACCAGGATCAAAAGTGAAATGACCTGCGGCTAATACGTCCTTAACGTCGATAACGTCTGGACCTAATGTACCGCTGTAAATTGGCAATTCAATTTCTTTTCCATCAAGTTTTAAAACGGCTTTCTTGCCAGTTGCTTCAGACATTCAATAGATCTCCTGTCCTGGTGAATGTTGATCTGATACGTATTAATTGTATTTTAATGAACGTAATCAGGGGGATGAACACGGACAAAGATTATTCGTTACTACAAAAATGTCAATAATACTTATGGATTAACTTTTGACCGCTGCATTAATCCAAACTTGTGATGTACGCATGCAAAAAGGTAGCACGTTCTTTTGCCCGACATAAATGTACAGCAAGCAGTGCTTAAAAATACAGTCCATATTGCAACAATCGTGTGAAAAAAGAGGCAAAAAAGCTTAAAGAAGTCTAAAAAATGAACAAAAAAAATATTAAAGCCTATAAAACACGGTTATTTGCTCTCGAAATATTTAGTAAAACATTTATTGGTAAAAAGTCATAATAAAAAATGGAAAGCCATGCGCTACATCACATATTTAGCTCAATTTAGATCAAATTACGCACTCTCATGGAAAATAACAATGATAAAAAGCGACAAATTGGTAAAGTTTGTTTCAGACCATTATTTATTTTCGAAATACTCATTCTTTTAATAAATTATCTCGATTCTGGACTTTTTAAAGGGGAATTGGTGAAAAGGTATGCAAAAAGTTGGTTGTATATTTCATTTAATAAATATTCCTTATTATTTTGCATAATATTGGTCTTTGGTTGTAGGTGGTAAATTGAATGAATGAACTGTATTTGTCTTTAATTTTTAAATTTTTTATATAAAAATAATAACATAGGAAATAAATAGTGAAAAATACAGGAAATATTAAGCCTTACATATTTGTAAATGATTCTTATTTATGAAAAAATATTGAAATAGCATGCACTTAGGTTGTTTGAATTTTGTCTGTTTGCGTTCTATAATCGAGTGTCGTTTAAAAGTTTAGGTATTTGCTCGCCTAACGATGCCAGCTTTCCTTCGAATTAATCAAACAAACTCCGGACGGAGTTTCTACTTACAGGATGCCCGCTGTGAAAAGCAACAGACCTGTCAATTTGTCCATGGGGCAGGTGTTAGCGGTTAATTTACGCTCTCCCGTGGCTATTGCATCAATCTTGCACCGTTTATCTGGTGTCATCGTATTTTTGTTGGTTCCAGTACTTTTATGGATATTAGATAAGTCACTGTCTTCGCCAGAAGGCTTTACTTATGTGAAAGAACAAATATTTGGGAATTTCTTAGTACGATTCATTGTTTGGGTTTTTGTAGCAGGTTTAATTTTCCATTTTATTAATGGTATTAAACATTTACTCGCAGACCTTGGTTTTAATGAAGAACTACAAAGTGGTCGAGTTGCAGCTACAATTTCATTGGTTCTATCTGTGGTAGCAATTATCGCAGCTTTTGTATGGATTGTATTCTAATGAAAAGTGCTACAGGTTTAACGGGTTCAGGTTCTCGCGATTGGTTTCTCCAACGTGTGAGTGCGGTCATTCTATCTGTTTATACAGTCGTGATTTTTGGTTGGATTCTATTCCATAGCGGCTTTAGTTTTGAACAGTGGTCTGGCTTTATGATGACTTTGCCAATGAAAATTCTTTCATTGCTTTCAATTTTATCATTGGTTGTGCACGCTTGGATTGGTATGTGGCAAGTCTTTACAGACTATGTTACTACTCGTCAGATGGGTCCATCTGCTAAAGGTTTGCGCCTAGTATTAACGAGTGCAGTAATTATTGCTGTGTTTGTATATGCAATCTGGGGTATCCAGATTTTCTGGGCGAATTGATAGGAAAAAATCATGGGCGCTATAACCCCTAAAGAAGATTATTCAAATATCCAAAACCTAACTTTCGATACAGTTATCGTTGGTGGTGGTGGTTCTGGTATGCGTGCTGCTTATCAGCTGGCTCAAGCTGGTTTGAAAGTTGCGGTATTAACTAAAGTATTCCCAACACGTTCGCACACTGTTGCGGCGCAGGGTGGTATCGGTGCATCTCTTGGTAATATGCAAGAAGATAACTGGCACTACCACTTTTATGACACTGTAAAAGGTTCTGACTGGTTAGGTGACCAAGACGCAATTGAATTCATGTGTCGTGAAGCACCAAAAGTTGTGTATGAGTTAGAACATTTAGGTATGCCGTTTGACCGTAACAAAGATGGTACGATCTATCAGCGTCCATTTGGTGGTCACTCTGCAAACTATGGTGAAAAACCAGTTCCACGTGCATGTGCTGCTGCTGACCGTACAGGTCATGCGCTTTTACATACGCTTTATCAAAGCAACGTGAAAATGGGTACTCAATTCTTTGTTGAATGGATTGCGCTTGACTTAATCCGTAATGAAGAAGGTGATGTGCTTGGTGTGACGGCAATTGACCAAGAAACAGGTAACATTGCAGTATTCCAAGCAAAAGCAACATTGTTTGCTACTGGTGGTGCGGGTCGTGTATACCGTGCATCAACAAATGCTTATATCAACACTGGTGACGGCTTAGGTATGGCTGCGCGTGCTGGTATTCCATTACAAGATATGGAATTCTGGCAGTTCCACCCAACAGGTGTGGCTGGCGCGGGCGTTCTTTTGACGGAAGGTTGCCGTGGTGAAGGTGCGATTCTTCGTAACAAAGATGGCGAACCATTCATGGAACGCTATGCACCAACTTTAAAAGACTTGGCACCACGTGACTTCGTTTCACGTTCTATGGACCAAGAAATTAAAGAAGGACGTGGTTGTGGCCCTAAAGGTGATTATATCTTGCTAGATATGACTCACTTGGGTGTAGATACCATCATGAAGCGTTTACCATCTGTATTTGAGATTGGTAAAAAATTCGCGAACGTGGACATCACCAAAGAGCCGATTCCAGTTGTACCAACAATCCATTACCAAATGGGTGGTATTCCAACGAACATGCATGGTCAGGTTGTGCTTCCTGAAGTAGCGACTGCTGAAGGGCTTGAAGCTGCATATGACAAAGCGACTGAAACTTATCATGCTAATAACCAGCGTAACTTTGTAAAACCAGTTAAAGGTTTTTATGCGATTGGTGAATGTTCTTGTGTGTCTGTGCATGGTGCAAACCGCTTAGGTACAAACTCGTTACTTGACTTGGTTGTGTTTGGTAAGGCTGCTGGTGAACATATCATTGACTATGTAACTAAACATCATGGCGATGAGTATGCTCCACTACCAACTGATGTACTTGTAAACACGTTAGCACGTGTTCGTAAGTTGGATGATTCAACAACGGGTGAGAATGCACAAGACGTTGCTGATGCAATTCGTGATATCGTTCAAGATCACGCAGGTGTATTCCGTACTCAGGCATTGCTTGATGAAGGCGTAAAACAAATTCTTGCGATTGAGTCACGTGTTCGTAACATTCATTTGAAAGACAAATCGAAAGTATTTAACACAGCTCGTGTTGAAGCGCTTGAAGTTGAAAACTTGTATGAAGTTGCAAAAGCGACCTTGATTTCTGCAGCTGCACGTAAAGAATGTCGTGGTGCACATACGGTTGTTGATTATGAGTTACCGCCAGATCATCCTGAATATCCATATGGTCGTCGTGATGATAACTGGATGAAGCATACTTTGTGGTATTCATCTGACAACCATTTGGAATACAAACCAGTACGCTATAAACCGCTTACTGTTGATGCTATTCCACCAAAACCACGTACATTCTAATCGGGAGTATAAAGATGAGTAGAGGTACTCGTACATTCGAAATCTACCGCTATGATCCTGATAAGGATAAAGCACCGTACATGCAAACTTTTAAGCTTGAATTGACAGATAAGCACCGTATGTTGCTTGATGCTTTGCTTGCTTTGAAAGTTCAAGATGAAACACTAACTTTCCGTCGTTCTTGTCGTGAAGGGATCTGTGGTTCAGATGGTGTGAATATCAACGGTAAAAATGGTTTGGCTTGTTTGTGGAATTTGAACGATTTACCTGAAAAAATTGTGATTCGTCCACTACCAGGTTTGCCTGTGATTAAAGATTTGGTTGTTGATATGAACCAATTCTATGATCAATATAACAAGATTCAGCCATTCCTTATTAATAGTCAGCCAGCACCGCCAAAAGAACGTTTGCAGTCTCCTGAAGAGCGTGAACATTTAGATGGTTTGTATGAATGTATTTTATGTGCATGTTGTTCAACTTCATGCCCATCATTCTGGTGGAACCCAGATAAATTCTTGGGTCCTTCAGCATTGTTGAATGCATACCGTTTCATTATTGATTCGCGTGATACAGCAACTCAAGATCGTTTGGCTCGTTTAGATGACCCATTTAGTCTATTTCGCTGTAAAGGTATTATGAACTGTGTTTCTGTTTGTCCTAAAGGTTTGAACCCGACTAAGGCAATTGGTCACATTCGTAGCATGTTGTTAGACCAAGCGGGCTAATTATATGTATAGAAAGCGCACATTATTTAATGTGCGCTTTTTTTTATGTGTTTGGTTGGGGAAATGTAAGGATTATTTTTGATAGATTGATCAACATATATACTTGTTTTGTATTTATATATTTTTATGATTTATGGGGGGTATGTGGGAAAAAAATTAAATCATTTCGGAGAACATGTTAGCATTTAGCAAGTCACCATATTGAAAAAAATAATGAAAAAAAAGAGCTATTATTTTCATTATGTGAGAAAATGATGGTGATTTAAAAACGCGTAAATGTTTTAGAAAAGCTAAATCGTGAATTTATCTTTATCTAAGACGATTTGCAAAAAATTGCTCGACTTCCAGTCGGGTATATGATGAACGATAATGCCAGGTATGGGTGTTATGGTTTATTGTGCTTATAAAATAGGTTATATCTATTTTATAAGCGTAAATATTCCTGATGATGAAAGTCATTGGGCATGATGTCATGTTTACCAATCTGACATTATTGATCATGGATTGCTTCACTGAGTAATCTGTAATATTTTTGCAATAGGAAATGGGTCCACAAATGCAAGAAGTTGCTGACGCACTGCGTCTCGATACTGAACTTTCCGCTGATAGTGCAGCGTATATTGAAGAACTATACGAGCAGTACCTAACTTCTCCATCCTCTGTCAGTGAAGACTGGCGTCAATATTTCGATAAATTCCCAAAAGGCGACCAACCACACGGAACTGTGCGTGAACAATTTTTATTACTTGGTCGTAATTCAAACCGTGTACAGTCTGTTGTTCAAAGCACTGTAAGTACTGAGCATGAAAAACGCCAAATCGGTGTTTTGCAACTTATTGCTGCTTACCGCAACCGCGGACACCAAAAAGCGAAGTTGGACCCATTAGGTTTGGCTAAGCGTGAAGACGTTCCAGATTTAGAATTAAATGCACATGGGTTGACCAAATCTGACTTAGATACTGTATTTAACACAGGTAATCTGGCGATTGGTAAAGATGAAGCAACTCTTGGTGAAATGGTTGACACCATGCAAGCAATTTACTGTGGGTCTATCGGTGCTGAATATATGCACATTGTAGACACAGTAGAGAAGCGTTGGATTCAACAGCGCCTTGAAGGTGAGCGTGGTCAATTTAGCTTTACGGCAGAGCAAAAGAAACATTTCTTAGAGCGTTTGACCGCCGCTGAAGGTTTAGAAAAATTCCTTGGTAATAAATATGTAGGTGCGAAACGCTTTGGTCTGGAAGGTGGTGAAACCTTCATTCCAATGGTGAATGAGCTGATTCAACGTGCAGGTACAGTGAGCTGTAAAGAAGTGGTTATTGGTATGCCACACCGCGGTCGCTTGAACTTGCTTGTGAATATTATGGGTAAAAACCCAGCAGACCTTTTTGGTGAGTTTGAAGGTAAAGCCCTCAACAAAAAAGGTTCTGGTGACGTTAAATATCACCAAGGTTTCTCATCAAATGTAATGACTCCAGGTGGTGAAGTCCACTTGGCATTGGCATTTAACCCATCGCACTTAGAAATCGTTGGGCCTGTAGTTGAAGGTTCTGTTCGTGCACGCCAAGTACGTCGTAAAGACATTGGTGGTGATGATGTGTTACCGGTGATCGTTCACGGTGATGCTGCATTTGCAGGTCAAGGCGTGAACATGGAAACTTTCCAAATGTCACAAACCCGCGGTTATACCGTTGGTGGTACAGTTCACATTGTAGTGAACAACCAAGTTGGTTTCACAACTTCTGATCCACGTGATGCGCGTTCTACAGAATACTGTACTGACATCGCAAAAATGGTTCAGGCACCAATCTTCCATGTAAATGGTGATGACCCTGAAGCTGTTGTATTTGTGGCACAACTTGCGCATGATTTCCGCCATACATTCCGTAAAGATGTTGTGATTGACTTGTTCTGTTACCGTCGTCGTGGTCACAACGAAGCAGATGAGCCATCTGCAACTCAACCAATGATGTATCAAGTGATTAACAAAAAAGCGACGACTCGTACGCTTTATGCTGATCAATTGGTTCAACAAAAAATCTTGGATCGCGCTGAAGCGGACAAAATGGTTGAAGACTACCGTGCTGATTTAGAAGCAGGTAACCATGTTGCGAATGCACTAGTACTTGAGCCAAATACAAAAATGTTTGTGGATTGGACACCGTACTTGGGCCATGATTACACAGACAACTGGGATACTTCATTTGATATCGACCGCTTAAAAGCGTTAGGTACCAAAATGCGTGAGCTTCCAGAAGGTTTTGAAATGCAACGTCAAGTCTCTAAAGTGATTGACGAACGTTTGAAAATGCAAACTGGTGAAGTTCCTCTAAACTGGGGGGCGGCTGAAACTCTCGCTTATGCCACTTTGGTAGATGAAGGTTTCTTGGTACGTATTAGTGGTGAAGACGTTGGTCGTGGTACATTCTCACACCGTCACGCTAAACTACATAGCCAAAAAGATGGCGCAGTTTACATTCCGCTTTGTAACATCAAAGAAAACCAACCGCGTTTTGCACTTTGGGATTCACTGCTTTCTGAAGAAGCTGTTTTGGCATTTGAATATGGTTATGCAACTACATTGCCAAATAGTTTGATCGTTTGGGAAGCTCAGTTTGGTGACTTCGCAAACTGTGCACAGGTGGTGATTGACCAGTTTATCGCATCTGGCGAAACCAAATGGGAACGTGTTTGTGGTTTAACCATGTTGTTACCACATGGCTTTGAAGGTCAAGGTCCTGAGCACTCATCTGCACGTTTAGAGCGTTATTTGCAGCTTTGTGCAGAAGACAATATGCAAGTGATTACACCGACAACGCCTGCTCAGATTTATCATGCATTACGTCGTCAGGCTGTACGCCCAATTCGTAAGCCATTGATCGTAATGTCACCAAAATCATTGCTTCGTCATAAACTTGCAGTATCTAATCTAGATGAATTGGCGAATGGTCAATTCCAAACTGTGATTGATGAAGTTGATCAAATCAACAAAGCAGATGTGAATCGCATTGTGTTCTGTGGTGGTAAAGTGTATTACGACTTGCTTGAAAAACGTCGTGAAGCTGAATTGAAAAATGTTGCAATTGTACGTGTAGAACAATTGTACCCATACCCAGAACAACGTATTGCTGAAGTTCTTAATGCATATCCAAACGCAAAAGACGTTGTTTGGTGTCAAGAAGAGCCGAAGAACCAAGGTGCATGGCACTTTATTGCCCCATTTTTATATGACTCAGTGTCAAATGTAGGCAAACAAGCACGCATTAGCTTCGCAGGTCGTGACGCTTCTGCAGCCCCAGCATGTGGTTCACCATATTTGCATGCAAAACAACAAGCTAAATTAATTCAAGACGCGCTTGCGATTGAAGCTTAATCATCAGGAGAGACTAGTATAATGGCAACCGAAATTAAAGCTCCGGTATTCCCAGAGTCTGTAGCAGACGGAACAATTGCAACTTGGCATAAAAAAGTGGGCGAAGCAGTATCACGTGACGAAGTGATCTGTGATATTGAAACCGATAAAGTTGTATTGGAAGTTGTTGCACCTGCTGATGGTAGCTTAGTTGCAATTGTGAAAGGTGAAGGTGAGACCGTTCTTTCTAGCGAAGTGATTGCTCAATTCCAAGAAGGTGCTGTTTCTGGCGCTGCAGCGACTGAAGCTGTTCAAAGCGAAGAAAAAGTAGAACAAGCGGCTGCAAACACACAAGCAGGTGCTGCGCCTGTGGTTGAACGTGCTCAAGCAGTTCAAGATCAAGCACCAGCAGTACGTAAAGCATTAAACGAAACAGGTATTGCTGCAGCTGATGTGGCAGGTACAGGTCGTGGTGGTCGCATTACGAAAGAAGATGTTGTGAATCACCAAACTAAACCAGCTGCTGCTAACGTAACACCGTTAAGCGTGGCTGTTGGTGAACGTATTGAAAAACGCGTTCCAATGACTCGCTTGCGTAAACGTGTAGCTGAACGTTTGCTTGCAGCAACTCAACAAACTGCAATGTTGACAACGTTTAACGAAGTGAACATGAAACCAGTCATGGAAATGCGTAAGCAATACAAAGACATCTTTGAAAAACGTCACGGTGCGCGTTTAGGCTTTATGTCTTTCTTTGTTAAAGCTGCTACAGAAGCATTAAAACGCTACCCAGCAGTGAATGCATCAATTGATGGCGATGACATCGTTTATCACGGTTACTATGACATCGGTGTTGCCGTATCTTCAGAACGTGGTCTAGTGGTTCCTGTACTTCGTGATACAGACCGTATGAGCTATGCCGAAGTTGAAAATGGCATCCGTGATTATGCGTATAAAGCACGTGATGGCAAATTGGGCATCGAAGACATGACTGGCGGTACATTCACCATTACTAACGGTGGTACATTCGGTTCATTGCTTTCAACTCCAATTTTGAACCAGCCGCAAACAGGTATCTTGGGTATGCACAAAATCCAAGAACGTCCTATGGCGGTGAATGGTCAAGTTGAAATCTTGCCAATGATGTATTTAGCGCTTTCTTATGACCATCGTATGATCGATGGTAAAGAAGCAGTAGGTTTCTTGGTAACAATCAAAGAATTGTTAGAAGAACCAGCTAAATTAATCCTTGACCTTTAATTTATAGAATAAAAATAACAGGCTTAGAGTGACCCTCTTAGCCTGTATTTGGAGATAAACATGTCTCAACAATTTGATCTTGTTGTAATTGGTGGTGGCCCAGGTGGCTATGAAGCGGCAATTCGTGCTGCTCAGTTGGGTTTTAAAGTTGCGTGTATCGAAAAACGTATTCACAAAGGTAAGCCATCTTTAGGTGGTACTTGCTTAAACGTGGGTTGTATTCCTTCTAAAGCATTGCTTGACTCATCTCACCGCTATGAAGATACAGTTCATCATTTAGATGATCACGGTATTACAACAGGTGAAGTGAAGTTTGACTTGGCTAAACTTCTTGATCGTAAAGATAAAATCGTCAATCAATTAACGATGGGTATCGACGGCCTTCTTAAAGGTAACGGTATCGAATGGTTAAAAGGGACTGGTAAATTACTTGCTGGTAAAAAAGTTGAGTTTGTTTCTCATGAAGGTGAAACTCAAATTTTAGAGCCAAAATATGTGATTCTTGCAACTGGTTCTGTGCCTGTAAATATTCCTGTAGCTCCTGTTGATCAAGATATTATTGTTGATTCAACTGGTGCTTTAGAATTCCAAGAAGTTCCTAAGCGTTTAGGTGTTATTGGTGCTGGCGTAATTGGTTTAGAACTTGGTTCAGTATGGCGTCGTCTAGGTGCTGAAGTTGTTGTATTTGAAGCAATGGATGCATTCTTACCAATGGCTGATAAAGCATTGGCTAAAGAATACCAAAAAGTATTAACTAAACAAGGTTTAGATATTCGTGTTGGCGCTAAAGTAGCTGGCACTGAAGTAAATGGCCGTGAAGTTACAGTTAAATACACGCAAGGTGGCGAAGAAAAAACTCAAACTTTCGATAAATTAATCGTTTGTGTTGGTCGTCGTGCTTATGCGGAAGGTTTATTGGCTGATGATTCAGGCATTAAATTGACTGAACGTGGTTTGGTTGAAGTGAACGATTGGTGTGCAACTTCTGTTGAAGGTGTATATGCAATTGGTGACTTGGTACGTGGTCCAATGCTTGCGCATAAAGCAATGGAAGAAGGCGTAATGGCTGTTGAACGTATTCATGGTCATGCTGCACAAGTGAACTATGACACCATCATTTCTGTAATCTATACACACCCTGAAGCGGCATGGGTAGGTTTAACAGAAGAGCAAGCGAAAGAAAAAGGCCATGAAGTTAAAACTGGTCAATTTGGTTTCGCTGCAAATGGCCGTGCAATGGCTGCTGGTGAAAATGCAGGTTTCGTGAAGTTTGTTGCGGATGCAAAAACTGACCGCTTATTGGGTATGCACGTGATTGGACCTGCTGCGTCTGATATCGTTCACCAAGGTATGATCGCACTTGAGTTTGTATCTTCTGTTGAAGATCTTCAGTTAATGACTTTTGGTCACCCAACATTCTCTGAAGTTGTACATGAAGCTGCACTTGCTGTTGATGGTCGTGCAATTCATGCGATTCAGCGTAAGCGTAAATAATTAGATTAGTTAAATAATTTAATTGAAAAAGAGCGATCATTTTGGTCGCTCTTTTTATTTTAAGATATTGATAAATAAATACTAATGGTTAGTAAATTGTATTTTTATTTATATAAAAAATACCAAATTTTGCGATATTTTTGAGAATTATGTTTAATTTGTAGTAAAGAGTTGAGTTCAGGACAAATTTCTAATACAACTACAATTAGACTTCAGCATGATGCTGTTGTAGCTCGCTCATCGAGATGGATTTTAAAAATAAGTGAATGTAATAAGTAAAAAGGTACGAGAATGAATTTACACGAATATCAGGCAAAAGCTTTACTCAAACAATATGGTTTACCTGTTCAAGAAGGAATTTTAGCGACTACACCTGATGAAGCTGTGGCTGCATATAAAAAACTTGCTGGAAAGTTTGCAGTCATGAAAGCCCAAGTCCATGCAGGTGGGCGTGGTAAGGCTGGTGGCGTAAAAGTTGTAAAATCCAAAGATGAAGCTGCTGAATATGCTGGTGAGATTTTAGGAACGAGGTTGGTGACCTATCAAACGGATGCCTTGGGTCAACCTGTAAATAGTGTTTTGGTTTGTGAGGATGTTTATCCTGTACAGCGTGAATTGTATTTAGGGGCAGTTGTTGATCGTTCATCACGTCGCGTGACGTTTATGGCATCGACTGAAGGTGGTGTTGAAATTGAAAAAGTTGCAGAAGAAACACCTGAAAAGATCATTAAAATTAGTATTGACCCTTTAGTGGGTTTGTTGCCATTTCAAGCTCGTCAAGTGGGTTATGCTTTAAAGTTGTCTGAAGAACAAATTGATAGTTTTACGAAGTTAATGCAAGGTGCTTATCGTGCATTTACCGAAAATGATTTTGCATTGTTTGAAATTAACCCGCTATCAATCCGTGAAAATGGTGAAATTTTATGTGTCGATGCCAAAATTGGTATTGATTCAAACGCATTATTTCGACTTCCTCATATTGCTGCACTGAGAGATAAGACACAGGAAAATGAGAGAGAGCTTAAAGCTTCTGAGCATGATCTAAACTATGTTGCTCTCGAAGGGAATATTGGTTGTATGGTCAATGGCGCAGGCCTAGCAATGGCGACCATGGATATTATCCAGCTTTATGGTGGGAAACCTGCGAATTTCCTTGATGTGGGTGGTGGTGCAACTAAAGAACGCGTGATCGAAGCATTTAAGATTATTTTGGCCGATAGTTCGGTTGAAGCAGTTCTAATCAATATTTTTGGGGGAATTGTACGTTGTGACATGATTGCTGAAGCAATTATTGCAGCTGTTCAAGAAGTCCATGTCAATATTCCAGTTGTTGTACGTTTAGAAGGAAATAATGCTGAGTTGGGTGCAAAAATTCTGGATGAATCTGGATTGACACTTATTTCTGCAAATGGTTTGGCCGATGCAGCACAAAAAGTCGTTGCAACATTACAGCATAACAATAATTAAGGAATTTCAGCATGAGCGTATTAATCAATAAAGATACAAAAGTTTTAGTGCAAGGCTTCACAGGAAAAAACGGAACTTTCCATTCGGTACAAGCCTTAAATTACGGAACGAAAGTGGTGGGTGGTGTCACACCAGGTAAAGGTGGGCAAACACATTTAGACCTACCTGTATTTAATACCATGCAAGATGCTGTGAATGAGACTCAGGCAGATGCTTCAGTCATTTATGTCCCTGCACCTTATGTATTAGATTCTGTAATTGAAGCAATTGATACAGGGATTGGTTTGATTGTGGTGATCACGGAAGGTGTTCCAACTCTGGATATGTTAAAAGCAAAACGCTATTTGGAAACATGTGGTCAGAATACACGTCTGATTGGGCCAAACTGTCCAGGTATTATTACACCTGACCAATGTAAAATTGGGATTATGCCAGGTCATATTCATCAAGCTGGGCGGATTGGTATTATCTCACGCTCAGGTACTTTGACCTATGAAGCAGTGTCTCAAACCACAAAATTAGGACTTGGGCAGTCGACTTGTATTGGGATTGGAGGAGATCCGATTCCAGGTATGAATCAAATTGATGCTTTAAAACTTTTCCAAGATGATCCAGATACCGATGCCATTATTATGATTGGTGAAATTGGTGGAACGGCCGAGGAAGAAGCTGCTGAATATATCCAGTCCAATGTGACTAAGCCTGTTGTTGGTTATATTGCAGGAGTGACAGCACCAAAAGGTAAACGTATGGGGCATGCAGGCGCGATTATTTCTGGTGGTAAAGGGACTGCGGAAGAGAAATTTATGGCATTTGAGCGCGCAGGTATGGCTTATACACGTAGTCCTGCAGAAATTGGTGCGACCATGCTGGAAGTCTTAAAAGAGAAAAAATTGGTTTAAGTTGTAATTTCTCTAAAGTTTAAAAATCAAGTTTTCATGAAAGTGGAAACTTGATTTTTTTTGAGGATTTTTAGACAAAAAAATACGCAATGGTTGGGGTGACCACTGCGTAGAACAACGAAAAACTGAAAACAGTTCCGTAAAATGGAGAAATGTCATTTAGTTGTAACAACTAAACGCTATAGAGTTAGTATATAAAAAAGCAGACTAAATTAATAGGCTTTTATATAGACTAAGTGTTAAATAACGTAAAAAAACGACACTATTTGTTGCACGTTTTGTTTGAAATTAACAAAAATGGTCACTTTTGGGATGGTTTTTCTGACATTTTGCTCAGAAACGGAACATTCCAAGGCCATCTTTCACTTCATCTAAAGTGTTTTGGGTAATCACTTGACACTTTTGAGTACCTGCTTTCAAAACATCCATAATATAGTCAGGATCTTTAGATAACTCGTTACGGCGTTCACGAATTGGAGCGATCAAATCTTTTAGAATACCTTCAAGACGTTTTTTCACCGTACCATCACCTAAACCGCCGCGACGATAGTATGCTTTCAACTCCTCTAACTCTTCTTTGTTTGGATCGAAGGCATCTAAATAAGTAAACACCACATTGCCTTCAACTTGACCTGGATCTTCAATGCGCAAGTGATTTGGATCTGTATACATTGCATTAACAGCTTTTTTAATGTCCTTGTCTGTCGCATTTAACACAATGGTGTTACCCAAAGATTTTGACATTTTAGCTTTCCCGTCAAATCCAGGTAAACGACCAACATTTGATAGCAATGCTTTACATTCTGGGAGTAAATCACGGCCAATTTGGCGGTTTACACGACGAACAATTTCATTGGTTTGTTCGATCATGGGGATTTGATCTTCACCCACAGGAACAACTGTCGCTTTAAATGCAGTGATGTCGGCAGCTTGAGCCACTGGGTAGCATAAGAAACCTGCGGGAATATCACGCTCAAAACCACGCATCTGAATTTCAGATTTGATGGTTGGATTACGTTCTAAACGTGCCACAGTCACGAAGTTTAAATACAGCATGGTCAGTTCATTTAAAGCAGATAAATGAGACTGAACACAAATCGTTGTTTTAGTCGGGTCGATACCGACTGCTAGATAATCTGTCGCAACTTCAATGACATTACGACGAACTTTTTCAAAGTTATCGGCATTGTCAGTCAATGCTTGTGCATCAGCTAATAAAATGTGTTGATGATGTGTGTCTTGTAAACCAACACGTGAGCGAAGTGAACCAACAAAGTGACCTAAATGGAGTTGTCCAGTTGGGCGGTCACCAGTCAAAATAATTGGGCGTTGATCTGCTGTTGTCATGGGATATCCTAAACGCTGTGCTTTGATCGTTTTTCAAAAATGCAGTTATTGTAAGGCATAAGCGAAGTGATGTCTTATGCCAAAGTCAGGCAATTCATCAAGATTGTTAGATTTGCATCTTAAAAACACTTTACAATGCAAGAAAATAATTTATATCGGACCACTTATGGCAAGTAGCTTATTACTACTATTAGATGATATTGCAACTTTATTAGATGATGTTGCTTTAATGAGTAAAACAGCAGCACAAAAAACAGCGGGTGTTTTAGGGGATGACCTTGCACTGAATGCACAACAAGTGTCAGGGGTAAAGGCAGAACGAGAGCTTCCAGTTGTTTGGGCTGTGACAAAGGGCTCATTGCTCAATAAATGTATTTTGGTGCCAGTGGCCCTGATTGTCAGTATTTTTGCACCTTGGATTATTAATCCACTTTTGGTGTTGGGTGGTTTATTTTTATGTTATGAAGGTGTGGAAAAGGTCTTGCATACTTTGCAAACCAAAAAACATACTGATGTCAGTGAAATTCCAGAATTACCAGAAGATCTTGTCACTTATGAAAGAGATAAGATTAAAGGTGCAATTCGTACTGATTTTATCTTATCTGCTGAAATTGTGGTGATTACACTTGGAACTGTCGCGACAGCTCCTCTCCTAGATAAAATTATTGTGATGAGTTTGATTGCTTTTACCATGACGCTTGGGGTTTATGGATTGGTTGCTGTAATCGTTAAAATTGATGATCTGGGTTTGTATTTGACTCAAAAAGAGCAAGCGGCAAAACAGTATATAGGAAATCTGCTATTGGCATTTGCTCCAAGGTTGATGAAAACATTGACTGTTGTTGGGACTATTGCCATGTTTTTGGTGGGTGGTGGCATTATCAGTCATGCGGTTCCTTTTGCCCATCATTTTACTGAACATGCAATGAATCAGGCTGAAGTGATCCCAACTGTTGGACAAATTTTGGGAAGCATTACTCCTATGCTACTCAATTTTGGTATCGGCATGATTGCTGGAGTGATTGTCCTTGTGGCAATGACCGTAATCAGCAAGATTTTTCGTCGTGCAAATTAAATAAAAGGTGTTGCTATGGAATGGAAAGGACGTCGAGAAAGTGACAATGTAGAAGACCGTCGTGGTGGTGGGGCAGCGAAAACGGGTGGAATCAGTATTCTGGGACTCGTGGTTGCATTTGTGGCATGGAAATTCTTTGGTGCAGATCCGCAGCAGGCGTATCAGGTAACCAAGCAATTGACTACACAGCAGCAGCCAGCTTCTTCTCAAACCATCCAAAATCCAACAGCCGAGCAACAAGAAGCAAAACAATTTGTGTCTACTGTCCTTGCTGATACGGAAGATACCTGGAAAGTCATTTTCAAGCAGCAAGGTCTACAATATACCCCTGCTAAATTGGTGCTTTATCGTCAGTCTACACCAACAGCCTGTGGGACTGGGCAATCTGCGATGGGGCCTTTTTATTGTCCTTCAGACCGGAGTATCTATCTAGATACAGATTTCTTTGTTGAAATGCGTCAACAGTTGGGGGTTTCTGGTGAGAAAAACAGTACTCAGCTCTCAAGGCAGGATCAGGCTGGAGATTTTGCGATGGCTTATGTGATTGCGCATGAAGTGGGTCATCATGTTCAAAACCTGTTAGGTATTTCTGAAAAGGTTTACGCACAGCGCCAACAGATGAGTCAAAAACAGTCGAATCAGCTTTCAGTCAAACAAGAGTTACAAGCTGACTGTTTTGCTGGTATTTGGGCAAAATATAACAATCAGCGAACACACTTCTTGCAACAAGGCGATGTTGAGGAAGCAGTTGATGCTGCTGAAAAAATTGGTGATGACTATCTGCAAAAGCGTAGCCAAGGGCAAATTGTTCCTGACAGCTTCACTCACGGGACAAGTCAGCAACGGATTAAATGGTTCCAGCAGGGCTTACATGCACAGGACTTATCAGCCTGTGATACGTTTCAGCAAAGCTTATAAGAGGTATACCCTTATGCGTTGGGTCACTCTGCTGTTGATCTGTTTCGGTTTTTGGGGTTCCTCTGAGGTCATGGCGCAACAGCCAGTTGAACGGCATTTACAGATACAAGGTATTGAACGAGAATATCTTGTACTTGATGCACATCATCAGCAGCAGCCTGCACCTTTGGTGTTGGTTTTACATGGAGGTGGTGGCAATGCTTCACGTATGCTTAAGCGTTGGCAAAGTGTAGCTGAACGCGAAGGTTTGATTGTCATTGCGCCCAATGCACAAGCGGCTACTTGGAATGCTGGTGGATGTTGTGGTCAAGCTCAACAACAGCAAAGTGCTGACGCTGCTTTTTTCAGTCGGTTCTACAGGTTGCACAACTGCAATATCCAGTTAATTCACATCGTATTTATATGGTCGGTTTCTCAAACGGGGGAATGCTGACCTATCAATTGATTGCTCAGAAGAAAACGCCATTTGCAGCTGCGGCTGTTGTTTCTGCTGCCATGTTTGTGGGACAGGAACAACCTCCAGCTAGTATGCCTTTACTGATTGTGCATGGTTTGAAAGATCGTGTTGTACCTATAGAGGGTGGAATGAGTCAGATGAGATTTGTTGCTCGTGCGCAAGCCCAGCCATTTTTGTCGTTAAATCAAACCCTAGAGCGTTGGCAAAAAACAAATCAGTGTCAGTCGAAAACACAATCGGATTCTAAACAGTTTGAAGTCTGGTCTTACAAATCTTGTAAAGCAGATCTCCAGGTTTATCTATTGAAAGAGGAAGGGCATACGTGGGTAGAGGCTGAAGATGCAAATCAGTTTGATTCGACAGAGGCGGTCTGGAAGTTTTTGAAACAGCATCGTAAACAATAGATATGTTTATATACTGATGTAGTATGAATAAAGAAAATCTATAAATATAATTTTTATTTCATTATTTAATCTAAATTGAGTTAAAAATTTCATTCTTTAAGTTTTTACTGAAATTTTTATCGAAAAAAAGTCCAAAAAATTGTAAAATACATCTGACGTATTTTTTCGTCGTAGAGCTTTTATTTATGTAAAACAACATTATTTGTCAGTAGGGTGTTTATGGGTAGCTATTTTATTTTACAAGTTTTCACAGTCGTTTTTGCCCTATCTATTGCCACTACAATTTTCAATAAACGTGTTTTAGGTTTCCCTCAGGCGATTGGTGTGCCAATTGTATCAGCCATTTTTGTCTTTATTTTACAATGGGGTGCAAGCCTGCTCAGTGGTAATAACTTTATCACGATTAATATTCATAACATTCAGAATGCAGTTCGTCACATCGACTTTTATGATTTTTTAATTAACGGTGTGATTTGTTTTATTTTAACGTCGTCAGCGCTGAAATTTAAGATTTCTGATTTACGTAACCATTGGAAACCCATCAGCATTCTTGCCAGTATTTCCTTGGTGTTATGTGCTTTATTATTTGGTGGAATGCTTTTTGGTTTTCAAATCTTGGTCGGACATCCAGTTCCTATTGTGGTGTTGTTATTGCTTGGTTCTGCTTTAGGTGCAACTGACCCGATTGGGATTAAAGGTGTATTGAGTTCTGTTCGTGCACCACATCATTTGATTGTGAAGCTTGAAGGCGAATCGCTATTTAATGATGCCATGTGTATTGCCGTGTTTATGACCTTGTTGAATGTGATTCAAGGCAAGAACTTTAATTTAATTGGCACATTGGATGCACTCTTTTACGAGATTATCGTTGCGGTATTAATTGGCTGGGCTTTTGGTCAATTTATTTTGCGATTACTTCGTGGAAAACATGAACCAGAATCTTTGATTTTGACCACAGCATTGTTGGCTTGTGGTTCTTATTTGGTGGCTTTGTTTGCCCATGCATCTGCACCGATCGCCTGTGTGATTGGCGGTTTGATTGTCGGAAATCGTTGGCAAGATATTTTGCCTGAAAGTTCGACACGTGAAATTAATCATTTCTGGCATACAGTAGAAGGCATTATTAACTCATTCCTGTTTACCTTAATTGGTCTGGAACTGTTTATTTTAGATCTCAATGCCAGCATGATTTTGGGTGGCATTATTGCCTTTATTGTTCTGCATATTTCCCGTTTCGCTGCAAACTTCCTGTCTTTTGCCTTTTTCCCAAGCTTTCGTAAGAATAGCTACAATGGCAGTCTAACGATTTTAAGTTGGGGTGGGGTGCGTGGTGGTTTATCACTGGCATTAATTCTGGCTGTTGCCAACCATCCAGCATTAAGTCCATATAGCAGTATATTAATTGGTTATACGTTTATTACGGTACTATCATCAGGTCTAGTCTGTGGGTTAGGTTTACCTGCGGTCATGAATGCTTTTTACTATAATCCGCATGAAGAAACAGATGGTTTTAAAGGTTGGTATCAGCGTGTATGCCATAAAATGAATCGTAAGGGAATCAAGTATATTGTGGGGGAAGATGCAAACGGCAATGAAACCATTACCGTTTATAACCCAGAACAGATTACCGATGTTAAGGCGGATGATGGTGTGGCTGCATTGCATGATCCAAGCAAAATGACTGAGCGTAACCAGTTGGAAAATCCGCGAAATTTCTAAATATTCAAGCCATCGTCCAGATGGCTTTTTAATATGAGGCATTTATGCAAGTTGAGTTATATCGCCAAATTTTGGAAGTTGTTGCCAGCATTCCGTATGGCAAAGTGGCGACCTATGGGCAAGTTGCTAAAATGGCTGGACTACCGCGCCATGCACGTTTGGTTGGAAAAGTTTTGCAAAATCTTGATGGAAATAGCGATATGCCTTGGCATCGAGTGATTAATTCACAAGGGAAAATTAGCTTAAATCAAATGAATGAACATGGTGAAAATATTCAGGCTCAGCGCTTAATTGATGAAGGTGTTATGGTGATTCAGGGGCGAATTAAACTGAGTCAATATCAGTGGGTACTATAAAAGACAAAAGTTAAGTTGTATCACGTGAAGTGCTTTTCACTCACGGAACGATATGATACAACAAGGGAAATATTTAAAAATAATGATAAGTCATGCAAGAACAAGATCACGAAGTTGTTACGCTGTTTAAAGAAAAGCTGATTCCACTCTCAGGAAAATTAACTGAAATGCTCAATGAGCATTTTAGTCATCAAAGTGAGCGTCGGGGTTGTGGTTATACGCAGGCCACACGATTACTGGCAGAGTTCATCAATGAGCCAAGAGAGAGTGAGGACAATAAGGATTATCGAATTTTTAGCGATTATAAAGTTTCTAACTTAAAAGCAAAGTTTCCGATTTTAAAACAACAGGGTTTAGAACTAGATGACTGGAGAAATCTGGATGAATCTCCTGAAGTTAAAAACTATCTGAACACGCATCACGCCGATGGAAATGCGGCTACGAATTTATTATTTCAGGAAACCCAGTTTCAGCAGAACTTGCGTCAGATTCATGAAAATGCAGTGCTAGAGGAAAGTAAACTGATCTGTCGTTTAATCGCGGATATTGTTTTGCCGAAAAATAATCAGCAACATGAATATGTGGAACTGACATGTTCTCAAGACAAGCCTAAAGTGGGGTCTTGTCCAATGGCGGAGGATTTCTTTTTACAGATTGCTCACCATCGTATTTTACGTCAGGGGTCGATCAATATTTTTGTTGATCATAATAATTGCCCCATTCTGTTAGAAAAAATGAATATGGGAGATAACCATTCTTGTATCAGTCTGGCCCCTGTACTCATGAATGGTGTTTGCCTTCCCGCAGGCAGTTTATTCTCTTTAGACTATGATCTTGAACAGATTGAAAATAAACGCCCAAACCAAAAGGTGAGAGGGCACGTCATTCCTGTGGATGCTGTAAAGTTTTGGTTTTTAAGATTAACTACATTGGCGGTGAGTCCTGAAAATCGACAAAGAACATTCACAACACATTTTAAACAGCAAATTGACAATAACCTTTTTAGTCCAGAAACAACCAGATTGTCTCAATTGGTTGATATTGCAAATGAGCAAATTTAGATGATGCTTAAAAAGATCCGTGTGTGTTATTCCTCGCGGTATTATGCCAAGACACACACTAATAGCATGGAAAAACTAACTGCTGTTGCTGAGGTTTTACACGGCAAGAGCTATATTGAGTTGGTTGAACCTGAATTGGTCGATGTGGATTTGCTCAAAAAATTGCATGAGCCTAATTATGTTGAGGCATTTATACAAGGTGAAAAACCGCTTGCAAGTGCGCAAGGGTTTAAACCTTGGAATGAGCAACTACGTGATGCCGTGTTGAGTGTTCAGGGAGGGCAGTTAGCAGCAGCAGAACTGGCTTTCCAAGATGGAATCTCTGCCAATATTGCACAAGGTTTCCATCATGCTGTGTATGAGCGTGGTTTGGCATATTGCACGTTTAATGGTCTGGCTTTGGTGGCACAGCACTTTCCGAAAAAGAAAATTTTTATCCTTGATTGTGATCAGCATGGCGGGAATGGCACTGCGGAATTTACCTTGAGATTAACGAACTTATTTAATTATAGTATTTTTGGGATTCCTTTTGGCTGCGCACACCATGATCGTAGTCTGACGCATCATATTGATAAAGCGGAAGGTTCATTTGAACAATATGCCAAAGCGATTCAGCAGGGTTTTAATAATGCGATTGCTTGGGGGGCAGATCTGATTATTTATCAGGCAGGGATGGATTGTCATCAAAATGATCGTTTTGGTTCGGCTTGGTTTACAACTGAATTACTTAAGCAGCGAGATTATTTAGTTTTTTCTTTGGCAAAACAAAATAATCTTCCCCTGATGTTTGTTTTAGCGGGAGGTTATCAGCCTTTAGCAGAGCTTGTACCCTTGCATGTCAATACTTTCGATGCAGCTTATGAAGTTTATGCCGAAGCAGTGAGCTAAAAAAAGGAAGTACATTGTACTTCCTTAATTTTTATAGATATTCTACTTTTACAATTTCGTATTCGACTTCACCTTGTGGTGTGACGATTTTTGCTTCATCGCCGTCATTTTTACCTAAAAGTCCACGTGCGATTGGTGAATTGACCGAGATTTTATTAATTTTGAAATCTGCTTCATCATCACCTACGATTTTATAGGTTTTGCGTTCTTCAGTATCAAGGTTTTCAATGGTCACTGTTACCCCAAATACAACGCGGCCATTCTGCTCAAGATCATTCACATCAATCACTTGGCATGCACCAAGCTTGCCTTCGATGTCCTGAATACGACCTTCACAGAAACCTTGCTGTTCACGAGCAGCGTGATACTCAGCATTTTCTTTTAAGTCACCATGTTCACGTGCTTCAGCAATGGCTTGAATAATACGTGGACGCTCAACAGTTTTTAAATGCTGTAATTCTTTCTCTAAAGCTGCTTTGCCCTCAGGCGTCATTGGATAACGTTGCATTTTAGTCCCTCGAAATGAAATGGGATTATACCGTTTAAAAAAAATAAAAGTCCCGCCACCAATAAGGTGACGGGACTTATTGGATTA
Source organism: Acinetobacter sp. MB5 (assembly GCF_003261585.1). Classification (GTDB taxonomy): domain Bacteria; phylum Pseudomonadota; class Gammaproteobacteria; order Pseudomonadales; family Moraxellaceae; genus Acinetobacter. The sequence goes on along the minus strand of NZ_POVU01000002.1, from coordinate 463,996 downwards.
GGAATTAGTTTTGCAAATCTTGCAAGCGATATACATCCATTGGTAATTGAATCGCAAAGGCTTGGCAAACTGCTTCAGCACCGTTAATGGTGGTTGTGTAGTACACTTTACCTTGTAGAGCAGCACGACGAATCATAGCTGAGTCATACTGAGCACGTTTGCCCTCAGTGGTATTGACAATAAGGTGTATTTCACCATTTTTCAAGCGGTCTACAATGTGTGGACGCCCTTCGGTTACTTTATTTACGCGTTCGCATTCAACACCCGCATCGCTCAATACTTTGTGCGTACCAGAAGTTGCAACCAGTTTGAAACCATAGTCAGCAAGGCGTTTGGCAATATCAACCACGTGTTCTTTGTCTGAATCACGAACAGACAAGAATGCATGTTTAACTTCGCCTTCTGTTGGTAAGCCTGGTAAACGTTCATTTGAGCCTAAAACAGCTTTATAGAATGCTTCACCAAATGATTTACCAACACCCATCACTTCCCCTGTAGATTTCATCTCAGGTCCAAGCATTGGGTCAACACCAGGGAATTTTGCAAATGGGAATACCGCTTCTTTAACAGCAAAGTGAGTCGGAATAATCTCTTTGGTGAAACCTTGAGATTCTAAAGACTGACCTGCCATACAACGTGCAGCAACTTTCGCTAAAGATTCACCAATACATTTAGATACGAAAGGAACAGTACGTGATGCACGTGGGTTCACTTCAAGAATGTAAATGTCGTTGCCTTTAACCGCAAACTGTACGTTCATTAAACCGATAACGCCAAGCTCTTTCGCCATAGCAACAGTTTGACGGCGCATTTCGTCTTGGATTTCTTGAGAAAGCGAGTATGGAGGAATCGAACATGCAGAGTCACCAGAGTGAATACCCGCTTGTTCGATGTGCTGCATGATCCCGCCAATCACCACATCTTTACCGTCAGATACGCAGTCAACGTCAACTTCGATGGCTGAATCCAAGAAATGGTCAAGAAGTACAGGCGCTTCGTTAGAGGCTTGAACCGCTTCACGAAGGTAGCGTTTTAACTCATCTTCGTTATATACGATTTCCATTGCACGACCACCCAATACATAAGATGGACGAACAACTAGCGGATAACCCACTTTCGCAGCTTCAGAAATACCTTCTTCAGCAGATTTTACGATGCTGTTGTTTGGTTGACGTAATTGCAGGCGTTGAATCATTTGCTGGAAACGTTCACGGTCTTCTGCACGGTCAATCGCATCTGGAGATGTACCAATAATTGGTGCACCTGCTTCTTCTAAAGCACGAGCCAATTTAAGCGGAGTTTGACCACCGTACTGTACGATAATGCCTTTTGGCTTTTCAGTACGTACGATTTCAAGGACATCTTCCAAAGTAATTGGTTCGAAGTACAAACGATCTGAAGTGTCATAGTCGGTAGAAACAGTTTCAGGGTTACAGTTCACCATGATTGTTTCATAACCGTCATCACGCATTGCAAGCGCAGCGTGTACACAGCAGTAGTCAAATTCGATACCTTGGCCGATACGGTTTGGACCACCGCCAATCACCATGATCTTGTCTTTCGCTGAAGGATTTGCTTCACATTCTTCATCGTAAGTTGAGTACATGTAGGCAGTGCCAGATTCGAATTCTGCTGCACAGGTATCAACACGTTTGTAAACTGGGTAAACGCCCAAGTTCCAACGGTGCTTACGGAATTGTTTTTGTGAAATACCCATCAAGTTCGCAATGCGAAGGTCAGATAAACCTTTACGTTTGAATGAACGGATATTGTCAGCAGTCAAGTCGCCAAAGCCTAAAGCTTTTACTTGAGCTTCAGTTTTGATGATGTCTTCGATCTGAATCAAGAACCAACGGTCAATCTTGGTTGCTTCAAACACGTCATCAAGGCTAAAGCCGTGACGGAAGGCATCAGCAACATACCAAATACGCTCAGGACCTGGAACTTTAAGTTCTTTTAAGATCTTATCTTTCGCGCCTTCTGTACCTACAGCGATTTGTTCGTCAAAACCACAAACGCCAACTTCAAGACCACGAAGTGCTTTTTGTACTGATTCTTGGAAGTTACGGCCAATTGCCATCACTTCACCCACAGATTTCATCTGTGTGGTCAATACAGGTTCAGCTTGAGGGAATTTCTCAAAGTTGAAACGTGGAATTTTGGTCACAACATAGTCGATTGCTGGTTCGAATGACGCAGGTGTTACACCGCCAGTGATGTCATTTTTAAGCTCATCAAGTGTGTAACCAACTGCCAATTTTGCTGCGATTTTTGCAATCGGGAAACCAGTTGCTTTAGATGCAAGTGCAGATGAACGAGAAACACGAGGGTTCATCTCGATTACAACCATACGACCATCTTTCGGGTTAATACCGAACTGAACGTTTGAACCACCCGTTTCAACACCGATCTCACGAAGAACAGCAATCGATGCATTACGCATGATTTGATATTCTTTGTCCGTCAATGTTTGCGCAGGGGCAACAGTGATTGAGTCACCTGTGTGCACGCCCATTGGGTCGAAGTTTTCAATCGCACAAACAATGATACAGTTGTCGTTTTTGTCACGAACAACTTCCATTTCGTACTCTTTCCAACCAATTAAAGATTCATCAATCAATAACTGTTTAGTTGGAGAAAGGTCGAAACCGCGTTCACAAATTTCGATGAATTCTTCTTTGTTATACGCAATACCGCCACCTGAACCACCCATCGTGAATGATGGACGAATGATTACAGGAAAACCGAAACGTGCTTGAATTTCTAAAGCATGTTCCATGCTTTCTGCAACGTCAGCGCGAGGACATTCAAGTCCAATTTTACGCATTGCGATGTCAAACAGTTTACGGTCTTCAGCTTTTTCAATCGCGTCTTTGGTCGCACCGATCAATTCAACATTGTATTTTTCTAAAATACCGTGTTCATCAAGTGCAAGCGCGCAGTTCAATGCCGTTTGACCACCCATTGTAGGAAGAACAGCATCTGGACGCTCTTTCTCAATGATTTGTGCAACAGTTTGCCAAGTGATTGGCTCGATGTAAGTTGCATCGGCCATTGAAGGGTCGGTCATAATGGTCGCTGGGTTAGAGTTCACCAAAATAACGCGGTAGCCTTCTTCACGAAGTGCTTTACAGGCTTGTGCACCAGAATAGTCAAACTCACAGGCTTGACCAATCACAATAGGACCAGCACCAATAATTAAGATGCTTTTAATATCCGTACGTTTAGGCATTATTCGCTCCTTAATTACTTCTTAGCGGCTTCAATAAGTTCGATGAAATGATCGAACAGTGGGGCACAGTCATGTGGGCCTGGGCTTGCTTCAGGGTGACCTTGGAAGCTAAACGCTGGTTTGTCTGTGCGGTGGATACCTTGTAGCGTGCCGTCAAACAACGATTTATGTGTTGCTTTTAAGTTTGCTGGAAGTGTATCTGCATCAACTGCGAAACCGTGGTTTTGCGATGTAATCATCACTGTACCTGTTTCAAGGTTTTGTACAGGATGGTTTGCACCGTGGTGACCATGACCCATTTTGATTGTTTTTGCACCAGAAGAGAGAGCAAGGATTTGATGACCTAAACAAATACCAAATACAGGTAAAGTTGTGGTTTCAACAATAGTTTTTACAGCTTCAATTGCGTAGTCACATGCCGCTGGGTCACCAGGACCATTCGACAAAAATACGCCATCAGGATTTAATGCGAGAACTTTCTCAGCAGGAGTCTGTGCAGGAACAACAGTTAATTTACAACCGCGGTCTGCAAGCATACGTAAGATGTTGGTTTTGACACCGTAATCATATGCAACGACATGATATTTAAATTCAGGTTGTGCAAAGCCTTGACCTAAAGCCCATGAACCTTCAGTCCATTCAAAGCCTTCAGGATCACAGCACTCTTTAGCAAGGTCTAAACCATTTAGACCGCCAAATTCGCGTGCTTTAGCAAGAGCTTGCTCTTCAGTGATGTTTTCACCAGCAAGGATACAGCCGTTTTGTGCACCTTTTTCACGAAGAATACGTGTCAATTTACGGGTATCAATGTCAGCAATCGCAACAACGTTATGCTGTGCAAGATACTCGCCTAAAGATTGTTCAGCACGGAAATTACTGTGAAGTAATGGAAGATCGCGGATGATTAAACCGTTCGCCCATACTTTATGGATACGACCTGATTCAGAATCTTCTGCGTTACAACCCGTATTCCCGATATGCGGATAAGTTAAAGTCACAAGTTGTTGTGCATAACTTGGGTCAGTTAGAATTTCTTGATAGCCAGTCATGGCAGTATTAAAAACGACTTCACCAGTCGTACATCCCGTAGCGCCGATAGAGGTACCTTTAAAGATAGTTCCATCTGCGAGGGCTAAAATGGCGGGGGTGCTCAAACCAAAGCTCCTGAATTTTTAAGCTGTAAAAAAGCGAGTAGACATAAAAAAAGGCGGCTGTCTAAAAAACATGCCCTCCCTTGGTCTGCTCGCTTGTAACTTAAAAACATATTGTACGCATATCGATTGGGAAAGTCCACGTAATTTATAAATAATCAATCAGACTAAAGGTATGTAAAAAGGATATGCATCACTTGAGAAAAAAGTAGTGTCATTATGTGAGAATTCGTTAATTGTTAGACAATTTTATGGTGGGAAATACTGCAGTTTGCTAGATTGGTAACCATTAATAAATCAATTTCTTTGTGAAAAAGGAGCTGAATCATGGCGACAAAAACAACGCTACAAGAAAAAACAGAACAACTTGAACAAGCCGCAACAGAAGTGAAGGCAAAAGTTGAGAAAAAAGTTGAAGCAGCAGAAGTTAAACTTGAGGAGGTGAAAGAAAAAGCTGCAGAGCAGGCTGCTGATATTGGTGCAGAAGTCAAAGAAGCTAGTGCGACTCTCCAAGAGCAAGTTAAAAAACTCAAAGAAGATTTTCTTGTTCATTTTAATGATTTTCGCGATAAATTTACTTTGTCACAAGATGACCTGATTGAATTGAAGGAAGTTGTGAAAATAGAATTTGCTTCTATTGTTGAGGAGTTTTCTAAATTAACGAAAGAAGTGAAAGAAGATGTCACTCAATTTTCTTCAAAGCATAAAGAACATGTTGCTGAAACAATACAGCGCACAAAAAGTAATGCTGTAGAGGCTTGGCATAAAGTTAAAGATACGGAAGAGAAAAAACCGACTGAAGTAAAGCCTGAGAAAGAAAAAGAAACTGAATAAGTGAAATCGTTTCTTTAAATAGAAAACGGGCATTTTATGTGCCCGTTTTTATTTAGAAAATATGTAGCCAATCGCGCTTATTGTGAAAGTCAGCTTGGCGACCACTATGTTGCATCGCGTAAAAATTTAAGCCTTTTGCTGTATCTAGAACAGCAGAAAGACCTATAAATAAGTCTTGCCATTTGAGCTGGTATTTTTGCATAAACAGGCTTAGATCAAGTGTAGCATTTAAACCGTAATGGGTACGCTGTAAGTTGACCAGTTCAATATCATACGCTGCTTGAGGTGGCATATCTTCTGGATAACGATATTCTTCAAATTGATAGCATTGCCAAGCTTGAGATGGAGACAGGTTTATTTCACGATAATAATCTTCATTTTTCACCCCGATAAATAACTCAAAACAGGTTTTTTCCCATAGAAAGTCATGGCGAGGGTGAGATGCTTGTAAGTCTGGCCAATGAATCAATTGTAGCGGGTCACGCAGCCAAAAGCCGATATTCAGGGTGTAAGGTGCCTGATATTCAATTGCACCAACCAATGAAATCTCATCAAGGCGATGAAAAGCTTGTAGCTCGTAACTTGCCATACAAATCTCTGATTATTTAGAAAGGTGAGCGTGGCGAACCAGATTAGATAGTTTTTGATTTTGTTTTGCTGCCTTTTTATAAAGCAGAACAATTTTACCAATCTTTTGTACAACTTCTGATTGTGTCGCTTGTGCAATCGCATCAGTAATCTCTGCACGAGCATCGCGGTCTTCACCCGCAATTTTGATTTTGATCAATTCGTGATCAGCTAAAGCACGAACTGTTTCTTCAATTACGCTGTCAGTTAAACCTTGACCACCAATCATAACAACTGGATTTAAGGCGTGACCAATTTGACGTAAACGTTTGCGTTCTTGAATAGATAACGTTGCCATGAAATAAACCTGATTTTGAAAAGCGCAACAGTATAGCAAATTGTACAGCGAACCGTATAAAAAACTTAGACCTAATCACATAAATGCATATTTTTTGATGATTAATTTTTTGAAAAAGTATGCTAAATTGTTTTTGTCAGTGGCTAAATCATCAAAAGATGAATATAAGCATTTTTTATTAAGGATAAGTTTAAAACATCAACAAGTTTTAAATTTCTCAGACTAACGATAAACAGCATCAGAAAAAGTCATGTGTTTCTATACAGATCAATACTGCAAGTAATATCTTTTTTTCGTACAATAGACAATTAATGTTTTTAAATATAGATGATTATGGCAACACGCATTACCAACCAAAAGCTGTCTAAAAGTAGTCGTGCGTGGATGAGAGAGCACTTAGATGACCCTTTTGTCAAAAAAGCACAAAAGGAAGGTTATCGCGCGCGTGCTGCATATAAGCTTCTTGAAATCCAAGAGAAATATAGAATTATCAAGCCAGGTATGACAGTTGTGGATTTGGGCGCAGCTCCAGGGAGTTGGTCACAAATCGCAGGTAAACTCGTCGGCTCAAAGGGTTTGGTTGTCGCTTCTGATATCTTGGAAATGGATGCTCTGCCAGATGTTACTTTCTTGCAAGGCGATTTTCGTGAAGAAGAAGTTTTCGAAAAATTGTTAAATATTTTAAATGGACGTCAAGTTGACGTTGTAATTTCAGATATGGCCCCCAATACATCAGGTAATAGGGCTGTTGATCAACCTCGTCAAATTTACCTTTGTGAACTTGCTCTAGATTTTGCGAATAAGGTTCTCGGGCCAAATGGGCAGTTTGTAGTTAAAGTTTTCCAAGGAACAGGGTTTGACGAGTTTCGTAAACAAGTTGTCGATAGTTTTGATGTATTGAAAACAGCAAAGCCAGCGGCATCACGAGCACGCTCAAAAGAAGTTTTTCTGATTGGGCAGGGTCGTAAGAAGACATCGCAATAAAGTTGACTTGCCAAGTCGATAAAAATTGTGCATGTTGTACAATTCAAGGCAGCTTGAGTGTGATGACTCGCTTGTTTGAGAATAGATCACCCTAGTAGTAGGGCATGATTAAATTAGATTGATGATATGGGAATAAAGCTTTGAGCGATCTCTTCAAAAACGCCGTGTTGTGGCTAGTGATACTTGGAGCACTGATATTAATTTTCAGCAATATCAGTGATCACAAGAAACCGTCAGAAATGAACTACTCTGAGTTTGTTGCTGCGGTAAACGCGGGCCAAATTAAACAAGTCACTATAGATGGCGAAAAAATCACTGGCGAAAAAAAGAACGGTTCAGATTTTGAAAGTATTCGCCCAGCGGTTCAAGACCCTGAACTTATGCCAAGTTTGATCAAAAACAATGTTGTGGTTGAAGGTACTGCACCACAGCGTCAAGGTGTTTTGATGCAACTACTCATTGCAAGCTTCCCTGTGCTTTTGATTATTTTGTTATTCATGTTCTTTATGCGTAACATGGGTGGTGGTGCAGGCGGCAAAAATGGCCCAATGAGTTTTGGTAAGTCTAAAGCCAAAATGCTTGCTGAAGATCAAATCAAAGTGACATTTTCTGATGTTGCTGGTTGTGATGAAGCAAAACAAGAAGTTGTTGAAATTGTAGATTTCTTGAAAGACCCTGCTAAGTTTAAACGTCTTGGAGCATCTATTCCTAAAGGCGTTTTAATGGTCGGTCCTCCAGGTACGGGTAAAACTTTGCTTGCTAAAGCAATTGCGGGTGAAGCAAAAGTCCCATTCTTTAGTATTTCGGGTTCTGATTTCGTTGAAATGTTCGTGGGTGTTGGTGCTTCGCGAGTTCGCGATATGTTTGAACAAGCTAAACGTCATGCACCATGTATCATCTTTATTGATGAGATTGATGCAGTGGGTCGTCATCGTGGTTCAGGCACAGGCGGTGGTCATGATGAACGTGAACAGACCTTAAACCAGATGCTGGTTGAAATGGATGGTTTTGAAGGTAATGAAGGAATTATCGTGATTGCGGCGACAAACCGCGCCGATGTTCTTGATAAAGCATTACTTCGTCCAGGCCGTTTTGACCGTCAGGTGATGGTTGGTTTGCCAGACATCAAAGGTCGTGAACAAATTCTTAATGTGCATTTGCGTAAATTGCCATCTGTTACGGGCGTTGATGTAAAAGTTCTTGCCCGTGGTACACCTGGATTCTCAGGCGCTCAATTAGCAAATCTTGTGAATGAAGCAGCTTTGTTTGCAGCTCGCCGTAATAAAAATACGGTCGATATGCATGATTTTGAAGATGCTAAAGACAAGATCTATATGGGCCCTGAGCGTAAATCAATGATCATTCGTGATGAAGAGCGCCGTGCGACTGCTTACCATGAGTCTGGTCATGCAATTGTGGCAGAAGTTCTCCCTGGAACTGATCCTGTGCATAAAGTTACGATTATGCCACGTGGTTGGGCGTTAGGCGTAACTTGGCAGTTGCCTGAGCAAGATCAAATCAGTAATTACAAAGACAAAATGCTAAATGAAATCTCAATTTTGTTTGGTGGTCGTATTGCTGAAGAGATCTTTATTAACCAGCAGTCTACAGGTGCTTCAAATGATTTTGAACGTGCAACTAAAATTGCACGTGCTATGGTGACCAAATACGGTATGTCGGACAAAATGGGTGTCATGGTTTATGAAGATGATAGCCAACAGTCTTTCTTAGGCAGTATTGGTAGCCGTACGATTTCTGAAGCAACTCAACAACAAGTTGATGCAGAAGTTCGTCGTATTCTGGACGAGCAATATAAAGTTGCATGGGACATTCTTGAGCAAAATAAAGAAAAAGCTCATGTGATGGTTAAAGCATTGATGGAATGGGAAACAATTGATCGCGAACAGGTACGTGACATTATGGAAGGCCGTGAACCACGGCCACCAAAAGTTTACGTTGCAGAAAATCCTGTATCAGATCTTGAACCGCCGAAAGATGGTCCATCAACACCTCCGCCATTACCTGCAATGAGTTGATAATTAAAAGAGTCACTTCGGTGGCTCTTTTTTATTTTAAACTAATTAAAAATTTGTTTTAGGATCGGGTTATGCAATACATTTCTTTGCCACAACGTCAACTTAGCTGTGGATCAAAGTTTTTAGATTTATCACAGCCACATGTAATGGGGATTTTAAATGTCACTCCTGACTCCTTTAGTGATGGTGGTTTGCATAACTCAAAGCAACAAGCCATAGATCATGCGATGCAAATGATTGTTGATGGTGCGACAGTAATTGATATTGGTGGAGAATCAACACGTCCAGGTGCAGCGGAAGTTGCGGTTGAGGAAGAGTTAGCACGTGTAATTCCTGTGGTTGAGGCACTATCTGATCAAGATGTGATTTTGTCGATTGACACTAGTCAACCTGCGGTGATGCGTGAGGCAGTACGCGCAGGCGCTCATATTTGGAATGATGTTCGTGCATTGACTCGTCCAAAAGCATTGGAAACAGCAGTAGAACTTCAGATTCCTGTGATCTTGATGCATATGCGTGGTGAGCCAACCACCATGAATCAGTTGGCAAATTATGAGCATGTCACGACTGAGGTTATGACCGAATTAAAACAGAAAATTGATTTGGCACAACAAGCAGGAATTGCAGCGGAAAATATTCTGATTGATCCAGGTTTTGGGTTTGCTAAAAATACAGCGCATAACCTACAACTACTCAATGAGTTATGGAAGTTGAATGAATTGGGCTATCCAATTTTGTCAGCATTATCTCGGAAACGTTTTATTGGTGCTGTTGTGGATGAGGTGGATGCAAAAGCACGTGCGGTTGGGAGTGTCGCAGCCCATTTGCTTTCTATTCAGCAAGGCGCATGTATGGTGCGTGCACACGATGTTAAAGCAACAGTCGATGCGATTAATATCTGGAAGGCAATGCAGAACTGGAAAGAATGGGAATAATAGATTCTTAAAAGAAAAGCTGGATATGGAAATTCAGCTTATTTATGTTCGCTACAATAGTAAGATAGTACTCCGAAGATGCCGCTGCATGTCGTTACCCTTGAACCCTAAAGTTCAAGGTGGACGCGACGCATACTTGCTGGGTTTCCTACTCTAAGGTAGGCATACGCTCTAAATACGCAGAACGCAATCCTAAAGTAATGATATCGGCTCAGGGGAATTCGACCCGCTGGCGAACATCTCAGAGACTATAGACAGTATAACCAATAACAAGGAGGATGCAAATTCCATAAGCCTCGTCATTGTTAAGTTGTTTTTCAAGTGTTGCGGATTTGTGCAGTTACTCGACCATTTCTTCAACTTCAGCCAGTAATGTGCTGAGAATTCGTTCGCAATGGCTATATTCTTGCAGTGATTTATTCAAAGCCAACACTTCCTGCATGAGTTCTAAAGCAACCATAATCACAAGTTTATGGTGTTCTGCTCGTGGAGCATTACGACGAAATTCTTGAAACTTTTCGTTGAGTAATTCTGTTGCTTTTTCTAGGTCAGCTTTTTGCTCAGAGGTTGTAGCAAGACGAAAGACCTGTTCAATAATACGTAACTCGACAGTAACTGCTTCACTCATGGCGAAGTTTCCTCATTTTGCTCTGCAGGATTTTCAAGTTGTTGAATTTCTTGCGTGTATTGATCTTGCTCCGTACCCAACACAGACAGACGGTGAATGATTGCTTCAACTTTGGATTTTGCCTGTTCATTTTTTTGAATGAGGCGTTCTTGCTCTTGTTTTAGCGATGTAATTTCCTGTTGAGCATGACGATAATCATTTTGCAGTTTTTCTTTAGTTACACGCAGTTCATTGCGCTCATTTAAGATTTCCTGAAAGCGATTTTTAAGATCAGTACAACTTTTTTCTAAGCGGTTGTAACGATCGGCTAAGGTGGTTGCATCTTGGTTGAGTTGTTTGTATTGAGATTGCAAGTTGCCTAAGTTGTCTTGCAACGTATTAATTTCATCTTGCTTTTTGGTGATGATGGCGTTTTTTTGCATTAATTGAGCATGATTTTGCTCATCACTTTGCTGTTTAGAAGCAAGTAAAGATGTATTTTCACGCTCAAAGTGTGCTAAACGGTTTTTCACTACCGCAATATGTGCCTGAAGGCGCTTTAATTCTTCTAACATAACGTGGTCGCACAGTGTTGCAAACAAAGGTAATATATACGAAGTATAGAGATTGGATAAACGAATGCAAGACGATATTTCTGGTTGGTCAGAGTGGGAACGTAATTTTTCTTCAGTTGAAGAGATTTCAAGCCCAAGTGAGTTACATGGCCTGTTGACAGGTATAGTTTGTGTGACTCTACCGCCAAGCCGTGAAGAATGGTTACAAATTTTAGAAACACTGAATGTACCCACATTAAACGAAGATGCGCTGATGCTTTTGGCTGATGAAGCTGAAGATGTGGCTCATGCATTGTCAGAAGATGAACTCGACTATTTACCTTTACTTCCAGATGATGACCATGTGCTTGAAGAACGTGTACAAGCGCTTGCTGATTGGTGTGCAGGTGTCGTTCTCGGTTTTGGTTTGGCATCTGGACATTTGCGTCAAGATGAAATGGAACTGATTGAGCATTTGCAAGAAGTTGCTGCGGTCGAGTTTGAAGATTCGGACAATGATGAAGAAGGTGAAATCAGTTATCAGGAGTTGTATGAGTTTGTACGCCTCATTCCTGTGAGCTTATCGATTGGACGTAAGAAGACAGAAGTTTCAGAAAGTTCATTGCTGCAAAAGAAACAGCAAAAAACGAGCACTGTTGTAGAAATGTTTACTCCACATCGTCCAAGTTAATTGGATGATGTGCATCACCTTATTCGCTTATTAGATTGATAAAGAAGAACATCATGAAATTGACTCAAATTGACTTTCAACAGCGCCGTGCACAACTGGCACAGAAAATGGGTGCAAATAGTATTGCGATTATTGCGACAAGTCCTGTGGCCTATCGTAATCGTGATGCAGATTATAAGTTTCGTGCAGATAGCAGCTTCTTTTATTTGACAGGATTTGCTGAGCCAGAAGCCGTTGCGGTGATTGAAACATTTGAGTCGGGTGATGAATATAGTTATAGCTTGTTTTGCCGTGAACGAAACCGCGAGCTTGAGATCTGGAATGGATATCGGGCTGGCATTGATGGCGCAATTGATGATTATGATGCAGATGAAGCTTATGCGATTGATCTGCTCGATGAAGAAATTCTTGAAAAACTGCTGAATAAAGACCGTCTCTATTATCGGATTGGTCATCAGGCCGAATTTGATGCCCGTGTCAGCCAATGGCTGAAAAAAGCAGATGCTCAGCAGCGTCAAGGGCATGGTTCTCCAGCACAAGTCGTGCAGTTGGATCGAATTGTCGATGAAATGCGTTTGATTAAATCAATGCAAGAAATTGAACTGATGCAGATTGCTTCCAAGATCAGTGCCAAGGCACATACACGTGCCATGCAAGCTGTTTATCCGGGCATGATGGAATATGCACTTGAAGCAGAGTTGAATTATATTTTTGGGCAAAATGGTTGTGTCCCATCGTATAACAGCATTGTCGGTAGTGGCGCGAATGGCTGCATTCTGCATTATGTCGAAAACAATCAAGTGCTGAAAGATGGTGATTTGGTTCTGATAGATGCTGCGTGTGAATATGAATGTTATGCCTCAGACATTACTCGAACATTTCCTGTCAATGGCAAATTCTCGGCAGAACAAAAAGCGCTGTACGAAGTTGTTCTGGCATCGCAATATGCTGCAATTGATGCCGTTAAAATTGGAAACTCATATCGTGAGCCACATGCGGTTGCAACCAAAATTTTAACCGAAGGTTTGCTCGATTTAGGTCTACTCAAAGGTGAGTTGAACGAGCTTTTAGAAACCGAAGCTTATCGTCAATTTTATATGCATGGTACAGGTCACTGGCTGGGTATGGATGTGCATGATGTGGGTGCATATAAAACCGCTGGTGAATGGCGTGCCTATGAAGCTGGCATGGTGGTGACGGTTGAACCTGGGCTTTATATTGCACCAGATGATGAAACTGTGGATGAAAAATGGCGTGGTATCGGCATTCGGATTGAAGATGATGTCGTAGCGACTCAGCAAGGCCCACGTGTGCTGACTTCAGATGTGGTCAAAGATATTGCGGATATTGAGCATTTAATGGCTGAAGCACGTTTGTCTAAATAGGAGTTCAAAAATGCAACAACAAGTGATTATTGTTGGTGGTGGTATGGTTGGACTCAGTTTGGCATTGATGTTGGCTAAGGCCAAGATTGAAGTCAAATTACTTGAGGCGATTCAATATCCTCAATTTGCTGAAGGGCAACAGGAAATTCCGTATCACTCTAGTTTTGATGCGCGAAATAGTGCCTTGTCACGTCGTAGTGTGCAGATTTATCAGCAACTGGGGTTGTGGGATGTGTTGCAACAGCATGCGACGCCTATTCTGCAAGTCCATATCACCGAGCAAGGCAGTTTTGGGAAGGCGCGTTTGGTGGCTGAACAGGAAAATGTCGAGAGCTTCGGACAGGTTATTGAAAATGCTTGGCTTGGACGAGTTTTACTGACTCAAGTCCGTCAGCAGCCTTTGATTGAATTGATCGATGGCATACAAGTGACTGCATTAACGCAAGATGTTGACCAAGTCACGATTCAGGCAAAACGTGGCGAAGAAGAACTTAAATTCACTTCAAAATTACTGATCGCTGCCGATGGTCGTGATTCGTTATGCCGTCAGGCACTCGGTGTGGGGGTTGATGAGCATGATTATGATCAGGTTGCGATTGTCACCACGGTACAAACGTCAAAACCGCATCAACATGTCGGTTTTGAGCGTTTTAGTCCTTTAGGCCCATTGGCATTATTGCCTTTACCAGGTGAATATCGCCGTTCAGTGGTCTGGCCTGTGAAAAAAGGCACAGAGCATGAGTGGTTGGGTGAGGAAAATGATCAGCATTTCCTTGATGCCTTACAGCAAACTTATGGTGATCGAGCAGGACGTTTTGAGAAAACAGGCAAGCGTTTCAGTTATCCGTTATCACAAGTACTTGCCCACCAACAAACGGTGGGTCGTGTGGTGATTATGGGGAATGCGGCACATACCTTACATCCTGTCGCAGGGCAGGGTTTTAACCTGTGCCTGCGTGATGCGGATGTGTTGTTGCGTTTTATCCGTCATCAGCTCGAAGTTTCTGATGACATTGGTGATGCGGAGATGCTGAAAGCCTATGAGCAATCTCGATTGAAAGATCAGCAACGTGTGATCAAGTTCTGTGACAGTGTTGTGCGTGGTTTTAGTAACAATAACCCTGTACTGAAAGTCTTGCGTAATGCAGGTCTGATTGCATTTGATATGGTTCCAGGGGTAAAACCTTTGGTGGCCAGTTATGCCATGGGGTTAAAAGCATGAGTCAATATGATGTCGTGATTATTGGTGGCGGCTTAGTGGGTGGCTTAACGGCTTTGCTCTTGGCACAAGGCGGTGTACAAGCGACAGTCCTCGATGCAGCACCCATTTTGGATGCAGACAAGGTGTTGGCTGAGCCGAATCCACGCGTGTTAGCGTTAAGCCATGCCACCATGCATTTGTTGCAACAAGTCGGCGTGTGGGAGCTACTGGCTCGGCATATGCCTTATACAGGCATGCAGGTTTGGAATCAAAATGGCTATGGCGAAATTAATTTTGGTCAGACCAGCGCAAATTTTCCAATTGCTGAGCAGTGGCTCGGCTCAATGGTTGAACCGAGTGTCTTGAATCTTGCGATTCAGCAAAAAATGCAGCAACAGATTCAGGATTATCGGACTCAAGTTCGAGTGGCAGATCTACAACAGCTTGCTCAAGGTTGGCAAATCACTTTGGCAGATGGTGAGATGTTGCATGCTAAGCTAGTGATTGGGGCAGATGGTGCTAACTCATTTGTACGTCATCAGGCACTGATTGGTTTAGACGTTCTGGATTATCATCAGGCTGCAATTAGCTGTGCGATTAAAACCACACAGCCGCATGAGTATGTCGCACGTCAGATTTTCTTGCCGACAGGCCCATTGGCATATTTACCGATGTGCAGTCTGAAACCTGAAGAGCAGGGTTACTGGCAGTCGATTGTTTGGACTTTGCCTGATGATTATGCTGAAGAATATCAGAAACTCGATGATGCAGCCTTTATGCAACTGCTCAATCAAGCCAGTTTGCATATGCTGGGCGAAGTCGTTGAGGTGACACCACGCGCAAGCTTCTCACTCAAAGCGCGTTCGGCTGAACATTATGTCAAAGCAGGTCTGGCTTTGATTGGTGATGCTGCACATGTGATTCATCCGTTGGCTGGGCAAGGGGTCAATATTGGCTGTTTAGATGCTGCTGTACTCTGTGATGTACTACTACATGATTTGTCCCGCGGTGTTTGGGCACATGAGCAAACGCTACGCCGTTATGCTCATTTACGCAAAGGACAAAATGAAGCCATGATGCATAGCATGTCAGCGATTGGTTGGCTTGAGAGCTCTGAATTTACCCCATTTATCTGGGTAAGAAATTTTGGGCTAAAACAAGTGCAAAAACATCCGCTTGCTAAAGATCTATTTATGCAGCAAGCCAGTGGTTTAAGTGCACTAAAATCGACCCGTTATGCAGTTTTGTGACTGGCCGATGTTTTTTTGTCTAAAAACTGAGAAATTTTTAAATTAACCTCTTTGCGATTGAGGAATAGATTGATACATTTCTCCCTAATTGTTAAATGCTGAAAACAGCTCACACAATGCATAATTTTGGGAGTTAGTCATGACGGACGAAATGAATAATTACGACGATGCAGAAGATGCAGTTGTCGATGATGATGAAGCGAAAGCCGCAGAAAAAGGTGCGAGTGATACTGAAAATAGTGTCAGTGATGTTGATCTTGCAGAAGCAGAAACTCTTACGGTGACTGCTAAACAAAAACAGCGTCAAGCATTAGAAGATGAAGTTGCTGCATTTTTAGCACGCGGTGGCAGAATCACAGAAGTTCCACCTGATGAAGGCGCAAACGATTAAGACGTAAAAAAGCACTAGTTGATCTAGTGCTTTTTTATTATCCAAATTCTAAAAAGAATGCTTCATAATGAGTGTGACATTATAAAAATAATCTGGACATGTTATGGACTTGCCTTTGCATACCTTGTATTCAGCCGTGGAATTTCAAGATTCGATTGCTGTGTTAGCAGCAGCTCTAGGGTGTGGTTTGCTGATTGGTCTGGAGCGTGAACGCCATCAATTTCAAGAAAAAAAAGAAGACTTCGCAGGACTACGCTCGTTTTGTCTCAGCGCATTGCTGGGCGTTTTGTGTTTTGCATTTGGTATCGAAATTGGTGCTATCGGTGCAATTTTGGTGGGTGGTTTCGCATGGCATTCGGTTTGGACTCAAAAAGATGATCAGGGTGTGACTACCGAACTGGCATTTTGTATGAGTTATTTTATTGGAGCGTTATGTTGGTGGAATATTGCGATTGCAGCGGGTGTTTCTGTTGCGGTGACCATTATTTTGTGGGCTAAGGAAGACCTGCATGGCATCGCAAGCCATTGGATTACTGAAACTGAACTGCGGGATGGTTTATTACTTTTGGCATTAGCACTGATTGCTTTGCCACTTATGCCCAATCAGCCATTATGGGGGCCTGTGCTCAACCCTTATCTGATTGTGAAATTACTGGTGTTGATTTTATCGGTACAAGCCTTGGCACATTTGGCGCAACGTCTATTTTCAAATCAGCAGGCTTTGATTTTCTCAGCTTTAGCTTCTGGGTTTGTTTCGAGTACTGCAACAATTGCAACGCTCGGAGTGAAGGTGCGTGCAGGGCAGGGTCATCCCGTACGTTATGCAGCAGCAGCACTCATGTCCTGTGTTTCCACGCTAATCGAGCTGCTATTGATTATTGCCAATAGCAGTTGGGTTTGGTTTAAGCTAATTTTGCTTCCATGTTTAATTGCAGGCACCGTTTTAGTTTTTGCGGCTCTTTGGCTTTTGCGTATAGGTGGGCATCAGGTACAAGAAAATATGGAAAGCCAGTCTATAGATTCACGGATGTTTAGCTTAAAACAGGCAGTTCTGATTGCACTGATTTTGACGTTAATACAAGTTGTTGTATATGGATTAGGCGTGTTACTGGGGCATGCAGGACTAATAGCAGGCACTGTTTTGGCTTCATTTTTTGAGATTCATGCTGCGATGGCCGCTGTGGTTTTACAAGGAGATCCAAGATCGGCACAAGGGAATATTTTGTTGTTCGCGGTCATGTTGGGGCTTTTGATGCATGCTTTTGCTAAAAGTATTAATGCAAGCCTATCAGGTGGTTGGAAATATGGATTGGCATTTGCGCCAGTACAAATCTTCCACATGTTGCTTCTAGTGATGTTGTTATGGGGGAGCATTCACTGGTTTGCGTAAATGCTCCCGTAGGGCTTAATCTTGCGCTTGAGTTAGTTCTAAAGCGCGCTGATAGGCAATTTTTTTCTTCATGCCTGTGAGATCAGCAACAATTTGTGAGGCTGCTTTAACAGAGACATCTTGTAGCAAGCGTAGTAGCCATTCATCAAGTTTCGCTTGGCTCAGGTCTTTCTCGGTCGCGGCTCCACCAATCACCAGTACAATTTCACCTTTTTGCTGGTTATGATCGCGTTCAATAAATTCAACCAATTCACCCAGCGTCATTTTCTTAATGGTTTCAAAAGTCTTGGTAATTTCTCGTGCAAAACCGACAGCACGATCTGCACCAAAAACTTCTTTCATGTCTTTGACACATTCTAAAATACGATGTGGTGCTTCATAAAAAATTAGAGTTTGTGTTTCGTCTTTGAGTTTTTCGAGTTGGCTGAGACGTTGTGAAGACTTGGACGGTAAAAACCCTTCAAAGCTAAAACGGTCGCTCGGTAAACCCACTGCACTGAGTGCTGCAATTGCTGCACATGCACCAGGGACAGGCGTTACACGAATACCATGTTCTTGAGCTGCACGAACCAATTTAAAGCCTGGATCGCTAATTAAAGGTGTTCCAGCATCGCTAATCAGTGCAAGGTTTTCACCATGTTTTAATTTTTCAATAAGTTGATGAATTTTATTGGCTTCGTTATGATCGTGACAGGCAGTGAGTGGTGTATCAATATTGAAGTGTTTAAGCAGTTGAGCAGATTGGCGAGTGTCTTCTGCTGCAATCAGACTCACAGACTTAAGGACTTCAATCGCACGGAATGTCATATCATCTAAGTGCCCAATAGGGGTTGCAACAACAAATAACTGAGCACTCATACATTCTCCGACACGATAACTAAAAAGCGTAGTTTACCTGATTTTTAGGTGTATCAGAGTGATTCATATAATTAGAGCTTATCATTTGATATGAAAAATAGTAATGCATTTGGAATTTGGGCAGAGCAATTGGCTCAGCTCCATTTAGAGCAGCAAGGGTTTCGTTTGCTTGTGCAAGGGTATTGCTGCCGTTTTGGTGAGATTGACCTGATCATGGTCAATGCTGAACAGTTACTTTTCATTGAAGTTAAGGCGCGCTCATCTAGGACATTTGGTGATGCGGTGGAAAGTATTTCTTTGAGTAAACAGCGCAAAATTATGCGTACTGCAGAACATTTTTTGCAACAGCATGTCAGTTATCAGGATTTTGCTTGCCGTTTTGATGTGATTTGTATCCAAACACAGCAACAAATTGCAAAAATGCTACAGCAAGACTTTTCTCAGCTCACTTATGATTTGGACTGGATTGAAGGTGCATTTACTTTAGATTGAGAGTTCATTAAGCTGTAACGAGACTACGAAGCAGATTATTGAAAGATAGAAGAAAATAGCGACGAAGGAGTTTTTCTGAGTGTCTAAGCGTATTGTATTGGCATTATTATGTGCTGCAAGTTTATCGGGTTGTGCAAGCTTTATTGCTGGAGAAACAGGAACGACCCCTGTGGGGACGCAAAGTGGTTCACGTTCGCTCGGGCAAATTGTCATTGATAAATCAATTGAACGTACCGCACTGATTAATTTATATAAGCTCGATGCTCGCTTTAAGCAGGCACGTGTCAATATTAAGAGTTTTCATAGCAGTGTGCTGTTAACAGGGGAAGTGCCTGACGAGCATTTGAAACAACTGGCAGAAGATAATCTCAAAGCCATGAGTGATGTAAAATCGGTGCATAACTACATTACTGTTGGTAATCAGGTGAGTTACTCAACAATTATGCAAGATGCAGCAGTTACGGCAAATACTCGTGCACTCATTGCCAAGGCTCCTGTCATTTCAGACAGCAAAGTTCTGGTACATACAGAAAATGGCGTGTTGTATGTTATGGGACGTTTGAATAATGGTGAAATCGCAGACTTAAACAGTGTATTATCGCAAGTTGGGGATGTGACTAAAATCGTAACTTTAATTGATAATATTGACCCATCCAGTGTTCAACCAAGTGTGCAAACGCCTGTTGCGGTCGACTCCAATAACGTTCCACCAACAACGGCAACTGCTACACCTTATAATGAATAATATCTGATTTATGCCGATTTCATTTAATACGTTTCAAAGTATGCAACGTCTAATCAGTCAGGGTAAACAAAAACTGGCTGATTTTCGTTTTTATGATTTAGCCAGTCAAACTTTAAACCGCTGTACGCCACGTAAAAGTTTTAAACTCAAACATCATCTGGCTTATGGTTTAAAAGCACGCCAGCGTTTAGATTTGTATTGTGCGCAGCAGCCACGCCAGAGCCGACCACTTTTGGTTTTTGTACATGGTGGTTCTTGGGCACATGGCAATAAAGATGATTATGTCTTCCTTGCGGAAAGTTTCACGCGAGAGGGTTTTGATGTTGCCATTTTAAATTATCATTTGGCACCACAGCATATTTTTCCAAGTTATATTGATGATTTGGTGCTGGCACTCAATTATTTGCACCAACAGCAGGTCGATCTGAAGATTTCAACGGAAAACTTGGTGTTAATGGGACATTCGGCGGGTAGCTTTAATGTGATGTCGGCGATCTATCATCCACAAAGCTATGATCTGGCTTGTCGAGATGGAATTCGTGCTGTTGTGGGAATTGCTGGGCCATATCATTTTGATTATAAAGGCGATCAATATGCTGAGCCTGCTTTTGATATTGGGGTGCCTTATCAGCAGGTGATGCCATATTATTTTGTAGAATCGAACTCAATTCGCCACTTTTTATTATTGGCTGAGGCAGATAACTTGGTCGGTGATTACAATACCTACGATATGCACCGCCGTTTAAATGAAGTGGGGAATCATAGTGAAGTTTTTGTGATCCCTCGAACGGGGCATATTACCATTATTGCAACAGTATCGAGCTGGTTTAGTCGCTATTTTCAAACTAAAGCCGTAATTCTCAAACAACTGAACCAACTCTTTCCACCACGCTAAATTTAGAGTGCTTGCCCTTGAGTGATATGCATAATCATGCGGTAAGCAATGCTGCCTTCATGTGGAATTTCAGGAAGTTGATCAAAATGGAAAAATTGAGCATCCTGAATTTCTTCTTCTTGAAGCTGAATGTCACCATTGTCATATTCGGCATGAAAAGCGAGCATCAGGTTACTTGGAAAGGGCCAAGGCTGGCTTGACAAGTAACGCACATTTTTCACTGTTACCCCAACTTCTTCCAGAGTTTCACGAGCAACAGCTTGTTCTAGAGTTTCACCAACTTCAACAAAACCTGCAATTAAGCCATACATGGTTTTTTGACGGACTGATTTTGCCAGCAAGAGTTGGTCAGAACCTTTGGTGATAATGGTAATGACGCAAGGTTGAATACGTGGATATTGGTGATAACCGCATGTAGGGCAGACCATACAATATTCAGTAGCATGAGCATGAGTTTTTTCGCCACAATGACTACAGAAACGGTGGTTTCTGCGCCATTCGAGGAGTTGCATGGCACGGCTGGCTTGCTCAAACTCTGTGGTCGACCATTGGGTAATGAGTTGACGAATAGGTAGAAGCTGGAAACCTTCAGGAATCGCTTCATCTTCTTTAAGATCTCGGGCGATCACCTGATCTCCCGAGCTAAAAATTAAATCACTTGCCAATTTCTCAACTTTTGGAAGCTGTAGATTTTGGTCGACTAACAACTGTTGATTTTGAAAAATATAAGCAAGTGATAATTCAGACATTAGGCTACACTTTTTAGTTTTTGGCTACTATTAAAGGCAACATCAAACATGCGGTACATGATTGGATGATGCTGATGAATTGTGTCAATGAGCATATCAGCACTTGCGCAAACATCCAAGATGTCTTTAATTTGATCAGCTTCAAGCCCTTTTTCTGCTTCAACTTGTTGCTCAATAAACGTCGCACAGTTCATAAATGCATGATAAAGGTTATCGTATTGCAATAAGAACAACACCGCTCCTGCAATTTCTTTAAATTGGCTAGCCAGATTTTCAAGCAGCATGTTGTCTTGAGATTGTGCGTATGTAATTACACTTTGACTGGATAGATCGACTAGTGCTTTAAGCTCGGTCACTAACACTTTATAGGCATTATCTAGGCGATCAAGGGCAATATTTGGATTGTGGACAGGATATTGTAATAGGTTTGAACGATATTGACGAATTAGCAAACCTAAATCATTGAGTGCTGTCAGTAAGCTATTCATGATGGATTGGGTGAGTGATTCATCTTGAAAGTCATGTGCAGAATGAAGACGTTTAAGCTGTTCGGCAAGCTGCTGGCTAATTTCAGTTAAATTTAAAATGCTTAATGTGTTACATACATTCAGCAATTGTTGCTTGATTTCGGCTGTATGCTCGTCATTGAATGTCATGTAATTAAATTCAATGTCTTTACGAATCACTGTAATTTCATCACTCAGCAGGTTGCATACAGTGTGCATGGTTTCCTGATTAGGACCAAATAGTTGCTTACGATACAAATACAACTCTGAGTCAGACAAAATTTCATCACCAATGCTCAATTGCTGACGTAGATAATCAGAATGCTGATTATCTTGTGTGATACAGAGCGTGAGAATGTCAGACATGTCACTTGTAGATGGCATGAAACCGAGGGGTTGTGCTAAAAACTGAGCAATTTGAGTTTCAAGATTAATCAGAACTCGTAAGCGTGGTTCAGTCACTAACGTATCGCTTAGATGTGTGAAAACAATGCGAACCAAGTTCCAATATTGTTCGCTTTGTGTTTGCTGTGCAATACCAGAAACGTAGCTACCCACCAGTTTAAAGCCTTCAAAATCTAGTTTTTGTGCTTTGTTGGTCAATAACTTTAATAAACAGTTTTTGTAGAGGCGGTGGATATGGTCACTTTTTTCAAGTGCCGTTTCTACAGGAAGATTAAGTTCAGGTGAAACACAGTCGAGTTCTTTTTGAACCTGATAGCCTTCACGAGTAAGTGGCTTGTTCAATGAAAGCTCAAGTTGATTCAGGCTTTGCAATAAAAACTGCGGAATAGAAACCTGTTGGACACAACTGAATTCAATGTAGCATTTTAAGGTTGTAACACCTTCACTCAGATGCTGAATATCGCTAGTAATAATCTCTTGAGGGTTACTCATGATTTTGCGCATGAGCTCAGCACTATATTGAGCAATCTGAGCAATATCAGGAAGATCAATCAGCAACAGGATTTGAGAGCATTGTTCAAGTTGGAGTAAGGCATCATCAATACCAAAAGGCAATTGTTGTTCTTCAACCAGCGTTGCAACTGCGGATTCAACAAGTTTAATTGAGTTATCGACCTCATTTTTTATAATTAATAATGCGGTTGGATCAAAATGAATCGAGGTTTGGTAAGACATAAATCTGCACCTGTCCTGTAATTATGCTGTGTCTTGTCGCAGTGAGAATTAAGCCACTGATGTTATTTACAATAATATAACTGAAAACAGTGGCAGTGAAAGCGCTTCCCTTCATGAAAATGGTAATTTATTTAGCAAATAAACAGGGTTCCCCATTTTTTTCCTGATATTGCTTCACCCAGTTTTCATGTGCTTCATTTTCTTCAGCAGAAGGTAAAATCACAGGAAGCGTAACATCAAATTGTACCCGACGAATAGAGGTACTGTTTTGTTGATCATTATGTGACAAGGCATCCATATCAAAGGAAACTTGTCCACCCGTCATGGCGAGATAAACGTCAGATAAAATCTCGGCATCGAGTAAGGCACCGTGGAAGGTACGGTCACGTGCAGGAATTTCATAACGACGAACAAGAGCATCGAGTGAGTTCTTTTGTCCGGGATGCTTACTTTTGGCTAAGGCTAGTGTATCAATCACACCACAGACTTCAGAAAGGGCAGGTAAGCCAACTTTCCGGAATTCCATGTCGAGGAAGTTCATATCGAAGCTGGCATTATGTGCAATGATTTCTCCACCGTGTAAATAGTCAAAAAGCACCTGAGCAATTTCGGCATATTTAGGTTTGTCGGTGAGGAACTCATCGGTAATACCGTGGACTTGTACTGAATCTCCCACAGGCTTTTCAGGGTTGATGTAAATGTGAATCGAGCTGCCAGTGAGTTTGCGATTGATCATTTCAATTGCACCAACCTCAATGATGCGGTCGCCATCTTGGTAATAAAAACCTGTGGTTTCTGTATCGAGAATGAACTGACGAGGCCCATGCTGTTCGATGGTTGCCGTTGTAATTTTAATTTGTGGGTGTGAGTTTGCTATTTCAGTTTGAGTTTCTGGCATTGATTCATCTGCCAAAACTGGCTCGTTTGAAAGGTCTGGTTCAATGACATCCTCACTGCCGAAGTCCAAACCAAAGGGGTCATTTAGCAGCCAGTCTGTGGTTTCAGTTGCAGGCTTTTTTATATCTTGCGATTGAGCAGGTTGTTTTAGTTTAGCGGCAGTTTGGTCTGCGCCGCGATTGGCTAACTGATCGGCTTTTTCGTTACCAGCATGTCCAGCATGTCCCTTAATCCAGTTCCATTCAATGTTGCGACCTGCGCAGGTTGCATCTAGCAATTTCCATAAATCAGGGTTTTTGACATCTTTCCAGTTCTTCTTTTTCCAGCCGTGAATCCATTCGGTAATGCCTTGTTTTACATAGTTGGAATCTGTCCAAATGATCAGGTTGGCTTCTTTAGGGCAAAACTTAATGCCTTCGATAGCAGCGGTGAGCTCCATACGGTTGTTGGTGGTTTCAGCTTCGCCACCGCAAATTTCATGCTGGATTTCATCCTCTAAAATATAGGCTCCCCAACCACCTAAACCAGGATTGCCACGGCAAGCGCCGTCTACGTAAAGTGTGATTGTTTGTGACATGATACAAAACCCAAACTTAGTGAACTGCAAAAATACCTTATTCTAACGCGCAAAATAGCTGGATTCAGTAATCACTGAACATTTTTTAATTTCTTGTAACATTTATATGAAGATCAGCGTAGGATTGAGCCTTGTGTGATAGACACGCTTAAATACAATGCTATGTGAATATTGCAAGTCTCACGATTTTGTTTGGAACCCTATATGTTTAAACCTACCACAGCATTGTGGCAACTTTCCGCACCGCAAATTTTTAAAATTTCTTTTTTAAGTTCTACAGTTGCTGCAATCGCTTTAACTACGGGATGTAGTTCGGCAACAACAACACAAATGCCAAATAAATCCAAACAAGTCGGTTCTGATTACTTAGATGCAGATTCACTAGACTCTTTACAAGATTTACTTTCAGCAACAGATATGAGTGCGGTGGAAGGGGATCGTCTACAGGTTTTAAAACATGGTGATGTGTGGAAGCGCATGACAGTCGGTTTTAAAATGGATGAAACACATTGGGACCCACGTATTGAGGCGCAGCGTAACTGGTTTGTATCGCGTCAGCCTTACCTAAACCGCATGAGTGCGCGTGCCAGCCGATATTTGTATCATACCGTTAAAGAAGCTGAACGCCGTGGTATGCCAACTGAATTGGCCTTATTGCCTGTGATTGAAAGCTCGTATGACCCTGCGGCAACCAGTTCAGCCTCTGCAGCTGGTTTGTGGCAGTTTATTCCAAGTACAGGTCGTATTTACGGATTACAGCAAAGTGGAACGTATGACGCACGTCGTGATGTTGTCGAGTCTACTCGTGCTGCTTATGAATTTTTAGGCAGTTTATATAACCAGTTTGGTTCTTGGGAATTGGCACTGGCCGCATACAATGCAGGCCCTGGGCGTGTTCAACAGGCAATTAACCGAAATCAGGCACTGGGTTTACCAACGGATTATTGGTCGTTGAAATTGCCGCAAGAAACCATGAACTATGTACCACGGTTTTTGGCGGTTGCTCAGATTGTGAAGAATCCAAGAGAGTATGGGGTCAGTCTGCCGCCAATTGCGAACCGTCCTCACTTTAGAGAAGTCAAAGTTGCAGCAGGCGTGTCATTGGATGCTATTGCAGCAACCGCAGGTTTAAGCCGTACAGAATTATATTCGCTTAACCCAGGCTATCGTGGTGATACCATCGACCCTGCAAGCCCTGGACGAATTTTAATTCCATCTGACATCAGCCCAGTGATTGATAAGCGCTTATTGGCATTAAAATCAAGTTCGGGTTCGGGTGGGTTCTGGGCAAGTAATAATACGACCACTTCAAGTCGTGATCAGGTATTAACACCAACGCATACAACACCACCAGATATTCAGAATAATACAACCGCAGCTGCAATTAGTCAGCCGAGTAGTAATGTTTCAGTCAGCACAACTGCACGGAGTACATCGACAAGGAATTCGGTTGGGGGCAGTAGTCGTATGCCAACGCCTAAAGGCGCGGATGCATTGGCAGCATTTGCGAATAATGCTGATGTTCCAAGTGCACCACGTATTCCAGTTGCGGTGACGACAGCGAGTAATGTTAAAAAACCAATTTCGATTGAGCCGCCAATTTCTGATGCAGAAAAAGATCGGATTCAAACTGAAATTAAACAGCAAGATGAGAAGGCAGAAACACTGGCAAAAGTGTTGCAGCCAGTAGCATCCAATGCTGAAAAACAGCAAGTTGTTGACGAGATTAAAGCGATTGCGCCTGCTGGAACAGAAATTGTCGATCCGTATGATGGTAAGATTAAGCTGACAGCGATTCAAACCAGTTTGTCAGTCGCAGAGAAGCAAGGTAAAGAAGTCAGTAAAAGCTTCTCCTATCCGAAAGAGTTAGCAGAATCAGTTTCTCCAGATTCAGAAGATGCGAAACGTAACCAAGGCAAAAATGTTGTTAAGACCGACACGGATGTTGTGGTGGTTGCACCTAAAGGCAAGCGCAGTAACTATAAAGTCATTGCAGGTGATACTTTAGCCATTATTGCCATGAAAAATGGAGTGTCGTGGCGAGATATTGCTAAATGGAATCAGATTGATCCAGATGCACCATTGTTTGTGGGAACAGTATTGTATTTATATGATGCAAAACCGCAACAGCAGGCAAGTGCGAGCAGCAAATCAACACGCCCAGAGAGTTATACAGTCAAGCCGAATGATAGTTTGACAGCAATTGCAGATCAGTTTGGTTTAAGTCTTAAAGATTTGGCAGATTGGAATAATCTTTCATTGTCTAGCAATTTAATGGTTGGTCAGAAGTTGACGTTGAAACAACCAGCAGAAAGCAAAACAGCCGATACCTCAACTGCTCGTAACAAATCAGTTAAGATTAAAACCAAAAGCTATAGCGTGAAACGTGGGGAATATCTCAAAGTCATTGCTGATCGTTATGGCTTGTCGGTACAGGAGTTGGCGGATTTAACACCAGGTTTAAACATTAGTAGTAATGTATTGGTTGGACAAAAAATCAATGTTCCTCTACATGAAGTGAGCCAAAGTGAGGCTGATCAGCCAACTGCTGAGAATGACAGCAAGTCAGTTAAAACTGAGAACTATAAGGTTCAAAGTGGTGATTCACTGGGTGTGATTGCAAGCAAAGCCAATATGTCTGTAACAGATTTAGCCAAACTGAATGATATTAAAGTTGATGCGCCAATCATGGTTGGACAGCTTCTGAAAGTCCCAGCAGGCTCAATGACGTCTGAAACAACAGTGTCATCGAGTAACGGCACAAAAACACCTGAATACTATACGGTACAACGTGGTGATTCAGTCGGTTTAATCGCAAGTAAATATGGTATTTCACAAGATGACTTGGTTGAGTGGAATAGTTTGGGTAAATCACTGAATATTTATCCAGGACAGCGCCTTAAATTGATGGGTGATTCAAGTTCTAGCAAAGTGAGTGATGATGTTGCGGACACACCAGATACCTACACGGTAAAACGTGGCGAAACATTAATCAGTATTGCCAAGAAATATCATTTGCAAACTAAAAATATTGCTGATTGGAATAACTTATCTGTTTCAAGTCAATTACGTGCAGGACAAAAACTGCAACTGACGGATGAAAATCAGAAAAAATCCAATACCAAATCTTCAGTAGTGACGACCAAAGTAAAATCCAGTGATACTGCAAATACTGAAAGTTATGCGGTGAAATCTGGTGAGTCACTGAACGCGATTGCACGTCGTTATGGTTTAAGCACCAAAGATCTGGCAGATCTAAATGATATGAGTGCAAAAGCGGGTTTACGTCTCGGTCAGACGATTTTGGTTCCAAAATTGACCACGACTTATAAAGTCAAATCTGGAGATTCACTCATTCGTATTGCCAATAAATACAATATGGACGTGAAGCAACTGGCACAAATGAACAATATAGAGCCAGATGCACAACTGCGTTTAGGAACGACACTGCAAGTGCCAAACTCATAAAACAAAGACCAAAAATCCCTCGACAGAGGGATTTTTTCTATAATAAAAATACAGTGATTGTGCTGTGATTATTCAAGGTTGAAATTGCGTGAAATTTGCCTATTGGGGAAGTCTGTTACTCTTATTAAGTTCAAACTTACAGGCTCAGTTACAGACGACAAATTATATTGCTATTCGGACACAGCCGTTATATAGCCATGCGTTCAATATGCCTTATGCCAATCCGAATGCACCCAAAGGCGGTTATCTGATTCGTCCAAGCAATGGGACATTTGATAATTTAAACAGCATGAATGGTAAGGGGAGTGAAGCTGATGGTGTGAACTATCTGTTTGATAGTCTCATGTCGAATTCACTGGATGAGCCTGGCGTGATGTATCCGCTTTTGGCTGAAAAAGTTACCTTTGACCCTGAACATACCCAGTTTGTGATTTTTCAGCTCAATCCCAAAGCCCGTTTTAGCAATGGTCAGCCTGTTACGGCGCAAGATGTCAAATTCAGTTTTGATACCTTCCAGACCAAATCCAATCCTGGTTTGCAAATGTATCTGGCGGATCTGGAAAAAACCGAAGTGCTATCCAAATATCAGGTGAAGTGTACTTTTAAATCAAAAAATAACCCTGAAATGCCTTCGATCTTGGCCAGTATGCCGATCTATTCACAAAATGATTGGCGACATAAAGATTTTACCCGTGTAATTTTGGATCCGATTTTAGGTTCAGGTCCTTATACCATTGCTCGGATTGATCCGGGGCGAAGTATTACGTATCAGCGCAATCCCAATTACTGGGCCAAAGATCTACCTGTGAATCGTGGGCGCTATAACTTTAATCAACTGAAGTATATTTACTACCGTAATTTGGATATTGCGTTTGAAGGCTTTAAGTCAGGGCAATACACCTTGCATGAAGAATTTACTGCACGTAAATGGGTGACACAATATAACTTTCCTGCCTTTAAAGCAGGCTTGGTAGTGAAATACCGTTTTCAGCACCATAACCCGATTACGGCACAAAGTTTCATGTTCAATACGCGTCGTCCACCGCTCAATGACATTCGCTTTCGTCAAGCCCTTACTTATGCTTATGATTTTGAATGGCAAAATAAAGCCTTGTTTTATGGACAGTATCAACGCTTACAAAGTTATTTTGCCAACAGTGAACTGGCTGCGACAGGACGACCAAGCGCCGCAGAACTGACTATTTTAAAACCATGGTTGCCAAAGCTTGACCCTGTGATGCGTCAAGGTGTACTGACAAACTGGAAATACTCCGTTTCCGATGCCAGTGGTTTCAACCGTAATAATTTACTGATAGCACGACAATTGCTCCTCAAGGCAGGCTATCGCTTTCAAAATCAGCAATTGTTGGATTTAAAAGGTCGACCGATTCACCTTGAGTTTTTGATTCATCAGGATGGTTTACAACGTACCTTGATGCCCTTTGTCAGAAATCTCAAAAAATTAGGCATTAGCGTGAGTATTCGTCAGGTGGATGTGCCACAGTATTTGGAACGGATGCGCCGTTATGATTATGACCTGACCACAGGCGGTATTCCGCAAGGCTTGACTCCGGGCAATGAACAATTCCAAATGTGGGGTAGTGCCGCAGCCGATCAGGTTGGGAATTATAATTATTCAGGCATTAAAAATCCTGCCATCGATGCAACGATTCAGCATTTGGTACAAGCGCCTAATCGTCCGCAATTGGTGCTGTATACGCGTGTACTCGATCGCTTGTTGCGTGCAGGTTATTATCAGATTTTGACCTATGGTAAAGGTGAAAACTGGTATGCCTACTGGAATATGTATCGCCAGCCAAGCGTCAAGCCAAAACTCTCTGCGGGAATTGATTATTGGTGGGCTGATCCGAAGCAAACCCAAAAGATCACCAGCTATTTGCGCCAGCACTAAAACAACAAGGAGTGCAGATGGGCACGTATATTTTAAAGCGGCTATTACTGATTATTCCGACGCTGTTGTGTATTTTGCTGATCAATTTTGTGGTGATTCAGATTGCCCCGGGTGGGCCTGTTGAGCAAGCCATTCAACAAGCTGAAAGCTTTCAAGGGGTCAATAAAACGGTCGCTGGCGCAGAAACGCTTGCCAATGCCGATACCCATTATCAAGGGGCACGTGGTTTAAGCCCTGAAATGGTGGAGCAGATTAAGGCACAATATGGTTTTGATCAGCCTGCTTATATCCGTTTCTTTAAAATGCTCAAAGGTTATGCCAGTTTTGATTTTGGAACGAGTTTTTTTAAAGATAAACCAGTGACGACGTTGTTGTGGGAGCGTATGCCTGTCACAGTTTCTTTGGGGTTATGGAGTACCTTGCTGATTTATCTGATTTCGATTCCCTTGGGGATTCAAAAAGCCAAACGGCATGGCATGTTGTTCGATAAAACCACGTCGCTATTGCTTGCGGTGGGTTATGCCGTGCCGACCTTTGTCTTTGCGATTTTACTGATTGTGTTTTTTGCAGGCGGTAGCTATTGGCAATGGTTCCCACTACAGGGCTTGGTGTCTGATAACTTTGCCCAACTGAGCTTTCTTGGCAAAATTCGCGATTATTTCTGGCATATGGCTTTACCGTTATTGACGATGGTACTCGGTGGTTTTGCCAGTCTGACCTATCTCACCAAATATTCTTTTATGGAAGAAATGGGGAAACAGTATGTCTTGGCAGCACAAGCCAAGGGGCTGAGTGAAAATCGGGTGCTGTACGGGCATATTTTTCGTAATGCAATGCTGATTGTGATTGCAGGTTTGCCCGAAGCTTTGGTTGGTATGTTTTTTGTCGGGAATTTCTTTATCGAAATTATTTTTAATCTGGACGGTATTGGCCTGTTGGGTTTTGAAGCGATTAGCCAGCGTGATTATCCTGTGATTTTTGGGACATTATTTTTATTTACCTTGCTCGGTTTAGTGCTGCGTTTGATTAGTGATGTGCTGTATCAGGTGATTGATCCTCGAATTAATTTTGATGCTCGGGGGATGTAATCATGTCACCGATGTTGCAACAAGGTATTCAACGCTTTAAACAAAATCGACTCGGCTTTTTCTGTCTGATTGTCTTTCTGATTATTTTTGTTTTATCCAGTGCAGTCGAGCTGATTGCTAATGATAAACCGCTGTTGGTGCGTTATCAGCAGCATTTTTATTTTCCTGTGATCAAAAGCTACCCTGAAACCACTTTTGGTGGCGTATTTGAAACCGAAGCGGATTATCGTGATCCCGCTGTCCAGCACATGATTGATGCACAGGGCTGGCAAATCTGGCCGATTGTGCATTATTCCTATCAAACGCCGAACTTGGAATTGGCTGTGCCTGTACCATCACCACCGACCACAGAAAACTGGTTGGGAACGGATGATCAGGGGCGTGATGTGTTTGCCCGAGTGCTCTATGGTTTGCGGGTGTCTTTGCTGTTTGGTTTTGCATTGACGTTCTTTTCTGCGTTGATTGGTATTTTGGTTGGGGCGATTCAAGGTTATTACGGTGGCTGGGTGGATTTATTTGGACAGCGCATTTTAGAAGTCTGGGGTGGCTTGCCGATGCTGTTCATGGTGATGATCTTGGTGAGTATGTTTACCCCGAATGTGTACTGGTTATTCCTGATCATGCTGATTTTTGGCTGGCCAACCTTGGTGGGCTTGGTGCGGGCTGAATTTTTACGTGCACGACATCTCGATTATGTTCGTGCTGCGCGTGCTCTGGGTGTGCGAGATGGTCGAATTATTTTACGGCACATTTTGCCCAATGCTCTCAGTTCAAGTTTGTCACAACTTCCATTTATGTTGACTGCGAATATTACTGCACTGACTGCACTGGATTTTTTAGGTTATGGCTTACCGCCCGATGCGGCATCCCTCGGAGAGTTATTGCTACAAGGGAAAAATAATCTGAATGCGCCGTGGCTCGCGCTCTCAGGTTTTGTCAGTCTGGCACTGGTTTTATCGTTACTGATTTATATTGGAGAGGCAGCGCGTGATGCATTTGACCCAAGACGCAACTAAATCTCCAATTCTTCAGATTGAGCAACTGTCGATTTTAAATCCTCAGCAACAACCGTTGTTGCAAGATTTTCATTTAACCCTGCATGCAGGACAGACGGTTGCCTTGGTGGGTGAAAGTGGTTCAGGAAAATCGATCAGTAGCTTGGCGATTTTGGGCCTGTTGCCGCATCATTTGCGGGTGACAGGACAGATTCAGCTCCATGGGAAAAATGTTTTGCAGATGTCACCGATACAATTGCGTGCGCTGCGTGGACATCAAGTCGCCATGATTTTTCAGGAACCGATGACGGCTTTGAACCCCTTACATCGGGTTGAAAAGTTAATTGGTGAAAGTCTGCTGTTACAGGGTTTGTCTAAACAGCAAGTTCGGCAGCGTGTGATTGAATTGCTCATCGATGTTGGCATGCCTGAGCCTGAACAAAAACTCAAACGCTATCCACATGAACTTTCAGGTGGGCAAAGGCAACGGGTGATGATCGCGATGGCGCTGGCTTTGGAGCCTGAAATTTTAATTGCCGATGAGCCGACCACAGCACTTGATGTGTTGTTGCAGGCGCAAGTGTTACAACTACTGAAACAACTACAAAGCAAACGTCAAATGGCGATGATTTTGATTAGTCATGATTTGGGCTTAGTGCGTCGTTATGCCGATGACATTGTGGTGCTGAATCAAGGTAGGATCGAGGAAACAGGTTCGGTACAGCAAATTTTTGAATCCCCACAGACGGCATATACCCGAGAATTACTGGATCATGATTTTGGTCAGGCATTGCCAGCGCCAAACAGTTCAGTTTTGCTTGAATTAAAACAATTAGGTGTGCGTTTCCCCATTAAGCAAGGTTTATTGAATCGAATCAAAGATTATGTAGTTGCAGTTGAACCTTTAGATTTGTCTTTGGCAGAAGGTGAGTCAATCGGGATTGTGGGCGAGAGTGGTTCAGGTAAAACCTCGTTGGCACTGGCAATTGCACGTTTGGTTGCAAGTGATGGGGAAATTGTACTGTTGGGGCAAGACCTGAATCGTTGTAATGAAAGCCTGTTGCGTCCATTACGCCGTAATTTTCAAATGGTGTTCCAAGATCCGTATAGCAGCTTAAATCCTCGCATGAACGTTGAACAACTGATTGCTGAAGGTCTGAGTGTGTTCAATATGTCTGAAATAGACATGCAGCAGCGGATTGAACAGGCATTACAGCAAGTCGAATTACCTGTCAGTTTTAAATTACGTTATCCGCATCAGCTTTCGGGAGGTCAGCGTCAGCGTGTGGCTTTGGCACGGACATTGGTCTTACAGCCGAAATTATTAATTTTAGATGAACCTACGTCAGCACTGGATCGCACCACACAAAAAGCCATTGTGAAATTATTGCGTGATTTGCAGCAAAAGTTACAGATTAGTTATTTGTTTATTAGTCATGATTTACAAGTTGTTCGGGCGTTGTGTCAGCAGGTACTCGTGTTACATCATGCCAAAGTGGTGGAATTACAGCCGACTGAACAATTATTTTTACAACCACAAACTGAATATACGCGGCAATTGATTCAGGCGAGTCAGTACTGAGTTTAAATAGAGATCTATGTTTTTCTCTAATTGAATATTTGTGAAAGTGATCTATTAAATGACGCTTCGCATTTTATTTGACTTAGATTGATATGTGTTGCGATTTAAAGTAAATATAAATTTAGTGAGCCTAAAATATTCTGAATAATAAAAGGAAAATAATTGATGATGCTACTTTGGGTTATTGTACTGGTGTTGGTCATTGGGGTGGTGTTGGGAGCGTTTAAAAAGCAAGGCAATCAGAAAGAACGAACCCCAATTAAAGGTAAACGGATTTTAACTATGAATGAACAGCCCACATTCCTAAGATTAAAAGAGGCGTTGCCTGACCATATTGTGCTCGCACAGGTTGCTTTTAGTGCATTTATGACGGCAAAAGGATATTCAACTCGAAGTCTGTTTAATCGAAAAATTGCAGATTTTGTGGTTCTCGATCAGCATTTTAATATTGTTGCGATTGTGGAGCTGGATGACTCAAGCCATAAAGGCAATGAAGCTCAGGATGCAAATCGAGATGCATTAATTGCAGAAGCAGGTTATGAGGTAATTCGATATAAGCGCACACCTGACATTCAGCAGATCAAACAGGATTTTTTAAAATTGGCGAGCTAAATAAACGGTGTGGCTCGATAGTGTCAATGATATTGATATAAATTTCAGTCATAAAAAAAGCCCAGTAATAAATACTGGGCTTTTTTGAATTTGGCGTCCCTACGGGGATTCGAACCCCGGTTACCGCCGTGAAAGGGCGATGTCCTAGGCCTCTAGACGATAGGGACTTCTAGAGTATTCTGATATTAAGTGGCGTCCCTACGGGGATTCGAACCCCGGTTACCGCCGTGAAAGGGCGATGTCCTAGGCCTCTAGACGATAGGGACACATCAGAAGGTGGGCGTATAATAGGGTTAATCTAAAAGTATGTCAAATATTTTTTATGAAAAAATATGAAAAATAGTTATGAATGAATGTTAAATAATCGAAATTCGCTATTTTTATGATTTTACGTATGTTTTTTCAACAAAATGCTGAATTTAAGTTTTAAACATGTGTTTGCATTCAATCAAGCACGCGCTTGAAATTGAGGCATATCATAAATTAATTCCAATACTCGTCGAATCACCATCGGGTGTTGCAGATAACCGATAATCTCATGAGGTTTGTCGATAAAAGTCGTGATGAGCTTATTGTTGATTTGTGGAGAGAGATTAAAAAGTGGAGGTAGCATTGGGAAGGTGGTTAAGTAATCATCTTCAGAATAAAAGTTGTGCCAGTCACCACTCAAGGCTTTGGGACGATGTATCGGATGAGGCAAATGCTTTTGAATCACATTAAAAGGCAATGGTGATGCCAAGGTGATAAAGCGTTTAATCTCATAATCGGCAGGAAGTTCGTGCAGTAAGTTGTAGGCAATCACGGTGCCGAGTGAGTGGGCAATCACAATATGATGCTGATTGGGTTCAAAGCAAGATAAAATTCGCTCATGAACTTGCTGTTTAAATTCTGGGTTATACCAGTACAGATAGACCTCACACAGAAACTTTTGGATGAGTGATTCATGAAGATCTGGAAAATGATTGAGTAGCATCACCATTTCTTTGAGCATGCGGTCTTTTGCGAGCTGTGATAGCACAAAAAATCGGTTTTTCAGCGAATAAGGTTCTAGCTCAGCATAGTGAGGGAGTAAAGGAATTTCTTCGAGCGCCTGTTTGAGTGCATCGCTATGTTGCTGACGGATACGCGGCAATCTCGCAAAGAATGACCAATTGGGGTTTAAGGTTTCGAGGTTGATGGCTTTACGGTGATTGAACTCATCGAGGATATCGCCATAAAAAGGAAAGGCGAGATCAAGTTGGTCAACCGTGACTTCAGGCTCAATTTTATTCATGCCTGTATTAAACACATTGAGCCAATGCTCCTGAAATGAGCTGGCGTCAAAATTTTGCTGTTTAATGCCATGAATAAAAATAATTTTCATCGGTTCAGTCTTACTTTTAATAAACTGTTGTATTTGATTATAAAAACAATAAAAAAAAAGTGTAGCAGAGCTACACTTTTATAATAAAACACAGTTGTCCTGTTAATCAGTCTTTATCTCGGTATAAGAAGTAGTGACTTACATAACACAAAGCAATAAAAATCAGGCAACTATAGAAGCCAGGTAGCATTGAGCTGTCTTGCGTCATGCTGATACAGGTGATCACACAGAAGACAAAACCGAGAATTGGTGTAATTGGGAACAACGGTGCAGCAAAACGTAAGTCAGCAATGCTGTGTCCAGTTTTATACCACTGGCGACGGAAATTGAACTGGCACACACAAATCGCTGTCCAGACAATCACCATGGTAAAGGCAGCAACACCCAACAAGTTCTTAAAGATGGTTTCTGGTGCGAATTGTTCAGACAATAAGCCTGGAATGGCACCAAACATGGTGACAATAATGGCAATAATGGGTGTGCCATGTTTGGTCAGTTTGGAGAAAATCGCAGGTAATTGACGCTTCATTGACAATGCCCACATCATGCGAGATGCAGCATATAAGCCAGAGTTTGCCGCAGACAACAGTGCCGTAATAATCACAAAGCGAATAATATCTTCAGCATAGGGAATTCCCATATAACTGAATACGGTCACGAAAGGACTGTTACTGACGTGGTCAGAACTCAATCCTGCTTGTTGGTAAGGTAACAATGCGCAGATCACGACAATTGTCCCCACAAAGAAAATCAACAGACGCCAGATTGCTGCATTGATTGCTTTAGGGACATTTCGAGCAGGATCTTCAGTCTCGCCAGCCGCAACACCAATCAATTCCGTACCAGAAAAGGCGAAATTCACAATCAGCATGGTCGCAAAGATTGGCATAAAGCCTTTCGGGAACCAGCCTTGAGCCAGCAGGTTGTTGAACAATGGCGCGTGGGTTTCACCGTGATAAGAAATCACGCCAAAAATTGCCAAAAGCCCCAGCAAAATAAAGCTAATGACTGTGACCACTTTAACCAAAGCCAGCCAAAATTCAGACTCAGCAAACATGCGAGTCGAACTAATATTTAAGATAAAAACAATCGCTGCAAAAATAACAGTCCAGATCCACATGGAAATATGGGGGAACCATTCTTGCATGAGGAGCGCGGCAGCAGTAAATTCTGTGCCTAGTGTGGCTGTCCATGTTAGCCAATATAACCAGGTAATCATGTAACCTGTGCCTGGTCCAATGTACTTGTTGGCATATTCGCCAAAAGAGCCTGAAACAGGCATATGTACAGCCAGTTCGCCTAAACACAGCATCACCATATAGGCGATTAGGCCACCAAGAAAATAAGAAATAATGGCACCTACAGGCCCCGTTTGTGCAATGACTTCACCCGAACCCAGAAATAGACCAGTACCAATGGCACCGCCTAATGACAGCATAACTAGGTGTCGAGTACTCATAGCGCGTTTAAGTGGCGCAGAATTGCCCTGATGCGACGCATCATTCGGAGAGTGAGATGACTGCATGGGAAATGAGAAATACAAAAAATGAAGCGGGTTATTTTAGAGAAAACCATTAAATGTGCAATAGCCGTCCAGTTTTTGTTAAATTTGAGAAATGGGCAATGAAATTCAAAAATATCTAAATGTGATTTTTAAGTTTTTTTGAACAAAAGGCTAAAAAAAGTGCATGATATACTGCATTTTTAATCATTTAATCGAATATGGCTACACTTTTATTGAGTTCTATTGTACCCATCTTGCTTGCCTTGCTCGGTGGATGGCTATTGGGTCGGGTGCTGACTCTACCGATCAAAACATTGGCAATTGGCAGTATTGGTTATTTGGTCTGGGCTTTGCTCATGGTGATTGGCTATCAGTTTGCAGATGTGTTATTTCAACCCAATGTTGGTTGGAAAGTCTTACGTGAAAGCTTCATCTACGCCAGTATTTTATCGGTCAGCAGTTTTTTATTGTTGCTTGCCCGACCTGTTCAAGAGCATGGTGTTGAAAATTCAACGCGTGATTTTCGTGACTTGCTCAAACCCTTGCAGGAATGCTGTATGGCCATGCTGATGGTTGGACTAGGTATGCTGAGTTATTGGGTCTTGCCGCATGATTTGCATGCTGCTCAATTCTCACATGTCTTGTTGCTGATTTTAATTGTCTTGATCGGCATTGATTTATCGACTGTTCGTTTAGCGCGTTTAACCAGACAGCAGATTTGGGTACCTTGTGCCATGCTGCTCGCGATTTTTATCGCAGCGTATATTGCACATTGGCTGTTACCGCATTCATTTACTGCATTATTAACGGTTGCAAGTGGTTTTGGCTGGTTTAGTTTGTCAGGTTCTTTGGTGGCGAATTTGTTGGGTAAAGAAATGGGTAGCTTTGCCTTGCTCACTGATCTAATCCGTGAGTTTTACGGGATTTTATTGCTGTTTTTATGTGGGCGCAGTTTGCCGCGAAGTGTGATCGGTGTCTGTGGTGCAACGGCTATGGATTCAACTTTGCCATTTATTAAGCAAAACTGTCGCAGTAGTGATGTTCAATTGGCTTTGTTTAGTGGATTTATTTTGACGTTGATCGCACCGTTTTTGATTGTGCTGTTTGCGTCATTAAAATGATTGAATAATCAAGTAGATGGCGTCCCTACGGGGATTCGAACCCCGGTTACCGCCGTGAAAGGGCGATGTCCTAGGCCTCTAGACGATAGGGACGTTGCGAGGATGGCGGTATCTTAGTGATCCGCCGTTAAACTGTCAAGCAGGTGCGGAGACAGTTTGTTCAAAATATAGCAAAACAGTTCAGCAGTCTTTTGCGTATCGTATAAAGCAGAGTGTGCTTCTTTACCGTCGAACTCAATTCCTGCCTGAATGCACGACTTCGCCAAAACCGTTTGACCGAACATTAGGGCACTTAAAGTCACCGTATCGAATACAGAAAAACTGTGGAATGGGCTTTGGTTTTTGGTACCAGTACGTGCAACTGCGGCTTGTAAAAAGCCCAAGTCGAAGTGTGCATTGTGACCGACCAGTACCGCATGGGTACATTGCTGGGCACGACGGACTTCAGTCAAAGATTTAAAGATACGTTTGAGCGCTGACTTTTCATCTTCGGCCATCGCCACGCGCAGCGGGCTAAAAGGATCAATCCCGATAAAGTCGAGTGAGCGACGGTCAAGGTGAGCACCTTCAAATGGATTGATGTGTGCATGAAATGCTTGACCTGGGACGAATTCACCTTGTTCATTGTAAACAATTGGAATACAGGCAATTTCGAGTAAAGCATCGGTTTGGGCATTAAAGCCTGCGGTTTCAACATCGACCACCACAGGCAAAAAACCACGAAAACGCTGACCCATTAAGGGTGCAGTAGAATCGGTCACACTTTTCTCCAATGGATGGTTTTTCCAGCGTGAAGCGGGATAATTTTTTGATCTTCCAAATAGTCGAAACTTTCAGGGATCACTTGGTCTTCTTTGACGAGGGTAATAGTGCTGGTGTTGCGTGGTAAACCGTAGAAGTCTGCACCAAAGAAGCTGGCAAAGCCTTCAAGACGTTCAATTTTACCAACCTGATCAAATGCTTGTGCATAAAGTTCAATCGCTGTTGGAGCGCTATAGCAACCTGCACAGCCGCATGCATTTTCTTTGGCATTTTGAGCATGTGGAGCACTGTCAGTACCCAAGAAGAATTTCGGGTTGCCGCTGGTTGCCACTTCAAGCAAGGTTTTTTGATGCGTCTGGCGCTTCAAAATTGGCAAGCAGTAGAAATGCGGTTTGATCCCACCCACCAACATGTCGTTGCGGTTAAACAATAAATGTTGCGGTGTAATGGTTGCTGCGATATTGCGGTCTTGCTCAAGTACAAACTGTGCAGCATCGCTGGTGGTGATGTGTTCAAGCACGACTTTAAGCGCAGGGAATTGCTTCAAGATTGGAGAGAGAATCTCGTCGATAAAGCGTTTTTCACGGTCAAAGATATCGACATGTGAATGCGTTACTTCACCATGTAGCAATAATGGCACTTGATGTTTTTCAAGTTGCTCAATGACTGCATACACTTTACGAATGTCGCTCACGCCATTGTCAGAGTTGGTGGTTGCACCCGCAGGATAGAGTTTGATGGCATTAACATGCTCAGACTCTTTAATTTTAATCACTTCATCTGGTGAGGTATGGTCAGTAAAGTACAACACCATGCGCGGGTCAAAATGCACACCCTCTGGGACGTGTTGCATGATGCGTTCACGGTAAGCATTGGCTTCTTCCACAGTTTTTACAGGTGGAACAAGATTCGGCATACAAATCGCACGAGCGAATTGATTTGCAAGGTCTGGAACTGTGCGCTTGAGGGCTAAACCATCACGCAGGTGAGCGTGCCAATCATCTGGCTGAATAAGAGTTAATGTCTTCAAGGGGGTTCAGGCTAAGAAATAAAACAAATGATAATGCAATTTACCGCAGAATGGTAATTTTAGAGATGAGGAAATCTGACAAGAAAAGCATTGTCTAGATAAAAAGTGTGCTAACTTTAATAAGAACTCCGTTGGTTTGCATTTTATGATAGCCAATCACCAAAACATCAAGATATTACAATTACAAAAGCAAGATATTGAGACCATTCTCGCTGAGCATGAACAGCGGGCAGGGCGTAGTTTACCTCAACCTTATGAAACTGAATTTTGGGTCTATCATCAAAAACGAGCAATCAGTAGTTTTCTAAGTTTCTCAAAAATTGGCGGAATCATTTACCTTTGTTGTGCTATTTTTATAGTATTTCGCAATTATTTTATTATTCCAGCACTCTATATTGAACATGATTATTGGCGAGGTTTGCTTAGTGCATCGAATGGGGCATTCTGTCTATCCCTTCTGGTGCTGATTGCCCGTCATCCCAAAGCTCAGCATTATTTTGGTTATGTCGCCTTGTTTATTATAGGCTGGGCAATTTATTTGACCGCCGTTTTAACCTTATCTCAATATACTTCTTCAATTCGACAACAATTTGTTTTTATAGCTTTTGTTTTTATTTTTGGTTATGTGATGACAGGTGTGAAACCACTACATATGTTTGTGGTTGGTTTGATTTCTAGTGCTGCTATTTTTGCCACGTTTTTTTATTTTCAGGTTAAGTTTGATCTAGTCGTCTGTCTGAGGGTTTTTGTTGGGAGCAATATGATTGGTTTTGGCATTACCAAAATTATGAATCATCAGGAACGGATGAGTTTTTTAAAGACCAAATTGATTGGCGTCGATCAGCAAATTTTAAAAGAATATAACGACCAGCTTTTAACATTGAGTCAATTTGATGGCTTGACCAATGTTTCAAATCGGCGGAGTTTGGATGCAACCCTAGAGCGTTATCATGCTTTGGCACAATCAGAACAACAGCCGTTGGCCGTAGTGTTTATCGATATCGATTATTTTAAATTTTATAATGATTATTATGGACATCCTCAAGGTGATGCTGTTTTAAAAGCCATTGCGCATGCAATTCAAAATACAGTTCGTGATCAAGATTTTGTTGCGCGTTATGGTGGTGAGGAATTTGTAGTTTTGTTGCCAAATACTGACGTACATCAGGCATATAGGATTGCATCGCACATTTCCAAAGCTGTAGATGAATTGCAGATTCATCATGCAAAATCAGAGATTTCCCCACATATTACGATTAGCTTGGGAGTCGCTGTGTATAGTACCGAGCACCAGATTTCGTCCCAGCAGTTATTATATTTTGCCGATCAGGCATTGTATCGGGCAAAGGCTTGTGGCCGACATCAAATCAGCCAGCATGAGATACGGGATTATGATGATGTTGAGGCACAAAAAAAAGCCACCTAAGTTCAGGTGGCTTTTTAAACTCAAAATAAAATCAATTATTTACTTTTATTTTCAAGTTGAGGAACTGCTGAACCTTGACCAAGTGACAACAAGCCAGTTTCGGTATAAAGACCAAGTTTGGCACGAGTGTCCGTGATGTCGAGGTTACGCATCGTCAATTGACCGATACGATCCATTGGAGTGAACATTGAGTTACCTTTCTCCATGGTTAAACGCTCAGCTTCATAAGTGAGGTTAGGAGATTCAGTGTTCATGATGGTGTAGTCATTACCACGACGAAGCTCAATTGTAACTGTACCAGTGATTGCTTTTGCAACCCAACGTTGAGCAGTTTCACGAAGCATAAGCGCTTGTGAATCGAACCAGCGACCTTGGTACAACAAACGACCTAAACGTAAACCGTTGATGCGGTATTGTTCGATGGTATCTTCATTGTGAATACCAGTCACTAAACGCTCGTAAGCGGTGTGAAGAAGTGCCATCCCTGGAGCTTCATAGATGCCGCGAGATTTAGCTTCAATGATACGGTTTTCGATTTGATCCGACATACCTAGACCATGACGACCACCGATACGGTTTGCTTCAAGAATCAATTCAACCGGATTTTCGAAGCGTTGACCGTTCAGTGCAACAGGCATACCTTCTTCAAAAGTCACTGAAACTTCTTCAGGTTTGATTTGAACGTCTTCTTTCCAGAACGCAACGCCCATGATTGGGTCTACGATTTTGATGCCTGCATTGAGGTATTCAAGATCTTTTGCTTCATGCGTTGCGCCCAGCATGTTTGAGTCAGTTGAGTAGGCTTTTTCTTTTGACATTTTGTAGTCAAAGCCGTTGTCGATCAGGAATTGTGACATTTCTGCACGACCACCCAACTCATCGATAAACTGTTGGTCTAACCAAGGTTTATAGATTTTAAGGTTCGGGTTAGTCAACAAACCATAACGGTAGAAACGCTCAATGTCGTTGCCTTTATACGTTGAACCGTCACCCCAGATGTTGACGTCGTCTTCTTTCATGGCAGTGACAAGCATTGTCCCTGTAACTGCACGACCCAATGGTGTGGTGTTGAAGTAAGGAATACCACCAGTGCTGATATGGAACGCGCCACATTGAATCGCTGCGATACCTTCAAGCGCAAGTTGCATACGGCAGTCAATCAAGCGTGCTTTTACAGCGCCATATTGTTCTGCTTTCTTTGGAATGGCATCGTAGTCGTCTTCATCAGGCTGACCCAAGTTTGCAGTATAAGCATATGGTTCAGCGCCTTTTTGTTTCATCCACAATAAAGCTGCTGAAGTGTCTAAACCACCAGAAAAGGCAATACCCACTTTTTTGCCTACTGGTACATGCTGCAAGATCGTTGCATTATCAGTCATTGCTAGTCCTAACTTATAAATAGGTGCCGCGAATTGGCTACCCTGAAAAATCTGTAAACGTTTTATTGTAGCACTTTTCACCACAGATGTTTTTGCTAAAAATGCCGATGAAAGCAGATTTCATACAGCAGTTTTGACTAAAAATTGGGCTAAAGAACAGCTCGAATAAAGTTTGCCGAAAATTTCTGGAATTGAAAAGCAAAAATCCGTGACAGGTCACGGATCTTGCAATCAACAACGTTGCGATGATTAGACGGTATAGCGTTTGCTTAAGCCCCAGTCCGCCAAAATACGTCGATATGTGGTCGATGAACGATCGGCTTCAAAGTGGGCTTCCATAGTCAAATCTAGGGGTAATTCTTCAGGTTTTTGTGATTCAACCATGTCCTGATCTTCAGCAAAAATCTGTGCATTAAAGTCATACACCGCTTGCAAGTCACCTGTGGTATCAAAGTTACGGGTCAGTGGCACGAACAAACGGGTTTTGTTGTGCGACACAGGACAGCAGGCATTGAGGATTTTTAAAACGCCATCGTTCGGAAAATCAACGGTTAAGATCGCTGAAAAGGGTGGATAAACATCAAAAGTACGTTTCCATAAAAAATCGTCAGGCGCAAGATGTTGCATTCCATGTGGATAGTTACTGACATTGCTGACGTATTCGGTATGTAGACCATAATCGGTTTTGACCGTTGAATATTTAGGTACAACAGGATTGTCACGGTTGGCAAAGGCTCTGTGATGTACCCAAGCGAAATGGGCAACATCGATAAAGCCTTCTAACTGACGACCACTTGAACCTGCAATATCCACAAATGGCGGTAAAATTGCCTGATGTTCAGGTTGATCCCAAGTATCGAGTACAGGAAAGTTGGCTTTAGTTTCGTCACGACTGAGAATACTTGTCCAAATCAAACCATATTTTTCAACCACTGGAAAACTGGTCAGTGAGAAGCGATCCGAGATTTTGGTGAGTTCTGGTTGTGCTGGAATTAAGGTGCATTTACCTTCACTGTTGTAATGTAAGCCATGATAAGGACAAATAATTTCTTCACCTTCCACCCAGCCTTTGGTCAGTGGTACACCACGATGCGGGCAAATGTCCCGAACCAAGCGAATCAGGCCGCTTTCAGTTTTATATAAGGCAAGTTTGACATCGAGCAACATGACCTGTTGCGGTGTGCTGCTGACATCTTCAATACGGGCAACGGGATACCAATGTTGTGCCAAAATATCCCAATCGTCGCTGTCAAATTGGCTGTAGCAAGGTTTGTTGAGCAGTTGCGTGACTGGAATTGCGTTCATAGTGACCCCTAATTTTTTTCTCTATCTTGTTTATAAATCCAGCTCAAGCACTGGGCTTTTGGCGCGTGAACAACACAAGGCAATGTACTGTTCACTGGCATTTTTTTCATTTTCGCTTTGTACACTGTCTCGGTGGTCAACTTCGCCTGCCAAGACGCGGGTCAGACATGCACCACACATGCCCATTTCACACGATAAGGGAATACTGACCTGATGTTCAAGCAGTACTGAAGCGATACTTTTCTGTTCAGGCACATGAAAAATTTGTCCTGAACGTTGCAATTTAATTTGAAACCCAGCATCGGCAGCACTGTCGAGTGAACTCGGTTGCCGTTGTGGTGGATGGAAGGCTTCCAAGTGAATTTGATCGGCTTGCCAACCTAGTTGCATGGCATATTGTTGATATTCATGCATAAAGCTTTCTGGGCCGCACAAGTACAGGC
This sequence comes from Acinetobacter sp. MB5, assembly GCF_003261585.1. Taxonomy (GTDB): domain Bacteria; phylum Pseudomonadota; class Gammaproteobacteria; order Pseudomonadales; family Moraxellaceae; genus Acinetobacter. Next base: position 419,581 of record NZ_POVU01000002.1, on the reverse strand, counting down.
GTTTGCTTGCTAAAGGTTGTTGCAAACTTTCGGGATGTTCAATTCGGAGACTTTCACCTAAAGAACTGTACAGCACATGGATTTTTCCAAATTTAAACCCTTGTCGCCAACGGCTAGTAAATGCCAAATGCAGCGGAGTTTTGACACAGTAATACAACTCAAAAGTTTTCTTCTGTGCTTCAAGTTGTTCTGCCATTGCCAAGATTGGGGTAATCCCGATGCCTGCGGCAACCAGTAAATATTCCTCAGCCGTTTTAAGCGGAAATAGATTGCGTGGCGGAGAAATTTCAATGTGTTGCCCAACGCGTAAATGTTCATGAATGTACTGTGAACCACCACGCGACAGTTGTTCCTTTTTAACGCAAATCACATACTGATCTTGCTGGGTTGGATTGCCTGTCAACGAATACTGACGTGTCATTTGATTAGGTAAATAAATATCAATATGTGCACCTGCCTGCCATGCTGGCAAGTTGTGGGGTTGTACAGGCAGTAGCGTGATGGCTAAATTGCCTTCTCCTTGACGACCAATACTATCGACAACCACTTTTAACTTTTCCATGTGCTTATCCTTTTTATTGTGATGAGAAAACCTTGCAAGATTTGAACCAAAGTATGATTAAAATCCGAGTCAGGTTTAAACCAAAAAGAAATCACCAAACCCTGCTTTTTTTAAGCAGCGCCGAAACATTACCGAGCTGCGGTCAGCAGGAATATGAGCTTCTAAGCTGAGATCGAGTGGCAAGCGTTCAGGTTTTTGAGATTCGACCACTAGACGGTCTTCTTCAAAGATTTTCAGGTTGTAGTCAATAATGGCTTGTTCATCATCCTCAAGGTCGAAGTTTTTTACTAGAGGGGCAAATAGACGGGTTTTTTTGGCTGAAACAGGGCAGGCTGCATTCATAATCACCATTTTCCCGCCATGACGAAAATGGATGGTCAAAGTGGCAGTAAAAGGGACATGTAACTCAAAGTGTCGTAACCATTTAAAGTCAGGCGTGCCTTTATAGTGTTCACTGGCAGGGTAGTTGCCAACCGTACTCCAGTAATCGGCAGCAAAACCGTATGCGGTTTCGGTTGGATGGTAGTCGTTGACCAGTTGATTGTCGGCATCAGCAAAGGTACCTGAATGTACCCAAGCAAAATGTGCAACGTCTAAGAAGCCTTCGACCTGACGACCCGCAAATGCTGCAATATCGACCGCTGGGCAGATGACGTGCTGAACGTCAATTTCATCCCACAAAGGCATAGATGGAACATCTGTGTCGCTTTGGGGGAGCAGGCACGTCCAGATTAGTCCGTAGCGCTCAACACTTGGGAACGTGGTTAAATTCAGCTTGCTTGGAATGGCTTGGTTTGGACTCGATGGAATGCGGTTACAGTGTCCGTGTTCGCCAAAGCGTAGACCATGATAAGGGCAGACCACACCTTCACCATCATGTTTGCCTAAAGTCAGTGGCACCCCACGATGTGGGCAAGCATCTTTAGCAACGACCATTTCTTGGTTGATGCGATATATCACTAAAGCTTCATCGAGCAAAGTGGCTTTAACAGGCTGTTCACCAACATCGACACTGCGGGCAATCGGATACCAGTATTTCGCCAGCAGAAACCAGTCCGCTTCATGAAAGCTGCAATGAGCTGGTAAGCTGAGTGTTTGAAATGCAATCGGTGAGTTCATAGAACCTGCCTAGAAGAATTATTTTTGAACTGTTTTCACTATGATTCCAAAATCCATTCTCGTCTATTACAATGATTTTGATTATCTGTTCTAATTTTTAGAATGCCTATGCACAACTCAATGCCGTTTTCGCGTTTTTCAGAATATTTTATGGTGGTGGCTAAAACAGGCAGTCTGCGTAAAGCCGCAGAACAACTGTTTATTTCGGTGTCGGCTGTGCATCGGCAAATTGTGCTGGCCGAAGAACAGTTTGGTGTGCCGTTGTTTGAACGCTTGCCCAGTGGTTTAAAGCTGACTTTGGCAGGTGAGTTACTGTATAGCGATTTACTGCGTTGGCAAAAAGACTTTCAGCAAACCTGTATCCGTTTAGATGAAATTCAGGGCTTAAACCGTGGTTCGATTCAGTTTGGCTTGATTGCTGCGCTCAGCGATGGTTTTGTGATTGAGAGTATTGTCGAATTACAACAGCAACATCCGTGGCTGAATTTTGAAATCCAGATTCAGGACAGTCAGATGATTGCCCAGCAGATTATGCAGGCTGAACTAGACTTCGGCATGATTCTCGACCCTGTACAGCATGCGCATTTGGATGTCTTGTCTTTTGTTGAACTGCCACTGGGTTTTGTGATGTCGCCTGAACATCCACTGGCACAGCATAGCCAACTCAGCTTGTCACAAACTTATGCAGATCGGCATATTATCGCCCAAGCGCCATTGGTGATTCATGATCGTGTCGATGCCATTTATAAACGTCAGCAAATGTTACCGCAGCAAAAAATTGAATCGAATGACATTCGGACCATGTTGTCTTTGCTCAAGAAAAATGTCGGAATTGCCTTGATGAGCTGGCTCGATGTCTATACTCATGTGCAACGTGGTGAACTGTATTTTATTCCTTATCAGGATGCGGCAATTCAACCTGTGACCCTTGCACTCTGCGTTGCGCCTAAGCGTCAGTTGTCACGTGCAGCGCAATTATTTATGCAGCAACTCATGAAAAACATGCAGCAGGTAGATTTTAAAGATACAGTAAAATTCACATAAAATTAAGTTTTTAAGTGAGTTATTGTGTAGTTTATATTGATAATTAAATTCCAATCACTTGATTTAATTTAAATGTGACTTGTATCACTTCTTTGATTTTTATTTCAATATTTTGAGTTATAAATAATTAAATTAGATATTTATAAATTATTTATTTTGAATAGTTAACCAAAAGATAAAAATTACAAAAAATCGAGATCAATTGTTTAGAAAAAACACATTATTAATTTTATTTTAAGTTTCCATCAATATTGCTTACTTATGCTCAAAGAGTTTCTGTTTATTGATTATGGAGAATCAACTATGCAAACCACAGAGGTCGCTGAAAAGAAACAGTCCCAAGTGCGTGCCATTTTTAATGTCACCAGTGGTAACTTTCTAGAACAATACGATTTTTTCCTGTTTGGTTTATACGCCAAATTTATTGGTGAAACTTTTTTCCAGTCAGACAGTGCTTATGCAGCATTGATCAAAACCTTTCTGATTTTTGCAGTCAGTTTCCTGATGCGCCCGATTGGCGCATTGGTTCTCGGTCCTTATGTTGACCGTATTGGACGCCGTAAAGGCTTGATGGTGACCTTAAGCATTATGGCTTTGGGTTCAGTGATTATTGCCTTTACACCAGGCTATCAAACACTCGGTATTGCTGCTGCGGTTTTGATTTTTGTCGGTCGTCTGGCACAAGGTTTCTCGGCAGGTGTGGAGCTGGGTGGTGTTTCCGTATATCTGTCTGAAATTGCTAAAGATAATAACCGTGGTTTTATTACCAGTTGGCAGTCTGCCAGCCAGCAGGTTGCCGTGGTATTTGCCGCGCTGTTGGGTTATGGCATGAGTATTGTGTTTACCAAAGCGCAAGTTCATGATTGGGCATGGCGTATCCCATTTATTGTGGGTTGTATGATTATCCCGATGATTTTCATGATGCGCCGTTCTTTAAAAGAAACGGAAGATTTTGCTTCGCGTCAGCACCATCCAACCACTAAAGAAATTTTGAGTAATTTGGCGAGCAATTGGCGTATTGTGATCTCAGGTATGCTGCTGGTCGCAACCACCACCACCATGTTCTACTTTATTACGGTTTATACGCCAACATTTGGTAAAGAAGTTCTACACTTAACCACCAAAGAAAGTTTGATTGCGACCATTATGGTGGGCGTGAGTAACTTTATTTTCCTTCCAATTGGTGGGCATTTATCGGATAAGTTTGGACGCCGTACTTTATTGCTTGCAACCTCATTCTTGATTTTAGTGACGGCTTATCCGTTATTGAACTGGTTAACGCATAGCATTAGCTTGGGTCACTTGATGATCAGCTTGTTGTGGTTGTCATTGCTCTATAGTTTCTATAATGGCGCAATGGTGGTGACATTAACCGAAATTATGCCACGTGATGTGCGTACCTCGGGTTTTTCTGTGGCGTATAGTTTGGCAACCTCGGTCTTTGGTGGCTTAACCCCTGTGATTGCAACCTTTATTGTGCAACAGACGGGTAGTAAAACTTCACCTGCATTTTGGTTGATGTTTGCTGCGGTTTTAAGTCTGATTACGGTTTTGACTTTGTTTAAACAAATGAAGTTGCGCCGTGTGACTGCATAAAATATTGAGTAATTTCATTTAAACTACATCTCAGGATGTGGTTTTTTTATGTGAGTTGATTTTGAATATTGCAGGTTATTTATATAAATTGTTTTAAAAATAAACAAGATAGCATAAGTTTGATGGTTTTTGATGAAATAATATGCGTTTGATGCAGCTTTGTGAAAATTTTTCTTGAATTAAAATAAGAGTCTTTGTATTCTTACGCACATGGAAGCGTGGCAGAGCGGTTTAATGCACCGGTCTTGAAAACCGACGAGGGTGTGAGTCCTCCGTGAGTTCGAATCTCACCGCTTCCGCCAAATTCAAAAAGCCCTGACAATGTCAGGGCTTTTTTATTTTAAAGTCTCAATTGATTCTTTAAATCAGAAATTGAAAAAGCAGTTCGCGCTGGTATTTAAGCATTTTTGTTGCTTATGTATTTGCTAGGCTAATTTAAGCTAAATCTAAAAAATAAAAATCGAGTGGTGCGTACGTACGATCAAACATTTAACAACGCCAATTTAGTCAAGATTGGTGATCTTTTTCATGGTTTTGATATAGAGCTTCACCTGTGTCTCTGCTGTGATTTGCCAACCGCTTGAACCCTTCGCCAATCGAATCCAGCTCCCTGTTGGTAATACTTGCTGATTGATTTTCAGTGTTCCATCTAGAATTAAAATTTCAGTCAATAGATCGGGTGCAATGTTTAATTGATCATTTTGATGTATTTGGCGTAATTCGACCTGTTCATTATGATTTTGAAAAAGTGAGCAAATTTTTTGATTATTCTCTACATGCCAAGCTTCAGAAAGGTTGGTATTGATCCGAACAGTTTGCTGATCATCACGACTCATCTGACGTAATTTAACAAAAATGACAGCACCCTCATGACTGAACGGTTGGTGAGACGTGCCATCGGGATTACGCAAATACCATCCAGCGGGATAGTCATGATCTTGCTCTGAAAAAGTTCCTTCAAGAACAAGAATTTCTTCACCTTGGGGATGACTATGCGGTGGAAAAATAGAATTAGGTGCATAACGAACAAGACTGGTTGCTCTCGCTTTTTCAGCCCCAATACGATCGAGCATGACGCGATCAACCCCTTTTTGGGGTGAGGCAATCCATTCATATTGTTCAGGTGTTAGTATAATGGATTGAGAAAAATCCGCATGAATCAACATAAGTCAGGTGTCCTTGAAGTGCAGTTTAATCTGTAGCTTTGAATAAAGAAGGCAATATCAGGCAAGTCTTACGCTAACATACTTTTTTGTATGGGAATGAGGATTTGAATACGTGAGGGTAAATGTATTTTTTATTTGTCAAAGAGGTGAAGAAGTAAGGCAATCCTTTGCCCAAATTGAATAACGAATTAATAAATAAATTTTGAAATTTTATTGGCTGTCTCAACCACTTGTTTGGCTATTTCATTTTTGAAAATACTTTCTTCATAAGACGTAATCGGCCCGCTTACTGAGATCACTGCCACCATCTCATTGGTCGATTGTTTATAAATCGGTGCTGCACATGCGGCCATATCGTGATTGTAATGTCCCCAACTCACCATAAATGGTTGAGTTTTTACATACTCCAGACGTGTCATCAGTTCTTTTAAATTGCTTGGTGTCAGTTCTGAATAGGTATCCCACTCGTTAAATTTACGGTAGCGTTGACGAATCTCGGCATCGGGTAAACTTGAAAGTAACAGTTGTCCAATCACGGTTGCATGTGCAGGCCAGCGCGTACCAAAAGTAATGGTGCTGGTGAAAGGCCCAGTAGACTGAATATTGTTTACAAAAACAATGTGTGTACCTTCCAAAATTGATAAATGAACAGCTGTTTTGGTTTTATCACGTAATTCTTTCATCAATGGTGTAGATAAATCGAGCAAGGAAAGTTTGGATAAACTGTTAAAGCCAAGCTCCATGACCTTTGAATCGAGTGCATAAGTTTTTTGCGATGCTTTTCTCAAATAGCCGCAAGATTCCAGCGTATAAATCAATCGAAATGCACTAGAACGGTTCACATCTAAAATTTCTGCAATTTCCGAAATGGTCATTTCCTGCGCTTCTTTGTTAAAAGCTTGCAGAATGGCCAGACCGCGTACAAGCCCTGGTACAAGGTAGCGCTCGTCATTTTTGCTTTCTTCAGATTCGGTTACATCTTCGTCAATCATTATGCTCATTGAACAAAATTCCTGCATTTAAAAAGGTGGTATGAATTGGTGCATACTGCTTTATTTTGGCTCTATTTTATAGATAAAAATACACAAATCAATATTTACATGCAAAACATATTTTTTTATTTAAAACGTAACAATATGTTTTAAATTAATTAAATAATTGAAATATATGTTTTTAATAATTTTGACATAAAAACTAAATTGATATTATTCTTTTTGTACGTTTTGAAAATAAACCAAAGTTTTGTATATAAAACACAATCGAGGGCTCAAACGATGAGTTGGATTTCAGTTTGTGGCATTGATGATGTCTCGGAAGATGAACCTAAAGCAGTGGATGTAAACGAAAAGAAAATTGGCGTATTTGTGATCAATGATCACTACTTTGCAATCGAAAACGTTTGTCCACATGCCTATGCCTTACTGACAGAAGGTTTTATTGAGGATCAGACCGTCGAGTGTCCATTGCATGAAGCAGTATTTGATTTCACGACAGGTGAGTTAATCAGTGGGCCGGGCTGCCGCCATTTATGTACCTATCCTGTTCGTGTTGAAGGACAGGAAATCCAGATCCAGTTTTAGGATCGAAATAAGGAAGTGCCATGAAAACATTTAATGAAAAGCTAGCCAGTTGGATTCATGCAACACCAGCCAGTGAAGCAGGGATCAATAACATTCAGATTCCAGGTCAGTCTGAACTCTTGGTTTGGCAAACTCGCTATAAAGAACCCACCGTTTATGAACAGGATTTTGTCACACAACTGATGGATGTTTTTTCCAGTGGTGTGACTGAATTAGATGATGTTGTTCAGGCATTGAACCAGCAAGGCTTCCGTTCTGAGTCTGGTGAAAAATGGACAACAGAAACCTTCTCTGAAGAAATGCAACGCCTCGGCTATTGATCTAAGGAATGTAAACATGAATGCAGTTGTAGCAGTTGCGCAAACAACCGATGAATATTTAGCACTAGGACTCCGTGATCAATGGCATCCAGTGTTGGCCAGTTGGGAAGTGGCAGCTAATCCTGTCGGGATTACCCGTTTAGGTGAAAACATTGTGGTTTGGCGTGATGCAGAAGGTCAAATCCATGCGCTAGAAGACCGTTGTCCGCACCGCGGCGCACGTCTTTCTTTAGGCTGGAATCTGGGCGATCGTATTGCGTGTTGGTATCACGGTGTTGAAGTACGTGGTGATGGAGTGGTGGCCGATGTCCCTGCAGTCCATGAATGTCCAATGACAGGCACCAAATGTTTAAAAAACTATCCAGTGATTGAACAGCACGGTGCAATTTTCCTCTGGTTTGGCATTGACCCAAATGAAGCAGCACAACCGCTTGAGTTTCCAGAGCAACTGGCAAGCGAAGAATGGAGTTCATTCTTGTGTCAGGCGGACTGGAAAGTGAATCACCAGTATGCGATTGACAATGTGATGGATCCGATGCACGGCACATATTTACACTGCACATCACATTCTATGGCAGATGGTGAACGTACTGCTGAAATGAAACACCGCACTACGGAAAACGGTTTTATCTTTGAAAAAGAAGGTCAGACTGGTGTCAACTTTGACTGGGTGGAATATGCCAATACAGGTGCAAGCTGGTTACGTTTGTCGATTCCATATCGCAAGCAGTTTGGCCCAGGGGGGGAATTCTGGATCGTTGGTTTTGCAACACCGATTGATGCGAACAATACTCGCGTATTTTTCTGGCGCTGCCGCAAGGTGAGTGGATGGCAACGTAATGTATGGCGTTTCTTGTATCGTAATCATCTTGAAAAACTACATTGGGACGTTCTTGAACAAGACCGAATCATTTTAGAAAACCTTGCGCCAAATGCCAAAGAAAAGGAATTTCTGTATCAGCACGATGTTGGTCTGGCTCGTTTACGCCGTTTGATGAAGAAAGAAGCAGAGAAGCAACTCAAGAAAATTGCAGTGCTCGATACGTCTGCTTTACCAGAGACGCCATAAGGATTGTGCTATGACCAGTAACGCATTACTACACGGCAAAAAAATCTTGGTGACAGGTGCAGCACGTGGCTTGGGCTTGGCATTTTCTGAGGCGATTGCACAAGCAGGCGCTCGGGTTGTCATGGCTGATATTTTATTGGACTTGGTAACCGAGGAAGCGACAAAGCTACAGCAACAAGGTTTGCAGGTGCATGCAGTTGCGTTGGATTTGGCACAGGCTGAATCCATTACTTCAGCAGTTCAATTTACTGTAGCGCAGCTCGGTGGTTTAGATGGCTTGGTGAATTGTGCGGCATTGGCAACAGGCGTCGGTGGTAAGGATTTAACAGAATATGACCCTGAACTTTGGGATCGGGTCATGACGGTGAATGTAAAAGGGACATGGTTGATGGTGAAAGCCTGTACGCCTTACCTGAAACAGTCACGTGCTGGAAAAATTGTCAATGTGGCATCGGATACTGCGCTTTGGGGTGCACCAAAGTTGATGGCTTATGTTGCAAGTAAAGGTGCAATTATTTCCATGACCCGTTCCATGGCACGAGAACTCGGTGAATTTAACATTTGTGTCAATACGCTTTCACCAGGTCTGACTTTGGTCGAAGCCACCGAATATGTCCCTGAAGAACGTCATCGTCTTTATGTCACTGGTCGGGCAATTCAAAGACAACAGCATCCAGACGATTTAAACGGTACAGCATTGTATTTGCTGTCTGATCTGGCTTCATTTGTGACAGGTCAGAACATTCCCGTCAATGGTGGCTTTGTCTTTAACTAAGGAAGCAAGAAGATGATTACAGGAATTGAAATTCTAAAATTTGGTGTTGAAGATAAAGCGAAAGCCATCAAGTTCTTGACTGACTTTGGCTTATCTCAAACCACGAGTGATATTGAACAGACTGAGCTGTTTCAAACCCAAAATGGCAGCAAAATCTATGTATTTGATCTTGCTGACACTCGTTTGCCTCAAGCGATTGAAGCAGGTTCTACTCTACGCGAAGTCACTTGGGGTGTAGAAAGTGATGCCGATTTGCAGCAGCTTGCACACAACCTGAAAGATGTAGACGGTTTTGAACAATCTGACCATCACGTTCAATGTCGTGATCCGAACGGCATGACCATCGTTTTTCAGCATTCGATTACCAAAGAATTGCCTGACAAGAAAACCGAAGGGATTAACCAGTACGGCAATATTCAACGTATCAATGCGGCAAGCCCTGTCTATGATAAAGGTGAACCTGTTGCGATTGGGCATGTGGTGTTCTTCACTCCAGATTTAGAAACCACAGAAAACTTTTATAAAGAGAAGTTGGGTTTTCATTTGTCCGATGCTTACCGTAATCGTGGTGCGTTTTTACGCTGCCGTGGTGAAGGTTATCACCATGATTTGTTCTTGCTTTCACTGCCAAATAAAGCCGCAGGTTTAAATCATGTTGCATTTGTGGTTCGTGACATTCATGAGGTGATTGGTGGTGGTTTGAATATGAACCGTGCGGACTGGTCAACCTTTATTGGCCCAGGTCGTCACCCGATTTCTTCAGCGTATTTCTGGTATGTGCATTCACCACTTGGCGGGGCGTTTGAGTATTACACCAACGATGACTATTTGACGGAAGCTTGGCAGCCACGCATTGAAGAGCATACTTTGGAACTCTTTACCGAATGGGCGATTGAAGGTGGTTTAGATCATGAAACCCGCCGTCAGGTGAAAGCGTAACGTAAGGTAAAAGGTGAAAGTCATGGAACGAATCGTTGTTGTAGGTGCAGGACAAGCAGCAGGCTGGGCAGTCAGTACGTTGCGACAAAATGGATATGCAGGTGAAATTCATGTGGTGTCAAATGAACATCAGGTATTTTATGAGCGTCCACCCTTGTCAAAACAAGTCCTCTCGAAAGATGCGAGTTATGAAAGTTTAAATCTGTTTTCTTCAGAGCAAATTGAGGGTTTTGCACTCAATTTACACAAGCCAGATTTAGCGCAGCGTATTGATCGGGATGCAAAGCAAGTCTTCTTGGAAAGTGGAAAAGTTTTGCCTTACGACAAGTTATTAATCGCGACAGGAAGTCGTGCACGTGTACCTGTCGCAACGTGGAATCAGATTCCCAATGTCATGACGTTACGCGGTGTCCAAGATTGTGAGCGTTTATCGGCACGGCTTGAACAGGCTGAGTCTATTGCGATCGTGGGCGGTGGCTGGATCGGGCTGGAAATCGCAGCAACAGCACGCAAGCAAGGCAAAACCGTCCATGTGTATGAGTATGCCGATCGTCTCTGTGGTCGTAGTGTCAGCCCTGAAGTGTCGGATTTTCTAAAGCAGATTCACACTGACGCAGGCACAGTCATTCATTTAAATAGCAAGCAACTTAATTTGAACGAATCCCAAAACCAAACGGTTGAAGTTCAAAACCTGCCAGAGCCAAGTCAGATGTTTGACTGTGTTGTGGTCGGTGCAGGGGCTGAAATTGCCAAAGAATTGGGAAGCGATGCTGGCTTGGAAGTGAGAGACGGCATAGTAGTTAACACTTATGGTCAGACTTCCGATCAGGATATTTATGCCGCAGGTGATGTGGCGATCCATCCGATCTTGGGTTACTGCATCCAGTCATGGGCAAATGCACAAAATCAGGCGATTGCCGCAGCCAAGTCCATGTTGGGAATAGCAACCGAATACGCCGATATTCCGTGGTTATGGTCTGATCAATATCACTTCAATATTCAAATTTTGGGGACGTATCAGCCAGATCGTCAACCGATGCTGGTGGTGCGCGAAACAAGTCCAACGCAAAAAAGTTATTTGTATTTGGACGAACAACAAAGACTGATCAACATGATCGCCGTGAATGATTCCAAGCTGGTCAAGCTGGCAAAACGCTGGATTCAAAACGGAACAGTTTTAGATCCTGAACAACTTAAAAACCCTGACTTTAATGTCATGAAATTAAAACCATAGCGTTTTTTTTCACCACGTTGAGCCAGATCGAAGGAATGTAAACATGCTGAACGATGTAGAAGAAAAGAAAGGTTTGAGGCATTGGATACCCGCTTTTGTGCTTATGGCGTGTGTCGTACTCGCTTTTTTTGACAAGATTAGTATTGCAGTGTTGTTCTCAGATCCGCACTTTCAAGATGCAATGGGGATTGCACAAGACAAGGCAAAACTTGGCTGGTTAATGACGAGCTTCCTTTTAGCCTATGGATTTTCCTCAGTTTTTTTAAGTTTTCTTGGGGATATTTTTAACCCGAAGAAAATGCTGTTCTGGAGCGTGACTTTATGGGGCATCCTCATGTTGTTTATGGGCTTCACCACCCACTACGGCACGATGTTGTTTTTACGCGTATTGCTTGGGATTGCTGAAGGCCCGCTCTTTGCCTTGGCCTATAGCATCGTGAAACAAACCTATACCGATCATCAGCAGGCACGTGCATCGACCATGTTTTTGCTCGGCACACCGATTGGCGCATTTTTAGGGTTTCCGATTACGGCGGCTGTACTGGCGAAACATGACTGGCACGGGACGTTCTTTGTCATGGCAGGCTTAACGCTGATCGTGATGATTCTGGTGGTTGTCGGGTTACGTAACTTGAAACTTCGTAAAACCATTGATCTTGAAAACTCTGGCAAGCGCGTGAGCTTCCAAGATCATGTATTCAATACCAAAACATTGTTGAAAAATGGCTCTTTTTGGTTGGTCTGCTTCTTCAATATCGCCCTCATGACCTATTTATGGGGACTCAATAGTTGGGTGCCGTCTTACCTGATGCAGGACAAAGGCTTCAACTTAAAAGAATTCGGTTTTTATTCAAGCCTGCCTTTCATTTCCATGTTGATTGGTGAAGTGATTGGCGCAGTGTTCTCAGACAAATTAGGTAAACGTGCGGTTCAGGTTTTTGGTGGATTGCTGGTGGCAGGGATTTCACTTTACGTCATGGTGGCCATGACCAATCCACTGTTAATTATTGCTGCAATGTCTGTCAGTGCAATGTCATGGGGATTTGGAGTTGCTGCGGTATTTGCCTTGTTGGCCCGCGTCACAACCGCAGATGTCGGTGCAACCGCAGGTGGGATTTTCAATGGACTTGCTAACTTTGCCAGTGCGATTGCCCCAGTACTCATCGGCATGATTGTGATGAAAACAGGCAGTTTTAATTTAGGAATTACGTTCTTGGCTGTGGTTGCAGTTGCAGGTTCATTTTTCCTCGCACCCTTGCTTAAACGTTATTAATTCAATTTTTTCAGTAGGAGTAGGACATGAGTACTCAGCAATTTGAAACATGGACACAGCCAGAAGGCACAAATTTAGAAGAATGGTTGAATACCCGTATTGCACGTTTTGAAACACGTAAATATGACTTTGATGCCTTGAAATTCCAAGCCGATTACGACCCGAAATATCGCCGTGCGCAAATGCGTTACATGGGTACAGGTGCAACAGGTGTTGCCAACGATAGCAACACTGTACCAGCAGAAAACTTTACCTTTTCTACCATGGTTTTACCTCCGCAGTGTGAAGGCCCGTTACACATTCACCATGACGTTGAAGAAGTGTTTTTTATGCTGCGCGGTGAGATTGATCTGTTCATTGAACATAACGGTGAAAAGTTCCAGACCCGTCTGAAAGAGCGTGACCTGATTTCAATTCCACCAGGTATTTACCGTGGTTTGTTTAACCCGGGAACAGAAGATGCCTTGATGTGTGTGATGCTCGGTGCAGGCAAACCAACCATTCCAAATTATCCGCCTGAGCATCCGTTGTCTCAGATCAAGCGTAACTAATGTAATACAGGGAAATGCAGATGACACTCACCGAAAAATTGAAACAATTTCCGATTCAGCACGTTGATATTAATGGCTATCAGCAGGCGTATCGGGAAGCCGGAACAGGCGATCAGTATCTGGTGCTATTACACGGTATCAGTTCTGGTTCTGGCTCGTGGGTCAATCAACTCGACGAGTTAAGTCAGCATTTCCATGTAGTTGCATGGGATGCTCCAGGCTATGGCTTGTCAGATGCTTTAACAACGTCAACTCCCAATGCTGAAGATTATGCACAGCGCTTGGCGGCTTTGTTTACGGCATTAAAAATTGAACAAGCCATTGTTGTAGGGCATTCCTTAGGGGCTTTGCAGGCGAGCGCATTTGCTCGCTTGTATCCCCACTTCGTGAAACAGTTAGTGATTGCAAATGTGGCACAAGGCTACCAACGTTATTCGGCTGAAAAACAGGCCGAAGTTTATGCGAAACGACCAAAGATGCTCGCAGAGCTAGGAAATTTGGGATTGGCCCAAACCCGCGGTCCAAATCTCACCTATTTGAAATTACCACAGACCATTGAGCTGATTGAATGTGTGATGCAAAACCTGCAATTGGGCGGTTTTACTCAAGCATCGTACTTATTGGCTTATGACGAAATTCGAAATTATTTAAAAGATTTTGGTGGGCAATGCGTGATCGTTGCTGGACAGCAAGACAGCATTACCCCACCGCAAGCGATTGCAGAACTGGCTCAGGAAATGGATTGCCAAAATTATATTGAGATTGCAGAAGCAGGACATCTCAGTTATGTCGATCAACCGAAAGCCTTTAACGCAATTATTTTGTCTGCAAAGCAGCATTGAGATGAGAGATCAATTATGAGCTTCCAAGTAGAAGGGAAAGTAGCAGTTGTCACAGGTGGCTCTTCAGGCATTGGTTTGGCTGCTGTCGAAATTTTAGTGGCTGAAGGTGCCAAAGTGGCATGGTGTGGTCGGGATGAACAACGCCTTGCTGAATCTAAACTTTATATTTTAGAAAAATATCCGCATGCCAATGTGTTTACCCAAAGCTGTAACGTGCTGAATCAGGCTGAAGTTGATACCTTCGCACAAGCGGTGACACAGCATCTTGGCAATGTCGATATGTTGATTAACAACGCTGGACAAGGTCGTGTATCCAATTTTGACAACACACAAGATGAAGACTGGATGAAAGAAATCGAGCTGAAATATTTCAGTGTGTTACACCCGATTCGGGCATTTTTAGACAATCTGAAAGTCTCTGCAATCGGTTCGGTGACCAATGTTAATTCATTGCTGGCACTGCAACCTGAACCACACATGATTGCGACCTCGGCAGCACGTGCAGCCTTGTTGAATTTAACGCACTCGTTGTCACATGAATTTATGCAGTACGGCATTCGCGTCAACTCCATTTTATTGGGCATGGTTGAGTCGGCACAATGGAAACGCCGTTATGAAAACCGTTCAGATCTGAACCAGTCTTGGGAAGAATGGATCGGCAATATTGCCAAAAAACGCGGGATTCCGATGCAGCGTTTAGGTAAGCCCGACGAACCTGCACATGCACTGGTGTTCTTGGCATCTCCACTGGCTTCATATACCACAGGAACAGCACTCGATGTTTCTGGCGGTTTTAACAAACATATTTGAGGGACACCATGAAGCAACTCATGATGATTGGATTTGGCGCAATGGCGTCAGAAGTCTATACCCATTTGCCGCATGACCTCGAATTGAAATGGGTTGTGGTGCCTGAGTCGAGCATTGCCGATGTGCAAGCAAAATTATCAGACAGCGTGCATGTGATTTCAGATGTGAATCAATGTGTTGGCACGCCAGATTATGTGATTGAAGTCGCGGGTCAGGCTGCGGTGAAAGAACACGCCAAAAAGGTATTAGAAAAAGGCTGGACGATTGGTCTGATCTCCGTTGGGACTTTGGCAGACAGCGAGTTTCTTGCAGAGCTGAAAGAAACCGCTCAGCAACATGAAGCGCACTTGCATTTATTGGCAGGCGCCATTGCGGGGATTGATGGCATTGCCGCAGCGAAAGAAGGTGGTCTCGACAAGGTGGTTTATAAGGGTTGTAAAAGCCCGAATAGCTGGCGTGGGAGTTATGCCGAGCAGTTGGTCAATCTGGATGAAGTGACTGAAGCTACGGTGTTCTATCGTGGAACTGCACGCGAAGCTGCGTTGAAATTTCCAGCCAATGCCAATGTCGCAGCGACCATTGCTCTTGCAGGCATGGGCATGGATGAGACCACGGTTGAGCTTACGGTTGATCCAAGTATCAGCAAAAACAAACATACCATCGTCGCAGAAGGTCGTTTTGGACAAATGACCATTGAACTGATGGGCGTGCCGCTCGCTTCAAACCCAAAGACTTCAACATTAGCGGCACTGAGCGTGATTCGCGCATGCCGTAATAGTGTTGGAACGATTCAGATTTAAGAAGGATAAAGTCATGGTGAAGGAACTTTATATTGCAGGTGAATGGCGTTTGGGTCGAGGCAATGTCATCCAAAGCACATTTCCTGCAGACAATTCGGTGAATGCTGAAATTTCAACAGCAAGCGCGGAAGATATTGAAGAAGCGATTCAAAAAGCAGATCAGGCTTGGCGTGAACCAACATGGCGTAACAGCTTGCCGCATGAGCGTGCCAAAATTTTATATAAAGTCGCTGACATTATTGAAGCGCGTGTTGATGAACTGTCGCAGTTACAAACTCGTGATAATGGCAAGCCATTAGCGGAAACGCGTGGCTTGGTCATGAGTGCCGCAGCAACAGCGCGTTATGTGGCTGCTGCTTGTGAAACCATGAATGATGAACTGACCTCACAACGTGCACCCGACTTCATGAGCATGAGTGTGCATGAGCCTGTAGGTGTGGTCGCGGCGATTACCCCGTGGAATTCACCGATTGCCAGCGAAGTGCAAAAACTGGCGCCTGCGTTGGCAGGTGGTAATGCTGTAATTTTAAAACCTGCCGAAGCAACCTCCTTGATTGCGCTCGAATTGGCGAAAATCTTTGAAGAAGCAGGTTTACCGAAAGGCTTACTCAGTGTGCTGGTGGGTAAAGGTTCTGTGGTGGGCGATGCCATCGTCAAGCATCCATTGGTGCGTAAGATTTCCTTTACTGGCGGTACAACTACGGGTCGTCATTTGGCACACATCGCGGCAGATAAGCTGATCACCACGTCACTCGAACTGGGCGGTAAATCTCCAACGATTGTACTTCCTGATGCGGATGTCGAATTGGCTGTGAAAGGTGTGGCATACGGAATTTTCAGTTCTGCAGGTCAAGCTTGTATTGCAGGGTCACGTCTGTTTATTCATAGCAGCCTGTATGACCAGTTTTTAGCACGTCTTGTCGAAGTCACTGAGAAGCTTCGTGTTGGGCATCCTGAACAAGCAAATGTACACATGGGTTCACTCATTAACCATGCTCATCTTGAGTCGGTTGATCGTTATGTGCAACTGGCTAAACAGGAAGGTGGGCAAGTTCTGACAGGTGGCCAAGCACTGACTGAAGGCGAATTTGCCAAAGGAAGTTTCTATTTGCCAACCATTATTACGGGCTTAAATAACAACGCTCAAGTGTGCCAAGAAGAAATCTTTGGGCCTGTTTTAGTGGTCATGAAATATGACAACGAAGCAGATTTACTGCAACAAGCCAACGACAGTTGCTTTGGTTTGGCCGCAGGCATTTGGACCGAAAGTTATCGTAAGGCATGGCGTATGGCGCGTGCTTTAGAAGTCGGGACGGTGTGGGTCAACACCTACAAGAAATTCTCAATTTCAGCACCATTTGGTGGCTTTAAAGACAGTGGAATTGGTCGTGAAAAAGGGCGTCAGGGCATTTTGTCGTATATGCAACAAAAAAGCATTTATATCGGGCTGAATGAGACACCTAACCCTTGGTCTGACTAACAGCAAGTCAGCACAAATTTAAACGGATTGTAAAACAGATTTTTAGAGGAATATTTTCATGACTGAACGTGTCAATGTAGGTGAAGCAATAGCACGCGTGTTGGAACAGCACGATGTAAACAGCATTTATGGCGTCATTTCAATTCATAACTTACCCATTGCCGATGCCGTTGGTCGCCGTGAAAAAATCCGCTTTGTTGCGGCACGCGGTGAAGCAGGTGCAGTCACAATGGCTGATGCGCATGCACGCTTCAAAGGCTTAGGCGTTGCCTTAACCAGTACCGGTGCAGGGGCGGGTAATGCGGTGGGTTCATTGATTGAAGCCATGAATGCAGGTAGCCCAGTTTTACACTTAACCGGTCAGGTTGAGCGTGAATATCTGGATCGTGATGCCAGCTTTATTCATGAAACCAAAGACCAGCTCACCTTCCTGCGTGCTTCAAGCAAAGCAGCCTTTCGGATTACCAGTCCAGACAATGCCGTGGGTGTGATTCGTGAAGCGATTCGTGTTGCGACCACGGTACCGATGGGACCGGTGAGCGTTGAACTTCCAATTGATGTTCAGGCGGCAGAAATTGATTTGCCACTTGATTTAGGTCCAGTCAAAGCACTTCAACTTCCGCAAGCCAATGACGCTGAAATTGAATTGATTCGCCAGCAAATTCAACAAGCCAAACGTCCAGTGTTCTGGGTGGGTGGTGGTGCTTTGCATGCGGTAGATGAAGTCAAAGCCATTGCAGATTTAGGTATTCCTGTGGTGTCTTCAACGCATGGTCGCGGTATTTTGGCGGATGCACATCCACGTAGCTTAGGCGCATTTCATAACTCGGCAGGCGTAGAGCAACTCATTAAAGAGTCAGATTTACTGGTGGTGGTCGGTTCTCGTTTACGCAGTAATGAAACCAAAACTTATTCGGTTGAGTTCCCTGAAAATATTCTTCAGATTGATGCCAACCCAGTGGCTCAACAACGTAACTACAAAATTCGTCACTTTGTTTGTGCTGACACCAAAGATACTCTGGCGCGTGTGCTGACACAGCTTAACGGTACATCAAAGGTCGATGCCAGTTATGACCAAGCGATTGTGGCAGCCAAAGATGCCGCTGTTGCAGCCCTACGCAAACAAATGGATCAATACGCTTTAATCTGTGATCACTTGCGTGCAGCACTGCCTGAAGATGGCATTTTTGTCCGTGACATTACTATGTCGGGTAGCACATGGGGTAGCCGTTTATTCCCATTACAAGCACCTAACCGCAATATTCACTCGCTTGCAGGTGCAATTGGCTTAGGACTAGCGCATGCGATTGGTTCGAGTGTTGCCAACCCAGACAAGAAAGTGGTGGGGCTGGTGGGTGATGGTGGTCTTATGCTCGGTATCGGTGAGATTGCAACCATGGTGCAGGAAAACACGGACATGGTACTGATGATTATGAATGATGGTGGTTATGGCGTCATGCGCGGTATCCAAAATAACTACTTCAATGGTCGTCAGTATTACAACGAATTGCACACGCCAGATTACAAACTTTTGGGTGAGTCGATGGGTGTAAAAAGCTGGAAAGTGGGCAGTGCCGATGAGTTTAAGACTGCAATTCAAGATGCCGTTGCGCTAAATGGTCCTGCGATTATCGAACTCGATATGCACGCGATTGGGCCACTCAATTTTGCGGGTCCACCACAAAAGAAACTGTACTGATTCAATAGACTTCTTTTATCAATCCCTTTTATTTCTCCCTGTGGGAGAAAAATAAAGAGGGTGTAGGTAATTATGAAAGAAGTCTAACGTACACAAATAGCGAGATCGCTCTGATTTAGCTTAAACAACATCCTCAGTATTTTTCGTGATACGTGCTTCGGCACGTAGGGCGGAGCACATGCAAAAACATGTGATGAGCAAAAGGAGATTTGCTCAGGTTAAGGCGAACACAAAATTTTTTTAGGCAAGAAACGAAATAAACAATGTTTTTTATACAAAACAAAGCCTGTTAATCAAGTTTGTGGCGAGCAGGCGAAGGAGAGTGTCAGAAATGAGAAGTATATCTTTAATTGGGGTTGCAGTATCGATGTTAACTGCTGCAACAGGAGTTTTGGCTGAGTCTCCACTTGAATGGACGAATGCTGACGGAACAGAATCATTTCAAGTTGGGGGAGTCATCCGTTTTAATCAACGCTATGAAAGTTGGCCAACCAGTACCAACCGTGGTTTTGGTAAGCTGAACTTTGATATTTTTCGTCTTGATTTGAAAGGGAAATATCACGATTTCTATACAGACTCGAGCTTGCTCTTGCAAAATGACCAATATACGTCCATTGAAAAAGCCTATGTGGGTTATAACATCAATGCCAAAAATAGCGTTGATGTAGGTTTGGTGTATAAACCTTTTGCAATCTATCCTTACCCGCAAAATGGCTGGACTTATCACATTCCGTTTTTCTTGGGATATGGTGACAACATTGCCCCTGGGGTGAACTGGAATTACAACGACAAAGATTGGGATATTAAACTGGGTTACTATCCGCGTATGCTGGATACTAATCTGCGCTACGCACCTGAAAGTGCCAAGTATAGTGATTTGACAGAAAATGCATTTCCTTCACAAAGCAAATATCAGAATGAAAAGCAAAACCAGTTTAATGCCCGTATTGTGAAGAAATTCGATACCTCTGTCGGCAAGCAGGAATTTGGAGTGTCGGGTGCTGTATCTCAATTGCATAACTCGATTACGGGGAAAAACGGAAGTTATTACGCAGCCGCTGCTCATGCCAACACCAATATTAACCGTTGGAACATACAGGGTTCGGTGATCCACTATAAGTATGATGCCAAAAACCCAGACGGTGTTAGTAATGATGTTACGTTGATGGGAACCAACGGTATTACGCCTGCCTATTTCATTGCTTCTGAAGGGACAGTGTCGAGCCTGAATGTCGCGTACACCTTGCCACTGAAAAATATGGGCAAGTTAAAAGCGATCAAATTCTACGATGACTTTAGTTATTTTGATAAAAAACGTAGCGATTGGGCTGCCTCTCAAATGAACACCACAGGCATGATGTTTATTGCATCACCATTCTTGGTTTGGGTGGACTATACATGGGGTAAAAATGCCAATATTCTGGGGGGATCTTCGAATAGCACAGGCTTTACTTCAGCGACTTCGGTCAACAGTAATAAATGGTTGTATCGCGTCAATTTAAATATCGGATTTAAGTTCTAAGTCAGGATTTGACCACAAAATCAATGTCTTGGTTTTGTGGTCATTCTTTAAATAATGATTGTGAAATCTCGGATTCAGTTTTATTTACAAGATATTTGTTAGATCAGATTTTCGCTGGCATATTTTTCTATGCCTGACATTTCTGATTATAAAAATAACAATAAAAACAGTTCGTATCGGCAAACCAAATTTTCATGGATGAACATAGCCTAACGCTGATAGGAGCGTTATCATGAAGCCATCTAAAATTGTGGTGATCATGCATGAACATTGTTGCAGATGAAAATCTGGCATTTACAGACTATTTTTTTGCCGATTTGGCAGACATTCAACATCATGCAGGGCGAACCCTGACACAGCAAAACCTGACTCAGACGCAAGCATTACTGGTGCGTTCTGTAACCCAAGTCAATGCAGCATTACTTGATGGCACTCCTGTCGAATTTGTTGCCAGTGCCACCATCGGCACAGACCACCTCGACATTGCTTATCTGGAACAGCATGGTATTACTTGGGCAAATGCTGCAGGCTGCAATGCGCAAGCAGTGGCTGAATATGTGATTACAGCACTGTTAAAACTCAAACCAGAACTAATTGATGCAAACGATGATTTTTGTTTGGGAATAGTCGGATTGGGCAATGTTGGGACACGTTTAGCAGCCATGGCGAAATTGTTGGGCTGGAAAGTGTTGGGTTGTGATCCACTGGTGCAACGTGATCAGGTTGAACAAGTTGATTTAGAGACTTTATTGCAACAGGCCAATGCAGTTTCTTTGCATGTACCGATGGTCAAAATAGGGCAACATCCAACTTATCATTTGATTAATGCTGAGCGTTTGGCACAGCTTGCCCCTGAGACTATTCTCATTAATAGCTCGCGTGGTGCAGTGATTGCCGAGCAAGACCTTATGGCGGATATTCGCCAAACGCAGCGCCAAGTCGTGCTAGATGTCTTTGAACATGAACCGATGATTTCTCAGGAATTGCTAGATTTAGTCACTTTGGTCACCCCTCATATTGCGGGTTACAGCCTTGAAGGTAAGGCACGTGGTACACAAATGATCTACGAAGCATTCTGCAAAAAATACCAGTTAGAGATTAATAAAGACTTTCGTACTCAGTTGCCTGCTTGCGAGCCATTTTTCCAAGGACAAGATTTAAAACAAGCTTTGGTGAAACATTTATCAGAAATCTATGATATTCAGCAGGATGATGCCAATTTACGTGCTTGTGTGGTTGATGGCTGGGTACATCAACCAGCTTTTGATGCCTTACGCAAAAATTATCCGCTGCGCCGTGAATGGGCTGCACATGGAGGGCCGCAGGCATGAGCCAGACCTTCCAACCAACCTGTGATCTTGAAGCTTTAAAAGCACGTGCCAAAATGTATCAACGCATCCGTCAGTTTTTTGCCGAGCGCGATGCGATGGAAGTGGAAACACCCATCTTGTCTCAGGCAGGTGTGACCGATGTGCATTTGGCTTCTGTGCCTGCACTGCGTCATGTTCAAGGTCAGCAGCACACCAATTATTTGCAGACTTCACCTGAATTTGCCATGAAGCGTTTACTGGCGAGTGGCAGTGGTGCGATTTTCCAGATCTGTAAAGTCTTTCGCGATGACGAACATGGGCGCAAGCACAACAGTGAATTCACTATGTTGGAATGGTATCGCCCTGCATTTAGCCTGACTGATTTAATGCATGAAACGGCAGCTTTGTTGAATGTGTGTTTAGCAGACCGTTTTGATGAATTGCGCCCGATGGTACTGAGCTATAAGCATGCCTTTCAGGATCGTTTGGACATTAATCCATTACAAGCGACCTTGGAACAACTCAAAGAAACTGCGTGCCGTGTTGGGTTAAATCTGGACTTGGGCGATGACCGATTGGCGTATATGGACTTGCTATTTTCGCACATGGTCGAACCAAGTTTGGGCTTCGATACACCTGTTTTTTTAACTGATTTTCCACCTGAAATGGCTTCACTGGCAAAAGTTAAAATCGATGAAGATGGAGAACAGGTTGCAGCTCGCTTCGAGGTGTATATTGAAGGTTTGGAACTGGCGAATGCCTATGATGAACTGGTCGATGCTGATGTTTTACGTCAGCGCTTTACGGCAGACAATGCTGAACGTGCAGCGCAGGGCTTAACTGTCATGCCGATTGATGAACACTTGTTGGCAGCCTTGCCACATATGCCTGAATGTTCGGGGATTGCTTTGGGAATCGACCGCTTATTGATGGTTGCTCAGAACAAATTGAAGCTTGAACAGGTAATTACATTCCCAGCGGATATTGCTTAAGTCAGAAGACAACAGCCATCAAAATGATGGCTGTTGTTGCATTAAATATTCATGTTTTAATTGTGCCAACGCATCAATTCGGCGTTGAATCAGCATTTCACCGATATCTGCACCCGTGATGTGGGCAGGCAAATCTTGCGCTTTAATCTCACGCACACATTCGATTGCGGCATATAAGTAATCCGCTTGCGGGTAGGGACGTAGCTCTAGGCCCAATCGGCCACGAGCGTCACATTCACAGGCCTGGATAAAAGCCACCACACGTTCGGGGCGACGCAAAACATCGAGTCGTTGCAACAAACGCCAGAGTGTCCCTGCTTTTAAGGTAAATGCCTGATGGCATTTCAAGTGTTCTTTACACACCACAATCGCCAACTGTTTGATATTGGCAGGCACTCTGAGTCGGTCACATAACTCAGTCACAGGCTCAACGCCGCGTTGTTCATGCAAAATATGGCGTGGCAAAACATCTTCTGGTGTCAGGGCTTTACCCAAATCATGCACTAGAACTGCAAAGCGGACATCTAGGCTCAGGTTAGCAAGACAAGCCTGTTGCAGTGACATAAGCGTATGTATGCCGCAGTCAATTTCAGGATGATATTCAGCACGTTGTGGCACACCGAACAAGGCATCAATTTCTGGAAACAGTATTTTTAATGCACCACAATCTCGCAAAACTTGGAAATAGACATCGGCATGTTTTTCCATCAGTGCACGCGAGGTTTCTTTCCAAACCCGTTCAGGCGTTAGGCAGCATAATTCACCCGACTGTGCCAAATGTGTCATCAGCGCCAATGTTTCATCGGCAATTTTAAAGTCATATTCTGCATAACGTGCTGCAAAACGGGCGACACGAAGCACACGCAAAGGATCTTCAGTAAAAGCATCTGACACATGACGCAAGACTTTATTTTCAAGGTCTTGCTGACCACCATAAGGGTCGTACAAATTACCTTCGGTATCTCGGGCGATGGCATTGATGGTCAGATCGCGCCGAATGAGATCTTGTTCTAAATTAATGTCTGGTGATGTGAAGAATTCGAAACCATGATAGCCATGTCCTTGCTTGCGTTCTGTACGTGCAAGTGCATATTCATCTTTGGTTTCAGGGTGTAGAAAAACGGGAAAATCTTTACCAACAGGTTGAAAACCTTGTGCAATAAGCTGTTCTGGTGTTGCACCCACCACTACATAATCTTTCTCGTGATAGGGGTGTCCAAGTAACTGATCTCGGACAGCACCGCCTACTAAATAAATCTGCATGAAAAAACCTCTATTCTTATCACAATCATGCAACAGAATAGAGGTTTGTACAAGTCTAAGCTGTGGGCTTAAAACCGAGCTTAAGCTTGTTGATCTTGCTGAATTTCAGCCACAGTTAACGCAGTCATATTCACCAAACGACGGCTAGTTGTCGTTGGAGTCAAGATATGAACTGGTTTAGCTGCACCAAGCAAGATTGGACCAATCGTTACATTGTTCCCTGAAGTTGATTTCAACAGGTTGAATGAAATGTTGGCTGCATCAAGGTTAGGCATAATTAACAAGTTTGCAGAACCTTTGAAATTTGAGTTCGGGAATGCAAACTGACGAATACTTTCATCAAGTGCTGCATCACCATGCATCTCACCTTCAACAGCAAGGTCTGGCGCTTGTTCAGTCAACAGACGATACACTTCACGCATTTTTTGCGCGCTAGGATCTTCTTGGTTACTGCCAAAGCTTGAGTGTGAAAGTAAAGCGACACGTGGCTCAATACCAAAACGACGAACTTCAGCAGCAGCCAAAATGGTCATTTCTGCCAATTGTTCAGCAGTTGGGTTGGTGTTGACGTAAGTGTCAGCAATAAACAGGTTACGATCTTCAAGCATCAATGCATTCAAGGTAAAGAAGTTGTTCATACCTTCTTTAAGACCGATCACGTTGCGCACGAAATCTAAGTGAATGTCGTAGCTACTGTATGTACCACAAAGCATACCGTCTGCTTGACCAAACTTCACCAACATAGATGCGATGAGTGTTGAACGACGACGTGCTTCACGCTGAGCATACTCAATCGTAATACCTTTACGTTGCATTGAGTTGTAGTAGTCTTTCCAGAACTCTTCATACAATGGGTTTTGTTCTTGGTCAACGATTTCGATATTTTCACCGTTTTCCAGACGTAAGCCCAACTGTTTGATGTTCGCCTCGATGACTTTGGTACGGCCGACCAAGATCGGGAATGCCAAACCTTCATCAACCACAACCTGAACTGCACGCAATACGCGAAGATCTTCACCTTCAGCATACGCAATACGTTTTGGTGCACTTTTCGCTTGTGCAAAAATTGGTTTCATTACAAACGCTGAGTTATAAACAAACTCAGACAAGTGCTGACGGTAAACTGCAAAGTCTTCGATTGGACGAGTTGCTACGCCAGAGTCCATTGCTGCTTGTGCAACGGCTGGAGCAATTTCCAAAATTAAACGTTGATCAAGTGGACGTGGGATCAGGTAGTCACGACCAAATGATGCAGATTTTTCGCCATAAGTTGCAGCATCTGCTTCAACGTGTGCCATACGTGCAATTGCATGTACGCAAGCAATTTTCATTTCTTCGTTAATTGTAGTTGCACCAACGTCTAGTGCACCACGGAAGATATATGGGAAACAAAGTGCGTTATTCACTTGGTTTGGATAGTCAGAGCGGCCTGTTGCCATAATGACATCTGGACGTGTCTCGTGAGCATGTTCAGGTAGAATTTCTGGATCTGGGTTGGCCAAAGCAAAAATAATCGGGTTTTCTGCCATTTTCTTCACCATCTCTTTGGTGAGAATACCTGCTGCAGAAAGACCAAGGAACATGTCTGCGCCTTCCATGACTTCATGTAATTGAGTCTGTGGAATGTCTTGAACGTAACGTTTTTTAGAGTCGTCCAGACCTTCACGAGATGTGGTGAGTAGACCACGAGAGTCGGCAACAGTGATATTTTCTTTGCGTGCGCCTAATGCACAAAGTAAATCTAGGCAAGAAAGCGCTGCTGCACCTGCACCTGAAGCAATAATCTTGATTTCTTCAATTTTTTTGCCTGTTAATTTCAGTGCATTCAGCAATGCTGAACCTACGATAATACTTGTACCGTGCTGATCGTCATGGAACACAGGAATGTTCATGCGTTCACGCAGTTTTTTCTCGATGTAGAAGCATTCTGGTGCCTTGATATCTTCAAGGTTGATCCCGCCGAAAGTCGGTTCAAGTGCTGCAACGATGTCGACGATTTTGTCTGGATCATTTTCTGCAATTTCAATGTCAAAGACATCTACACCAGCAAATTTCTTAAAGAGAACGCCTTTACCTTCCATGACAGGTTTTGAAGCGAGTGGGCCAATATTTCCTAAGCCAAGAACGGCAGTACCGTTACTGACTACGGCAACAAGGTTACCACGAGCTGTATATTTAGCTGCTGTTGATGGATCACGCGCGATTTCTAAACATGGTGCCGCAACACCAGGTGAGTAAGCGAGGGCTAAGTCGCGTTGGTTAACCAGTTGTTTGCTTGGCGTAACACTGATTTTACCTGGGCGTGGAAATTCATGATAATTTAAAGCTTGCTGTTTTAGTGTTTGGTCGTCCATTTGCATCTCATTTACAACAGTTAATCCAGTAACTTAACGGTCCTGGCACAAAAAAAATCTAATCGACTATATCACTTGTTTTTGTTTTCGCACAGTTGCAACTACCGAAAAATTTCTATGTTTGTGATGTTCACCATAAATTTTCGTTATGATGGGGTGGTTTTATGCTGAGAAGCCCGTAGATATTGGGTTGCATCGGCTTTATTGAGTGGTTTTGCATAGTAAAAACCTTGTGCAATGTCACATTGTTTGTCTTTTAAATAATCTAATTGCTCTTGAGTTTCGATTCCTTCAGCCACAATTTTGACATCCATGGCTTTACCCATCGCAATAATGGCATTGATGATGGCATTGTGGCGTTTCATATGCATACTTTGTACAAAGCTTTTATCAATTTTTAAGACATCAAAAGAAAACTCTGTCAGGTAAGCCATTGATGAATATCCAGTCCCAAAATCGTCTAAAGAGAGCTTAATATGGCGCTGTTTGAGTTGATGTAGGATATTGTGAATATGCTCGGTATTTTCAATTAATGAGGCTTCTGTAATCTCAAACTCAATATATTTTCCAGGCATACTGTAACGATGAAGTGCTGCATCAAGATGTTCAAGCAATTGACCACGATAGAGTTGCTGGGCATCAATATTAATAGATAGATGAATATCAGGCAGTCCTGATCCTTGATCTTGCCATTCACGTAATTGGGCAATGGCTGTAAACAGAACAAATTCACCAATATCAGAAATAAGACTGGTTTGTTGTGCTGCAGGTAAGAATTGTGTTGGGTGAAGCAGACCTTTTTCGGGATGATTCCAACGAATTAAGGTTTCAAAACCTGCAATCGAACCATCATGCAAATTGATTTGGGGTTGAAAATAGACTTCGAGTTCCTGATTTCTGAGAGCCTGACGCAACTCATTTTCTAAATTCACATCTTTTTCATAAAGATTGCCATGAGTTTTGGTGTAATACTGAATGGTATTGCCGCCTAAGCGTCGCGCATAATTCAACGCTTGCTGAGCACAATTATTGAGTTGTTCGAACTGTCGTGCATGCTCAGGGTAAATCGCAACCCCAATCGAAATAGTGAGAATCAACTCTTGATCAGCCACTTTAAATGCCTGATGAAAATACTGGTTAATTTGTTCACAGATTTTTTGAATACTTGGTTGAACATGGTTAAGTTCGTACACGATCACAAAATCTTCACGGTTCAGATAAGCTACCATCAAGGCATTTGGATTGCATAAACGTAAACGCTGTGCGACCAGTTTGAGTAGTTCCGAGGTGTTTTCATTGCCCAAAAATTCATAGAGTGCCGTAAAGCGATCAATCGAAAGGCGGATGATCGCAATCTGCTGAATTGTGGCGCTGTTAGTAATTAAAAATTGGTAAGTTTTATAGTTATAGTAAAAGCGGTTAGGTAAATTGGTGACAATGTCATAGTTTTCTAGATAAGAAACACGGCGTTCTTGTTCCTTGATTTTGGTCAGGTCTGAGAAAATACCGACATAGTTAACAATCCGTTGTTTCTCATCGCGAATTGCATTCAAACGCAACCTTAAACTTAATTCCTTGCCTGAAATAAATTTTTCTTCAAATTCACCATCAAATTTAGAATTTTTGAGGAGCTGTTCAGTAATAGAATAGTGAAAACTGCGTTGTCGTGGTCGATAATTATCTGTAATTTCAAATAACTGTTTACCTAGAACTTGGTCAACGGTTAAGTTGGATAAGGTGAAAAAGTAAGGATTTGCTTCAACATAACGCAGATGTTCATCTAACATCACGATTCCAGTTTCCACATGCGTCATGATATTGGCTGCTTGTTGAATGCGATCATGATCCTGTTTTTGGCGATCAATATTTTGGAAAATCCCGATCATGATCGCAGGTTCTGAAGTTTCAGGATTGTACTGAATGACTTTCCCTCGGTTAATCAGCCAGACCCATTTATCATGTTCATCTTTGACACGGTATTCACACTCAAAAATTTCAGTTTCGCGGTTGAAATGTTGATGAAGTTTTTCAATACAAAGCGGAATATCTTCAGGGTGTAAGGCTTGGGTAAGGTCTTCTTCGAGTGAAAGGTATTCTAGTTTTTTAATTTCGTGATTATTAATCTCAAATGTACCTTTGATCAGATTCCATTCCCATGTATGCACGGAAGCAATCGCATTGGCCATTTCAATAGTTTGTTTTTGTTTTTCTAAAATATGAGTTCGTTCATGAATGGTTTGCTCAAGGCTTTGAGAATATTCATGGAGCTGGTGTTCCATATTTTTTGAATGTTGCATTTCTTGGTTGAGTTCATTGCAAACATGTTGAGAATATTGAACTTGTTTCTCTGCATTTTGAATGAGTTGTTCATTACGTATAAAGAGTTTTGTGAGTTTTCGATGCATGCGATTGAGCGCAAATGCACTAAAACAAATGACCACCAAAATGAAATCGAAAGCAAAATAAAAGAGTTGGTTAAAAATATGCTGGTTAATGGGTTGTAACAGTAAAATTGGTGCAATCGCTGGAATGGATACCAGAAAAAAATAAGCTAAACGCTGAGTTAAGTAAATAAGACTAAAAATTAAGCAGCTTAGGGTTAGGCTTAAAGATAAATAGAGCGTGTCATAAAACAGGATGGAGTCGTAGTTACTTGGCAAGTAAATATGGAGTAAATAGACTCCTGTACCAAAGGAAAAACCTATACCTGTACAAATCAACTTATTACTTAAATCTATGATAGAAAGTCGTAGGTTTCTTTTTCTAACAAACTTATGCAAGAATAAAAAGCAGGGAATGAAGAATAGGCTGCTAGACAGCGCCCAGATACTGAGTGAAGCCGTTTCATCTGGGTATCTCAAATAAAAATTTAAAAAAATAAAATTACAGACAATAAATGCACTGATCAGCAAATAGCGTAAATAATATGCTGATTTTTTGATCTGATTTGACACAATGCCTTGAGAAAGAGCATCGTTTTGCATAAATGGCATTCGAAGTCCGTTTTCGGGTAGGCAGAAGCAAACAATAGTATTAACATAATATTGTTTAAGAAAAATGTATATGTCTGAATAGAATAGAAGTGTGACTATTTTTTCATTTATTACAAAATATAATTCAAAATAGATAAGGCAACCACAGGTGCAGTTTCTGTGCGTAAGACACGTTCACCAATACACCAGTTTTTAAAGCCTACAGCATTCGCTTGAGTAATTTCATCCAGACTTAAACCTCCTTCAGGGCCAATCAATAAAGCCAGATCAGGAGTAGCTTCTTTTTGGATATCAAAGGCTTCTGTGTCTGGTGCAAGAACCAGTTTAGTTGTTGGTAACGTATCTGTATTTTTGAACCATTCTTGTAATGAAATTGGTGCCAAAATTTGAGGCACAATATTTAAACCGCATTGTTCACACGCAGCAATCGCAACCCCTTGCCAGTGGTCAATTTTCTTTTGATCACGGTCATACTTGAGACGCATTTCACAGCGTTCACTGGTGAGTAATTGAATTTGATGTACGCCAAGCTCAGTGGCTTTTTGAATCGCGTAATCCATTCGGTCGCCTTTACTCATCACCTGACCCAATAAAACTTTGAAGTTCGGCGTGCGGTTGGCAGGTTCAAAAGAGATGACCTGAATATAGGCATTCTTTTTATTAATTTCGGTGAGTTCAACCAAATATTCGCCACCTTGTCCATTAAACAAGATGGCTTGTTCGTTTAACTTTGCACGTAAGACTCGAACCCAATGGTGGAACACCACCTCAGTTAACTCTAGAGATTGACCTACTGTTAAGGTCGCTTCGATAAAAAAACGGTTACTCATCGGGTTCGAAACCTGTTACAAATTAAGCGAGTCCAAGGTCAGTAACAAGCTGACGCGTTGGATTGGTGTTGTTCATGGTATAGAAATGCAAACTTGGTGCACCGCCAGCAATCAGGCGTTCACACAGTTTCACGACAACTTCATGGCCAAATGCCTGAATACTCTTGCTGTCATCTCCATAAGCTTGAAGCTGCTTGCGAATCCAGCGTGGAATTTCAGCACCTGTACCATCAGCAAAGCGAATCAGGTTGCTGGCGTTGGTAATTGGCATGATGCCTGGTGCAACAGGAATATGCACGCCCAACTTCGCAATACGTTCAACAAAGTAGAAATATGCATCTGGATTGAAGAAAAACTGAGTGATTGCAGCATTTGCGCCAGCATGCACTTTCTCTGCAAAGCGATGAAGATCTAAATCAAAGCTTTCAGCTTGTGGGTGCATTTCAGGGTAAGCAGCAACTTCAATTTTAAAATGGTCGCCTGAGTGTTCACGGATAAAGCGAACCAAGTCCTGTGCGTATGGCAATTCACCTAAGCCGACCTGACCCGATGGTAAGTCACCACGTAAAGCAACAATACGGTCAATCCCTTGAGATTTATATAAATCTAAGAGTTCAGCAATACGGGCTTTGTCATCACCAATGCACGATAAATGCGGTGCAACAGGTGTGCCTTTGCCATTGAAATCACGGATTGCGGCGAGAGTACGTTCGCGGGTTGAACCACCTGCACCGTAAGTAATGGAGAAAAATTCTGGATTGAGCGGTTGTAATTCTTGATGTACAACACGAAGTTTTTCTGCGCCAATGTCAGTTTTTGGAGGGAAAAACTCAAAGGAAATTGGTACACGTTTAGTCATTTCAAATCCTTTTCTATCATTTGCCCTCATCCTGACTTTCTACTTGAGTCAATGCAGATTCAGTTAAACCATCGGCAGGACTCAAGAGAAAGCTCCTCTCTTGAGTAGACTTTAAAGCGCAGCTTTAAAGTTCAGCACAAGGGGAGGCTAGGAGAGGTCTAAAACTTAGTATTTATAAGCGTCAGATTTGAATGGACCTTCAACAGGTACACCAAGGTAATCTGCTTGGACTTGAGTCAATTGTGTCAACACGCCACCAAAACCTGCAACCATTGCTGCTGCAACTTCTTCATCCAATTTTTTCGGAAGAAGTTCAACACGGATGTGGGCTTGTTTTTCTGCTGCTGGAAGATCAGCAAATTTTTCAGCAAACAAGTGCATTTGACCTAAAACTTGGTTAGCAAAAGAACCGTCCATCACGCGTGATGGGTGACCAGTTGCATTACCAAGGTTCACTAGACGACCTTCAGACAACAAGATCAGGTAATCATTTTCGTTTTCTGTACGATAAACTTGGTGAACTTGAGGTTTAACTTCAACCCACTTGTAACCACGTAAGTAGTTGGTGTCGATTTCAGTGTCAAAGTGACCGATGTTACACACGACAGCGCCTGCTTTTAACGTATCCAGCATTGCAGAGTCACATACGTGGTAGTTACCTGTAGTCGTTACGATAAGGTCAGTGTTTTCAAGCAAATCAAGGTTGATGTCTTCTTTTTTACCTGTTTGTACGCCATTTTTGTATGGAGAAACAACTTCATAGCCGTCCATACATGCTTGCATTGCACAAATTGGGTCAACTTCAGTCACACGAACAATCATGCCTTCTTGACGTAAAGATTGCGCTGAACCTTTACCCACGTCACCATAACCAATCACCAATGCACGGCGACCAGAAAGCAGCATGTCTGTACCACGTTTGATGGCATCATTGAGTGAGTGACGGCAACCGTATTTGTTGTCGTTTTTAGACTTGGTAACAGAGTCATTCACGTTGATTGCAGGAACTTTTAAAGTACCGTCGCGGAACATTTCGTGAAGACGTTGTACACCTGTCGTGGTTTCTTCAGTAATACCGTGAATACGCTCAAGAAGTTCTGGGTATTTGTCATGAACAAGTGCAGTCAAGTCACCGCCATCGTCCAAGATCATGTTGGCATCCCAAGGTGTGCCATTCACGTTGATTTGTTGTTCTAAGCACCAGTTGTATTCTTCTTCAGTTTCGCCTTTCCAAGCAAAAACTGGAATACCGCGTGCAGCGATTGCAGCAGCAGCGTGGTCTTGAGTCGAGAAAATGTTACATGAAGTCCAGCGAACTTCTGCGCCCAATTCAACCAAAGTTTCAATCAAAACCGCAGTTTGAATGGTCATGTGGATACAGCCAAGAATTTTGGCACCTGCAAGTGGTTTTGCAGCAGCATAGCGCTTACGCAAGCCGATCAAAGCTGGCATTTCTGCTTCAGCAAGTTTGATTTCTTTACGGCCGTAGTCAGCAAGATTGATATCGGCAACTTTATAATCAGTAAATGAAGCATTAACCGCGTTCATCACGATCTCCTTTTAATAAAACAATTGTTGATCATTCAGTTCGCGGATGCCGTTGTTGGTTAAATTGATCACTTAACCGATCGTCGAGCCTGGCGCTTTTACATTTGGTACCTGTAAAACGTCGCAGCATCCCTCGACTAGCGAAGTATTGTACTTGGAAATGTGCTGAGTTCCAATCTTGTTTTGTTTATTATCTGGATAATCATTTGGGTAGGTTATAAAAATTATGAAATTAATAAAAGTTCCAAAATCATTACGTCAGCTTCAAGCCAATTGTGGTCCGCTCGCAGTTTGGCTAGTTCTAGATCATTATAAAATTGAAGTGAAGTTAACAACGTTATTAAAAGTCTGCCGACATGATCCTGAAAATGGTACTTTTCCTATAGGGTTAGCTGTTGCCCTAAAGAAATTTGGATTTGATGTTGCTTTTTATGGAGATAAAGACCCAGCACCAAATGAGTTAGAGATTATTTGTTACGATGATGCAGAAAAACGGCATCTGCCAATTCGACCCGCATTAAGTTATCAGGAAATTCAGAAGGTATTTGAAGATCAAAAAATTGTAATCGTATCTTATGAAAGTTTGCAAGGTATAGGTTGTATGTCAGTTGTCTATTCGATGAATGAACAAGAGATTTCTTTCTGTGAAGACCTAGAACCTATGTCAGCCGCAGTTTTTGAACAGCAACGAAAAGTTGAAGGAATCTGTCAGCAAGTGATTGTGGTGGGTGAGTGTAATTATTTGGAGTTTGCATTGAAATGGGCTGGCAAATAACATCGTCGAGTATGAATCCATAAAAAGCAGACCTCCAAAGATCTGCTTTTCTCTTGCGCTTAGAAATACTTCAAAATCGCGATCTGTTTATTGGCATGCTTAAATTTTGAAAATGCCTGAACCACAGGATACAGCGCGACCAGTAAAATCAGCATGATCAGCCATAAGTAACTCACCTGACTGACACCGAAATATTGACCTTGATTTGCTCCCCAAATCTCTACAGCGATCACATAAAGAAGTTTCAGCACATATAAATGTAGAATATAAAAAAACATCGGCACAGAACCCAATACAATCAACGGTTTTACCCATGCAGATTGTTCAACTTTGCTGAGTGCCAATAAAATTAACACGCCTATGCCAGTGTTCCATAAAATAAATAGCAGTGACGGTGGGTATTTTGTCAAATTGAAAAAGCTCATTCCTGTTTGCACGCTACTATTCAGCGATAACCAAGGTTGATCGCCATATACATTGAGTAAACGCAAGATGATAAATAAAGTGATACTTCCCAAAGCATAGCCAAGTAGGCGTTTATTTCGTTGAGCGACTGAAATTCCTAAACTGAAACAACTACGTCCCAAACAATATCCCAATAAAATTACCCCAATCCACGGTAAGACAGGGTACGTGGTACGTAGACGTAAACTTTGCCCAAGCTCAATCCAATCCCGCTGATGCAAAATGCTCCATAGCGCATGTAACCCCGTTACACCCTGAAAACTGACCTGATCCAGCAGGTTGTGCAACGCAATAATGCCAATCGCAAGCAGCCATTGCAGTTTTTGTGGCAAGCCAATCAATAAACTAAGTGCCAACATACTCAGCCCAATCGCCCAAATCACCTGTAAATAAATCACTTGTGGTGGAAATTGTCCTGTCCAAGCAAAATTCACCACTGTAAGTTCTAAAATCACCAAAAATAAGCCACGTTTGAATAAAAATTCACGGGTCATTTTCAGGTCATATTTTTGCTGATAAAGAAAAGCCGATAGCCCTGTCAGCAACACAAAAACAGGCGCACACAGATGTGCCAAAGAACGGCTGAGAAATAGCGCAGGTTCAACCTCTTGGACGTGCATCGGGTCGGAAACTTGATGGTGTAGATAAAAGGTTTCGCGCACATGATCGAGCATCATAATGATGATGACCAAGCCACGCAGCGCATCAATGGCCTGTAGGCGCTGTGAAGAAATAACTGACATAGAAATAAAGTAAGAAAAACAAAGATTATAGTTATGTTATAAAATAACAAAATAATCGTTTAAATCCAATTAGAAAAATGAAGCATGTGGTGAATACAGAGCTTTTCGGCTAAAGTGCGGCATCACAATAAAAAGAGCGGTAAAAGAGAATGAAAAAATGGATTATCTTGCTGGGGCTACTTCCTCTGCAATTGGCATTTGCCAATGACAGTGCGGGTTTTGTAGCAACAGGCGGGGTGCAATATGTGAAAAATCCCAATATTGCCATGCAAACGGAAGACTTGCTGATTAGTCAGAAAAAGGTTCAAGTCGATTATCAGTTTAAAAATCTCACTGAAAATATTCTATTTCCTTTGCCTTTGGTGGAGAGTTGGCACGATAGCGACTACGCAGACACCGCAGATTTGGTTAAAAGTTTTAAGGTGTGGTCGAATGGAAAGCAGATTTCACCACAGGTTCATGTTCGTGCTTTTCTGCCACAGCTTAAATCTGTAAATGACATAAGAGAAAATACACCGATGATTGATGTGACTGCGGAGTTAAAAGCCTGCGGTTGGTCAGATGCTGAGATGATGAGTCCGTGGACAGAAAAATATGATGCATCTGAATTAAGTCGGAAAATGTTGCGCTGTCAGCAACCGAAGCTGCAAAAACTGTTGAAATTGAATGAAGATGTTTGGTGGCAGTCGCAAATTATTTATAGCTGGCAGCAGACATTTTTACCCAACCAACTCACACGAGTTCGCCATCAATACACGCCATTGTTAGGTGGTTCGGTGTATCTAGATCCAGAAAAAGCAAAGTCGGTGTGTGTTGATGACAACCTGAAAAAGGCTTTACGCAAAATGGGTAATCCAACGCCGAATTACTTGGAGATGGGTTATATTTTAAAAACAGGTGCGAACTGGGCAAAACCGATTGAACGCTTTAATTTGACCATTGAGAAACAGCCAAATCAGTTTGTGTCATTGTGCTGGAAAGGGCAATTGAAAAAAGTCAGTGCGACACAGTTTAAGGCGACAGAGAAAGATTTCATTCCTCAGCAGGATATTCAACTCATTTTTATAGATACACCAAGCTCTTAAAAATGCAGATCGACATCTTTGTATTATAAGAAATCAGCAAAGATGTCGATCTAAATCATTATTTTTGAGCTGCCTGATATTCCTGAATCACCTCAAGCGCTGAACGAAATGCTTCTTGAGTTGTAGGTGCACCACAGTACGGCAGGCTATGTAATAAAGTTTCCTGAATTTCTTCTACACTACAGCCATTATTCAGCGCACCGCGCACATGACCTTTCAGTTCAGTTGGTGATTTTTGTGCAACCAGCATGGCAATGGTAATTAAAGAGCGATATTTGCGGGGGAGAACACCTTCACGTTGCCAAGTTGAACCCCAAGCATGTTCATTAATCCAGTCTTGTAAGGGTTGAGTGAAGGGTACGGTATTGTCTTGAGCGCGTTTTACAAAGCTTTCACCCATGACTTCCGTGCGTACTTTTAATCCATTCTCATAATCTTGTTGTGCCATGTCTTGTTTGACCTGTGACGTGTTAAAACTTCACCATACACGCAAAGTCCACATTTCACTATTAGGCTTGAGTCCATAAAAAAGCCCTCTATATGAGAGGGCTTAGAAAGCATTGAAACTTAAGCTTCAATGGTTTGTACGGTAATTTTTTTCGCGGGGTCGACTTTACGGCGCACTTCTGGGACAGGTTCACCGTGGTATTGACGGTCAGCAAAGTAACTTGAACGTACCATAGGTGCAGACCAGATATTTCTAAAGCCAAGTTTACGACCATGTTCTGCATAACGCTCAAATTCTTCAGGCGTTACAAAACGGTCAATTGGCGCATGTTCTTTCGATGGCTGTAAGTACTGACCAATGGTCACATAGTCAACGCCATGTGCATGAAGGTCATCTAACAATGAAATGACTTCTTCTTCAGTTTCACCAATACCCACCATCAAACCACATTTGGTTGGAACGTCTGGGCAATATTCTTTAAACATTTTGAGAAGATTCAAAGAGTGCTGATAGTCTGAACCTGGACGCATGGCTTTATAAAGACGAGGTACGGTTTCAATATTGTGGTTGAAAACGTCTGGTGGACATTCAGTCATAATGCGTAACGCAATATCCATACGTCCACGGAAGTCAGGCACTAAAATTTCAAGTAAAGTTTTAGGGCTGAGTTCACGCGCTTCTTTAATACAGTCAACAAAATGTTGAGCACCACCGTCAAGCAAGTCGTCACGGTCAACTGAAGTAATTACGGCATATTTTAAACCCAAGTTGGCAATGGTTTCTGCCATGTGGCGTGGTTCATCTGGGTCAAGCGCATTTGGACGACCATGTGCAACGTCACAGAATGGGCAACGGCGGGTACAAATATCACCCATAATCATAAAGGTTGCTGTACCGCCACCGAAACATTCAGGTAGGTTCGGACAAGCAGCTTCTTCACATACGGTATGTAATTTTTGTGCACGTAATGTCGTTTTAATCCGTTGAACTTCATCTGGTGCTGTCATCTTGACACGAATCCAGTCAGGTTTTCGTGGCACTTCAGCCGTAGGAATCACTTTTACAGGAATTCTAGCGACTTTCTCTGCGCCACGAAGTTTGACACCCTGTTCAGGTTTACGGCTATTGGTCATATTCAACTTTTCCACTGTTTGACGATGAACTTTTTACTGCGATAGGGGCACAATTATAGCGGAAAGTGAAACTTTTAGGGGGAAAAAGATATTCATAAAATAAATGTTGACATTAAATATATATGTGGTGGAAATAAACTAAAACTTAAGGAATTCAGCTAAACTATGCACTAAACATGATAGTAAAGGAGCATTGAATGTCACGTAAGAAAGAGGTCATGAGAGGGAGTTTTATCAAATACGATGCCGTCGTGCTTGGCTCAGGCCCTGCGGGTGAAGGCTCTGCAATGAAACTTGCCAAATCAGGCAAGCGTGTTGCAATTGTTGAAATGCGTGATCAGCTTGGTGGCAACTGTGCCCATGTCGGGACAATTCCAAGTAAAGCACTGCGTCAGACAGTATCGAGCATTATCCGTTACCAACGTGATCCGATGTTTCAAAAAGTAGGTGAATGGAAAAAATTCACCATGAAACAGGTGCTCAGTCATGCGCACCGCGTGATTCAGCAGCAGGTTGCAACCCACTCACGTTTTTACGACCGTAACAATATCGATGTTTTTCATGGTCGTGCTTATGTTCAAGATAAAAACACAATTTTGGTGTTCACGCCTGAAGGTATTAAAGAAACCATTATTTTTGATGAGTTGGTGATTGCCACAGGTAGCCGTCCATATCAACCACAAGGCTTAGACTTTAATCATCCTCGCGTTTTTGATTCAGATAAAATTCTTGACCTTGACTACACCATTAACAAAATCATTATTTATGGTGCAGGAGTGATTGGTTGTGAATACGCATCGATTTTCATTGGACTTAATCACAAAGTTGATTTGATTAATACCCAGCCGAAATTATTAAGCTATCTAGATGCCGAAATTTCAGATGCTTTGTCTTATCACTTGCGTGAACAGGGGGTGTTGATTCGTCACAATGAACAGATTGATCGTTTGGAAACTTTTGATGATCACATTGTCTTGCATCTACAAAGCGGTAAAAAAATCAAAGCCGATGCGATTTTGTGGTGTAACGGACGTTCAGGAAATACTGATGGTTTGGGTCTGGAAAATGTGGGTTTGACGCCTAATAGTCGTGGTCAGTTAACCGTCAACGAAAAGTATCAAACAGAAGTACCAAATATCTTTGCAGCAGGTGACGTGGTTGGTTGGCCATCTCTTGCATCAGCAGCCTATGACCAAGGGCGCTGTGCTGGTGCGAACATGAGCGGTGAAGAAAACGTAAAACCTGTAACCGACATCCCGACGGGAATTTACACCATTCCAGAAATTTCATGTTTTGGTAAATCTGAACAACAATTGACCGAAGAGAAAATTCCGTACGAAGTTGGACAGTCTTCTTTCCGTCATTTAGCGCGTGCGCAAATTACGGGCGATACTGTGGGTGAATTAAAAGTCTTGTTCCATCGTGACACTTTAGAAATTCTAGGCATTCACTGTTTCGGGAATAATGCTTCTGAGATTATTCACATTGGGCAAGCAGTGATGCAAAGTCCAAATAATACGTTGAAGTATTTTATCGAAACGACATTTAACTATCCAACCATGGCAGAAGCATATCGTGTTGCTGCACTGAACGGGCTAAATCGTTTATTTTAATATTCTAAAGTTTTAAGCAGGAGGACACTGGTTGTCCTGCTTTTCGCACGGTATTGAACAACATGTAGATTGAGTGTTTAGCATTTGCATTTGTTGTTCAATATAAGGGTGCGTTTCTCCATAACAACGATACTGATTTTTCCCTTCATGTTTGGCAATATAAAGTGCCTGATCCGCCTGAGCAATTAAGTCATTTGAAGTTTGTTCCGTTAAATTCGGACATAAACTTGAAACCCCAATACTGTAGGTAATATTTATAGAGGCATCATCGTGGCAAATTCGGGTTTTGGAAGATTGCTGCATTAAACCTTGTGCCATTTGGTGAATTTCTGTACCTGATTCACAGATCTTGATAAAAACAAATTCCTCTCCACCATAACGTGCAAAAAATCCACCAACCTTACGTGAATAACTTGCCAGTGCATCGGCAACAAGCATCAGACAAATATCTCCAAATGGATGTCCATAGCTATCATTAATGTTCTTAAAATTATCGATATCAATGATCATCCATGCCAAGCATTGCTGTTCAGTTTTTGCTTGTTCCCATAAGCTTTTGAGCTGCTTGTCTGCACATAATCGGTTTGGTTTTTGAGTCAGAAAATCGGTAAACGCCATATTTTCCAAGGTCATTGATTTTTGTTTGAAATAGGAAAATGTAATGAGTGCATGCCAATAATCGTGAAATTTGAGCTGAGATGATCTGAAAATATATAAAATATTGAGGGCAGCTAATGGAAGAAAAATCAGATTGTCTGAAGAGCGCTCGACCAATACGGATGTTAGGGCAGGCAAAAGCATGGCAAGCGGCACCATGATTTTATAGATTGGATCAATCGTTAATAGTAAGGATGTTGCGGTACATAACACCGCTGTAATAATAATAAAGGGAACAGTTATGTTATAACTGACATGTAAATAGATACACCATGAACAAATTGAACCCAGCATTAAACAGGGAATAATAATAATAATGGTTAAGAGTAACCGAGCGCGATGAAAATTATTTTGCAGAATCTGGTTAAAGCGATAGTGCAAAATAATATGTAAAAAAAGAATAATGAGAAAGAAAAAACAAATAGGATAATAAGTTTCCTGAATGAAAATATTATTTTGGTTATTTAAGGCGATAATTAACCAGCAAGGTAAGTAAATGAATGCACTAATAAAAGCTCTACGCTCCAATTCTTGCATTGCACTGATAATAATTTCATTGTTACATTCAGGGAGGTTGAACATAGTTACGATTTCATATAGCTTGAACCACTACAGTCGCTATTGTACAAAAATAATGCCAATAGTGAGAGCTTTTTTAATCAGATGAAGGCATATTTTTATTTAAAATAAAATTGTTACTGATCTAAAAAAAACTATGAATAAAATCATATAAAAATAGAGAATTAAACTGATTTATTTTATCCACTAATCTATCTCTAATATATGGAATTTATCTTTTGGTTAAATATTGAGATTTAGTTTAAAAAGTTGGCGCAATTTTCGCTAGATAAATTACACGATAAAGTGAAGCTAAATGTATGAGTCATATGCAAAATGCCTTGATCACAGGGATATCGCAGCCTGAACGCTGGTATGCACGCTTAGAATTAAAATTTACCGCGCAACAAAAACGCACCATATTAAGTCATAGAAAACATTTTGGCCCGCTTCGGGTGCAAAAAATGTTATGGCCTGAAAAAACAGGGGTGTGTCATAGCATCATTGTACATCCACCTGCGGGGATTGCGGGTGGAGATCATTTAACCTTTGATATTGAAGTGCAAAAACAGGCACATGCTTTAGTCACCACGCCTGGCGCAGGAAAGTGGTATAAAACCAATGGAAAACAAGCCTTTCAACATACTTATTTACAGGTACAAGAACAGGCAACTCTAGAGTGGTTGCCTCAAGAAGTAATGCTCTTTAATGGTGCAAATGCCTATTCGGAAACGCACATTCATCTGGCACAATCAGCTAGCTTTATTGGTTGGGATCTGTTGGTGCTTGGGCGTCAGGCGCGTCAGGAAAGCTTTGAAACAGGTCAGTATCATAATCAATTGCGGTTATGGCGTGCAGATACGCTATTGGTTGCAGACACCTTGCAATTTCAAGGCAATGACCGCTGGTTAAGCTCCTGTTTGGGGATGAATCGGCAAGCAGTGCTTGGCAACTTGTGGGCGGTCGCGCCTGAGCAGTTTCGAGCAAGCGTGATCTTAGAAGAACAGGTTGAGTTAATTCGTGAATTAATGATGCGTATGAATGTTCCTGTCACATTAACTCTATTGAATGATGTGGTGAGCGCACGTTATCTAGGACAAGACACACGGCAATGTCACGATGCTTTTGCTGCGATTCGGGCGCGTTTGCGTCGCTATTGGTTTGATCTGGATGAAGAATTTCCACGCATTTGGCGGACTTAAATTACGTCATATTGCTTATTTTCAAAACATCCAATTTCATTAAGCTGTGTTTTAGCACATATTTTGCTTAGTTAAAGGCAAATAAATCAGGAAAGAGATATGGAACTCAATCCCACAGAAAAAGATAAGTTACTCATATTTACAGCGGGTCTTGTGGCCGAGCGTCGTAAGGCACGTGGTTTAAAACTGAATTACCCAGAGGCAATCGCCTTTATTTCAGCGGCACTACTTGAAGGTGCGCGAGATGGGATGAGTGTTGCTGACCTCATGCACTATGGTACGACTTTACTTGGGCGTGAAGATGTGATGGATGGTGTTGCGGAAATGATTGCCGAAGTGCAAGTAGAGGCGACATTCCCTGATGGTTCAAAACTGGTCACGGTTCACCAACCGATTGTTTAAACAGGAGAATAAACATGATTCCTGGAGAAGTACTGACCTCAGGTGTAGATATTGAACTCAACGCTGGGCGAGAAACTTTAAAAATATCCGTCAGCAATATCGGTGATCGACCGATTCAGGTTGGTTCACATTTTCATTTTTATGAAGCCAATGATGCCTTGCAGTTTGACCGTGAAGCCAGTAAAGGTTTCCGTTTGAATATTGCTGCGGGAACGGCTGTGCGTTTTGAACCTGGGCAAAGCCGTGATGTTGAATTGGTGGCGTTGGCAGGCAAACGTGAAGTCTATGGCTTTGCGGGACGTGTCATGGGAAAACTGGATTGATGATGCAGATTCGGCAGGCTAATCCTCAAGATGTTCAGGCAATTCAAGCTTTAATTCAGCCTTATTTGGCAGATTTCGTCGTTGATGAATCGGGCTTGGCACATTTTAGTGAGCAAGTGGTGATGGACTTTATTCATCATTCCGAAGTGCATTCATTTGTTGCTGAGCAAGATCAGCAAATTTTAGGCGTGATTGCGTATCGTGAGCCTGCGCATCTGCTGCATTTTTTTGTGGATCAGCATCGCCAGTCGCAAGGGATCGGGAAGCAGTTATGGCAATGGGTCGAGCAGCACGCCTTGCAGCAACCGATTCAGGAGTTTACGGTCAATTCGAGCTATGCTGCACAAGAGGTGTATCGCCATTTTGGTTTTGAAACCGTACAAGATGTGAAAGAAGCACATGGGCTACGTTTTATTGCCATGAAAAAGACTTATCCCGCAACACAATAAAATTAGGGTGAAAATCATGAAAATGTCGCGTCGTGCGTATACGGAAATGTTTGGGCCTACCGTCGGCGACCGTGTCCGTTTAGCCGATACTGAGTTGTTTGTCGAAGTGGAACAAGACTTCACGACCTATGGTGAAGAAGTTAAATTTGGTGGTGGTAAGGTCATCCGTGACGGGATGGGGCAGTCACAATTACTGGCGGACGATGTCGCGGATACCGTGATTACCAATGCCTTGATTGTCGATTGGTGGGGCATTGTCAAAGCCGATGTTGGTCTGAAAAATGGACGCATCTGGAAAATTGGTAAGGCAGGCAACCCTGACATTCAACCGAATATTACCATTCCACTCGGTGCAGCCACCGAAGTGATTGCAGGTGAAGGGCAGATTTTGACGGCTGGCGGTGTCGATACACATATTCACTGGATTTGCCCGCAGCAAGTGGAAACAGCGCTGATGTCGGGTGTGACCACCATGGTCGGTGGTGGAACAGGGCCTGCTGCTGGAACATCGGCAACCACAGTGACCCCAGGCCCTTGGCATATTGGCACGATGCTGCAAGCGATTGATGACCTGCCAATGAATATTGGTCTGCTGGGTAAAGGGAATTTAAGTTTGCCAGATCCGATTCGTGAGCAGATCAAAGCAGGCGTGATCG
Organism: Acinetobacter sp. MB5; assembly: GCF_003261585.1. GTDB lineage: Bacteria > Pseudomonadota > Gammaproteobacteria > Pseudomonadales > Moraxellaceae > Acinetobacter. The sequence goes on along the minus strand of NZ_POVU01000002.1, from coordinate 376,542 downwards.
GGTTGAAGTTGCATGAAGATTGGGGTTCAACCCCTGCGGCGATTGATAACTGCTTAAGCGTTGCTGATGAATACGATGTACAAGTGGCGATTCATACCGATACCTTAAATGAAGGCGGATTTTTGGAAGAAACCCTTGCAGCATTTAAAGGGCGTACCATCCACACCTACCATACCGAAGGCGCAGGCGGTGGACATGCACCTGATATTTTAAAAGCTATTGGGCAAAGCAATGTCTTGCCATCTTCAACCAACCCAACCCGTCCTTATACCATCAACACCATTGATGAGCATTTGGATATGTTGATGGTGTGCCATCACCTAGATCCAGCGATTGCCGAAGATGTGGCTTTTGCAGAAAGCCGTATTCGTCGTGAAACCATTGCCGCGGAAGATATTTTGCAGGATATGGGTGCAATTGCCATGATGTCTTCGGACTCACAAGCAATGGGGCGTGTCGGTGAGGTGATTATTCGCACATGGCAAACTGCCCATAAAATGAAAGTGCAGCGTGGCAGTTTAGAAGGTGACAATGCCCAGCACGATAACAATCGTGTGAAGCGTTATATCGCCAAATATACGATTAACCCTGCGATTACCCATGGTTTGAGCCATGAAATCGGTTCGGTTGAAGAAGGGAAACTGGCGGATTTGGTGTTGTGGAAACCTGCCTTTTTTGGGGTAAAACCCTCCATGATCATTAAGGGGGGGATGATTGCGGCTGCACCAATGGGTGATATTAATGCCTCGATTCCAACGCCTCAGCCTGTGCATTATCGTCCGATGTTTGGTGCATTCCCGCGCGGGGTACATCGTACATGTTTGACGTTCTTGCCGCAGGTGGCGATTGATGTGGGTATCGCAGAACAGCTCCAACTGAAAAAAATGATTAGCCCATGCAAAAACACCCGCGACATCAACAAGCAGGACATGAAACACAACAGTTATTGCCCTGTGATGGATGTACATCCTGAAACATATGAAGTACGTGCTGATGGTGAGCTGCTTACTTGTGAGCCTGCGGATGTTTTGCCGATGGCACAGCGTTACTTCTTATTTTAAAAAAAGATTTGAGAGAATTTTGCAATATTGTGCAAGAACAAAAGCCATGGAAAGTGAGTATGACGACATGAAAATTTATACCCAACGTCTTGACAATATCGCAGTGGAACAGCCTTTTGATGTGGTGGAACTGAGCTTTGATACCCGTCAGAAATCACGTTTTCGTGCCACATTAAACAATGGAACGGATATTGGCGCAGATTTGCCACGCACGGGTATTTTACGCAGTGGTTCATTGATTGCCACGCCAAGCGGTGAAATTTTACGGGTCGATGCCAAAGCTGAACGATTAATGTGTGTGACTGCACCGACTCAGTTTGACTTGCTTAAGGCGGCTTATCATTTGGGTAATCGTCATGTGCCATTAATGTTGACTCCAACCGCTTTGTATTTCGAGCCAGACCATGTTTTGGCTGAAATGGTGGAAGGTTTAGGTTTAGCGGTGAATGAAGTTGAGCATCCATTTGAACCTGAAAGCGGGGCATATGCACAGCACAGCCATGATCATCGTTTAAGCCCGATTAAGGCTTTACATCATGTCCATCACTAATGCAGCGCAACTGCTGAAGTTATTGACGCTGTCCTCGACTGCATTGCCAGTCGGTGCGTACTGTTATTCGCAAGGTGTAGAAAGTGCCATTCAGATTGGGCTGATTCAGGATGAAGCCAGTAGCAAAGCGTACTTTGAAGAGGTACTGGAAATGTTGCTGGTACGTTTTGAATTGCCGATGTTACAGCGCTTAATGCAGAGCTATGCAGACACTGAACAGTTTGACCAATGGGCGAATCTGTACCGAGCCAGTCGAGAGAGCAAAGAATTTTTGGCAGAGTCGCAGCAACTGGCATTTTCTTTAAATGCATGGATTAAAGATGTGCTGCAAATTCCTGTGGAAGTCAAAAAACAGTTTGGTTTTGTGCCTGTCTATGCACAGCTCTGTGGACGCTTAGAACTTGGACTGGTTGATGTGCTGACGGCATATACCTTTACCGTACTGGAAAATCAGGTCTTGGCTGCTGTGAAAACTGTGCCACTTGGACAAATCGCAGGACAGCGGATTTTATGGTATGTACATGGTTTGATTCCCGATGCCATACAGCGTGCCATGCAATTGCAAGATCATGAAATCAGTAGTGCCTTGCCACACTATGCCATGCTGAGTATGCAGCATGAAACCCAATATTCACGATTATTTAGATCATAAAAAGATTGCCTTGTTTCATGAGTGCAATTCGTTAAGAAGGAAACAAAAATGTCAGAACGTAGCCCATTGCGTGTCGGAATTGGTGGCCCAGTAGGGTCAGGCAAAACCGCATTAACCTTAAATTTATGCCGTGCTTTACGTGACAAATACAACATGGCAGTTGTGACCAATGACATTTATACCAAAGAAGATTCGAACTTTTTAACCCGTAATGAAGCCATGAATCCTGAGCGTATTGTCGGGGTGGAAACGGGTGGTTGTCCGCATACTGCGATTCGTGAAGATGCATCAATTAACCTTGCAGCGATTGATGACTTGTGTGAAAAGTTTGATGGATTGGAGCTCATCATCATCGAAAGTGGTGGTGATAACTTGGCAGCAACCTTTAGCCCTGAATTGTCTGATTTGACCTTATATGTGATTGATGTAGCGGGTGGTGAGAAAATTCCACGTAAAGGTGGGCCAGGTATTACCAAGTCAGACTTGTTGATTATTAATAAAACCGACTTGGCACCGATGGTTGGCGCTAACTTGGACGTGATGGATCAGGATGCCAAGCGTATGCGTGGTGAAAAGCCCTTCCTATTTTCAAATATGAAAACCCAAGATGGTTTGGCAGAGATCATTAGCTTCATTGAGAAACAAGGTTTATTTAAATCATAAGGAGTCATGGCATGAAAATTTTAAAAACATTGAGCAGTGCTTTGATCCTGAGCGCATTACCTGTGCTTACGATGGCACACCCTGGGCATGAATTTCCACAATTGGGCTTTTTAAGTGGTTTTGTCCATCCATTTACTGGACTCGATCACATGTCTATGGCAGCAGGTCTGGGTGTATTGCTTTGGAAAACCAAACGCCAATGGCAAATGTCGGGTGTGGTTGCGTTAGTGGCTGCTTTACTGATTGGTTTTGTGGTTGGTGCGCAAAACCTATTTAGTGCATCGGTGGCAGAATATGGCATTGTGGCATCGTTAATGATGCTGGCTGTAGCATTGTGGCGTAAACACAATGTCATGATGCCTGTGGCAACAGCCGCTTTGGCGATTTTCCACGGTATGGCGCATGGGGTTGAACTCAGTTCACATGGGCATTGGGCAGGGTTGATGCTTGGTATGGTGACTGCAATGGCGTTGCTATACGGTATTGGTTTGGGTGTGGGCGCTTTGCTTGAGCGTTATATTCCAGAGCAGGGTCGTAAAATCGTAGCAGGTGTCGTAGCACTGGTCGGTCTGTTAGGCTTGGCGTAATTTAGCTGTTGTTAGACATTAAAGAAAAGTTAAAGTAATCCGTTGCTTTAACTTTTTTTACTGAAGTTCATCGTTTTTCACACGCGCTTACATGATGTTTTAATCGGTTGCAAAACTTCAGTGAAACCACGTTTCAATTTACATCACTCAGCAAGAGTTTTCATCGAACTTCCTCAACAATAGCGCAATGCTATTCTACTGATTAAGCTTGCCATGAAGTATTTTTGGATTAGCCTGCTGTGTCTCATTTCGTTAAATGGCTGTATGGTGCCACATGCTCATGCCACGCAGCTTAAGTACATTATCTTGTCTTCTAAACCGCTAAAGCCATTACATATTGAAAATGGTTTTCATGATGATGATGGACGTGAGCATGAGCCACAACAGACTCGTCGTGAAACTGCCTATGCAGAAGACTTGCGCCATGATGATCCTCCTGATCAGGAGGAAGTCAGTGAGTTATGATCAAAGCTGTTTTTGAAATAAACCCGCCTGAACCTGACCTGCTTTGGTCTGCTTGAGGAGCTTCCATGAAGATGGGAGCTTTAAACTATTAAGTGCTCGGTCAGCTTCCACATAAATCAAGCCCTGATCTTTTAAATGGACATCCGCAAGTTCAGCCAATTCCTGCCACAAATCCAAGCTATAAGGTGGATCAAGAAAGACCAGATCAAACGCTTGATTGAGCTTGGGTAAAACACTTTGGGCGGTGTTGGTATAGAGTTGACAATTTTCAGCTTTTAGCAATTGAAGATTGTCTTTCAGGAATTTAGCTTGATTACGATCAGGTTCAATCATCACCAGTTGTGCTGCGCCACGTGATAACGCTTCAAATCCGAGTGCACCTGAACCTGTACAAAGGTCAAGGACAACAGCATTTTGAATATCCCACATTAACCAGTTGAACAGGGTTTCACGCACACGATCAGGTGTTGGACGTAAGCCATCAATTGAAGCAAAGCTCAACTGACGTCGTTTCCATTCTCCACCAATAATACGCAACTGATTTTTCATGCTTATTCCGTGATTTCTGCTTGCTGTGCTGCTGTGTCAGCTTTTTGCTTTTGGGTCATTTGCTGTGCTTTTTGGCTATTCGGTACAGCATTTGGATCGGCTTGTAATATGCTTTGGCCACTTGGTAACTGACTTGGCTGAATTCCTGCAGTCATCAAGCTGCCTGTAATCTGATGCGTCAATGGACGAATTGGGTTGGTTTTACGCTGAAGCATCCAGTAGTCAAAGACAGGACGTGCAAGCTCTGCTGCAGCACCACCATGGCGACCATTTTCCAAAATTACAGCAATTGCAATTTGAGGATTTTCAGCAGGGGCAAAGCCAACAAACAAGCCATGGTCAAGCTGACGTTCAGTGAGTAAAGCTTCGTTATACTTTTTACCTTGTGCAATACTTTTTACCTGAGCTGTACCTGTTTTTCCTGCAATTTGGTAGGCATTGGTACGAATACGACGCCCTGTTCCCTGATTAATTACATTGACCATCGCATCACGCATTTTGTTCCAGTCTTCGTCGGTTCCGTTAAATTTAACACGGCCGTCGGGTGCATTGCGTACAGGAAATGGTTTTGCACCTCGAGAGCTACTGACTACATGGGGTACAAGATGATAGCCGTGATTGGCAACCATAGAGATGGCCATGGCTAACTGAATCGGAGTCGCGGTAAATGCCCCTTGTCCGATGCTGACAGAAATGGTTTCACCTTTAAGCCATTTGGTTTTACGCGTACGCATTTTCCATTCAGGACTTGGATAAAGCCCCGAACTTTCGCTTGGCAAATCAATCCCTGTTTTTTCACCAAAGCCAAACTGGCGCATCCATGCATTCATATGCTCAATCCCCATTTGGCTGGACAGAACATAGAAAAAGGTATCGCAAGATTCTTGAATGGCTTTGTTGAGATCGACAATACCATGACCATTTTTTTTCCAGTCACGGAATTTATGTGAATCCCCTGGTAAATGGAAATAACCCGGGTCATTAATGGTCGTTGACCAATCAATCACGCCATAGTTGATCCCCCCTAAACCTTCGACTGGTTTAATGGTAGATCCTGGTGGGTAAACCCCTTGTAAGGCGCGGTTATAAAGCGGTTGGTCAAGGTTATCACGTAAAGCGACATAGTCTTTGGTGCTGATTCCTGAAACGAACAGGTTCGGGTTAAAGCTTGGACTTGATACCAAGGCTAGAATTTCACCTGTGTGAGGATCCATGGCGACAATAGCACCACGACGACCTGCGAGTTGCTCAGATGCAACCATTTGCAGGCCATAGTCCAGTGAAAGATAGAGATCATTACCACGAACAGGGTCTTTTTTACCTAAATGACGTAGCACATTACCATGTGCATCAGCTTCTACAGACTCATTGCCGGGTGTTCCATGCAATAAGTCTTCATAAGACTTTTCAACCCCGATTTTCCCGATCAGGTTAGTTCCTGCATAGACATCTTTATTGATTTTCTTTAATTCACGGTCATTGATTCGTCCGACATAACCAATCACATGGGCAAACAATTCCCCATATGGATAATAGCGCGTCATTTGCGTTTCGATATTGACTCCAGGAAACAGATATTTCATTTCGCTGAATTTTGCAATCTCGGTTTCATTCAGATTGAGCTTGAGGGCGACGCGTTCGGTTTTCTTGGCAGTTTTAATTCGGCTAGTAAAGCGGTCAATATCGTCTTGGGTCAAATCAAGAATAGGAATCAGTTTTTTAACTGTACCATCGATATCTTCGACGTCGGCTTTACTCATGGTTGCAGTAAAGACAGGGTAGTTGTCTGCCAGTAAAATTCCGTTGCGGTCATAAATGTAACCGCGAGCAGGCGCTAATGGCTGTAAACGAATACGGTTATTGTCTGAAGCAGTCTCAAATTCCTGATAGTGAAAGATTTGCAAATACACATATCTTGAAATGAGTGTAATAAAACATAAAACGACAAGACCGATGGCGATGAAAATTCGACTACGAAAAAGGCGTTTTTCTTCTTGAACATTCTTTAAGGGAAAATGCTGCTTCATATTCGTATCGTCAATCAGCCAGAGGAGAATTAAAGGCGGATTATTTTAACTCAACATTGGCATGAAAGTAGCAAGTATTTTCTTCATTCTGTGTAAAACTTGTAGTTTGTCTGATTTGCCATCAGTTTTTATGTGAATGTTGTTATAGTTCATCATAGAAACCTGCTAGATTGTAACGTAGAAAAAAACTAGAAAATCATCCTTGTGAAACAGTCAAATGCTAGTCTTACAAATTTGGTATACTTTAAGCAGTTGTATTCGTTCAAAATAGCCATTTTCTTGATTGAACCCCTGAAGTCATAGCGCACGAGAGCATTCATGTTCGAATTTATTAGTCATTTATGGCAAGTTTTTATGCATCGCCCCGACCACTGGGCGGTAATAAGTATTATTCCTGTGACTGCATTTGTAACTTGGGCGCATGTGTGGATGGCACTCAAAATGGTCTTTTACCCGATTCATTTCTGGGGTTTTCATGTTGGAAATGTACCTGTGGGTTGGCAGGGGATCGTGCCACGTAAAGCAGGACGTATTTCAGGGATTATCACAGATAACACCTTAAAAAAAATTGGATCACTGAGTGAGTTTCTTCAGGCAATGGATCCTGAAGAAATGGCAAAGATTATTGGTGAACAAGTCAATCATGAACTTGAAAACCTGATTGACGAGATCATGCTCGAACGTAATCCTGTGCTTTGGGAAAATATTCCGTATTCCATTCGTCGTCGTATCTATGATCAGGGACATAAACAGTTGCCGGCCGTTCTTGAACATTTGGTGACTGAGCTGACCTACAATGTCGAATCACTGGTCGATATGCGTGAAATGGTCGTTAGCCAAATGGAAGCTGACCCCAAGCTTATGGTTCGCATGTTCCTGAAGGTTGGACAAAAAGAAATTAATTTTATTTGGCATATTAGTGCCTTGATTGGTTGTTTCTTTGGCTTATTCCAAATGGTGGTTTGGTTCTTGGTGCCTTGGCACTGGACAGTCCCATTTTGGGCATCAATCTGGGGTTTTCTCACCAATTGGATTGCGATCTGGATGGTGTTTAATCCACTCTATCCGCATTACGTTCGTTATCCACAATTCTTTAGACGGACTAAACAGCATCAGTTTCCATGGATTGTGCCCGTGATTCCTCGGATTGGAACTTACAATATTCAGGGTGCATTCATGAAACGTCAGGAAGAAGTTTCCGATGTGTTCGCTAAAGTTGTGACCGAAGAGTTGATTACTTTAAAGACCATTATGAGCGAAATGATGTATGGTCATTATAAGGAAAAAACGCGACGCATTGTTAAACAGCATGTCAATCAGATTATGGATACGCCTTTGGTACGCACCACATTGCAATTATCTTTAGGGCCAAGAGAGTACGCGAAGTTAAAAACAGACTTGATTGACCGCTCAATTGAAATTACGATGGTACCTGTTAGCGATCCTGCATTTAATGCAAGTCGTGCACGTAAAATATTTCAAATGTTTCGAGATCGTATTCGCGAGCTAACTCCAAGTGAATTCCAGAATTTGTTACGTCCCGCATTTAAAGAGGATGAGTGGATTTTGATTGTATTGGGGGGGGTAACTGGCTTTATTGCTGGTACAATACATTTGTTTGTTGCTTTTTTATAATACTTAACAGTTTCAGAGATTTAAAATCTTTGGACAGGTTAAGACTGTTTTTATTTTAGATGAGGATTTATTAGATGCGCATTATCTTACTCGGACCACCTGGCGCAGGTAAAGGTACTCAAGCTCAGTTGATCTGTAAGCGCTATGATATCCCACAAATTTCAACTGGCGATATGCTCCGTGCTGCGATTCGTGAAGGAACCGAATTAGGGTTGAAAGCGAAAAGTGTAATGGAATCTGGTGGTTTGGTTTCTGACGATTTAATTATCGGCTTAGTCAAAGAGCGTATTGCTCAACCTGATTGTGTAAACGGCTGTATTTTCGATGGTTTCCCTCGTACCATTCCTCAAGCAGAAGCGCTAGAGAAAGAAGGCATCAGCATCGATCACGTGATTGAAATTGATGTGCCAGACGAAGAGATCGTGAACCGTCTTTCTGGTCGCCGTCAGCACCCTGCATCGGGTCGTGTTTACCACGTTGTCTATAATCCACCAAAAGTGGAAGGTAAAGATGACGAAACTGGTGAAGACCTTGTTCAACGTCCAGACGATCAAGAAGAAACCATTCGTAAACGTTTGTCAGCTTACCATGCTGAAACTGAACAATTGGTTGGCTTCTATCAAGGTCGCGCAGCATCTGGTGAAAATGCACCAAGCTACGACAAATTGAACGGCTTACGTCCGATTGATAATGTTCAAGCTGATTTGTTCGCGATTTTAGATCAAGCGAAATAATCGACTTTGACAGATAAAGAGCCCTCATTTATTGTAGGGCTCTTTTTTTATATAGGGAAAAGCAGACGATGTTGAAATTGGCACTGATCGCCTTAGTGATTATCAGCTTAGTGGGGCTGATCTTTTTACTTTTACAAAGCAAGAAAATGCTTAATGATGTAGTGAAAGAGCATAAACAAGCATCTAAACCCCAACCAATTCCTCAACCCACTAAGAAATCAACGCCATCTAAAAAGAAACGCTAATTTAAAATTGATTCTTAGTGTGATGAATTAAAATCAATCTTCTTTTTTAGGCTTTACAGGTTTGACCGCACCAAACTCAAAACGGTCGGCCCAGTTGCACACATCGGAAACCACACATTCAGCACATTTGGGTTTACGTGCGATACAGCAGTAACGACCATGCAAAATCAACCAGTGGTGTGCATCAATCATAAATTCTTTTGGAATGACTTTAATTAAGCGTTGCTCAACTTCAAGTACATTTTTACCGACAGCCAAACCTGTACGATTACCTAAACGGAAAATATGCGTGTCCACTGCCATAGTTGGGTGTCCAAAAGCCGTATTGAGCACCACGTTGGCTGTTTTACGTCCAACCCCTGGAAGTGCTTCCAAATCTTTTCGATTATCTGGAACTTGGCTGTGATGTTGACCGATTAAAATTTCACAGGTCTTGATCACGTTTTCAGCTTTTGAATTATATAAGCCAATGGTTTTGATATAGCTTTTTAAACCTTCTAAGCCTAGCGCCAAAATCTGTTCAGGCGTATTGGCAACAGGATAAAGTTTATCAGTGGCTTTGTTAACACTGACATCGGTGGCTTGAGCTGAGAGCATGACCGCAATAAGCAATTCAAAAGGCGATGAAAAATTGAGTTCGGTCGTTGGTTCAGGACGCTGTTCACGTAAGCGTTCAAAAAAAGTTTGAACCTGCTTTTTGGTCATGTTCTTACTGGACATTAGCCTTCACCTTGCAGTACATTTAACTCAGCATTGAGCTGTTCAAGTTGAGCACGTTTCGCTGGGTTGTCGCGTACGCTGAGCTGTTTTTCAAGTTTCTTAATTTGAGTCCGTAGTTTAGCCAGTTCAATGGTCGTCTTGGCATCGGCAACCAAATCTTGTTCAGACGATTTTTCAACACGCTGAATGGTGGGTACGCTATTTAAATAACTTGAGAATTGGACAAATAACTCGCTATCAATTTCAGCGCGGACAATCGGCCCTTTGCGTTCGGTGCGGCGCTGCTCTTCACGGTGGATATGTGCATAATAACGATAGCGTAGATCATCTTGCTGTTCGGTTTGCTGTGTTGCTGTCGGTAAAGCTTGCGTATCTTCTACTAAATCAATGCAGTCGACAGGACAGGGTGGTATGCACAATTCACAACCTGTACACAGATCGCTTAGAATACTGTGCATTAATTTACCACTACCAATAATCGCATCGACAGGGCAGGCACTAATACATTTGGTGCAGCCAATACATTCATCTTCACGAATCACCGCTTTCATGCGCTGAGGTCGACCATCTGCCTGAATATCCCAAACACTTTCTTCGGCTTTGAGCAAAGGGCGATTGAGTAGCTGTGCAATGGCATCGGCAACAGGCTGCCCCCCTGGGACGCATTTGTTGGCTTCTTCACCCTCACTAATTGCTTTGGCATAAGGCAAACATCCATCACGATGTCCACATAAACCGCACTGGGTTTGTGGCAATAATGCATCTATTTGCTGGATGAGAGGGAACGGCAAACTCATTTGGCTACGGCTATGCTAAAAACGAAAGCAAGAATTGTGCAGAAAAATGCCGAGATCGACAAGCTTTTTTACAGCCGATGTCTGATTTTTCAATACGTTCAAACAAAAAACCGAAGCACAGGACTTCGGTTTTTTAGAGCATCGTGGAATTATTTTTCTACGAAAGCACGTTCAATCACGTAATCGCCCATTTCGCCCATACGTGGAGATTCTTTCAAACCATGTTGGTCAAGAAGCGCGGCAACGTCTTTCAGGAAGTGTGGGCTACCACAAAGCATTGCACGGTCAGTTTCAGGGTTGAAACGTGGTAAACCAGTTTTTTCAAACAATTGACCAGACTCAATTGCAGTTGTTACACGACCTTGAGTATGGAATTCTTCACGAGTTACAGTTGGGTAGTAGACCAATTTGTCTTTAATGCCCAATTCTTCGAAGAATTCGTTGTTTGGCAATTCATCTAAGATCAAGTCTTGGTAAGCCAATTCGCTGATGAAACGTGTACCGTGAACCACGATCACTTTTTCAAAGCGTTCATAAGTTTCAGGATCACGAATCACAGACAAGAATGGTGCTAAGCCTGTACCTGAAGAAAGAAGGTACAAGTTTTTACCTGGGAGTAAGTCATCAAGGACTAAAGTTCCTGTTGGCTTTTTAGAAATTAAAATTTCATCGCCCACTTGGATTTTTTGCAAAATCGAAGTCAATGGACCGTTTTGTACTTTAATCGAGAAGAATTCAAGTTCTTCTTCATAGTTGGCACTTGCAATTGAGTAGGCACGCATTAACGGCTTGCCATTCACTTCAAGACCGATCATGACAAACTGACCATTCTTAAAGCGCAGGCTTTGATCACGTGTTGTTTTAAAACTAAATAAAGTGTCATTCCAATGGTGAACATGTGTTACACGTTCAGCGTTAAAAGCAGCCATTCAAGCAATCTCAATATGGATAATAAAAACTGAGGTGTATTTTAATCTAAAATGATTGCCGATAAACTGAATATATTTAATTGTGTTTATAAGAAAAAGTGATGATCGCTCCGCTCCAAGTTCCCGTTATTGGTTTCATGCAGTCTCCATTCAAAGAAAAGTTTGGTATTCCACGTCAGCCGAATCTGGTGGATGTTGAATCTTATATTGTGATGCAGGCTCCGTATGATGATCCACTCGCCTTTGTCGGCATCGAAGAATTTAGTCATTTATGGCTGTTGTGGCAATTTCATCAAAATAAGCCGCTTGAACGTTTCCGACCACAAATTCGTCCACCAAGATTAGGTGGCAACCAAAAAATCGGGGTGTTTGCTTCACGCAGTATGTATCGACCTGCACCGATTGGTTTATCCGTTGTCCGTTTTAAACGTGTTGAACAGGTTGATAATCAATTACGTGTGTATGTGTCGGGTGCGGATCTGCTCGATGGTACACCGATAGTCGATATAAAACCGTATATTGCTTATTCCGATGCTATTCCTGATGCGCAAAGTGGTTATGCTCGCGAAGCACCAGTACTCAAACAGGTGGTTTGGTCTGAAATAGCATTATCACAGCGTATTCAACTTGCTGAAAATGGATTAGGTTCATCTCAACTATATCAGGAAATTGAACAGGTATTGGCACTCGACCCACGTCCTGCCTATCAAGATGATCCTGAACGTGTTTATGGATTACATTTTGCTGATTTGAATGTTCGGTTTCAGGTGAGGGTGAATGAGATTGTCATCGTTGAATTGATTCCATATACCGACTAATCAATGCTTTATAGAAAGATAGTTTTAGTTCAAATCATTAATGCTTACAGCATAAAGTGCTAACATAGCCTGCATAAAATCATAATGATCATGTAGGGGTTTTTTTCATGCAGTCAAATCAGCGGTTTAAACAATTTTCTTATTCTATTGATTTGACTTGGTGTTTAGATCAGTTGCTTTGGGATGACATGATGACTGAGCGTGATCAGGCATTAGTTCAGACTACACATCGCAACAAAACACAGTTGGCATGGCACCCTTTACAGTGGATTGCACAATTTGATTTAAGTCTTCCAAATGATCCTGACAAAAAGCTGACGCTGAATTTTTTGTGTCAGTGGCTCGCCCAGAAAGCCAATTTACCATTTTATGTGATTGATCCGCTTAAAGCAGATGTTGCGGCACTCACTGCGGTCATGTCACAAGAATTTGCCATTCGAAATCACATTTTGGCAGTTGAAGTGAATGACACCGAAGTTTTGATCGGAACAGATCAACCTTTTTTAACGGATTGGATCGGGTATCTGGAGAATGGTCTTAAACCCAAAAAAATCCAGCGGGTTTTTTTAAGTCCTGAGCAGTTACAGCGCTATGTCACAGAGTATTACCAAGTCAGTCGTGCAGTAAACTCATCGCAGAAGAATCAGAGTTATGAACGAGATAATCGCGGTGTGGAAGCGCTGTTGCAATTGGGCGAAACCAATCAGAACCCAGATGCCAATGATCAGCATATTGTGAAATTGGTGGACTGGATTTTACAGTTTGCCTTTGAGCAAGGGGCGAGTGATATTCACCTTGAGCCACGCCGTGAACAGAGTAAGGTGCGTTTCCGTATCGATGGGATTTTACACACTATTTATAAAATGCCTGCCAATACCTTGGGTGCAGTGATTGCTCGTATTAAAATTTTAGGGCGAATGAATGTTGCTGAAAAACGCAAACCCCAAGATGGACGTTTAAAAACTCGTACGCCACGAGGTTTGGAAACAGAGTTGCGTTTAGCGACCTTGCCCACTGCTTTTGGTGAAAAAATGGTCATGCGTATTTTTGACCCTGAAGTCTTGGTGCGTAACTTTGAACAGCTCGGCTTTGATCAAAATTTATTGAATCATTGGCATGAACTGACCCAGCATAGTCATGGCATTATTTTGGTTACAGGGCCGACAGGTTCAGGGAAAACCACCACGCTATATTCAACTTTAAAACAACTGGCCACAGATGATGTAAATGTCTGTACCATCGAGGACCCGATTGAGATGATTGAGGGTAGCTTTAACCAAATGCAGGTCAATCACGGGATTGAACTTGGCTTTGCTGATGGTATTCGAGCTTTAATGCGTCAAGACCCTGACATTATTATGGTCGGGGAAATCCGTGACCAAGACACCGCTGATATGGCGATTCAGGCAGCGCTGACAGGCCACTTGGTGCTTTCAACACTACATACCAATGATGCACCTTCGAGTCTGACCCGTTTGCATGATTTAGGTGTACAGCCATTTTTATCTTCTGCCACATTGCTCGGTATATTGGCACAGCGTTTAGTGCGTAAGCTGTGTCCAGCATGTAAACAAGAAGTACCTATCAATGAAGCCCAGTGGTTGCATTTAACCGTGGACTATACAGTCGATGTTCCAAAAACCATGTATGTTCCTGTAGGTTGTGAAGCCTGCCGTTATACAGGTTATAAAGGGCGTGTTGGGATTTATGAGTTTATGCCGATCAGCTTACAAATGAAGCAAATGATCAGTGACAATGTCCCTTTAAATACTCTACGTTTTCAGTCGAAAAAAGAGGGTGTAGAGCCACTCCGAATTGCAGGTGCGCGAAAAGTTGTTGCAGGTGTCACTTCGCTGGAAGAAGTCTTACGTGTCGTTCCATTAAGTTAAGTATTAAAAAAGTCACATAAAATTAGTAATTTAAGGTTGGAAAGTTGTGAAATCAACTCGAAGTTATTTTTTTTGAAAAACTTCAATAAAAAACAGCACATTGCTCAGATGTGCTGCATATTCCCACGTTTATTATTATATGACACTGTTTTAAGTTCTTATTATTTGGTGAGAATCAGTCGATTGTTGCGTGTTAGACGTAAACGGTATTCTTCCCCTGCATGCATAATGCGAATTTCACGCCCGAGAGCAAATAGGTTGTTGGAATGAAGCATTGGCAGAGATTGGGCAGTATCAGTGTTACGAGTAAATAAGCTAAATGGTGCGTTCATCGTATTTATTCCGTGGTGTCGGTGAGTGATTTAAATGATAATCATTATCGAATAAGACTGTCAACGAAAATTTGGTACTGAATCAGAAAACTTTGTAACATGCTCAGCATGAGACAAAACCATGTTGAAAATTGAAAAGGATGAGTGATGCAAAAATCCCAAGTTGAAGTGGCAATTGGGCTATTATTTTCCAAAACACGCGTTCTCGTTGGATGGCGCGATGCTCAGCAACATCAGGGAAATAAAGCAGAATTTCCTGGCGGAAAACTTGAGCAGGGTGAAACTGCCGAACAAGCCTGTCGCCGTGAAGTTTTAGAGGAAGTTGGGATTAATTTGGCTGATTGGCACCCGTTTGAGCTGATTCAACATGAATATGAGGATGTCATTGTTCGATTGCATGTGTTTTTTAGCTATGTGCCTGAAGAAGATTTGAGACAAATCCAACAGCCATGGCAATGGTATACACGTACCGAATTAGCCAACTTGAATTTTCCAAAAGCTAACCGACAACTGGTTCGACGCTTGGTGTTGCCACAACGTATTAAAATACGCACGCAATTAGATGAACTGGCTGATTTGGATGTAGGGCAAGTTATGTACTACCGTCCCGAGCATCAAGCTGATGCAGCAGTTTTGCAAGCTTTAACTCAAGAACAATTAAACAAGCTGATTTTGAACAAAACATGGGCTGAACAGCTAAGCCTAGAGCAACAGTCACAACTGGTGGCGATTCATCTTAAACAACCACAACTATTTGCCACACAACGTGGAGAGCTAAGTGTTGGGCAGTGTTATCTGGCAGCATGTCATGATTTACAAGGGCTGCAACACGCGCAGAAAATTGGATGTGACGCTGCATTGTTGAGTCCTGTACTGGCAACAGCTACACATCCAGAAGTTCAAGGTTTGGGTTGGAGTCAATTTCAGCAGCTTGCTCAGCAAGTTGACCTTCCAATTATTGCTTTGGGTGGTTTAAAGCACGAAGATTTAGGGATAGCCCAACAACATGCAGCTTATGGTATTGCGGGCATTTCTCAGGTTTAAAGCTGGCTCAGTGCTTGTTTGGCTTGCTGAATAGCACTGGCGTTATGTTGCGCTTGTGCAATTTGCAAACGGATGTGCCATAACTGTTTTTGGGTAGCACTGTCATCTGCCAGACTTAAACCACGTTGAATTAAAGACTGCGCATGACTGTAGTCATGTTTTTTATAGGCAACTTGTGCAAGTACAACATAGCTTTGAGCAGCTTGTGGTGAAATGCGCTGTGCCTGTAAAGCAAGGTGTTGTGCTTCGGTCAGATTGTTACGTTGTAATGCTTGATTTGCGCGTTGAATGAGCTGACGGAAAACAGGTTTTTCTGAACCGTCTGGGGCTGCTACAGGTTGTGGTGGAACAGGAACGGGTGAACGTTTGATTTCAGGAACATGGTAAGGTGTAACAGTGACACCATTTGCATCGTGAAGCGGTTTTTTTTCTGTCGGGGTTGTTGCTTGATGTGTTTTGGGTTGTGGTTGATGTGCTAACTGAGTACAGCCAACAAAACTCAGACTCAATAAACAACTACTGATCAGTTTGAAATGCATTCGCGAGAGCTCTCCATCTAGATACTTTAAAAAAAGAATTGGGCAAATAGTAAAGACTATTGCCCAAAGATGAAATTACTGTTCGTAACTGCCACTTGAAATGACGCGAGTAGGTGAATCACTGTTGTCTGAATTGTTGCTTTCTCGAATTAGATTTTCGATGTTGTCGGGGCTGGTGGTTGCTGGTGCAGATGCAGCAGGTTGTTCAGTAGGTGCTTGATTGTCAGGAACACCGCAGCTACCTCCTGGGGCAGGTAAATGATTAGCCAACAATGGAATATACATATTACCTGGGCAGTTTTGCGCAGTGAGTTGACCTGATTTCACATCGACCCATTGCCATTGAACATTTTTTGGCTGCTTGATGTTGACGGGCTGCTGGCGCAACTGCTTCATGACATTGACCCATACAGGCAATGCACCAGAAGAACCTGTTAAGCCAGTGATCTTGTTGTTATCTAGACCCAACCAAACAACAGCCAAGTAATTACCTGAATAGCCAGCAAACCATGAGTCACGGGTATCGTTGGTTGTCCCTGATTTACCTGCAAGTTTCAGGCTTGAAGGTAAGCTACGGTAAGCCGCGCTACCTGTACCGCCATTCATGACTTGCTGTAAACCGTAGTTCAAGACATAAGCATCGGCAGGATCAATGGTTTGCTGAACTTCTAAACCATAACGATCTAGAGTTTTACCATTTTGATCGACGACAGAACGAATGGCTTTTGTTGGATACTTAAAACCGCCTGTTGCAAAGTTGTTGTAGATGCCTAAAACTTCCATTGGTGACAAGTTGACCGCACCGAGGAAAATTGATGGATAGGCAGGAATGTCACTCGTTACGCCAAATTTACGTAACTGGTTGGTGAAAGTTGCCACGCCAAATTCTTGACCTAAGCGTACTGCTGCGAGGTTGTAAGAGTGCTGTAATGCTTGAACCATTGGCACCATGCCATGCTCACCACCTTCATAATTTTTAGGTGTCCATGACGAGCCTTGAGCTGGTATGCTGATGTGGCTGTCTTGAATTAAACTTGCCCAGTTATAACGACCTGAGTGAATTGCACTTAAATAAATTACAGGTTTGAGCAATGATCCGACTTGACGTTTTGCATCAATAGTACGGTTAAAACCTGTGAAGTTTTGTGTTGAACCGACTGCGGCAATCAATTCACCATTGTCTGGACGCTGAATCAAAACCGCACCTTGTAAGTCGCTCAATGCACGTGGATTACGTTTACTGATACTATCTACAGTGTCTTTAAAGGCGTTCTGGATTTTAGTTTGCGCAACAGGGTCAAGCGTTGTGAAAATACGTAAGCCTTGATTGGTCAGATCAGATTCTTGATATTCGCTACGCAATTGGCGACGCACGATATCCATAAAGTCTGGGAATCGAGTTGGGCCAAGTGCTGGTTTTGCCACAACACCCAGCGGGCGAGCTGATTCTTGCTCATATTGGGCTTGAGTCAAATAACCCATGACCAACATATTGTGCAGTACGGTATCTCGACGGTTTTTCGCACCTTCTGGGTTGTGCCAAGGATTATACAAAGATGGTCCTTGAACCAAGCCAACCAGATAAGCTTGTTGAGCAATATTTAGTTCACGTAATGGCAGGCCAAAATAGAACTGTGATGCCAAACCATAACCATTGATCGAATAGTTACCATTTTGTCCTAAGTGAACTTCATTGAGGTAAGCTTCAAGAATTTCGTCTTTGCTATAATGCATTTCAAGCAATACAGCCATTAACGCTTCATTTACCTTGCGTTTTAAGGTTTTTTCTGGCGATAAATAGAAATTTTTCACCAATTGTTGCGTTAAAGTCGAACCGCCCTGACGTTTACCACCCGTAATGTTACTCACGATGGCACGTGCAGTACCGCGTATTGAAATACCATGATGATGATAGAAGTCACGGTCTTCAGTGGAAATTAATGCTTCAATCAGTGGTTTTGGTACATTTTTAATTTTAATCAGAACACGGTCTTCATTGTGCTGTGGATAGATCCCACCAATCAATAGTGGTTCTAAACGGGTCATTCCAGTGCTAGAAGGTTTGGTTGTGCGAACATCTTGCATTTCGTCATTAGCAAAGGTGATGTGAAGCACTTGTTCTGGTTCAGTACTATCACCAAAGTCAAAGCCGCGAGTATGTACATACACGCTGTTGCCATTGAGAACATAGCTACCTGGCTGAGTGTAACCATCTGCTTTTTTATAACCCAGTAGGGTGAGTTCCTGAACAAAATCAGGTTCGGCGACAGGTGCTTGATTGTATATTTCTAGTGGGCGTGCATAGACTTTAGCAGGAATATCCCAGCGTTGACCTTCAAATTTCTTGCGGATAACACTATCAAGATGAATGACATACGCACTAAAAGCTAAAAATGCTGCAATAACAACAATACAAAAAATCAGAGGGAGTAAACCAAGACCGCGTTGTGACTTCATAAAAAGTGATAAGCTATCCGACATAAACCCTGTAATCATGCGAAGCTTTTATATATTTTGCAATGATTATTCGCGAAACAATACAAAATTAAGCAATAATTTAGCGTTTTATCAGAGACTTCGTATTGTTTTTTCAAAACTGAAACAACGTGCTATTATTGCTGCGAATCCGAACGGAGCGCTTGAATTGGTGGGAATCTCACACAAGTCGTTTCGCAACATTGGGCTAATTGGACGACCAGAAAAGGCCGCTGTTGTAGAAACACTTTGTCTTATTTATGAGCATTTGCTGAAATTGGGATTACATCCAATTTTTGATGTTGAAACAGCGAAACTAGTCCCTTATCAAAATTGTCAAATTGTCAGCCGTAACCTGATGGGTGAAGTGGCGGATTTGGTTGTCGTGGTCGGTGGTGATGGTTCTTTGTTGCATGCTGCACGTGCGTTGGTAAAGTACAATACACCTGTGATTGGCGTTAACCGTGGACGTTTAGGTTTTTTAACAGATATTAATCCGATTGAAGTTTTGCAAAAGCTTGATCTGGTCTTAAAAGGCAATTTCCAGCTTGATAAGCGTTTCTTGCTTGAAATGGAAGTACGCACCGCAGGCGAAACTGTCTATAGTGCCATTGCACTGAATGATATTGTGCTGCACTCGGGCAAGTCAGTACATATGGTGGACTTTGAGCTGTCGATTGATGGGCAGTTTGTTTACCGTCAACATAGTGATGGTTTGATTGTGGCAACCCCAACAGGCTCTACCGCGTATGCGCTATCTGGTGGTGGCCCGATTATTCATCCGAGCATGGATGCGATTGTCCTTGTGCCGATGCATCCACATACCTTATCTTCACGTCCGATCATTGTTGGTGATCAGAGTGAAATTAAAATTACGGTACGTAAGAATCGTATTTTACCAATGGTGAGTGCCGATGCGCAGCATAGTGTTGCGCTGAATGTCGGAGATGTTTTGTATATTCGCAAGCATCCCTTTAAATTAAGCTTATTACATCCACCTGGTTATGACTTCTATATGGCATGTCGAACCAAGTTGGGATGGCATCAAGATTTTGAAGCATTGCAGCAGCAGGAAGAGTCATGAATATTGAACAAATGCTCTCGGTCTTAGACCCTGAAATTGTAGAACGTCTAAAAACCGCGGTTGAAATTGGTAAATGGCCTAATGGTGTAGCGTTGACTCAAGAGCAACGTGAAATTTGCATGCAGGCAGTCCTTGCATGGGAATATAAAAATTTGCCTGAAGAAGAGCGCACAGGCTATATCGACCGCGGTACAAAAGAAGAAGGGGAAGAGTGTGATGATGACCATCACAAAAATGAACCTGAATTCAAGCCGATTCGATTTGTCTAAATAAAAAATCCCCAAACGGGGATTTTTTATTGCTGCTATTTATTGTTGATGGCGTGTATCCCATAACATCTGTGCTTTTTGCATTGCAGTTTCATAGTTGTCCACAACACCCATGCTATATAAAGCAATGCCCATGGTTTCGACCACTGCGATTTCACCATAGGTATGTTGTTGCTGACCTTCCCAAACCGCTTTAAATACAGCTAAATCCAGTTCTTCTTCAGTTGCGCTGCGTTCTGGTGTGAGTTTCGGGAGTTCATGCTCATACATTTCGCCATCACGAATTCCACAAATTAAAGTTTTAGCATCGGGATTGCGTTCAAATTCGCCACCTTCACCTTTAATCACTGCACTATTCTTATAGCCAAGCGTAAAGGCTGCGCGTTGGTGAGAGCCACGATATGCAGGGTGGAAAATCGCTTGTAATGTGGCTTTGGCATTAAATGGATTGATCAGGCGAGCGAGTGTATGGATTGGTGAACGTAGTCCCATGACATTACGCAAACCAATCAATTCATCTAGAACAGGGGAAATGGCAGCCAGTGGCAGATAGGCAAAATTGCGTTGCTGTAATTGTTGCTCAACTTCGTCTTGTGTATGACAAATTGGATAGTTGAGAAACTCTAAAACCTGTTCGGTATAAACACGGTTTAAGGTATGACCCGCAGCGCCATGCATTACCACGCGATAGCCCTGTTGAGCCAAAGTCAAAGCTGCCAGTAAGAACCACGGATAATGTTTGCGTTTACCCGCATAAGATGACCAGTCTAGATCAACTTCTAGTGGGCGATAATGCAACTGGTCTTTGGTGGCTTGGACAAAACCTGCCAGTTCTTCGACCGATTCTTCTTTCACGCGGAGCAACATCAAAAATGCACCAAGTTGCACATCGAGGACATCACCTTTCAGGATCATGCTAAACGCATCATAGGCTTCTTGAAAAGTCAGGGAACGTGCACCTGTTTTGCCCTTACCAATAATGCGGATATATTGGGCAAATGGATGTTCAAAGTCTTGATAGATATTGCGTTTAGTGGTCATGACGAAACCGCAAAAAATAAAAGATATTCGACATACTAGCACAAGCTGTGCCAGAACCAAGTTCAGTTGATGAGGGGAGTTGCAATCTTGTGCAGTGTATGGTGAACGGGATGAATGTGATAAATAAGTAAGGTATTTGTTCAGGTATCAGGTTTGAGAGTGCCTTAGATTTGTTGAAGTTCAGTTGCTAAATAGGGAAAACCACTCGAAAAACTTGGTTTGCACCTTGGGAGGTGATGACATTTTCTAGTTGAATGTGGTTATACTTGCAGGCAGAAAAAACATGAGCACGGGGCGAAATGACATGATCCAAGACGATCAGAAAACGACTTCTCTGAATTTAGAACAATTGCGTTCGGATATCGACAGCGTAGACCAACAGATTCAAAACCTTTTGAATCGTCGTGCAGGTCTAGCTGAGGCTGTGGCGAAAGCCAAATTTGCCACTGAAGAGAATCCAGTGTTTTATCGCCCTGAACGTGAAGCACAAGTGCTACGTAAAGTGATGGAACGTAATGAAGGCCCGTTATCTGATGCAACCATGGCTCGTTTGTTCCGCGAAATCATGTCAGCATGCTTGGCACTTGAAGCACCGCAAAGTATTGCCTTTTTAGGCCCTGAAGGCACATTTACACAAGCGGCGGCTTTGAAACATTTTGGTCAGGATGCGATTGTGCGTCCGATTGCCACCATTGATGAAGTGTTCCGTGAAGTTGAAGCAGGTAGTGCACACTATGGTGTTGTTCCTGTCGAAAACTCATCTGAAGGAGTGGTCAACCATACTTTAGATTGCTTTAAGACATCAAGCTTAAATGTGATTGGTGAAGTTGAATTACGTATTCATCACCAGTTTTTAGTGTCTGAAAATACCCGTAAAGACAGCATTAAACAGATTTATGCACATCAGCAAACTTTGGCACAGTGCCGTAAGTGGCTCGACATCCATTATCCTGGTGTTGAACGTGTTGCAATGACTTCTAATGCCGAAGCAGCACGCCGTATTCGTAATGAATGGCATTCAGCAGCAATTGCTTCTGATATTGCGGCTACGATGTATGGTTTGGAAATCTTGCATAGCAATATTGAAGACAATCCTGAAAATACCACACGTTTCTTGGTAATTGGTCGTGAAAAAATTCCTGCAAGTGGCAATGATAAAACATCTTTATTAATTTCTGCACATGACCGCGCAGGGGCATTGCTGGATATTTTAGAGCCATTTGCCAAACACAATATTAGCTTGACCAGTATTGAAACCCGCCCAGCACTTCCTGAAAAATGGGCGTATGTGTTCTTTGTTGATTTAGAAGGGCATATTGACCAGCCGAATGTTGCTGCTGCGATTGAAGAAATTCGTCCGTTTGTTAAAGAATTACGTGTATTGGGTTCTTATCCAGTTGCGGTACTTTAAACAAAATAAACGCAGAAATTGGATTTAACACAGAGGCGAATTTGGTGGTAGTTTCAGAAACACAGCCCTTGTTTAAAAAAGTGGCATTTATTGGGCTAGGCTTGATTGGTTCAAGTCTGGCACGCGTGATTCAGGCAGAAAGTTTGGCAACTCAGGTGGTTGCCTCAACGCGTTCAGCCAAAACTTTACAAGATGCGAAAGTATTGGGGCTGATTCAAGAGGGTTACACTTCTGCAATTGATGCTGTAAAAGATGCGGATTTGGTGGTCTTGGCGCTGCCTGTACAAGCGACTGAAAAAGTCTTGGGACAGATTCAACCGTATTTAAACGCCGATGCAATTTTAACCGATGTCGGTAGTACCAAAGGCAATGTTGTCGCTGCGGCTCAGCGCGTTTTTGGTGACAGTTTACCTGTGGGTTTTGTCCCTGGACATCCGATTGCAGGCAGTGAACACACGGGTGTACATGCAGGTAAAGTCGATCTGTTTGCGCATCACAAAGTGATTTTGACACCATTACCAACCAGTGCAGATTGGGCAGTTGAAAAACTGGTGGCACTTTGGCAGGCAGCAAAAGCCGAAGTGATCTGTATGGATGTACAAAAACACGATGAAGTGTTGGCGCATACCAGTCATTTACCGCACCTGATGGCGTTTAATCTGGTGGAACAACTGGCAAACCGCGAAGATAATCTGGATATTTTCCGTTATGCCGCAGGTGGCTTCCGTGATTTCTCACGGATTGCTGCATCTGATCCGCAAATGTGGCATGACATTTTCTTTGCCAACAAGACTGCAATTTTAAAAGCGGTTGATGGCTTTGAACAGCAACTCGCAATTATTCGTGGGCTGATTGAAAAAGAAGATTCTCATGCGCTGATGGGCTTACTCGGACATGCTCAAGCTGCGCGTCAACATTTTAACCATATGCTTGCCAAAAAACCTTTAATGGAGAAAGACAAGGTGACTCAACAATTTACCATTCAACCTCAACAGCATCGTTTTGAAGGAACATTTACTGTTCCAGGTGATAAATCGGTGTCACATCGTTCGATTATGTTTGGTGCAATTGCTGAAGGCACAACACATGTCACTGGTTTCTTGGAAGGTGAAGATGCTTTGGCAACTTTACAGGCATTCCGTGACATGGGCGTGTCGATTGAAGGGCCTAAAAATGGTGAAGTGACCATTCATGGTGTCGGCATGCACGGTTTGAAAGCACCTGCAAGTGCGTTGTATATGGGCAATTCAGGCACCAGTATGCGTTTGTTGTCTGGCATGTTGTCTGCACAAAAATTCGATACTGTCATGACAGGCGATGCTTCATTGTCAAAGCGTCCAATGGAACGTATTGCCAAACCACTTCGTTTAATGGGTGCTCAAATCCAGACCACAGGCGAAAAAGGCACACCACCAGTCAGCATTACAGGTGCTCAAGCGCTCAAAGGCATTCAGTATGATTTGCCAATGGCATCTGCTCAGGTGAAATCAGGGATTTTATTGGCAGGTTTGTGGGCAGAAGGTGAAACTTCGGTGACTGAACCTGAACCAACACGTGATCATACAGAACGTATGTTGCGTGCTTTTGGTTATGAAGTGAAAACAGAAGGTAACCGTATTCGCTTGCAAGGTGGCGGTAAGTTAGTGGGGACTGACATTCAAGTGCCTTCTGATATTTCTTCTGCGGCATTCTTTATGGTGGGTGCAGCAATCTGTGAAAATGCAGATGTGACCTTGGAAGCGGTCGGGATTAACCCGACCCGTACTGGCGTGATTGAAATTCTCAAAGCAATGGGTGCTGACCTTAAAGTGTTGAATGAGCGTATTGCAGGCGGTGAACCGATTGCGGATATTCGTATTCGTGCAACACGCACATTAAAAGGCATTCATATTCCTGAAGATCAAGTGCCGTTGGCGATTGATGAATTCCCTGCATTGTTTATTGCTGCGGCATGTGCCGAAGGTGAAACAGTGCTGACAGGTGCGGCTGAACTGCGTGTCAAAGAGTCTGACCGTATTCAGGTGATGGCAGATGGCTTGCAAGCCATGGGCATTCAATGTACCCCAACTGAAGATGGCATTATCATTCAAGGTCAGGGCAAATCTGGTGACTGGTCTCCAATCTTTAAAGGCGCTCAGATTGAATCACACCATGACCACCGTATTGCGATGAGCTTTAGTATTGCAGGCTTACGTGCTGCACAAGCGATTACCATTGTGGGTACTGAAACCGTTGCAACAAGCTTCCCGACTTTTACCGAACTGGCAAATCAGGCAGGTTTAAGTATCGAAGTGTCTGAATAATTCGATCTGTTAGAAATAAAAAGCCAAGCATATGCTTGGCTTTTTTTATGAGAAAAACTGAATAAACAACAACGCGGCATATAAATTGCTTCTCCCTGTGGCACAGAGGAGAAAGGCATGAGTATTACACTTTGGATTAAGAATCCATTGGCAATTTTTACCGCAAATGAACAAGATGCCCGCGGTGGTTTAGTCATTCAAAATGGAAAGATTATTGAACTGGTGGCACAGGGACAGCAGCCAAAAACAGCGATTGATCAAGTCTATTTGGCGAATCAAGATGTGATCATTCCGGGATTGATCAACAGTCATCATCATTTTTATCAAACCTTAACCCGTGCGTGGAAACCTGTGGTCAATGCGCCATTATTTCCTTGGCTGGTCAATCTGTATCCCGTTTGGGCGAAATTGACACCAGAGCAATTGCATTTGGCAACTCAAGTGGCTTTGGCAGAACTGGTCATGTCAGGCTGTACTTTGGCAGCAGATCATCATTATCTCTTTCCGAGTCAGTTGACCGATGCGATTGATATTCAGGTCAAAGCGGCGGAAGAACTCGGGATGCGTGTCATGCTCACGCGCGGTTCGATGAGCCTTGGGCAAGCGCAGGGCGGTTTGCCTCCACAGCATACAGTGCAGGACATGCAGACTATTTTAGAAGATAGCGAACGATTGGTGCAGCAGTATCATCAGCGTGGTGCAGATGCGATGGTCAATATTGCTCTTGCGCCGTGTTCGCCATTTTCGGTGACGCCTGAAATTATGCGTGCCAGTGCAGATTTGGCGGAAAAACTAGATGTTCGTCTGCATACGCATTTGGCGGAAACCTTGGATGAAGAAGCTTTCTGCTTGAAAATGTTTGGTATGCGTACCGTGGATTATTTAGAAAGCGTAGGCTGGCTCAATTCGCGGACATGGTTGGCACACGGCATCCATTTTAATGCCGAAGAAATTCAGCGACTGGGGAAAAATGGCGTGGGGATTTGTCATTGTCCACATTCGAATATGCGTCTGGCATCAGGCATTTGTCCAACGATTGACTTAATGGCCTCAGGCGCAAAAGTGGGCTTGGGTGTTGATGGCTCTGCGTCTGGGGATGCCTCCAATTTAATTTTGGAAGCGAAACAGGCGTTATATTTGCAGCGTCTCAAATATGGTGCGGAGCAGATCACCCCTGAACTGGCACTCGGTTGGGCAACACAGGGTTCAGCACAGTTACTTGGGCGTGAACAACATCTAGGACAGCTTGCACCTGATTTTCAGGCAGATTTAGCATTTTACCGATTGGATGAACTGCGTTTCTCAGGCAGCCATGACCCGATTTCAGCGCTATTGTTGTGCGGTGCTGACCAAGCCCAGCATGTTATGGTC
The DNA here is from genome assembly GCF_003261585.1 of Acinetobacter sp. MB5. GTDB lineage: Bacteria > Pseudomonadota > Gammaproteobacteria > Pseudomonadales > Moraxellaceae > Acinetobacter. The sequence continues at coordinate 350,352 of NZ_POVU01000002.1, read as the reverse complement.
AATGGAAAATGGGTGGTTAAAGACCGCGAAGTCTTGGGGCTAGATTTAGATAAACTACGCGCTGAACATCATGCAGCCGCAAAGCGTTTATTGGCCGCTTAAGCATTTTTAGGGTGGATGATGGGAATATTGGCTGACTCATCATCCATTTAGAGATTTTACGGTATAGTGAAGACAAATAAATCCATTGACTTGATGAGACCAGAGCATGAATGCCGTTGATTTTTCTCAACTCTCTCCACAAAACGTCTGGCAGCATTTTGCCACTTTATGCCGTATTCCACGCCAGTCCAAACAAGAACAACAACTTCGCCAATATCTAAAAGACTGGGCGGAACAAAAAGGTTTAGAGACTTATGTCGATGTGGTTGGCAATTTAATTATCCGTAAACCCGCAACCTCAGGCATGCAGCATAAAATGGGCGTGATTTTGCAAGGGCATCTGGATATGGTTACCCAAGCCAATCGGGGGACGCTGCATGATTTTAGTCGTGATCCGATTCAGCCGATTTTGGACAATGACTGGTTGATTACACCCAATACCACACTCGGTGCAGACAATGGGATTGGTGTTGCACTGGCTTTGGCTGTGCTGGATGCCGACGATATTGTGCATGGCCCGATTGAGGTTTTGCTGACTGTTGATGAAGAAGCGGGCATGAGCGGCGCACGTTTTCTTGAAGAAAATGTACTGCAAGGCAAGTGGCTGTTCAATATCGATACTGAAGAATGGGGACAACTTTATTTGGGCTGTGCAGGCAGTCAGGATATTGAAGTCGAGCAAGCGCTGACGTATGTGCACACTGATACCGAGCTGGTTGCGGTTGAAGTACAGGTATCAGGACTCAAAGGTGGACATTCAGGTGTTGATATTCACTTGGGGCGCGGCAATGCCAATGTGATTTTGGCTCAGTTTTTACAACAGCATTTGCCAGAACTCCATGCCCATCTGATTGAATTCTCAGGAGGTACAGCACGAAATGCTTTACCCCGTGAAGCGACTGCCAAAATTGCCTTACCTCAAGCAGCATTTGCCCAGTTAGATGCCTTGTTAGCACAAACACAATTGAATTTGCGCGTACAACTTCAAGGTGTAGATGATGCACTTGAATTACATGCTCAGCCATTACAAGAAGCTGTCACCGAAGTGATTGCTCTTGAGCAGCAACAGGCATGGCTCGCTGCTTTGTCGAGCTGTCCATATGGTGTGGCCCACATGAGTCAGGCACTGCCTGATGTGGTGGAAACCTCGAATAATATTGGTGTGGTGCGCTTAAACCATGAGCAAGCCAATGTGCTGATCATGGTGCGTTCAATGGTCAATGATGAACTGGAATCACATGCACATCGTATTCAGCAGCATTTTGAGTATTACGGATTGCATTCAAGTCTTGCGCCGTTCGTTTCAGGTTGGACACCGAATCCTGAATCAGCTGCTTTAAAATGCTTGCAACGGGCTTATCAAGACACTTTTCAGATTGAACCTGAACTTAAAGTGATTCATGCAGGCTTAGAGTGCGGGATTATTGCCGAGCATTATCCTGACTTGCAGATGGTGTCCTTTGGCCCTGATATTCAAGGGGCGCATGCACCAGGCGAACGAGTGAAAGTCGATACTGTTGAAAAATGTTGGCAGTTGTTGATCACTGCATTGGCAAATGTTGATTAAAACAAAGTCCTGATTGGTACAGATATAGGCTGATCAGAATATTTTTACCCATCAACCCTGTACAGATAAATCCTGTGCAGGGACATATTCAGTCAGCCAAACGCCATTTTCTGACTGATAAAACTTGAAGCTATTTTTTAGGTTAATGTCTGAGCATCAAGCTTATAAACAGACTGATTTTAGTCATCTCTGCCATTTTTATGCGCCTCTAAACACTCACAATAATTTCAACATACTGATGCGCATGTTCAATCAACTCAATTTCACAGTCGATAAAACGTTTGATCATTTCCGCTTGGGTTCGGGTATGCTCACTCAAAGTCTGCGTGGTGAAGCGTCCTCCTTGACCCAATGCCAATGGTAATAACAACTGATCTGCCAAATATTCATCGGCAACGGCTTGACCATTCAAATAGTGACGAACATCTTGAGCCAGTTGCAAGGCTGTTTGTTCGCTACTTTTACGTAACTCGCCCAATGCACTAAACACTTGGCAATGCTGTTCACTTTCAATACAGACAAATACACTATTGCCTTGGCTAATGCCTTGTAGCTGCAATTGCTCAGCCTGTTGCAAATCGAGTTTTTGTTGGAGGGTTGCCAGTTCGCGCTCAGCGATATCAGCATCTAAATTTAGGACTGCGGCATAGGCATGTGTGGCTTGCAGTGCTCCACGTGAACGCAAATCGAGTTCTTGTCGCTGCTGCCATGGATGAACAGTCGCCTTGATTTTTCCAGCGCCAATGGGGAAAAATCCCGCTTTTTCCATTTCAAAATCAATCTGAATCCCGATTTTGGCCAGCGTTGGAATAAAACTGTGCTGAATAAAATCGGCAGTCGGTGCCATCGGATTGTGCGTGCCGCCATGAATAATCAATTGACTTGGCGTTGATTGTTGTAAAAGTACAGGTAATAAGGTTTGAAAGACCAATAAGCTGCTGCCTGCTGAACCAATATGAAATTCGTAATGTCTTGCCTGAGTCTGCTGCGGCGCAAAATATAAATATTGACTATGCAAGCCTGCGCCTTGGGTGTAGGCATGACTCATTTGTTGAGAGGCTTGTACGCAAACCACATGCTGACGCATTAAACCAGGCTTTTTGCGCCCAGCACGAATGTTGACTAACTCAAACGGTTTGCCTGTAATCATTGAGAGTGAAAGCGCAGTACGTAAAACTTGTCCGCCACCTTCACCTTGCGAGCCGTCAATGCGGATCGGACTAGGCAAATGTGCCAAAGCTTTGTTCACGGCTTTTTCCTTTTTATTTTTAAATAAGAATATATTGTTAATACATGGCGCTATGAATCCATAAGTTCAAGTAGAAACCAATCCATGATAGATCTACACCATCAAGATCGAATTTTTATGATGAAGAATATTCACTGTCATCTATTTTTTTGGCTTCATCCGTGGTTGAGAAATTGAACAGTTCATCATGATCTACATCAGTGAAATTATATTAAAGCATTATCCACGTTGAGGTTTTTTGGTTTTATGTTGCAGAACTTTGGACTTCGGTGATTGAGAGATCACGATGTTATTTCTATTTGGGAATATCGATTTTAAGAGACCAGATTTTAAAATCAGCATCTCTCAGTAATTGGTCTGCTGCTTAGCGTGGAGTCGTGACTTGGCAAAATCCATGTGCTGCATAGGCGGTTTTTGTCATGTTTCCATCGAGATCAAGTTCGTATCGGTCAAAGTCATGCGCGATCCAAAACTGACCTGAATAATATTGCTCAACTTCAGCTTTTAATGTTTTTGAACCTTGTGCATCGTGATAGCGTGCGCTGATATGCGTCAAGATCAGGTGAGGTAAATGAACTTTCTCGGCAAATTCGGCCAGCATTTTTGCAGAACTGTGCATGGGTGTTGTTCCCACCTTGTCTAAAATGGCTTGGGTGTAGGTTGCTTCATGAATCAACAGATTGGCTGTGGCACAAACATCATTCAACAGTTCAGGCTGGTCATTATCTCCCGCAATCACGGCATGAATTTGCTGAGAGGTGATTTCAAAAAACTGTCGATTTGGAAAATTTTCCCCCTCAAATTCAATGTCCTGACCACTTTGTAAATCGCCCCAAACTTTGCCTTTTGGAATACCCAGTGCTTGTAGCGCAGCAGTATCAAGTTTTTTCTGAACATGTGTAGCCACCACACTAAAGGCATAGCTTGGTACACGATGGTGCAAACGGTGCGTTTGAATCGACAGCACTTCATTGAGTTGATGCGGCCGCTCAAGCAGTGTTTCTACATCAATAAACTCAATGGGATAAGATAAATACAGATCGGTGAGTTGAATGGTCACTTCGAGCCAAGTCTGAATGGCTTGAGGGGCAATAATCGTTAAGGGTTGTGTGCGTGCATTCATTCCCGCACTCGCGAGTAAACCGACTAAACCATAACAATGATCACCATGCACATGGGTAATACAAATCGCTTTGAGCTTGTGTAGGGAAAATCTGGCTTGTTGAAGGCGATGCTGTGTACCTTCGCCAGCATCGACTAAAATCCATTCCTTACTTTTCTGAATACCAATCGCAAGCCCTGCAACATTGCGTGTGAGCGTTGGAACGCCTGAAGAAGTACCAAGAAAAGTGAAGTTCAGCATAGGTTTAAATGCCTATTTGGGTGAGTTAATGATGCACCATCTAGAATGAATTAGAGCGTAAATCTAGATGAATTTCTTTTAATGGATCCAAAGTATAGTGAAGTCATCTTTTTTGAAATAAAACTTTTGGATGAGACAAGAACTTAGAACTGATATTTCACCTGTTCCACATTTGATTTTTGTATGAGCATTTAGAATGCAAAAACAACAGTAATTGGGTTAAAGAGATTAGGTGCATTTTGGGCTGACATGGCAGGATATACAGGTCTAAACCTCAACTTTCCTGCCATGAGATGCCGATTGTTTATAAACGAATATACTGGCTAATCACTTGGCGTAGTTGCTTTAAATAGCCTGTAAAGAAGTGATTTGCGCCTGGGAAAATCGTGATCGGGTGCTTTTGCGGTTTTGCCCATTTCACCATATCACTCAGCAGGGTAATGTCATCTTCTTCACCATGTACAAACAGCAAATCGCCTTGAATTTCTGGGGTTTGATAGTCACGCAGCCCACGTACCATTGCAGTTGGCAGACCACAAAGCACCAACTGTTTTGGACGTTCTGCAACCTCAAGTGTTGCATAACATTTGGCTAAAACATGCGCACCAAAGCTAAAGCCACCTGCATAAAAATCAAGGTTCGGATGCATTTCACGAAGCTGTTGCAAGATTGCCAAAATATCATGGGTTTCGCCAAATCCTTCTTCATGCAAGCCTTCAGTTTGTCCTGCACCACGGAAACTTGGACGGTAAACAATACAGCCACGCTCAGTCAAAATATTCGACAGCAACATCGGCACTTTATGATGCGCCGTGCCACCTTGCAGTGGGTGTGGATGACAAACAATGGCAAAACTGCGGATCTCTGCCTGTGGGCGGTCAACAAAAACCTCAATTTTCCCAGCAGGGCCTTGTAAAAAAATCGTTTCAGGCATAGGACTCGAAGAGCTTAATTTTAAAGTAGGAAGCATGATTGTACCGATAAACGCGATCAGAAACACAGATTGGCGTTAGAAATAGGGGACTGATATAGTGGGCAAAATATAGCAAAAATGAGGATGTCTATGCTGGCTTTAATTTCACCTGCCAAAACACTGGATTATGAAACTGCATTGCCAAGCAGCAACTTTACTCAGCCGCGTCTTTTGGATCAGTCTGAACAGTTGATTGAGGTTTGTCGTGAGTTGTCAGCGTCACAATTGGCAAGCTTAATGAGTGTCAGTGAAAAAATTGCACAGCTCAATGTGGCACGTTTTCAGGACTGGCAAACCGAGTTTGATCTGGCCAATGCCCGCCAAGCCATTTTTGCATTTAAAGGTGATGTCTACACAGGTTTAGATGCCTATGCACTCAATGACTCGCAACTGGATTTTGCTCAGCAGCATTTGCGGATGCTTTCGGGTTTATATGGGCTGCTTCGTCCACTGGATTTGATGATGCCGTATCGTCTGGAAATGGGGACTAAGCTGCAAAACCCTCGTGGTAGCAACTTATATGAATTTTGGGGGAAACGCATTACCGATCTGATTCAGCAAGACTTGCAACACGCCAATAGTCAGATTTTATTGAACCTTGCATCGGACGAATATTATAAAGCCGTGAAAGAATCTGCTTTGGATGCTCAAATTATTAAACCTGTGTTTTTGGATCAAAAAAATGGCAAATACAAAGTCATTAGTTTCTATGCAAAAAAAGCCCGTGGTTTAATGGCACGTTTTGTAATTGAGCAGCAGATTCAACAGGTTGAAGACCTTAAAGCATTTAATAGCGAAGGCTATTATTTTGATGCTGAAAATTCCAATGCCAAAGAACTGGTATTTAAACGTGAGGAGCAGGTTGCATAATGCCGAGCTTTCAGCAGCAGTTTCGTCAGGCGTGGCAAAAACTTTTACCCCAGTTTTTGCCTGAGCACTGGTCAGTCGAGCAACATGAGCGATGCTTGGAAAAACTGCTGCATGCTTATCAGGAACCTCAACGAGCCTATCATCAGTTACAACATATTGTGGAATGCCTAGCGTTATTTGAAATCGTGCAAAACCAGATTGAAGATGCTCTAGCCATGCAACTGGCGATTTTCTTTCACGATGTAGTCTATCAACCGCGTTCAGCAAGCAATGAACAAGAGAGTGCGATGTTGATGCGACAACAACTGGCAGGCGCATTGCCTGAAGCCCAGCTCGACAAGATCGCGAATTGGATTTTGGCAACCCAGCAACATGCCATCGCTTCTGAGTCTGATTTAGCCTATTTACTGGATATTGATCTGGCGATTTTGGGTAGTTCACCACAACGCTTTACTGAATATCAGCAGCAAATCCGACAGGAATATGCGTGGGTGGATGAGCTGATTTATCAGGAAAAGCGTCATACAGTGCTGCGCCAGTTTTATCTGGCACAGCCTTTGTATCAAACCCGATATTTTCAGCAGCATTATGAGCAGCAAGCCAAAACCAATTTAAAGCAGGCATTGGCTTAAATTGCTTTAATCCAAAGCTTTAAAGGCTTCAATCGCACGAACCCGACTGCTTTTCAGATCAACAATTGCTTTCGGATAGTCTAAGCCAGCTTTGTAGCCTTTGGCATAAGGCTCGTGAATAGTTTTATTATCTAAAGATTTCAGTTCAGGCACCCAACGCCGTATATAGTCGCCATTCGGGTCAAATTTTTCAGACTGGCTAATCGGGTTGAATATCCGAAAATAGGGCGCGGCATCTGTTCCAGTTGATGCACTCCATTGCCAGCCACCGTTATTTGCTGCCAAATCACCATCAATGAGATGTTGCATAAACCACTGTTCACCTTTACGCCAGTCGATCAGTAAATTTTTGGTGAGAAACATCGCGCAAATCATGCGTACCCGATTGTGCATCCAGCCCGTTGCAAGCAGTTGACGCATCCCTGCATCGACAATTGGAATGCCTGTTTGACCTTGTTGCCATGCCGCTAAACCTTCGGGATCATCTCGCCATGCAAGTTGCTGGGTTTTCGGCTGAAAAGGTAAGTGTTTAGACACTTGGGGATAGTCAAACAAAATATGCTGATAAAACTCACGCCACAGCAGTTCATCCAGCCAAGTCTGTTGACCTTCATCGGTCAATAAAAACTGTCCTTGCTGTAGGCGAAACAGCGCTTGTACACACTGGCGAATCGACAGAATGCCGATATTTAAATAGGCAGACAATTGGCTTGTGCCTGCTTGGGCAGGAAAGTCACGTTGCTGTTTGTAGTCGGCTAAGGCATCTTCTAAAAAATCATCCAGTTGTTGCTGTGCATGCGACTCACCAATCGGCCAAAGCTGTTGTTGTTCGGTTGGAATAGCGTCATAGCCCAGTTCATGTAGTTCGGGAATTTGCTGTTCTTGTGGTGTGAATTCAAACTGCATAGGAGTTTGAATAGCAATCTCAGGATAGCAGGCAGGCAGTTGCAGATTCAGGCGTTCATAACAGTTTTTCTTAAAAGGAGTAAACACCTGATAGGGTTGCCCTGACTGATTGCGAATGCTACCGATAGGAAATAGTGTACGGTCTTGGTACAGCTCTAGTTGAATCTTGGCTTGAGCCAAGACATCTTGGCAGTGTTTATCACGCTGTAATTCATGAAGACCCAGTTCAACATTGGCATGCACCTGCTGAATCTGAAAGCGCTGACACAGTGCAAGCAAAACAGGTGCGATCTCTTGCCAAAGTGGTACAACCTGAACCATTAGTGGAATATTGTAGTGTTGTAATTGTTGCTGTAACTCGCTTAACTGACGCAGATAAAAGTCCAGTTTAATCGGAGCATCATCATGTTGTTGCCATTGCTGTGGAGATAATATGACAAGGGCAAGGCAAGCCCCGTTTTGGCTGGCGTGCCATAGTGCAGCGTGATCAGAAATGCGTAAGTCTTGACGAAACCAGATCAGGGTAGGCATAAATTCAAATCAGTTTTAAGAACTCGATCGCCTAAAAATAGCATAAAAAAAGCAAAGCACGAGGCTTTGCTTTTTCAGATTTGCAAGAGGCAAAATCTTAGTGGTGGTGACCACCTACGCCATGAACGTGACCGTGATCAAGTTCTTCTTGAGTCGCATCACGAACTTCAACGATTTCAACTTGGAAAGTCAAATCTTGACCAGCAAGTGGGAAGTTTGCATCAACGATCACTGTGTCGCCTTCAACAGACTTAACAGTTACGATTTGCACGCCGTCATCAGTTTGAGCTTGGAACTGCATGCCAGCTTCGATTTTCTCAACGCCTTGGAACATTTGAGCAGGAACTTCTTGAACGAGGTCTGGGTTGTATTCGCCATAACCTTCAGCAGCAGGAACGTTAACAGTCAATTTATCGCCAACAGTTTTGCCTTCAAGAGCTTTTTCTAAACCAGGAATGATGTTGCCTGCGCCGTGCAAATATGCAAGTGGTTCGCCTTGAGATTGGTCAAGTGTTTCACCCTCAGCATTTGTTAGTGTGTAGTGGAATGAAACCACGTGGTTATTTGCAATAGCAGTCATGTTTGTAAATCCATACAGAGTTTTAAAGTCACATCATAAAATGAAAAACTGAATTTGGGGAATGCAAATTCAGGATTTTTAGATGAGGTTCATTATTTTAAAGAAGATTGGGGTTGATGCAAAAAAATCAACCCCTTTTTTTCTTTCAATCTTATAACAGAATTTTTGCAGGAATCGCTTTGGCACCTAGGAAAGGTAGCAGAGAGCAGAGCCAGTGCCAGAAACGTTGCAAAATATTGGCATATTCAAGTTGAACTTGTGACTGGACAGGAATGTCTTCGATCCATTGACCGTTTTGATACACTTTCAGTGTTGCCAATTGCATGCTTTGATTTAAAGGTGCAGTCAATTGCTTTTGATTCAGATTCACTTGAATGTGTGTTTGTGTACTGTTGACTGGCTCAAGGCTTTGTCCGTTATACACCAAGTGTCCAGAGTCATTGTTGAAACTACGCATGTCAATCGCCACAGGCTGGTTATACAGCGAAGTGGTCATGAACTGAGTGGTTTGAGGCACGACTTGATAGCTTTTGATTTTCCCATCCATGACAGGTAAAAGTGCAATTGGCTGTTGTGCCTTAACAATGACTTCATCGCGTGTGTAGTTATACGCCAAATTCATTAAACGGTGCGCAACTTCCGCACGCATAATCGGGCTAGTTGTTCCCAACACCACGACAATCAAACGACGTTGTGGCAAGTTTGGATTCATGGTTGGACGTTTCGCTGTTAATGCCAAGTTAAAGCCAGCAGCACGAGTAAAACCTGTTTTTAAGCCATCAACGGTTGGATCTTGTTTCAGCAAAATATTGGTTGCATGGTGTGGATGACCATTCCATGAATAGCTGGTTTGTTTTGAATAACCCAAATAATCAGGGAATTGTTGGATTAACGCATTGCCCAGTTTTGCCATATCCGCAGCAGAAGAATAATGCCCATCCATGGTAATCCCAGCGGGATTGGTGAAATGGGTATCGGTCATGCCTAGCGCTTTAGCTTCTTGGTTCATACGTGCAACGAAGTGCGGCAAGTCTCCACCAATACGCTGAGCTAAGGTAACCGCTGCGTCATTGGCAGACATAACCACCAGACCTGTGAGCAATTGATCAATGGTAATTTTCTGCCCAGGACGTAGGAACATTTGTGATTCATCAGGCTGAACCACGTGTACTACGTCATTGGCTGTAATGACATCTGTCTTCTTCAGTTTGCCCGCCTTGATTTCTTGAAGCGTAATGTACGCCACCATCATTTTGGTTAAAGAGGCAGGGGCACGTTGTGCATGGCTATTGTATTCAGCAATAGTTTGCCCAGATTGTGGATCATAAATTGTCCACGCCGCAGCAGGTACAGATTCTGGGTCAATATTCAAAATGGTTGCATGGGCGAAACTTGTGCATAACATGCCAAGCCCTGCAAACCAAGAAATAAAACGTTTCAACGGACAAATCCTGAGGAGATCAAAAGAAAGAGTCGCTATCTTCCATGACAAATATTAAAGCTAACTTGATTTCAGTCATCTTCTGTACGGAATAACAGCAGTAGCGCATATTAGAGTAAAAAAATGCTAAGCTAAAGCCCTGCATAAACTGATTAAGATTAGAATTCCGACTTATGTTGCACTATCAAATAGAGTTTGACGATTACCAACAGCATCTCATTCATGTGACCTTACGTTTTGTCGCCAATCCAACACAAGAATTGTGGTTGCCGACATGGATTCCGGGCAGTTACCTGATTCGTGAATTTGCAAAACACATTGAGTCGGTTAAAGCCTATGACGAGGCAGGACGCCAACTGAAAATCAGTAAATTTGAAAAGAATAAATGGCGTCTATTTAACACTGATCATGAGTTGATTACAGTTGAGTACGATGTCTATGCCTATGATTTATCGGTACGTGGTAGTTATGTCGATCAGACTCGTTTCTATGTCAACCCAGCGTGCGTGTGCTTAGGTCTTAAAGATCAGGAAGAAGCTGAATGTGAATTGGAAGTGTTCTTGCCCGATGAGTTTAAGCATTTTACTGTGGCGACAGGTTTGGTCTCAAAAAGCTTGGTGAAAGGGCGCTATACCTTAAAAGCTGACAATTATATGCAGCTCATTGATAGTCCATTTGAACTGGCTGATCAAACTCGTTTTAGCTTTGACGCTGAAGGTATTCAACATGAGTTTGTGATTTCAGGTAAACATGCGACCAATGTTGAGCGTCTACAAGCCGATATCCAGAAAATTTGCCAAACTGAAATTCAGATTTTTGGATCAGCGCCATTTAAAAACTATGTGTTTATGACCATGGCAACAGGCAATAGTTATGGTGGTCTAGAGCATCCAAACAGCACCAGTTTAATCACGCCGCGTGATGACTTGCCAAAAGCCAATGAGCCTGAAGAACCTTCAGAGGATTATCAGCGTTTCTTGGGGCTTTGCAGCCATGAATATTTCCACTCATGGTTGGTGAAATATATTCGTCCTGAAAACTTTGTTAATTATGATTTGCACAAAGAAAGCTATACGTCTTTGCTGTGGATTTTTGAAGGTTTCACGTCATATTACGATGATCTGATTTTGCTGCGTAGCGGTGTGATTTCACAAGCATCGTATTTGAAATTACTCAAGGCGCAGATTGACCGCTATTTGCAAAATCCAGGCCGTGAGGTTCAGTCGGTTGCCGAGTCAAGTTTTGACACATGGATTAAATTCTACCGTCCAGATGAAAACAGCAATAACGCAGGAACGAGCTACTACAATAAAGGCTGTTTAGTGGCTTTATGTCTGGATTTAGGTTTGCGTTTACGTGGCTCAAGTCTCGATGTTCTTGTACGTAAACTCTATGAAAATGCACAAAAAGGTATTCAGGTGACTGAGCGCACCATTTTTGAGTTGTGTGAAGAATTAACAGGTCATTCTTGGTTAGAGCAAATTAATCATCTGATTTATACCACTGATGAATTGCCACTTGATCAACTCTTCCCTGAATTCGGTATTGAATATCAGCTTAAAAATGACAAGACTCAGCCATTCGGTTTGAAGCTTGCTGAAAAACCCGAAGGAATGCTGATTCAACAAGCTCGACGTGAAGGAGCAGGTGCAAAAGCAGGGCTATCTGCCAATGATGTTATCGTGGCGATTGATGGCTTAAAGGCTTCTGAAAAGTTGTTGGCTAAATATGCAAAACAACAAGGTGAATTTGTTGTGCATGCTTTCCGTCGTGATGAATTGCTTCAGTTTACGGTTCAAGCCGCTGAAACTGGTTTAACCACAGTTGAATTAAAAGTTGCAGATCAGACCAAAGCTGAGAATTGGTTAAAAGCTTAATTTCGCTTTTCTTTTCTTTAAAAAAACCGATGTTTGATCATCGGTTTTTTTATTTGATAGCCTAACTTCCACGATAGGTCGAATATCCATACGGACTGATCTGAAGCGGAATATTATAGTGATCCATTGAGCCATCAATCACAAAAACCACAGGGACTTCTGCATAAAACGAGCGTTGATTTTTGCTTCTAAACCAGTCACCTGTTTTAAACGTGGCCCGATAATAACCTTTGTCTAGATTGGCTTTATCTTTTGGATAGAGCGTGTCAAGTTGACCTTGATCATTCGTGTCACCTTCACCGATCTGAACCCACTGATTATTCTGTTGTGCTTCTAAGGTGACATGTAAATGTGCTGCAGGTTGACCATTATTGGTATTTAGAACCTGAACTCGTATAGGGTTTTCTGCAAGGCATAAAGAGGAGAAACCAAGCCCAACGAGAGGGATTAAAAACTTAACCATCTGATTGATCCTAAAGCTTAAAAGGAATTAGTCTAAACGATTAAGAAAAAATCAACATTCCAATATGTAACCACTGCATCCTGAAGCAAGAATAGTATTTTGCTTTAGGATGGAAACGTACGATACCTGATCATTACTTTGCAGGAATGAGCATACGTGAGACACCTCTAAATTCAGCAATGGTTTCTTGTTTTTGGTTTACAATCTGAATGTCGTAGAATTCTGAGCGCCCAGCTTGCGAGCGTAATTCGGCTGTCGCAGTGAGTACATCACCAATTTGCCCAGGTTTTATATAGCTAATGTTGCAGTGCTGTCCAACAGCAGGATACTCTCCTGTATTGCAGGCAACGGCAAAAGCACCATCGGCCAGAGTAAAAATTATTCCACCATGACAAGTACCATGACCTTGTGTATGTCGCTTTTCAACGAGTAGTTCTACTTTCGCATAACAGCTTTTGTAATCGACCAAACGTGCACCAAGCTCTTGCATGACTTGATCGTGATTAAATAAGTCGTGTCCCTTTTTGATTTGCATTACGATAACTTCCTTTTTTGATACAAAATTATTAAATTTTAAAAAAATATGAATCATAATAAGCATTGTTGTGTGCTGTATTCAAGTAGGTTTCATAAAAGTATCGCGGTTTGAGTTGAGTAGATCTTCAAGGTTTGAAGTCTAATAAATGTGTTTAGAAGAGGGGAATACGCTTTTTTTGTCATATTATGATTAATCAGATAGGGTATTTTGGGGGTTTTACCTATATTAATTTTAGAAATGTTGAGCCGTATTTTGTCATTTTAAGGCTAGAAATTGTGCACTAGTGCGAATCATTTTATCAGTAAAAGATGCTAAAAATTGTTCAATAATAAAAGGAGATATGTGAAAAATCTGATAGTTATCGGGCTTATCAAGTTGATTTTTTGAGCAATGTTGCAAAGAGATGACACTGTTGAAGAAGAAGAAAATGTGGTATTTTTCTACGAAATGTCGCTATCACGAGATATATCGTTGACTGAAATGCAATGAAGGCCGATACTCTCAAGGTTTTTATTTAAGCTATTCAGTGCGTAGAATTGGACTAAAAAAGTCCAATTCTAGAAAAAATCAATTTAACACAAGGGGCTATATATGGCTGGTGGAAAGTCAAACATCATTTACACACTGACTGACGAGGCGCCATTGTTGGCGACTTATTCGTTACTGCCGATCATTGAAACCTTTACTAAGCCTGCTGGCATCGGGATCACTAAAACTGATATCTCTGTTGCAGCTCGCGTGCTTGCAGAATTTGCAGACTACCTAAGCGATGAGCAGAAAGTGCCTAACAACCTTGCTGAGTTAGGTCGTCTTACGCAAGATCCAGATACAAACATCATTAAACTACCAAATATCAGTGCTTCTGTTGCACAGTTAACGTCGTGCATCAAGGAACTTCAGTCTAAAGGTTTTCCAATTCCTGATTATCCTGAAAATCCTGCAACTGAAGAAGAAAAAGAGATCAAAGCACGTTATGGCAAATGCCTAGGTTCAGCTGTAAACCCAGTTTTACGTGAAGGTAACTCTGACCGTCGTGCACCTGCAGCAGTAAAGAATTACGCTAAAAAACACCCGCATTCAATGAGCGAGTGGAAACAGTGGTCACAAACTCATGTTTCGCACATGGAAGAAGGCGACTTCTACCATGGCGAAAAATCAATGACACTTGACCGTGCACGTAACGTGAAAATGGAATTGATCACAAAGAGCGGTGAAGCCATTGTTCTTAAGCCAAAAGTTGCGCTTTTAGATGGTGAAATCATTGACTCAATGTTTATGAGTAAAAAAGCACTTTGCGATTTCTATGAGAAACAACTAGAAGATTGTCGTGAAGCTGGCATCTTGTTCTCATTGCACGTAAAAGCAACCATGATGAAGGTTTCACACCCAATCGTATTTGGTCACTGCGTTAAGATCTATTACAAAGATGCATTTGAGAAACACGGCAAGTTATTCGATGAGCTAGGCATTAACGTAAATAACGGTATGGCTGGCTTGTATCAAAAAATCGAAACTTTGCCAGAATCTCAACGTGACGAAATCATCCGTGACTTACATGCATGTCAAGAACACCGTCCTGCACTTGCGATGGTTGATTCAGCTAAAGGTATTACCAACTTCCATTCTCCAAACGATATTATTGTAGATGCTTCTATGCCTGCAATGATTCGTGGTGGCGGTAAAATGTGGGGTGCTGATGGAAAACCTTATGACTGTAAAGCAGTGATGCCTGAGTCAACATTCGCACGTATTTACCAAGAAATGATTAATTTCTGTAAGTGGAATGGTAACTTCGATCCACGTACTATGGGTACTGTGCCAAACGTTGGTTTAATGGCACAAAAAGCTGAAGAATACGGTTCACACGACAAAACTTTTGAAATTTCAGAAGCGGGTACTGCAAACATCACTGACCTTGAAACAGGTGAAGTGTTGATGTCTCAAGAAGTTGAGGAAGGCGATATCTGGCGTATGTGTCAGGTGAAAGATGCTCCAATCCGTGACTGGGTGAAACTTGCAGTAACACGTGCACGTAACTCAGGTATGCCTGCGATCTTCTGGCTTGACCCATACCGTCCACATGAAAATGAATTGATCAAGAAAGTAGAAAAATACTTGAAAGATCATGACACGACTGGTCTTGATATTCAAATCATGTCTCAAGTACGTGCAATGCGTTATACGCTTGAGCGCGTTGCTCGTGGTTTAGACACAATTTCTGTAACGGGTAACATCTTACGTGACTACCTCACTGACTTGTTCCCAATTATGGAACTTGGTACTTCTGCGAAAATGCTTTCTATCGTGCCGTTAATGGCGGGTGGTGGTATGTACGAAACTGGTGCTGGTGGTTCTGCGCCTAAACATGTACAACAGCTTGTAGAAGAAAACCACTTACGTTGGGATTCTCTAGGTGAGTTCTTGGCACTTGCGGTTTCTTTGGAAGAGCTTGGCATTAAAGAAGACAACGCTAAGGCGAAACTTCTTGCGAAAACGCTAGACCAAGCAACAGGCTTATTGCTTGACAACGGCAAGTCTCCATCACGCCGTACTGGTGAAATTGACAACCGTGGTAGCCACTACTACTTAGCTAAATACTGGGCTGAAGCTTTGGCTGCTCAGGATGAAGATGCTGAGTTAAAAGCGAAGTTTGCTCCTCTTGCTAAAGCGCTTGATGAAAACGAAGATAAAATCGTTGCAGAGCTTGCAGCAGTTCAAGGTCAGGCTGCGGACATCGGTGGTTACTACGCGATTGATCCAGCGAAAGTAAATGCTGTTATGCGTCCAAGTGCAACTTTAAATGCTGCGCTTGAAACTGTTTAAGGTTTAGCAAAATCGGCTGATCAGTCGATAATGTGAAAAAGCCGATGCCAATGCATCGGCTTTTTTTGTATTTCAAGATATTTGAACTGGCTAAGAATATGAATAAGAAAAGTTTGATCTTCGGAGTTTTAGTTTCCTTTATTTGGCTATTGGGAATTTATCTATTTAGCCGAAGCAACGGCTATACTTTACCTACATCATTAAATGAATTGGGCGATTTTCTTGCAGGAATATTTGCACCAATCGCATTCTTTTGGTTGATTTTAGGTTATGTCCAGCAAGGTAAGCAGTTAGATCAAAATACTAAAGCTTTAGAACAACAAGAGAAAGCATTGGAATTACAAATTGAAGAAATGAAAGAGAGTGTGAAGCAACAGGCGATACTTTCCAAGATACAGGAAGAACAGTATGAAGTTATGCATAGAGCGATAACTCCTATCATTGATTTAGATCAATTTAAGTTATTAACAACGGTAGAAACACTAGAAGTAGAAAGAGGAGACTTTAAAGAAAAGTTAAGTAATGGGAGTAGGTTGGAGTTTTATGTAAGAAATACAGGAAGTGGTCCTGCTTTAAATATCACTATTATTAGAGCAGACCAAAATAATCGATCTTATAATCTTGTGAAAATTGGGGTGGAAGAATCCAAAAAATTTCAATTAGGATTTGAAGCCAGAATTATGAATATTTTAAGAAGTAAGAACGTCTATAATTTAGAATTTTATTTGAGCTATGAGAATTTGTATGGAAGAAAAATGAGAGAAGAAAAATATTTGATTGAAATTCATAGAAAAGTTGAGAATGAAAAAGAATTATTTTATGTGAAAAGTTTTTATACCATTGTGAATTAAAAAGCCCACTTTCGTGAGCTTTATTTTTACATCAAATCTTAACGTCCATTACGGTTACGACCGCGTGGCGCTTTGGTATTTGGACGGGTTGTTCCATTGGTCTTACGACGTGGTTTTTCACTCTCATCCATTTGCCAAATACGCTTTGTACCTGATTTCTTTGGAGAACCATCTTTGTTCTTGCGAACCATTGGCTTACCACCTGTGCCACCAGGTTTTTTCACATAAGAGCGTGAACGGTAAGGCTCTTCCGCTGGAACATCTTTAAAGTCTGGGTAAAGTAGAGGTTCAATCTCTTTGGTTTCACCGGGAAGTAAACCCAATTGAACCAAGTCGATTGAACCAATTTTGGTGCGAATCAAACGTAAAGTTGGGAAGCCAACAGCAGAGGTCATGCGGCGTACTTGACGGTTACGACCTTCACAAATTGAAATTTCAACCCAAGAGGTTGGAATGTTAGCTCGGTAACGTACAGGTGGAGTACGTTCCCATAACCAGTCAGGTTCAGAGACTTTCGCTGCTTTTGCAGGAAGTGTCATACCATCATTGAGTTCAATACCTTTACGAAGCTGCTCTAACGCTTCTTCGGTTACATCACCATCGACTTGAACTAAATAGGTTTTGTATTTTTTATTTGCAGGGTTGGTAATAAACTGATTTAGACCACCGTGATCGGTTAAAAATACCAATCCTTCAGAGTCCATATCGAGACGACCCGCTAAACGTAAAGTTGGATCATCGACAAAGTCAGACATGGTCATGTGAGCTTCGTCTTTACGAAACTGGGAGAGGACGTCATAAGGTTTATTGAGAATGACAATTTTCATAAAAAATGACTTCTTCTTTCAGATAACAACAGGAAACATTGAGATTTATTAGGGTAAGAAATCATGCAGTTTCTTTTATAAATCTCAAAAAGGAATTAATTTGATGCGCCTATTATGCGATAAGAAGGTCTGAAAGTATTGCTTCACGGCAATTATTTTTTAAATTGGCTAAATTGTCTGACCTAGAGTGATTTAAAGTTAGGCGCTTAGAGCTTCATTCTGCATTTATACGAATGCAATTCAGATTGATCACCCAATGTTTTATTGGTTTGTACTTGAAGTCACCTCGCATTTTGCGAGGTTTTCTCATTTTAAGGTGAATTGAGCCGATCAGCCACGTTGACAGGTTCCCCAATCAGATAGAAATTACCACCTGCGACATGGTGCAGGCTACGCCATTCTGGATTGGCATCTTCAAAGTGCCAGTGTCCATCACGGAAAATATGGTCATCTGCCCACGCACTTATGACTTCTCCAATAAATAAATCATGCGCTTGTTGATTGTGTGGTTCAGGAATAAGTTTGCAAATTAACCATGCAGAGCAGCCATCAACGAGGGGTTGTGTAGAGTCATCCAAGTAAAATAACTCTACACCACTTAATTCTAGTTTGTTGGGCGTGTCATGCAAGCTGGTTGTACCAAGCTGATAGACCATGTCAATTTGTTTGTAGGTCGGAACCTGTAAAACAAAATAACCAGATTGCTCAATGATTTTGCGTGTCATGGTACTTTTATCGAGAACTACGGTGACTTTGGCAGGTTTAAACTCCAGTGCGCAAGCCCATGCTGCTGCCATAACATCAGCTTGCTGTTGATGCTGTGAGGAAACTAAAACCGTTGCACCGTGTGTTAGCAGGCGATACGCCTTTTCTAAAGGAACATTTTTAAAATGAGAATTGATGTTGTGATTCATAAAGTGACAAATCTGTGGGATTAGGTTAAAACTGAGATGGAATTTATCAAAATAAAATATTCTGTAAGTGATTAACAGTTCAATTTTAACTAGAGAATGTAAAATAATGAAAATTTATCAAGTAGATGCTTTTAGCCAATACCTGTTTCAAGGTAATCCTGCGGCAGTGATCGTTCTCGATGAATGGCTCGCAGATGAACTGATGCAAAATATTGCCCTCGAAAATAATCTCTCTGAAACTGCATTTATCAAACGACTGGATGATACTCATTATTTAATTCGTTGGTTTACACCAACCGCTGAAGTTGCATTTTGTGGACATGCCACTCTGGCAGGTGCTTTTGTTTTATTTCAGTATTTTACACAAGCGACAAAAATTGAATTTGAAGTGAAGCAACTGGGAACCTTTTATATTTCTCGGGCGGAAGATGGAAAAATTGTGATGAATTTCCCTATTCGTCGGCTTGAGCAGTTAGAAGAATATCCAGAAATCTTCAATGAAGCATTGAATAAACCGATTCAGGCGGTATATAGCAATGCTCAGGCTTATGTAATTGAACTCGGTTCCGCACAGGATGTGATGGATGTGCATGTGGATTTTTTAAAGCTGAAAGCCTTTGGGGAAATGCGCGCGGTGATGGAAGCACCAAGTTTAGATGTTGCAGTCACGGCAAGCGGTGGTGAAGAATATCCGTATGACTGTATTTCTCGTTATTTTGCACCAGATATTGGCATTAATGAAGACCCTGTTACTGGATCAATTCATACTGCAATTGTCCCGCTTTGGGCAGAAAAGCTGGGTAAGACAGAATTGCTGGCTTATCAGGCATCACCACGTGGTGGGGAATTGTTCTGTCGAATTTTGGATGATGAGCGGATTGAGATCTCAGGTTATGCCAAACTTTATATGATTGGCGATCTCTTTCTTTAAGCTCTCAAAAAATAGGGAATGATGCTGAGAATGCAACCGATACCAACAATGGCGAGGTTGCTATCAAAAAAATAAGAATACACCATTAAGCCGATGCCACAGACTAGAGGGACAGTACGCTGCTGCTTTTTGCCATAAATAAAATAACCTAAGCCAATTGAGCTAAAAATCACCCCAAGAAAAAGTTGCGTTGCATTCATATATGGATGTGCTGTATTGATTTTTACTTATGTTAAGCTGAATGATGCTAAATTAAAATAAATTTTGAGGAAGAAAAGGTGTCTGTAGTTTTACCTGTTGCCCAACGTGGTGAGGAAATACTCACACTCAAAGCGGCATCTGTAACACAAAATGAGTTTAATTCGGCATGGCTTGAGCAGCTAGCTCTCGCAATGCAAGTGACTATGCTGGAGCGTAATGGTGTTGGAATTGCTGCGCCACAGGTGTATATCTCGAAACGAGTGATTATTGTGGCTTCTCGTCCAAATCTACGTTATCCAGATGCACCAGAAATGCCTGCTGTAACTATGATTAATCCTGAGATTGTTGAGTATTCGGCTGAAACATGTTTGGGTGAAGAGGGTTGTTTGAGTGTACCTGAGCAACGAGGACAGGTAGAACGTGCTTATGCAGTCAAAGTTCGTTATGACACTTTACAAGGTGAAAGGGTTGAACAATATTACGAAGGTTTTCCTGCTCGAATTGTGCAACATGAAATAGATCATCTGAATGGAATTTTATTTGTAGAGCGACTTTAAGTCGCTTTTTTAATACACATCTAAATATAGGTATTCAAATTTTAGGCATAAAAAAACCAGCTTTCGCTGGATTCTTTATTGGCACCATTTTAACAGTCTTAAAATGGTGCCCGGGGCCGGACTCGAACCGGCACGCTTTGTGGGCGGGGGATTTTAAATCCCCTGTGTCTACCTATTTCACCACCCGGGCTTTACCAAGATTGGAGGCGGAGGTCGGAATCGAACCGGCGTCCACGGAGTTGCAGTCCGCTGCATGACCACTCTGCCACCCCGCCTTGTCTTGGTGATGCACATATTAGCAACCTTTGAAAAAAAAACAATAGGTAATTCAGTGGATATGCACATAAAATCAACATCTAAAATAAAATTGGGCAAATAATCATGTATTATTTGCGAAATTGATTGATATCAGCCTGTGGAGACGTATTGTGGCATTGGTATTAGATGGAAAAGCGTTAGCAAAGCAAATTGAAGCAGATTTACTTGCTCGTGTTGAAGTGTTGAAACAAAAATCGGGTCGTACTCCGATTTTGGCAACAATTTTAGTTGGGGATGATGGTGCATCGGCAACTTATGTGCGTATGAAAGGCAATGCATGCCGTCGTGTGGGCATGGATTCATTGAAAATTGAATTGCCACAAGAAACCACAACTGAACAGTTGTTGGCTGAAATTGAAAAATTAAATGCAAATCCTGATGTTCACGGTATTTTGTTGCAGCACCCAGTGCCTGCGCAAATTGATGAACGTGCATGTTTCGATGCAATTAGCCTTGCAAAAGACGTTGATGGTGTCACTTGTCTTGGTTTTGGTCGTATGGCGATGGGTGAAGCTGCTTATGGTTCAGCAACACCAGCGGGTATTATGACTATCTTGCAAGAGAACAACATTGAAATCGCGGGTAAACACGCAGTTGTTGTTGGTCGTTCTGCAATTTTGGGTAAACCAATGGCGATGATGTTACTTCAAGCCAATGCAACAGTCACGATTTGTCATTCACGTACTCAAAACTTGGCTGACTTGGTTAAACAAGCAGACATCGTGGTGGGTGCTGTAGGTAAAGCTGAATTGATTCAAAAAGACTGGATCAAGCAAGGCGCGGTTGTCGTAGATGCTGGCTTCCATCCACGTGATGGCGGTGGTGTTGGTGATATCCAATTACAAGGTATTGAAGACATTGCTTCTGCTTACACGCCTGTTCCAGGTGGTGTTGGCCCAATGACGATTACAACTTTGATTCGTCAAACAGTTGAAGCTGCTGAGAAAGCTTTAGGTTAATGTAGTTATGAAGTTAGGCGGTTATTTAATGCGCGTAACCGTCATCTGCAATTGTTTGAGGCATGATTACATTAAAAATTTAATGTTTCTGCGATACTTTCGATTTTAGATAGTATCTGTCGAGTTTTGCGGATGACAATGGTTTTGCCTACTTTTCCCAAAAGAAAAGTAGGTCGAACCGAAGGTTAATCTAAGAATTCAAATCATAATGGAATGTCTCTGTTATGCTTGTTATAAAATCAATTAAAAAAGAAATCTGATGAGCTGCACCTTTCAATTTCCCAAAGCCCCTGAACATTTACTTCAAGCCTTACATCAAGTCATCCCTCATTGTGACTTACAATCACAGCAGTTACCCAACACGCCGATTTCATTGTGGTTAATACCACCTGTATTTCCGACTGAACGTTTGGATGATGAAATCATTCAACGTATCTGGAATGACACACCGTATTGGATCTTCTGTTGGGCTTCGGGTCTGGCCATGGCACAGTGGTTACTTACAGAACCTGAGCATGTCAAAGACAAGGTTGTATTGGATTTTGGTGCTGGCTCTGGAGTTGTCGCAATTGCTGCAAAATTGGCAGGAGCTAAACGCGTGATCTGCTGTGATATTGACGCTGTTAGTCTAGCGGCTTGTCGTGAAAATGCAGCATTGAATCAAGTTGAACTTGAATATTTGGATGATCTTTATCGTGCTGAATCGGTCGATGTATTATTGGCTGCAGATGTGCTGTATGACCAGTGCAATCGTTATTTCTTAGATGAGTTCTTAAAATTCGCACCAGAAGTATGGGTGGCAGATAGTCGGGTAAAAAATTTTAGTCATCCACAATACCAAAAAATTGATGAGCGAAGTGCGACAACTTGGCCTGATTTAGATGAAGCAAAAGAGTTTCGTAATGTCAGTTTTTACAAGACGCTGAATTGACAGCGTCTTGTAGGTATTAGATTAGCTTGAGCAGCGAAAACGCACAACGGTGAGTGTTTTTGGGCGAGTTTGCATGGCATTACGCATCGCGTAGTCATTGTCATTGCTGTTGCTAGTAGTGCCTAGGCCAAAGGTGGTATGTGTTTTGCCAATTTGGACGCCATTGGCTGTTGGTAACGTTGCTGGATTGGCGATTTCATCGGTGCTTAGAATTTCAATGTTATAGTTTTGGTGTTCACCTAAAACTTCCTTGCAGGTATTTTGTAATTTATTTTGGTTAGCCACCTGATTTGCATGAATCGCTAGCGTATAACTAATAATTGCGCTATTTTCAGTTCTACTTTCCACTTGATAACCTGAGTTACCATTGTAGCGTTGGGGGATATTTTGGCAGGCTGATAGCCCAAGAGCAAAGGCGCTAAGACCCAATAATGTCAATGTCATTTTCATGAGATGAAACCTTTTGTCATTTCTCTACAGTATGCCATAGCTCAGGTGAATACTCATTAGATAAAAGCAAATATTGATGGAGGGTAGATATTTGCTTTTATACATATTTATACAAAATAAAATTGGATCTTTCACATAAAGTGTTTGTATTTTGAATATATTAAATGAGAAGAAAAAGGATAGATAACAGGTTTTAGAATAAATCATTAACAAATCAATCAAAAGGGATTTTGATTTTGGAATCGTAAAACCGAGTAATACAAACTGATTAAAATTTAAACAAAGAGGGAGTGTTTATAATGAATGAACATGCGTATACGCCAGAGGAAAAGCGTAAACGAATTTTTGGTATTGTTGGAGCAGCCTCAGGGAATTTGGTTGAATGGTTTGACTTTTATATCTATGCGTTTTTTGCTGTGTATTTTCAGCAAGCATTAACCTCTCCAAGCATGGCATCTGGAACAAAACAGATTTATGTTTGGGGTGTATTCGCTGCCAGTTTCTTTATGCGCCCAATCGGTAGTTGGCTGTTCGGACGAATTGCAGATAAGCATGGTCGAAAACGTTCCATGGTAACTTCGATTTTTTTAATGGCTTTGAGTTCATTCTTATTTGCGATGTTGCCAACTTATGAGCAGGTCGGGATTTTTGCACCATTTTTGTTGCTTGTAGTACGTTTGTTGCAAGGCTTATCTGTGGGAGGGGAGTATGGCGCTGTCGCTACGTATATGAGTGAAATTGCATTAAAAGGTCATCGTGGTTTTTATGCTTCCTTTCAATATGTCACATTGTCTGGTGGACAGCTTTTAGCAAGTGTACTGGGTGTCATTTTGTTATTCTTTATGAGTGAGCAGCAATTACAAGCTGGCGGTTGGCGTATTCCGTTTGTGGTTGGTGGTATTACTGCACTTCTATCGCTAGTGGCTCGTAGTCGTTTAGAAGAAACACTTTCTGCAGAAGATAGTCATCGTGAAGAATCTGGAACACTTAAAGCAATGTTCAGAGATCACTGGCAGTCATTTTTGCTGGTCGTGGGTTATACATCTGCAGGTTCTTTAACATTTTATGTTTTAACGGTTTATTCTAAAACCTACTTTAGTAGCTTAGGATTGGCTGCAAAAACAGTCGGTTATATGATGACGGTTGCATTGTTTGTTTATATGGTGGCGCAACCTGTCTTTGGTGCGATTTCTGATCGCATTGGACGTCGTAACTCAATGTTATTGTTTAGTTCACTGTTAGCGATTTTTATTTACCCTGTAATGGTGATTGCTATGCCAGCATTTAGTACGTCACCTGTTATTCTGACGTTGATGCTGATATTTCTAATGATGATACTCAGCTTTTATACATCCATTAGTGGATTGATTAAGGCCGAGATGTTTCCACCTCATGTACGTGCACTAGGCGTGGGTTTCTCTTATGCGGTGGCAAACGCGATATTTGGTGGTTCTGCACCAGCAGTTGCATTGCAATTTAAACACTCAGGGCATGAATATACGTTCTTTATTTATGTGATTGTGATGTTAATCATTTGTTTCTTTTGTAGTATGAAATTGCCAAAAGAGCCTGAATATTTGCACCATGACCATTAATTCATAAGTGTAATTTTAAAAAGCCAGTCGAAACAAATCAGGCTGGCTTTTTTATTTGAGTAGAAAATAAGATATGGAGTTAGATTTACTGTCCACTTGCTAAGTGGCAACCGTTGGTAGAGGGAGAATTTTAGTGAATCATTATCCCTGAAATACAGGTTGTACAAACACCAAGGCTAGAAGCTAAAACGCTGGCTTGTTCGATAATGGATTACAGCATTGGCATGATGTTTTTATGTAAGCGTGGGTATAGGTCTGTAACACAGCCATAGTGCTTTATATCTTTGACAAGTGCATAAGGTAAGTCATCGCTAGAGGGGGTGTTGGTAATGATGCAGAGTGCGCTTTTACCACTCAGCAAAGTATTGGGGTTTGGGGTTGCTGTTGTCTCGGTATATGTTGTTGTAGAAATGACTAAAAGGGTTACTGTAAAAGGGGGTATATGTTTCAGAGTTTTGTTATGGTTAAAGTAAAGTGTAGAAAACTAGAAATAAAAAAAGACCACATTAAGTGGTCTTTTTTTATGTACTCAATTAAGCATTTACATGTTCAGATTCAGTAGCTTTAACCGCATCTAAAAGTTCAGCTTGACGAGATTTTAATGCTTTTGGTAGGCGCTCACCAAGTTTGTTGAATAACTCAGTGTGGCTTTCGATTTCTTTAATCCATTGAGCCTTGCTTTGAGAAGTTACTTTTTCAAAGTCAGCTTTAGAGAAATCAGTACCAGTCCAGTTCAAGTCATCGTAAGTTGGAACGAAACCAATTGGAGTTTCCACGGCATTTGCGCGATTTTCACAACGGTTGATGATCCACTCAAGCACACGCATGTTTTGACCGAAGCCAGGCCATACGAAGTTGCCGTTTTCGTCACGACGGAACCAGTTAACATTGAAGATTTTTGGTAATTTGTTGCCTGAAGCCTGAGCTTTAGCAGCAACTTGTTCACCAAGTTCCAACCAGTGGCTGAAGTAGTCAGCCATGTTGTAACCAGCAAATGGAAGCATTGCAAATGGGTCACGGCGAACAACACCTTGTTGACCAACTGCAGCAGCAGTTGTTTCTGAACCCATAGTTGCTGCTTTATAAACGCCATCAACCCAGTCGAATGCTTCAGAAATTAAAGGCACGGTGTCAGCACGGCGACCACCAAAGATGAATGCAGAGATTGGTACACCTGCTGGATTTTCCCAGTCAGCATCAATTGAAGGACATTGACCTGCAGCAACAGTGAAACGAGCATTTGGATGTGCTGCTTTTTCACCAGCAACGTGTGGCTGACCTTTCCAGTTAGTAAGGTTTTCTGGAACCTCTTTAGAAAGACCTTCCCACCATACTTGACCGTCTTCAGTTACAGCAACGTTGGTATAAATAACGTCTTTATTTAAAGTTGCCATACAGTTCGGGTTAGTCTTGGTATTTGTACCAGGAGCAACACCGAAGAAACCAGCTTCAGGGTTGATAGCGTACAAGCGACCATCTTCACCTGGTTTGATCCAAGCGATGTCATCACCTACAGTTTCAATTTTCCAGCCTTCGTAACCTGCTGGTGGAATCAACATTGCAAAGTTTGTTTTACCACAAGCAGAAGGGAATGCTGCTGCAACGTAGTGTTTTTCGCCTTCTGGGTTCGTGATACCCAAAATTAACATGTGCTCAGCTAACCAGCCTTGTTCGCGACCCATAACAGAAGCAATACGTAATGCTAGGCATTTTTTACCCAACAATGCGTTGCCGCCATAACCAGAACCGAAAGACCAGATTTCGCGAGTTTCTGGGTAATGAACGATATATTTTTCTTTGTTACAAGGCCAAACAACGTCTTTTTGACCTTCAGCAAGTGGTGCACCAACAGTGTGAACACAAGGAACAAATTCGCCATCTGTACCTAGAACATCATAAACAGCTTTACCCATACGAGCCATTTTGCGCATGCTAACAGCAACGTAAGGTGAGTCAGTCAGTTCGATACCGATGTGGGCGATGTGGCTTCCTAGTGGACCCATTGAAAAAGGAACCACATACATGGTGCGTCCTTGCATTGCACCGTCGAACAAACCATTTAATTTTTCGCGCATAACTGCTGGGTTTTCCCAGTTGTTAGTTGCGCCAGCATCTTCTTTTTGCGCTGAACAGATAAACGTACGATCTTCAACACGAGCAACGTCAGAAGGATCAGAATTCGCCAAATAAGAACCAGGATGTTTTTCTTCATTTAGCTTTTGCATGGTGCCGTTAGCAATCATCAAGTCGATAAGACGTTGATACTCTTCTTCGCTACCGTCACACCATTCGATTTTTGCTGGTTTAGTTAATTTAGCAATTTCTTCTACCCATGCAATAAGCTTAGGGTGACGAACGAATTCTGGTGCATTCACTTGGGTCATGTTGATGCCTTTGAGGTACAAAAAAACAAAACACACATTAATTTTATGATCAACCCTTGATCACGAGTGTGTTAAAAAGTTTGCGTATTAAATCACAAAAGTTACCAAATTTTAAGATGCTTAAAAACTGATCTTTGGGGGTTGGTAGGGGTGTTTTTATAAAAAAATATTTAAAATCATATAATTATTATTTGGTTTCACTGATATTCATAAAATAAATTATGAAAATAAAATCATTTATTTTTAAAATATTTTTATAAATTAATTATTTAATTAATATTCAAAAAGGATGGAAATTATGAGAACTTGAAAAAGTTTATGTAGTTTATTTACACAAACATACTATTTCTCTCAAATAAAATCCACACAATGAAGAGGTAGGATTTGTGTGATTGTAATTTAACCATGCTGAAACCACTATCAATTATCTACAATCAAAAATCAGGCTTTCATTCAGCACAAAGATCAAAAGTGTACGATGAAATAATGACATTTTTTATAAAATATGGTTTTGAAATTCAATTATTTGAGTTTAACCAACAAAATTCTATTGATACTTTAATGAGGCAGATCGTTATTCGACACTCTATGGCAAATAATGCTGGTGTTGTGGTGGTTGCAGGTGGTGATGGTACTGTAAATGCAGTGGCATCTTATTTGTTAAATACTGGAATTACTTTAGGTATTTTGCCTTTTGGTACTTTTAATTATGTAGCTAGAGTATTAAATATTCCTCTGGATTTAATGGATGCATGCCATGTAATTGCAACGGGAGAAGTTAAAAAGGTGCATGTGGCAAAATTGAATCAGCGTATTTATTTAAATAATGCCAGCTTAGGTTTGTACCCCTTATTTATAGAAAAACGAGAGCGCTATAACCGACTATTTGGACGTTTTCCTTTACATGCTTATACATCTGCACTGGATGTATTGTTGCGTCGTCATCGAGAGCTAAAGCTTGAGGTGATGGTTGATGGTGAAAAATATCCAGTCAAAACGCCATTGGTCTTTTTTGGTAATAATCACTTGCAACTGCAAGAGATGAATTTAAAGATCGCACATACAGTACGATTGGGGAAAATCGCAGGTGTGATTGTTGCAAAGAGTGACAAAATGACTTTAATGAAGTTGTTATTTCAATTATTAAAAGGCGATATTGAAAAAGCCTCTGATGTTTATAGTTTTGCTGCTGACCATGTGACAGTGCATGCAAAAAAAAGAAAAAAACTGCATATTGCGATAGATGGGGAGTTGGTTGAGGAACAGTCGCCATTACACTTCTCAGTTGAACGAGATGCGCTTGCTGTTATGGTGCCTGCTAATGTTACTGCATCTATCTGATTTACACTTTGGTACGGAGAAGCCCGAATGTCTTGCCGCTATTCAAAAGTTTTGTCGTGATCATCCTGTCGAAGCGATTGCAATTAGTGGTGATTTGACCCAGCGTGCTCGTTTTTTTCAGTTTTTAAGCTGTAAATCTTTTCTGGAAAGCTTGGGGCCTCCTTATTTGGTTGTGCCTGGAAATCATGACATTCCTTTATATCATGTGCTCAATCGGGTATTTAATCCGTTTATGCGCTATCAATTATTTTTTGGGGCGTTAGAAAGTATCTTGGAAACAGAGCACTTTTATTTGATAGGAGTAAATAGCATTCGACGACGCTTTCATACCAAGGGGCATATTTCTTTAGAACAAATTCAACAAGTTGCTCTTAAGTTGCAAGCAGCACCATCGAATAAATATAAAATTGTTGTAGCGCATCAGCCATTTTATACATCCCTTCGAGATAGTCATGTAGTTAAGGATTGTCCTGTACTTGGGCGTATGGCATTGGAAATTTGGGGGAAGCAGGGAGCATGTGCTGTCTTGCATGGACATTTGCATCAAACTGCAATATATGATTTGAATCAAATTTATCAGTTGAACGTAAATCACCCTGTTTATGAAGTTCACGCAGGTACGGCAACTTCACATCGATTACGTAAAAAAGAACCGAATAGTTTTAATGTAGTGACCTTGCAAGGCGAGTTTCAAAGTTATGTATTTGATGTAAAAAAATCTCAATTTGTGCTTAAAGGGAATCCATAATCTTCAATTCTTGCGTTTTAGTCTAAAAAAACTGCAAAAAACAAAAAAAAATTAAAATTTCCCCTTGAAGCTTAGTTTTCTATCCCCAAAAAAATGACATCACAAACAGTTATTGATGATGACGCAAAGGAATTACGAAAAGCGTCATTTTTAATTGAAACAAAAGACTTAGTCTGATGGAGTTTTATATGAGCAACATTCGTCCATTACATGATCGTGTAGTTATTCGTCGTGTTGAAGAAGAAACAAAAACTGCAGGCGGTATCTTGCTACCAGGTTCAGCTGCAGAAAAACCAGCTCAAGGCGAAGTAATTGCTGTAGGTAACGGTCAAATTACTGATAATGGCGTTCGTGCATTAGATGTAAAAGTAGGCGATAAAGTATTATTCGGTACTTATGCAGGTACAACTGTAAAAGTAAACGGCGAAGAGTTACTTATTATGAAAGAGTCTGACATTTTAGCTGTTTTTGAAGGCTAATTTTCAACTTTACATTTAGATCAGATCAAGTAAAACACAAAAGATTCGGAGTAAATAATGTCAGCTAAAGACGTAAAATTCGGTGATTCAGCTCGCTCAAAAATGATTGCGGGTGTAAATGTCCTTGCAGACGCAGTTAAAGTGACTTTAGGTCCTAAAGGTCGTAACGTTGTTATTGATCGTTCTTTTGGTGCACCACATATCACTAAAGATGGTGTAACTGTTGCAAAAGAAATTTCTCTTAAAGATAAATTTGAGAACATGGGTGCACAATTGGTTCGTGAAGTATCTTCAAAAACCAATGACATCGCGGGTGATGGTACAACGACTGCAACTGTACTTGCACAAGCCATCTTAAATGAAGGCATCAAGTCAGTGACAGCGGGTATGAACCCAATGGATTTGAAACGCGGTATTGATCTTGCAGTTAAAGCATTGGTTGCTGAAATTAAAGCAACTGCAAAACCTGCATCTGATACTAAAGCGATTGAGCAAGTTGGTTCGATCTCTGCGAACTCTGATGAAACTGTAGGTAAATTGATTGCTCAAGCAATGGAACGCGTTGGTAAAGAAGGCGTGATCACAGTTGAAGAAGGTTCAGGCTTTGAAGATGCACTTGACGTTGTTGAGGGTATGCAGTTTGACCGTGGTTATATCTCTCCATACTTCGCGAACAAACAAGATACGTTAACTGCTGAATTGGAAAACCCATTTATTCTTCTTGTTGACAAGAAAATCAGCAACATTCGTGAGTTAATCACAGTATTGGAAGCTGTTGCGAAAACTGGTAAACCACTTCTTATTATTGCTGAAGATGTTGAAGGCGAAGCGCTTGCTACTCTAGTTGTGAACAACATGCGTGGCATCATTAAAGTATGTGCAGTGAAAGCGCCTGGTTTTGGTGATCGCCGTAAAGCAATGCTTCAAGATATCGCAATCTTGACTGGTGCAACTGTAATTTCTGAAGAAGTAGGCATGTCTTTAGAGCAAGCTTCTCTTCAAGATTTAGGTACTGCACACAAAATCACAGTTTCTAAAGAAAACACTGTGATTGTTGATGGTGCTGGCGATGCAAATCAAATTGCTGAACGTGTTCAACAAATCCGTGCACAAATCGAAGAATCAACTTCTGATTATGACAAAGAAAAACTTCAAGAGCGCGTTGCTAAATTGGCAGGCGGTGTAGCTGTTATCAAAATTGGTGCAGCAACTGAAGTTGAAATGAAAGAGAAGAAAGACCGTGTTGACGACGCGCTTCACGCTACACGTGCTGCTGTAGAAGAAGGTGTTGTTGCTGGTGGTGGTGTAGCACTTGTACGTGCTGCTAAAGCGCTTGATGGTGTTGTTGGTGCGAATGACGATCAAAACGTAGGTGTGAACATCCTTCGTCGTGCGATTGAAGCACCACTTCGTCAAATCGTAGCGAATGCGGGTGATGAGCCTTCAGTTGTTGTCAATGCAGTGAAAAGTGGTGAAGGTAACTTCGGTTACAACGCTGCGACTTCAGAATATGGTGACATGTTGGAAATGGGTATTCTTGATCCAGCAAAAGTTACACGTTCTGCACTTGAGCATGCTGCTTCTGTAGCGGGTCTAATGCTTACAACTGAATGTATGATCACTGAGATCCCAGAAGACAAACCAGCTATGCCAGATATGGGCGGTATGGGTGGTATGGGCGGCATGATGTAATTCATCAACTGCTTATAAAAAAATCCTCGCATCTGCGGGGATTTTTTTATGCGCCTTATCTATTTTAACGATTAGTTTTACGTATGAGTCATATTGAAATTAGGTGAAATAGAATAGAAGTAGGGGATAACAGTCGGTTGAATTAAGTTTTTTTTAAGTTTAGAGCAGTATGCTAATAAGCATAGGAATTCTGCTGTAGTTTCCTATTTTGGCCATACTCCTTACTGACAGAGTATGGCTTTTTTTTGTCTGAAATCTAAGGATCTAAAATATTTATTTATAAATATGGAGTTTATATTCGATAATTTTTTTGTATAAAAAAAGCCCATGCAATTGATGTTGCATGGGCTTTTTAATATTTGGCGGAAGCGGTGAGATTCGAACTCACGGAGGACTCACACCCTCGTCGGTTTTCAAGACCGGTGCATTAAACCGCTCTGCCACGCTTCCAATGTGCGCCATTTTATAGGGGAAATCTAATTTTGACAACCAATTTTTGAATAAAAACAATTAAGTGATTAAAAATAATTCAATTATTTGGGTTTTAAGTGAATTATTGAGTTGGTTTTGGGTCTTTGAGATCACTTTGAAAATCATGTTGAGTTAATCTTAAATTTTCTAGTTGATGTTATTACAATAGAACATTAGACAGTATAAATTTATATTACTTTGATATGTAAAATCGCTGTTTGATAAGAAACTTAGACCTTTGGAATATCTTATGGATCGTAAATTATTAACAGCAGAAGGCTATCAGCGTTTACAGGATGAGCTGAATCATTTAGTCCGTCATGAACGACCAGAAATTACCAAAATCGTGTCTTGGGCAGCAAGTTTAGGTGATCGGTCTGAGAACGCAGATTACCACTACAATAAACGAAAATTACGTGAAATTGATCGCCGTATTCGCTATTTGAGTAAGCTGTTTGAGGTCGCACAAAAAGTTGAATATCACCCACAGCAGCAAGGTAAGATTTATTTTGGTGCATGGGTGGAATTGGAAAATGATGAACAGGAAATGGTTAAATTTCGCATCGTAGGTGATGAAGAAATTTACGGCAACAAAGATTATATTTCTTTACATGCTCCAATTGCTAAAGCCTGTTTGGGAAAGTCTGTAGATGACGAAGTGCACGTGCAAACTCCAAGTGGCAAAAAAAACTGGTATGTGATAGGAATATCCTATTTTAAACAATAGCTTATGTTTATATAAAATTATAATTTATATTTAATAGATTACATATTTCTGCATTTTATTCATGGTTTCTCTACCAGTATTCAGTATAACAATAAGCAGTTTTTGTGAGTGGAGAGAACCATTGTTTTAGCTGGTGAGATTTATAAAAGTTTGACTTTTAATTTTTATGCCTATATTATGCGCAACTCTTATTGGTTTTTGCTTATTTTTTCATCTGAGTCATCGATTTTTATTATGACTTAGTTTCATTTGTCTACTTATGTCATTTTTATGACGCCATGACTGCCCCCTAAACATACGTTGATCAACTAATTGAAGTCTGAGCTTGCTTGATTTCATTGGGTAGTTAATTCTCTGTCGCGGAGTCACCATGTACAATCAAACATTGGCAGATAGGAGGCGTTTACGCCTAAACAATCTCAAAATCTCCTTGCCAACAAAAGCCCTTGCGTTTGGGCTTGCTATGCTACCTTTACATGCAATTAATGCCAGTAAAGCAAGCAATCAATACGCTCAAGTCGTTAACAGCAATACACTTACTGTTGTGGCAGTTAAAAGCCCAACAACTGTTTTTAATGATGGGCAGTATTTGCATGGTTTCGGTTACGATCTCATGCGCAATTATGCACAAAGTTTAAATGTGCAATTAAATTTTCAAATCGTTGATAGTAATGCCACTGCTTTGAAGTGGGTTGCTAAAGGTAAGGCAAATCTTGCGTTAACCAATGCAGATATGTCGAGTATTGAGAAAAAGGATTTAATGTCTTTTTCTGCGAGTTGTGGTGACTTCAATGTCCTGCAAAAAAATGGGTTGGATGCTGATCTGAATTTAGTTTTTAAGGATGCTGAAGATCGTTTAACCCAAACGGCGAGTGGATTTATCTGCCAGTCTAAAACAAATGGTGCAATCCAGCATTTGGCTTCTTTTTATAATCACAATGTGGTTGAAGAAGAGTCTTGGGATACCATTGAACACGATCTTCAACAGCGCATGCCAATTTATCGTGCGAGCTTTGAGCGAGCAGCAGAGCAGTATAATTTGAACTGGCATATGTTGGCTGCAATGGGTTATCAGGAATCTTATTTGAAACCTGATTCAGTATCACCGACAGGTGTTCGTGGCTTAATGATGCTCACAAGTGGTACTGCTAAAGCAATGGGAATTGAAAATCGTACAGACCCAGAGCAAAGTATCCAAGGTGGTGCAAAATACTATGAATTACTGTTGAGCAAGTATGAATATATTCCGAACCCAGATCGTCACTGGTATGCCTTAGTTGCATATAACATGGGGCCTGGTGCAGTAAGGCAAATTCAGAAACAATTAACCAAGCAGGGTGAAGATCCAAATAATTGGTTAAATATGTATGCTTATTTACAGCAGCATCAAGCAAGTAATTCTCGCTATCGCCAAGCTTTACAATATGTCACCCGTATTCGCGCTTATTTAGAACATATTCAAAGTCAACAGATGATCGACATTTAATAATCTTAGAATAAAAAAGGAAGTTATTCAGATAACTTCCTTTTTTTACAGCCACGAATCTATAAATTATGCAGTGTGCTGTAGAATTTCTTTATACAGTGTTTTTTGTTCTTGGCTTGGGCGCGCAGTCTGTAGTGCCATAAGCTGAGACATGTCACCCTGAACTTTTATTTTACCTGTCATAAAGCCTTGCATTGCGGCTGTCATATCAAATTCGAGGAATACTTTACGTAAAGTATCTTCATCCAAATTCAACGTTGTTTTTGCATTGTCTGCAAGACCTTTTTGAATTTTCCCACCATCAAGAGAAAGTTCAGTATTTCCACTGTTATGGTTAACGACAAAATTGATCGCGAGATTTTTTAGGGCTGGCGGTAAATTCAAGTCTCCTGCCTGAGCAGTCAGTTGTTCCACTGTAGAAAACCAATCTTCCGATAGAAAAGCAGGCATAATGATTCCTCTAATTTGTTTATTCCTAGATGTGTATGCATTTTTTGCACATCGTCCGTTCTGCCTTGTTATAACATGATCCTGTCGAAAATAATGCTTTTTTTATAAACTCATGGGGTAAAACACACAGAAATTATAATAAAGTATAAAAAAGGCACAGCTATTTGCATAGTTGTGCCTGAGTGTACTTCAAAGGATTTTATTCAGCTGCAAAACTCAAATTGACCACATCTAGACGCTTTTTCATTTCTTCTGGATCTTTTAAATCAAACTCACGCTCTGAGTCGAGTGCTTCAAAGTCAAATAGGTCGCGGTCAGCCAATTGTGAAGGAGACACATTTTGAAGTGCACCAAAAATGCTGTGTAATCGTTTTGGATACTGTTTATCCCATTCACGTAGCATTTCGTTCAACATTGCACGTTGTAAGTTTTCCTGAGAACCACACAAGTTACATGGAATGATTGGGAACTTACGCATTTCAGCATATTTGATGATGTCTTTCTCTTCAACATAAGCCAAAGGACGAATCAAAATGTTCTTCTTGTCAGAAGAAAGCAGTTTTGGTGGCATTGCTTTTAAGCTGCCACCATGAAATAAGTTCAAGAAGAATGTTGCAATGATATCATCACGATGGTGGCCTAAAGCCACTTTAGTTGCGCCAATTTCCTGTGCAAAGCCATACAGTGAGCCACGGCGTAAACGTGAACAGACTGCGCAATAGGTTTTACCTTCAGGCGTTAATTTTTTAGTGATGCTATACGTGTCTTT
Organism: Acinetobacter sp. MB5; assembly: GCF_003261585.1. Lineage (GTDB taxonomy): Bacteria > Pseudomonadota > Gammaproteobacteria > Pseudomonadales > Moraxellaceae > Acinetobacter. The sequence goes on along the minus strand of NZ_POVU01000002.1, from coordinate 315,356 downwards.
TTCCAAAATATAGTATGGAATGTTATTTTCTTCTAAATAACGTGGCAAAACATCTTCAGGAAAACCAGGTTGTTTTTGGTCAAGGTTAACGGCTACAACATCAAAATTGATCGGTGCAATACGTTTGAATTGCAACAGAATGTCCAGCAGGGTGTAGCTGTCCTTTCCGCCAGAAATGCAAACCATCACCTTATCGCCTTCCTCAATCATTTTAAAGTCACGAATAGCATGACCAACCTGACGACGAAGTTTTTTCAATAGGCGATAATAAGCGGAACTGGTTGGAAGTTCTGGCTTGAAATTAAATCCTTGACTGGATTCAACTGGAGAGTACATAGACCGACAAACTCTTGGAAAAAATATCGCGCAATTTTAGCTGATTCGAGGGTACTTCGCATCTGTGCATACAAATTTATTCACATATTTTTTCAGATTGTGATCAACGACCAAAATCATTAAAAAGTGTAAAAATACGTCATCTGATTCTGGAATTGGTGAATTTTCTACCTATTGTTAGTTTTCCACAAAAGCTGTGGATAAAATTGTGGATAAATACACCCTTGACAGGGGGAAGTGTCCGTTGATTAAGGCTTAGAAACAAATTGATCATTTTTTGATCTCTATTAAAAATTAATGTTATTCAATGGTTTATGTATGTCAAGAGACAATAGTTCAAAAAAAAATTAATTTTTTTTTGATTATTCTCGAAACAATTTGACTTGATTTTTTAAGTCAAGCTTGTTAAAAAGCTCGGCATTCATACTTTTCCTGTTACAATCAAATACACTTGTTTGCACAGAACACTTACTGGTAAACACAACAATGAAAATATTACATAAAATCGTACTTATCTCTTTGTATTGCTCTGGAAGTGTCCTGTGGGTGCCTTCTTTGGCATATGCTGGCCGAATTTATACTTATGAGGATCAGGATGGTACACCGCTACTGACCAACCGCCAGCAAAGAGGCAAACATTTGAAAAAAATCAATGTGACTTTTTATGCTGACAGTAATATTCATAGTTATCATAACTGGGGTGGGTCTGAGGCCTCGGTGTTGCCAAGCTACAGTAAAAATAAAGATGCATTTAATCAGTTGATTCATCAAGCTGCTCAGGTGCATGGTGTTTCAGAGGGGCTAATTAAGGCTGTCATGCATACAGAGTCGGGATTCAACTCAAATGCACGTTCACCTGTTGGTGCACAGGGACTCATGCAATTGATGCCTGCTACGGCTAAACGTTTTAATGTCAGTAATCCTTATGATCCGCAGCAAAATATTTTTGGTGGCGCACGATATTTAAGTGTTTTATTAAAGCGCTATAGTGGCAATACTAATCTTGCATTGGCAGCTTACAATGCGGGTGAAGGTAATGTTGATAAATATGGCGGGATTCCACCATTTCGTGAAACTCAGGATTATGTACATCGGGTAATGAGTCGATACAATAATCTTTATGCAGGTGGTATTCGTCTGGATACAATAAAAGATAATAACGATACTGATTCTGCAATAGCTTCAGCATCTATAAAGAACACTACAAATAATAGTAGTCAGATTTTTCCAACCCGTAAAATGAACACTCGAAAAATTATTCAGTTGTCAGATGGTACATTTACGGATATTGCAGTCAGAAATTAGGTTTAGGGCTGTTTTGGAAACAGACTTTAATCTATTTTCACTGATTTATTCTTGAAATTTTTAAAACTAGGTCTCATATTAATTCCATGATTTATCGCATAGATAAATCATGCTTTTTTTTATTATAAGAGGATTTTCTCGATGATGCGGATTGGTTTGTTTTTGCTTACCAACCTCGCGGTACTGGTTGTCGCTGGTCTTATTTTGTCAGTATTAGGTGTCGGAAGTTACCACGGTGCAGGTGGGCTCAACTTAGGCAACCTACTCGTAATCTGTTTTGTATTTGGTATGGTTGGTTCTTTGATTTCACTTTTCATGTCGAAGTGGATGGCTAAGAAAACTACAGGTACTGAATTAATCGATCCAAATGCTCCTCGTAACCAAGCAGAAGTTTGGTTATTGCAAACTGTTGCAGACCTTGCACAGCGTTCAGGAATTCGTATGCCAGAGGTGGGGGTGTTCCCATCTTACCAGTCGAATGCCTTTGCGACAGGCTGGAACAAAAATGATGCACTGGTTGCTGTCTCTACAGGCTTACTTGAGCGTATGAACAAAGATGAATTGCGTGCGGTACTTGCTCATGAGATTGGTCACGTTGCTAATGGTGATATGGTGACCTTATCTTTGATACAGGGCGTTGTGAATACCTTTGTGATGTTCTTTGCGCGTGTGGTTGGTGACTTCATTGACCGTAACGTATTTGGCCGTCAAAATGATGAAGCGCCTGGTATGGGTTATTTTGTCATTACCATGGTCTTAGATATTGTATTTGGTATTTTGGCATCAGCCATCGTGATGTGGTTTTCACGTTATCGTGAGTATCGAGCAGATGAAGCAGGTGCACGTTTGGCAGGTAAGCAAGCCATGATTTCAGCATTGTTGCGTTTGCAAGCTGAAAGTGAAATGCCAGATCAAATGCCAAAAGAAATGAAAGCACTCGCAATTACGGAAGGTAAGGAACAAGGTTTCAGTTTTGCGGCTTTATTCCAAACACATCCAAGCATTGAACAGCGTGTAGCAGCCTTACAGCAGCTTAACTGTTCATAAGAAAAAGCCTCCAATTGGAGGCTTTTTTATGTCTTAGGCTTGGTCAGGTAAATCAAACCAGATCATTTGGCTATCTTGTAATGCCTTAATTTGTGCATCTTCAGCAAATAACAGAGCATCTCCAGCATTCACCAACTGATCACCAATCATGATTTGACCTGAAATGACATGAACATAATTGAGCTGTCGAGTCGCTGCAACTTCAAGATGCTGGCCTTGGGTCAAATATGCTGATTTGACTTCAGCATCTTGTCGAATGGTCATTGGTGCATCTTGTGTTCCGACAATTAAGTGCCACTGGTTTGGCTGTTGCTTCGGATCACATTGTATCTGTTGATAATTGGGTTCTGCATTACGAATATTCGGATGAATCCAGATCTGTAGCATATGTACAGCTTCATCACCTTGATTGATTTCACTGTGCTGGATGCCTGTGCCTGCACTCATCAGTTGCCATTCGCCCGCAGAAATCTGGGTTTGATTTCCCATTGTGTCTTTATGACTAATGGTTCCTTTGAGCACACAGGTCAAAATTTCCATGTTATCGTGTGGATGTGTACCAAAGCCTTTATGAGCAGCAATCGTATCGTCATTAATAACGCGCAATACACTGATGCCCATATACTTTGGGTTGTACCAGCTACCAAAAGAGAAGCTGTGATAGGTGTCTAACCAGCCTTCTTTGACATGTCCACGTTCTTCGCTACGATGTAAATAACTTTGCATAATTTGATCTCCACATGACATTTCATGTTGTCTAAGAGATATTTTAAGCGTTTTATAAAATATGATAAATTGTGTTAAATACAACTAAATATCCTATAAATGCAACAATTGGTCATATAGGATCGGTAAAATTCTAATAAAGGCTTAAGTTGCTCTGGGCAATATAGCGCGAGTATAAGGTTTGGAATCATCTATGGGTAAAATAATATCGGTCAGCTATATTGATAGTGTAATTCGCTTACTTCATTTAATCATTTTGGTGAGTTTTACAGGGGCTTACTTTACTGGTGATAACTTCGATTTACATCAGCTTCACATGTTATTTGGCTATCTACTCGCGATTTCATTGGGTTTTCGAATTTTATGGCAGTTTCTTGCAACTAAAATTGAAGTCAGTCGACCTTTTGGTTGGATCAAGCGTCAGCAAATGAGTTTTAACTTCCTTAAGTTGGGAAGACAGCAGGCGTTAGGATCGCAGAAATCACTTCAGTATTGGAGTTCAGCTTTATTGCATTTGAGTATTTTTTTGATCATTTTGGTATTGCCGATCACTGTTGTTTTAGGTTACATCACAGAAAATACAGGTGAAGATAGTATTCGGCAAATCCATGACTTATTTGCCAATATCTTTTTGGGTGTAGTGATTGCCCATATCGTCGCGATTATTTTAAACAGTCTGGCGATTCGCCAGATGATTTTTCTACGCATGTTTTGGGTCAGCGAGGGGATACAAGCCAAGGTTTTGTTCAGCCTTGCAATTATCATCAGTATTATGGTTGGCTTCGGTCTATGGTTTATGTTGACTTAATTTGTTTTGAATTAGGTCAATGACAGCAAAGACGAAACAACCAATGCTTGCAAGAAGCATATCCTTGTGAGCATCCCAGACATCACCTTGTTGTCCATTGTAGCTTTCTGCTGCTTCAGGAGATAAGGTGAGAGCAATATACCATTCGATCAGTTCATATAGCATGCTTGATGCCATGACCCATTGAATGACTAAAAAGTTGAGCTGTTTTCTTGAGGCTTGTGGAAAATAAACTTGGAAGATGCGTTGAAAAAAGGGAAATAGTAAAAAACCATAACTGAAATGAACCAGACGATCATACATATTGCGTGACCAGTGCATGGATGCATTCAAGTCAAAACCGAATAGGCTTTTAATCCAGTCGTTGTAAGGCACATAAGAATACAGATAATGCGCACCCAGAATATGAATGATGAGGAAGCCGATATAGAAACTAAAGCTCAGAAAGTTCAGCGCAAATTTTTTAAAACAATAACCTAAAACAAGCAGCATGATGATAGTACCTGCTTGATGTAATAGATAAGCAGTATATTCTAAGGGCTGAATGCTTGCTAAGATCAATACGATAGTCAGGATTACAAAGACAATCAGATGTTTGAGGGTATATTGTTGTTCGAGCATATTCTTAATTTTTATCGATTATTAAAGGGAAAAAAGCGAAGCCGAGGCTTCGCTTTTTTAAGCAATCATTTTTAAACTTAAAGTTTATTGATTAATGCTTTGATTTGTTTTGCTTGGTCAGCAGCATTACCTGTATAAGTTGCAGGTGTTAATTCAGCTAGACGTGCACGCTCTTCACTTGGAACTTGAGCAAGTTCAGTACCATTCACGAAGTCAACCATCATTTCACGTGTCATTGCTTGACCACGAGTTAATGCTTTTAGTTTTTCGTATGGTTTTTCAATGTTGTAACGACGCATTACAGTTTGAATTGGTTCAGCAAGAACTTCTTGAGCATGGTCAAGATCTTCAAGAATACGTGCAGCATTCAATTCAAGTTTGCCAATACCTTTAGAGCAAGCTTCAAATGCGATTAAGCTTTGTGCAAAACCAACACCCATGTTACGAAGAACAGTTGAGTCAGTCAGGTCACGCTGCCAGCGAGATACTGGAAGTTTTTCGCCTAAGTGCGCCAATACTGCATTGGCAATACCCAAGTTACCTTCAGAGTTTTCAAAGTCAATTGGATTCACTTTGTGAGGCATGGTTGAAGAACCTACTTCGCCTTCTTTCAATTTTTGTTTGAAGAAGCCAAGTGAGATGTAACCCCATACGTCACGGTTGAAGTCGATCAAAATAGTGTTGAAGCGACGAAGTGCATCGAACAATTCAGCCATGTAGTCATGTGGTTCGATTTGCGTGGTGTACGGGTTGAATGTTAAACCTAAAGATTCAACAAATGCTTCTGAGTGAGCAGGCCAGTTAATTTCTGGGTATGCTGACAAGTGAGCGTTGTAGTTACCGACTGCACCATTGATTTTACCCAACAATTCAACTTGTTTGAATTGTTTGATTTGACGTGCCAAACGGTAAGCCACATTTGCCATTTCTTTACCCAAAGTTGTTGGGCTTGCAGTTTGACCATGTGTACGAGACAACATTGGTTGTTCTGCGTGTGTTTCAGCCAAAGCAACAATTGAGTCGATGATTTGCTGCATTGCAGTCACCAATACATCACGGCCATTTTTCAACATTAAGGCATGAGACAAGTTGTTGATGTCTTCAGATGTACAAGCAAAGTGAATGAATTCACCCGCATTTTTAAGTTCGTCGATGTGCGCGATTTTTTCTTTCAAGAAATATTCAACCGCTTTTACATCATGGTTAGTCGTGCGTTCGATTTCTTTAATGCGGTTTGCATCTTCTTCAGAGAAATCAGCAACAATCGCATCTAAAGCTTGATTAGTTGCGGCACTAAAATCTGCAACTTCAATGATTTCAGGGTGTTTTGCAAGTGCTTGCAACCAACGAACTTCAACAGTTACACGCGCATGAATTAAGCCAAACTCAGATAGGTAAGGACGCAAAGCATCACACTTGCTCGCGTAACGTCCGTCTAACGGTGAGAGTGCAGTTAAAGCATTCATAAAGTTTCCTTCAATGTGGTGCAAAACACCTAAAACAAAAAACAGGGTTAAAGTTGACCAAGCTCATATTGCATTTGTGCAAGTGCTTGGATCTCTTGCAAATGCTTGCGTTTACCGAATATTAGCTGCAATGAGCTACCACCAAGCTGTCGCCACAGGTGTGCCATTTGCAGTCCTGTGAATAACGAAGCACGGATTCGGTTGGTGTGTTGGGAATCTTTGAAAGCTTCAGCATTGCCACGAACTAAAATACGTGGATTGATTTGTCCCGCAGTTTCGACATAGGTCTGGGCAAGATTGGCTAAAATACTGGGATGTAAATAATTTTGATCAAAAAAGGAAAGCTGTTTCAAAATTTGTTGTTGTGATTTTTGAATTTTTTCGACAAAAGCAGGATTACGATAAACTTTCTTTTCAAGCTGCAACAAAGATACCGCATAGGTCATCGGAAGCTTTGCTGTTGCGAGTTTCGGAGTCTTGCTTTTAGGCATTGGCGTAAATGGCTGGGTGATGCTTTGTTCTAGAATTTTTAAACCGAGAGATAAGTCCGTTAATTGACTAAAAAAATCCAAGGTTTCAGAAGAATTGCTTTCGGCTGGTCTGATATTTAAACTGGCTTTAATCAATTGTTCAAAATAGAAATTACCACTTTCGCCAATACGATTCAGCCCCATCATAGCGGTCATATGGGTTAGCTGGGCGGCTTGAAAAACCCCAGCTAACGCCAAAACACGATTTTGACGAACTGTAAAATGTTGAGGCTGTTGAAAGGGAAGATCAACCATGCCTAAAAGTTCCTAAAGAAAAGCAGGTTTAGGGGCATTGGTATGATGAATCACGCCACCACCTAAACAGTTATCATTGATATAAAATACAACACTTTGCCCTGGTGTTACGGCACGCTGTGGCTCATCAAACTCAACACGAACCGCTTCCTGATTGTTTGCATCATAAAAAATGGTACATGCCTGATCAGGCTGGCGATAACGAGTTTTTGCTGTACAGCGTAAGCCAGTTGCAGGAATCTCTTGTTCACCTGCAACCCAGTCAATTTTTTCACTCCACAAAACTTTACTTTGCATGAGTGGGTGTTCATGACCTTGACCAACAACGAGACGGTTACCTTCAACATCTTTGTGTAGAACAAACCATGCACCTTCATGGGCATCTTTCATACCACCCAAACCAATGCCACCGCGTTGACCTAGTGTATAGTACATTAAGCCGTGATGTTCACCAACTTCTTGACCATTTTCCAGTACAATTTTTCCTGGTTGAGCAGGTAAGTACTGTTTAAGGAAGTCATTAAAACGACGTTCTCCAATAAAACAGATCCCTGTTGAGTCTTTTTTCTTCGCAGTCGCTAAATCTAGTTCCGCAGCAATTTTACGGACTTGTGGTTTTTCAATTTCACCTACAGGAAATAAAGTTTTATTGATGTCTCGGCCATGCACAGCATGTAGGAAGTAGCTTTGGTCTTTATTTTGATCGACACCGCGAAGCAGTGATGCATAAGCTTCGCCTTGGCTGTTGTACTGTGTTTCACCACGACGCGTGTAGTGACCTGTTGCAATAAAATCTGCACCTAAAGTCAAAGCATGATCTAGAAATGCGCGGAATTTAATTTCTTTGTTGCAGAGAATATCGGGGTTTGGGGTGCGGCCAGCTGCGTATTCGGCAAGGAAATGTTCGAATACACGATCCCAGTATTCCATCGCAAAGTTTGCAGTATGGAGCTTAATTCCCAGTTTGTCGGCAACAGCTTGGGCATCGGCAAGGTCTTCAAGCGCAGTACAGTATTCTGTGCCGTCATCTTCTTCCCAGTTCTTCATGAAAAGGCCTTCGACTTGATAACCTTGTTGAAGAAGTAAAGCAGCAGAAACAGAAGAATCTACACCACCAGACATACCGACGATGACACGTTGTTGCATAAAACTAGGCATCCAAATTTGAAGTTAGATTGGGAGAGAAAAGGTGTTCATGAATCATGGATAAAGGATACTTTTGACCAGTGAGACTGTCTTGAATTGCTTGAACCACCAGTGGGCTACGGGCACGTCCAGAGCTTTGTAACTCGTCAAATGTCAACCAAGTTGCACGGATAATGTCTGTATCAAGCTTTGAGTTGGCATGCTCTTCAACAACATGAGCTATAAAGCAGAAACGGAAATAGGTGCGATCTGGGAACATAGGCGGGGTATAAGTATAAATGCCTAACAGATGATCAATTTCAACATCATGCCCAGTTTCTTCACGTGTTTCTCGAATAGCTGCTTCTACTAAGGTTTCACCAGCTTCGACATGTCCTGCAGGTTGGTTAAATACAGGGTGGTCAAATCCTTCCGAATGTTCTTCAACAAACAGAAATTTTCCATTTTTTTCAACAACAGTGGCAACCGTGACATGCGCTGTCCAAGCAGTCATAAAAAAAGCACCATGATTCAAAAGCTGTATTCTACAAAATTTAGCACAGGATGGCTATGATCAGAGCGAGATTCTCTTGGTCTATACGCGATATTGGATTGTCTATGCTGAGCAACAAATAGCTTAAAGTCTCGTGAGATAGAATGAGTAAGAATTAAATTAAAAAAAGCACTTAGATGATTTTTCTAAGTGCTGAGAATTGTGAACTGAAATTTATAAAATTATGTGATGTGTGATTTGCATTTTTAGTCATGGTTGAGAATCAGGAATTACCAGAATTTGTAGTTTACCCCGAAGAGGACTTGATCTTGGGTATAATCAAATTTTTCTCTAATGCCTTCAAAGCCAGAAAGATTGTATGATGAATGACCAAGGTCACTATAACGATATTCTAATTTGACAGAAACATTTTTAGAGGCCAAATATTCAACCCCAGCACCAGCAACCCAACCATCCTGCCATTTTTTATTGGTTTCGGAATCTGTTCCCTCAAGAATAACATTTAAGGATCGTTTAATTTGAGCGCCAGAGTAGCCAAACAATCCATACACTAAGGTATTGTTCGTGACTAAATAGCCGAGACGCCCCACAGCAGAAACAGATTGTCTAACGTCACTTTTAAATTGGCATTCTGCGTTGGAGCAATCCAGTAAATCTTTATAGTCATCTGCTTTAGGATAATAATTATATCCAGCTTCTACACCAAGTATCGCTTTTGAACCTAATGCCCAGTTGTAGCCGCCCAATATACCAATACCCATACCATCAGGTTTTAAGTTTTGGGAGACAAAAGGTGTTCCCCCTGAAGTGATTGTGGCTTTATCTTTACCTTGAATGTATGCGCTTTCAAGACCAGCATAGTATCCACTGAAATTATTATTTGCCAATACGGTCGCTGATGACCCTAGACCGATGATAGATAGACATAATGTAGTCATGGTGTGTTTCAATATTTTCATTTTGATCACCTGCTTCTTGTTGTGTTGTTGTTAATTCCAATGTGATTATTTTTTATACATTATATATTGTGGTAAATCAATCTGTATGTTTGGAATGAATTGATCATCCGCATAAGTGAATTGAATTATAAAATAATTTAGGACGAAAAATAAATTTGATGGATAGATTAGATAAAAGCGTGTGTCATGAAGCTGACTCACACAGAATGAAATTTTGAGTAAGTTGAAATGGCTATGAATGAAAGGTGATCATCTTATGTGATGCCTTCATCCGATAGCTATTTTGAGTAAAATTCTTTGTATTACTTATAATTCGCAGCAACCTTGACATAATGTCTTGCTGAATAAGGTAAAAACTCTTTCTCTTTGTCGGTTAAGGGACGAACCTTTTGTACAGGGCTGCCAACATATAAATAACCACTTTCTAAACGCTTACGCGGGGGAATCAAACTTCCTGCACCGATCATTACATCATCTTCAATGATGACATCATCTAAAATAACGGTATTAATTCCGACAAGCACACGGTTGCCAATGGTGCAGCCATGTAAAGTAACATGATGCCCAATCGTGACATCTTCGCCAATTACAAGAGGTGAACCATTCGGTTTGGTCGAATTTTTATGACTCACGTGTAGCATACAATGATCTTGAACATTACTGTTTTTGCCAATTCTAATATGGTTCACATCGCCACGAATCACGGCAAATGGCCAAACGGAAACATTTTCTGCAAGTTCTACATCTCCAATTACAACAGACATCGGATCTATAAAGCAACTGTCATCAATTTGAGGATGGTGTTCTAAATAAGGACGAATATTGTTCATAGATAAAGTTTATGCTCTGAGAATAGTCGAGTATAAAATAAAAAAAGCATCTATAACGATGTCATAGATGCTTTTGTTGAAGCAAAAGATTTAATTAAAATAATTTGCTAAAAAATTGTTTGATATGATCGATTAAACGAGAGAAAAAGCCTGCTTCATCAACTTCTTTAAGTGCAACAACGGGTTTTTCAGCAATCACTTTACCGTCTAGAGTCGCAACCAGTTTACCAATCACTTGACCTTGTTTCAGAGGGGCATTGACTTCATTAGAAATTTGTAAGCTGGTTTTGATGTCACTTGCCTGACCTTTTGGCATTGTTACATTAAAGCTTTCTGCTAAGCCCGCAGGGACTTCATTTTCTTTACCGAACCACACACGAACATTTTTCAGGGTTTGATTAGCAGGTTGTACTTTCACTGTTTCATAGTTTGCAAAGCCCCAAGCTAGCAACTCGCGTGTTTGTGAAGCACGATCGTTGACACTTGGGGTACCAAAGATCACACTGATCAAACGCATAGGGCCACGCTTACTTGATGTTGTTAAACAGTAGCCTGCTTCATTAGTATGGCCAGTTTTTAAACCGTCTACACTTGGATCTGTATATAAAAGTGGGTTGCGGTTACCTTGTTTGATGCCGTTAAAAGTGAATTCTTTTTCTGAATAAATTGGGTAATATTTGGCGCTGTCATGAATAATATGTTGTGCCAAAATTGCCATGTCTTTTGCAGTTGAATAATGCCCATCTGCTGGAAGACCAGTCGCATTCATAAAGTGAGTATTGGTCATACCCATGCTTTTTGCTTCTTGGTTCATCATGTAGGCAAAAGTGCCTTCATTTCCTGCAATATGTTCTGCCATTGCTTTAGATGCATCATTACCCGACTGGATGATAATACCGCGCAACATTTGAAGAACAGTCGCAGTGCCATTTAGTGGAACATACATACATGATTCAGAGCTACTACCATGACACCATGCAGACTCATTCATACGAACCTTTTCACCTTCGGTGAGCTGTCCTTTGAGAAGCTTTTGCTCAATGATGTAACTGGTCATCATTTTGGTCATTGATGCTGGTGCTAATTTCTCATTTTCATTTTTGGCAGCAAGAATTTGACCTGTTTCGTAGTCCATCAGGACATACGATTTATTATTCAAATCAGGTGGCGAAGATAAGACAGTTGCTGCGTATGAGAAAGATGGTAAAAGTAATAAGGCAGCAAAGGCACTTTTTCGGCTCATTCTGTATATTCCAGTGATTGTAGCGGCAAACAAAGTCTAGCATTGTAGGATAAAGCCAAGGGGACTTCTATAGACCAACTTGGCTTATTTCGATGAGTATTGTAACGAAATTAAGAATCTTTATTTAATGTCGAAATTTCACCACAAATATCTTTATTTTGTTGGTCGCCTGCCTTTTTGGCATCGCTTTGCGCTTCAATAATATATTTCTGGAAGTCTTTTTGTTTTGCACGTTGCTCTAGGGCTTGAACAGGATCTTTTTCATCTGGCATGTTTTCTTTTACGAGAGAAGCATAACCTTCTTTATAGCCTGGTTCTTTATCGTAACCATAACCTGTACATAATTGGGATAATACGTAAATAGCAGCTAATTCTTCAGGTGTGGTTTCATTATGATCGGGAGTCACTTCAATATTTTCTGCATCAGCAGTTGGCGTTTCCGCATAAGCGAGTGAGATTCCGAAGCTTGCGCCACAGAGTAAACCAATCATTAATTTATGTGCAATTGACTTGATCATGAGTAAAATATCAGTACTAAAATAATCAGCGAAGATTACCTGTTTTTAATAAAAATAGCAGCATATAAACTGTATTAAAGCTGTATTTTTATTAATTTTTTTTAAAATAAAAACATGGATTTAGATGTCCTGTATTTGATTTTTTTTGTTGAGTTTATGGGGAATTCAGAACGTCCTCACAAGCCGCTTTTAATTCTGTTTGACTCATTTCTTTGCTATTACTCTTATTTTCTGCGACTAAGGACTGGTATTCTTGGTCTTGTGCCAATCCCTGAACCAGTTTTGGCTGTGAGAGTGTGTGTTGGTTTTGATTAATCAGGCGTTGTATATTTTGTTGTAATTGAGGGTTTTTACCCACGACCTGATTGCATAGTTCGGAGAGCACTTCTAATGAGGCTATATCTTCTTTCGTGATGCTGTCTTGTTCTTCAGCAGTTAAATCAGAATTTGCTGATGCAGCGAGAGAGATGCCTAATGCAAAAGTTGCACAGACAAAGCGTTTTGTGAAAGAGATCATATTGCACACAAATTTTAGTGGATTCGATTGCGCCAATATATATACTTCTAGGTCAAAATCGGCAAGTAGTTTTTTTTAAAGAGTTTTTTGTGAATATTTTAATTGCAAATGATGATGGTGTGTTTGCACCAGGAATACAGGCCTTAGCAAAGGCTTTGAAACCTTTAGGTCGAGTTGTTGTGGTTGCACCAGAATCTGAACGGAGTGGATTTTCAAGTGCTTTAACTTTAGATCGACCATTACGCCCAATAGAAATTATGCCAGATGTATGGGCAGTCAATGGAACACCTGCGGACTGTGTTTACTTGTCAGTCAATGGCTTATTCGATTTTGAATTTGATTTGGTGGTCAGTGGAATTAATAGCGGTGCGAATTTGGGTGATGATGTTTTGTATTCAGGAACAGTCGGTGCTGCTTTTGAAGGACGTTTAACTACGCATCCAGCAATTGCAGTTTCATTGTCAGGTACGCAAGTTCGCAATTATCAGTCGGTAGACGATTATCGGGTAGCGGCCCAGTGGGTGCATGACTTTATTGCACAAGGACTGCCACAATTACCAGAACGTCATATTTTAAACATTAATATCCCCGATGTAACTGAACTAAAAGGAGCGTTAGTGACTTATCAGGGAAGACGTATGCAGTCTAAACCGATTAGTAGTCATGTCGATCCGCGCGGACGCCAAGTTTACTGGATTGGTTTATCGGGTGAGGCTGTGGTCGAACCAGCCAAGACAACACACCACTTACAATCTGATTTTTATGCGGTCAATCATGGTTATGTGAGTATTACTCCAATTCAAATGGATGCCACGAATTATCAGATTTTGCAGCACTTACACGAACAACTTACCTAAAGTGAAGAGTTTTCTTTGTGCGGCTGTGTTGCGACTTTGTGACAAATCGGGTGAATTCAGTGTGTCGTAACAAAATTTTGTTAATCTTAGCCGATCAGTAGGATGTTTTATTTGATATAGAGAGGAAAGTTGATGCAGGCAGTGCAACAACATCTTGTTAAAAAACAAGAACAGACAACATGGTTGAAGCCATTATTTTTATCTGTCGCAGCACTCACAATGGTCGCATTTACAGGGTGTGCCTCTAGGCCACAAGTTCAGGCGACACGTTATGTACATGCACCAAATTACTATACGGTACGTTCTGGAGATACTTTAAGTGGGATCTCAGCGCGTTACGGATTGGATTATTTGGCTGTTGCGCGTTTAAATGGTATTGCACCTCCTTATGTCATTTATGTCCATCAGTCACTTAAACTCAAAGGCACAGCGAGTACAAACTCGGCAGCACCTGTAGTTGCGAGTAACACTCGAGGACCACAACAACCTGCGCCAAGTATTCAACGCCGTGAACTTCCTCCACCTTCGGTGAAAACGAGTGTAACGCCTCCTGTAGCAGCTCGAGCTCAAACCGTGACTGTTCCGGTGAGTAACGGATTGCATTGGATGCGCCCATCGAATGGTCCAATTATTCAAAATTATAATCCAGCGAGTAATGTTAAAGGTGTACGTTTTGGCGGCCAACAAGGTGACCCAATCGTTGCAACTGCCGCAGGACAAGTTGTTTATGCAGATAATGGCTTAAAAGAGTTCGGTAATCTGATCCTGATTCGTCATAGCAATGGCTATATCAGTGCTTATGCGCACAATAGTAAAATGCTGGTTAAAAGTGGTCAGGCAGTTTCAGCAGGACAGAAGATTGCTGAAATGGGATCAACAGGAGCAGATCGCGTAATGTTAGAATTTCAAATTCGTTCAGATGGAAAACCGATCGATCCGATGCAACTTATTGCAAAAAGTTCTTAAGGCTTAATCAAAAGTTGAATTCTCTTTAGGTATTCAGGCGTATTATGATTGGATCACGCTTTTTTATACCGAGGGATGGTAATGTTAGATCAACTTCGAGCAATGGGAGTCTTTGCTTGTGTTGTCAAACAGAACTCTTTTAGTGGTGCTGCCCGTGAGTTGGGAATTACTACGAGTGCTGTCAGTCAGCAAATTCGCTCTTTAGAGCAGGAGATGGATGCGACCCTGCTATATCGATCAACTCGAAGAATTAGCTTGACCGAGGAAGGACAAGTTTTTTATCAGAGTTGTAAAGAAATGCTCGCAGCTGCCGAACGTGGCAAAATTCGTATGAATGAGTTGCGCGATGATCTTATTGGCGAATTACGCATAGCAACCACGCCAGAGCTCGCTGCGAATCATATTATTCCTGCGCTCTCTCAGTGGTTGTTTGCACATAGCGGCCTAAGTGTAAAATTTGAAGCGGATACGCAATTTATCGATTTGCAAAAAAACGATATTGATGTTGCATTGCGTATGGCACCAAAGATAGAAGATACAACGCTGGATACCATTCCATTAGCTCGTGTTGAACAGGTGTTGGTGGCTTCAGCAGAGTATTTAAATCAAACAGCATCAATTCATGTGCCTGAAGACTTAAAGCAACATAGTATTTTGCCTGTACATACCATGCAAAACTGGCAGCATTTTTCCTTTTATCATCATTTGTCAGATCAGTGTGTTGAATTGGAAATGAAATCCCGCATTAGTACCAACAATATTTTTGTGGTCAAAGCTTTATGTCAAAATGGCTTGGGATTGGCGCGTGTTTTGTATTTGGACGTACAAAAAGAATTGATCAGTGGTGAACTGATTGAAGTTCTGCCTGACTGGAAATTGCCAAGCTATACTTTGTATGCGGTTGCTGCGCCAATTGAGCAACGTTCAGTCAAAACACAACGTTGTATTGATGCATTGAAAACCTATTTTAGTCAGATTCCAGGTGGACGTTTATTTAAGGAAGCATCTTAAACAGCCTTGTGGAATTCTAAAATAAAAAAGCGATCTCAAAAGATCGCTTTTTTATGCCTGAAAAAACTTAGTTTTTCAGAAAATCTTGAAGTAATGGAACAAGGCGTTGAATTAAATCATCTGCTTGTTCTTGGGTCATGTTAAGCGCAGGTAATAAACGAACCACATTACCCGCTGTGACATTGATGATCAGTTGTTTTTGCTCGCGGGCAATATTCACCAATTCACCACATGCATTAGGCAGTTCGATCCCGATCATCATGCCGAAACCACGAACGGTGACGTTAAACTCACTTAATTGACTACGAATTTGATCAACGATGTACTGACCAATTTTTCCAGCATTTTCAACGATATTTTCTTTTTGAAGTAAATCGATCACAGTATAAACAACACGTGAACCAAGTGCTGTACCGCCATAAGTTGAACCGTGGTTACCTGCTTGCAATACACCAACTGCACGACCTTGAGTCATTACTGCGCCAATTGGGAAGCCATTACCCAAACCTTTCGCAGTCGTTAATACATCAGGAATAATATTGGTGTGTTGATAAGCAAAGAATTTACCAGTACGGCCGTTACCCGTTTGAACTTCATCTAGCATCATTAACCATTGATGCTGGTTACAAAGCTGACGGATTTCTTCGAGGTAACTAAAGCCTTGAGGTGCAGTATTTACACCACCTTCACCTTGGATTGGCTCAACCAGTACCGCCACAATGTCTGGATGAATCAGTGCGAGCTCTTCGATGGCTTCGATATCGCCAAAAGGCACACGTAAGAAACCTTCAACGAGTGGTGCAAAACCATCTTGAACCTTAGCATTGCCTGTTGCAGACAGTGTCGCCAGTGTACGACCGTGGAAAGAGTGTTCAGCAACAATGATTTTAGGCATTTTAACGCCTTGCTGATGTCCATATTTACGGGCAATTTTGATTGCGCCTTCGTTAGACTCAGCACCACTGTTTGAGAAGAAAATTTCTTCCATACCTGAAACTTCTGCCAACTTCTGAGCAGCAGCCGTTTGCCAAGGAATTTCAAACAGATTGCTGGTGTGAATCAGTGTTTGGGCTTGTTCTGCAATGGCTTGTGCAATCACTGGGTGTGCATGACCTAAACCGCAAACAGCAATGCCAGTCAGTGCATCGAGGTAAGCTGTACCATCTTCAGTATATAAATACGAACCTTGTCCTCGGACGAAACTGATCGGTTGGCGACCATAAGTTGCCATGAGATGAGAAGGTTGATCAGTTTGTACCGGAGCAAGGGTAATATTACTCATGATAATCTCGTATTGGTTCTTAGGATAAAAAGAGGGTTTATATAAGCAAAATCTGCAACGGTTGAAAAGTCATAATAAGAGAAAAACAGAAAAATTCTCGACATAACCACCTTATTCCGAAGTTTTAGGTATAATACCGCCTAGAATAGTTGAGGATTTATCTATGACTGAACAAGCACGCGATACAGAAGCGTTAATTCGTGATCAAATTGCTAAACATGCTGTACTTCTATACATGAAAGGCACACCACAATTTCCACAATGTGGTTTTTCTGCACGTGCAGTAGAAGCTCTCAGTCAAATTGGTCGTCCATTTGCTTATGTTAATATCTTGGAAAATCAGGATATTCGCGCGACTTTACCAAAAATTGCCAACTGGCCAACGTTCCCACAACTTTGGATTAATGGTGAATTAATCGGTGGTAGCGACATCATGCTAGATATGTTCCAAAAAGGCGAATTGCAACCTTTAGTTGAACAATATAGCCCAGCACCAGAAGCTTAATCTGTTGCCGATGTAAGAAGCGCCGTAAATGGCGCTTTTTTATTGTGAAAAAATTGATTTCATTCATAATCTTATTTTTTTCTTTAAAAATAAAAGCAATAGAGATGAATGATGAAAGAAGTCTACACCGTATTATTTTGAGAATACGTATGAAAATAAGTTTTATCGGTTCTGGTCGGGTTGCAACACAATTGGTAACTGCTTTGCATAAGTTAGGGCATCAGATCCAGCACATTTATAGCCCGAATTTAAGCCATGCCCAGCAGCTTGCGACTCAAGTTGCAGCACATGCTGTCAATGATTTATTGCAGATTGATGCTGAAATTGATCTGCTGATTATTGCGGTCAAAGATCAGGCGATTGCACAAGTGGCAGAGCAACTACCTGAGCAGCTTGCTGATGTCTTGCTTGTACATACTTCTGGCAGTACAGATCTCAATGTCTTACAGAAATTTCATGAGCGTTGCGGTGTATTGTATCCATTACAAACATTTAGTTTTGAAAAATCAGTGGATTGGTCACAAGTTCCATTGCTAATCGAAACGCATCAATCTCAGGACTTATGTAGCCTACAAAATTTGGCTCAACAATTAAGCCAGCGAGTATATGTTTATTCGTCTGCTCAGCGTTTGAGTTTACATTTGGCTGCGGTATTTGCCTGTAATTTCACCAATTATTGTTATGACATGGCGAAACAGGTGGTGGATGGTGCATCGGTTGATTTTGGTTTGCTATATCCACTGATTTTGGAAACAGCAGACAATGCGACACAATTTAATCCCAAAGATGTACAAACTGGGCCAGCAGTGCGTCAAGATCAAAAAATTTTACAAATGCATCAAGAATTATTACAAAAACAGCAACGCAGTGATTTGGCGGAAATTTATCAGCAAATGAGCCATGCGATACAGCATCGGCATACATCTTGATCATAAAGTACCGATATTCGAATTGAGTTTTTCATGTCAATATTTGAGCTGGCAACTTGGAGCGTTGCTTTGAACTTATAAATGTAAATTAAACATGGAATGGAGAAGTTTAGCAAAGATCATGTTTCAGACATGATTCAGTGAAGCTCTGCTGATGCAAGAATTTTTATAAATAAAAGGCAGTAATAGAATTTACAGCAAATTTTTTATTCTATTCAGCAGTATCAGGAAATAGGGATATTTCTAAAATTAGATCGAGCAAAGAATATGTTTAAGTTTTTACAGCGCCGTAAACACCGCAAATATATTGAACGTTTATTTTCAACAGAAAATTTTCCTGAAACAGTGACATGGGGAAGTCGAGGAAGTCCCTATTTGTGGGAGGCAATGAAGCAAGAGTTTCTAAAGCATCCTTTGGCAAAAACACAAGCTGAATTTAAAAAGCATTTGGAAGCAGTTTTTTATCGACTGACTTTGCATCAGATTAGTGATAATGCGATCTTATATTGTGAAGCATTTGCCCATGGCGGAATGTCAAGTGGCATCATTTCCACTGAACATTGGCGAATGTGTTTAATTGAGATTTTGATGGAGCGTTTTTGTAATTTAGTTCAATCAACATAATGCCAAGAAGGCACTATGTTGAACATGGAATCATTTATTAATTGATTTTCTTGAAAATAAAGTCATTAATTTTGTGGCCACACTCTAAACCACGACGTTCGAATTTTGTCAGTGGGCGCCACTCTGGACGAGGGTAACTATTTCCTTTACCAGCAAGGTTTTCTAAATTTTCACGATTGTCCAAAACATCTAGCATCCATTCTGCATACGGTTCCCAGTCAGTTGCCGCATGGAATGTACCACCAAGCTCAAGTTTTTGTTCAACCAAAGCCATACGTTCATCAACCACAAAACGGCGTTTGAAGTGACGTTTTTTCTGCCATGGATCTGGAAAATACAGTTGTACGCAGTTAATGCTGGCATCTGGCATTTCACGTAAAACTTGAATTGCATCGGCATCTAAGACTTTTAAGTTATCTAGACCTGCGTTGCCTGCTTCATAGACACACTGTGCAATACCAGGAATATGAACTTCAATACCCACATAGTTACGGTCAGGGTTAGCTTGCGCCATCAGCACCAAAGAGCGTCCCATACCAAAACCGATTTCAACAGTTAGCGGGCGTTCAGGGTGAGCAAAGTGCTGGCGTAAATCACCGACTGGATATTCCAAAATAAAGTCACGATGTTGTTCCAGCGCGGTACGTTGTGAAGTATTTAGCGGAGATGAACGGCGCATAAATGTCACAATTTCACGGTGCTCGTGCAAATTGTCTAACTCAACAATTTGTGGTTCAAGTTGATCGTTGCTCATAAGCTTGGAATTCGGTTTGCTAAAAAAGCGATATTTTAAATCGCGATTTAAGCAAGTCAAATAAAAAATCGAGAAAGCAGTTAATCAGTATGCTTGGGTCACTATCAAAAAGTTGTAGCATTTTTTGCAAGCAATGTACTTTTTTGCAATTTTCATGGCTCTAGACTTGCAAGTTCGTTCTAGGCGTTTTAAAACAAATGAGTAACAGTAAGAACAGATAAAAAGGACTATAGACAAATTATGAAGCTGTACTATTCACCAGGTGCAAGCTCACTTGCAGCCCATATTATATTAAATGAAATTAATGTTGATTTTGACTTAGAGAAAGTCAACTTAAAAACCCATACCACAGAGAAAGGGAGTGATTATTATCAAATTAACCCTAAAGGCTACGTGCCTGCACTCGAAATTAACCCAGGGTTAATTTTGACTGAAAATGTTGCGATTCTTCCTTTCTTGGCGCAGCATGATCCACATCAGGATTTGATCCCACCATCAGGTCTAGGACGTGCCAAAGTTTTGGAATGGCTTGGTTATTTAAATGCTGAATTACATGATGCTTATGCCGTTTTCTTCTGTAAGAAACTCGATGAAGAAGATAAAGTACATGCCTATAAAGATATAGATCGGATGTTGGCTTATATTGATCAGACGATTGCGAATTCAGATACTGAATATTTGGTTGGTGATAACTTTGGCCCAGCCGATGCGTATTTGTTTGCAATGACGAATTGGTCTGCGCCGATCGGTCATGAACTCAGTCCATATAAACACATTATTGCGCTACGTAATAAAGTGGCTGAACGCCAATCTGTACAAATTGCAATGCGTGATGAAGGATTGATTGCTTAAGCCTAAGCTAAAAATAAAAAAGGATTCTTCGGAATCCTTTTTTATTGGGCCAATATTACAATTTTAATTATTTTAAAATACGTTGCGCTTGTTCGCGATCAAGATCTTTTTCCCATGCGGCAATCACCACGGTTGCAACACAATTTCCTAACAAATTGGTACATGCACGTGCAATCCCAATAAACCAGTCAACGGACAAGAGCAGAACTAAACCAATTGCAGGCAAGCTTGGAATGACAGACAAGGTTGCTGCTAAAATAACCAATGCAGAACCTGGAATACCATGTGCACCTTTTGAGGTCAGTAAAGACACAAACAGAATTGCCAACAGATGCTGCATACTGAGGTCAATATTGCAAGCTTGGGCAATAAAGATCACACCTAAAGTCAGGTAAATTGAAAAACCATCTAGATTGAACGAGTAACCTGTAGGAATGACTAAACCCACAGTTGAGTTTTTAATGCCTAATGCAGTGAGTTTTTGCATAATTTGTGGAAGAACGGCATCTGAAGAAGCGGTACCCAAAACGATACTGAGTTCTTCTTTAAAGTAAGCGATAAATTTAAAGATATTCAAACCTGTTAACTTTAAAATTCCTCCAAGCACAATAACGACAAACACGAAGCAGGTTGCATAAAATAGCATGACCAATGCACCTAATTGCATTAATGAGCTGGCACCAAATTTTGCAGTGGTATAGGCAATTGATCCTAGAACACCAATCGGCGCAAGTTTAATAATTAAGCCCATCATTTTGAACAGGATTTCAGAGAATGCCTCAATTGTGCCTTTTACATGTCCAGAAATGTGTTTTGGCACCATGAGCATACTAATGCCGAATAAGATCGCAATAATAAGTATTTGTAAAATATCACCTTGGGTAAATGCATCGAATACTGTTTTAGGAATGAGGTGTAAAAAGAAATCTGACACAGAATTAAGCTGGTGAGCACGCTCAGTATAAATGGCAATATCTTTACCATCGAGTTGTTTCAGGTCGATATTCATACCGACACCAGGTTTAAAGACATAAGCGATGACAATACCGAGCAGCAAAGCTATGGTCGTTACTATTTCAAAATAGATAATCGTTTTTGCACCGACGCGTCCCATTTTTTTTATATCTTCTGCACCAAAAATTCCAAGAACAACCACACAAAAGACAATGGGTGCAATCAGCATTTTAATCAGTGAAATGAAGCCATCACCAAGTGGTTTGAGTGAGAGGGCAAAATCATGACAGGTGAGTCCAACAACAATGCCTAAAATTAGTGCAAGAATGACTTGAGCAAATAAGCTCTTTTTTAAATATTTAAGCATGAGATTTATCCATAAAAGTGCTGTCTGATTAAGCAATTTTTATTCCAAGTTGCTTTATTTATTTAATTTTTAGAAATAAGTGTTTGTTTTAATTTGGTTTAATGGTTTTTATAGAGAAACTGGTCAAAATAAAAAGGAGCAATTGCTCCTTTTCTTTATACCAGTGAGGCTTTAATTTTTTCAGCAAAGCCTTTGATTTTCTCTTGATCCCCCATTTCGGCTGCATGGCGACCCAGTTTATGTACCGAACTTGGAATAAGATGAAAATGGACATGTGGTACGGTTTGACCCGCAGCTTCACCTGAAAGTTGCATCAGGATAATCCCTTGAGCATCAAGTGCCTTTTCAATAGCATGGGCAACTTTCTGCACAATTTGAATGGTGTAAGCTGCATCTTCAGCAGCTAAGTCCAGTAAAGTCACTGCTTGTGCTTTTGGAATGACTAAAGTATGACCATCGGCTTGAGGCATAATGTCCATAAATGCAAGTACGCGTTCATCTTCATAGACTTTAATTGCTGGGATTTCGCCGCGTAAAATTTTTGCAAAAATATTTTGGTCATTATAGGCCATGATGAATTTCCTTAAGATACTGAATTATTTGCAGTCTAATTCTTTCTGACGAGCTTTGATTTGGTCAAGTTTTTGTTGCTCTTTTTCAGAAAATTTTGGCTTGGTGGTATGACAGTTGTCATTACCATATTGTGCTTTGGCTTCAGGATCGCTAAAGCAGTAGCCTTTAGATGCATAAATTAAATTATAGTCATCTTTTAGCTTTTGACACTCTTGCTCAGAGGCAGCAAGCGCATTGATACTGATCAATCCTGTCAGACCTGCAATGAGCGCAACTGAGAACTTCTTCATGAGCTATTCCTTTATTTGTAACGATGTGTGTGAAGACACGTTATTCAATATGGATTCAGTTGCGCTAAATTGCAATGTCTAAAGATTACTCAATTGTAATCTGACTCCAAGATTCATACATTTTTGCTACGGTCGAGAAGTCACTGTCGGCATCGACCAGTGCATTCGCTGCTTGGATTAGATTTTGAGAAAGACCAATTACAGGTGCAGCAAGTTTTGCTTCACGGACTAGATCCGCCGCGATTCCTGTATCTTTTGCCAGTAAAGGCAAAGCAAAAGTCAGTGGGAAACTGCGGTTGAAAATTCGATTTGGTAAAATGCTACTAGTGACTGTACTTTGACCACTTGAGGCATTAATACATTCAAAAGCTTCTGCAAGATTGACACCGTGGGCTTTGAGTGTTGTTGCACCTTCACAAGCAGCGCATAGATGTACCGCCATTAACATATTGTTGACGGCCTTAACCGCAAAGCCAGCACCTGATTCTCCAACATGCTTAATCAATTTTCCTACAGCTTGCATGGCAGGTAAGGCACGTTCAAAAGCTGCTGAATCGCCACCGACCATTACGGTTAATGTTGCATTTTCAGCACCAATGGTTTGTCCACTGACAGGTGCATCTAAATAATCTACACCTTGTGCTTTTAAAAGTTCAGCAAGCTTTTGTGCGCTAGCGGGAACACCGCTTGTGCAGTCGACCCAGATTGCCCCTGATTTGATTGTTACAGTTGCAATCAGGTTTTCAACATCTTGGCTCGTTGGTAAGCAGGAGAAAATAATATCAGCTTGTACAGCCTGTTCTAAAGAAACCGCTTGTGTTGCATATTCTTGGGCATGTTGTTTGGCTTTTTCTTCTGTACGATTCCAAACGAAAACCTGCTCAAAGTGTTTAGGTAAATGTGCCGCCATACGGTAGCCCATAGCACCTAAACCAAGAAATGCAACAGAGGAGATGGTCATGATAAATCCTTGAAGATATGAATGGGAGCTTTAAAAGCAATCACTATGCCAACATTGGCTGACTTTAAAATAGAGATTGGTCTGTATTGGTATAACGAATTTTGATCAGATCGGCAATGTAAACAAACGCTATACTTTTGAACAAGTGTTGGAATTCTATTCAAATGATAAGCGGGATGATCGGATCGTTACACATACAGATTTTGTAATAGCTCAAAAAATGCATACAGATCGTCCTAACATGAAATATTTTACCTTGACCGATTGGCTATAAGGCGCTCAAAATGTTGGCAGTTTTGATTCAATGCATAGCGTTATATAAGAGTAGAGCTCATGAGCCAGCACGACGATACCCAATACCAACTTGATACTTTAGCCATTCGTACCGGACACACTCGCAGTTTTGAAGGAGAGCATGGTGAACCGATTTTCCTGACTTCATCTTTTGTGTATGCCAACGCTGCTGAAGCTGCCGCAAAATTTTCAGGAAAAGAGCCAGGTAATATCTACTCACGTTTTACCAACCCCACAGTTGCCATGTTTGAAAAACGTTTGGCAGCTTTAGATGGCGCAGAACGTGCAGTCGCAACAGGCTCAGGTATGGGTGCAATTTTGGCGATTGCGATGGCGTACTTAAAAGCAGGTGATCATGTCATTTGCTCGCGTGCTGTCTTTGGTTCGACGGTCAGCTTGTTTGAAAAATATATTGGTAAATTTGGCGTTGCTGTCGATTTTGTTGATTTGACCAATTTGCAAGCATGGCAAGATGCCATTCGCCCAGAAACTAAATTATTCTTTGTTGAATCTCCATCAAACCCGTTGGCTGAAATTGCAGATATTCAGGCATTGTCTGATTTGGCACACGCACATGGTGCTTTATTAGCCATCGATAACAGTTTCTGTACACCAGCATTGCAACAGCCAATTAAATTTGGTGCTGACCTTGTGATTTACTCAGCAACCAAATATATCGATGGTCAGGGACGTGCCTTAGGTGGAGCGGTTGTGGGTAAGCATCAACTGCTTGAAGAAGTTTTTGGTGTGGTGCGTACACTTGGCCCATCAATGAGCCCATTCAACGCTTGGGTGTTCTTAAAAGGTCTGGAAACTTTACGTTTGCGTATGAATGCACACTGTGAAGGTGCACAAAAATTGGCGGAATGGCTCAATCAGCATGACAAAGTTGAAAAAGTTTACTACGCGGGTTTACCTGAACATGTCGGACATGAATTGGCTGCCAAACAGCAATCAGGTTTTGGTGGTATTGTGTCATTTGAAGTGAAAGGTGGTCGTGAGGCTGCGTGGAAAGTGATTGATAGCACGCAATTCATTTCAATTACTGGTAACTTGGGTGATGTAAAATCAACCATTACACATCCAGCAACCACAACACACGGTAAATTGTCAGATGCAGCGAAAGCAGCAGCAGGCATTCGTGAAGGTCTGATTCGTGTATCGGTTGGTTTGGAAGATATTCATGATATTATTGCCGACCTTTCTCGTGGTCTTGATTTGATTTAATTTGGGAGTCAATTGATGAATATTAATATGCTGATGCAGCAAGCCCAGCGCATGCAAAAAGATATGGAAAGCAATATTAAAAAAGCCAAAGAAGAGCTAGCGCAAACTGAAGTGCATGCTGAAGCGGGTGGTGGTCTTGTGAAAGTGACCATGACTTGCCGTCATGTAGTCAAACGTATCGAAATCAATCCAGAGTTGTTACAAGACGATGCGGATATGATTGAAGATTTGATCGCAGCAGCAATGAACGATGCAGCACGTCAAGCAGAAGCAATTTCAGAAGAAAAAATGAAAGCTGCAAATGCGGGTACAGGCTTGCCACCAGGCTTATCTGGTTTGTTCTAAGGTCATCATTCGGTGTTTAGTCCACGTTTTGAACAGCTTGTTCAGGCATTACGCACCTTGCCAAGTGTTGGGCCGAAGTCGGCTCAGCGCATGGCGTTGCATCTTGTCATGAAGAACCGTGAAGGTGCTTTTCAACTTGCTCATGCGTTGCATGAAGCGGCAACCCACATTCAAAGTTGTCGGGTATGTCACTCATTAAGTGAAGATGAAGTTTGTGAAATTTGTACTTCGCCACGCCGTGATGACAGCGTACTTTGTGTGGTGGAATCTCCTGCAGATGTAATGGCGATTGAACAAAGCGCGAGCTTTCAAGGAAAATACTATGTCTTGGGTGGGCATTTATCTCCACTTGATGGCATTGGGCCTGAGGAAATTGGCATTCCAGCTTTGATTGAGCGCTTAAAACAGGGGCAAGTCCAAGAAGTCATTCTGGCGACCAATGCAACCATTGAAGGTCAGGCAACAGCCCATTATATTTTAGAAGCAAGCAAAAAATTAGCTGTAAAAATGACCCGAATTGCACAAGGCGTGCCACAAGGTGGCGAATTGGAATATGTCGATAGCCATACTTTAAGCCAAGCACTTCATCATCGGATGCAGTTGAAATAATCTGAATGACCATTCAAAAAAATCATTTTGAGTGGTTTTTAATCTGTAAGTTCAGATTTAGATATTTTAAACAAATAAAAAGCATAAAAACTCGAGAAAATCCCTTTCTTTGTGCAGTTAAAAATATAACAATACCCATGAAGTTTTAAATTGTTGACAATTCTAGCAATCGACAGCGTTTAGGTTCATCCAGTAAGATAACCCAAAGTTGGTGTTAATAATTTTCTCGTCCTTCGGTTGCGCATAGAGCATTTTGCAAAAACATGTATCATTTTATTCAGGATCAACCAGAACTCGACATGGTCTTGGCCGCCATGGAAGAAAGTGCAATTTATGCACTTGATAGCGAATTTATCAAGGTTGATACGTTGTGGCCAAAATTAGGCGTTTTTCAAATCAATGTCTCTGAGCAAACCTATTTACTGGATGGTGTAAGTTTAGATTTAGACCGATTTTGGAAAAAACTGTCCGAAGCACAGCAAAATATCTTCCATGCATGTGGTGAGGACATTGATTTAATTTACCATTATGCGCAAGTCCGCCAGTTGAATAATGTCTTTGATACCCAAGTTGCAATGTCCTTTCTTGGGCATGGTTTGCAAGTTAGCTATCAAAATACCCTCAAGCAAATCATGGATATTGAGATTGAAAAAGACCAAACCCGTTCGGATTGGCTGGCTCGACCTTTATCTGACAAACAACTGTGCTATGCGGCAAATGATGTCATTTATTTAAATCAGTTGGCTGACAAGCTAAAGCA
The DNA here is from genome assembly GCF_003261585.1 of Acinetobacter sp. MB5. Taxonomy (GTDB): domain Bacteria; phylum Pseudomonadota; class Gammaproteobacteria; order Pseudomonadales; family Moraxellaceae; genus Acinetobacter. Next base: position 288,396 of record NZ_POVU01000002.1, on the reverse strand, counting down.
ACAGCTTAAAGAAAAAGGGTTGTTGGAGTTTGTACTTGAAGATTGTCAACACTTAACTGAGGAAATTGCACAGCAAACACCGACAGCTTTGTTATATACAGATGTGGGGAATTATCGGCATTCGCGTCGTCAGCTTATGCAGTTACAGCAGCTTAGTATTTGGCGTGAGCAATTCGCAAAGAGTCTCAATATTCCGCGTAGCTTCTTGCTTAAAAATGCAACGATGATCGACTTGGTTGAGAAAAATCCACGCAATCATTTTCAGCTTTCTAATATTAAAAACATTCGCCCGAACGTGATTCGTGAGTACGGCAAGCTGATTTTAGATTTATTAAAATATTTACCTGAAAAGGAATTTTGGCCTGCCAGTATTCCTCGTCCAGTCAAACATGTCTCTAAACCTGTGGCAGAACAGGTCGATGCCATGATTGATCAGGTTGTTGAACAAACAGGCATTCCACATGCCGTGCTGATGCGTAAAAAATGGATCAACGAGTTGTATCAATACATTGTAATGCCACAAAAAACACAAAAATTATCTAATTATTTAATGGGTTGGCGTTATGAAATACTCACGCAGCCATTGCTTGAGATTTTGCAGCAGGATCAGGAAAATCTTGCTTTGCAGATGAAAGTTCGCCAATAATCCGCAATTCCTATACAATATTTCCTGACAATTGCATTGATCATGGTTGATGCAAGACGTCGGGATTTTTTATATCGTTATTTTTGTATGATAAGAGTGCTGGTTTATGGTTGTGCATTGTGATATTTATCGCTCAAGCAAGAAAGATGAAATGTATTTGTATGTTGCCCGTCAAAATGCAGAGCAGTCGCAAGAAGATCCATTTGCAGATGTGCCAGAAATGTTGCGTACAGCATTTGGACGCGCCACATTTGTCATGCATCTTGAGTTGACTGAAACACGTAAGTTGGCGCGTGCCAATGTGTTACATGTGATGGATTCGCTACAAACTAAAGGTTTCTTTATTCAAGTTCCTCCTGAAGGTCTGATTAATCCAGATGCGGTTGCACCTGAAGGATTACGAGGAGCTTAATCATGGATACAAGCGTATTGCATCAATTCACGACACTACTGGATGCAGTTCCTGAGAATATTGTTGCAATCAGTGTTTATGTCATTGGTGCAATTCTTGTATTGTTATTATGGTATTTCATGACCAAACCCTATCCAAAGTTCTGTGCAATCTCAACATGGATAGTGTTTGCCTTTATGGTAACGCCGAACATTTCAGAAGGCACGAATGCTGGTATTGCTCCCGCAATTTTTGGTGTGCTATTTGGAATACTCACCCATGAAAAAAATTTGATCTGGGTTAATCTAGGGACAATCTTATTTGTCGTTGGTTTAGGTGGGATAGTTGGTTTCTTCTGGCTGAAATTTTTGCAAAATAAATCTCGACAGGCAAAAAATACAGCGCCACTGTAGTGAGTGAAAGCTTATGGTTGACAAAGCAGTAGTGAAGTTTCAGGGCACATCTCAATATATTGCAACTGAAGGACTTAAACTGGCAGTCAATGCTGCTTGCACTTTGGAAAAACCATTACTTGTCAAAGGCGAACCAGGTACAGGCAAAACCTTGCTTGCAGAACAAGTGGCTGCAAGTATGGACTTAAAGCTGATCACTTGGCATATTAAGTCGACCACCAAAGCGCAACAGGGTTTATATGAATACGATGCGGTGTCACGTTTGCGAGATAGCCAGTTAGGTGATGATCGTGTCTATGATATTCAAAATTATATTAAGCCAGGGAAGTTGTGGGAGGCATTTACCAGTCCTGAGCGCTGTGTTTTATTGATTGATGAAATCGACAAGGCAGACATCGAGTTTCCAAATGACTTGCTGCATGAATTAGACAAAATGTCATTTTATATCTATGAAACCAATCAAACCATTCATGCGAAACAGCGTCCAATCGTCATTATTACCTCAAACAATGAAAAAGAACTGCCAAATGCCTTTTTGCGTCGTTGTTTTTTTCATTATATTGACTTTCCTGATGTTGCAACCATGCGACAAATTGTCGATGTGCATTTTCCACAAATTTCTCAGCAGGTTCTCAGCCAAGCATTGGAAGTATTCTATCAACTTCGGGAAATTCCAAATCTTAAAAAAGCACCTTCAACGTCTGAACTGATTGATTGGTTGGCACTGATTTTGGCTGAAGATGTATCTGAGATTCGCCTTGAACCCAACCAATTGCCACCTTTGTACGGGGCACTTCTTAAAAATGAACAGGACGTGCAGCTTTTACAACGTCTTGCTTTAATGACACGACGTTAAAAGAGTAAAGTCATGTTTGTGCGTCTATTTTATACTTTAAGAAAATATGGCGTTCCAGTGACGACCCAAGAATTGCTTGATTTAAACCGAGCCATTGAGCAGCAATTAGTCTTTGCCGATGCTGAACAGTTTTATATGCTGGTTCGTATGCTCATGGTGAAGGACGAACGTTACTTCGATAAATTTGATCTGGCATTTAAAGCTTATTTGGATGCAGTAGAACCCCTTTCCCAAGAAGATATCCTAAATAAATTACAGCAGCTTCCTAAAGAGTGGTTTGATTTAGAGTTGCTTGAAAAGAATTTGACTGAGCAACAACGTGCAGAGTTGCAACAAGCCCATTCACTCGCAGAATTATTACAACAGCTCGAACAACGCCTGAAAGAACAGCATAAGAAGCATCAGGGCGGCAATAAAATGATTGGTACGGGAGGTACATCACCTTTTGGTGCATATGGTGATCATCCCGCAGGCGTTCGCATTGGTGGGCCAAGTCGCAAGCGTTCTGCGGTGAAAGTCTGGGAACAACGTCAATATAAAAACCTTGATGATGAACAGCATTTGACTTCACGACAAATGCAATTAGCGCTGCGCTATTTACGTCGTTTTGCGCGACAAGGTATCGCACAAGAACTTGATATTCATGCCACCATTCAAGCAACTGCTAAACAGGGCATACTGGATGTTCAGCTTGTTCCTGAACGTCGTAATGGTGTCAAAGTCCTGATGTTGTTTGATGTTGGTGGTTCTATGGATGGTTATATTCAACAATGTGAAGCCTTATTTAGTGCTGCAAAAACAGAATTTAAGCATCTTGACTATTTTTACTTTCATAACTGCATTTATGACCATGTTTGGAAAGATAATCAGCGCCGTCGTGCTAGCCAAATCTCGACATGGGATTTGCTGCACAAATACAGCTCAGACTATCGGGTAATTTTGGTTGGGGATGCAAGTATGGCACCCTACGAGCTGCAAAGTATTGGTGGCTCTGTGGAATATATGAATGATGAAACTGGTCTGGTCTGGTTACAGCGCATTCGGCAACATTTTCAAAAAACAGCATGGCTTAATCCAGAAGATCAACGATACTGGACATACACCAAGACCATCGGCTTGATTCAACAGACATTTGAACAACATATGTATCCCATGACTTTAAAAGGCATTGAGGATATGACCAAATACTTATCACGCTAACAATAAATGAAGAGGTATATCATGCAGCAATTACAGGGCTTTGCCTTACCCACACAAGATGGTTTTTTTGGGCAATATGGTGGACAGTTTATTCCACCGCATTTAAAAGCTGCGATGGATGACATTAATACCGCATACGAAAAAATTCGACATACGTCTGAATTTCAACAAGAACTTAATGATTTATTTCAGCATTATGTGGGTCGTCCGAGCCCGTTATTTTATGCGAAACGTTTGTCTGAGCAGTTGGGCGGAGCACAGATTTATTTAAAACGTGAAGATCTCAATCATACAGGTGCTCATAAAATCAATCACTGTTTAGGTGAAGCACTACTTGCAAAATACATGGGCAAAACTAAAGTGATTGCCGAAACAGGTGCAGGGCAGCATGGTGTTGCATTAGCGACAGCTTGTGCGCTGGTGGGAATTCCTTGTGAAATTCACATGGGGCAGGTGGATATTGAAAAAGAACATCCAAATGTTGTGAAAATGAAAATTTTAGGGGCTAAATTGGTTGCTGTGACTCAAGGAACAGCAACTTTAAAAGATGCTGTGGATAGTGCCTTTGAAGAATATTTAAAAGACCCTGAAAACTATATCTATGCAATTGGTTCGGTTGTTGGGCCACATCCATTTCCAAAAATGGTACGGGATTTCCAAGCGATTATTGGTGATGAAATTAAAGTTCAAAGTCAGGCGCAGTTTCAGCAGTTTCCAGATTATGTGGTCGCTTGTGTCGGCGGTGGTTCAAATGCAATTGGTGCATTTACAGCCTTTTTGAACGAAGAGGATGTCAAACTGGTTGGCGTTGAGCCAGCGGGTTATGGTTTGGACACGACTCAACATTCAGCAACATTAACTTTGGGTAAACCCAGCCAAATTCATGGTATGGCATGTTATGTTTTAGAAGATGAACAGGGACAACCTTTGCCTGTGCATTCGATTGCTTCGGGATTGGATTACCCCGGGGTAGGTCCACAGCACAGCTTTTTGAAAGATTTGGGACGAGTTGAATATACCACAGCAACAGATCAGGAATGTCTGGATGCTTTTATGACACTATCGCGTGTAGAAGGAATTGTACCTGCACTAGAAAGTTCACATGCTGTTGCATGGGCATTGCGGGAAGCCCCACATTTATCAAAAGACACAAAAATAGTGGTTAACTTGTCGGGCCGTGGCGATAAAGATGCAGATTATGTGGCACAAAAACTAGGTTTGTAAACTTCATATAGAGTGCATCAAAAAAGGCGATGTTGAACATCGCCTTTTTATGTAGATCTTTTTAGGACTCGTAAGACTGGAGTTGTTGAATCAGTTTTTGTTGATCTTGGATTGTTGCGTCAGCAAGCGCTCCGTATTGATCAATATAGCTTTCTAATTGTTGAATCAGGTCTTGCTGATCTTCAATTATGGCTTTTACTAAGTCACCGACAGCAACCATTCCAATCACTTGTTCCTGTTCTAAAACAGGTAAATGGCGCAGGTGATGATCTGTCATCAGTTTTAGACTATCTTTCACACTATGTTCAAGTGGAACCGTTAGAACATTGGCTGTCATGAGCTGATGTACTTGAACTTCTTCAGTAAGAAATTGGTATTTCAGCATTTTACGAGCACAATCGCGTTCAGACAGAATTCCAACCACACGTTCTTTCTCAGTGACAATCAAAGCCCCAATATTTTTGCTTGTCATCAAAGAAATAGCTTCAGTAACTGAAGCCGATGGTGAAATAGTGTGTACAGATGGATCAAGTTTTTTTTCAATTACATATTTAATATTTGTCATGATTTACCTAGATTTTTCGTTGTTCTAGTGCATGATTAAAATGGAATAAATAGCCTGTTTTTTCAACAAATTTAAATTTTAAATGTGTAAAAAAACATTACATTTAATGCGAAATATAATGTTGTAGCTGTTCGATCAATTCATGTTGATCTTCAATGGTTGCTTTAACTAAATCACCAATTGCAACCATGCCAACGAGTTGATCATTATCTAAAACTGGTAGGTGACGTAAGTGTCGATCAGTCATTAATTTGAGACACTCTTCGACAGTATTGTGTAAGCGTACACTAATGACGGCGGAGGTCATGAGTTCACAAACTTGAGTGCTATCTGCTGATAAGTCACGCATGATAATTTTTCGTGCACAATCTCGTTCTGAAAGAATACCGACAACTTGATTGCCTTCAGTGACAATTAATGCACCGATATCCTTGGTTGCCATCAGTGTAACTGCTTCAGTAATAGAAGCATCTGGTGCAATGGTATAAATGGTTGGATCGAGTTTTTTTTGAATCACATACGCTACGTTGGTCATATTAATACTATCCTGTGTTAATTTTTTTCTAGTTGTAGAGTTAAGATGGAATAAATCAGGATATTTTGCAAGAGATCAAAAATGAAGAAATGTATATAAACTTTTACATAGACCACGTAAAAAAGGGTAAAAAAACGCCACCTAAGTGACGTTGTTTTATGCTTTCATGGTTGCCAGCTTTTGCCAGTATTGAGCCTTTAAGCTGTCTCGTTCTACGCGAAATCCTTGAGCATATAGTTCTGCCAGGAATAATGCTGCTTTACCATGACCTGCGTGTGCTACATTTTCTAAATCTTTCACAGCATCACAAAAGTTCATTTGTGATTGAATTGTGTTGACTGCATTTGCGTACACATGCTCTAGGTCTTGTTGAGAGAATTGTTGAATCATATTTAGCTCCTTATTTTAATTATGATTACGACCGACTTATACTGAAGTCTAATTTAAATTAACACTTATAGGTTTAAGTAATATTACAATTCACGTACTAAGTCAATTTAACAATGGGGGTAATCCCCAATATTTCAAGTTTACATGATTAAACATTCAGCAGAAATGTTTTTTATTAATATAGTTATTAAAGATAAAACTATAACAAGGAGAGTTCGTCATGACAGCAACAATAATAGATGGTCTGGAGTTTGATATTCCGCTTGATCATGCACAAATTAAAGCGCTCGCAAGATTACATCGCCAGCAGTTGGGGGATGCAATTTATCATGAAGATCAGCATATTGGCGAATTGGGGATTTCTCATCGTGCTAAAATTGCAGGTTTTACACGTCAACTACAACCTGAAGAGCGACTTGCATTTTATAAAATTTATAATCATGAACTACGTCGCTTGGCAATTGATGACCCATTACACCCACCTCATGCAGAAGAAGGGGTAAATATCTTTTTATTGGTTGTCATTATGGCGATTGCGGCGGTAATTTTATATTTTGCATTTGTTCGGCATGTAACAGGTTAATCAATGGGTTCGTTTAGTTATTGTTTCGTATAAATTAAACTATTGTACTCTGAGCATGATCAACTTACACTAGATAGTCATAGAGGTTGGTCATGCTTAAATCTATAGACGTTTTTTCCACATTCAGAACCAAATTTACCTTTCAGTATTTCTCGCATTTTTTGGTGAGTTTTATTGTCTTGTTTGTATTTTCATTTGTTTATTTACTCTGTATTTGCCCAATTCAAGAGAAACAATTCCATGCCATTGCTCAATTGGCTCAGTCAGCACAATATCCTCAAACGCAACGCCTTGCCAAACACTTACTGGCCAAACAAGATTTAACACAGTGGCAGTATTTTCTGGTTGTGCGAGCCTATCAATACGAAAAAATTAAGATCACACGGTATCCTGCATTAGCTCCAGATGATACACCGCCGAGATTTTAGCCAGTGTTGGGCGGCAGAAAGTCGAAAACATGTGTTAAACTCATTCTTTTTAATGCAATGTTTTTCAAGGGATCAGCATGCAAGAACAAACACATGGGCAAAACAAATTCTTGATAGATGCAGATATTGGTGATGATGATGTCACTTTGCCAAGTTTACCTGTTGTTGATGTCCCAATTGTAGAAAAAAAAGCTGAACCAGTTGTTGATGTACAACCACAAAGTACAGCGTCAGTTTCTGAAACAGAAGACCAAGAAAAACCTAAAACAGGTTTCTTTGGTCGAATGAAAGAAGGTTTGACCAAAACCCGTAAGAACTTTACTGATGGTATGGTCAATATTTTGATCGGTGGTAAAGAAATTGACGATGAGTTGTTAGAAGAAGTTGAAGAACAGCTTCTAATTGCGGATATTGGTGTTGAAGCAACGAAAACCATTATTGCCAATTTGACCGAACGTACGGCTCGTGGTGATTTAATTTATTCTCATTCTTTATATAAAGCACTTCAAGAAGAGCTTGTGGCTTTGCTTGCTCCGCGTGTTAAACCTTTACATATTGACAGTAATAAGAATCCATACGTGATTCTTATGGTAGGTGTTAACGGTGTAGGTAAAACGACAACGATTGGTAAGTTAGCAAAACGTTTGCAAGGCGAAGGTAAAAAAGTCATGTTGGCTGCAGGTGATACATTCCGTGCTGCGGCAACTGAACAATTACAAATTTGGGGTGAGCGTAATAATATTGCCGTGGTTGCTCAAGGTCATGGTGCAGATAGCGCTTCTGTGATTTTTGATGCATTTGAAAGTGCGCGTGCAAAAGGTGTGGATGTTCTGATTGCAGATACTGCAGGCCGCTTGCATAACAAAAGCAACTTGATGGAAGAGTTGAAAAAAGTTAAACGTGTCATGCAAAAAATTGATGCGACTGCACCTCATGAAATTATGCTGGTGGTTGATGCAGGGACTGGTCAAAATGCAATTAATCAAGTGCAGGAATTCGATCAGGCTGTCGGGTTGACAGGTATTACGATTACTAAGTTAGATGGTACAGCAAAAGGTGGTGTACTTTTCAATATCGCAAGTCGTACGCATGTGCCTATTCGTTTTATTGGTGTAGGTGAGAAAATTGATGATTTACGTCCATTTTCTGCTAAATCATTTGTTGCTGCATTATTTGAAACTGATAAGTAAATTTGAAATTTTATGGGCAGCATCTCCTGATGCTGCCCATTTTTATTCTAAAAATAGGACACTGTGTTTAGATAAACCTGCTTTTATTACGAATATAAAACATTAAAATTAAAGCTATTACAAATTACTGAAATCGTAATAATCAGGAGTTGCAAAATGTCTTTTATTGAGAAAATTGAAAATCGCCGTACAATTTATACGATTGGTAATCAAGTTGCATTATCTAATAATGAAATTGAAGCGTTAATTAAGAAAACGATCCGCCTTAGCCCATCATCATTTAATTCTCAATCTTCTCGTGCTGTGATTCTGTTTGATGCATCACACGTGAAATTTTGGGAAATTGTGCGTGAAACTTTACGCAAACTTGTTCCAGAATCTGCATTTGAAGCAACTAATAATAAAATTAATAGCTTTGCAGCAGGTAAAGGCACAGTATTGTTTTATGAAGATCAAGACGTAATTGAAGGTTTACAAGCGCAATTTGCAGCTTATGCAGACAACTTCCCAGTTTGGTCTGAGCATTCTTCTGCAATTGCACAGTTTGCTGTTTGGACAGCATTGGCTGAACATGGTGTAGGTGCATCACTACAGCACTACAATCCGATTGTAGATGCTGAAACTGCTGAGACTTTTGCTATTCCTGCGAGCTGGAAACTTCGTGCTCAACTCGTATTTGGTTCAATTGAAGCACCAGCTGGCGAAAAAACTTTTATGGATGATGAAGCACGTTTCAAAACTTTCCACTAAATTTGATGTAATAAAAAAACCAGCATATGCTGGTTTTTTTATTGGTAAGGTTTTTAGCCTAGCCAGAGATAATAGCCTACAGCCATCAGTGGCCATGCCACTACAGGACTAAACAGCCATTTCCATAACCAAAACCGTGGAACAAACCCTACACCATAAATAAAACCACCTGAGATGCCTAACATGACTAACATGAGTACTGAGTGATTGTAGTATCCATTTTCATCAAGCATCAAAGAAGGGTAGATCAGTAAAATTGCAGCCAAGGGCAATGCCAACATGAAAGAAACAATCATGATGAGAATCTCTACTGTACTTTTTTTAGATGCTGTCATTGCTTCGGCCATTTTCTTATTCCTCGTCTAAATTTTGATGATGTTCAGTGTAAAGTGCACTGAGTACACTTGCGAAACATGCCATTAAAATTCCGAGAATCCACGCAAAGTACCACATATTCTATTCTCCTATTAGTACAGACTATGTGAATGAGTTTCAATATGTTTGTTGGTAATAACGCCCCACATTTTGTAATAACACCATGTGGTGTATAGCAAGATGATTGGAACGAAAATGCAAGCCGCGACAGTCATTACCATTAATGTACGGTGGCTAGAAGTTGCATCCCACATGGTTAAGCTTGATGTTGGATCAATGCTTGAAGGTAACAAGAACGGGAACAATGCGAAACCAGCTGTTAAGATTGCACCAATGATACTGAGACTGGTGCCTGTAAAACTTATGCCAGCTTTACCTGAACCACCGCCGAGAATAGTCAATAATCCACCTAAAATCGCAACCACTGGAGCAGCCATAGTAATTGGATAAGTTGAATAGTTATTCATCCAGCCTGGGTTTGCATTAGTTACAACATGTTTAGTTAATGGATTAATGGCAGCATCAGTGTTTAAAGCTGTTGCAAGACTGTAGCCTGGCATTTGACCAAAATACAACCATGCACCTGCAGCAAGGAAGCAGACTAAGAACACAATACCCATGATTTGAGTTGCTTTGGCTGAACGCTGACGCAAAATGCCATCTGTACGTAACATCAACCATGCACCACCATGTGCGCAGAGCATAGATAAGCTTACAATACCGCAAACTAACGCAAATGGGTTCAGCAGAGCAAAGAAGCTACCTGTATATTCTGAACGAAGTGTATCATCAAAATGGAATGGTACGCCTTGGAATAAGTTACCAAAAGCAACCCCGAAGACCAATGCTGGAACTGCACCACCAACACATAAACCCCAGTCCCACGATGTGCGCCATTTGGTATTTTCTAATTTTGAACGATAGTCAAAACCAACAGGGCGGAGGAACAAAGCGAATAGAACCAGTAAGAGTGCCCAGTACATACCTGAGAAGGCAACCGCATAGACCATTGGCCAAGCAGCAAATAACGCACCGCCTGCGGTAATAAACCAAACTTGGTTGCCATCCCAATGTGGTGCAATCGTGTTGATTGCAGCACGACGTTCGTTATCAGTTTTACCTACGAAAGGCATGATTGCCATGGAGCCCATGTCAAAGCCATCAGTTAGAGCAAAGCCAATTAATAAGACACCGACAAGAACCCACCAAATGATTTTGAGTAATTCATATTCAATCATGATTGAGCCTCCCCAACTGCAGATTGGTGATGTGTGTCTGATTTTTCAAAATGATATTTGCCAGTATGTAAAGAACTTGGGCCAAGGCGGGCAAATTTGATCATCAAATACATTTCGATAATGAGCAGCACAGTATAGAAGGCAACTAAGGCAAAAATAGAACCTGCTAGATCGCTTGTACTTAAGCTAGAAGCTGAAAGGTGAGTTGGTAATACTTCACCAATTGTCCAAGGTTGACGGCCACCTTCGGCAACATACCAACCTGTTTGAGTTGCGACCCAAGGTAATGGTAAAGCGTATAGCGCAAATTTAAGTAACCATGGTTTTTGTTCAAAGTTGCGTTTAGCCACAGACCACGCTGCAAGCAAGAATAACAACAGCATTAATGCACCAGATGCCACCATTGCACGGAAAGTGAAGAACAATGCTTTTACGTTCGGAATACTATCTTTTACTGCAGACTTGATTTGGTCATCAGTCGCATCAGTAACGTTTGGTGTATATTTTTTAAGAAGTAGGCCATAACCTAAGTCTTTTTGAGTTGCTTTAAATGCTGCTAGCAATTCAGGCGTACGGTCACCAGCACGAAGTTTTTCGAGTTGACCATAAGCGATCATACCATTACGGATACGGCCTTCATGCTCAGACATTAAGTCTTTAATACCAGTCACTTGACCAGTTGTTGAGCGTGTTGCAATCAAACCTAATACATATGGGATTTTAATGGCATAGTCAGTTCGCATTTCTTGCTGGTTTGGAATACCGAACAAAGTAAAGCTTGCAGGTGCTGGCTCAGTGTTCCACTCTGCTTCGATTGAAGCCAATTTGGTTTTTTGAACGTCACCAATTTCATAGCCTGATTCATCACCAAGTAAAATAACGCAGAATGTTGAAGCAAGACCAAAAATGGCAGCGATTGCAAAAGAGCGGCGAGCAAATGCTAAATCACGTTTTTTAAGTAAGTAATAGCTTGAAATAGCTAATACAAAGATAGAACCTGTGACATAACCAGAAGAAACAGTATGTACAAATTTCACTTGGGCAACAGGGTTAAATAACAATGCACCAAAGTCAGTCAATTCCATACGCATGGTTTCAAAATTGAATGCTGCTCCAACAGGGTTTTGCATCCAGCCGTTCGCAATCAAAATCCAAAGTGCTGACAAGTTAGAGCCAAGGGCAACTAACCAAGTTACACTTAAGTGTTGAACGCGAGAAAGACGTTCCCATCCAAAGAAGAATAAACCAATAAATGTTGATTCAAGGAAAAATGCCATTAAGCCTTCGATCGCCAGTGGTGCGCCAAAAATGTCACCAACATAGTGCGAATAATATGCCCAGTTTGTACCAAACTGGAATTCCATGGTTAGACCTGTTGTTACGCCTAACGCAAAGTTAATACCGAAGAGCTTGCCCCAAAACTTGGTCATGTCTTTATAGATTTCTTTGCCAGAAACGACATACGTTGTTTCCATGATGGCAAGAAGGAAAGACATGCCTAAAGTTAGGGGAACAAATAAAAAGTGATATAACGCGGTCATTGCAAATTGTAACCGCGAAAGATCGACCACGCTTTCAGAAATCATCAACGTGTCTCCTTAATTGGGTATGGAGTGCCAGCGATTCGCTCGGCAACTTGATTGTCAAAGTTTTTAGGAAAAGTTGGAGAATTAAACCAAATATTTTTGATTAACATGAGAATAGTTACTTTAATTATCAGAATAATGATAATTTCTTTAACTAATCTTTTATCGGATTTTTTAGTCTCTAAGCTCATATTAATAAGCCTATTGAAATATCTGTTAATGCTATTATTGAATAAAAAAAATAAAAAAGAAACAATAAAAAACATTTATTCGTTTGGTAAAAAAATAATAAATAAAATCATATATTTGAAATTTATTATATTTGGATTGTGAGCGATTTTTAAACTAAAAATCCTGACTAATTTGGTTGTGTTTTGTGATCTTTAAATATGAGTAAAATGGTTGGTAATATGATTTTAAACTTGATTAATTTAATAGGGATTAATATTTAAAATATTTTATTCGTATATTATTTTATGCATAAATCTTGCCAAAAGTATTGTAATAATTAAGTAATATATTAATCATGCTTAATAGTTTTTCCACTTGTTGCTAGGTGAGTGGAATATAACTACGACGGAGTAGTGGTTATTTTTAAGTTTTATTTAAATTACTTGTAAAGATAATGATGAGCTGAAAAAAATATAATGAATAAATTATATTCTACTCAAAAACGATCAAGATGAGATCTTGATCGTTGGAGGATGGGCTTGTAAAAAGCGAGTTTTATTGCATTGGACGAGGAGGAGTAAATGCGAGAGCACATTTTCCTTTCATTTCTTGGCCATTAATTGTTGCCATTTTTGCATGAGGGTCATTTTGACAGGTGTCATACAATTCGTTTTCATTGCCTTGGATCATTTTGGGATGCATTGGAATGAATTGAGTTTGACAGGTTCCGTTCCAAAGAACTCCTCTTGACGCAAATGAAACAGCATCTCCAACATGCTTGCCTTTACAAACCTGTTGAATCATTTTGCTATTGTACATTTTATCAACTTTGTCATTTGCTTGAGCGAGTGACGCACAACCGAATGACAAACCTAAACAAATTGCAGTTGCGATGATATTTTTGTTCATGTGATAATCTGCCTTTTTGTATTGTTGTAAAGCTGCCTTTTTAGTATAAAAAATAATCAAAAAATGTCCTTGTTTATTTAGTAACAAGATGCGTATGTTTGTGAACATTTTTGCAAGATCTGCGATGTATTTATGAGTTGTGTATAACTATTGCTATATCTCATCAAGGTTATCTGTGAAAGTGCAAGTTTTTGATATTTTTGCACCATTCTTTGCTATAATATTTCGTCTTTTTTTAGTTCCGACACAAGATTAATTATGCATTATCCTAAAGTTTACGATGTCATCGTTATTGGTGGTGGTCATGCTGGTACAGAGGCTGCGCTTGCGGCTGCGCGTATGGGCCGACAGACATTACTATTAACTCATAATATTGAGACTTTAGGGCAGATGAGCTGTAACCCTGCTATTGGTGGGATTGGTAAGTCTCATTTAGTGCGCGAAATTGATGCACTCGGTGGTGCAATGGCGCTTGCTGCGGATAAGGGTGGCATTCAGTTCCGTATCTTGAATTCACGCAAAGGTGCAGCGGTTCGTGCGACACGTGCGCAGGCTGACCGTGTTCGTTATAAAGCAGCGATTCGTGAAACCTTGGAAAACCAAGCCAATTTGGACATTTTCCAGCAAGCTGCGGATGACTTGATTGTTGATGGTGATACCGTTAAAGGTGTAGTGACTCAAATGGGTATCCGTTTTGATGCAAAAACGGTTGTACTCACCACAGGAACATTCTTGGGCGGTGTCATTCATGTTGGATTGGAAAAATCGAGCGGTGGTCGTGCAGGTGATCCACCATCAATTGCTTTAGCACACCGTTTACGTGAACTTAAATTGCCAGTTGGTCGTTTAAAAACAGGTACGCCACCACGTATTGATGCACGTTCTGTTGATTTCTCTGTAATGACACCACAACCAGGTGATTTTCCATCACCAGTGATGTCATTTATGGGTGATGTGTCGATGCACCCAGAACAAGTCAATTGCTATATTACGCATACCAATGAAAAAACCCATGACATTATTCGTGGCGGTTTAGACCGTTCGCCAATGTATACAGGCGTAATTGAAGGGGTTGGCCCACGTTATTGCCCATCGATTGAAGATAAAATCCATCGTTTTGCTGATAAAGATTCACATCAGGTGTTCTTGGAGCCTGAAGGTTTGGATACACATGAGCTTTATCCAAATGGTATTTCAACTTCTTTACCGTTTGATGTGCAATTTGAGTTGGTTCGTTCAATTCGCGGGATGGAGAATGCACACATTTTACGTCCTGGTTATGCGATTGAATATGACTACTTCAACCCGCAAGGTCTGAAATTTACCCTTGAAACCAAAGCGATTAATGGTTTGTATTTTGCAGGTCAAATCAACGGTACAACAGGTTATGAAGAAGCAGGTGCACAAGGTTTACTTGCGGGATTAAACGCTGCACGTCGTGCGTGGGAACAAGAAGAATGGACACCAAAACGTGATCAAGCTTACATGGGTGTGTTGGTCGACGATTTGATTACGCTAGGGACAAAAGAACCGTACCGTATGTTCACATCACGTGCCGAATATCGCTTAATGCTGCGTGAAGACAATGCAGATCAACGTTTAACTACAATTGGTCGTGAGCTTGGTTTGGTGGATGATACACGTTGGGCAGCTTACTGTGAAAAAATGGAAGCAGTTGAGCAAGAAACCTCACGTTTACAACACTTGTGGGCTGCACCAAATAACCCGATGGGTAAAAAATTCGTTGAAATGACAGGTGCAGATCTCAGCAAAGAATGTAGCGCAATTGATCTGTTAAAACGCCCGAATATCAGCTTTGAGCAAATTGCAGAATTAACAGGTTCTGAAGTATCGCAACAAGTCGGTGAACAAATTGAAATTGCTGTGAAATATGAAGGTTATATCAACCGTCAGCATGAAGATGTCGCACAGTTAAAACGTCTTGAAGAAACCAAAATCCCAGCAGATTTTGACTATGACGTGGTTTCAGGTTTATCTCGTGAAATTACACAAAAATTGAAAACAGTTCGCCCAGAAACTTTGGCACAAGCGAGCCGTATTCCAGGTGTGACACCTGCGGCAGTTCAGTTGATCATGATTACAATTCGTAAAAACAATGCGATGCGTAAATCAGCTTAACTCAAATTTAGAAATGAAAAGCCCGATCATTGTATCGGGCTTTTTTATGTTGGTTCAAAAGCTTAGTAGAAAATAAATTAAGCATTTTTATTTAAAAGCTCATGCAATCTATTTATTTCTCAGACAGTGAAAATCTTCATATAGTGAATACATCACATCAACAATGAGAAAAAGCCATGACCTTCAAGCATATTCGATATAACCGTGGTGAATTGGCATGCTTAAACTGATCAGATGAGTGTTGTTCTTCCTAAATAAAAATAACAGATCATAATAAAAATAGCGTTCAGATCAGATTAGCCTATTATCAGTGATGAATAATAGGCTTATTTTTTATTCACTCTATCTAAAAACATAAATCCCTTTATACTGTATGTTTTACACATAGACTGGAGTCAAAATGATCGTAAGAACATGGCATGGATGTGTACCACGACAACATGCAGATGGATTTTCCGAGCATTTACAACAAACAGGTGTGTTGCATTCTGAAAGTATTGCGGGAAATTTAGGTGCTTATGTTCGTCGAGAGTCTCAGGGCAAATGGGAGCATTTTTTCTTAGCAACCTATTGGAAAGATTTATCCGCTATTAAAGCCTTTGCTGGTGAAAATTATCATATCGCGGTTACATATCCAGATGATGAAAGATTTGAATTGTTATCAGATCCTTATGTGTTTCAGCATATTGTCTCCGTCATAAGTCCACTTTAATCATCTGCTAAGATAGTGATATATTTAAAAATCAAGTATGCTCATAGCATGGCTGAATAAAAAAAATATAGGTGATGCTATTATGAAGAAGCTGAACATTTCGGGTTGTATAGTCAAGAAAGCTATTTCATCTCAGGACAATTTGGAAAAATTGTTTGGAACTCCTCTTGAATATTTGGGGGATATCAGCTTCGCGGAAGCCACAGATTTAGAACACGATGAAAATACTATAGCTGTGTATAGTAATGAAGTTGCTTGTCTGATTATTTACCATGCGGGACAGTCTTATGATGTGTCCGAGGTTAAAGATGACATTGTTCAGTTTGTTTTATTTTCTCTAGCCAATAGCTATTTCTTTGAACAATATCATCAAGGTGAATTACAACGTCGTTATATGGTTGTAGATGGCGAGGTACATGAGGACGTAGGTGAAGGAACATTGCAAAAAGGTGATGACGTTGAAGCAGTCGTGAAGAAAACTCTGGACGAATTTTTACAAACGCCGATTTCAGCCCAATTGAATCAACTGACATTTCAGCGCTATGCATTTATAGAGGTCGATGAAGTGTCTAAATTGCCTCATTAACATATGTCGCAACTTGGGCAGGTTCAATATGACGAATTTTCTGCCCGAAACTTCTTAACCACCAAACCAACTGCGATGTTAATGGAACAGTAGCTTGAATTAAGACCTGTTCATTATCTACGCGCTGAATAGTTTGATCTCGACTGAGTTGAGACTCATAAAAAGTTTTTGCGTCTGCTTCTAACATGGTGAGTTGTAGTTGCACCATTTCGGTTGGTTTATGCGTGTCGATTCGAAACCCTAAAGCACCCGATTCAATATATTGATCGATATTAAAATCAACAGGGTGCATTGCACGATTTGCAGATAAGTTTGCGGACTTAAAACGGTGCAAAGCAAAGGTTTGAATATCCTGACGATCATGGCGAGTACAGATTAGGTAGATAATTGCACCCTTTTGTACCAGCCCTAATGGATTGAGCAAGTAATTCTTTTCTTTACGCTCACGTCCTTCATACACACATTCAATTTGTTTATCTTGCAAAAGACCTTCATAGATCACTTGTTGTGCTAGCTGATCAATGGTTGGTGGAATGAGGGGTTGACTTGCGGGCACAATTCGCACCCGATTAATCCATTGGCGCACGTTGTTTTGGCTAGATAAGCTACGTCGAGCCAAATCAAACCAAGGCATCATTTCATTAATTAAACTCGGTGGAAGTAGGTGTTTAAGATGTTCTTCAACCATCATAAAAGTGACTGCTTGAGAGCTGGTCATATGCGGTAAACTTTGAATCGGGGCATCAGATCGCCAACGCCAACCTTGAGGAACTTCTCTATTACTTTCAATGGGAAAGCGTAGAGCGAGTTGGTTTAGGTCACGTTGAATAGTGCGTAAACTAATATCGATACCTTCGCGTTGCAAAGTCTCTTGTAGCTGACGGGTACCTGTCCATTTTCCTGTGGTCAGGCACGATAAAATTTGCCATTGCCGATGCAGGCTGTTGGAGGTTTCTTTTTCTTGTGTGGACATGAGATGATATAAGATACTGATAAAGTTAAATGAATGAGAAGTGTTGAAGTCGAGAGGATTTCAAACAACTCGAAACGAAAAAGTTCTCTATACACTAGTCTTTTGTAGATGAGATATCAATAATAAATATCGAGCAAGACAAAAAACTGAAGTAAAAAATGCTAGGGTGCTATGGCATCAATTTTGCTAATCAAAAGACAAGCCTTAATAAAGATGAGAGGTTGATATGCTAAAAGATAATAAAGAACCTTTAAATATGATTGATAACGTTGTTACAGCTACAGGATATAGTCACTTAGAACCACAGCATGTTCAGCCTAAAAGCCAGCAGGATAAAAATTTATTTCAGCAACTTCACTCGAAGTTCTTTAATGAAATGCTGGATGATCAACACATGTCGGCAGAAGCTTGTCGCAATATTGAAAAATGGTTATTTGAACGAAGTCTAGCAGAACTGAAAATTCTCAATAAAGAAGCCAAAGAATTCTTTCTTTATCATGGAATTACCTTTACCGTATATGGAGATGCTGAAGGAACAGAACGAACCATTCCTTATGATTTAATTCCTCGTGTAATTGCAAAAAAACAGTGGGACAAGATTTCTACAGGATGTGCACAGCGTGTCGATGCACTCAACCATTTTCTGGATGATATTTACAATCGTCAGGAAATTTTGAAAAGTGGCATTGTGCCTGAAGTTCAGGTATTAAGTCATGAAGCCTTTCAGCCACAAATGCTGAATTTTAAATTGAAAGGTCAGATTTATTCGCAAATTAGCGGAATTGATATTATTCGAGATGGAACGGGTGAGTTCTTTGTTTTAGAAGATAATTTGCGAACACCATCAGGTGTGTCATACATGCTGGAAAGCCGAAAAATCAGCAAAAAATTGATGCCTGATTTGTGCCAAAAAAGCAAACTTTATGAGATTGAACAATATCCACAACTTTTACGTGCAATTTTAGAAGAAAATGCCTTGGTTGATCGTCCAACTGTTGTGGTTCTGACACCAGGGCGTTTTAACAGTGCTTACTATGAACATGCATTTTTGGCGCGTGAAATGGATGTGCCTTTAGTGACAGGTCAGGATTTATTTGTTGAAAATGATATGGTTTATGCCAAAACTGTTTATGGTAAACAACGAATTGACGTGATTTATCGTCGTTTAGACGATGCATTTTTAGATCCTTTAAGTTTCCGTCCAGACAGTTGTCTAGGTGTTCCTGGATTAATGTCGGCCTATTTAAAACAAAACGTGATTATTGCGAATGCGCCTGGGACAGGTGTTGCAGATGACAAATCAATTTATCCTTATGTTGATAAAATGATTGAGTATTATTTGAGCGAAAAACCGATTTTAAAAAATGTGCCTACCTACCAGTGTCGTTCTCGTCATGACTTAGAATATGTTATTGAAAATATGCATAATCTAGTGGTGAAAGAAGCGCAAGGCTCTGGTGGCTATGGTATGTTGATTGGCCCTCAAGCAACAGAAAAACAAATTGCTGAATTCAAACAGAAAGTGATTACTCATCCGCATTTATATATTGCACAACCAACGCTCGATTTGTCTGTTGCACCCACTTTGACAGATAAAGGCGTGGCAGAACGTCATATCGACTTGCGTCCATTTATTTTGAGTTCACCACAACGAACTGAAATCGTACCAGGTGGTTTGACCCGTGTGGCAATGAAAGAAGGATCTTTGGTTGTGAACTCTTCACAAGGCGGTGGTATCAAAGATACTTGGGTTATTGAAACATTGGATGCATAAGGGGAAAAACATGCTATTGCTTATTTCAAATGCATACAATATTTACTGGTTGGGGCGTTACTTAACTCGAATTAATTTTTTGTGCCAGTATCTGCCATTACAGGATGATGAACATGCCAAGCAACTGATAGGTGCTTTGTATTTACCTGCTTATGATGCGGCATCACTGACAGAACTCTTGCTTGATCCTGAGCAGGTTTATTCATTTAGCCAGCAATTTAATGTTGCTTATGACAATGTTCAGGCTTTACGTGGGGTGCTGTCACGTCAAAGTTATGCTGAACTGAATGCAATGTTTAAATATGCAAAAGATAATGCAGGATCGATTTGTCAAACCATTAGTGATATTGAAGCCGTGCTTGAAAGCGAATCTCAAAATATTTTTCTCTATTTTAGTCTAGGAAAATATATTGAAAAGCTCGATCAGGAATTGCGTATGCAGCAAGAAAGTCGAGACACGATGGAAAAGCTCGATATTCTTGCAAATGCTTTGAGTGAATTTGATTGGCATGAGTATGTTCATGCTTGGCATGATTTTAAGTTGCAACCAGATTTGGGCACTTATCATGCATTAAATACTCGCTTACAGGAAATGTTTGGAGTAGTCACATGAAATTAATGATTAATCATCAAACCCATTATCAATATAGTGAGGCTGCAAGAAACAGTATTCAATATATTAAGATGATTCCTCAAAGTGGAGGGCATCAGCGGGTACATTCATGGGATTTAAGTATTCCAGGCACATACGATACCCAGCGAGATGCTTTTAATAATTTATGGGTGACCAGTACGCAGCGATATGCTTATCAGCAACTCACTATTATGGTGCAGGGCATTGTTGAGATTGATCAAAAGTGTGAAACATCAATGCTTAATGATGTAATTCACCCCAGTGTTTTTTTGCAGCCAACAATAATGACTGAATGCAACCGTGAAATGTCTGCATTTGCTCATGAATATGTTCAACAGAAAACACGTGCCGAATTGCAGGCTTTAGCCGCTGCAATTTTGGAATATATTCCGTATTGTCCACAGGCAACAGAAGTACATACACCCGCAGCTGAAGTGTTTAAGGCACATCAGTCGGGTGGAGTTTGTCAGGATCATAGTCACATATTTATTGCGATGTGCCGAGCCTTGGGAATTCCTGCACGTTATGTTTCTGGCTATTTATACGCTCCAGATATGATACATCTAGCCAGTCATGCTTGGGCAGAAGCATATATAGATCAAACATGGTATTGTTTTGATATTAGTAATCAGATCTTTACACCACGCTCACATATTTATGTTGCAATCGGTCGGGATTATTATGATGTTGCTCCTATTCGAGGAGTACGTGAACATGGTGGGTTAGAGACAATGCACTCCATTGTGCAAGTTCTGCCATGCTAGATTTAAACGAAGGAAGTGTTAATGACCTATTGCTGTGCTTTGCGTTTGAAAGATGGTTTAGTCTTTATTAGTGATACGCGTACCAATGCGGGTGTTGATCAGATTTCAGTTTTTCGTAAACTTTATACGTTTGGTGTACATCAGGAACGTTTTATTGCTATTCAGACGGCAGGGAATCTCGCAACAACTCAGGCTGTAATTGGACATTTACGCAATCAAATTGCATTAAAACAAGAGCCAAATTTATATACGGTCAATACCATGTTTGAAGTTGCTCAACTGGTTGGGCGAACCTTGCGTAAAGTCATTCAAGATGTGACTGAAGATACGTTAGAGCAAAGCAATTATTACTGTAGCTTATTGGTTGGAGGGCAGATCGGAGATGCTGAACTGCAACTTTATAATATTTATCCGCAAGGCAACTTTATTTGTGCAACCAAAGACACGCCATTTTTTCAAATTGGTGAGAGTAAATACGGTAAACCAATTCTTGATCGTGCTTTAACTTATGATATGCCGTTAGATGAGGCGATTCGTTGTAGTTTAATCTCTTTTGATTCAACATTGCGGTCTAATGTTTCTGTGGGAATGCCACTCGATCTTTTAGTCTATCGGGTAAATAGTCTGAAAATTCCGCATGGTAAACGAATTACCAGTGAAGATCCGTATTTTCAAAACATTAGTCGGCAATGGTCAGAAACTTTAAGACGTGGATTACATGAAATTCCCAAGCCTGATCAGGAATATTTCCTGTAAGGATTTGAACTAATATTGCAATACATTGGTCTATTTAAAATGCAGCAAAAGCAAAAAAAGCCAAGTTAAAACTTGGCTTTTTATTTAGATGTTATTAAATCGCTTGGCGAGCAGGGCGCTTAGTCAGACGACAAAGTAACTCATAACCAATTGTGCCGTTGGCTTTTGCAACATCATCGACCAAACGCTGAGTTCCCCAAAGCTCCACAGCGGTATCAATTGTTGTATTTAGACCTGTGACATCGATCGCCATCATATCCATGCTGACACGACCAACTAAAGGTACAGTTTGACCATTTACCACAACATAGTTTTGTTCGATATATGCGCGTGGGTAACCATCGCCATAGCCAATAGAAACGATGGCAATTTCCATATCTTTCGGTGCAATGAATGTTGAACCATAACCCACTTTCTCGCCCGCTTTAATTTTGTTTAAAGCCATGATTCCAGCAGTAAATGTCATGACGGGTTGAAGTCCGAGTTCTGCAACAGGATGATGGTCAAAAGGAGTTGCACCGTAAAGCATAATGCCTGGTCGAACATAATCAAAATGAAGTTCAGGCCATTTCATGATTGCAGCAGAGTTGCAGCAAGAAGCAAGAACAGGTGAGCAAGCTTCACGTACTTGTAAGAATTGCTGTTTCTGTTGTTCATTCATTGGGTGATCATCTGCATCTGCATTCGCAAAGTGCATAGCTAAGACACATTCAAAACCTTCTGCTTTCAGCGTGTTGATAATATCAATGATCTCAGGAACCTTGAAACCTAAACGGTTCATGCCACTGTTAAGTTTGACCCAGACTTTTAGGCCTTTTGCTTGATATTCTGTTTTGTACTGACGAACCCAATCTAATTGTTGTTGATGGTGCAGCATGCATTCAAACTTGTTGTCGATCGCAATTTTCATTTCTTCTTCGCTGAAAACGCCTTCAATGAGGGTAACTAGTTGATTAAAACCCAATTGGCGAATTTCAATTGCTTCATCTATGCATGCAACACCAAAGGCATCAGATTGCGTCAGTGCAGACAGGCAGTTTTCTAATCCGTGACCATAAGCATTTGCCTTTACCATGCTGACAATCTTTGAATCTGGCGCGAGCTGTTTGACACGATTCAAGTTGTGTTGTAATGCTTTGCGATTGATGGTAACGGTAGCCTGACGCACTTTTGGACTCCTTAAGAAGTTATTCTTCGTCATCAAATTGGTTGTAATACTCGGGAGATAAATTACTAAAACGAGTATATTGTCCTTCAAAAGCCAGTCGTACGGTTCCGATTGGGCCGTTACGTTGTTTACCGATAATGATTTCGGCAGTGCCAGCTTCTTTGGATTCTTTGTTATAGACTTCATCACGGTAAATAAACATGATTAAGTCGGCATCTTGCTCAATCGCTCCAGATTCACGTAAGTCAGACATCACAGGGCGCTTGTTTGGTCGGTTTTCCAGACTTCGGTTCAGCTGAGAGAGTGCGATGACAGGGCAGTCCATTTCTTTTGCCAAAGCTTTTAAGCTTCGAGAAATTTCACCAATCTCGCCAACACGGTTGTCTCCCATACCTGGTACTTTCATGAGCTGTAAATAGTCGACCATAATACAGCCGAGTTTTCCACCATGCTGTTTGGCAACACGACGAGCACGTGCACGTAATTCTGTTGGTGGAAGTGCAGAGGAGTCATCAATATAAAGATGCTTTTCTTGAAGCTGTAAAATCGTGCCTGTCACTTTAGACCATTCATCACTGTCTAATTTACCTGAACGTAAATGGCCTTGATGGACTTTCCCGTAAGACGAAATTAAACGCATGGCAATGGAGTCGGCTGGCATCTCCATTGAAAATACTAAAGCTGGCAAATCGCAGTTGAATAAAACACTTTCAACCAGATTCATGGCAAATGTCGTTTTACCCATCGATGGACGTGCCGCGACAATAATCATATCGCCACCTTGCATGCCCGAGGTTTTGTTATCGAGTTCAACAAATCCAGTCGTTAAGCCTGTGATGTTGCCTTCAAGTTGTGATAATTCACTGAGTTTATTGAATACGTCTGAAACCACAGAGGTAATCGGTTGAGGACCAGAATTTTTCTTGTTGTTATTGTGCTGTTCAGCAATAGAGAAAATATTGGTTTCGGCTAAGTCTAAAATTTCAGAAACGCTACGGCCATTGGTGTTGTATGCATTGAGCAAAATTTCATTGCTCGCCTTGATCATGCTGCGTAGTGTTGCAAACTCACGAATTTTAACAGCATAGGTTTCTAGGTTGTAGAAACTTGCAGGGGAGTCTGACATAAGTTGCATGAGGTAATCTTCACCACCAACAGCATCTATCAGATTCTGTTTAAGTAACCAGTCGTTTACCAAAACTGCATCGTAAGGAGAGTTCTCTTGAGCCAGTTTTTCAATGGCACGAAAAATATATTTATGACGAGTCGCATAAAAGTCATTTTCGTTTAAAACATCGCTGACTTGTTCGAAAGACTCGGCAACAGTCATGAGTGCAGCTAAAACGGCTTGTTCAATCGCCAAGTTATGTGGAGGTGTACGAAATTCTTTGAGCTGACCTGACGACTCCGTATTTTTATTTTCAGAAGAAACAGAGTGTTGTGCAACTGTGGCATTCGCCTGAGACATAGATAACCTTAAACTGAATAAAGCAGGGAAAAACAAAAAGATT
The DNA here is from genome assembly GCF_003261585.1 of Acinetobacter sp. MB5. Classification (GTDB taxonomy): domain Bacteria; phylum Pseudomonadota; class Gammaproteobacteria; order Pseudomonadales; family Moraxellaceae; genus Acinetobacter. The sequence goes on along the minus strand of NZ_POVU01000002.1, from coordinate 263,929 downwards.
AGCCGTTCTATCTTAAAGCAAAAGTAGAAAACTACATAATCTTAAAAACAATATAAATGAACGGATAAATCAGAAAAAACTATAGCGAAAAAAAAGAGCATGCAGAAGCATGCTCTTTTTGGGAATTACTGAAATTACTCAGAAACGATAGTAACAAGTACTTCAGCAGCAACATCATGGTGCAATTGGATTGCGATGTTGAATTCACCAGTGTGACGAAGCGCACCGTTAGGTAAACGAACTTCTGCACGGTCTACAACAAGACCAGCATTAGTTAAAGCGTCAGCGATGTCACGAGTACCGATAGAACCGAACAATTTGCCTTCGTCACCAGCTTTAGCAGTGATAACGATGTTCACTTCGTTCAATTGATCAGCACGTGCAGTAGCAGCAGCTAATACTTCAGCTTCTTGCTTCTCAAGTTCAGCACGACGAGCTTCAAAAGCAGTCGTGTTTGCTTCAGTTGCAGCAACAGCTTTACCTTGAGGGATCAAGAAGTTACGACCGTAACCAGCTTTAACTGATACTTTGTCGCCTAATTTACCAAGGTTTTTAATGCGTTGTAATAAGATAACGTCCACAGATCACCTCACTTATGGTTGTCAGTGTACGGAATCAAAGACAAGTAGCGAGCTTGTTTGATAGCAAGCGCTAATTGACGTTGATAACGAGCTTTAGTACCAGTGATACGGCTAGGAACAATCTTGCCGTTTTCAGTGATGTACTGTTTTAAAGTGTCGATATCTTTGTAATCGATGTACGCAACATTCTCAGCTGTAAAGCGGCAGAACTTGCGACGACGGTAAAAACGTGCCATTGATGTTCTCCTTATTCAGCAGCTTCTTGAGCTACTTGCTGTGCTTCTTCACGTTGAGCTTTACGCGCACGTTTTTCTTCAGCACTCTTAGCAAGCAAAGACTCTTCAGTAATTGCGTGTTCACGACGGATGATCAAGTTACGAATAATTGCATCGTTATAACGGAACAATTCTTCTAACTCATCAAGAGTCGTTTGACCACATTCAACGTTCATTAAAATGTAGTGCGCTTTGTGAATCTTGTTAATTGGGTAAGCCAATTGACGACGGCCCCAATCTTCTAAGCGGTGAATTTGACCTTCAGCATCTTTGATGTGAGAGATATAGCGTTCTACCATACCAACCACTTGATCGCTTTGATCAGGGTGTACTAAAAGTACGATTTCGTAATGACGCATTGTCAGCTCCTTACGGTTTAGACAGCCCCTAAATGAATTTTTAGAAGCAAGGAGTCTCAACTAAAATGTTGAGTCGCAAATTGCGAAGGCTGAATTTTATAAGATCAGCTCTATGAACTCAAGGAAAAACGTCATTATTTATCAAACTTTTTCGGTAACAGGAAAATCACATAACCTTTAAAGTTTTGATTTGCAGCGAAGTTAAGGCTTGGATTCCATTCACCATATTGCACTAAGCCAATTTTATAGGGCAATTGCAATGCAGCAATTTTCTTTAAATAGTCTTGATAATTGGGGATGGTGGTTGAACCTTGATAAGTTTGAATTATGATTTCATCAATATTATCTCTAAATAGCCTAATCGTATTTGGGTTACGTAAGTTCGTCCAATCCATTAGACTGGTAATACTCAGCCGATATTGTTTGGGAAGCTGTGTTCTTAAGTGCTGTAAAAATTGGGCATAGTCATTTAAATTTTTAGTGCGGGCATCAAAATCAATTTGAATCCCTTGAATTTGGTTGCCAGCACGCTCCCATTGCTTGACTCGTTGTAAAATCTTAGCTAATTCATCGCCATGCCAATTTAGGTGATAATTTCTGAATACGAGCCAAACTTTTTGTTTTGGAATATGTAAAACAGGAACACCTTGTTGAATCAAGATAGAATGTCGAGAGTGCGGATCCAGTCGAATTTCACCTTGCAAAATATATAATGTTTGCGCATGGGATAAATATGCGGCAGATGGAATATTTCCCCATAACCAAAATGCCTGATATTGATTGGCATCGACATGATATAGATTTTCTGCTGAGTGACTTTGTTGGCAAGCGGCAAGACTAGAACCTGCAACGAGAGCAAATAGTATCGAATATATTGTTTTCAGCATGTTCGCTTACCAATAATATTTCAGTGATTTTGCCCAAGGCGTATTTGGATAATCCCGTTTAATTTGGTCATACCATTGTTTGCGTATTGGTTTTGCAACCTCAGTATCACCACAGTCATTTATACCACTTGGCGAGTAACACATGATTGCACGGTAGAGTGCATAGGCTTGTAAATCACTTTTATTGTCTGATTGAATAACGCTTCTATAAATATTGCCACGGGCGAAAACAGGACCACTAAAACGATCATTTTGATAGTCACTATCTTCTCTGAATCCAAAATGTAAATTACGTGCATATTCGCCCATACAAATATTCAGTAATGGATCTTTGGGTATTTTTTCTAATTGCGCAGTCAATTTGGGTAAATCTGAGCATTTTAATTGAGCACTAATCTGAGTGCCATTCCAAACAAAGTCAGAAAATGGCGGTTTATTATTGTATTTTTGTGCACCATCAAAATATTTATATTGTGCGGCGTCTACTGGTAAATTTTTATAATATTCATTAAAAAGTGCATAATTTTGATGAGTTAAAGCTCTGTTTAATAATGTGAAAAGCGCTACTTGCTTTTGATCGTTCGTGGCTTGGCTACTTTTTATGATTTGTTGTAAAGCATTAGGATTTGTATTGTTGACAATAAAGTTTTTTTGCAAATTGAGTTGGCGAATACTTGGGTTCTTGCCAGTAAAAGCCGTAACATCTTGTTTCTTTATTAAATAGGGTGTGAGTGCGACTTCAAATAATCCACGCTGTTCACGGTGTTTTGCTTGAGATAACGCTTCACTCCAATAATTTTCAGCCTGATTTGGGTTGAGTTGATCTAAAATTTTACCTTTTAAAAAACCTTGACTGAGATGTAGGTAGTTTTGATTGGTGTTGCCTGTTACTGTTAATAGACTCAGTGCTTCACGTGGTTTATTTTGTACATAGAATAAATGTGCGGCTTGTAAATACTGGAATAAAGTAGGTTGTTGCTTGAAATGTTCTTTTTGTGTATTCAGTTGTAACCAAGTAATGGGTTTATATCCTTCAACTGGGTCATTCCGCATCATCATTAAATCATAGGTAGCTAGAAAAAATGGGTCACTTAAATTGCTTACTTTAAAATTTTTACTACTAAATATTTGGTGATCAATCTCTGCAGGTAATGCTTGTATATCTAAATTGTAATAAGGTGATTTGGGATTTTGCATTTGCCAAACCAATTCATTGATTAAAGCAGGTTGTTGTCCTGCAAGCCAAAAGGCGCGGCGTAAATAACCACGTGCACTTGCCACATATTGTCCATTCGGATATAGCTTCAAATAGTTGCGGATGGTACCAAGTAGCTGTTGTGGTTGTGCTGGATTAATTTTATTTAAATCTAAGTCGCCATATTGCCCCATGCCTGAGCTATAAACTAAATTTAAGCGACTTCGAATCAACATATACTGTGAAGTTTCTTTAAGCCAAGCATCATCAACAGTGCTGAGCACAGTGTAAATCTTATCTGCTGTTGCATAACTCGCATTATAAAAAGCGATACTAGCATTTAAGTAAGAGACGTACTGACGAGCAGTTGCTGACCATTGTTGATTTATAATAATAAAGGCCATTTTTTCACCACAGCCTGTAATTTTATTGCGCTCCGCAATGAGTTGTTGTTTTTCATTCGGTGCAATATTTTTATTATTCTGTACTTGCTGGATAAAATTCATTTTACCACTATCAAGTGTTCTACAGCGTTCATCTAAATAATCATCAGATTTTTTAAAAGACTGACGAGCATTGTTGACTTTATTTTTGCTCATTTGAATCAGTGTGTCAGATTCAAAGGGAACTTGAGCATAAACAGCAGTCCAAAGGTCTGTATCACCTTTTATTGGTTGAATTTCCGCAAGCCCTAAATCACTTAATAATAATATCATATTCACTTTATTATCATTTGAAGGAATGAGTACAGGTAAATTACTACAAGTGTTATAAGATTTACCTTGTAAATCAAAATCTGGGCTGCATATAAACTCTGCTCCTGCATTTGCTTCATGGCTAAGCAATAAAAGGGGACTAATTGAACTGAGTAAAAGGCTGGTTAAAATTGTTTTTTTAAGGTTCATGGGTAAAAAAGATAAATAATAATTGTTGTATTTATGATAGCAATAATTATATAAAAGAAAAAAGATAGAGTTGAACTCTATCTTTTTTAGAAAATTGGCAAATGTGGGGCAGGAGATTGATAGCTAAAGCTGAAGCTAATGCTGAGTGCAGTAATTAAAATTACAGAATACAGAAAATAGCGTTTTGCCCAAACCTGATCATTTTCAGCTTTAAAACCAATAATGGATAAGTACAACCAGTATGCACATAAAGCATTAAAGGTAATTAAGAAAAAGATATTGGTATAACCAAAACAATATAGACCATTGAGTACCGCAGCAAATAAAACCACATAAATCAAAGATTCAATTTTGGTTCTGATAATTGAGCGGGCAACAGGCAAAATTGGAATTCCTGCACGTTTGTAGTCATCGAAACGATAAATTGCAATTCCCCATGAATGAGGCATTTGCCAAATTGCATACGCTAAGAAGACCAGTAAAGCAGCAACATCAAACTCGTGTGCAACAGCGGTATAGCCAATTACGGGTGGACAAGCACCTGAAATACTACCAATCACTGTTTGGTGAATGGAGGTACGTTTTGACCATAAACTGTATAAGCATACATAAACAATAAAGCCAAGAACCGCAAAGCCAGTTGCATACGCATTCACAAAGAACCATAAAAGACTTAAACCTGCTAAACCTAAGATTGTTGCAAAAATTAGGGCTGCTTGAGGCTCAATGGTTTTTTTGACAAGAGCACGATTTTGTGTGCGCTCCATCTTGTGGTCGATGTCTTGGTCAATGAAGTTATTGACAACACAACCTGAGGCAACAACTAGGGTCGTACCTAAGAGTGTGATGAGAAGTAAGAGGATATCTACAGAGCCTTGGGCGGCTAAGAAAAAGCCGCCCAAGGTAGTAACGAAGTTACCGAAGAGTATCCCTGGCTTGGTCAGGAATATATATTTTTTCAGCATGACAACCAGTTTAGATCATCATGTTGAAATGTAGATAGTTCATTACCCAAACAGAACCAATCAACAAGATTGCGATGGTTAAGATGGTATAGATAAATGCGATTACGCTCCAACGTTGTTCTTCAGAAGCATTCATGTGCAAGAACAACACGAGCTGAACGAGAACCTGAATAATCGCAGTAATACCAACAACTGCAAGCAATAGACCACGGTCAAAACCACCAGTCATCACCATCCCGAAAGGGATGATGGTGAGCACGATAGATAAGATAAAACCAATGGTATATTGTTTCACGTTGCCATGAGACGCATCGGATGAATGATGATCATGACTCATGAGATAACTCCCATCAAGTAAACAACACTAAATACACAGATCCAGACGATGTCTAGGAAGTGCCAGAACAAGCTTAAGCAAGCGAGGCGACGTGTATTTGGTAAAGTTAAACCATTCTTTTTGATTTGGAACATCAAAACGATCATCCAAACAAGACCAGAAGTCACGTGGATACCGTGTGTACCAACCAAAGTAAAGAATGCAGATAAGAATGCACTGTGACTTGGGCCATGACCTTCAAGTACAAGGTGATGGAACTCGTTAAGCTCCATACCGATGAAGGTAGCACCAAATAACCAAGTGATAATTAACCAAGTAATTACGCCATTCACGTTATTTTTGTAACGTGCCAGTACAGCAAAACCAAATGTTACAGAAGAAATCAAAAGCGCGAAGGTTTCAATTAAAACGTAACCTAAAGATTCACCGAACAATTCTTTTGGACTTGGCGTGCCTGCTGGAATGTGCGTATGCAAAACCACGTAAGCAATGAAGAGTGTCCCGAATAGAACCAAGTCACTCATCAAGTAAGTCCAGAAACCAAAGGTAGTCAGATCGGTATCATCGTGGTGATGATGATCGTCGTGCCCGTGGCTATCGTGATGAAGTACGTCAGCCATTGTCTTAGTCCTTCTTCATGTGTTTTTCAAGAATCGCAAAGCGTTCATTTTCAATACGTTCAACTTCAGCAGCAGGTACGTAGTAATCAACAACTTTGGTATTTGAGCTTCGAATGAAAGTCACGATTGCTGAAACAAAAGTCACAACAACAAGCCACCAAATATGCCAGATTAATCCAAATGCCATAACAGTGATCAGGATTGCAAGAGCAAAACCAGCAACACGGTCTGTAGGCATATGAATGTCTTCATATTTAGTTGGTTTAATGTATGCAACACCGTTTTCTTTGTCTAACCAGAAGCGATCAATATGTTCGCCTTGTGGTAAGTAAGCAAAGTTATAGAACGGAGCTGGTGACGAAGTTGCCCACTCAAATGTACGGCCATCCCATGCATCGCCAGTATGGTCGATATTGTTGTTACGTTGTAAGTAACCAACAACAATTTGCATAACGAAACAGAAGATACCGATAGCAACCAATACCGCACCAACCATTGCGATAGATAGGTAAGGTGTCCATTCAGGGTTGTCATATGTATTTAAACGACGAGTCATACCCATGAAACCAAGGACATAAAGCGGCATGAATGCAAAATAGAAACCGATGAACCAGAACCAGAAAGATGCTTTACCCCATGCTTCATTTAGCTTCCAACCAAACATTTTTGGCCACCAGAAGGTAATTGCAGCAAACATCGCAAATACAACACCACCAATAATTACGTTATGGAAGTGGGCGATAAGGAATAAAGAGTTGTGTACAAGGAAGTCCGCAGGTGGAACCGCCATAAGTACACCAGTCAAACCACCAATACCGAAAGTCACAAGGAAGCCAAGTGTCCAAAGCATTGGAGATGTGTACGTAATACGACCTTTGTACATGGTGAATAACCAAGAGAAGATTTTCACACCAGTAGGGATCGCAATAATCATGGTCATAATACCAAAGAACGCGTTAACGTTCGCTCCTGCACCCATGGTGAAGAAGTGGTGTAACCAAACGATAAGAGAAAGAACGGCAATTGCACCAGTTGCATATACCATTGTTTTGTAACCAAATAGTGCTTTGCGAGAAAACACAGGTACAACTTCAGAGTACACACCAAATGCAGGCAATACCAAGATATACACTTCAGGGTGACCCCAAGTCCAGATCAAGTTCACGTAAAGCATTGGGCTACCGCCAAGCTCATTTGTGAAGAAGTGGAAGTCGAAGTAACGGTCAAGCGTCAACATTGCAACTGTTGCAGTCAATACAGGGAAAGTCGCAACAATCAAAACGCAGGTAAATAATGCAGTCCAAGTGAAAATAGGCATATCCATAAGTTTCATGCCTGGAGCACGCATTTTAATGATGGTAACAAAGAAGTTAACACCAGTTAAAAGTGTACCAAGACCAGAGACTTGTAGAGCCCAAATCCAGTAGTCAACACCAACACCTGGAGAGTATTGGATACCTGAAAGAGGAGGGTAGGCTAACCAACCAGTTGCAGCGAATTCACCAAGAACAAGTGAAGCCATAACTAGACCAGCAGCACCAGCAAATGCCCAGAAACTGAACTGGTTAAGTAAAGGGAATGCAACGTCGCGTGCACCAATTTGTAAAGGTACAACGATATTGAACAGACCAACAACTAGACCCATTGCAACGAAGAAGATCATGATCACGCCGTGGGCAGTGAAGATCTGGTCGTAATGGTCAGGGTGTAAGTAACCTTCACCGCCACCACTTGCTAGGAATAATTGAAGACGCATCATGAATGCATCTGCGAAACCACGTAGTAACATGACCACAGATACCAAGATATACATGATACCGATTTTCTTATGGTCTACAGACATAGCCCATTCTTTCCAGAGGTAGTTCCACTTTTTAAAGTAAGTAATACCTGCTAGAACAGCGATTGCACCAAGTGCCATAACGATAGACGTTACGATCACGATTGGTTCTTTCGGGATGGCACCCCATCCAAGTTTACCTAATAGCATATCCATGTTTATTCCCCTGCAGTAGCGTGAGAAGCATCAGCATGAGCTTGGTCTGCACCATGGTAATTGCTCATATATTTCTCAATAACTTTCTTAAACAGTTGAGGTTCAACTGAAGAGAAGTAAGTTACTGGATGAGGATGGTGCGGATAAGTCCCTAGCTTTTCAACTGCTTCAGCAGCAGCTTTTTCTTCAGGTGTTTTAGCGTCAGCTAACATACCCTCGATCTGATGCTCAGAACGCTCGCCATCACGCAAGGCTTGTAAGCCTGTAAAGTCCAAAGTTTCTTTTTGGACAGCAGTGTATTCACTACCTTTACCAGCTTTAACATCAGCAACCCATTTATCAAAGTCTGCTTTGCTTACGCTGTGCGCTTTGAAATGCATTTGAGAGAAACCATAACCGCTATAGTTTGAAGAGAAACCGCGGTAAACACCTACGTCATTCGCTAGAACGTGTAAGTGGGTTTGCATACCTGCCATTGCATAAATTTGACCAGCTAACGAAGGAATGAAGAACGAGTTCATTGTAAAGTCAGAGGTAATATGGAAATGTACCGGTGTTTGCTCTGGGAAACGCAATTCATTGATCGTTGCAATTTGTTGCTCAGGGTAGATAAATACCCATTTATATGGCTCAGCAATAACTTGAATATCAACAGGTTTTTCTGTTTTTTCAGCGTCAAGCGGGCGATATGGATCGTATTGGTGAGAACCCCACCATGCGATATATGCTAAAATTGCAATAATAATGATAGGGATGCCCCAAACTGCGATTTCAATTGCAGTTGAATGCGCCCATGTAGGTTTATAGTCTGCATCTTTATTCGACGCGCGATATTTCCAACCAAACCATAATGCCATTGCGATAGATGGAATTACTACCAATAGCATAAGATAGATCGCAGTCATCATGAGTCCGCTAAGACCTTGAGCGACTGGACCTTTTGAGTTTAGAAGTACTAAATCACCACCACACCCTGTCAAGAGTGCAGAAATCGTAGATAAAGACAATACAGCTAATATCGTTTGTCTCATTTTACAACCTCGGTGAAGAGTCCCATTTACATACCTAGAAGATGGGATAGCGATTATAGTGTCAGATGTTTTGAAGGAACTTTTCCCTCAAAACATCGGGCACCGCTACTTTGTAGGGCATTATGCCCTATATTGTTTAACTAAGCTATATTTACAGCAAGCAAAAATAAGTTATTTAAATCCAACAAATTAAGTTGGATTTAAGATTTAAAAAATAAAAAAATTTGTAAAATCATGCAGCTAATTAATGGTAGCTATTTCCAATTATTCCGATTTATTCTTGATTTTTATTCGATTTATAACTTTAGTTTTAGCAATCCGATCGTGCAAAGTTTGTCTTTTTTCGCCAAAACCGAACGCAAAATCTAGTATGGTGATAAAAGGCATGAAAAGTAAATTTAAAATAATGAAGACAACACTGCGTAATAAAAACACACGGGTTAGACCAACTGCACTATTATTTTCAGCATCTACAATTTGGATTTTCGCAATGTATTTCCCAATACTTTGTCCTGATTTTGCAAGGAAAAATGCTTGAATTGCTAACATAATGACAATATATGCAAGCATGCTGTGCCATGCATCAGTTGGAACTAAACTAAAGATTTCAGTTTGTGAACTCGTATTAATGCCTTGCTCTTGCAGTTTGATAATTTGAGTTTTGGTTGCTTCATCCATGTAAAAAGATGGCAAGGCAAATGCAGGTAACCAAAGCAAAAGATCAATAAGCTTTGCGAAAACTCTTTTTTCTATTGGAGCAAGTTCTGGTTTTGGTTGCTGTGGATTTTTCGACAGATTAACAGAAGAAAAAGGTGATACTGGCTCTGAATAATTCTGCGGTTGATAAAAAAGTTGACCGTGTGTGAGCTCGCCCAAAGGTTTCCATTCGGTCATACCTTGATGCCAAGCAAGATCGGTAAGGAGTACCTGTTGATTTGTAAGCATTTGATTAAGCTGTTCTAGGGTATAAGGTCCTGCTTGTTGATTATTTCGCGCTAAATATATTTGCATAAAACCGTTTTCTCAATATTCAATAAAAAAGACCCATCTAGGGGTCTTTTTTAACATGTTTTTAAAAGGACTTAAAGTTGTTTAATTTTTTCTTCAGATAAGAAGAACCATGTGTCTAACACTGAATCAGGGTTGAGGGACACAGATTCAATACCTTGTTCCATAAGCCATTTAGCTAGATCAGGGTGATCTGAAGGGCCTTGACCACAGATACCAACATATTTACCTGCTTTACGGCAAGCATGGATTGCCATGGAAAGAAGTGCTTTTACAGCGGCATCACGTTCATCAAATAAGTGAGAAACAATACCAGAGTCACGGTCAAGACCAAGTGTTAACTGAGTCAAGTCATTTGAGCCGATAGAGAAACCATCAAAATGTTCAAGGAATTGTTCAGCCAATAATGCATTGGTCGGCAATTCACACATCATGATGATTTTAAGGCCATTTTCACCACGTTTCAAACCATTTTGTGCCAATAGTTCAATCACGCGTTTTGCTTCTGCAACAGTACGTACAAAAGGAATCATGATTTGAATATTGGTTAAACCCATTTCATCACGAGCTTTTTTTAATGCACGGCATTCAAGTTCAAAACAATCACGGAAGTTTTCTGAAACGTAACGGCTAGCACCACGGAAGCCCAACATTGGGTTTTCTTCCTCTGGTTCGTAAAGCTTACCACCGATTAAGTTTGCATATTCATTTGATTTGAAGTCAGACATACGCACAATTACTGGTTTATCTGCAAATGCAGCAGCAAGAGTCGTAATACCTTCAACCAACTTCTCAACATAAAACTCAACAGGAGATGCATAACCCGCTGTACGCATCATCACAGCAGCACGAGTTTCACGTGGTAGGCTGTCAATGTTTAGCAATGCTTTTGGATGCACACCGATCATACGGTTAATGATGAACTCAAGACGTGCTAAGCCAATCCCTTCATTTGGAATTTGAGCAAAGTCAAATGCACGGTCTGGGTTACCCACGTTCATCATAATCTTGAACGGAAGTTTTGGCATAGACTCGATTGAGTTACGTTGTACTTCAAAGTCCAAAGCACCTTCGTAAATGAAGCCAGTGTCACCTTCGGCACAAGACACAGTCACGTCTTGACCATCAGTTAAAACTTCTGTTGCATTACCACAACCAACAATTGCTGGAACGCCTAGTTCACGAGCAATAATTGCTGCGTGACATGTACGACCACCACGGTTAGTGACAATTGCTGCTGCACGTTTCATTACTGGTTCCCAATCCGGGTCAGTCATGTCTGATACAAGTACGTCACCATCTTGAACTTTGTCCATTTCTTTAATAGACGTTACGATGCGAACTTTACCAGAACCAATACGTTGACCGATTGAACGACCTTCAGCAAGAACAGTACCTTTTTGTTTAAGCAGGTAACGTTCCATAGTGCCTACATTTTGGCGGCTTTTTACAGTTTCAGGACGTGCTTGAACAATATAGATTTGCTCATCATCACCATCTTTTGCCCATTCGATGTCCATTGGAGCACCGTAATGTTGTTCGATGATCAATGCTTGTTTAGCAAGTTCATGCAGTTCATGGTCATTTAGCGCAAATTGTTGACGATCTTGTTTTTCAACATCAACAATTGTTACGGATTTACCCGCAGCACCTTCATCACCATAAATCATTTTTTGGTGTTTAGAGCCAAGGTTACGACGGATCACGGCATGTTTACCATTGTTGAGCAATGGCTTAGATAGGTAGAATTCGTCAGGGTTAACAGCACCTTGTACAACCATTTCACCCAAACCATAAGATGCAGTAATAAATACGACATCACGGAAACCAGATTCAGTGTCTAATGTAAACATAACACCAGCTGCACCAGTTTCTGAGCGAACCATACGTTGGATACCCGCAGAAAGTGCAACAAGTTTATGGTCGAAGCCTTGGTGTACACGGTAAGCAATTGCACGGTCATTAAATAATGATGCAAATACTTCTTTAATTGCGATAAGAACGTTGTCGATACCACGGATATTCAAGAAAGTTTCTTGCTGACCAGCAAAAGATGCATCTGGAAGGTCTTCTGCGGTTGCAGATGAGCGTACAGCAACGGCAATATCAGGGTTGCCGTTTGAAAGTTCTGCAAATGCTTCACGCACTTCTTTTTCTAATTCTTTAGTCAGTGGAGTATCAACAATCCATTGACGAATTTTTGCACCAGTAATCGCGAGGGCATTTACGTCATCGACATTAAGCTGGTCAAGTTCAGCTTGAATTTTAGCGTTAAGACCACTTTGCTCAAGAAATTCACGATACGCAGCGGCGGTGGTTGCAAAACCACCAGGAACGGATACTCCTGCATTAGAGAGGTGGCTGATCATTTCTCCTAAAGAAGAGTTTTTCCCACCAACAAGTTCAACGTCATGTTTCCCTAATTTTTCTAGACCTATTACGCGCGCTTCCAAAGTAGTTTCTCCACTTTTGCAATATGTGATTTATTTGATCATGTCAAAAACACAAACACTTAGTTCTTTTTTGATGTCAACTAAGCGACAGTTCTGTAAGATGGGATTACTATAAAGAATATACGTCATTAAGACAAACATTTGAGGAGTTTTTTAATGCCTGAAGGTAAACAAATTAAAAGAACGGTGTTTTTCATTTCTGATGGAACGGCAATTACCGCTGAAACCTTGGGGCATTCACTATTGGCACAGTTTCCAAACGTCAATTTTGATATTCATATTATCCCATATATTACGACTGAAGAAGCCGCTATGAAGGTGGTTGAAGAGATTAATAGCTGCCAGCATGAAGAGGGTAAGCTGCCACTTGTTTTTGATACGTTGGTTGACCCAAATGTCCGTGAAATTATCAATACAGCCAATGCGGTTAACTTGGATGTTTTTGAGGGATTGATTAGTAAAATTGAACAAGAGTTGGGAACTCCACCAACGACTTTGATTGGTCAAACACACGCAGTGACCGATACCGAATATTATAAGGCACGTATTGATGCGGTTCATTTTGCTTTAGACAATGATGATGGTGCACGTACCCGTCATTATGATAAAGCCGATATTATTTTGATTGGTGTGTCGCGCTCAGGTAAAACCCCGACGTCGATTTATCTCTCTTTGCAATTTGGTATTCGTGTTGCGAATTATCCACTGACTGAAGAAGACTTGGATGATAACCGCTTGCCTGCTGTATTGAAGCAGCATAAAAACAAGCTGTTTGGTTTGATGATTGATGCTGAGCGTCTTGTTGCAATTCGCACTGAACGTAAGGCGGGTAGTCGTTATGCAAGCTTTAATCAATGCCAAATGGAACTGCGTGCAGTAGAAGGAATTTACATTTCGGAAGGCATTCCATATTTGAATGTTTCTGAGATGTCGATTGAAGAAATCTCTACGCGTATTTTGCAAATGACAGGTCTTAAACGTCGTATCGGTTAAAATGTTTTGGATAAAAAAAGAGCTGACCGAGGTCAGCTCTTTTAGTTGGGAGAGAGCAGGAAACTTAATGTCCGTAACGGCTAATCGCCAAACCTTCAGTACTAATTTCTGTTTTATTATTAAAGATAATATCGCTCAGTAATTTCCCTGAACCACAAGACATCGTCCAGCCAAGCGTACCGTGACCAGTGTTCATGAATAGGTTTTTGTATTTGGTTGCACCAATGATCGGTGTGCTGTCTGGAGTCATCGGGCGTAAGCCTGTCCAGAAAGTTGCTTGAGAGACATCACCACCTGGGAACAAGTCATTCACAACCATTTCCAAGGTTGCACGACGATTTGGATTGAGACGTAAATCAAAACCGCCCAATTCAGCCATACCACCAACACGAATACGGTTGTCAAAACGGGTGACTGCAATTTTATAAGTTTCATCCAGTACCGTCGATTGTGGAGCAAGGCTTGCATCAACAATAGGAACCGTAATTGAGTAACCTTTTACTGGGTAAACTGGAACATCTAAGCCAAGTGGTGCAATAAAATCACGGCTATAGCTACCAAATGCCAAGACAAACTGGTCAGCTTTCAGAATTTCATTGCCAACTTTAACGCCTGTAACTTTGTCTCCTTCCCAAACCAAAGATTCAACATTTTGGTTAAAGCGGAACTCAACACCCATGTCTTCTGCAATTTTTGCGAGACGATTGGTAAATAAGTAACAGTCACCGGTTTCATCGTTTGGCAAACGTAGACCACCAGTCAAACGATCTTTGGCACGTGCCAAGGCTGGTTCAACACTTGATAATTGATCAGGTGTAAGCAATTCATGTGGTACGCCACATTCTTCAAGAACTTTAATGTCACGTTGTACTGCTTCGATCTGAGCTTGATTGCGGAATAGCTGTAATGTGCCACCTGAGCGGTTTTCATAGCTAATACCTGTATCTTTACGTAGCTCACGTAAACAGTCGCGGCTGTATTCGGCAACACGCGTCATACGCTCTTTGTTGATGGCATAACGCTCAGCATTACAGTTTGCGAGCATTTGTGACATCCATTTGAGTTGCCATAATGAACCATCTAGACGAATTGCCAGTGGCGCATGGCGTTGGAACATCCATTTAATGGCTTTTAATGGAATGCCAGGAGCAGCCCAAGGGGTTGAATAACCAGGGGAAATCTGTCCTGCATTGCCAAAACTTGTTTCTTCAGCAGGGTTTGGCTGGCGGTCAAGCACAGTCACTTTAGCCCCTTGTTTTGCGAGATAATAAGCACTGGTTACTCCAATAACGCCACTGCCTAGAATGATGACATGCATCACAAACCCTCTGTGTAAATCCTTAGTTGATTTTGCTAGTATAGAGTTAGGTAATCAGTTTATTTAACTATTTTTTAAGCTAAAATATAGTGAATTCTATAAGTTTTCGCTGACAAATGACTTCTAGGGAAGGAAAAAATCTATGCGACCATTAGACCGTACAGATCGCCTCATTTTGGACATTTTGCAAAGAGATGGGCGTATTGCCATCAGTGAGCTTGCAACTCGGGTGAATTTATCCACTACGCCTTGTTCTGAGCGTGTGAAACGCTTAGAGCGAGACGGGATCATTACTGGTTATTATGCGCGTGTTAACCCTGCATTAGTAGATAAAAATTTGTTGGTTTTTCTTGAGATTAAGCTCTCTGCCAAATCTGGGGATGTCTTTGATCGGGTCGCGCATGATCTGGCACAAATTCCTGAAGTTTTGGAGTGCCATCTCATTTCAGGTGAGTTTGATTATCTGGTGAAAGCCCGCCTGAAAGAGATGAGTGCCTATCGACGTTTGCTTGGCGATTTACTGAAAAAATTACCTGCTTCAGCTTCATCACACAGCTATGTGGTTATGGAAGAAGTTAAAGAAACTTTATATTTAGATGTCAGTTAACCAGTGTTCAGAATGCTGATAAGCAACCGCATTATGAGGGTGTAAACTCTCCTGATGGTCAACCTTGAGTGACCAATCTGTATAATGTTGTGTTAAAGCATGACTTAAACGCCGTGCAGCATCTTCCACAAACATCAGGTTTTCCCCGTTACGCTTGGCAAATGTTTGTTCATCAATTCGCTTGACCGCGGTTTGCGTTGAGGTCTGCAAGGTTTCTTCGATGAGATCAATCAATTCCACAATTTTTAAGTCCTGAGTTGTTAAGTGGTGTCGAATCGTGACGTGAGCCAAACTGCGTTGACTATGCGGTGTAGCAAGAGATGCATTTTGTAATAGCCATTCAGCCACCTGTTGCGTATTGACTTCGATATCTTCGGAATAATCGGCAAGAAATGCATCGTAAATAACCTGTCGGGAGAGTGCGGCTGAGCATGGACAGGTGGATGAATAACTCACTTCGACACCCAGTTCAAGGGTGAATTTCCCATTTTCCAATTTTGCATGAAGTCTGGCAGGGTAAGATTTCCAGCCAAATAGCTCAGGGCTTGAAAGTGCATGGCGTTGTAAGAGTAACTTAAATTGGCAATTAAACTGTGCTGCTGAAGAGCCACAATCTTGATGACTCATGACCATCTTTTGTAAAAGCTGAGAGATCTCCAAAGTGCTGAGTTGATGCAGTTGATTGCAGTGCTGATATAAACGCGACATGTGAATGCCTTTAATATCTGCACGAGGTAAATTAACCGTAGCATCGACTTTACAAAGAATAGGGTAAGTTCCTGTACTTTGCTCAAGTTGTAACGGTAGATCAATGCCTTGCATACCGACCCAAGCCAAAGGGCTTGAGTCATTTGGCTGCTGAGTTTGTGAAATGTCAGGCAGACTTTGATTCATGATCAAACACTCCAGCCTTCGAATGGATTGTTAAAGCCTTGCCAAGCATTTGGGCCAAGAGCCATTTCATCATCATTGAGTAAGCAAGCATCAAACTTGGCAATTAATTGTTGTTGATCCATCTGCATTCCAATCAAGACAATTTCCTGACGTGCATCTCCAACTTGCTTGTCCCAGTATTTTCGAATTTCAGCCAGTGATTCAGCATCTTGTGGCCACTCCTCGGGTGGAATGCTCGCCCACCAATAGCCAGCCATGCCATGACGCGCCATTGCACCTGCTTGTGACCAAGATGCAGCCATAGTTGGAGCGCTGGCAAGCCAAAAGAAGCCTTTAGAACGAATCACGCCTTGCCATTCATTTTGGGTGAGTTGATAAAAGCGTTCAGGGTGAAACGGACGGCGAGCACGATAGACAAAACTGTGAATACCATATTCTTCCGTTTCAGGCGTATGTTCACCACGTAACTCTTTTAACCAACCTGGCGCCTGGGCAGCTTGTTCGAAGTCAAATAATTGTGTATTTAAAATGCTGTCTAGGGGAACTTTAGAAAACTCAGCAATTTGAATTTTTGCGCGTGGATTTAGACGATGCAAGATCGCTAAAAGTTGTTGCTGTTGTTCTGTGTGAATTAAGTCAATCTTATTAATAATGAGCACATCACAAAATTCAATTTGGTCGATGAGCAGATCAACCACACAACGTTCATCTTCTTCGCCGAGAGACTCACCGCGTTGATGTAGCATATCCATAGATGCATAATCTTTAAGGAAATTAAACGCATCAATGACCGTAACCATCGTATCGAGTTGTGCAAACTGATTCAGAGAAATGCCGTGTTCATCTTCAAAAGTAAAGGTTTCAGCAACAGGCAAAGGCTCGGAAATACCTGTAGATTCAATCACGATTTGATCAAATTTATTTTCTAAGGCTAAGCGTTTTACTTCGAGTAATAAATCTTCTCGCAAAGTACAGCAAATACAGCCATTGCTCATTTCGACCAGTTGTTCATCTGTACGGGAAAGTGCGGCTCCCCCTTGTTTGACCAATGTTGCATCGATATTGACTTCGGACATGTCATTGACAATCACCGCGATTCGACGACCTTCTCGGTTATTTAAAATATGATTAAGTAAAGTGGTTTTGCCTGCACCTAAAAAACCTGAGAGAACAGTCACAGGAAGTTTTTTTTGGGTCAGCATAGCGAATGTCCTAAACACAATGAATGCATTAATGTTATGTTATAATATAACATTAATGCAAGTGCTTAACATTAGTTTACTTAAATTCAACGTGATAACTGACTTTCTACTTCTATTTCATTTCAAAGTTATGGCATGCTTGCCAAGTCAAGATAACTTACCCAATAACCAATAGGGACGTGATGATGAAAAAATTTGTGTTAGGCGGTGTTCTGGCGGTATCAACATTACTTGCTAGCCAATGGGGCATTGCAGCGAGCTTAGGTAGCGATATGCATATTCTGGCGAGTAATTATAATACCTTTGCTAGTAGTAATAATCCAAAACAGGCAACGCTTGCTTTGAGCCAAATGCGTGCTGCTGCGTTAGACGCAAAAAAAATGCCACCAAATCGAGTGCAAAAAGATCCTCAACAATTAAAAGCGTATCGCGCAGGTTTTGATGATTTAGTCATGGAAATTGATAAAACCAATGCCTTGGTGAAAGCTGGAAAATTGGCTCAAGCTAAACAAGAAGGTCAAAAGATATTGACTATTCGTGATGTAAACCATAAAAAATTCCGTTAATTGAATATATTGTTCGAATAAAAAATCCGTCAAATTGACGGATTTTTTATTCATGGTTTGTTTTTATTGAATTATTTCTCCGCATAGAGAACTATGCCATGTATGGTCAGGCCCCCATGTTCGAAAACCTTGTGTGTCGATATGAATTTGTCCCGTACTATAAATGCCGAGTCCCATATTGAGCGCTTGTCCTTCTTGTTGCCAAAATTTGCAAAGCTTAATCTTGGTTGCTTGAATTTCTGATACTTCTTGTTCTGAAGGTTGAGGTGGACCAATTCGAAAATCAATCGCTGAGTTGAGTACATGGCTTGATGATTTTGCACCACCTGCACAGCGATTTAGATAAGGAGAGCGGTAGCTGGATGTGACTTCAAAATCAGTAATAATGCCTGTGTCATGTAGGTGTTTGAGTAAACGTAAAGTTGGGACGGCATTTTGCCAGACGGATGGCTCTGGAACATCATATTCATCATAATTGCATTGTTGCCAGTCACGAGCAGAACGGAACATTTCAAAATCGGGGACAACAAATTGAACCTGTTGCTGTGCTAAAAAGCTTTTATATGCTTGAACTTTATATTGATGATCACTCTGTAACAGCCAAGATTGGTATGAAATAGGAGGAAGTGCAGTGTGTGGAATGGATGGCTGAACAGGAATTTTTGTTATTGATTTTGAAGTTGGAGGTGTCTCGGTACAACCAATAAAACTACAAGAAATTGTCAGGAGTATACTTATCCGTTTCAGCAACATAAACCACAACTCAAAATCGCATAAAAGTTATAGTATAACGTAATAAGAAGAGCATGGGGTAACGTTGCTTTACAGAAGTGTAATGATCGGTTTAACTAACTTATTTCATTTCTATTAAATATCTGAAGTTATTGAGTCGCTTTTGCATGTCATAAATATCGCAAGTGAAAATGAACTCATCGACAGCTAACTGGTCTGCTAATCGTTGTAAACCGTGTTGTACTGTTTCAATTGAACCAATTTGAGCAAGGCGATAAAAATTATGAACAGCTTGTTGTTCGTCAACTGACCATAACCCTTTCATAGATGGAACTGGTGGTTTAAGTTTTAAGCTTTGTCCGTGGAATAAAGCCAAAATGCGCTGATACGCAGTCGTTGCTAAAAACTGGGCTTCTTCATCCGTTTGTGCAACAACTGTAGGGACACCAATAGCGATATAGGGTTGATCAAGATATTCCGAAGGTTGAAAGTTTTCTCGATAAAGTTTTATTGCTTCTTCTAAAAAACGAGGTGCAAAGTGTGAGGCAAATGCGTAAGGGAGTCCTAGTTGAGCAGCCAGTTGAGCACTAAATAAACTTGATCCTAGCAAGAGAACAGGAACATGGGTGTTTTGTCCTGGTGTGGCAATAATCTGCTGATTGGGGCGCGGTGTTTTGAAATATTGCAGAATTTCTAGAACATCTTGGGGGAACTGATCTTCGGAAGCCTGATGACCACGTCTCAATGCCCGCATCGTTATCGGATCTGTACCAGGAGCACGTCCCAAGCCGAGCACTACACGATTAGGAAAGAGTGTCGCCATTGTCCCAAATTGTTCTGCAACAACAAGAGGGGCATGGTTGGGTAACATGACACCCCCAGAACCTAAAGTAATGTGTTTGGTATTTGAAAGTAAGTAGGTCAGTAAAACTGACGTCGCAGAACTCGCAATACCACTCATATTGTGATGTTCTGCTAATAGCATGCGATAGTACCCAAGTTGCTCTGCATACTGGGCGAGTTGCAACGTGTGTTCTAAAGTTGCTTGGGTGCTCTGGCCTTCACGTATTGAAGCTAGCTCCAAAATCGAAAAGCGAATATCGCTGAGATTTCTCATAGTTCAAATGGAGTTATTATAATAATGAGTGACTAATATACCCCATTTTAACCTGATTAGAATACTGCTTAGCGGTAGTAGTGGTGATGATGTCTGTGATGATGTGCTTGACTATAATAATAGTTACGGTCAGCACGTTTATCATTGGCAATTCTATTGCCCAAGACTGAACCACCCGCTGCACCTAAACCAGCACCCACCAGTCCGCCACGGTTACCACCGACATTTTTACCGACAGAATAACCTGCTGCACCACCAACAGCACCGCCAATGGCTGCTGATGTTCGGTTGTGACGGTTGCTTGAAACAGCGGCACCAGCGCCACCACCAATGGCTGAGCCGACAAGGGCACCACTGTTGCCACCGATGTGGCGGCCAACAGACGTGCCTACGACACTACCAAGAGCACTTGTAATAGCGACATTAGCATCACCTGCGTGAGCAACACTTGTAAGCGCTGACGTTGCCAACGTGGCACTCATTAAGATCATTGCGAATTTTTTCATCGTTGATACTCCATGTCATCGAACATATTTGATTGCTGGCAAAGGTAACAAGATAATTCAGATTAATCATGAAGAATTCACACAGCCTTACGATGCTTTAGTTAATGTTTGTATGTTTTATATTAAAATAATTCATTAAATGATCAATTGTGAGACTTATACAATTTAAGTGCAATGTTATGGCAATTTTCCGTAGTGCTCAAAATAAGGTGGCGGGTGGTTCTTTTGATTTTGCTTTTTAGATAAATGATTAGGAGAACAAACTGGGTTTAGTTGTTCATCGATTTTACATATAAAAAGGCTTAGGTTTATTTCTGATAAGAATGAGTTAAACTATGTGCAGTTCGAATTCTGCTAGTTTTAGCACTGTTATTATTGAGATATTTTTACAATGAAAGAATCGTTGCGTTTACGATTAGACCAACTCTCTGACCGTCATGAAGAGTTAACCGCATTATTGGCGGATGCAGAAGTGATTTCTGATAATAAGCGATTCCGCAAATTATCCCGTGAACACAGTGATTTGTCTGAAATTACCGAAGTCTGGCAAAAATATCGCCAAGCTGAAGAAGATATTACAACCGCAGAAAGTATGCTCAGCGATCCTGATTTTAAGGATATGGCTCAAGAAGAAATTAAAGAAAATAAAGCCTTAATTGAGCAACTTGAAGCTGATCTAAACATTCTCATGATTCCTAAAGATCCAAATGATGCGAACTCAGCATATTTGGAAATTCGTGCAGGAACAGGAGGGGATGAAGCTGCAATTTTCTCAGGTGATTTATTCCGTATGTATAGCAAATACGCTGAAACGCAAGGTTGGCGTATTGAAATCCTGTCTGAAAATGAAGGTGAGCATGGCGGTTATAAAGAAGTCATTTGTTTGGTGAATGGTGATGGTGTCTATGGCCGCTTAAAATTTGAAAGTGGTGCACACCGTGTACAACGCGTACCTGCAACTGAATCGCAAGGTCGAGTACATACTTCAGCGTGTACGGTTGCGATTTTACCTGAGGTTGATGTTGATACGACGGTTGAAATTAACCCTGCCGATTTACGAATTGATACTTACCGTGCATCGGGTGCGGGTGGTCAGCACATTAACAAAACAGATTCAGCCGTGCGTATTACCCATATTCCAACAGGTGTTGTGGTGGAATGTCAGGACGAGCGTTCACAGCATAAAAACAAAGCCAAAGCGATGGCGCTCTTGGTGTCGCGTTTGGAAAATGCCAAACGTGCAGCGCAAGAAACAGCAACCTCTGAAATGCGCCGTGATTTGGTCGGTTCTGGCGATCGTTCGGAGCGTATTCGTACCTATAACTATCCACAAGGTCGTATGACTGATCACCGTATTAACCTGACTTTATATAAGTTGGATGCGATTATGGAAGGTGATTTGACTGAGTTGCTCGATAGTTTACATCGTGAATATCAGGCGGATCAGTTAGCCATGCTTGCACAGGAAAATGGCGGCTAATGAAGATTGCAGAAGCTTTAAATCTGCGAGGTGATGCCGATAGTTACGAGCGTCAGGAAGCGATCTGGCTGCTTGAATATGTTATTGGCATGAGTGCCTTGGAACTCAAGTATCGTGGTGAACAAGATTTGACGGAAGATCAAGTTCAACAATATAAGTCAGGACTGCTGCGTTTAGAGCAGGGTGAGCCTTTAGCTTACGTGATTGGTTCACAGCCATTTTGGACGCTGGATTTAAAAGTGACTGCTGATACTTTAGTGCCGCGACCTGATACCGAAATTTTGGTTGAAACTGTACTCAATCTGGATTTGCCTGAACAGTGTTCAATGGTGGATTTAGGGACGGGGACGGGCGCAATTGCTTTGGCACTTGCCAGTGAACGCCCGCAGTGGCAGGTTTTGGCAACCGATATTTATTTGCCGACTTTGCAGGTCGCACAGGAAAATGCGCAGCGCCATCATTTACAGCAAGTGAAGTTTGCCTGCGGCGCATGGTTTGACGCAATTCCAGCGCAAAAGTTTGATTTGATTGTGTCAAATCCGCCTTATATTGATCCTGAAGATGAGCATATGGCGCAACTGGGTGCAGAGCCTTTACGTGCATTGGTTGCCGATGAGCATGGATTGGCAGATTTGCAGACCATTGTGCAGCACTCGGTAGATTGGTTGAATCCCAAAGCATGGGTAGTTCTAGAACATGGCTATGATCAGGGTGCTGCTGTGCGAAACATATTTGCAAATGTTGGATTTATCCAAATTCGTACCGTACAGGATTATGGACAAAATGATCGGGTGACTCTGGCACAGTGGTTAGGTAAGTAAAGGAACTGATAAGATCATCACAAAATGCAACATTTTGCAGACTTATGTTATACTAAGGCACTGTTTTTTGGCTGAGCA
The DNA here is from genome assembly GCF_003261585.1 of Acinetobacter sp. MB5. Taxonomy (GTDB): domain Bacteria; phylum Pseudomonadota; class Gammaproteobacteria; order Pseudomonadales; family Moraxellaceae; genus Acinetobacter. Next base: position 241,003 of record NZ_POVU01000002.1, on the reverse strand, counting down.
TTAACTGACTGCCAAATATTTAAATGAGCTGCATCGAGAAATGCGGCTTTTTTAATTTCATTTGGGGTAGTTAAGGTGATTTACATAGATTGAGCATTGAGTTTAGCAATGCTCAATCTATGTTGTTTTACGAATTCTCTCGTGAATGTTGACGTGTATTGCACACCACCGACATTTTTTTCAAGGGCTGTATATGGCGACTCCTCAATCTTCATCAGGTGTACTTGAGCGTTTATTTAAGTTAAGTGAAAACAAGACAACGTTTAGAACAGAAGTGCTTGCAGGTGTAACTACATTTATCACCATGTGTTACATCATTATTGTTAACCCATTGGTTCTTTCTACCACAGGAATGGATCATGGTGCGGTATTTGTAGCGACCTGTCTGGCTGCAGCCATTGGTTGTTTAGTGATGGGATTAATTGCAAATTATCCAATCGCACTCGCACCTGGTATGGGACTCAATGCATATTTTACCTATTCAGTGTGTTTAGGTATGCATGTGCACTGGCAAACAGCGCTGGCTGCGGTGTTTATCTCAGGACTTATCTTTGTTTTAATTAGCTTTTTGAAAGTCCGTGAAGCCATTGTAAATGCAATTCCAATGTCACTTAAATTTGCGATTGGTGGCGGTATTGGTCTGTTCTTGGCACTCATTGCATTAAAAAATGCAGGCATTATTGTTCATAATGACGCCACTTTAGTGGGTTTGGGTGATATTAAGCAACCCACTGTTTTGCTGACTTTACTGGGCTTTTTAATGATTGTGATTTTGCATCACTTCCGTGTACGCGGCGCAATTATTATTAGTATTTTGGCAATCACTGCGATTTCAACCGTGATGGGCTTAAACAAGTTTCAAGGCGTGGTGGGTGAGGTTCCATCATTGGCACCAACATTTTTGCAAATGGACTTTAAAGGTCTGTTCACTGCAAGTATGGTTGGGGTTATTTTTGTCTTCTTCTTGGTGGACTTATTTGACTCGACAGGTACCTTGGTGGGTGTTGCACACCGCGCTGGCTTATTAAAAGAAGGTAAGTTGCCGCGTTTGAAAAAAGCTTTGTTTGCTGATTCTAGTGCCATTATTGCAGGTGCTGCACTGGGTACATCTTCAACGACACCATATATTGAATCGGCCTCGGGCGTTGCAGCAGGTGGACGTACAGGTTTAACAGCAGTTGTGGTTGCGATCCTATTTTTAGGATGTCTGTTCTTTGCTCCATTGGCTCAATCAGTTCCTGGTTTTGCAACAGCACCAGCGTTATTGTTTATTGGTGTATTGATGATTCAGGGGATCACCCATATTGAATGGGATGATATTACTGAAGCTGTTCCAGCCTTTTTGACTTTGGTGTTCATGCCATTTGCCTATTCAATTGCCGATGGTATTGCAATGGGCTTTATTAGCTATGCATTAATTAAGCTATTCACAGGAAAAGCACGCAGTGTGCCTTATATGGTGTGGATTGTGGCAGTGCTTTGGGTGATTAAGTTTATTGCCTTTGGCGGTTAATTTTTAATTAAAATTTGGGGTGTAAACTCGGTTTGCACCCTTTTTGTTTTTAGGAGATAACATGAGTCAACTTGATCTCATTCGTGCTTTGCCAAAGGCGGAGCTGCATGTACATATTGAAGGTACGTTTGAGCCTGAGCTCATGTTTGCGATTGCGAAACGCAATCAAGTTGCGATCCCTTATCAAACGATTGAGGAAGTGAAGCAAGCCTATAATTTTCATAATCTGCAATCATTTTTAGATATTTATTATGCAGGTGCGAATGTCCTGATTCATGAGCAAGATTTTTATGATCTGGCTTGGGCATATTTTGAAAAATGCCAGCAGGACAATGTCGTCCATACGGAAATGTTCTTTGATCCGCAAACCCACACGGTGCGTGGAATTGCATTTGAAACAGTGTTGAATGGTTTAATGCGTGCATGTGATGATGCGAAAACCAAATTGGGCATTAGTTCAGAACTGATTATGTGCTTCCTGCGTCATTTAAGTGAAGAAGATGCCATTGAAACACTTCAGCAAGCTTTGCCATTTAAAGATAAAATTATTGGTGTGGGACTCGATTCAAGTGAAGTGGGGCATCCACCAGAAAAGTTTGAACGTGTTTTTGCACAGGCACGTGAAGCTGGCTTCTTGATCGTTGCACATGCGGGTGAAGAAGGTCCAGCAGAATACGTGTGGCAAGCATTGGATTTGCTCAAAGTCAATCGTGTTGACCATGGGGTTCGTTCAGAAGAAGATCCTGTTTTAATGCAGCGTTTGGCAAAAGAACGTATGCCATTGACTGTATGTCCACTCAGTAACTTAAAACTGTGTGTTGTTAATGATATGCGTGATCACAATATTAAACGCCTGCTTGAGCAGGGTTTATGTGTGACAGTCAATTCAGATGATCCAGCTTATTTTGGTGGATATATGAATGATAACTTTGTTGCGATTGCAGATGCGTTGCATCTGACTGAAGATGAATTGAAAAAATTGGCGATTAATTCATTTGAAGCATCTTTCTTGAATGATGTTGAAAAAGAAAAATGGATAAATCAAATCCATGCATTGTAAATTTTAGATTCTTTAAATTCTGAAAAAAGGAACGTGAATGCGTTCCTTTTTTATTTGAAATCACTACTTTGGTTGGCGAGTCATGCTGAGCAGAACAGTGTCTTTATTGATAAAATGGTGTTTAAGTGCTGCCAAAATATGTCCAACCAACAATAAACCTGCTGCCCAAGACAAGTAAATATGAACAGGTTTTACAATGTTCATAATGTCTGGGTTTTTATCCAGAAGTTGTGGAATGTTAAACAAATATAAAACAGGTGCAGGATGCCCAGCAGTCCAGCTAAATAAGCAGCCAGTAATTGGTAATGCTAGTAACATGAAATATAGCCCTAAATGTCCCAAATGTGCCATGGTTTTCATACTTGTAGACATGCTGTCGGGAAGTTGTGGAGCAGGGTGTGTGTAGCGCCAGAAAATGCGAATAACCACTAAAAATAAAATGGTGGTTGCAATATTTTTATGCAGTGTAATGACATCACCTTTGAATGCACCATCTGTATCGTAGCTGAGGAAATTGCCACTATAAAAACCGATGATCCACGCACTAATAAAAATAATTGCCATCAGCCAATGTAGATACTGTGCCGTACGCGTGTAATAAGGTGACTGTGTGTTCATGAAGCTTTCTCAATTGGAAGCTGTTTATAGGTTTTTGCATTATAAAAATTGAAGATATTGGCTTAAAATGCAATCTGCGTAACAGTGTTGTATGAAATTTAGAACAATCTCTTGTTTTATGGTCTGATTTCATACAAATAGTCATGTGGACGGTAAAAATCACATGCTTTTTGTAATGCTTTGGGCAAAATATCCCAATTAATTTATGGTGTAACTGCAAAATGAAAAAATCTTTTGGCGTACTTTGTGCTTTGACAATGTTGTGTAGCGCATGTGCAACAGATGGAACGTTAGTAACTGGTGATTCGCAAACAGGTACTGCACAGCAACTGGGAATGACAGCGATTAAAATTGCAATTAATGCCAAGTGTACTACGGAAATTAATAACCAGCCTGCATGGCAAATCATGAGTCGTGCAATGACGACTGAGCAACAACAAACGGTTCAAAATAATGTTTGTGGCTGCGTAAGTGATAAAGCACCTGAGAATATTACTGCTGTTGATTTAGCAACCGCTGCAATTGATCCTACTGCTCGCGCAACAATTGTTAGTAATGCTGTGACACGTACATTAAATCAGTGTGTTGCTGAAACATTAAAACGCTAGGAAAAATACATGAAAATTGCAGGAGTCGATGAAGCAGGGCGAGGTCCTTTGGTAGGTTCGGTTGTTGCGGCAGCCGTTATTTTAGATCCGAATAATCCTATTGATGGCTTAAATGATTCTAAAAAACTGACTGAAAAGAAGCGTGAAAAATTATTTGTTGAAATTCAGGAAAAAGCGTTGGCATGGTCAATTGCAGAAGCAACCCATGAAGAAATTGATCAGTTAAATATTTTACAAGCGACTTTTCTAGCGATGCGTCGAGCAGTAGAGGGTTTATCTGTCCAACCTGAAAAGGTTTTAGTGGATGGTAATCAGATTCCAAAAGGTTTAACGATTGCTTGCGAAGCGATTGTTGGGGGAGATGCAACTCACGCTGAAATTAGTGCAGCCAGTATTTTGGCTAAGGTGACACGTGATCGGCAAATGCTGGAACTAGACCAACAATATCCGCAATATGCTTTTGCAAAACATAAGGGTTATCCAACCAAGGCACATTTTGACGCAATTGCCGAATTTGGTGTAATTGATCAACATCGCCGTAGCTATAAGCCTGTGAGAAAGGCTTTAGGCTTAGAGTGAGTGTATTTAAAATATTAAAAGCGACCAAACGGATCGCTTTTAATATTTTTACAGACTGCATAGCAATACGCCATCTGTAAATTAGCGGTTAAACTTATTTTGATTAAACTCATCATCGTAAAATGATGGTTGATAATCTTGATCAATGTTTTGAAGGTGCTCGTGCATAGCGCGTTCATGTTGAATGCGTTGATAAATCTCTTCACGATGCACTGATACTTCTTTGGGAGCGTTCACACCAATGCGAACTTGATTGCCTTTAACACCAAGTACGGTCACACTGACTTGATCCCCAATCATTAAAGTTTCTCCGACACGTCGAGTCAGAATCAGCATGTCTATCTCCTTGCTAAGCGCCAAACCTGCATTGCTGTCATGCAAAAATTAAACCACAACCTCAGAAAAAATAATTTAACAGCAAGCGATAACTACTAAGAAGCAGTAGGATACCGTGATTGTTAAATATTTTCTAAATATTCTCTGCTAATATAACAGAGCCGCTCTAGTTTCCATAGAGCGGCTCTCGTTTTTTCTCACTCATCTTCTTAAAAAGTTGAAGATGGTGAATAAGCTTTAAGCACGTGCGCTACTTTCACCATGTTCACGGTCTAAACCGAAAGCAGTGTGTAGGCTACGAACAGCAAGCTCTAAATAGTTTTCTTCAATTAACACAGAGATTTTGATTTCAGAAGTTGAAATCATCAAAATGTTAATGTTTTCTTCAGCAAGAGCTGTAAACATTTTGCTTGCAACGCCCGCATGAGAACGCATACCAACACCCACGATAGACACTTTAACGATGTCATCACGTGCAGTCACTTCACGTGCGTTAATTTCTTTCGCAATATTGTCCAAAATTGCTTTTGCTTTTGCGAAGTCCGTACGGTTTACAGTGAAAGTGAAGTCGGTTGTACCATCTTCTTCAATATTTTGTACGATCATATCGACTTCGATGTTGGCAGCACCGATTGGAGATAAGATTTTTGAAGCGATACCTGGTTCATCAGGTACACCTAAAATAGTCAATTTAGCTTCATCGCGGTTGAATGCGATACCAGAGATAATAGGCTGTTCCATAGTGTCTTCCGCTTCAGTTGTAATGAGTGTACCTACGTTTTGTTTGAATTCATCATCAAATACGCCGTCGTTATCGTTGTCAAAACTTGACAAGACACGTAGCGGAACCTGATATTTTCCTGCGAATTCAACTGAACGAATTTGTAAAACTTTTGAGCCTAAAGATGCCATCTCAAGCATTTCTTCAAAAGAGATACGATCAATTTTCTTCGCTTTTGGTGCAACACGTGGATCGGTGGTATATACACCGTCAACGTCTGTGTAGATTTGGCATTCATCTGCACGTAGCGCAGCAGCAAGTGCCACACCAGTCGTATCTGAACCACCACGACCAAGTGTTGTTGTATTGCCAATCGCATCTACACCTTGGAAGCCAGCAACCACAATTACACGACCTTCATCTAGATCGGCAGTCATGACATCGGTATCGATTGCTTCAATACGTGCTTTGGTAAAGGCGCTGTCGGTCTTAATACCCACTTGACGACCTGTGTAAGATTTAGCTTCAACACCAATTGAATTGAGTGCCATCGCTAACATGGAAATAGTAACCTGTTCACCCGTAGATACCATTTGGTCAAGTTCACGAGGATCAGGTGTCTCGGTAATGGCTTTCGCGAGAGACAACAAGCGGTTGGTTTCACCACTCATTGCAGACACCACCACAACCACCTTGTGACCATGATCATGCCAGCGCTTCACGCGACGAGCTACATTTAAAATGCGCTCGGGTGTTCCCATTGAGGTACCACCATATTTTTGTACGATTAATGCCATAATTTTTCCATACAAGCCGTGACCCTGCTTTAAACAGGGTCAGTTACACAAAAAGTGAGATTATTTTTGCTCAAGCCAAGCAGGGAGTGCTGCCATAACCTGATCAAACTTGTCATTGAGTGGTGCCCCGCCTTGTGCTAGATCTGGTTTCCCACCGCCTTTGCCACCAAGCTCTTGGCTTAAGTGCTTGATGATATCACCCGCTTTCAAGGTTGCTGTGAATTCTTTCGCAACTGATGCCAATAAGCTCACTTTGTCAGCTTCAACACCCGCTAAAACAATCACAGCATTGTCGAATTTGGACTTGATACTGTCGTGTAAGTGTCGTAATGCTTTCGCATCGACGTTTTGAACGCTGCTAATCAAAGTAGTTCGACCAGCAATCGTTTGCATTTGGTTGATCAATTCACTTGCTTGGAAATTCGCAAGTTTTTGATTCAACTGTTCAATCTGTTTTTGCAAGCTTGATGCTTGCTCAACAGTTGCTTGAACTTTTTCTAGGGTTTGGTCTTTTTGAGCTTTCAATAGACCATTGATGAGTTGAATGGTTGCATCGGTTTTTTGTACAACTTCAAGCGCTTTCGTACCTGTAACCGCTTCAATACGACGAACACCTGCGGCAACACCACCTTCAGAGGTGATTTTGAACAGACCAATGTCACCTGTGCGTTTAACGTGAATACCACCACAAAGTTCGATTGAGAAGTTTTTTTCATCAATGATCGAACCCATTGATAATACGCGAACTTCATCACCATATTTTTCACCAAACAGCATCATTGCACCTTTGGCTTTGGCAGATTCGATGTCTAGTACTTCAGTTGTTACCGCAGTGTTGGCAATCACTTCACGATTGACCAAACGTTCAACTTGTTGAAGTTGCTCGAAGCTCACAGGTTGGTCATTGGCAAAGTCAAAACGTAAAATGTCAGAAGCAACCAAAGAGCCTTTTTGTTGAACGTGAGCACCTAAAACTTGACGCAGTGCAGCATGTAACAAGTGAGTTGCAGAGTGGTTACGTGCAGTAGCTTCACGCAAGTCAGCTTTGACAGTGGCTTCCACATTTTGAGCAGCTTTTAGGCTACCCATGGTTACGATACCTTGGTGAACAAATGCCGCACCTGATTTTTTGGTGTCTTGAACTTCAAAAATACCTGTCTCGTTTTTGAAGATACCCGTATCGCCAATCTGACCACCGCTTTCAGCATAGAAAGGGGTTTGGTTCAGTACGATGAGGGCTTCGTCACCTTCAACCACTTCGTCAACCTGTTCGCCATCTTTATAGATTGCGACGATTTGACCTTGACCTTGAGTTGCAGTGTAACCTTCAAATTGAGTTTCACTGTCCACTTTCACAATGCTGTTATAGTCAACATTGAATTTGCCTGCATCACGCGCGCGTTGACGTTGAGCAGCCATTTCAGTTTCAAAACCAGCTTCATCAATGGTCAGTTCGCGTTCACGTGCAATGTCAGCAGTCAAGTCAGCAGGGAAGCCGTATGTGTCATAGAGTTTGAACACGACTTCACCAGGAATAACATTGCCTTTTAACTGGCTGAGTTCGCCTTCAAGAACTTTCAAACCTTGTTCAAGCGTTTTTGCAAACTGTTCTTCTTCTTTGATCAGTGCTGCTTCGATGCGTTCACGGTTCTCGATCAATTGCGGATAAGCTTCGCCCATCACGTCAATTAAAGGTTGCAACATTTTGTAGAAGAATGTGCCAGTTGCACCAAGTTTGTTACCGTGACGAATCGCACGGCGGATAATACGGCGTAACACATAACCACGACCTTCATTCGATGGGTTAACACCATCAGCAATCAGGAAGCAGCAAGAACGCGCATGGTCAGCAACCACACGTAAAGACGGTTGTCCTTGATCTTCTGTTCCAATAATTTCAGCCGCCGCTTTAATCAGGTGTTGGAACAAGTCGATGTCGTAGTTCGAGTTTACGTGTTGTAAAACGGCAGAAATACGCTCTAAGCCCATACCTGTATCAACAGAAGGGGCAGGCAATGCATGTAACACGCCATCGGCAGTACGGTTAAACTGCATGAAGACGTTGTTCCAGATTTCGATATAGCGGTCGCCATCTTCTTCGGCAGAACCAGGTAAACCACCCCAGATATGATCACCATGATCGTAGAAAATTTCAGAACAAGGACCGCAAGGGCCTGTATCGCCCATTGCCCAGAAATTATCTGATGCGTATTTTTCGCCTTTATTGTCACCAATACGGATAATACGTTCAGCAGCTAGACCAACTTCTTTGTTCCAGATGTCATAGGCTTCATCGTCTGTATGGTAAACAGTGACATAGAGTTTGCTTTTGTCCAAACCGAGCCATTGCTCTGAGGTTAAGAATTCCCATGCATAGGTAATAGCATCACGTTTGAAGTAATCACCAAACGAGAAGTTACCCAACATTTCAAAGAAAGTATGGTGACGTGCAGTATAACCAACGTTATCTAAGTCGTTGTGTTTTCCGCCTGCGCGAACACATTTCTGTGAAGTTGTCGCACGGATATAATCACGTTTTTCTAAACCCAAGAAGCAGTCTTTGAACTGGTTCATACCCGCATTGGTAAATAGTAATGTTGGGTCATTCGCGGGAACGAGAGAACTCGATGCGACACGTGTATGACCTTTTGTTTCAAAGAAATGCAAAAAGGCTTCACGAATTTCAGCGGACGTCATAAAACGTGTACTCACAACAAGTCACTCCATCTAATCATTTTGGCTAAACGCATTAAATCAAATCTTTTAGAATAGTAAAACTGATTAATACGAGGCTGATAATTTAAAAACGCCAAATTATAACGAAAAATCAGGGTATGACCAACGATTTTAGCTATAAATCACGACAAATCTATGAAAATAAGTCTATGTTTGTTATATGCTTTCGGTGATTAAATTGTAAGCATTTTTCCTGATTTTAAAGAAATTGCTCTACTCAAACCGAAAATAAAAGAGTGGTTTGTGTTTTTTAAGATAAAAAATTGATTTTTAATATATTTTATCTTAATGGTGCAAAATTAAATATCTAGAGTGCTTCATGCACCAATCCATCATCTGGAATCACATAATATGTGCCATTAAATTGGATTTTATAGCGTTTTTTGATGATTTGTTTTTGTGATTGACAACTTTCTATATCCACTGTGTTGATCGTTTTGGTTGTCTGAATACGAATGTCTTGTAAACCGAAATGTGTTTGTGGATTTAAAATCAAAATTCGATCAACTGCTGAAAATACGCCTCCACAGCCAATTTGTATTCCAGATGAATCATTTGTCATAAGATCTAAAATTTTTCGAATTTTTTGCTTATGTTCTAACTGAAGCAGTAATAAACGATCTTCTTGAGCTTTGATTCCTCCATATACACTGTGAGATAACCTGATACCAAGTACATCTTGGTTTGTTAAGTTAGAAAAACGATGGGTATCAAATTCAATGCCTGTAAACTCGAGAGCATCAGATTCAATATTTTTTTCGATCACTGTGTGACTCATTGGTTGTGATAATGCGGGATCAATCAGGTAAAGCGTTAAATTAAAAGTTTCTGGGACATCATCTTCGTTATGTGGTGGAGTAGAAGTTAAGCGACTAATTGCCAAAGCAACTTTTTGCTGTTTTGAATCAAGGTTTAAGCAACTGATATAATTGTCATTATCTTCTGAATATTGACTTTGTTTGAGGTGGTATTTCTGGAGTAGCTGGGTTTGCTGGCTTTGAGAGCAGAGTGAATAAGCTTCTGCTGCAAAGCTCAAATGACATAAAAGCAGAAGGGAGCAACACAGGAAAATTTTTTTCATTGTTTTTATGGGTATGTAGCTAATTGTTTTTGAATTATATTTGAAAAATGGATTGTTCAGCTATCATCACCATCTTGAATGTTTTAAGATAACGGACTCAATTTGGGGTTATTAGGAAATTAAGATCATGCAACGAATCGCAATTAACGGATTTGGGCGAATAGGGCGCAATGTCATTCGGGCATGGTTTGAAAATCCAAAACAATTTCATTTCGATATTGTTGCGATCAATGATATTGCCGATGTCGAAACCTTACTGCATTTGTTCAAATACGATTCAACACATGGACGTTTTAAAGGGAAAGCGGAAATTGTCACTGAGCAGGGTGATAGCTTTTTAGCTGTACAGAGCGCAGGACAATCCTTAAAAATTCAGGTCTTCCGTGGTTCACAGCCAGAACAATTACCATGGGATCAACTCAATATTGATGTTGTACTGGAGTGTACAGGTTTATTCCGTTCCCGTGAGGCAGCAACTCGACATTTAAACGCAGGTGCGAAGCGCGTGATTATTGGGGCTGCACCGTTTGATAGTGTTGATATTGCAGTGGTGTATGGGGTGAACCATCTGGATGTCAAAGTCAGCGATCAAATTATTTCGAGTGTTTCCTGTACCACTCAGGCTTTAGTGCCGTTAGTCAAAATTTTGGATGATCATTTTGGTATTGAAACTGCGTTGATGACCGAAATTCATGCGGTGACAGCCGATCAGTCGGTACTGGATCACGCTCACCGAGATTTGCGCCGTGCACGCGCAGCAGGGCACAATATTATTCCAACAACATCGAGTGCTTTAGGTGCGTTAAAACGGGTTATGCCGAAAATGGCCGATCGAATTGATGGTTATTCAATTCGTGTACCGACCATTAATGTGGCTGCGATAGATTTAAGTTTTGTCGCTCAAAAAGCTGTGAGCATTGAGCAGCTTCACAATGTCTTAAAACATGCTGCCGATACATATTATGCTGAGATTATGTCAGTCACCGACGAGGTCTTGGTGTCGAGCGATTTTAATCATTCACCAGAGTCATTAATTGTTGATTTTACTCAGACTATGGTGGTTGGACGTCAGGCAAAAGTATTTGCATGGTATGATAATGAATGGGGTTATGCAAATCGCTTATTGGATTTGTGCGAGTCATTTACTGAACAATAATAGGATAATGCAATGATGCTGATTTGGCTTTGGGGATTAACCAGTCTATTGACGATTGTGGTTGCGGTTTTGGGATGGATGTATGTTAAAAATCAGCGTCAGGATTTAACAGGACTTTCTGAAAATCATCATTTGAAACAGCAGGTGACCCATTTAGAAGATCACCTGAAAAAGACATTGGAAATTATGCAGGATCTAGCAAAGAAGATGCATGTGCAACAAGAAGCACTAGATCATACCAATGCTAAGTTACAGCAGTTAGAGCAACAGCATATCGACATGGTGCATGTTATTAGTAAAGCAATCCAGCCTACTCAAAAGTGAGTAGGCGGTTTTTATTCTAATCACTATAACAAAACCATACGTAGTGCTGCAGCAGAGAGCATGCTCACAATAACGGTTGGTAGCAGTGAAAAACGCGATGCTGCAAGTAGTGTGATTGCCATGGCGATCACATCTACAATATTGTCTCGGACAAAATAAGGGGCAATGACCGAAATCAGTACGCAGCCTGGAACAACTTCCAAAATCCGTTTTTGACGAGCACTCAAAGTTCTGTTTTTAAGTAAGATGTAGCCTAGAACACGTGTGGAATAAGTGGTTAATGCGACACAAATGATGGCTAATAACGTCATACCATGAATCATTCTGCACCATCTCCTACAAAAAAGAATGCTGAAGCAATCCCGAAAATTGCACCAATTGGCACATACCAGCCTTCTGGCAAATACAGATAAGCGATGACGGCTGCAATTAAACTGACTAACCATGGTCGAGCTGCTGCAACGCCTTGCCACATGCCACGAATGAGCACTAAAAACACCGCAGGGAATGCCATATCAAAGCCCCAGCGCGTAATGTCTCCAATGACAGGGCCAACTGCGCCACCAAGTGCTGTACAGGAAATCCACATGGCATATAAGGCAAAACAGATTCCTGAGTAAAATGCCATATTGAATCGTTGGCTGAGTTGGTATTGTGAGTTTTGCTGAGCATTGGCCATTCCCATCGCCCAACTTTCATCGCACATGAAAAATAAAGCAGGTAAGACTTTTTTATTGGGTAAATGCTTTAGATAAGGAACAAGGCTCGCCCCCATCAGTAGATGACGGCTGTTCACTAGAAGGGTGACAAACATTAGCATGAAAATTTGCGGTGGATTGGTCCACATTTCCAAAATAGCAAACTCTGAACCTCCCGCGAAATTCAAACCTGTGAGTAATGGGATTTCCAGTAAGCTAAAGCCCTTTTGAGTGGCTTGTGTACCGAGAACCATTGCAAAGGGAACCATGCCAATCAGGATCGGAATTGACGCTTTCAAGCCACGTTTAAAGTCAACAAATTCACTCGAATCATTCAAGCTTTGTGCAGTATTTTTAAGCGTCAACATGTCCATATACCTAATTGGGTGATCATAAAATCAGAAAAATAGTTTATGGCAATGCTGGCAGCATTTGGCGCTAAAATTAGCGTTGATTTTATCTATTTTGGTATATTATGCTAATTAAATAATAAAATTTAGAATTTAAATGCTGAGAAAATTATGGATCAAATTGATAGACGAATTTTGCAAGCCTTGCAGCATGATGGAAAGTTGCAAAACAACGAGTTGGCACAGCGCGTTGGCTTATCGGCTTCTCCGTGTTTGCGACGTGTGAAGCAGCTTGAAGATGATGGTGTGATTGAGAAATATGTAGCGTTGATTGATCCAGCCAAAGTCAATTTGGGTTTAACAGTTTTCGCCCGTATCTGGTTAAAAGAGCAGTCAGCTTATACGGTAAACCATTTTGTTGAAGCGATTAGTGATTTGCCTGAAGTGGTTGAATGTCAGCTCATGGCGGGAGATTGTGATTTTTTCTTGAGAATTGTGGTCTCAGATTTAGAGGCTTATCGTCAATTTCAGATTCAGCGTTTAAATAAAATTACGGGCATTCAAAATGTGAAAACCGAGATTCCCTTACAAAAAGTGAAATTAACGACTGAGTTGCCGATTTATTAAGTTAAATGATGATCTGTAGATTGATGCTTGAAGGGGGCATAGTCTTCAAGCATTGATGAAATTATTCTCGGTTTAAAAAGCCTACCTGAATATCTTCAGATAGGTCAGCATGCCACCATGTATAAATACTGCTTTTAATTCCTTGATCTTGTTCAGGGGTATTGAAAGGTTCATTATCTTTAAAAATCAAAACAATTCTTAGATATTTTTTGATCAAGTGAAATATTATTAATTTTATATAAAATTAATTTCTCACCACTACCATTTCTATTGGTCAAACTACTCACTTTCCCTTGTGAATCTTCCCAAGCACCTTTAACACATTCTTCTAATGGAATATTTTGTTCTTCACTAAAATCCATCAATATTTGGTTTTTTGAATTGAAATGTAATAGAAAATTACCTCCATCAGTGATATTTGCATGGCAGATATAATCATCCTTATTTTTAATTTGGCTACAGATAGCTTCTTGTTGATACCAATTACTACGATCTAAATATTTCAAATAAATAGACATTAATATTTTATCACGATCATCATCAAAATCTGCTCCTAAATCTTTACGTGCTCGTTTAGCCTCTTTAGGAATAAAATCTAATTGAACAAAAATATTAGTTACACGCTGTGATGGATGAGTATTCAAATGTTTTTGTGTATATTCACGTTGAAAAATCTGTGTATAAACAAGTTTATCATTTTTCCAAATTTGATCAGTACTCTGTGAAAAAACATTATGGCTAAAGCCTAGAATTAAATAGAGAATATATTGTTTTTTTTGCATCAAAGTTACCTGTATTTATTACCAAGCAAGGATAGGTTTTTTCTAAATTAGATTGCAACATCACTTGTCAGCTAGTTTCATAAATTGAAAACACCAAATGTGAAATGATTTTAAAGTTATATAATTTTGTGATGAATATGGATAAATTGCTGATCAATTCTGAAAGATGAATGGTCTAGAGAATAGTAGTATTACTGATTTACTAAATTTACTCGATTTGACGGACAACGCTATCCACAGAATACTGCCCCCAGTCTGAAAGCTGTTCAATAAAATGATTGAGTGCTGAATGGTCGAAATGTGCAACTAGCATATAACACGCTGAGCCTGAAACTTTAAAACAGCTTTCAATCTGTTCAAATTGCTGAGTAAAAGCTTCAAATTCAGCAAATCGATTATTTTGCATCATCACACGGATAAACTGGGTCGCATGGTGTTGAATCACAATACTGTATTTTTGAATCAAACCTTCATCTTGCATTTTGGCTATGCGTTGCCCAACGGCTTGTCCTGTTCGGTGTACCATTTCTCCAATTTCTTTATGTGACAGGCGAGAGTCATTTTTTAAAATGGTCAAGATTTTGGTGTCAATTGGATCTAAAGACATGTGAAAGCCTGATAATTTTCAAGATGAAAGAAATGAGTCATACATTCTTTCATGCTGATCTGCGTTTCGCTAGCGCATTTCCTTAATCTACAGGTAGATTCAACAGATTGAGGAAATGAATGTGAAAAAGACTGCATTATTGGTGATTGATGTTCAAAATGATTATTTCCCAACAGGTAAAATGGCACTTTTTGCGCCTGAACACGCCTTGGAAAATATTCAGCGTTTAGAAAAAGCATTTCATCAGGCACAAGCGCCGATTATTTATATTCAACATATTGCAGCTTCTCCTGAAGCCCCATTTTTTGTTGCGGGCACTCAAGGCGTCAAATTGCATAAGGATTTGGCAATCAATTCAGCATCCATCATTGTCGAAAAACAGTTTCCAAATAGCTTTTTTCAGACGGATTTAAAAGAAATCTTGGATCAATTGGGGGTTGAACAGGTGATCGTTACAGGTATGATGACCCATATGTGTGTTGATGCGACCTCGCGTGCTGCGGCTGAATATGGTTATCAGCCGATTGTAATTGCCGATGCAACGGCGACAAAAGATTTACAATATGCAGGGCGAACGGTGATTGCTGATGATGTGCAAACTGCATATTTGTCATCTTTTCAAATGTTTGCAAAAATTGAAACGACACAGAAATATTTGAGTCACACAGTGTGATTAAAATAATCAAAAGATAAAAATCTCAGTGCATGTGTGTATCTTACGTGCTAGACTAGGAGAAATCGGGTGTGTTCCCGATTTTTTTATGCGGATCATTTCCGCGCAGACAAAATTTAGGTTTACAACATGCCCATTTCAGAGACATGGTTATTACCTGATGGTGTAGCTGATGTATTACCGGAACAAGCGCAAGTCGTAGAAGCTTTGCGTCGTAAAGCATTAGATTTCCTCGCATCGCGTGGTTATCAGCTGGTGTACACGCCATTTATCGAATACATCGAATCTTTATCTTCCCTTTCCGAATCGAATCAAGATTTAGACTTAGCCACATTTAAAGTGATTGATCAGCTTTCTGGTCGATTACTGGGTGTTCGTGCCGATATGACACCACAAGTGGCACGTATCGATGCGCATGTGCGTCCAGTTCAAGGTGTAGCGCGTTATTGCTACGCAGGTACGGTATTACATACAAAACCACAAGGGTTTAATACCTCCCGCGCACCTTTACAGCTAGGTGCAGAATTGTTTGGACATGACAGTATCGATGCCGATGTAGAAATGGTTGATGTCATGTTGAGTTTGATCGAAACTGCTGGACTGATTGAAAGCGTGCATCTAGATTTAGGGCATGTTGGATTATTCCGTAGTTTGGTGAAACTCGCTGGATTGAATAAAGAAACAGAACGACATTTGTCTGATCTTTATCAGCGTAAAGCACTGCCTGAGTTGGCAGAATTTACCCAGTCAATCAGCTTTGGCTCAGATTTTTATGCACTTGGACGTTATTCAAGTGATTTAGATGCATTGCAAGCGAATTTAAGCCCTGCAATCTTGGCTGATGTAGCGTTTAAACAGGCACTAGAAGCTGTCATTACCACGCATGCACAAATTCGTGCACGCTGGAAAAACCTGAATATTGGTATCGATGTCGTTGAGTTACGTTCGTATCATTATCATACAGGTTTAATGTATGCAGTTTATGCACCAAACCGTGCTGCACCACTGGCTCAAGGTGGACGTTATGACGGAATTGGTGAGCACTTCGGTCGTGCGCGTCCTGCAACTGGTTTTAGTTGTGACTTGTATGCACTATGTGCAGGTCAGTTTCAGCAGGTGACCACTGTGGTTGCACCGAAAGGGATTGATGCAGATTTGGTAGAAGCAATTGGACAGGCTCGAGCACAAGGCTTAAGTGTAATTCAATTGTTGGGTAATGATGATTTAAACTCGGTGCCATACGCAACTCACCAGTTGGTGCAGGTTGCAGGTCAGTGGACCATCGAGAAAATTTAATCGCTCAATCAGGTGTTCATGTCACTTGATTCAGTTTTCAATTTTAACAGCATGATGTAATGAGGCTATTATGGGCAAGAATGTTGTGGTACTCGGTACCCAATGGGGCGACGAAGGTAAAGGTAAAATCGTTGACCTGCTCACAGATCAAGCGGCTGCGGTCGTTCGTTATCAAGGCGGACACAATGCAGGACATACACTTGTCGTTGGTGGTAAAAAAACTGTATTGCACCTCATTCCATCAGGTATTTTACGTGAAAACGTATTGTGCTTAATTGGCAACGGTGTTGTGCTTTCGCCTGCTGCATTGATTGAAGAAATGAGCATTTTGGAAAAAGAAGGCGTGCCTGTTAAAGAACGTCTACGTATTTCTCCAAACTGTCCACTGATTCTTCCAAACCATATTGCATTAGACCAAGCACGTGAGAAAAAACGTGGTAATGCGAAAATCGGTACAACAGGTCGTGGTATCGGTCCTGCATACGAAGATAAAGTTGCTCGTCGTGCTGTCCGTGTTGCTGACTTGGTTCGTGGTGGTGAGCATTTAACAGCACTTCTAACAGAAGTACTTGAATACCATAACTTCCAGCTTACTCAATTCTACGGTGTAGAAGCAGTTAATCTTGAAGATGTGCTTGCACTTTGTGATCAATGGCGTGAAGTGGTTGCTCCATTAGTCATGGACGTAACAACTGAATTGCATAACTACCGTAAAAATGGTCAAAACATCATGTTTGAAGGTGCTCAAGGCTCACTTCTTGATGTTGACCATGGTACATATCCGTATGTAACGTCTTCAAATACAACTGCTGGCGGCGTAAGCTCAGGTTCAGGTCTTGGTCCATTACATTTAGACTATGTTTTGGGTATTACCAAAGCTTACACAACACGTGTGGGTGCAGGTCCATTCCCAACAGAACTTGTTTACAATGCAGCTGCAGATGAAGGCGATGCAATCGGTAAACATTTGGGTACTGTAGGTCATGAATTTGGTGCTTCAACTGGTCGTCAACGTCGTTGTGGCTGGTTCGATGCTGAAATCCTACGCCGTTCAGTCGATGTGAACTCGCTTTCTGGTATTTGCTTGACGAAGCTTGACGTTCTAGATGGCTTGGAAGAAGTGAAGATCTGTGTGGGCTATGAAGCAGCAGATTCTGGTTGTGTTGGTTCTTCTGATGCTCTTGCATACGAAACTTTAAAACCAATTTATGAAACACTTCCAGGTTGGTCTGAGTCAACTGTAGGCGCTACAAGCTTCGAACAGCTTCCTGCAAATGCGGTTGCTTATATCAAACGTATCGAGCAGTTA
The DNA here is from genome assembly GCF_003261585.1 of Acinetobacter sp. MB5. Classification (GTDB taxonomy): domain Bacteria; phylum Pseudomonadota; class Gammaproteobacteria; order Pseudomonadales; family Moraxellaceae; genus Acinetobacter. Next base: position 223,132 of record NZ_POVU01000002.1, on the reverse strand, counting down.
ATTGAATGCCCAATCGACATCATTTCAACGGGTCCAGACCGTGCAGAAACAATTGTTTTACGTCATCCATTCTCTGCATAATGCATAGATGTTGACTAAAAACCGCGATCTAGAGTCGCGGTTTTTTTATACCGTTTATTTTTGGCTCGACCAAAGTTTACTTTATCTAGTGATCATTCTGTATAACACTCCAATAAAACCGTATCAATTGGATAGGGATGCCAATGCAGTTACAACCGAATATTTCTAAAACGATTTTTTACTCATTTTTATTTGCTTTGGGTGGTGCGCCAACGCTTGCGATGTTAATTGCTTCACAACAGACCCAAAATCAGCAGCTTTTAATGTCTGCCTTCATTGGACTCAGTGTGGTGCTAGTTTGTGTTTTTGTGCCGATTGTCCTGATACAAAATACCTTTTTATTGATTAAGCGACGTAGTATTGAATTAGAAGAAAAAATCAAACCGCTATCTACAACGTATTTTTTGCTGAATGTAAGCTGCTTACTATTTTGGATTCTATTTATGTTTAAAATAATTTGAGTTTACATAAATATAATATTTTATTTGAGAAGCTAATATTCTGCCAATTAGGTGCATCCCATATAATGTTTCAATATTCAGATAATTGAGTATAAAAATTTTAAAATCGGAGTTTTCTTAAAATGAACAATAAACTCATTTTGAGCTTAGGGTTAATCACAATCGTCAGTTTTTCTGGATGTACCACAATCGCAGACATGAGCGGTGCAGATTCAGCGACTTTAAATGCAAATGCGGCTTCTAGCTTTTCAAAAATGAGAACTGAAGCACAGCAAAAAGGTCAGTTAGATACATCTTCAAGTACGTATAAACGGATTAATGCAGTACTGTTACGAATGGAACCGTATGCCAATCAGGCCAACCAAACAGGGCAGGCTTTCCAGTGGCAACTTGCAGTTTTAAAATCCGATGAGATTAATGCTTATGTTGCGCCAGGCGGCAAAGTGGTGTTTTACACGGGAATCGTCAATAAACTTAACTTGACTGATGCTGAAATTGCAGCAGTGATGGGGCATGAAATGACCCACGCATTAGAAGAGCACTCTAAAAATAAACTGGGTGCACAAGTGTTGACTAATCTGGCTGTGAATGTCGGCAAAGCTTATGTTGGTGATACCGCAGGTGGTATGGGATCTGCAGCAATTGATCTAGGGAGTCAGGTGGGCGTTGGTTTACCCTATTCTCGTAACTTAGAAAGTCGTGCCGATTATGGTGGTTTAATGCTGATGGCTAAAGCAGGCTATAATCCACAAGCAGCGATTACATTGTGGGAAAAAATGAATAAGTTAGAAGGTACAGGCGGCCCAGCATTTATGTCGACGCACCCTTCAAATTCACAACGTATTGATGCGATGCATAAGAACTTGCCTGCTGCAATGGCTGTATATAATAGCCGTCGATAAGAGTGCTATAAAACTAAAAAAGGATGCAGAAGCATCCTTTTTTATTAAGACAAGTTTATTTTATGGTGCAGGGTTCGGTTGCTGTTTATGAATTGCCTCAATCTCCAGCAAAATTTCTTCATTGAGTTCGAGATCAAACGCAGCAATATTTTCTTTGAGTTGTGACATAGAGGTTGCACCAATAATGGTACTGGTCACAAAAAACTGTTGCTTGATAAATGCAAGTGCGAGTTGGGTTAGCGTTAAACCATGTTTTTCTGCGATTTGTGCATATTGTTCGGTCGCCCATTCACACTCTGGGTTAGTGTAACGGCTAAAGCGTGAGAATAAGGTAATACGGCCATTTGCAGGTTTGGCACCATGACGGTATTTTCCTGTGAGCATACCAAAGGCAAGTGGAGAATAAGCAAGTAAACCTACACCTTCATATTTGGCAATTTCAGACATACCCACTTCATAGGTTCGATTCAATAAGCTATATGGGTTTTGTACAGTAACAAATTTGCTGAGATTCATTTTCTCTGCCAAGTGCAGAAATTTCATGGTACCCCAAGGGGTTTCATTCGACAAACCAATAAAACGAATACGGCCTTTTTGAATTTCCTGATGCAAGGCACCTAGAGTGTCCTCAAGCGCTGTGAAATCATGTTCATGTTGGGCTGCAAGCTGATTGCCAAAGCCTAAATGTCCAAAGAAGTTAGTATGACGTTCTGGCCAGTGCAACTGATAGAGGTCAATATAATCTGTTTGTAAGCGCTTGAGTGAGCCATCTAAAGCTTGTTGAATATCTTTTTGGTTAAAGCGGGTTAGGCCTTGGCGAATTGAGCTGCCACCAAAGCTTGGCCCAGCAATTTTTGACGCAAGAAATAGTTGGTCGCGTTTCCCATGTTGTCCAATCCAATTGCCAATAATCTGTTCTGTTGCGCCTTGTGTTTCTGGTTTTGGCGGCACTGGATACATTTCTGCGGTATCCCAAAAATACAACCCTTGATCAAGCGCATAATTGAGCTGTTCAAAAGCTTCGGCTTGGGTATTTTGCTCACCAAAAGTCATGGTGCCTAAGCAAATTTCGGGAAGCTGGATACCTGTATGGGCAAGGGGATTGAATTTCATGAAAATACCTCTAATTGTGATTATTGGGCTCAATAAAAAAGCAAATCCGAAGATTTGCTTTAACATCCTTTTCTTTATATAGAATGGGAGGATTGTTCAGAATTTTCTAGTGCACTATCGTAAATCAGAATAGCTTTACCTTCTGTTTGGATCATCCCTTGATCTTCAAGAGATTTAAGGACGCGGCCAACCATTTCACGAGAACATCCGACAATGCGTCCAATTTCCTGACGTGTAATGCGGATTTGACGACCATTTGGCAGTAGCATCGCTTCAGGCTGATTGGCAAGTTCAATCAGACAACGTGCAATACGACCTGTCACATCAATAAATGCCAAATCAGTCATTTTACGTGTCGTGTTTTTAAGGCGACGTGCAAGCTGTGCAAAAATAGCATAACTTAAGTCAGGGTATTGTTTGCTCAGTTCAATAAAGTTTTCATAAGAGATTTCTGCAATTTCACAGACTTCGCGAGTACGAACTTCCGCGGTGCGTAGAGGCTCAGCTTCAAATAGCCCCATTTCGCCAAAGAAATCACCTGCATTTAAATAAGCAACAACAATTTCTCGGTCATCATCTTCTTTAAGTAAAATAGAAACAGAACCTTTTAATATTAAATATAGAGATTTTGATTCGCTACCTACCTCAACGATGCTCATGCGCTTCGGGTAGCGGTTGATATATGCGCGTTTTAATAAGGCCTTAACTGATTCAGGCAATTGGTTAGGAGATAATGCATCGTTCGCAAAAGGAAAGAGATTAGCCGACATGATTTCTAGTTCCGCAAAATAATAAGTAAAAGATAAGTTTTTGGTTTCTGTTTATATATGTAGGGAAATTCCTTCTCAAAATAAATTGTGTTAGTGTAATAGCACACAGTAATCTATATTTTTTTTTAGGTAGTTGCAATGCGATCAACAGTTCAATGGCTCGAGAATGTTGCATTTGAAGCAAATTCTGAGAGTGGTCATAGTGTAATCATGGATGGAGCTCCAGCATATGGGGGTGAAAATCGTGGTCCACGCCCTATGGAACTGATTTTAATGGGACTTGGTGGCTGCGCATCATTTGATATTGTAACCATTTTAAAAAAAGCCCGTCAGGATATTGAAGGCGTACAATGTCAGTTGCAAGCAGAACGTGCAGATGAAGTTCCTGCAGTATTTACTAAAATTCACTTGCACTTTGTAGTGACAGGTAAGGCATTGAAAGAAAAACAGGTATCAAAAGCAGTGGAATTATCTGCTGAAAAATACTGTTCAGCCAGCAAAATGCTTTCAAGTGGTGGTGTAGAAATTACTCACGACTTTGAAATTGTTGAAGCCGCATAAGATATGAATCGTTAAAAAGAGCCAGTTCAAAATGAACTGGTTTTTTTATTTTTGCATAGAAAAAAGAATTTTTGACTTGAAAAAAATGAGGACTAGCCACATATTATTACTAAATTCCAGATCATGATTTTTTAATAAATAATTGAAAAATCATAGAAAAATAGTTGAAATACAAATAAACGAACCCATGTATTAATTCAATAGTAAATTGATGATGAGGCATAACAATAATGAGATTTGAAAAATTTACCAATCGATTGCAACAGGCTCTATCCGATGCACAATCTCTAGCAATGGGCAAAGATCATACTGCAATCGATAATATCCATATTTTGGTGACACTGCTTGAAGAGGCTTCGAATCTCAGCCTGTTACAGCAAGCAGGTGCACGTATACCAGAACTGAAACAGAAGTTGGAGCAAGCTTTAAGCAATGCTGCCACGATCTCCAATCCCACAGGCGATGTGAATCTCAATCCCGATGCGGTCAAAATGCTGAATTTGGCAGATCGATATGCACAAAAAGCAGGGGATGAGTTTATTTCAACGGATTGGGTGATGCTGGCCTTAGCCGAAGTAGGTTCTACCAAAACCATTTTAACGAGTGTAGGCGTAACCGTTGACGGATTGCGCAAAGTAATCGAATCGATTCGAGGCAATGAAAAAGTCATGAGCAATAATCACGAAGATCAACGTGACTCTTTAAATAAATACACTATTGACCTGACTGAACGTGCAGCGTCAGGTAAGCTTGACCCTGTAATTGGTCGTGATGATGAAATTCGCCGAACCATTCAGGTGTTGTCACGCCGTACGAAAAATAACCCTGTGTTGATTGGTGAGCCAGGTGTAGGTAAAACTGCCATTGTTGAAGGTTTGGCACAGCGCATTATTAATGGTGAAGTACCCGAAAGTTTGAAAGGTAAGCGTGTTTTATCTTTAGATTTAGGTTCACTGTTGGCAGGTGCGAAATATCGTGGTGAATTTGAAGAGCGGTTAAAAGCTGTTTTAAACGATTTGGCCAAACAAGAAGGGCAAGTCATTCTATTTATTGATGAATTGCATACTTTGGTTGGTGCGGGTAAAACCGATGGCGCGATGGATGCAGGTAACATGTTGAAACCTGCGTTGGCGCGTGGTGAATTACGTTGCGTCGGTGCAACCACACTTGATGAATATCGCCAATATATTGAAAAAGATGCAGCACTTGAGCGTCGTTTCCAAAAAGTTCTAGTCGATGAGCCGAGCGTTGAAGATACCATTGCGATTTTACGTGGTTTAAAAGAACGCTATGAAGTGCATCACGGTGTGAAAATTCTTGACTCTGCGATTATTGCAGCAGCGAAAATGTCACATCGTTATATCACCGATCGTCAATTACCTGATAAAGCGATTGATCTGATTGATGAAGCAGCATCACGGATTAAAATGGAACTCGATTCTAAGCCTGAAGCTTTGGATAAACTCGATCGCCGTTTAATTCAGCTCAAAATGCAGCTTGAAGCTGTGAAAAAAGATGAGGACTCTGGCAGCAAAGCAGAAGTTGCTCATTTAGAGAAACAAATTATTGAAGTTCAAAAAGAATACAATGATTTGGAAGAAATCTGGAAAGCTGAAAAAACTTTAGCAGAAGGTGATAAAAAAGCACAGGTTGAGTTAGATAAAGCGCGTGTTGCTTTAGAAAAAGCCATTCGTGATGGTGATTTGGCAGAAGCAAGCCGTTTACAGTATGGCGTGATTCCAGAGTTACAAAAACAGTTGGCACAAGACGAAGCGGTTGAAGAAGAAGCCGAAGAGCCAAAACTGTTGCGTAATAAAGTCACTGAAAATGAAATTGCGGAAGTAGTCAGTGCTGCAACAGGTATTCCTGTGTCTAAAATGCTACAGGGTGAACGTGAAAAACTTCTGCATATGGAAGAGTTTTTGCATAACCGTGTGGTTGGACAAGATGAAGCTGTGGTCGCAGTATCGAATGCGGTACGTCGTTCACGTGCTGGATTGTCCGATCCAAACCGACCAAGTGGTTCGTTCTTGTTCTTAGGGCCAACAGGGGTCGGTAAAACAGAATTAACCAAAGCATTGGCAAACTTCCTGTTTGATAGCGACGATGCCATGATTCGTATTGATATGAGTGAGTTCATGGAGAAACACTCTGTGAGCCGTTTGGTCGGTGCACCTCCAGGATATGTCGGTTATGAAGAGGGTGGTGTGTTAACAGAAGCTGTGCGTCGTAAACCGTATAGTGTGGTGCTGTTTGATGAAGTTGAAAAAGCCCATCCAGATGTTTTCAATATTTTATTGCAAGTTTTGGATGATGGCCGCTTAACTGATTCGCAAGGCCGAGTAGTGGACTTTAAAAATACTGTCATTGTAATGACATCAAACTTAGGCTCACAAGATGTCCGTGAGTTAGGTGAGCATGCGAAAGACGATGAAATTCGTACGGTAGTCATGAATGCGGTCAGTCAGCATTTCCGTCCAGAATTTATTAACCGTATTGATGAATTGGTGATCTTCCATTCACTCAAAAAAGCGCAAATTCGTGGTATTGCGGATATTCAGCTTAGTCGTTTACGCAGTCGTTTGGCGGATAAAGATATGAGCTTAACGGTTGAAGACAGTGCATTTGATGCGCTCATTGATGCAGGTTTTGACCCAATTTATGGTGCACGTCCACTGAAACGTGCTATTCAGCAGCAAGTTGAAAATAGCTTGGCGCAAAAGATCTTGTCAGGCGAATTTTTGCCAGGTGACAATATTCTGATTGGCTCTGAAAATGGACATTTACAATTTAGCAAGCTAAAACTCAGTTAATGACTGATTTTTCAAAATAAAGTTTAGATACATCTCACGTCTGGATATGGGCGTGAGATTTTTTATAAGTCGTATTTTAAATATGAATAAAATAAGAATTTTGTGATAAAAATTGTGTTTTTTATAGAATCCCGTATTCTGTCTACACAAACATAATCAAATAAAACTTTAATTTCTTTTTAGAGAAGAATTTTATGCAAAAGAAAGTTATTGCCGTTGCGGTTGCAGGCATTTTCGCAAGTAGTATTGTCGGTGCTCACTTTTATTCTGATCATCGTTTAAATGAGTATTACGCTCAAAATCAAGCGGAAGCCAATTCATTAATTCAAAAAGAAAGCACCCAGATTAATATGGGGCTGTTTTCAGGTGATGCACGCTGGACATACAAAATTTCTCCAAATCCGTGTAAGCCTCAAGATGTTATTGAATTACAAGGTGTTGATCATATTCAGCGATCTTGGAATGGTTATCACATTAAATCTGAAGTGAACTTGGTTTTAAAAGGTGAAGATGCCAAAAAATACCAAGACCTCTTTCAGAATAAAGCATTATTGACACTAGATTCACGATTAAACTGGTTTGGTTCAATAGATATGAAGGTTCATAGTCCTTCGTTGAGTAAAACCAAGGACAATTTCCAAGCCGTTTGGAACGGGATTGAAGGTACAATTAAACTGAAAAAGAAACAGCAGAAATATGAAGTGACGAAATTTGAGCTTCAAATGCCTGGTTTTACAGTACGAGACGGTAATAATTATTTTAGTTTGCAAGGAATGCAGCTTAAATCTGATCAGGCTTTATTGGGACAAATGTTACGTTCTGGAAAATCTGAGTTTTCGATTCAGAAAATGATTATTTTGGATCAAAGCTCTCGACTGAAAAAAAATATTGAGATGCAAAAACTGCAACTCTCCACAAGTGCAGATGTTCAAGTAAAAGAAACCAATGTCAAATCCAGCTGGTCAATTGAACAGATACAAGTGGATGATAAAAAACTGAATAATCTGAAGTTGAATTTTAATGTTTCTGGCTTGGATACAGCGGCTTTACAAGCATTTATGCAAGTCATGAATACAACTAAAAAGACGTGTAGTGTCGAGACGCAGCAAGCGCAGCAGAAACAATTAACTGAACAAATGCTGAAGGTTATAAGTCATGGCTTTAGTTTCGAGTCTAAAGGTAATCAGATTGAACTAGGTCAGTCTAAAATGACCGCAGATTTGCAAGGAAAATTTTCTGCAAATCAATATTCAGATATACAAGACTTCCGTTTAAAAGCACCTCAGTCGGCACAGTTCGAAGCGCATACTCAAGTTGATAAGCAGTTTTTACGTAATGTGTTAAACATGACTGGAAAAATGCCTTCGGGAGTATCTGAACAAGATTATGATCGTGCTTTAACACAAATGGCTCAAGCGATGCATGGCAAGGTCAATGGTGACAATATTGATTTTGCTATCAAATATGAAAATGGTCAGACGACCTATCCTTAAATTTTGAAGGTGAAATAAAAAATGCCAAGCAATTGCTTGGCATTTTTTTATGGAGATGATTTAGTTTACTAAATGCTGGATTTTCCAAGCACGGTGAATTTTCTGATTACGTTTGAAGTCAGGGCCAATGGTTTCATTGGTGATTTCTTGGATATCAAACATCGCTTCTATTTCTTCATCAAGCTCAAAGCCACGATAGTTGTTCGAGAAGTACAATGTTCCATCTGAGCTTAAACGGTTCATGGCACGTTTAATCAAAGAAACATGGTCACGTTGTACATCGAATGTGCCATAGAATTTCTTTGAGTTTGAGAAGGTTGGAGGATCAATAAAGATCAGGTCATATTGCTCATGACCTTCTTTGAGCCACTCGAAACAGTCACTGATAAAGAATGCATGTTGTTCATCGGCATGATCAACAGTAAGACCATTTAATACAAAGTTTTCTTTTGACCAGTTGATGTATGTGTTCGACAAGTCGACGCTGGTTGTACTTGCCGCACCGCCAAGGGCTGCATGCAGGCTTGCGGTAGAGGTGTAACTGTACAAGTTCAAGAAATGTTTGCCTTTGGCTTCTTGAGCAATACGTAAACGAATTTGACGGTGATCGAGGAACAGACCTGTATCCAGATAGTCAGTCATGTTGACTAAAATCTTGGCTTTGCCTTCTTTTACAATAAAGCGTTTAGACGCAGTACTTTGTTTGGTGTACTGAGTCTTACCTTCTTGGCGGGCGCGGGTTTTAATGAAAATCGCATCACGACCAAGACCTGTCACTGCACGAATCGCAGTAAGCGCAAGGTTAAAGCGTTTTTTTGCTTTTTCAGGATCAATTTTTTTCGGTGGTGCATATTCTTGAACATGCAAGCGGTCGCCATAAACGTCAATTGCCACGTTAAAATCTGGCAGATCTGCATCATACAGACGTAAGCAATAGACATTTTCGTTGGTTGCCCATTTTTTCAAGGCTTGCATATTCTTTTGCAGACGATTGGCAAAATCTTGTGCGCCTTCAATTTCCTCGAATTGTTGAGGTTGCCACGTTGCAAGGAAAGGTTGCGTGTGAACTTGTGGCTTGATTTGATCTAAACGAATGTAAATTGGAAGTTTACCATTCATTAAACGCAAGGTTTCAGGCTGGCTAAATGCCAATACATCGGCTTGTTCAACCTGAGAAGCAATCACGGCTGCGTATTGATTCGGGAAAGTTTCCTGTAATTTTGCAGACAAACCAAGATATAAAGCACGGTTAGATGCTTTATCCCCCAAACGCTCACCATATGGTGGGTTGGTGACAATCATGGCAGATTTGCTGCTGTCAAACTCTGGCCAGTCTGCAAGGGTACGTTCTTCAATTTGAATCGCATCAAGCAGTTTTTCAAAACCTGCCGCCATGATGTTTTGACGTGTTGCTTTCACTGCTTCCCAGTCTGCATCATACGCATAGAACTGCGGTAAAGGCTGTTCGAGTGCAGCTTCATGGCGCTCTGCTGCTTCAGCTTTAATGCCCATCCACAATTCATGGTCATGACCATGCCAACCGTTGAAACCAAAACGACGAACCAAACCCGGTGCGCGATCGGTTAAAATCATCAATGCTTCAATAATAAACGTGCCTGAACCACACATTGGATCAAGGAAAATTTCAGGGCGACGCTGTGCCAGTTTGGCTTTATTTAAAATTGCTGCTGCCAAGTTTTCTTTAATCGGGGCATCGGTCATATAACGACGGTAGCCACGTCTGTGCAGTGAATCACCCGACAAATCTAGGCAATAAGTATGTTCCGTTTTACCTGCCAAAACATACAAGGTAATTTCTGGCTGTTTGGTATCAATACTTGGACGACGACCGACTGCTTCCATGAAGCTGTCAACGACACCATCTTTCACGCGCAAAGTCGCAAACTGCGTGTTGACCTTAATTTCACGTTCAGCGTGTAAACGAATGGCAAACGTGCTTTGTGGTGCAAAAATTAAAGACCAGTCAAAGCTCATCGCACCTTCATACAGTTCTTCTGCAACATCACGCGCATCGTGAGTATGTTCAAGTTCATAGGTATGAATAGGCAAGAGGACACGAGAAGCCAAACGTGACCACATGCAAATGCGATAGGCGTGTTCCAATGTGCCTTTGAAAATTAAACGTCCAGCTAGGCGCTCAATATTTTGAATCCCCAACTCTTGTAATTCTTCTTGGAGTAAGGTTTCAAGTCCATCTGCACAGGTAACCCAATATGTAGAAAGACGAGGTTTCGAAGTCATGTAAATTTCCAAAAGCAGCAAAGCAAACGGCTATTTTAACGTATTTTTTACAGGAAAACTTGTGGATTAAAATGACAGAACCGATTTTTTAAAAATGAGGTGAATCTTGGCTGAATAATTCGGCTTTAAAGCTGTATTTTCTCAAAAATCAGTCGTCAAAAATACGCCGTTAAAAGGATCATTTTTTCGATGTGAATTAGAATTTAGCATTGAAGCCCTTGATCTTGGTGATAAAAATTTAATTGTTGAAAACTTCAACTGCCCGCGAGATAAAATTATCTGTATAATGCGTTAACTTAATGTACAAGGAATCTCTCATGCATTTGGCTGCATTGCATAGTCCGAGTCAGATTCAACTCAATGAACATGGCAATCTTAAGCATTTCTTGACCATCGAAGGTCTTTCCAAACAGACCCTTACCAAAATTCTTGATACAGCACAGACCTTTATCAACGAAAATAATCAATTGATTACCTCGCCACTTTTAGAAGGGCGCACGGTCATGAATCTTTTCTTCGAGAACTCGACTCGTACCCGTACTACTTTTGAAGCGGCAGCAAAACGTCTTTCTGCTAACGTGTTGAATATTGATATTGCACGTTCAAGTACTTCAAAAGGTGAAACGCTGCGCGATACGTTGTGGAATCTTGAAGCCATGGCAGCCGATATTTTTGTGGTTCGTCATTCATCTTCAGGTGCAGCGCATTTTATTGCCAAAGATGTTTGTCCACATGTTGCGATTATTAATGCGGGTGATGGTCGTCATGCACATCCAACCCAAGCCATGCTTGACATGCTCACCATTCGCCGTGAAACCAAAAAGCCATTTGAAGCTTTAAGTGTGGCGATTATTGGTGATATTAAACACTCACGTGTGGCGCGTTCTGACGTGGCTGCTTTGCAGACTTTAGGCTGTAAAGATATTCGTGTGATTGGTCCAAACACCTTGCTGCCAGTGGGTTTTGAAGAATATGGCAGTGAAGTTCGTCTGTTCAATAACATGGACGAAGGTGTTAAAGACTGTGATGTGATCATTACTTTGCGTATCCAGAATGAACGTATTGATTCGCCTGCTTTGGCATCACAATCTGAATTCCACAAAATGTATGGCTTGAATGAAACTCGCCTTGCGATGGCAAAACCTGATTGTATCGTCATGCACCCAGGTCCAATGAACCGTGGTGTTGAAATTGCATCGAGCATTGCCGATGGTCCACAGTCAGTGATTTTGCATCAGGTGACCAACGGGATTGCCGTACGTATGGCTGTACTGGCATTGGCGATGCAAGGTCAGTTGCAAGACAAGGGTTTAATTGAAGCAATTTCGGCATAAGGGCGAGACACATGAGTCGTGTAAAAATTGAAAATGTACGTGTGTTAGATCCAGTTCAACAAACAGACCGCGTCGAAACAATTTATTTAGATCAGGGTAAACGTGTTGCCGAATTGACAGAAGTCGATCAGGTGATTGATGGTCAAGACAAATGGCTCATGCCAAGTATGGTGGATTTGTGTGCACGTTTGCGTGAACCCGGTCAGCAGCAACACGGGACATTAAAATCTGAAGGTCAGGCTGCACGTGAAAATGGGATTTTGCATGTCATTACCCCGCCAGATTCAAAGCCAATCGTACAAGACAATGGTGCTTTGATTCAGGGTTTGGTGGAAAAAGCATGGCAAGATGGCAAAATTCATTTGCATATCATTGGTGCTCAAACTCAAGGTCTTAATGGTAAACAGCCTGCCAACATGGCAGCCTTGAAAAAGGGTGGTTGTACTGCGGTGACTAATGCCAATGCAGCTTTCCAAGACGATGATGTCGTGATTCGTACCTTAGAGTATGCAGCAGGTTTAGGTTTAACCGTGGTGTTCTATCCTGAAGAACCACAATTGGCGAAAGATGGTTGTGTACACGAAGGTTTTGTGGCATCACGTCAAGGTTTGCCCATGATTCCGACTATCGCGGAAACTGTTGCGATTGCTAAATACTTGTTGATGATTGAAGTGACAGGCGTTCGTGCTCACTTTAGCTTGCTTTCAAGTGGTGCTTCAGTCGAATTGATCGCTGCTGCAAAAGCCAAAGGTTTACCTGTGACAGCAGACGTTGCCATGCACCAGTTGCATTTAACCGATGCTTTGATAGATGGCTTTAACTCGCTTGCTCATGTGCGTCCACCACTTCGTGCAGAACAAGACAAAGCTCAGCTTCGTGACGCGGTAAAATCGGGTGTGATTGATGCAATTTGTACCCATCATGAGCCATTGAGCAGCTCAGCGAAAATGATGCCATTTGCAGAAACTGAACCAGGCATCACGGCTTTCGATACTTATGTCGCTTTAGGTACGCAGTTGGTTCGTGAAGGCGTGTTCACTCCACTTGAATGGGTTGAAAAAGTCACGACTGCACCTGCACGTGTTGCGAAAATGCTAGAGCGTTGGCAAGCAGAAGCGGGCTGGGTACTGGTTGACCCTGAGCTAGAATGGCAAGTGTCTAAAGACACGATTCTTTCTCAAGGTAAAAATACACCACTGATCGGGCAGACTTTACAGGGCAAAGTGCTTGAAACTTTCTATGTAAAATAATTCAGTCTGTCTCGATTCAGATAATAATAAAGCCAGTCATTTGACTGGCTTTATTGTTTTCAGGCGTAAAGAATTATTTATTCTTTAATGCCATTTCAACTTCTTGGGCTTCTTCAACGACAATGTCTAGCTCATCTATTTTGGCTTTTTTGTCGTCTTTTTTCACTTTCTTTTTTTTCTTTTTCTTGGCTTTTTCTTCCTCTTCTTCAATTGTGCCATCTTCAATGGCTTGCCAATACTCAAGTTGCTCCATGACGGCTGCATAAATTGAATGCTTGCTGTAATTGCCTTTTTTATCAAGTTGACCGACAGGACGTCCCATCAGAATTTCGAGTGCCTGATCAATGGTATTAATCGCATGGATATGGAACTGACCCTCAGCAACGGCATCAATCACATCTTGACGCAGCATGAGATGCTGCATGTTCTGACGAGGAATAATCACCCCTTGTTTGCCAGTTAAACCTTGCAGTTTACATGCATCATAGAAGCCTTCGATTTTGGCATTCACACCACCAATCGGTTGCACTTGACCCAACTGGTTCATCGAACCTGTAATGGCCCAAGACTGATCAATCGGTAATTGGCTAATCGCAGAGATGAGCGCAGACAGTTCAGCAACAGTCGCACTATCGCCATCGACTTGACCGTAGCTTTGCTCAAAAGCAAGCGCAGCCGAGAAGTGAAGAATCTGTTCACGACCAAAATGCGCTTTTAAGAAGCTCGACATGAGCAATACGCCTTTGGCATGCAATGAGCCACCGAGTTCAACACTACGTTCAATATCAAGAATATCACCACCACCTTGATACACTGAAGCAGTCAGACGAGAAGGTAAGCCAAACTCGACATCGGCATAGTGAATCACAGACAGGGCATTGATCTGACCAAAGCGATAGCCTTGAGTTTCAATTAATTGCGTACCGCGAGACAGGTCTTGCCAGTACAATTCTCTGAGATAACCTAAGCGATATTGGCGATGTTGTAAGGCAGTATTGATATGGGCATCCGTCACCATTTTATCGCCTGCTTGGAAGGCGTGATGGTGTGATTCACGAATCAAATCACCTAACGTTGATGCATGCAAAGATAATGAGCTTTGATCTTCAGCTTGGCGACTTGAGTCAGTCAGTAATGCGGCAAGCGCACTACGATCAAAGGGTAACAATTTATCTGCTTGCACATAATCAGCGATGAGGTGCATATACGCTTGTTCGTTACTTTCATTACGTTGTAACGTATCGGTAAAGTCAGCACGAATTTTAAAGACACTGCCAAGCTCTGGTTCAAGTTCTAAAATTTCATAATAAATTTCAGGCTCAGCCATAAGCACAACTTTCAGCTGAATCGGAATGGATGCAGGTTCGATTGAAATACTGCCTGTGAGCGTCAGCATGTGCTCTAAAGAAGATAGTTTGAGTTGTCCAGATTTTAAAGCACGTTTTAAACCTTGCCATGCGTAGGGTTGCTCAAGAAGTTGCTCAGCTTCGAGCATCAAGAAGCCACCATTGGCACGGTGTAAAGCCCCAGCACGAATTAAGGTAAAATCGGTTGTGATCGTCCCATTTTGAGTGAGCTGTTCGACATGACCCAATAAATTGTAATGGGTTGGGAAATCTTCAAAAATTACAGGCGCACCACTGTTTGGCGTATTGCTGACAATCACATTGGCTTGATAGCGTGCAGGAACTCGGCTAAAGAGCGCAGGTGAGAAGTCTTCTTCGTCCTGATCGAGAATTAGTTCAACATTTTCAATGATATCTTTGGCATAAAGTTTGAGAAATGGCTCTAAACCTTGAATATTTTGGAATTTGTTGAGAATCAGATCGACACGTGGCATGACGACCTGTTGTGCAATTTCACGGTTTAAATCGGAAACCTGATCACGGGCATCATCTTCTAGATCACCCAAATGTAAACCTAGGCGTTCTAACTTTTTGTCCATATAGCGGATATTGGCAGCAATTTCAGCGCGTTGCTTGCTGTTAAGCGCATTAAGCTCATCCTGAGATATTTCTTGCAGCTCATTATCTTTTAAATGAACAGGCACAAAACAATGTTCTTCGTTGCGAGAAATCAGCTTAAGATCTAAACCAGCACCTTCTTTGGTGAGTTCGACAAGGGCTTCTTGTTGTTCCTGTCCAGTTTCCTGACGAATGCGTTCAATGCGGTTGTGATATGTCTCCGCACTAAAGCGGCGTTCAAGCTGTTTTAAAATGGTTTGCCATGCTTGATGAAGGGCATTTTGGAACTTGTTACCTTGACCAGCGGGGAAGCACAGTGCCAGTGGCTGACGAGCAACTTGGAAGTTATTGACATAAACCCAGTCATTAGGCGTAGGCATAGATTTGGCATGTTGCTGTAGTAAACGTTTAATCATGGTGCGTTTACCTAGTCCTGCCGTACCTACCGCAAAAATATTATAGCCTGCATAAGGTAGGGCAATCCCTGCTTCTACAGACGCTCGCGCACGGTCTTGGCCTAAAAAGTTGTTTAATGGCTTGATACGTTTGGTTGATGCAGGGATTTTTTCCAGATCGGGAATATGTGTAAGTTGTTCTGGTTTTAACTCCGTTTTTTGTAGTGTTTGTTGTATTTCAGGTTGATCAAACGCAGAGATAGGGTTGTCCTGATGGAGTTGTTTGCTTTTAGTTAGTTGATTGGCAGAGAGTACTGAATTCATTTGATCGAGTCTTTGGGTCACGGTTTTTAAATCCACAACAAAAGTTGATTGGCAATTTAAAGGTATACAGTTTTACCCTCAAAGATCAAGCGACATATAAAAATTAACATGAAAAAAGCAATATTCTTATGGAATCAGGTTGCAACATTGAAGCTAAAGGTTTCAAATAGCAGCTTTAAATCGCATGGAAACCCTCAGCACAATGACTTCGCAAAGCCAAGACTGGATCACTGCCTTTCGTGCTTTTTTAGATCGCCGTGCCTTGATTATGCTGTTTCTGGGGTTTTCTGCGGGTATTCCTATTCTTCTGATTTTTTCGAGCTTATCCTTATGGTTGGGCGAGGCTGGTATCGACAAAAGTGCAGTCACTTTTTTCAGTTGGGCTGCTTTAGGATATTCCTTCAAGTTCGTGTGGGCACCACTGATTGATGAGTTACCTGTACCTCTATTAACTAAAGCCTTAGGACATCGCCGTGGCTGGTTATTTGTGGCTCAATGTCTAATCATCTGTGCCATTTGTATCATGGCTTTTTCAGATCCTTCTTTAGGGCAAAGCTATCTCATTCAAATGGCTGTTGGTGCTGTGCTTCTGGGATTTTCTGCAGCAACGCAAGATATTGTCATTGATGCTTATCGGATTGAGTTGGCTAACACGGAAATGCAAACCGTTTTGGCTTCGACTTATAATGCAGGCTACCGCATCGGGATGATTGTTGCGGGTGCGGGTGCTTTATTTCTGGCGGCATCTTTAGGGACATCCAAAGGTAACTATATTTATAGCGCTTGGAAATATACCTATCTGGCAATGGCTGCTGTGATGCTGATCGGGATTATCACGACATTGTTGATTCGAGAACCCCAAGTAAATCGGGTGTCTAAAAATTATCAGCGTCAGGATTATTTCCGTCTGGTCTGCGTCTTCTTTTTAGCCGTCATTAGTTTTGTTTTGAGCTATGTTTTCTCAGATGATCTTGTCGTTGCATTTGAAAAAAGTTTGCAAATTCAGGATAGTTTTTTACTGTTCTGTTTTGAGGCAATCCGTTTTCTTGGTTCGGGTGCAGTTGCTTTACTGGTTGGGACTGTTCTGGTCAAAGCAGGTGTGGTCAATCGCCAAATGGCGGTCGATACATGGGTCAGTCCAATTCAAGATTTCTTTCAGCGCTATGGTGTAAAACTTGCGCTGTTTTTATTGCTTCTCATTGGTTTTTATCGCATTTCTGACATTATTGCAGGGGTGATTTCCAATGTGTTCTATCAAGACCTGAACTTTACCAAAGAGCAGATCGCTGAAGCTGTGAAAGTCTATGGTGTGATTTTCTCATTATTTGGTGGGTTTTGTGGTGGCTTGTTGGCACAGCGTATGAACATTATGAAATTAATGTTTGTTGGTGCGGTGTTTGCCAGTAGTACCAATCTGATCTTTATTGGCTTAGTCAATTCGGGACAGCCATTGGGACAAGTTGAACTGCAAGTTGGGCAGCAGCATTATCAAGTTCAACCTGATGATGTTGGATATTGGTCGGTGAAAGTACCCAATCAAGTTTTAGCCCAATCGCATCAAATTCAAATCCAAACGCAGTTTGCAGATCAGGCCAATTCAAAAATTGATTTGAGCTTGCCTTACTTACAGGCCAGTTCCAAGCCACAAATTCAGTTTTTACCTGTAACGAGCGATGGTGTACTTTCGAGTAAAGAACAACAAGAAAGTATCGTGGTGAAAGGTCAAGTTTCTGGGGTGAAGAATGATCAGCTGCAAACAGATACACCTGTCACGATTTTACTTGATGGACAAAAATACCCAGCAAAACTGGATGATAAAGGTCTATTTAGTGTCGCAATAGATGGTATGGTTTTGTCTAAATCTGCTTCTAAACACCTTGTTGCACAGCTAAATTTTAATCAGATTTCTACTCCTGCGATTCAGGCAGAGCAGCGTTTTACACTGGGCAGTTCTGCTGCACCACTAGATATTGATTTGCAACCTTTAAGTGTAGTGCCACAAGATCAAGGTACAACAGAAGTTAAAGGTAAAGTGATTAAACCTTATAGTAAATTGTGGTTGTACTTTGCGATTGTTGTAGACAATTTGGCTTCAGGTTTGGCGGGAGCTGCATTTATTGCATTCTTGTCCAGTTTGACCAGTGTCTCTTTTACCGCGGTTCAGTATGCAATTTTTAGTTCACTGATGACACTCACCCCTAAAATTTTAGGTGGCTATTCTGGCACGATCGTGACTCATATTGGTTATCCAAAATTTTTCCTGATGACCACCTTGATCGGAATTCCAATTTTGGTGTTAGTAATTTGGGTGGCCAAATTATTAAGAGATCATCAATCGATACAAACTTCACAAGAGGATTAATCGTATGCGTATGTTACATACCATGTTACGCGTAGGCAATTTAGAGCGCTCATTGGCATTCTACACCGAAGTACTCGGTATGACTTTACTTCGTCGCCGTGACTATGAAGAAGGGCGTTTCACACTGGCTTTTGTTGGCTATGGTGATGAAGAAAATAATACAGTCTTAGAGCTGACCCATAACTGGGATACCCAAAGCTATGATTTGGGCAATGCTTACGGACATATTGCCATAGCTGTTGAAGATGCTTACCAAGCCTGTGAACAGATGAAAGCACGTGGTGGTAATGTGGTACGTGAAGCAGGTCCAATGAAAGGTGGTGTTACGGTCATTGCATTCGTTGAAGATCCAGATGGTTATAAAATTGAGTTGATCCAGCAAGATCAGAACGCGCGTAATAATTAATAGTGATTCCTATAAAGCAGTCGTATCTGTAGGATTTTTCCTGTATAATATGCCGACTTGTTGAGCTTAGCCCTAACTTAGAGTTTCGGTGAGCCAAAAGAATGGTCTGTGATGGTGTTGACCTGCTTTTTTGCATTCCTCATGGCGATATTATTCGTTATGAGAGTGGTCAATTGCGATGACAGCATAACCTTTCTTAACCTAGGAGAATCGACCATGCGCGCCGATATTCACCCAAAATACGAAAAATTAGTTGCAACTTGCTCTTGCGGTAACGTAATCGAAACACGTTCTGCTGTTGGTAAAGAAACTCTTTATCTTGACGTATGTTCAGCTTGCCACCCATTCTACACTGGTAAACAAAAGAATGTAGACACTGGTGGTCGTATCGACAAATTCAAACAACGTTTTGCTGGTATGTCTCGTTCTATCAAACGCGACTAATCCATCAGGATGTAAAAAACGGGCGATTCGCCCGTTTTTTTATGCCTGCTTGTTTCTAAAAGACAAGACCTTAGTGGTCTTGTCCATCAATTAAGTGATCGAGTTTCTTTTGGAAATAATCACCTTGCAGATAACGTGCATCAATATTCCATGCATTGGCAAAGGTGTTCATATTATTCAACATCGGTAAAATCATATCGATTTCACGAATTTCTTGATAGTCTTGAATTTGTTGCTGGAATTCTTCCATCTGTTTATCATTGCTAAGATGATTGGTTAACTCAGAATCTAAACGATAAAGATCGATATCATTTCGAGCAAGTAAAGTTGTACTGATATGTTCATCTAGACCGAAGTGACGAACGGAAATCAACGCGCCTTGCATACGCAATTGTTGTAATACAGGGGTAACTTGATCTGTATATTGAATAATATCCTGCGCTGAAAATTGTAAAATCAGAGGATGGTTTTTAGTATGGCGAATAATCGAGAATAATTTTTCAATCAAACTCACAATTTGTGAGTCATGCAACAGTACGTGAATATTTAAATTAATCACGAGTTTTGCATTTGGATATTGAGTAATAAAATTATACAGTTGCTTGCAAGATTCTACCAAAACCCAGCGATCTAATTTTATTGCAAGCTCTACATCTTTGCTAAGCTCATTAAGATCTTCAAGTGCTAACCATTGTTTATTATAAATCACACCACTAGTGACTTCATAAGTATAAAGTTCAGTGTCTTGTTTGTCATAAAGTTGTTGATATTTTAAGTGAACTGCATTTTGTTCAAGAACACGATGCAACTCATTGAGTAAGGAGAGTTCGCGATCAATTTCAGCACCGAGTGCCATAACAGGTGGCAAATCATCACTTTCAAAACCAGAGAATTTAATTTCATTTACATGATCTGTTGTTTTCTGCTGAATTGGATGAGATAGGCCTTGAGTAATTAAGTAGTCAAATTGATCTTGATTTTCAATTGAGCCTACAATCTCGCTATATCCAATTGCAAATTCGACAGAGTGATTCTCTGAATTGACTTCAAGTAACTGAGGTTTAAGAAGCGGAGTAAGACCCTGTAATTTAGAGTTTAAAAGCTCGTCACTCGCAGCCTGACATAAGCCAATAAATAATGCAGGTGAGACTTTGATAACAGTGTTGTGTAGCTGCTCTTGAAGAAATGTTTGTACTGCCTTGAGGTAGTCTGTAGTTTGTAACTGATTAAAGTTTGCAAATTGTTCATTAAAATCAGCTAATCGAAATAAGACCATTGCATTTTGGTTAGCTGGTTCATTCAGCATTTTTCGATTGAGTTGCTCATAAAGACGAAGAGGAGCACTGTTTATTTCATTGTTGGTTTTAGCTGGGCTTATCTGAGCATTTGTGGTTTCAATTGAGATCTGTACTGCATCAGATTGCGTGTTATCTGGTAGGAACTCAATTCGAAGCGTGTTGTCTTTTGATTGGGCATCTGGATTGAGTGATTTAATCTCAAAACGTGCTTGATCGAAGTTGCGTTGAGTAACACGCTTGAAGCGTTGTTTAAAGTCTTGCAGTTGATCGGGTTGTAGAACATCTAGGAGCGGTAAACCAAAAATATCTTCTTCTTTTTGAAAGCCAAATAATGCTAAATATTCTGCATTGGCTTTAATGTGAATGCCTTCTTGGATGACAGCTAAGGCTTTATGTGTGTCATGTGCATAGGTCTGAATGTGTGTTTCAGCAATTTCGAGTTCTTTCGCTAAATGTTGCTGTGCTTGCAAAGCCCGACTGTAAGAAAGGGTTCTAACCAGTCCAATATAAAAACGATCTGGATAATCAAGATTAAAGAGATCGTATACGCCTTTATTGATATAGTTTAGATAATGTGATGGGTTATAGTCTTCAGGATTGAGTAGCAGTAAGGGTAAATGCGGCTGATTAGAGGCATGAATGAGAGCCAAAGCTTGTTCAACTTTTAAATCATAGGCACGTCCGAAAAGTACTACATCCCAATGTGTATGCAGTTGTTTCTCGAAGCTCTTAATATCATCCAGTAAGAATGCATCGACTTGATGCCCTTTCGCTGTTAACAGATCAACAATTTGATTATAACGAATTTGATTGTCATCTATAATGAGCAAGCGAGTTTTAATTTGTTTTAGCTTGTTGGATAAAAAAGCATTTCTCATTTTAGACTTTCCCACACGTCTTGTTTTTTAATGGTTTCAGCATGCTGCTGGATATACTGTTCAAGTATAACCTGTTCATTGTCATTTAATAGCTCGAAATCAAATTGTGAAAAGCTTTGACTAATGAGCTTTATATCGTTTAGATAAATTTTAATCTGCTGATTATCTAGCCGCAGATTAATCCCTTGTTGAGGTTTAAAGGTCTGATGACCAGGCACAACAATAGAAAGATGAGTTTTGTTTAGTACTTGATTGCTCAGTAAAATAGCATGGTGATAGAGCACAGTATTGCGGTCACCACTTAATTGTACAGCGCATGGCGTCAGGTCTTGAGATAAAATTTCGATACCGAATTCGAGATGCTTGGTAGAAGCTTGTTTTAACCAGCGAATCACCCCGCCACGCCAAGGGCTTTGAGCATTTTCTTGGACTAGAATAAATTCTCCAGCACGAAGCTGTTTGGGGACATCGCCCGTCCAGCGAATACGATATCCATTAATACTGATATCCATGACTGTACATGTATGAATTTGCTTAGTTTCCTGATCAAGTACCGAATATAGTGATTTATGGTTACTTGATGAAGGTTCATCATTCCAGCCAGATAAAAATTTAGAATTGTTCTGCTGTAAATGAACTCTGCTGTTTAATTGAAGTGTATCCTCAAAATGTGTTGCGTGAGAAAGATAGTAGTGCGCACTTTGTAATCCGAACGCTAATTGAATGGTCGATATATAGTCATATCGTTCGTAACGACGTTCGGGGATGTTGTTCAGTACATTTTGTACGTGGAAAATTAAGGATGAACTTAAGTAATGCTTTTCTGTAGGGGAAATATTCCTGTTTTGTGGCAGGTTGGCAAGATTAATATGATCGAGTAAAGCTTGCGTTTCAATAAAATAACAGTCACTTCCTTTTTTTATTTCCATGTTGTTGAGGACAGGAGGGAAGTCTTTATTTGGATCAATAATATAGCGAGATGTTGTAGATTCTTTTTTGGTCAGTTCAAGCAGTTGAACCCATTGATATGTACATTGATATAAGGATTGAATTTCTATCGGGCGAATTTGATGTGTATTTAGAATGTCTAACAGATTGATTTGATTGTAAACTTGGTAAATATTCGTGAGCTGATTAATTGATCCATGTAAATAGTTAATATCTTCAAGATGAAAATCATTATATTCAGCCAAAATAAAGAGCTGGTGACCAATACGCCATTGACCAACCAGACTACTCTTGTAAAGCACCTGTTGTTGAAATTTTAATAAGCTTAATTGTTGTAAAGCATAGTAAGTGCTTAAACTGCGAATATCTTGAAGCTGTTTTTTCTGACGAAAAGCGAAAAGTGAAAATTGTTTGGAAATGAGTTGAGCGTGGGATTCAAATGCAATATGGATATAAGTACGTGCCATGTAACAGCGAAATTGCTGAGCAAGCTCTACAATCGATTCATTGTGATTCATGACGGATGCAACATCACTAAGGAAATATTTTTCTAAAGTTCCAAGAACTTGCTCTAATGACAAATGTAAGCTTTGGATTAACTCAAAGCGTAGAGGCTCTTCACATTTAAGTTCTAGAATTTCAATGACAGCATTCAGCAGAGATTTTGATGAATCTCCTAAATGAATTGAAGGTAAACGTAAAAGCCATTCTTGAATGCCTTTAACATTTGCTGCGCAAAAACTTAATTCAGTCCGATATTGTTCAATCGGAGCTGTAAAAAAGTCACTCTGATTTATTGTTGTCATACGTCACCATTAAACAATAGGCATTCCATACAAAGGTGTTTTATTTTTTTCTCCCGCAATTTCCCTAACCAGTTTCGGTACTAAATACCCAGGCAATCTTGCGAGTAATTCTATGTAAAGCTGATCAATTGAGTCAGTTGCTAAATCAAAATGATGAGCCCCTTTGACTTTATCTAAGACATGTAAGTAATAAGGCATTACTCTCGCATCTAACAAGCGATAGCTTAATGCCTCTAGTTTTTCGACAGAATCATTAACTCCTTTTAATAATACAGCTTGATTGAGAACCGTGACTTGTTTTTCAGTTAATCTATGTAACTGGCGTATGGTGTAGTCATCAATTTCCGAAGCGTGGTTAGAGTGTAGCACCAGTACAGTATGTAGCCTACTGTTTTCTAATAAGGAAATAAATTCATTATCAATCCGACTAGGAATAACAATAGGCACTCGAGAATGAATTCTCAGAATTTTTAATTGAGGTAAACTCTCAAAGCGTTCAAGCCAAAGCGCCAGTTTCTGGTTGGTGAGTGTCAGTGGATCTCCACCACTCAAAATGACTTCATTAATATCTGGGTGATTAAGTAAATATTGTTTGATTTGAACCCAGTCATCATTTTTAGGTAGGTTTTCTTGATACGGAAAGTGCCGACGGAAACAGTAGCGACAGTGAACTGCACACGCACCAGTCAATGTGAGTAAAAAACGGGATTGATATTTATGTAAAACACCAGGTAACTGGTTTGCTTGCTCTTCACCCAGTGGGTCAGTGACAAAACCTTCGTGTTCTTCTAATTCGAGATGATGGGGGAGAACTTGTAATAAAAGTGGATCAAAAGGATCGCCAACGTTCATTTTTCCGACGAACGCACGAGGAACACGCAATTTAAACTTTTCAGAAGCTAGGATTGCCCCTGATAATAATTGATCTGTTGAGAGCTGTAGAGTGTCGAGCAACTCTTTGGGATCAGTGATTAACTCACTGAGTTGCGTTTTCCAGTTTTGCTCTTGGTACAAATAGTTTATCATGCTACGTGTCAAAAATAATGCTAGTCTAGCATTAATCAGTTTAAGTTAGTAAGTTTGGAGTGTGCCAGTCATGGCCAATTATTCTACAAATGAGTTTAAGCAAGGCTTAAAAGTCATGCTTGATAGTAACCCATGTTCAATCATGGAAAACGAATATGTAAAACCAGGTAAAGGTCAGGCATTTAACCGTGTTAAATTACGTAACCTGAAAACTGGTAAAGTATTAGAAAAAACATTTAAATCGGGTGATTCTTTAGAAGCTGCTGACATCGTAGAAGTAGAAATGGACTACTTGTACAACGATGGTGAAATGTGGCACTTCATGGATCCAGAATCTTTTGAACAGATCGCTGCAGATAAAACTGCAATGGGCGATGCTGCAAAATGGTTAAAAGACGATTCAAACGAAAAATGTTCAGTAATGTTGTTTAATGGTGTTCCATTAACAGTAAGTGCACCGAACTTCGTTGTATTGAAAATTGTTGAAACTGATCCAGGTGTTAAAGGTGACACTGCGGGTACAGGTGGTAAACCAGCGAAACTTGAAACAGGTGCAGTTGTACGTGTTCCATTATTCGTTCAGCAAGAAGAAAGCATTCGTGTAGATACTCGTACTGGCGATTATTTAGAGCGTGCATAATAGCGAAACAATCCGCTATGATTGAAGGGGTGAACATGTTCATCCCTTTTTTTATGCCAAAGTCGTAGATCAAAATAATAATATGGGGTGTACAGTCACAAGGAATTGTAATTACTTCGACTGGAATTAATGGATATTTCATATATAAGGAAAATCTTAAAATAAAAAAATGGCATAAGTTTCAGTATGAATCATAGAAAATAATGCTTATTTATGGTTTTTAGATTTTTAATTTTTATGGAAATATAAATTAAGTCCTAATGCAAGCACTGTTGATCGTAGAGCAGGCGAGGAATAGCATGGACAGTTATCAATATAAAAGTAAAATGTCTTTTACTTCAAAAATCATGTGGATATTAGTGGCGATTATCGGCGCAGTATCCTTCGGAATGTTAGCGCTTAATCGTGGAGAAAATGTCAATGCCGTATGGCTGGTTCTAGCAGCCCTGTGTGTTTATAGCATTGCATATCGCTTTTATAGTCTTTATATCGCAACCAATATTTTTGAACTTAATCCTAAGCGTTTAACACCTGCCTATCGTTTATCAGATGGTCTGGATTATGTTCCCACCAATAAGTATGTATTGTTTGGACACCATTTTGCAGCTATTGCAGGCGCAGGCCCACTCGTGGGTCCAATTCTCGCGGCCCAAATGGGATATTTACCTGGCACAATTTGGTTGTTAGTTGGCGTGGTTCTTGCGGGAGCTGTACAAGATTTCTTGATACTATTTATCTCAGTTCGTCGTGATGGTCGTTCACTGGGTGAAATGGCAAAACAAGAGTTGGGCTCTTTTGCAGGCATTATCGTCATGCTTGGTACTTTGGGCGTGATGATTATCATCTTGGCGGTTTTGGCACTGGTTGTAGTGAAAGCACTGACGAATAGTCCATGGGGATTATTCAGTATTGCCATGACGATTCCAATCGCGCTGTTTATGGGCATTTACATGCGTTTTATCCGTCCTGGAAAAATTGCTGAAGTGTCTATTATTGGCTTCATTTTAATGATGATGGCCATTATCTACGGTGGTGATGTTGCCCAACATCCATATTGGGGACCTGTATTTACCTTGTCTGGAACAGAATTGACTTGGTGTTTGGTCATTTATGGATTTATTGCATCTGTTTTGCCAGTGTGGTTGTTGCTTGCGCCGCGTGACTATTTATCTACATTTTTAAAAGTTGGTGTAATTGCGGGTTTAGCTGTTGCGATTATGATTGCAATGCCTGATTTAAAAATGCCAGCGATCACTCACTTTGTTGATGGTACAGGGCCAGTCTTTGCTGGAAGTTTATTCCCATTTCTATTTATTACAATTGCCTGCGGTGCAATCTCAGGTTTCCACGCTTTAGTCTCGAGTGGGACAACACCTAAACTGATTGAAAACGAAAGTCATATTCGTATGATTGGTTATGGTGGTATGTTGATGGAATCTTTTGTGGCGATTATGGCACTGATTTGCGCAACAGTAATTGATCCGGGTGTGTATTTTGCAGTGAACTCACCAGCAGCTTTACTGGGTATTGACGCTCAAAGTGCATCCGAAGCAGTTCGTTCGCTAGGATTTGTAGTGACACCAGAATCATTAACTTTACTTGCACAAGAAGTAGGTGAAAAAACAGTTCTTTCTCGCGCTGGTGGTGCACCTACTTTTGCGATTGGTATGGCCCATATTCTGTCCGATATCTTCAATAACCGTTCGATGATGGCATTTTGGTATCACTTTGCAATTTTGTTTGAAGCGTTGTTTATTTTAACGGCTGTTGATGCTGGTACACGTGCATGCCGATTTATGGTGCAAGATACTGTAGGAATTTTGATCCCAGCAGTTAAAGCAACTCGTTCTTTTCTAGGTAACTTGGTTGGAACATTCGTTGCGGTTGCTGGCTGGGGTTACTATGTGTATCAAGGTGTGGTTGATCCTTTGGGTGGGATTAATTCACTTTGGCCATTGTTTGGTATCGGAAACCAGATGCTTGCAGCAATGGCATTGATTTTAGGTACGGTTATTCTCTTTAAAATGAAAAAAGAGAAATATGTTTGGGTCACCATTTTGCCAACAGTTTTCTTGGTTGTAACCTCAATGGTTGCAGGCTGGCAAAAGATCTTCCATACCAATCCAAAAATTGGCTTTTTGGCACAAGCGAACAGATTTTCTGATGCAATTGCGCGTGGTGAAGTACTTAAACCTGCAAAATCACTCGCAGAAATGCATACCATTGTGTTGTCTAATCATATTAATGCTGCATTGTGTGCGTTTTTTATGGTTGTACTCGTGGTGATGATTTTTGCTTCAATTGGTGTGGTTCGCCGTGCATTAGCAAGCAACAAACCAACGGTAAATGAAGCGCCAGCAGAGTATGCAGATACAGAAGCTGCTCCAGTAGCCGCACGAGTTTCAGGAGAATCGGTATGAATCTGAAATTTGCTAAACAGGGAACAACTGTTGTTGCGAAAATTATCAAGATGACAATTTTGTCGCAAAAGCACTTGGTTCTTTCACCTAAAAACTGGTCAAAAATTGCATTACTTTGGCAGCGATTACAACAAAGTTTTCGTCTAATGGTTGGCGTACCAGATTATGCAACCTATTTAGAGCACATGCGTCAGCATCATCCAGATTTGACGCCAATGGATGTCAAAACTTTTTATCGTTATTGTGTTGATGTTCGTTATCCATCCGCGAAAACAGGCATGAAAAAATGTCCTTGCTAATTGGGTAGTGTTATTCTTTGAATGACGAATGAAACGGTGTATGTTACAACATGCACCGTTTTTACTTTTTTAGGCATAATTTATGTGGGAAATGAATAAAAAACAAATAATTGCACCTACACGTAATATTGAAGATCAGATCTCTATTTTTTTTCCTCAAATTAAGCAATTTTTACATGAAATTAATCAAATTATTCTAGATAAATCTCAGCAAACTGAACTGGCATTGACCGCTTTATTGGCTGGTGGTCACGTCTTATTTGAAGATTTACCTGGATTAGGCAAGACAACGTTATCACATGCATTAGCCAAGCTTGCTGGCTTAAGTTTTAATCGTATTCAGTTCACCAATGACATGCTTGCTAGTGATGTGATTGGCATTAATTTATTCAATCAAAAAAGTCAGCAATTCGAATTTAAACAAGGCCCAATTTTTACTCAGATTTTACTGGCAGATGAAATTAACCGTAGCAGTCCAAAAACACAGAGTGCTTTGCTTGAAGCGATGGAAGAGAGTGGTGTTACTCTGGATGCTGTACGTTATCGTTTACCCCAGCCTTTTTGGGTGGTTGCGACTCAAAACCCGCTTTTTCAAAGTGGAACTTATGCCTTGCCAGAGTCGCAACTGGATCGTTTTCTCATGCGTTTATCATTGGGGTATCCATCGCGTTCGGCTGAGCGGGCCTTATTGACTGATCCAAGTCGTCAAAGTTTGTTGTCCGAATTGCCAGAAGTTTTTTCTGCTCAGGATTTAATTGTATTGCAGCAGTTGCGTCAGCAGGTTGAGGTGAGTGATGTGGTACTCGACTATATTCTGGATTTAGCAGAGAAAACCCGATCAGGTTTACAGGGCTTGTCAACGCGTGGTGTGATTGCCTTGAAAAATGCCACACAGGCTTATGCACTGGTACAGCAACGGACATTTGCAACAACGGATGATGTACAGGCTGTTTTTGTTGCTGTAGCTGCCCATCGCATTGGACTAAGCGAGTTGGAGACTCAGCAGCTCATGCAACGCGTACCAGTCAATTATTAATAACAAAATTAAAATAGGATAACGCGTGCGTCAGAGAATAGTAGCGTGGATGAGTCGACGCTTTGAAATGCAGGCTGAAAAGAAAATTAAGCAACGCGATATTTTGGTGTTTTTACACCGTGATGGCGTTTTATATGGCGTGTTGATTTTACTCACTTTTGTTGCAGGGGTGAATTATGCTAATAACTTGGTTTTAAGTTTGTGTTTCTTGGTGAGTGCGATACTTGCCATGAGTTTTTATTTGGCATTTAAGCAACTGCATGGATTGAAGATTGAATTGCTGAATGATGATGACGTTGGGCAAGTCGATCAGCCTTTTGTTCTGCGGTTGAGGTTACAGCAAAATAAAGCCAGCCCAAGATTTTTAAGAATTCAGATTGCAGAGCAAACGTTGTGTATCTTGATGAAAGAGCAAAGCCAAGACATACACATCAGTCTGCATCCGAAAAACCGTGGTCTTTATCCATTACCACGCTGTCGTATTCAGGCGACTTATCCCTTTGGTGTGGTGAGGGCGTGGACGTATCTGTATTTTCAGCATCAGGTCTGGGTTGCACCGCAACCTGTCAGTATTTCCAGCGAAAGTAAATTGAGTCATCAACATCAGCAGCAAAATTTAGATGAGTTTCATGATCTTCGCAATTATGTAGATGGAGATACGCTTCAGCGTGTTTCATGGAAGCACGTCGCGAGAGATCAGGGCTGGTTTGTAAAACGATTTGAACAGGAACCGAATACCCAAATTCAAATGATTGACTATGTCAAAATGCCAAGTGCAATGCATGAAGTGCGTTTATCCATGATGATGGCAATGGTTGATCAATGTGAACAGGAGAAACGTGCCTACAGCATGTTATTACCCAAAGCTGAGCTTGGTGTAGGTTCTGGCATTCGACAGTATCAGCAAGCTAAAAAACTTTTGGCACAGGCATAAGTCATGAATAAACAAATTCAGGTTTTAGTTTTGGGCATTCTACTGGTTGTTTTGGTGGCTCAAATTGCTTTTGCACCAATCAGTTTGCTAATTGTATTTGCTGTGATTTGGCTCGTTGCACTACGGACATTTTTAAAAAAGCGTTCATTGGTTTTGCCCGTCATGGCGAGAGCCATTTTCTTTGTTGTGGGAATCGCATGTATCTATTTGCAATATCGGACATTGCTGGGTGTTGAAGCGGGTGTTTCTTTTCTGAGCTTATGCTTATATGGCAAGGCTTTAGAAAGTAAAGATAAACGAGATGCGTTGGTCAGTTTTAACTTTGCACTCTTTGTGTGTGCCAGTCTATTTCTGTATACCCAAGCCTTTTATATGGCGGGCTTGGTATTTGTTGGGGTAGTGATTTCATTACTCGGATTATATGCCATACAAAAAGCGGATTTTAGTGAGCAGACATTGCCCGATAAAAAAGAGCTTTGGATAGATACACTGCATATTTTTAAAGCGATTTTATTCGCACTTCCATTTTTTATTGCGTTATTTTTATTTTTTCCGCGGTTTCCACCGCTTTGGTATATTCCACTACCTGATCAGAATAAGGCCGTGACAGGGGTAAGTGATCACTTATCGTTGGGCGATATTGCTGAGCTGTCACAGTCAAATGCTCTGGCATTTCGGATTGTGTTACCTGTTGCAAGCCTGCCACCACGTTCAGAGTTGTATTGGCGAGCGATGGTCTTAGATCATTTTGATGGAAAAACGTGGCAAAGCAGTGAGGTCAATCAACAATGGATGTTAAACGATCTTAGAGTTTCACCAAATGCCAAGCAACTGAATTATACCTATTTACAAGCTGATCCTGAGCAGCGTTGGGTGATGGGTTTAGAGCATTCGATACCTGCCAATGGTCGTTATATTTTGCGGCAGGATGGCAGTATTGTATCTCGCCGTCCAGTTCAGGCAACTCAGCCCATTCATTTAATCTGGATTTCATCTGCCTCGCCAGAAACAGATTTACCAAATTATATTCGGCAGATTAATTTGCAATTACCTGAGACAGATCCTCGGAGTAAAGCACTTGCAGAACAATTATATGCTGAGAGTGGTGAGCAGCCTGAACGGTATATTCAAACCGTTTTAAACTGGTATCGGCAGAATAAATTTCGTTATAGCCTTAGTCCTGGAACTTTAGAAGGAAATCGTGTCGATCAGTTTTTGTTTCAGACGAGAGTTGGATTTTGTGAGCATTTTGCTTCAAGCTTTGTAGTATTGATGCGTGCAGCTGGAATTCCTGCACGTGTGGTTGTTGGTTATCAGGGAGGTCAACCAGCACCAGATGACCAGAGCTGGGAAGTCCGTCAACTCGATGCACATGCATGGGCAGAGGTCTGGATTAATCATCACTGGCAGCGTATAGACCCAACTGCACTGGTTGCACCACAGCGTATTGATGATGGAATGCAGAACTTTCTAAATGAAAGTCAGCAGCAAACTAATACCACTTTCTTGGGGAACTCACATTTTTCTTTGTTGAATAAGTTGCGGGTTTGGAGTGATTATGCGAGTTATCAGTGGCAAAGCAAAGTGGTTGGCTATGATGTAGAACAACAACGTAGTTGGCTAAAACAGTGGGGCATCAACTCACAAGCCAAGTTGTTATGGGTATTGATGGCCACTATTTTAGGAATGTTGCTGCTATATGTTGGTGTGATTGTATGGCGAAATCGATTAAAACAAACACCGTATGAGAAAATGATTTATCAGTTTAACTCACAGCTTGATGAGCCGTTGAAAAAATTACCTGACGAGACTTTTCAAAAGTGGATTTTACGTTTAAGTCTAAAAGTACAGCCTGAGCAGCAGATCGTATTTCATCAATTGATTTTGATCCAGCAACAGTTAATTTTTCAGAAAAAACAGCAGCATAAGTCTGAAATATGGTTGAAATTTTCTGCGTTGCTTAAAGAGTGTGCGATTGTGTTGAAAAATCAGAGAAAAATCTTGTCAAGCAAATGAAATCTGAATATGATACAAGCACTTTAGGCGTATAGCTCAGTTGGTTAGAGCGCTACGTTGACATCGTAGAGGTCTCCAGTTCGAGTCTGGATATGCCTACCAAAATTAGTTGAGAAATCAACATAAAAAAGCCCACTTTAAACAGTGGGCTTTTTTATTGCTTAAACATAACATGCTTCCAAAACTTTTATGGAAATTCGACTACCACTGTAGACAGCATATA
The DNA here is from genome assembly GCF_003261585.1 of Acinetobacter sp. MB5. Lineage (GTDB taxonomy): Bacteria > Pseudomonadota > Gammaproteobacteria > Pseudomonadales > Moraxellaceae > Acinetobacter. The sequence continues at coordinate 191,673 of NZ_POVU01000002.1, read as the reverse complement.
TCTACCCAATTCAATAAAATGAGTTATTGATAAGATTGTATGTTGTACCTAGTATGTGATTGAGGTGCAGCGATTGATTCAGATGTAGGGAGTCTTAACATGGTTTTTTTGATTTTTTGAGATATATATTTAATTTTTCTTGATCTTAAATTATAAAAAATATTAATTTAATGAGAAGTCTCCATGAGTTCTCAAAGATAAATATGGGTTTCAAAAACTTTAAAAGAGACTTGGGTCTTATCTATGATTTTACATTAGAACGGAATATGTTTTCAGATCATATATTGAGAGATCTGGAAACTTTTATAATGAATTTTAATTTGCTCACGACGAGTCATAATCGAATATTATATTTGGTACCACGTGTGGAACTTGATGATCCATTGATCATTTTGTCAGATGGTTATGTTTATAAAGAAGTAAGATATTGGCCATGTGACTACAGAAACAAGCAGTCCTTTCTTGAATGGTTTATTGTAAATTTAGAATACTAACTTAAAAAATCCAATAAAAAGTATTTTAAAATTATAAAGTTGAATATAAATAGCAATAATATATCAACCATAACCATCTAGGTAGACCCAAAAGTACTGCATTTCATTAATGATTAATTGATAGCGGTAATACTTTTCTAAAGGAGATTTTGATGGTTTTTTATTTTTAAGAAATAGATCAACAGTGGCAATGCCAGTATCTTCATTGATTGTTATGAAGACATCCCCAATTAAAGAATAGCCATCTTCGATGAATGGAGAAATTCTTTTATATACTTCTGCTTTCAGAGATAGGTGTAAATCTATATCCATATCTCTTTACTCCTGATTTTATTATTGTTAAGTCGAAGTTCTTCGGCCAAGTTAATTTGCAGACATGAATGATTAAGCGAAGATTTGATGTTTCAGTAAAAGATCAAAGTTTGAAGTGCTGATCCATATTTGAGAACCACCAAGATGTGAGATGGTATAGCCATCATCAACACGATGAAGATCATAAATTGCACCTTTGATGAGCATCATGTTTAGGTCTTCATTTGCTGAGTTAAATATGAAGCATTCTTTGAGGCATTTGTATTGTGTAATCATATGACCACCATTCGTTTTTATTTTGTTCTAACTCTACGGTAAAAGATTTTTAAGAATTTTCCAAATTTTTTTACTGGGTGTATGTTTTAAATTTTTGGGCTATTGTTGTAAATATTATGTAATTGTAGTTTGAAGAAGTAGGTCATTTGGAATATTTCTAGTTTGAATTGTTCTTTATCAATCATTGACAAGATTCCTCATCTTCAATTGCTTGTTTTAGTCGTTTAAGGTTGATAAAACTCTCAGGGTTATCTAGTTCATGATTTAAATAAGCGCTACCAATCCACGCCCCATCATCACAAAGCATTAAAGACTTATCTTTAGGATTTTCAGAGGATTTTTTGTACTCAACCCCGAGTTGGTTTCCATATTCAGACTGGTCGCTGTACACAGATAAGATCATATCTTTGCAAGCCTCTAAACCTTCATAGTGTTCAATTAATTCGTGAGACTCGACTAATCGTTTTAGATCATCAAGGTTTACAGTACTTTCGACACGGTCATGAACGACAATATATTTCGCTTCATCCCAACCAAATTTCTTCACAAACTTACTTGCACTCAAGACCTGCTCCTTATACTTTATTTCTCTTGAAATACTCACGCATTTTTTAATTTTAAATGGTTATGTTGCCTCTCTTTTTATAACGCTATAAGGATTTTCAGTAAAGAGTTGGGCTTTTTGTTGACCTGAATAACGTTGATGCGTTCCAGAAGACACTCCTTACCCTTAGTGCTATGACTCGGTCTTAATTTTGACGTGTCTGTTTTAATTCGGGGCTAATACAACTTATTCACAAGAATATTTGGATTACTGAATGCAGCTAAGTGCATAGATTTTATATTTAATGATTATCTTATTGTTTATATAGTGAAAATATATGATTAGGTGGTTCTAAGAGGGTTAGATTTTAAGCCTGACATGTTTTTTGTTGGTTTTTTTTATTGCTTATTGTGGTGCTTTAAGAGTAGGGATATAAATATATATACGATGTCTGTAATTAGGACGAAATGTCATGACAGATAAAAACAAAATCAATCAAACACATCTCATTATCGCAGCGGTGTCTGCTAGTTTTGCTAAAGCTTTTGATAAACATCATCCTGGATTTAAAGTGGACTTCTTACAGGAAATAGAAAGTCACCAGTATACGTTCAGGGAGAGTTCATCAGACTTTGAAGAAGCAGAAGAGGTACTTAGCTGGATAAATGAGATTCTAAGTAAATAATATTCACTCTCAAATTTTATGAAAAATCTCACGAAAAAGTGGGATTTTTCAGTTGAAGTGAATAGAAAACTCTTTGATTTTTGAAGTGATTATTTGGGATTGATGTTTATCTACTAGGCTATGAGTTGAAATCTTGTAATTTTTATTTATAAATCAATGGTTAAGTTAATCTTGAGTAATCGTATGTGGAAATCTACATCTTACTCAATATGTTTTATTGGTAGGATGTTTTAATTTATTTTTAGATAAATAAGGTATTGATTTTATATAAAAATTTAATAATCGCTTATGTAATTTGATCTATTTTTATCCCATTGTATTTTTAACGCATTTTAACTACTCTTATCTTTATTACATCAGATCATAAATAATTGATGTATTAATACTTTTGTGTCTAATTTGATCCAAAAGAATAATTAAGATTTCACTTAATTTAGAGTGGTTTTTATGAAGAGAAAAATTAGCGGTGTTTTATTAGCAGGGTGTTTGGGAATTTTAAGTGCTAACAGTTATGCAGTGCCAGCACTATACCAAACGAGTGATAGTTCACGTACAGATAACCGTGTCTATGCTGGCTTGGTATGGAGCTGGGGAAGCAAACAGGGACTAATGCCAGACTATGTTGTTGGGTTCAGATCGTTACATGTTGAATCTGATAATTCAGTACAAGGTGGAGATATCAACCTTCGTGTAAAATATAATCATGGATTTATGTTAGATAGTACTCGTTTAGCTTATGTCGATGGAAAGCGCGACTTTGTTGGTAATTATGGTGTTGGTTATTCATTCGTTAATCACAGTGTTTTAGGTACGGTTGCCGGGCAAGGAAGTTATTATCGTTTTGGCATGGACTATGACTTTAAAGAGCATGGTTTAAAACCATATGTTGAAATTAATACGCTTGAAAAGCCAAATCGTGAAGCACCTAAGCTCATTCCATATAACTACACTTAATTTGTATATGAGTTCTGCTAACTAAAAGAAAATCTCATGTTAGCGAGGTCTTCTTTTAGTTCTGTTGAGCTCGAATCACATTTTAACTATGCTCATTAAGTCACATCAAATTATAAATAATTGATGTATTAATACTTTTGTGTCTAATTTGATCCAAAAGAATAATTACGATTTCACTTTACAAGAGTTGTTATGAACGGAAAAATCAGAAGTATTTTATTGGCGGGATGCTTAGGCGTTGTAAGTGCAGGTAGCTATGCAATGGTCTCTCCTACCACTACGTATAGTGATAGTTCACGCACAGATAACCGTGTCTATGCTGGCTTGGTATGGAGCTGGGGAAGCAAACAGGGACTGATGCCAGACTATGTTGTTGGATTCAGATCGTTACATGTTGAATCTGATAATTCAGTACAAGGTGGAGATATCAACCTTCGTGTAAAATATAATCATGGATTTATGTTAGATAGTACTCGTTTAGCCTATGTCGATGGAAAGCGCGACTTTGTTGGTAATTATGGTGTTGGTTATTCATTCATTAATCACAGTGTTTTAGGCACGGTTGCTGGGCAAGGAAGTTACTATCGTTTTGGCATGGACTATGACTTTAAAGAGCATGGTATAAAACCATATGTTGAAATAAATACACTAGAAAAGCCAAATCGCGAGCAACCAAAGGTTACTCAAATCATGATTGATTAGTTGTATGGATTTTTAATTGGATTAAATTTAAGTACTTGTTAATTCAGTGTATTTTCTATAATTTAAATCGCTATGTAATGTCCACTAACAAATAAGTGGACATCTATTTATGGATTTTAAGACAGCTATAGACAGCACATAAAATGAAAGATATCGAAGAGCTGCTGCCACATAAATGAAAGACTGTTTGAGCCAAGCGGGTTATATAGGAGGTTTACTTTTTGAAACGGATATTTGGCTTGAATCACTTATTTGATTTTGATTAATCAGCCATATTTTATTTCAGGGATGTTTTGGTGCATTTTAAAAATATTACGTCAATGTTTGAAACAACTTATTTCTAGAAGATTAGAAAAATTGAACTTTCAACCAATTATTGAAGCTAAACCATGCCATCTTACCAATGTATTCAATTGAATAAAAGGATATGCACCAATACAGTGTATTTATGGTTTTAGAGGCTGCATGGAGGTTCTTTTGTTTAATTTTAGTGCATGGATTCATTTTGACAATTCAATTAAATCAATAGATATTTGAAGTGTATTTAGCATGTTGCATAGAGGCATTTATGGTCACCAAAGTTACAGATTTATAGGCTAACAGGATTTATTTATCGTAATTTGTAAATTCAGTATTGAAATTACTCTGTGATAGAGGTCAATCATGATTCAGTTTCGAGATAATGACATTACTCAATGGTCATCACATATCCAAGAAGTATGTGGCAACTTTAATGCGAGTTTTACCAGTCATAGAAGCCTGTTTATTGGGGAAATCCAAGCTTATCAATTGGGGAAAACTGAAATTGCCTTTATCAAAAGTAATGCCGATTACATCATGCGTACGGCTGATTCACCTGATCGGGCCGCCAATAACTTGTGTTTTTTGGTGTTGCAGTATTCGGGAAAAATGCAGATGAACTATAAGGGAGGTCGAATTATTCTCAATGAGGGTGACATGATTTTGCTTGACCCAAGTGAAAATATTGAAATGTATCCGCAAGGTCTGTTCTCTCATATCTCAGTGCATCTATCTCGGGACAAACTGGCACAAGAAAAAATCCATGAAGCGTATTTTGGGAAGCTGATCACTAAAAATATGAGTGGATTTCTACTCAAGAATATCGTGCAGAACCTTTCTATTGAGAATATTCAGTTATGGTATGCTGAAGAAGATGGAAATGCCTTTGAGGATGCTTTGATTGCCTTATTAAAACCAACGATCCACTATAAAAACAATTATTTTGCTCAGGAAAATCTGAAAGATCAGGCTGAGCGGTACATTATTGAACATTTAGCAAAGCCTGAATTGAGCCCCAGAAAAATTGCGGATGCTTTAGGAATTTCATTACGACATTTATATCGCTTATTTAATGAAGAGCAGCTTTCACTGAATAAATATATCCAACAAAAACGCTTAGAGCGCGTCAAGATAGACTTACTCGATGCATGTTTTAGACAGACTTCGATTACAGAACTGGCGCTGAAGTGGGGATTTGGAGACAGTGCGCATTTCTCTAAAATTTTCAAAAAAACTTATGGAATTTCTCCAAAAGAATGTCGCCAAGCTGCATAGCGTTATTACTGTACTTTCAATGGATTTCAATTTTTATATTCAGATATAAGCAGAATTGAAACCAATTAATTCGATGTCACTGATAGACATTATCTATGTCCTGTATAAACAAGAACACAAAAACATTTCCGTGTTGAATGGAGGTTATCCAGATTTTTGCAGGGAAAGTTAATGTTAAAACCAAGCTACGATTATATTGTCATTGGTGCAGGTACGGCAGGATGTGTGGTCGCAACGCGATTGCTTGAAGCTGGCGCAGGTACGGTTTTACTGCTTGAAGCAGGTGACAAGGACAACAGCATTTTCCATAAAATTCCAGCCACAGTGGTCAAAGTTTTTCAGCAGAAATCATGGCCCTATATGACAGTGCCTCAGCCACATTGTAATGATCGGGAAATGATCTTGGCTCAAGGCAAAGTGATGGGTGGCGGCAGCTCCGTAAATGGGATGATTTATACACGTGGTCAGCCAGAGGATTATGACCGTTGGGCTCAAGATTGGGGCTGTGCGGGATGGGCTTATGAAGATGTCTTACCGTATTTCGTAAGAGCCGAAAATAACGAAAGTTTAAGTGATGCTTATCATGGGCAGGGTGGGCATCTTTCAGTCAGTGAAAATCGCTATCGACATCCACTGACACAGGCTTTCGTGCGTGCTGGGCAACAGATGGGGCTGAATTACGTCAACGATTTTAATGGTAAATCACAAGTGGGTATCGGGTTTTATCAAACCACGACTAAAAATGGCGAGCGTGCCAGCACCTCGCAAACCTATTTGAAATCGATTGCGGACAATCCGAATCTGACTGTGGTGACTCACGCTTTGGTGCATAAAATTGAGATTCAAAATTCTGTGGCTGAAGCGGTTAGTTTTAGTGTTGCAGATCAAGCAGTCCAAACCATTCGGGCAAACAAGGAAGTCGTTGTATGTGCAGGTGCAATTGGTAGTCCGAAAGTGCTTATGCTTTCGGGTATTGGTCCTAAAGCACAGCTAGAGACGCATCAAATTCCTTGTGTGTTAGATCTCCCAGTGGGTGAAAATTTTCATGATCATCTGCATGTGTCGATTAACGCCACCATTAAAGAACCGACCAGCATTATTGAGGAAGATAAAGGTCTGAAATCGATTAAGCATGGTTTGCAGTGGTTATTTACCCGTTCAGGTTTATTAACCTCGAATATTTTGGAAGGTGCGGGCTTTGTAGATTCGCAGAATCAGGGCAGTGCCGATGTGCAGTTTATGTTCTTGCCTGTACTCGATAATTTTGACAATACACCAGGTGAAAAAGCGGCAACATTTGAGCATGGTATTACCATTAAAACTTGTCATCTTCAGCCTAAAGCGCGCGGTCGCATTACGTTACGCAGTCGTAATCCGAAGGATTTTCCAATACTTGATCCAAACTATTTGGGAGATCAACAGGATATTGATGGGCAAATACGTGGGGTACAGGCAGGTCTGAAAATGTTGCAGCAACCTGCACTCAAAGACCTGATTCAAGATGTGATTGAGCCTGCAAATATAGCGATAGAGGATACGGAAGGATTACATCGCTGGCTTAAGCAGAATATCAAAACGGTCTATCACCCTGTCGGCACTTGCCGTATGGGAGCATCCCCAGAAGATTCGGTCACCGATCTGAATTTGAAAGTGCATGGCATGCAAAATCTACGTGTTATTGACTGTTCTATTTGCCCACAAGTGCCGAGTGCAAATACCAATGCAGTGGCAGTCATGATTGGTGAGCGCGGAGCAGATTTTATTCTCTCTGCACAAAAGCAGCCAATTAAACTTAAACAGTCAGAACCAGTTTTAGCCTAAGCCACATAAGAAAAATCGGGTATATCAATGAATATGAAAATTATGAGTCAAGTACAGGTCTTGCCAGCAGTCACTGCATTTTTACAACGTGATCATGGGCATTTTATCAATGGGAAAATGCTTCAGGCAGATGATCCAACGAAAATCGATGTTGTGAACCCAGCAACTGAAGCTGTGATTAGTCAGATTAGTCTGGGCAATCATATTGATGTTGATAAAGCGGTCACTAGTGCACATCAGGCATTCAAAACTTCATGGGCGGTAACTACCCCTTATGAAAGAGGACAAAAACTTTTAAAACTGGCTGACTTGATGGAGAAGTATGGCGAAGAATTGGCGCAGCTTGAGAGTCTAAGCACAGGAAAACTCATCAATTTGGCTCGTCAGTTGGAAGTGCAGCAATCCGTGATTTTTATGCGCTATTTTGCAGGCTGGGCAACCAAAATCACAGGGAAAACCATGCAACCTTCGCTGCCTTCAATGCAGGGCGAGTTATATACCGCCTTTACCCTCAGACAACCTGTTGGTGTGGTTGCAGGGATCGTGCCGTGGAATTTTTCGCTCATGATCGGGGTGTGGAAATTGGCATCGGCTTTATGCACAGGCTGTACAATTGTGCTGAAGCCCAGTGAGTTTGCCAGTTTATCGTTACTGAGACTGGCTGAATTAAGTGTAGAGGCTGGAATACCTGAAGGGGTCATCAATGTTGTGACGGGGGATGGCACAACGGGGCAATGTCTGATCGAATCACCTTTAGTTAAGAAGGTGTCCTTTACGGGTTCGGTACCGACAGGGATTGCAATTGGTAAATTGGCTATGAGCAGTGATTTGACGCGGGTGAGTCTTGAACTTGGCGGGAAAAATGCACTGGCGATTTTTGAAGATACCAATATTGATGAAATTTTACCTAGATTGCTGATGGCGACATTTGTGCATCAAGGGCAAGTCTGTGCAGCCCCTGAAAAGTTTTTTGTGCATGCATCTAAATATGAGGAGCTAGTGACGAAACTTGCTGGAGCATTACGAGGCATGAACATTGGTGCTGCGATGGATGAAAGCAGTGCTTTTGGACCTTTATCAAATCTACCGCATTTCAATAAGGTGAAAAATTATTTGGAGCAGGTCAAACAGCGCCATCAGATTATTGTAGGTGGTGAGGTCTGTGATCGGCTTGGTTATTATGTCGAACCGACTTTGCTGGCTGTGAATGATGCAGAAGATCCTTTGTTGAATGAAGAATGTTTTGGCCCCGTGATTTGTATCATTCCGTTTGAGAATGAAGATAGATTGGTCGAACAAATGAATCATGCTCGCTTTGGCTTAACAGCAAGTTTATGGACCAACAATTTATCCCGAGCTTTACGCCTGATTCCTAAACTTGAGGTGGGAACAGTATGGATTAATATGCATACTTTTCTTGATCCTGCTGTGCCTTTTGGTGGTGTGCACGCTTCTGGTATGGGACGAGAATTTGCAGATGAATTTATTGCAGATTACACCGAAACCAAGTCTGTGATGATGTGCTACTAGTTAAAAAAATAAAGCGAGCCATTATCTAATGATGGCTCGCTTTAAGCATAATCAGCATTTATGGGTTTTCCCTTTATTTTTTATTGGTGTTAGAAAATAGATATTTAACAAGCATGGTCCTTGGCTTTTAATTCTATTGTTAAATTCGCGGAATTGGTTGAGTTAACTCAAATAGGTTTTTAATGTCATTAATTCAGTGAAAATCTTTGGTAAAAATATTTGAATCACATCACAATTATTTGAATTTTAAAAATTGCAACAATCAAAATCACAAGAAAACAAACAGATAAATCTTTTAGATAAGTGAGAAAAAAAGGAATAACCCTATTATTTTTCTTCGCTTGAGCCAAATCCTCATGCACTATTTAATGAATATTCATGTCGAATTTAGACCATTCAAGGTGTTGCATTTTAATCTTGAGGTAGATCATGGTCAGATCGTTTAAGTGTTTTTCGGTACATCATACTGATCTCAATCATGTCTGAAGATCTTGTCCAGCCTGATGTTATTGAGATGAAAAACCCAATATTTGAGCAAAATAAGGAAATCTTTGAGGCAGCTTTAGGGTGTTCAGTGTATGATCCGATACCTTATTATGCCTTGTGACAGGATGAATCATTAAGCACCGCTTGAGTAGGTTGAAGAGAGACAATCTCTATCTTATTGCTGACTCAAACCATCATGAGTGATTCACCACAATCATTTTAATTTTAAGCCTGTTTATTAGACCCGAGTTATGACTAATCCAACACTGAATTCAGCCACTCAAGCCTTTATCCAACAGTTAGCACCAGTTTTTGAAGGTGATATTGATGGTTCAGATGCAGCCAGACAAGTGTTTTCAACCGATAATTCGATTTATCAGTTTATTCCACAAGTGGTGATTTATCCGAAACATATTCAGGACTTACAAAGCATTATGCATTTGGCAAGTCAGGATGAGTTTAAGTCATTGGTGATTACACCACGCGGGGGTGGTACAGGCACCAATGGTCAGTCATTGACCAATGGTATTGTGGTCGATCTGTCTCGACACATGAATAAAATTTTGGATATTGACCCAGTGCGCCGTACTGCAACCGTGCAGGCAGGTGTGGTCAAAGATCAGTTGAATGTCGAACTGAAAAAACATGGTCTATTTTTTGCGCCAGAGTTGTCAACGTCAAACCGCGCAACCATTGGCGGTATGATCAATACCGATGCCAGCGGGCAGGGCAGTTGTCGTTATGGTAAAACCCATCATCATGTTCTCGCATTAAAAACAGTACTGATTAATGCTGAAATTCTGGATTCAAAGCCGTTGAATCTACAAGAATTTAGCCAAGGCATTGCCGATAAATCTGAGTTTCAGAAAAAACTCTATCAGCAGCTTTTAGAGATCGTTGAAAATAATCAAGAACTGATTGAGCAGAGTTTTCCAAAATTAAACCGTTCGCTGACAGGTTATGATTTGCCTGCGCTGTATGACGAGCAAACTTTTAATATCAATAATATTTTATGTGGTAGTGAAGGAACACTGGGCTTTATTGCTGAAGCGACTGTCAGTGTTTTACCGATTCCGAAGCATCGTGCTTTAATTAATATTGGTTATGACAATTTCCAAAATGCATTAAAAGATGCCAAAGCTTTGATGGCACTTGATCCATTGTCGATTGAAACAGTTGACTCTAAAGTGTTGAACTTGGCTAAGAATGATATTGTCTGGCAGAAAGTTTCGCCGTATTTTCCTGAGCCTGAAGCACCTTATGTGATTCAAGGGATTAACTTGGTTGAGATTGATGCTGAAACGCCTGAAGCACTTGAAGCATTAAAACAGAAATTTATTCAGCATTTACAGCAGGATGAAAGTGTTAAACGTCTCAGTTTAACGCTCGCCAATGGCAACCAGCAAATCACCGATGTTTATAGTATGCGTAAACGTTCGGTGGGCTTGCTCGGTAATGTAACAGGTGAAAAACGCCCACAACCGTTTGTTGAAGATACGGCTGTGCCACCTGAACATTTGGCAGATTATATTGCTGAATTTAGAGCATTACTGGATGGTCAAGGTTTAGCTTACGGCATGTTCGGGCATGTCGATGCAGGTGTATTGCATGTGCGTCCACTGTTAGACATGAAAGATCCTGAATCTGCGAAAATGGTGCAGTTGATCAGCGACAAAATTGTTGAGTTAACCCATAAATATGGTGGTGTGATTTGGGGAGAACATGGTAAAGGCTTGCGTTCAGAGTATGCACCTGTGTTCTTTGGCAAGTCTTATCCATTGATTCAAAAAGTTAAAGGCTTGTTTGATCCAAATAACCAGCTCAACCCAGGGAAAATTTCAACACCAGACACGCAGCCACAAGCCAGTTTGATCAAATTGCTTGAAGTGCCGCTACGTGGTGAATCAGACAAGCAAATTGCTAAAAATGACTGGGAAAACTTTGGTACCACCATGCACTGTAATGGGAATGGTGCATGTTTTAACTTTGACCTAGATGATCCAATGTGCCCGTCGTACAAAGTGACCCGAGATCGGATTCACTCGCCAAAAGGTCGTGCAACCTTGGTGAAAGAATGGCTAAGACGTGAAAACCAAGGTGAACAAACTCAAGCCTTTGACCGTGAAGTTTACGATGCTTTACATGGTTGTTTGTCGTGTAAATCTTGTGCAGGGCAATGTCCTGTCAAGGTTGATATCCCAGACAGCAAAGCGCGCTTCTTGGAAAAATTCCATCAGCGCAATTCACGTTCTTTAAGAGACTATTTGATCAGTAACTTAGAACGTTTTATTCCAATGATGGCAAATTTTGCATCGTTGTATAACTTTGTGCAAAAACAAAAACTGGTGCAAAGCCTGCAACGTGATTTGCTCAAAGTCGTGGATATTCCATTGTTCCATCCACAAGCCAATGTTGATCTTTCTAAAATGGGAGCAATTCTGCTCAAGCAAGATTGCTCAAATCTGCCTCAAGCCTCGGAGCAGGCAGTGATTTTGGTGCAGGATGCATTTACCCGCTATTTCGATACGCCTGTGTTCTTGGACAGCATTGAATTGCTGAAAAAATTAGGGGTTCAAGTCTACATTTTGCCGTACTTCCCAAATGGTAAACCATTGCATGTGCATGGATTTATTCAAGAGTTTGAGGAACTACGTGCCAAGAGTAGTGGATTACTGAGTAAAGCAGCAGATTCAGGTTTAGCTTTGGTCGGTATCGACCCTGCAATGACACTGGTCTATCGTCAAGAATATCAGGTGCAATATCAACAGCCTGTTGCAGCAGCAAGCTTTAAAGTATTGATGTTGCAGGAATGGCTGGTTGCTCATTTGCAAAATTATCCTGTGCAAAATCTAAAGTCAGTTACAGCACAAACTTATTACTTGGCAGGGCATTGTACTGAACGCACCCAAGTTCCAGCATCAACAGCACAGTGGCAAAACGTGTTTAAAGCTTTTGATCTAAAACTTGAAACTTTGGCTTTGGGCTGCTGCGGTATGGCGGGTACTTATGGACATGAAGCTGAGCATCGTGAGCTTTCACAGCAAATCTACAGTCAGTCTTGGCAGGAGAAACAAAAGCAGCATGGTGCACAATTCTTGGTGACAGGTTATTCGTGCCGAACACAGATTAAACGAATTGAGCAAGAAACAGCAAAACATCCAGTTCAGGTTTTAAATGCAATGCTGTCTTCTTAATGTTGTAGATCAAGATCATCATATACATTGGTTTTAGTTATGGCTGATGTATATGATGGGCGTCTTAAGGGTTGATTCAATTTTTATTAGATTTAAGGAAATTTTCAATTAAGATGGTTAATCGATTTTTCGTTATTCTTTGATTATTTGTATACCATTCATTATTTGATTCTTTCCCGCTCAGTGAATCATCATTTTGTTTAGATAACCATTCAATAAAATCTTCAGGATTGTTAAAGTATTTGATAATCGATTCATGGTTTAGGTCAGGATCTCCATCGTGAAAAATGGGTATAAAATATCGCTTGATCATCATAAAAGAAACCCGTTCCACAGTATTCTTTATGCCTGTAAGCAATCATTTTGAATTTCTTTAGATAATGATATGTTTTTATTGAAAGATCATAGCCAAATAATAAGTTTATATTCATGTTATTTTCCTAGTTTTTACTCTGTGACATCGTTCAATAAATGAAGTTTCATCTTCATATTTAGCAGGAATGAGCCATTGATCTTGAATCCAGCAAAATCCCTGACTATTGACGGTTCTTGGTGCTCGATCACCATAACCTAGCAGTGAAATAGATAAAAAATAAGCATGGTGCATTTTTAAATATTTCTGAATATGAGCACCAAGAATGACTTGTTTAGGATTATTTAATAGCTGACTTGAATCTAGTATTAGATATTGTGGATATGCTTTATTTTCTAAATCTTGTATTTCATACATGTCTATGTTTATATTTTTAGGGAATATCTGAAAAATCAGATAATTATTGTTAATTTTGGATTTTATAGACACATTAGGCTGATGACATTGGATAAGAGTTAGAACAATCATTATCAAAATGACGCTATAACCAATCTGTCTTTTCTTTAATTTCATTGTGATTCAGAGTTTATCAATTGTTTGTATTTAATGATTTATTCGCTTAGATTTTTTAAAGAATGAATTTGATCAGTTGTAAATTTCTCATCAAATTTTAACCATTTAAATCTTTAGATTGGTTCGATTATTTAGGGATCAACGTAACGATGGCATCGCTCAATAAATACGCCTTCATCTTCAAGTGCAGAGGGCGTCAGCCATTTGTTTCCGACTTGACAAAATCCTAGGCTACGGATGGTGGTAGATGCATGGTCACCATAGCCGTCTATAACAGCAGATAAAAAATAAGCATGATGCATTTTCATCTGTTTCTGCATTTTAGGTGTAATACGAATCTCTGAAGGCACGATTTGATTATAGCCAGAGAAGTATACAGTCCGTTGAGGGTGTTGTTTATTCTCTAAGTCTTGAATTTGGTAATAACTAATCTCTTGATTTTCTGATGATAGAAAGATCAGTGTCTGATTGGATGTATTCGATTTTACATATAGATGAGGTTCGCTGCATTGGAAAAGCAGCAATAAAATAATCAATAAAATGGCTGTATAGCTAATAAAGCTGATGTTGAATCTCATTGGACTAGAACTCAAATTTTACTATTGTTAATACTTTTCAATTGTTATAAATCAGATGAACGATGGCACCGTTCAATAAACGAGGTTGCATCTTCTAAAGGAAATGTTTTTAGCCAAGATGTTTGAGTACGGCAGAAGCTTGGACTGTTGATCGTCACTGATGCCCGATCACCATAACCACTTAAAGAAACTGATAAAAAATAGGCATGTTGTTTTTGTAATTGTTTCTTGATCTGAGGTTCTATACGAATTTCTGTAGGTGATTTTGATAATTCACCAGACGCAAAAATAATACGTTGCGGAGAAGTTTTATCTTCTAAGTCTCGGATTGTATAGTTCGTGATGGTCTCATTGTGTCTAGAAAAATGAAAAACTAATCCATTTTCTTGTGTGATTGTCGGCTTGATGCGCAAATAAGGTTGGCTACATTGAAATAAAATCAATAATATAATCAAAAAAATGAGGGTATAGCCGATACGACTTGTGTTGAATTTCATTAATTTTGAGCTCAAATTTTATCAAGTGTTATATTTTATATTGTTTGAAGGATTATACATGGGTGAGTTGGATTTTAGAAAAATCAATGTTGTAATTTATAAGAAATTTTTAAAATAAAGTGGAGCAATGAATAACACGGGTATTCAAAACTCAAAATCCCTAAGCGTCTGTTAGGGATGATTCTTTTATGCAACTACTTTCTGCGTAACCGTATAATTGACGGTTAATTTTCCTTTTTTAAGTTGAACCTTTTCAATCTGAATCTGTTCAATTTCTGCTAAATTGCTGACGTGTGTGCCACCACAAGGAAAAGCAGGGAATTCACCAAAATTCACTTCACGAAAACCATCTGCATTTTGTTTTACAGTGGTGATGAGACCTGCTGACACATGCTCATTACACCATTTTTCCAGTTCTGGCAGTTCAATCGTTTGTGCCTGTTCGAGTGGGACAAACTGGACTTTTGCATCATCGACCCAGTGTTGTGCCTTAACTGGCCGCCAGCCTTTTTGTTGCAAGATATGCCCGATCAAATGACCAGCCGAATGCAGTCGACTATAGAGTTGACGTTTCTCTACATCGACACATGCTTGTGCCTGACCCAATGCAATCGCTTCCGCACAAGTATGCACAATTTCGCCATCTTGCAGCGCAACATGCGTCACTGCAACTTGGTTAATCGAACCAACATCACTCGGTTGTCCACCCCCTTGAGGATGAAAAGGTGTAGCTGACAGACGCACCTGATAGTTGCCATGGTCATCTGCTTCACAACTTAATACTTCAACGTAACCCTGAGTTGCTCCAGATAAGTACAATGCTTCAGTCATCTTCATCTCCAAGAAAAATCGAACTGGCATTGTATTATAGGCTTTGAATGTTGATAATTCGGTTTAAAACCAAATGACTTTTGCCTGATGAGCACAAATCAAAGCCTATATTTACTGCAAGAAATGGCGACTTTCGTTAAAGTCGTGGAAACAGGCAGCTTCTCGGAAACCGCGCGACAACTCGGAACAACACCTTCGGCGATTAGTCGGGCAATTTCACGTCTGGAAAAAGCCTTGGCGACACGTCTGTTACAGCGCACCACGCGTAAACTGCGTTTAAGCGAGAGTGGGGAGCAGGTTTATCTGCATTGCCAAGAAATGCTGAATGCCGCACAAGCAGTCATGCAAAGTTCTGGGCAGTTTGATGCCGAACCACAAGGCACGGTTCGTATGAGTGTGCCGAAAGCGGTCGGGCATTTTTTGCTGCATCCGTATATGCCTGAGTTTTTGCAGCGTTATCCCAAAATTAATATCGAAATGCTGCTTGAAGATCGCTATGTCGATTTGATTGATGATGACATTGATCTGGCAATTCGAATTACCAATCAACCACCACTGGGTTTGATGGGGCGAAAACTGATTGAGATTGATCATTTGATTTGTGCCACACCTGAATATTTACAGCAACATGGCACACCTCAACATCCACGCGATTTAAAACAGCATCAGTGTATTTATTTGGGTGAACAGCCCAGTGACTCTAAATGGAAATTTCAGCGCGGGCAGCAAACGGTCATCGTTGCAGTACAGGGGCGTTATGCTGCCAATCATACGGGGATTCGTCTAGATGCTGCTTTGCAGCATTTGGGAATTGCCAGTCTGCCGTATTTTGTGGCACGGCAAGCACTTGATCGTGGAGCATTACAACAGGTTTTAGCCGAGTGGCAGTTTAAAACTTACTATAGTGGGGCAGCATGGTTGCTGTATTCCACCACACGGCATGTTCCGCCAAAACTCAGTGTATTGATTCAGTTTTTGGCAGAAAAACTGTCACAAGAACCGACTTTATATCGTAAGAATCCAGCTTCGTTTGATGAATAGCAAAAGGAGAACTTTCTGAAAAATACTGTATAGATTATATAAAATTAAACTATTGATTTGTATAAAATGGAGTGATTCTAACTAATAAAAAGACATCATCGGGGAAATGAGATATGCGAAAATTATGTGCAGCTTTTTTGCTTTGTCTATCGAGTGCAGCGTTCGCGATAGAGGGAACAGATTCATTCTATGCACCATCGGGTGCGATTGTGCGTATTGGCGATACTCAAAGTGAATTTTTAAATAAAATGGAAGGTAGATTAACGCATCCCACACAGACCACCTTTCGGGATCGGCGTGGGCGGACACATTATGCTTTGGTTTATAGCTTTAAACTGGAAATGATGATTTACAAGGTCTTCATTTCAGGTGGGCAGATTGTGGAAATTCAGTCCGATTATTCTTAATCAAGACCTAGCTAAAACGCTCGAAACGATATGGGCTTGGGTCAATAATTGGGGAATGCCCAGAAATCAGGTCTGCTGCCAGTTGCCCTGCCGCAGGTGATGTACCAAAGCCATGACCAGAAAAACCTGTGGCAACATGCAGCCCAGGAATTTGTGTGACAGGGCCAATTACAGGGTTGGAATCTGGCGTGACATCAATGATACCTGCCCAAGCATCGTCGATTTCTGCATGCTTAAAAGCTGGCCAAGCTGTTGTTAAATTGTGCATCGCTTCACTGTTTAAAGCAGGATTGGCGTGGGGATCCATGGTGCGAATACGTTCAAACGGAGAAACACTTTGATTGTTCCAACGGCGAGATAGCGCCAAATCCTGAAAGAAATATTTACCCAGTGAAATGCGTAAGAAACTGCGCTGACCACGAAGCTGTGACATGTAGCGTGTGCCGATCAGCAGATGATCTAGGGTCAAAGGCGCATCTAGCGCACCACGTTGGGTAATAATAAATCCGCCATCTTTGTGTTTACGGAATGAAAAGTCAGGCGCACCGACTGCAATATCAGTTGGGCCTTGCATCGGTTTGGTTCGTAGTACTGAACAGATCAATGGCAGCGTTGGTAGAGTAATGCCGAGATTACCCAAGAAACGACGTGACCATAAACCACCCGCCAACAGCACTTGCTCACAAGCAATTTCACCTTTTTCTGTCATCACACCGCTGACTTTACCCGCTTGGGTCACTAAGCCACGAACGGCACAATTTTCGATAATGATTGCACCTTTTGCCATGGCTGCTTTGGCAATTGCACTAGAGGCTAAGGTTGGTTCAGCGCGACCATCGGACTGAGTAAAAATACCGCCTGCCCAGTTGCCCTGACCATGGGGCACCATCTGCTGGATTTCTTTGGCGCTGAGTAAACGTGAATCCAGTTCAAGGTGTTGTACTGACTTGAGCCAGTTTTCATGCATTGCCATTTGGGTTTCATTGCGTGCAATAAACATGATGCCCGCCTGACGATAGCCAACATCCGCCCCGACACGCTCAGGCATTTCTTTCCACAGTCGGTCAGAGGCTTGTGCCAGTGGAATATCATCTGCCAAGCGACTGGTTTTGCGTACCCAGCCCAAGTTGCGTGAAGATTGTTCACCTGCAATGCGTCCTTTTTCCAAGACCACCACAGGAATATTGCGTTCAGCCAAGGTCAGTGCCGCAGTTAAACCTACGATGCCGCCACCAATAATCACAACCGTGGTTGCAGATGGAAAATTTGCTGAAGTTTGCACAGGCATAATCGCTGGAGCCATCACTACATCCTTAACAGGTCAATATTCTGACCTTGAATCTGAAAACTAAACAATAAAAAAATAAAACAATCAATCAGATGTAGGCTTATAGCGCGACAGTCAGCTCTTCTACTTCGGCTTGTGCAGCACCGCGAAATGCAGTGACTTCCAGTTCCATTTTATAAACGGTAGAACCGAGTGGCGGGCAAGTCACCGTCGTGGCAGGGTTAATGCCACGGAATTTCTCACCGACAATTCCCATCACAGTTTCAGTATCAGCAGGGTCTTGGATAAAAACGCGCGAGAACACCACATCGGCAAGGCTTGAGTTCACCGCAGCCAACGCCTGTTCAACATTGGCAAAGACCTGCAAAGTTTGCTCAGTTAAATCTTCAGGAATTTCTTTGGTCTGAGGATTACGTCCTGCCGTATTTGATACAAATATCCAGTTATCTACCGAAACTAAACGCGAATAACTGGCTTTTTCTTCAAATTTTGAACCTGTTTTGAGTTTGACAATCTTGGTCATGGGATTACCTATTTTAAAAATATGGGAAGACAAAAAGATGCTTGGCGAGAAGGGCAAGGGCAGCATCTTCTCGCAAGAGGAATTAACGTAAAGTTGGGGTGTCCCAAAGGTTTAATTTGACACCAATGCCTTGTTCAACGGCATTGCGATACACCACAGTTGCCCATGCCACATCTTCAACTGGCATACCACCGACCGACATAATGATAATTTCGTCATCATTTTTACGTCCTCGAGCTTCACCGACAATCATCTTGCCGATATCTTCAAGCTGCTCATGCTGCATTTTGCCTTCAGCAATCATGTCCATGAAACGCACGCCAATGAGAGGAATAGTTTTGTGGGCAGGTTTCGGCACTTCTTCGTACCATGCTTCGTACATGCCAAGATTGTCGACCACTTTACGCACGTCAGCTTGTTCCATACCTTCATCAATATTACAGAGTGCAGGCATCGCAAGGAATGCACCTGCTTTAACCCATTCACGTTTCACGATTGGGTAAGTGTCTGGATCGCCCACTTCGCCTGAGTTGCAGTAACTGACGATGTCTGAATCACGTACCAAGGCTTCGATGCTGTCGACCACTTCAATGTTGGTAATTTGTGGATAGTTGGCTTTGACCCAATTCACAAATTCATTAATACTTTTTTGACCGCGACCTTTAATTTTGATGGTGTCGATTTGTGGGCACACGGCAATAAATGCCGCAACGGAAGTACGACCCATCACGCCAGGGCCAAGTAAACCAATCACTTTAGAATCTTTACGTGCCAAGTAACGTGCACCAACGCCCGGAATCGCACCTGTACGGTATGCTGAGAGCAAGTTGGCAGACATGTGTGCTAAAGGTGCACCCGTCACTACATCATTCAGAGTGAACATTAAAATTGAGCGGGGTAAGCCTTTTTGGCGGTTTTCGATGTTGGAGCAGTACCATTTCACCCCAGCCGTACCAAAACTGCCACCCAAGTAAGCAGGCATGGCCATTAAACGGCGGTCTGCAGTTGGTTTTGGCATGGTCGAAAAAGGCGAGTTTTCTGGGAATGTCACCATAGCACCATGTGAGTCGCTATTTGGACCTGCCATGCGATAATCGCCTTTGTACAATAGACCAAACATTTCCTCCATCGTGTCCACACAAGCAGGCATATTGGTTACCCCCGCTTGGATCATGTCCTGTTCGGAAAGATAAAGAAAATCAATTTTTGTGTCGTAGACCATGTCGCCTCACCTCTAAAACAAGTATTTGCGCTAAACCGTTGAATTCACCTCTGTGATTGCAAGATTTTTAAGACAAATACTTTGGCATCCTTTTGTATTAACAAGAATTATTAAAAATTTTGTTAATTTTCAAATACATTGTGAGATGTAATATAGGTGAAACATCGGCTGACGCCTATCGTTCGCGAGGATGATTTTTGGAGGGGATTAGGCGGCTAGAAAGAGCAAAGCGGTATCTGCTAAATGGGCAGCAGATACCGAGAAAAGCAGATTATTGAATAAAACCAAGCTGTTTACTGATTCTGTCCAAAACAGGTTTTTTCTTGGCTTGGAACACAGTTTTATTGTCCTGAATCAGGTTGTTACCATGGGTATCAATCGAAATGATCAGTGGGCCAAAGACTTTGACACGGTTAATCCATAAAGTTTCAGGCATGCCTAGATCTTGCCATTCAGCGCCTTCAATTTCTTCTACCAGTGTAGCAGCAAGTACCGCGCAACCCCCTGGGAAAATGGCATGTACAGCTTTATGTTCCTGACAGCCTGCGGCAGTTTCAGGCCCCATGCCACCCTTACCAACAATCAGTTTGACTCCAGTTTTGGCAATAAATTCGCGCTCGAATTTTTCCATACGCATACTGGTGGTTGGGCCAATGGAGACCATTTCAAAACGATCATCATCTATTTTACGGACAATTGGGCCAGCATGGAAAATTGCGCCACCTTCCAAGTTCACTGGCAGTTCACGCCCTTGTTCAATCAGACGACGATGGGCAACGTCACGGCAGGTGACCAAACGACCAGTTAGGTACACCACATCACCGACTTTAAGATCCGCTAAATCTTCATCACGAATTGGGGTTGTCAGGATTTTTTTCATAGTACAACTCCTTCATGTGACAGGATTTCATAAGACATGTCAGGGTTAATGCGGATTTTGCCACGACGGTGCGCCCAGCAACCTGTATTGACTGCCACCCCAATGGTGGATGGATGACGGGCAGAAGATTCAATATTGACGCCCATCACGCTATTGTTGCCTGTTAAGCCTTGTGGTCCAATGCCGATTTCATTGAGACCTTGTTCTAGTAACTCTTCCATAAGTGCAGCACGCGGGTTATCACTTTTTGAATCGACTGGACGCATGATTGCAAGTTTAGACAGACGAGCTGCTGTTTCCACCGAGGTTGATACGCCAACCCCAACCAAAAGTGGTGGGCAGGCATTCACACCGCGTTCCGTAATCACATCCATTACAAATTCAGCAACACCTTCATAGCCTTGTCCTGGCATCAGAACTTTGGCAGCACCCGGAAGAGTGCAACCGCCGCCTGCCATGTAGACATCAATGGTGCAGGTGTCGACTTCTGGAACAATACGCCAGTCCAACCACGGAATTTGAGTGCCTGTGTTGGTTCCTGTATTTTTTTCATCGAAGGTTTCGACGGCATTGTGGCGTAAAGGACCTTTGCGGGTGGCTTCAGCCGTCGCTTCCTGCAAAATTTCCTGTAATTCACCCAGTAATGGGAAATGTGCGCCTGCTTCTACAAAGTACTGAATCACGCCTGTGTCTTGGCAGCTTGGTCGATCCAGTTTGTCTGCGGCTTGTTGGTTGGCATCCATCGAGTCATAAATTGATTTGGCGAGCGGATTGGTTTCCAGTGTACGTAGCTCAATCAATTTTTTGTTGACATCTTTCGGTAAGCGTTTGCCAATATAGGCTGTGAATTTCGCCATAGTGTCCGTAAGGGACTGGATGGCCAGCTGTTTGTCCATGAGATACTCCTTTGACAAATCTAAAAATGGGTTGCTAGGCTTCGTTTGAAGCATTGTTGGCATGGGGCTTGGTTCTATGGGTGGCACTGAGAATCAGGGTCAGCACGGTTGAGAGAACCAGTAGACCTGCCACAAAATACAAACCACCATTGAAACTGCCTGTCTGATCTTTAATCCAGCCGATCATGGCAGGGCCTGCAAAGCCGCCGAGGTTACCAATTGAGTTGATGGTGGCGATGCCTGTGGCTGCGGCTGTTCCAGAAAGAAACATGGTTGGCATACTCCAAAGTGGTGGTTTGGAGCAGCTAATGCCGATATTGACAATACTGAGCGCAGCAATCAGACCAAGCGCGTTGTGGGTTTGGGTAGCAATCACTAACCCTGCAACCGCAATCAGGCAGGCAAGTGCAACATGCCATGTGCGTTCACCTGTACGATCCGAATGACGTGACCATAAAATCATGGCAATGACCGACAAAATTGGCGGAATGGCATTTAAGAAACCGACGGTCATTGCCGATACACCCAAGTCTTTAATTATTTGTGGTGCCCAAATCCCAAGGGTATATAGCCCTGCAGACGTTCCAAAATAGACACAGGCAAGCGCTAGAACTTTCGGGTTAGTTAACCCACGAATAATGCTGTGGTGTTGATGCGTTTGTTTTTGCTGATGCTCTTGCTGCATGGTCTGAATCAGCCAAGCTTTTTCATCGGCTGCAAGCCATGTGGCTTTTTCTGGGTGGTCAGTCATATAGAAGAACACCACCACACCTAAAATCAGTGCAGGAACGGCTTCAAGCAGGAACATCCACTGCCAACCCGCTAAATTGAGAAGACCGTGCATTTCCAGTAAGGCAGCAGAGATCGGTGAACCAATCGCCGTTGCAATCGGGGCTGCTGCCATAAACAAGGCAATCACACCTGCGCGGTGACGTGCGGGAAACCAGTAGCTTAAATACAAAATAATGCCAGGGAAAAAGCCTGCTTCCGCAACACCAAGCAAAAAGCGCATGACATAAAAACTGGTGGTGCTATGCACAAAAGCCATACCGCCTGCAATTAGCCCCCATGTCAGCATGACGCGGGCAATCCAAAGACGAGCGCCGACTTTATGCAAAATAATGTTGGATGGCACTTCAAACAGGAAATAGCCTAAGAAGAAAATTCCTGCGCCAAAGCCAAGCACTGAGGAGCTAAAGCCAAGGTCTTGTTTCATGGTCAGTGCAGCAAAACCAAGATTGACGCGATCAATATACGCAATCAGATATAACAACATGATAAACGGTACAATTCTCCACGTAATTTTACGTAGCACTCGTTTCTCTAAATCCATATCCATGAGAAGAATTCTCCATTTTCCTAAAGATTACCAATCGATACTTCATGATCGAATTTGACGAATGGCTTCCTTGTACCAAGCCGCATTCCTCTGCGACTTTTATTGTTGTGATGAGTACAAGGAGGTAACCTGAAGCTATAGTAATGGCTTTGAAAAATAGAAAAATCGCGCTAAAGTTAAATCACTATTGCAAAAAACTGAATAATCATGAGTACGGATACAGAATTAGGTTTTTTTTGTTTACTAATAAAACAAGGAAGTTTGGTGGCAACAGCAAGGGAGCTGAACCTGACGCCGCCTGCAGTTTCACGACGTTTAACCCAGCTAGAACAGCGTTTGGGGGTGCGCCTGCTGAACAGGACAACGCGCCGTATCAGCCTGACTCATGAAGGTGAACTTTATTATGAAAATGCGCTACGGATTTTGAATGAAATAGATGAGATGGAGCGACTGGTTGCCAGTAGTCGTGTTGCACCGAAAGGTTTATTACGCGTGAATGCGCCTTTAGGTTTTGGTCGGTCTTATATTGCGCCAGCGATTAGCCAATTCGCTAAAATTTACCCTGATGTTGAAGTGCAATTACACCTGAGTGATCGTCCTGTGACATTGCCTGACGAAACATTTGATGTGGTGATTCGGTTTGGTGACCTGCCAGATTCACGGGTGATTGCCAAAAAACTGATTGCTCATCGACGCTTGCTGTGTGCTTCACCCATTTATCTAAAGAAAAATGGTGTGCCACAAGTTCCACATGATTTGACTCAGCACCAGTGTATTGTGCTTCGACAAAATGATACAGCCTATGGCAATTGGCGTTTAGGAAGTGAAGATCAGCTTGAGACAGTCAAAGTTCACGGTAAACTGAGTACTAATGATGGTGCCGTCGCACTCAACTGGGCATTGGAAGGGCATGGCATCTTAATGCGTGCGGAGTGGGATGTCGCAAAATATTTAAAAAGTGGTCGTTTGGTGCAAATTTTATCTCAATATCCAACAGCACCAGCAGATGTCTATGCAGTTTATTTAGATCGTTTACAATATCTTCCTAAGGTGGCGTGTTTTATTGATTACTTACATGGATATCTGGAAAACTGTATTGAGCAATTACGGTTTGAACATTTAAAAGAAGACAGATGAATTTGAAATAAAATTTTTATCAGTAATTCAACAAAATTTGTTGATAACGATAACAACAGTAAAAAACCCAGCATAAGCTGGGTTTTTTTAATCGGGAGATTTAGTTAGTTTCAGCTTGAGCAATACCTGCGTTTAGGTTTGCTTGACGACGTTTAGTCACAATCAGACCTGAAACCACCACAAAGATACATAAGATCCCTGTTGAGGTAATTTCATGCACGTGGTTTGGATCGAATGCCATAATGCCAAGTGCTGCAATAATAAATACGATCACTGCCCAAGTTAGGTATGGGAATAACCACATTTTCATTGTTAAAGGTTTGCCTTCGGCCATGAGTTTTTTACGCATTCTGAGCTGAGAGCAGGCGATGACCAAGTAAACCAAAAGTGCAATCGCGCCAGAGCTATCAAGTAAAAAGTTAAACACGGCTTTTGGCGCAGCATAGTTTGCAAACGTACATAAGAATGCAATTGCAGTTGACATTAATACTGCGTAAACAGGTGTTTGGCTCTTGTTGACTTGACGGGTAATTGCAGGTGCATCGCCACGTTTGCCTAGAGAGTACAACATACGTGAAGCGGTATAGAGTGCGGAGTTCAAGCAGCTGGTTACCGCAGTCAATACCACAATATCAACGATCAATTTCGCATGTGGAATATGTAGTACTTGTAAAACAGTTTGATATGAACCCATTTCCGCTAAACGAGGGTCATTCCAAGACACCAAGCTCACCACAATGAAAATAGAGACTAGGTAGAATAGACCAATACGCCAGATCACTGAGTTTGTCGCTTTAGTAATTTGACGCTCAGGATCTTTCGATTCACTTGCTGCAATGGTGACAATTTCAGAACCCATGAATGAGAACATGGTGGTCAGTAGTGCCGCAATGACAGTACCCCAGCCATTTGGCATAAATCCACCGTGATCCCACAAGTGTTTGACACCGTTGACTTCTGGAGCAGGTGAGAAACCAAAAATGGCGGCACAGCCCAATACAATGAAGACAATGATGGAACCCACTTTGATGGTAGCAAGCCAAAACTCAAATTCACCATAGTTTTTCACACTAAACAAGTTGGTGACAGTTAGCGCTGCTGTAATCAGGAATGAAAGGAGCCAAATTGGTGCACCTGGAATCCATGAGTTAATAATTGCTGCTGCTGCATTGGCTTCAAATGGAATGACCAGTACCCAGAACCACCAGTAAAGCCAGCCAATAGTAAAACCTGCCCATTTACCAATAGAGCGGTCAGCATAAGTTGAGAATGAACCGCTGTCAGGTTGAGACACCGCCATTTCAGCGAGCATACGCATCACTAAAACCACCAGTGTACCTGCCATGAGGTAGGAGAGAAGAACGGCTGGTCCCGCAGAAGCAATCGCGTGTCCAGAACCGACAAATAAACCTGCACCAATCGCACCAGCAATAGACAGCATGGTGACATGGCGGTTTTTTAATCCTTGAGAGAGAGTGGCTTGATTATTATGTGCCATGAGAGAAAAACCTACAAAAACGAAAAATATAATTACCGCCCCGTGGCTAATGCATAAAACATACCAGTTTGGGGGTAGCTATAAACGAAAGTTTGGTTTTTGATCTAGAAAGGAAAAGACAATTCGATATGAGGGGAGAGCAAACAGCATTCCATGTATAACCAAATCTGATTGATTTGGGTTTGCTAAAAAAGAATCCCGGATAAGAATACTTCCTTGTTTCAATCAACACCAATCCTTGGCGTTTGCTGACACTGGGGATCACCCAGTGAAATAGCAGACATCAATAAACCACAACTGAAAAGACAATTCAAGATATCAATTTCAAAAAAATGAAAATGAAAAGATAAAATTTTGTCAATAATTGTCAGTTATTCATGTGAAATTTGATGAAACTCGGCAGAGTATTGTCGTAAATCGAAAATTATTCTACATCGTTGATTCATATTTCTAGTGCATAGTCGCATCGTGTAAATAATTGTTATGTATGTTTTTGAAGCATACAAATGAGATATGATCTTATTTAAACATATTTGATATTTTATTAAGGCAGCTGGCCGATTTTGATGAAATACAATGTGCTTATATTCCATTGCAAATCCATAAAACAGTACGATCTGCTTTAACCTCTTTAGTGCCACTAATTTTTAAATTTAAGCTGAGTGTCATATGCAACGCAAAAAACTCTTGATATTGGTCTGCCTGTCAGTACTGGTGATTGGTACAGTCGCCTATTTTGTCAAAAATAAAAGCAGTCAGAAACGAAATGGCCCACCAGAGAGTGCGACTTCAGTACAAGTGGCAACTTCAGGTCAAACCAATGTTCCAGTGATTTTATCGGCACTCGGGACGGTAACAGCTAGCCAGACGGTTTCTGTGACCAGTCTGATTCAGGGGCATTTGCAAGAGGTATATTTTAAAGAAGGTCAGTACGTGAATAAAGGTGATCTGCTTGCAAAAGTAGATACTCGTGCTTATGAGGCGACTTTACAGCAATATCAAGGACAATTGGCTGAAAACCAAGCCCAGCTTGTCAATGCGAAATTGACTTTGGCACGTTACAAGCGCTTGTATGCGCAAGACTCAATTGCCAAACAAGATTTAGATACTCAAACTGCAACGACAGCACAATATGAAGGTGCGATCAAATCTGACCTTGGGCAGATTGCCTCAGCCAAACTCAACATCGAATATGGACGAATCGTAGCACCAATTTCAGGTTATATCGGGATTCGTAATGTTGACGTGGGTAACTTGGTGAGCACGGACTCAAGCACTGCAATTGCAACAATTACTCAAACCAAACCAATTGCTGTGGTGTTTAGCATTCCACAAACAAAGTTAGATGATGTGGTTCAACCGATTCGTAATGGTGGAAAACTGATCGTGAAAGCCTATGACCAGCAAGGTAAAACAGTGTTGGCTGAAGGTGAAGTTGGCGTGATTAGTAATGAAATTGACTCAACGACAGGAACAGTGAAACTAAAAGCCATTTTCAATAATGATGACAACAAACTTTTCCCGAATCAGTTCGTCAATATCAAACTGCAAACAGGCGAATTGAATAACGCAATTGTGGTACCAAGTGCTGCAGTGCAATCAGGTACAGCAGGACAATATGTCTTTGTGATTGACCAAAAATCGGTTGCGCATAAAGTCATGGTGAAAGTTGGCCCACAAACTGAAGATGGTAAAACAGCGATTCTTTCTGGCGTGAAAACAGGCGAAAAAGTCGTTACGGCAGGGGTGGATTCGTTAGGTAATGGCTCTAAAGTGAATATCGTGACTGCACAAAAAGTCGATACCAGCATTTTAGATAACGCTTCAAGCAAAGGCAGACATTTCCCTAGATAACTTATGAATCCATCTCGCATATTTATTGAAAGACCGATCGCCACAATGCTTATGATGATTGCGGTGATCTTAAGCGGTCTATTGGCATATCGCAGTTTATCGATTTCGGCTTTGCCTGAGGTCGATTATCCTGTGATTCAGGTGACAACACAGTTTCCAGGCGCAGGTCCAGAAGTCATGACCAGTGGTGTTACTGCACCACTGGAACGGCAGCTTGGGCAAATGGCAGGCTTGAACCAGATGTATTCCACCAGTTCGGGTGGGGCATCGGTCATTACCCTGAAATTTAATCTCGACACTTCTTTGGATGTTGCCGAGCAGGAAGTGCAAGCGGCAATTAACACTGCCGACTCTTTATTGCCAAGTGATCTACCAAACAAGCCTACCTATAAAAAAGTTAACCCAGCCGATACCCCAATTCTTACATTGGCTGCGACCTCAGATACCTTGCCGCTGACCAAAGTTCAAGATTTGATTAATACCCGTGTTGCACTTAAATTGTCGCAAATTTCAGGGGTGGGTTTGGTGAGCTTGGCGGGTGGACAACAACAGGCGGTTCGTATACGTGCCAACCCTGCTGCTTTAGCGAGTCATGGTTTAACATTAGCAGATGTCGATACGGTCATTAATAATGCCAATGTGAATGGTTCAAAAGGTGGTTTTGATGGGCCTGAGCGTTCAGTCACGATTGATGCCAATGACCAGTTACAAAGTGCAGATGAATACAGCAATCTGATCTTGAAATATGAAAATGGTCAGGCGCTATATTTACACGATGTTGCGACTGTTGAACAAGCCCCACAAGACGAGTATCAACAAGCGTGGGCAAATGGTAAACCTGCCATTATTATTAATATTCAGCGCCAACCAGGAACGAACGTCGTCTCGATTGTCGATAACATCAAAGCCAAGTTACCTGCAATCCAAGCCAGTTTGCCAGGTTCAGTAAAAATCACGACGTTGGCGGATCGTACCGATACCATTCGTGCTTCAATTTCAGATGTACAGTTTGAACTGATTTTAGCAATCGCCTTGGTAGTGATGGTGTCATTCCTGTTCTTACGGACATTTGCTACCACGTTGATTCCAAGTTTGGCCGTGCCTTTGTCGATTGTTGGGACATTTGGCGTGATGTATCTGGCAGGCTTCTCGATTAACAACCTGACCTTAATGGCACTGACCATTGCCACAGGTTTCGTAATTGATGATGCGATTGTGGTGGTGGAGAATATTCAGCGGCATATTGAAGAAGGTGAAAAACCGTTGATTGCCGCGCTGAAAGGCTCGCAAGAAATTGGTTTTACCATTATTTCCCTGACCATTTCCCTGATTGCAGTTCTGATTCCCTTGCTGTTTATGGGGGATGTCATTGGGCGTTTGTTCCGCGAGTTTTCTATCACACTCGCAGTGTCGATTTTGGTGTCCATGTTTGTGTCTTTGACCTTGACACCAATGCTCAGCGCATATTTGCTGAAAAATATCCCTGAAGAAAAGCACAATAGACTGGCACGAAGTTTCGGGCGAGGTTTTGACAAACTTTTGCATGGTTATGAAAAATGCCTGCTTTGGGTACTGGATCATCAGCCTTTAACCTTATGTGTCGCTGTCTTGTCACTGGCAGTGACGGCTGGCTTGTATCTCTGGATTCCTAAAGGTTTCTTCCCAGCTCAAGATACTGGCAAGATTCAAGGGATTACACTCGCATCGCAAGATGTATCTTATAGTGAAATGGTCAAACGCCAACAGGCTTTGGCTACGGCATTGCAAAAAGACCCTGCGGTAGATTCAATTGCTTCGATTGTCGGGGTGGATGCGACCAATAATACTGCTTTAAATATGGGGCGTTTGCAGATCAGCCTAAAAGACTTTGGTGAACGCGATAAAGCCGATGTCGTGATAGCACGTTTGAAAGAGCGTGCTGCGAAAATTGCGGACATTCAGCTTTATGCGATCAAGAGCCAAGACTTAAATGTCGATGATCAGGTCACACCAAGCCAGTACCAGTTGACGCTGGATACTCCAGATCAATCCGAACTGGAAAATTGGGTACCGCAATTTGTCGAGGCGATGAAAGATCGTCCTGAATTTAAGGATGTGAATAGCAACTTACAAAATCGCGCGAAAGTGGCCTATGTGCAAATTAACCGTGATGAAGCGAGTCGTTATGGTTTGACCGCCAGTGATATTGATACCGCTTTGTATAATGCATTTGGTCAACATCTGATTTCTACGATTTATACGCAAGCCAACCAATACCGTGTAGTTCTTGAAGTGCCGCCTGAGTACAAACAGGATTTGTCGGCTTTCTCTCATATTTATCTGAAAGCATCGACGGATTCGAGCAGCTCAACAAGCTCAAGTAGCACAACAACATCGACATCAACGACAAGCAGTTCAACCAGTTCCAGTACGACTGCAAGTAGCAGTATGGTACCGCTCAGTAACCTGATCACTGTGACTGAAAAAGAAGGTTACTTGACCTATGCACGTCGTGATCAGACTCCAGCAGCAACAGTGTCATTTAACCTTGCCGATGGTTATTCAATTGAACAGGCACGTCAGGCAATTGATGACATTAAGCAAAAAATCCAGATGCCAGATACAGTCAATCTCCAGTATCAAGGTTCACTCGAAGCATTTAGCTCATCGAGCCAAAATACCTTGTGGTTGATTCTTGCTGCTGTAATGACAATGTACATCGTTCTGGGTATTTTGTATGAAAGCTGGATTCACCCGATTACCGTACTTTCAACCTTACCATCGGCAGCGATTGGTGCATTGTTGGCACTTAAACTGACAGGCACAGAATTCACACTGATTGCATTGATCGGGATTATCTTGCTAATCGGGATTGTAAAGAAAAATGCCATCATGCTGATTGACTTTGCACTCGATGAACAGCGACAAGGAAAAAATGCCCACGATGCAATTTATCAGGCCTGTCTACTGCGTTTCCGCCCAATTTTGATGACGACCTGTGCGGCATTGCTTGGTGCTGTGCCGCTTATGTTGGCATCGGGTTCTGGCGCAGAACTACGTCAGCCACTCGGTTTGGTGATTGTCGGTGGTCTGATCTTTAGTCAATTACTGACTTTATTTACCACACCTGTGATTTATCTGGCTTTTGAAAAATTAGCGCATCGGAAAAAATCAGGGGCAACGTCATGAATGTGTCGAAAGTCTTTATTTTAAGACCGATTGCCACCATTTTGGTCAGTCTTGCACTGACCTTGTTGGGCATTCTGGCATTTCGCCTGTTGCCTGTAGCACCGTTACCGCAAATTGATACGCCAACCATTATGGTACAGGCAAGTCTTGCTGGAGCCAGCCCTGAAACCATGGCAGCAACTGTGGCGACACCACTTGAGCGTGCCATGGGTCAAATTGCAGGCATTACGGAAATGACGTCTTCGAGTAGTCAGGGCTCGACCAATGTCATTATTCAGTTTGATCTTAATCGCGATATTGATGGCGCAGCACGTGATGTACAGGCAGCGATTAATGCAGCGCGGAGTTTGCTTCCAAGCAGCATGAAAACCTTACCAACGTATCGTAAGGCAAACCCATCTGATGCACCGATTTTGATGTTGGCATTAACCTCTGACAACCTCAATCGTGGTCAGTTATATGACTTGGCTTCCAGTAAGCTCCAGCAGAAAATTGCACAGGTGCAGGGGGTCGGTCAGGTTTCCTTGCGTGGTGGTGCTTTACCTGCGGTGAGGGTAAGTCTTGATCCGAAGCAGCTCACCAGTTATGGCATTAGTTTAGATACGGTTCGTGCAGCCGTTGACAATGCAACCACCAATTCACCGCGTGGATTAATTAGTGGCAGTCACTATACATGGTGGATTGATGCCAATGGTCAGTTGACCAAAGCCAAAGACTATCAAGATTTGATTGTGGCTTATCGAAACGGTGCAGCAGTGCGTTTGCACGATATCGCGTCTGTGACCGATTCCGTTCAGGATATTTACTCGGCAGGTTATTTTAACAATCAGCAGTCAGTCTCTATTGCGGTCACTCGTCAAGCAGGGGCCAACATGCTGAAAACGATTGATGCGATTAAAGCTGAGATTCCTGTCCTAAATGAAATGTTGCCAAAAGGTACGCAAATCACTTTGGCCATTGACCGTTCATTAACCATTCGTGGTGCCTTACACGAAACTGAGAGAACTTTGATACTCGCTGTCTTGCTAGTGATTTCAGTGGTATTTTTCTTCTTGAGAAAAGGTCATGCATTACTGATTCCTGCGATTACGCTTCCGATTTCCATCATCAGTACATTTGCTGCAATGTATGCACTTGGTTATAGTCTCGATGCCTTGTCGATGATGGCCTTGATTGTAGCGACAGGTTTCGTGGTCGATGATGCGATTGTAGTTTTGGAAAATATCAGTCGACATATAGAAGATGGTATGACGCCGATGGATGCTGCCCTGAAGGGGAGTAAGGAAGTCGGTTTTACGGTTTTGTCGATGACCGCTTCATTGATTGCCGTGTTCATTCCATTGCTGTTAATGAGTGGTGTCTTGGGACGTTTGTTCCGAGAGTTTGCTGTCACTTTGTCGGTTTCATTGCTGATTTCCATGTTTGTGTCTTTAACGCTGACCCCAATGTTGTGTTCACGCTTGTTAAAGAAAGAAACTGGCAATGAAAAAGAAAACCGCTTTATGGCGGGAGTTGGCGTAGTTTTAAGTAAATTACACAATGGCTATGTAAAAAGTCTTTCGGTCATCATGCGCCATAAACGTCTGACGATGTTGACACTGTTGATCACTGTGGTGGGTAATGTGTACTTGTACAAAGTGGTACAAAAAGGCTTATTCCCAGATCAGGATAATGGCTTGTTAATGGGACAATTAAGAGCTGATCAGGCAACCAGCTTCCAGTCAATTGAGCCACAACTCAAAGCCATTAGCCAAAAATTACAGAAAGATAAAGACATTCAATATGTGATTGCATCGACAGGGAGTGGTGGTTTTGGTTCTCGAAATAGTGCTAATTTCTTTATCCGTTTGAAGGATGAGAGTGAACGTAAAGAATCAGCCATGCAAATTGCTAACCGCATTACCAAGCAAAATAGCAAAATGCCTGGAATGTCCTTGTTTCTAATGCCTGCACAAGACTTACGTGTCGGTGGACGTAGTGCCAATGCCACTTACCAGTACAGTGTACAAAGTGATAGTTTGGAAACTTTACGTGAATGGAGTCCTAAGGTCTATGCCACGTTGAAACAGTTACCTGAACTGACCAGTGTCGATAGTGATGCACAGTCAGGTGGTTCTGAAGTGAAAGTGGTAATCGACCGTGTTGCTGCGAAACGTTATGGTTTAAATGTCGAGGACATTGATACTTTCCTGAATAATGCGTTTAGTCAGCGTCAAATTGCGACGCAATATCAAATGCTGAACCAGTATTACACCATTATTGGGCTTAACAACAACTACACCCAAAACCCTGAAGTCTTGAAGCAATTGTATGTGTTGACCAGTGATAATCAGTCGATCCCAATCTCAGCTTTTGCCCATTTGGAATATACCACTGCACCATTGTCAGTCGCTCACCAAGGTCAAATGGCCACCACCACAATTGCCTTTAACTTGGCCGATGGTGTGTCATTAGAGCAGGCTAAAGCCGCAATTGATCAGGCGATGGTGAAAATTGGTATGCCAGATACAGTACATGGCAGTTTGGCAGGGACAGCACAAGTCTATGAAACACTGGTGAAACAAATGCCTTGGCTGATTTTTGCAGCATTGGCAACCATTTATATTTTGCTGGGGATGCTGTATGAAAGCTGGATTCATCCGATTACGATTTTATCGACCTTACCTTCGGCAGGTGTTGGAGCTTTGGTGCTGATGATGCTGACAGGGACACAGTTGACCGTCATTGCCTTGATTGGTATTTTGCTGCTGATCGGGATCGTGAAGAAAAATGCCATTTTGATGATTGATTTTGCCTTAACCGCAGAAAAAGAGCAGAACCTTTCGCCAGAACAAGCCATTATGAAGGCGTGTGACAAGCGTTTTCGTCCAATCCTTATGACTACATTGGCAGCATTTTTTGGTGCACTACCGTTAATTATTCAGACAGGTTCAAATGCAGCCTTGCATCGCCCACTCGGGATTGCCATTTGTGGCGGTTTGGTGTTTAGCCAGTTATTAACCTTGTATACAACGCCTGTGGTGTATGTGTATTTAGATCGTTTTGGTTCATGGGTGAAGTCATTTTGGAAACGTCCAAATTCATCGCATGTTCCCCTAAATGATGAGCATTGATATGTTGAAAAATAAATTATGCCTAGCCCTGTGTTGTGCACTGCCGATTTTCTCGGGATGTACTGTGGGGCCAAACTACAAAAAGCCTGAAATTTCAATGCCTGTGACTTATAAAGAAGCAGCACAGGGTTGGAAAGTGGCACAGCCACAAGATCAGCAAAGTCGTGGTGCTTGGTGGGAAATTTACCAAGATCCGATTTTGAATAACTTGCAGCAACAAGTCGTGGTGTCGAATCAAAACGTTGCGCAGTATGTCGCGAAGTATGAACAAGCGGCAGCACTGGTTTCACAAGCCAAAGCAGAACGCGCCCCAACCGTGAGTGCAACAGGTAGTGGCACACGCAGCGCACAAAGTCAGGCAAAACCAAGTAACAGTTATACTGCTGAAGCCAGTTTAAGCTGGGAACTTGACCTGTGGGGCAAGTTGAAACGTACTGTACGGGAAGACAAAGCTTCGGCTCAAGCCAGTGCAGCAGATCTTGCCAACGCAACTCTAAGTGCGCAAACCACACTGGCACAGGATTACTTTGCCCTGCGCGTACTTGATAAACGCATTGCTCTGTATGACAAAACCATCGACACTTATACCCGTTACCGCAAGGTTTTGGCTGCCAAATATAAAGAAGGTGTAATCGCTAAATCTGATCTGACCCAAGCAGAGTCATCGTTATATAGTGCTAAATCTTCCCGTGAAGATTTGGTTTGGCAACGTGCCCAATATGAACATGCGATTGCGATGTTGATTGGGAAAATGCCTGCCCAGTTTGATCTGCCTGTCAGTCAGGCGGCTTTACCTAAAACTCCAAATGTCCCGCTGACTTTACCAAGCCGTTTACTAGAACGCCGTCCAGATATTGCATCTGCTGAGCGGAGTTTGGCTGCTGCCAATGAAGAAATCGGGATCGCAATTGCGGGTTATTTTCCTGACATTACTTTATCAGGTTCGGGTGGATACTCTGCAAGTGGTTTGTCAAACCTGATTAGCGCACAAAACCTGTTGTGGTCTTTGGGTGCATCTGCGACACAAACTGTATTTGATTTTGGCGCGAACAAAGCTAAAGTCAAACAGGCACGTGCAGCCTATGATGAGTCTGTTGCGAACTACAAACAGACTGTACTTGAAGCCATGCAAAATATTGAAGATTACTTGGCAGAAGGCACCAGTTTAGGCAAGGAAGTGCAACATACCAGTCAGTCTTTGGCTGCGGCAACGGAAACTGCACGAATTATGCGTAACCAGTACAATGCAGGCATGATTGACTATACTGATGTCGCTTCAACGGAAGCAACGCGTTTGTCGAGTGAGCAAAGTTTATTGCAGCTTCAATCAACTCAGCTACAAAACAGTGTTGCGTTGATTACTGCATTGGGTGGTGGTTGGCAAAGCAGTGATTTACCGAAGTAATGTGATTAAAAAAAGACCTTGCATTAAGCAAGGTCTTTTTTTATGGGGATAATTTAAGCATAACGATGTGATTTGATGGGTTGAATCATTCGCACCAATACACCACCTACCACGCTGTATAAAATCATCACAGTGCTGACTGACATTTCCAGTTTCATTGGCAAAATATACAAAATCGCGCCTGAAACCAGACCAAAGGTAAATTGCAATGCACCGAGCAAGGCACTGGCTTGACCTGCACGATGACCCTGTTTGGATAGAGCCAACACTGTTGCGTTTGGCCCAATAAAACCCACACAGGCAACAATCATAAATAGACCGAGCATCATGCTCCAAATGGCAATATGCTGGCTAAATACAAAAGCACTGAAAATAATTGCACCCAAGAATTGCATGCTTGAACCAAACTTCAACAGATCTAATGAATCATAGCGTTTAATCAGAAAACGGTTGAGGTTGGATACAGCAATAATTCCGCATGAGTTCACACCAAACAATAGGGCAAATGTGCCTGAGCCTACGCCAAGATGATCAATAAAGATTTCTGAAGCGCTGTTGATGTAAGTAAACATCATGCCCATTAAAATGCCGCTTGCCACCGCAGGCACAATAAAACTGCGGTCTTGGAACAGATCGACATAACTTTTTAGGGCTGAACCAACGGTATGTTTTTGACGACGTTCAACAGGGAGTGTTTCAGGAAATTTGAAATATGAAACCACCATCGCCATGATGCCTAACAGGAATAGCACCACAAAAATCGAGCGCCAGTTAAACGCCCATAGCATCAAGCTACCACTGAGCGGTGCAATAATCGGGGCAACCCCTTGCACAATCATGAGTAGGGAAAAGGCATGTGCTGCTTCTGGGCCGCTCATGCGGTCACGAATGGCAGAACGTGCAACCACGACACCGACACAGCCACCGAAGGCTTGGGCGATACGTGCGATGAGTAGAACTTCAAGATGCATGGCAAAGATACAAATTGCACTGGCCAAAACATAAAGGGTTAAACCGAAAAATAAGGGTTTACGGCGGCCAAAATGGTCGCTGATTGGACCATAGAGTAGCTGTCCAAATGCCAGCCCCATAAAATAAGCGGGTAAAGTATTGGCGATTTGAGCAGTGCTGACCGATAAATCTTTTGCCATTGTCGGGAGTGCTGAAAGGTACATATCAATTGAGAAAGGACCTAATGCTGTCAGTACAGCAAGCGCAGCAATCCACGACAGGGAGTATGGCTTTTGTTGCATAGGAGATACCAAAATAAAAGATGACTTTAATTTCTCACCTTAGAAACTAAAGTCATCGAATCGGGTTAATGATGGAAAAGCTTATTCGTCATCAATGACCGTATGTGCATTGGATGTACCGTGTTGCCAGTAACCCGCTGCTTTAATGGCATCCTTCGCCACCTGATACTGTTCAACCAGTGTTTTACGCAACTGGCGTGCGACCTGTGTTTCTGCCGCAATCCAGATAAAGTAATCGTGTTGAGGCAAAGACAGACTTTCTAAAGCTTGTTTAAATAAAGTTGTTTGACCACTGGCTTGACCTTCACGGTGTAGCCAAGTGATCTGAGTTTTTGCGGCTGATTTGAATGTAATCTCATCGACTGATGAATTAACTTCAACAACGACAGTTGCTTGCGCCGATGCAGGAAGTTCTTCTAAGCGTCGAGCAATTGCAGGTAATGCGGTGTCATCACCAATCAAGACATAATGTTGATAGACCATTGGAATCACCATTGAACCGCGAGGGCCACCAATGGCGATTTGATCACCAATTTTAGCATGTTGTGCCCATTCTGTGGCAGGGCCAGCATCGTGAATCACAAAATCAATCGCCAGTGTTTTAGCGTCAAGATCAAACAAACGAGGCGTATAGTCACGTGAAATTGGCTTGATGTCATCGGCAAACTTTAGACCTTGCTCAGTCATTTCAGGTTTGATTAAACGCCCTGTTGCTGCATCTGGGAAAAACAGTTTGGCATGGTCATCGAAGCTATCACTTTTAAAGTCAGAAAGATCATCACCTTGAAACACAATGCGAATCAGGCTTGGGCTAATCTGAAGAACTTCTTGTACCGTCACAATTCGGAATTTAAGTTGATGACGGACGCGGTATGGTTTTTTATCGAGTGTTGCTGTGCTTGTAGTCATTGTTGAATCCAGTTTCAGTTGTTGTAATGTCGCTGCGGCAGTTTTGAGTGTCTGTATAAAAATCTCAGCTTCTTCGGCATTCAGTGGGCGACCTGCCAATACCTCACGTACTTCTTTCTTAAACTCATGCAAAGTATCGAGAACCAGAGTTGGCTGCTGCGAACGAATATTGATTCGGTTCAAGATTTCCTGAATATGCTCTTTATACGAATCAATCACTTCATTGCCCAGTTCAGTGATTTGATAACTTTGCTTCCGCGCATCTTCTGCACAAGCTTGACTGCGAATCAGTTGTTTCTCTTGTAATTCAGTCAGTAAGGGATAAACCATGCCTGCACTTGGGCTGTAGTTTCCATTGGTCATTTCTTGGATGGCTTTGATCAGTTCATAGCCATGTCGAGGTTTTTGAGCAATCAGATGGAGTACCACCCAACGCAAACCGCCATGCCCAAAACCTTTGTGATTAGATTTACCACGCATAGGA
The DNA here is from genome assembly GCF_003261585.1 of Acinetobacter sp. MB5. GTDB lineage: Bacteria > Pseudomonadota > Gammaproteobacteria > Pseudomonadales > Moraxellaceae > Acinetobacter. The sequence continues at coordinate 153,891 of NZ_POVU01000002.1, read as the reverse complement.
AGATTAGAAGTAAAAAAGATATATCTATTCTACATAATAAAAAAGATATATCTATTTAATTTTTAGAATCTGCGCAAAAAATAGGTGATAAAAATGTGACAAGATGTAGCCGAACATGAGGCTAGATTTTTAAGTGTTGAACTGACACACTGCGCTCGTGCCGTTACAAGCACTTATTTAAATGAAAAAAATATTGAAATAACAAAGGTTAAAATGAAGAAATTATTATGTGCGGCTTTGCTCGCATGTTCTCCAATCCTGTTTTTGAATCCTACATCTGCCAATCCAGTTCAATTTGCGCAACAGGTAAAACCTGTAGAGCTGACTGAATTAAGTTTTAAAAGCATCATCAAAACTTTTTATGCTGATACCAATCGACTGCGTAAAGTTCATCTAAACCCAGATGTAATGAAAAAAGGTGATGAATACGCAGGTGTAAAATTGTCTAAAGGTTGGGGACTATTCGCACCCAAACAAAATGAAGGTGGTGTGATTCAATGGGGTGGAATGGTTCAGTATAAGTCCATTTCGGGTGAACCGCGTTATTTGGTGGTGATGGACACTTCTGTCATTCAGGAGGGTGAGTTTGCAGACGGGCATCCTATTGGGAGTCAGCTTGAATTTTATAGCTTTAGAAAGTTGGCAAATCATCATTATCAACTGGTGACGCGCAGTCATCCTGATATTGAACCACGTGGTAGTTGGGGGAGTGCAAATTGGGATGCTACGGAATTTAAGAAGCATCTTCAGTCATTTGGAAAAAATGTACTGGGAAGTTATGGAAAAGATAGTTACACCAGTACAGGTGAAACAGAATCTTCATGGTGGGTATTATTACTTCCTGAAAATGATTACATTGATTTTTATAAAGTTGCAGATGCTGCTGGTGATAATGAAGGTAATATAGATCAGACATCTTCAGAATATTATAACTATGATTCAACCTTTAAAATCACAGCGAATGGACAGGCTTATTATCCTATCCAAATTCACTATACAGGGACTATGCCAAATGATGATTTTTCAAAAATTAGCAAGGTCAATAAAACTCAAACCTTCATCTTTAACCTAAGCAAAGCAAAATATGTGTTAAAGAAACAAGATTGATCTCTTTATGCAACAAAGACAACCGAATTAGCCTGTCTTTGCTTTAAAATAGTGAATATGTTAAGTTTATGGTTGATTTAAAATGAATATAAAACAATAGACTTCTTTCATAATTGCTTACACCCTCTTTATTTTTCTCCCCTAGGGAGAAATAAAAAGGACTGATGAAAGAAGTCTAATATGATTAGATTGACTATTAAACCCCTTATGATTTTGGCACTTAGCTGTGCTTTTAGTTCAGTGCATGCAGAACGAATAGCCCCTCGCAATCTACAACAGGAGCAACAGAATTTACGGTTGGTTGAAAATTTTTATAATCAATTTTTTAATCAGCATGATCTAAACGCGGCACAAGTCATTGCGCCAGACTATAAGCAACATAATCCGTATGTAGCTGATGGCAAACAGCCATTTGTAGATTATTTTAAAGAAGAATTTCAAAAGCACCCTGAATCTAAAGCCAAAATTGTTCGTCATGCAACGCAAGGTGATTTAGTATATTTGCTGTGCATTCGACAGAAAACGTTCAAGATCGTGGACAAGCAGTCATGGATATTTTCCGTGTTGAACATGGAAAAATCGTTGAGCATTGGGATGTGGTGCAAGATGTACCTAAAGACTCTGCCAATAAAAATACGATGTTTTAATTAAATGAATGTGGATAGCTGACCCTCAGAATAGATACAACACTTTGTTCTGAATAGAGTTATTTAAAAAATTTAATCTGATGCCATGTCGTCTGATAAAAAGCGCATGTGTAAAAATAAAATATTTTTTTTGTAAATTTTATTCTGAAAAGAAAATACATACTGTCTTCATTGTAATTGAGTATAATTCTCAATAATTCAATAAACCAACTTCCAACCATGTTGAAAAAAACACTTTTCCAGATCCATTGGTTTTTTGGTATAACCGCTGGTCTGATCTTATCCCTTATGGGTGTCAGTGGTGCTATTTTTTCCTACGAAGCACAAATTACCAAACTCATTAACCCAGACAGTTATACGGTTCAAGCCGAAACGCGTGCAAAGCTGACGCCAAGTGAATTATTTCAGTTTTTTAAGCAGCAACAACCCAATATCGAAATTAACAGTATCACGATTGCAGAATCTCCAACCTCATCGTCAGTGGTCAATATTGCCAAACAAGGTGAGCGTCATGGTTATGACATGATGGTGAACCCATATACTGCACAAGTTTTGCCTGAGGTTAAGGGCAAAGCATTTTTTGACTTTATTGAACAGTTTCACCGAACATTGACTGCTGGCGAATTTGGTAAACAGTTGACAGGTGCAAGTACGCTGATACTGATTTTCTTTGTGCTGAGTGGTTTGTACTTGCGCTTCCCGAAAAAGCACTCTTTGAAACAATGGTTGGCAATTAAGCCACAGCTCAAAGGGCGTAATTTTCTTTGGGACTTGCATGCCGTTGTGGGCACATGGGTCATGGTGTTTTACCTGATGTTTGCATGTACGGGATTGTTCTGGTCGTATGACTGGTGGCGTGCAGGCATGTTTAAGGTTATGGGCGTGGAAAATACCCGTATGGGAGGCAAAGGTAAACCAGAAGGTCGTCCGCCACAAGGTGCTATGCCACAGCGTGGAGAGGGGCATCAACGGGGGGCACCACAAGGAAAAAATCCACAAAATCTACCAAATCGTGGCCCAGATTCTGAGCAGCAAGGTTTAACCTTACCAAACCCACTAGTTCAGCAAGAACTCACCCAAGCATGGACAGGTTTTACCACCCAAGTTGCCCGTGAATATTCTACAGTGACGTTTAATATTCCACAGCAAGCTGATGGACGTGTGAAAATTGCGTTTGTTGATGCTGTTCCACAAAATGAACGTGCGCGTAATAGTGCTGAATTTAATACTCAAAACAATCAACTGGAAAAAGTTGATTTATATGCTAATAAAAAGCTAAATCAGCAAATTATGTCAGGCATGTTGCCTGTGCACCGTGGCAGCTTCTTTGGCCCTGTTTATCAGTTCTTTGCGATGCTTGCTGCATTGGCAATGCCGCTATTCTTTGTAACAGGCTGGATGCTGTACTTAAAACGCCGTAAGCAAAAACGTCTGACTCAGGCAGCGCGTGGAGGTTTGAGTGCAGAGCAAGCAGCATTGACCGAGCAAACATGGCTGATTAGCTATGCAACGCAAACAGGTACAGCCGAGCAACTGGCTTGGGCAACAGGGAAATCCCTGCAACAAGCAGGACTTGGCGTTGTGGTGAAGTCGGTACAGCAACTGACTGCACAAGATTTGCAACAAGCGCAGCAAGCTCTGTTTATTGTCAGTACTTATGGTACAGGTTCAGCGCCTGATTTGGCGGTGGGTTTTAGCAAGCAATTAATGCAGCAGCCTATTGATTTAGCTCAGCTTGATTATGCTGTTCTGGCGTTAGGCTCAAAAGAATATCCAGAAAGTTTCTGTCATTTTGGTCATGCAGTCGATACATGGCTGACTCGACAAGGGGCGAAGCCATTATTCAAACTTATTGAAGTCGATAATGCCAATCAAAAACACATCCAGCAGTGGTACGAAGAATTAGGTGAAGTCACGGCTAGTGATGTTCAGCAAGTTGAGATTCACAAGCAATTTGAAATGTGGACGCTCAGTAAGCGTGAATTGCTCAATTCAAACAGTTTAGGTGCGCCAGCATTCCATTTGGAACTGCAAAGCACTGTCAATGTGACATGGCTAGCGGGTGATATTGCAGAAATACAGCCGCAAAATTCTATTGAGCGTATTGAGCAGTTCTTAAAGCAGCAAGGTATTTCAACTGAAAGTATGACCAGTCAAGGTTTAAAAATTGTTGATGCTTTGAGAAGTAAAAACCTGACTCGAGAAATTATTGCTTATGCTTCGCTGGATGAGTTACTTGAGCAATTACCTGAATTGCCATTACGTGAATACTCGATTGCCAGTATTCCCGAACAGCAGTATTTGCAATTGGTGGTACGTCAGCAGTCCGATGTACAGGGGCATTTAGGTTTAGGTTCAGGTTGGTTGACTCAATATAGTGACGTGGGGACAGAGATGGCACTTGCGATTCGCAATAATCCATCTTTCCATTTGATTGAAGATGATCGACCAATCATCTGTATCGGTAATGGTACAGGTATTGCAGGTTTACTCAGTTTGTTGAAACAGCGTGTTCAACAAAACCGTGGACGTAACTGGTTAATTTTTGGTGAACGTCAGCGTGAGCATGATTATTTCTATCAAAACCAGTTAGAAGCTTGGCAAGCCGAAGGCATGTTGCAACGCCTAGACTTGGCGTTTTCCCGTGATCAGGTGGAAAAACAATATGTACATCACCGCTTACGTGAACAGGCTGAAGTATTAAAAAGCTGGATTGAGGATGGTGCAGTGCTCTATGTTTGCGGCAGTATCCAAGGTATGGCAAGTGATGTCGATCAGGCTTTGCAAGAGATTTTAGGGGCAGAGCAATTGCAGCATTTGCGTGATGCAGGACGTTACCGCCGTGACGTGTACTAGTTACTAAGCCACTTACTAAATACCCATACATCAAATTGCCAGAAGGTTCCGACTTTCTGGCAATTTTTTTGTTTTCAGCATGACCAAAATCACTAAAAATCTTTAGACTTCATGTGACTGGCGCAGTTCCGAAGGGCGCAGACCCGCATGCCGCTGAAAGAAGCGACTAAAATAGGCGGGGTCTTTAAACCCGAGTTGATAACAAATATGGTTAATCGGGATATCGGTAAAAATCAGTAACCGTTTGGCTTCCTGCATTAAGCGGTCATGAATAATTTTTTTGGATGAGGTATTGGCAATCCGACGGCAGATTTCATTCAGCCGCATTTCCGTTACAGCCAAAATTTCCGCGTAATGTGTGAGTGACCAGTGTTCGGTAAAGTGCTGCTCAATCAATTCATTAAACTTGCGAAAGACATGCAAATCACTGCTGATATTTTTTTGAAAAAACTGATTCAAATGCGAAAGCTGCGCAATATGAATAAAGATCAGATTGAGTAAATTCTTTAAGGCAAAGTCACGAAATTCTTGTGTCGATTCAAATTCCTGTTTGATCTTGTCTAAATAATCCTGAATTTGCATTAGGCTGTACTGATGCTGTGGCTGTTGTAACTGACTGTGTTGAATACAGATCGGATTGAGATGCTGAATTTTTAAATGTACCTGTAGTAGTGGCCAAATCAGGCTTTGCTGAATGGTGAGTACATGACCTTCACAGTCAGGATCGGTCATAAAGGTGTGCGGTACCGATGGCGGTGTTAGAAAAAAGGCAGGTGCAGTACAGTTAAACTGCACATCATCTAAAAAGACCCGAACTTTACCCTTGGTAATAAAATGCAGTTGAAAGAATGCATCATGGCGATGTACTGCAACATGCTCACCAAAAAAAGATGCCATCTTATTGATTGATTCATAATGAATTTCTGCATCTATGTATTTTTTGTCATAAATCTCACCGATTCGCAAATCGGGGATATTTAAAGTTTTCATCGGTTTCTTCGTCCATAAAAATGCATTTTTTTATTCAGCAGCCTAAAAAAACGGCTTGCTTTTAGTTAATAAATTAACTATAAAGTTAATATATTAACTAATGTGCATGATGTCTAGCTGTTCCCTAGCTAAAAACATCATTGAGAGTGTCTATGAGCAGTCTAGCGAAAATCAATAGCCAAGGAAATATTTTTGGCGTGGCGCTAAATTATCAGTGTCTATATGCAACTTTGCAGCAAAGTTTTCAAGAAAAACCGTATGTTGCAGAACCTAAAAATGTGGTGTTGTTTGTCAAAACCCCAAATACCCGCAGTGTTTCAGGTCAAACTATTTTTAAACGTCAGGGTGATGTGGTTCAGGCTGGGCCGTGTGTTGCTGTGGTGATTGGACAAACTACGACACGTGTCGATGTCGCACAAGCCGAGCAGTCGATTGCTGGTTTTGCTGTGGTGAATGAACTCAGCTTGCCAGAAGAAAGCTATTACCGCCCAGCAGTCAAAGCCAAATGCCAAGATGGTTTTTGTGTGATGGGTGATGTGGTAGCAAAAGCTGAAGTGACTCATCCTGAACAGCTTGAACTGCGCGTATTTATCAATGGTGAATTGAAACAAACAGGGTCAACTACCAACTGGGTACGTTCACCTGCACAACTGATTTCAGAGATTTCCCAGTTTATGACTTTGCATGAAGGTGACGTGATTTTGACAGGTACGCCATTGGGTCGTGTTGAAGTACAGTCAGGCGATGAAGTTCGCATCGAAGTCGATCAATTGGGTTCAGTGACCAACCGTATTCAAGCAGAGGAAGTGGCAGCATGAAAACCGCACGTATTCGTCATCAGGGCCAAGTGCTCACGGTTCAGGTCAATGATCAAGATCAAGTGGTTTTGGCAGATGGCAGTGTTTTGGCAGAACAAAACGTGGAGTGGCTACCACCTGCGGAAGGCACCATGTTTGCCCTCGGTTTGAACTACGCTGACCATGCGCGTGAGCTAGCATTTGAACCACCAAAAGAACCCTTGGTTTTTGTGAAAGCCAACAACACCTACACAGGTCATAACCACAACACATGGCGTCCAGACAACGTCAACTATATGCACTATGAGTGTGAGTTGGTGGCGGTGATTGGCAAGCCTGCGAAAAATGTAAAACGTGAAGATGCGCTGGAGTATGTCGCAGGTTATACGCTGTGCAATGACTACGCAATCCGTGACTATTTGGAAAATTATTACCGTCCAAATCTACGCGTGAAAAACCGTTTAGCGACCACGCCTGTTGGCCCTTACATGGTTGATCGTGCCGATGTTCCTGAGCCAAATAATCTGACTTTACGCACTTGGGTCAATGGCGAGTTACGTCAGGAAGGCACTACCGCAGACATGATTTTTGATGTGCCATTTTTGATCGAATATCTATCTTCATTCATGACTTTACAACCCGGTGACATGATTGCCACAGGCACACCTGAAGGTTTATCCGATGTAGTACCAGGCGATGAAGTGGTAGTAGAAATCGAAGGTATTGGCAAGTTAAGAAACTACATTGTTTCAGAAACAGATTTTTTTAAGACCGTATAAAAGAAAAGGATTTACCCATGATTAAGCACTGGATTGATGGTAAAGAAGTTGCGAGCGACGAAAGCTTTACCAACTATAACCCTGCAACAAACCAAGCCATTGGTGAAGTGGCAAGTGGCGGACAAAAAGAAATTGAGCTGGCTGTCGCTGCTGCGAAAAAAGCCTTCCCGAAATGGGCAAAAACTCCAGCGAAAGAACGCGCACGTTTAATGCGTCGTTTAGGGGATTTGATCGACCAGAATGTTGGAAAAATTGCCGAACTGGAAACTTTAGATACAGGTTTGCCAATTCACCAAACTAAAAATGTGTTGATTCCGCGTGCGTCGCATAACTTCAACTTCTTTGCGGAAGTCTGTACCCGTATGAACGGGCATACCTACCCAGTCGATGACCAGATGTTGAACTACACGCTACATCAACCTGTGGGTGTTTGTGGTTTGGTGTCGCCTTGGAACGTACCGTTTATGACGGCTACATGGAAAACAGCGCCATGTTTAGCACTCGGAAATACCGCAGTTTTAAAAATGTCAGAGTTGTCACCGTTGACTGCCAATGAACTCGGTCGTTTAGCGCTAGAAGCGGGTATTCCTGAAGGCGTGTTTAACGTGGTTCAGGGCTATGGTGCAAATGCAGGCGATGCTTTGGTGAAACACCCAGATGTACGTGCCATTTCATTTACAGGCGGTACGATGACGGGTCGCAAGATCATGGCAAATGCGGGCTTGAAAAAATACTCAATGGAATTGGGCGGTAAATCACCTGTTGTTATCTTTGAAGATGCTGACCTTGACCGTGCTTTAGATGCTGCCTTATTTACCATCTTCTCGTTAAATGGCGAGCGTTGTACTGCGGGTAGCCGTATCTTTATTCAGGAATCGGTGTATGACGAATTCGTCAAAGAGTTTGCACGTCGTGCCAAAAATCTGATTGTTGGTGATCCACAAGATCCAAATACCCAAGTCGGTTCAATGATCACCCAAGCGCACTATAACAAGGTGACGGGTTACATCAAGATCGGCATTGAAGAAGGCGCAAACTTGGTGGCAGGTGGTTTGGAACGCCCAGCCAATCTTCCAGAACATCTGAAAAATGGTCAGTTCATTCAGCCAACGGTATTTGCTGATGTCGACAACCGTATGCGTATTGCCCAAGAAGAAATCTTTGGCCCAGTGGTGTGTCTGTTGAAATTTAAAGATGAAGCTGAAGCTTTAATCCTTGCGAATGATGTGGAATATGGCTTGGCATCGTATATTTGGACACAAGACATTGGTAAAGCACATCGTATTGCCGCAGGCATCGAGTCAGGCATGGTGTTTATTAACAGTCAGAACGTGCGTGACTTACGTCAGCCATTTGGCGGAGTAAAGGCATCGGGTACAGGTCGTGAAGGCGGCGAGTACAGCTTTGAAGTGTTTACTGAAGTTAAGAACGTTTGTATTTCAATGGGTTCACATCACATTCCACGTTGGGGCGTGTAAGCCAAAATAAAATTTAGGGAAGAAATTATATGGGTAAGTTGGTTCTTGCAGCAAAAATTACACACGTACCATCGATGTATTTGTCTGAACTTGAAGGGCCTCATCAAGGTTGCCGTCAGGCAGCCATTGATGGGCATATCGAAATCGGTAAACGCTGCCGTGAACTCGATGTTGACATCATTGTGGTGTTTGACAGTCACTGGTTGGTAAATAGCGCATTCCACATTAACTGCGGTGAACACTTTGAAGGTGTGTATACCAGTAATGAATTGCCACACTTCATCAAAGACATGCCATTTGCATACGATGGCAACCCAGTTTTGGGGCAGTTGATGCAAGAAGAAATTGCCAAAACTGGCGTGCGTATCCAAGCCCATAACATTAAAAGTCTTGAGCTTGAATACGGGACTTTGGTGCCAATGCGTTATATGAACCAAGACCGCCGCTTTAAAGTGGTGTCGGTGTCGGCATTTTGTACTTCGCATTCATTGCAAGACAGTCGCAAACTTGGTGAAGGCTTGATGAAGGCGATTGAACGTTACGAGGGCAATGTTGCGATTTTTGCCAGCGGTTCATTGTCACATCGTTTCATTTGGGACTGGGAAGCACATCGCGGTATGGACTCTTATACCCGCGAATGGGATCGCCAAGTGGACAAGCATGTGGTGAACATGTGGGAAAACGCCGAGTGGGCAGAGTTCTGTGCCATGTTGCCTGAATATGCCGAATACTGTTTCGGTGAAGGCGGTATGCATGACACAGCCATGTTACTCGGTGCAATGGGTTGGGACAGCTATAACCAACCTGTTGAGATTATTACCCCAGCATTCCCAAGTTCAGGTACAGGGCAAATCAATGCGATTTTCCCACTGATGCCAGCCGCAGAATAAGGAGCACACATGCCACACTTTATTGCAGAATACAGTGCTAACTTGCAGGACTCAGTCGATTTTCAAGACCTGTTTCAGCAAGTGAATGATTTTTTGGGCAATACGGGCGTGTTTCCCTTAGGTGGAATTCGTAGCCGTGCCATCCGTTTAAATCAATATCGTGTGGCAGATGGCAAGCATGATTATGCCTTTGTGCATATGACCCTCAAGGTCGGTTCGGGGCGGGATCTGGAAACACGGCAAAAGGTGGCTAGCGAATTATTTGCCTTGATTGAGCAATTTTTTCAGCCACTGAAAGCTGAGCGCCTGTTAGCAATTTCCTTTGAAATGACCGAACTCGATCCTGTGCTGAATTTCAAATCCAACAATATTCACCAGTTTTTAAAAAATCAGGCTTAATGCAGGGAAGTCACATGTTAGATCAAGCAAAAGTACAGGAGTTGGCATTACAACTCGATCAGGCTGAAAAAACAGGGCAGCAGATGCGCCAGTTTTCTTTGCAATATCCTGAAATTACCATTGAAGATGCTTACGAAATCCAAAAAGCATGGGTGAAACATAAAATCGCGGAAGGGCGTAAGTTGGTTGGACACAAGATTGGTCTGACTTCACGTGCCATGCAGGTTTCTTCCAACATTACCGAACCTGATTATGGTGCACTGCTCGATGACATGGTGTTCGAAGAGGGTTCGGATATTCCAATGTCACGTTTTATCGTGCCGCGGGTTGAAGTTGAGCTGGCGTTTATTTTAGACAAGCCATTGTCAGGGCCGAACTGCACTATTTTTGATGTGCTCGATGCCACCCGTTATGTGATTCCTGCGATTGAAATTATTGATGCACGTTTGCATAACGTTGACCCTGAAACTCAAATTACCCGTAAAGTGTTTGACACCATTTCTGACAATGCTGCCAATGCAGGCATTGTACTCGGTGGCCGTCCAATCAAAGCGACGGATTTGGATTTGCGTCGTATTTCTGCGGTGTTGTATCGCAATGGCGTGATTGAAGAATCAGGTGTGGCTGCGGCGGTCTTGAACCATCCTGCTAAAGGCGTGGCATGGCTTGCCAACAAATTGCACCCCTATGGTGTGACTTTAGAGCCAGGACAAATTATTTTAGGTGGTTCATTTACCCGTCCTGTGGCTGCGCGCGCAGGCGATACCTTCCATATTGATTATGATCAATTGGGTTCAATTGCATTCCGTTTTGTTTAAGGGAGAAAGTACGTGGTCAATACAGTCAATCACTTTAAACAAAAGTTAAAAACCGAACAGCAAATCGGGATGTGGGTCGGTCTGGCAGATAGTTACTGCGCTGAAATTGCAGCCAATGCAGGTTATGACTGGCTGCTGATAGACGGTGAACATGCGCCCAATGATGTCCGTAGTATTTTAGGGCAATTGCAAAGTGTGGCGGCTTATCCGAGTCAGGCTGTGGTACGTCCTGTGACAGGTGATGTGCATCTGATTAAACAGTTATTGGATATTGGTGCACAAACCCTGCTGATTCCAATGGTGGAAACTGCGGAACAGGCAGCATTGATGGTGAAAGCAACACGTTACCCACCTGAAGGGATTCGTGGTGTCGGTGCAGCTTTGGCGCGTGCATCTCGCTGGAACAATATCACTGACTATTTGCAAACAGCCGATGCACAAATTTGTGTGTTGGTGCAAATTGAATCTCAACGTGGTTTGCAAAATCTAGACGAGATTTTACAAGTTGAAGGGATCGATGGTGTTTTCATTGGTCCTGCGGACTTGTCAGCAGCACTGGGTCACTTGGGCAATCCAAATCATCCTGATGTTCAGAAAGCCATTGTCGACAGTATTCAGAAAATTCGTGCCGTAGGTAAAGCCGCAGGGATTTTATCTGCCGATGAAAAACTGGCAAAACACTACTTGGCGCTTGGCACTGAGTTTGTTGCTGTTGGGGTCGATACCTCATTGCTGATGAAGTCGATGAAGCAGCTACTGGCAAAATATAAAGACGTGGAGATCACCACGAACACACAATCTAGCGTCTATTGAGGAGTGCTATAGATGCAACTGAATAATTCCAGTTTATTGCAACAACATGCCTATATTGATGGTGCTTGGGTTGCAGGTGAAAAAAGCTTTGCAGTGACCAATCCTGCAACAGGTGAAGTTCTTGGCGAAGTAGCTTCTGTGTCACGTGAGCAAGTTAAACAGGCGGTTGATGCTGCACAAACGGCATTTGAAACGTGGAAACTCACCACTGCGAAAGAACGCTCAGTCTTGCTGCGTAAATGGTATCAACTGATTTTGGACAACCAAGAAGACTTGGCGACCATTTTAAGTCTGGAACAAGGTAAACCATTGGCAGAAAGCCGTGGGGAAATCCTGTATGGTGCAAGCTTTATTGAATGGTTTGCAGAAGAAGCCAAGCGTACTTATGGTGATGTAATTCCACATGACAAACAAGGTCGTCGTTTGGTGGTGATCAAGCAGCCCGTAGGTGTGGTCGCAGCGATTACCCCGTGGAATTTCCCAAATGCCATGATCACGCGTAAAGCAGGGCCAGCTTTGGCGGCAGGCTGTACTATCGTGATTAAACCTGCATCGGAAACACCATTGTCAGCACTGGCATTGGTGGCATTGGCAGAACAGGCAGGTTTCCCGAAAGGTGTGGTGAATGTCATTACAGGCAGTGCACGCGACATTGGTGCGGTGTTGACTGAGCATCCTGCTGTTCGCAAAGTGTCATTCACAGGTTCAACAGAAATTGGTAAATTGTTGATGCAGCAAAGCGCAGCCACCATGAAAAAAATCAGCATGGAACTGGGCGGTAATGCACCATTTATCGTGTTTGATGATGCTGATCTGGATCAGGCGGTGGAAGGTGCTTTGGCCTCTAAATTCCGTAATAGTGGTCAAACTTGTGTGTGTACCAACCGGGTACTGGTGCAAAGCGCAGTGTATGACACTTTCGTGGAAAAACTGGCGGCTGCGGTTGCTCAACTAAAAGTTGCGCCTGCTTTTGAACAGGGCGCACAGCAAGGGCCATTGATCAACGCGAAAGCGGTTGAAAAAGTTGAAGAACACATTCAAGACGCAATTGCCAAAGGGGCAAAAGTGGTTGTCGGCGGACAAAAACATGCGCTTGGTCATAGCTTCTTTGAACCAACCGTATTGTCTGATGTAACGCCTGAAATGTTGGTTGCTAAAGATGAAACATTTGGCCCACTTGCGCCAGTCTTCAAATTTGAAACTGAGCAGCAGGCGATTGCCATGGCAAACGATACCGAGTTTGGCTTGGCATCGTATATTTATACGCAATCCTTAAGTCGTGCTTGGCGTGTCGGTGAGGCTTTGGAATACGGCATGGTCGGTATTAACGAAGGCTTGATTTCAACTGAAGTTGCGCCATTTGGTGGCATCAAAGAATCGGGCTGTGGTCGTGAAGGTTCAAAATACGGAATCGAAGATTACCTTGAACTGAAATACATGTGTATGGGTGGCATTTAAATCGTCATCAAGGTTTGAATAAAAGGTCAGCTTGTCTGACCTTTTATTTTGTCTGAAAAATGCTGAGGTAACTGACGTAGTAAATACAAACACAGCAGCACCGTAAAAAAGAGTAGCGCCCATTTGGCAGAATAGAGACTGGCAATCGCACCCGCAATTAGTCCACCCAAGGCATCGAAACCAAAACGGATGGCGGTATAAATCGACACTGAGCGCCCGCGTAATTCGGCTGGGGTATTTTTCTGAATGAGAATATTGGTCGAGACGTTGGCAGTCGAAATGCCAAAACCCAGTAAAAATAACGCCAATAGATAACCTGAAAATAGGTTCAGTGTGGACAAAAAGACCAAGCCCAAGGCACACAGACATTTGCTATAAAAAATCCGCTGATGAGTTTGTTCATCATTCTGACTTCCTGCCAGAAGTAAGGAAGACAGCAGCGAGCCAATGCCTGCCATGCCCCATAAATAACCCAAAATTTTGGCATCGCCGTGTAAATAATCTTTTGCCAGAATCGGCAATAGCGCGACATAACTGGAAGCGGTAAAGTTCAGGCAAGCAATCCCAATCATCATACGTTTATAGTCTTGGTTTTTAAAAATAAAACCATAACCTTCCTGAAATACCTGTCGCAGTTTGCCTGTAGCTTGGGTGGCTTGAATGTTACGCATCAGCAGCAGTGCCAGCATGAGAAATAAATAGGACACGGCATTGAAGACAAAGCAGGTAAACGGATTGGAGACTGCCAATAATAGCCCTGCAATTGGTGGCCCAATAAAACGGCAGGAATTAAAAATCATGGCATTCAGCGCCAGTGCATTGCCAATATATTGCCGATCTTGAATCAGTTCACTAATAAACGACTGGCGTAATGGGGTATCAATCGCGGTTAAAAGCCCTAAGAATAATGCCAGTGCAATAATGCTGCTGGTACTGAGTAAATTAAAATAGGTTAAATAAGCCAATAAAAGCGCCTGTATCAGAAACAAGGCTTGTACCACTATCAGGGCAATCCGTTTATTCAGCGTGTCAATCACTGCGCCGACCAAAGGGCTGACCACAAGCTGCGGAAACAATGCTAAAAAACTGCTTAGCCCCAGTAAAGCTGCGGAATGGGTGAGTTGATAGACGAGCCACGCCAATGCCACTTGCTGAATCCATGTGCCGAGTGTCGAAAGGGTATGTCCAATAAAATAATTTCTAAAATTGGGGAAAATCAGACTACGAAAGAGCATGAGAATATATCGGAAAATAATTTAATTAATATATTAACATTATTATGTATTTCCATTCATTCTGAAAAATAAATAGATTAATTATTTCGTAAAAGTCGTTTGATTTTCTGATGTATTTCAAGGAAAATAAAAAAATCCCAGTATTATATTTTGATTATTAATGAGCAAAATTCGCCCTTCATTGACGCTAGCCCTACTGCAAGCCCGCGAAACCACAATGAGCTTTTTTCGACCAGCCCTCAATGAAATTGGCTTGACTGAACAGCAGTGGCGTATTATTCGCATTTTGTCGCAATACGATGCCTTGGAAAGTAACCAGTTGGCTGATTTAGCATGTATTTTAAAGCCGAGCCTGACGGGTATTTTAAACCGTATGCTGGAAATGAAGCTGATCAGTAAAAATAAAAGTACTGAGGATCAGCGCATTTACCTGATTAGTTTGACTGAAGCGGGCAAGAAGTGTTTTGAGCACCAAGTAGTGAAAATGGAAGAAACTTACCAGCGAATTCAAAAAGAATATGGTGAGGAAAAAATGCAAACCTTAATGCAATTACTCAAAGAACTTTCTGAACTGAAAGAAAATATTGCTGATTAATCCAGAAGTCTATTTAAAAAGATAAGACTGAAATAAAAAAGCCATTGGGTTCGACCAATGGCTTTTTTGTATTTCTTGAATTAAATCCCGATCAGATCTTTGAGCATTTGCTTGAACAAGTCACGTTGTTCATCGCTGTATTTGGCAAAAACTTCTTTCTGATGATTTTCAGCAATTTCATAAAGCATATGTGCGGTGTCGATGCCTGCCTGAGTCAATTCATAATGATTGCCTTGATCGGTCAGCAAGCCTTTTTCGGCCAAAATTTGCGTCGCACGCTCAATTTCCAGCATTGGCATCGCCACTTCACGGACTAAGTCTTCTTTTGACTCCGCCATTTTGCTTTCTAAAACCAACAATAAACGCGCTTCGCTGGTACGGAAACCTGAAGCCAGTTGTTTTGGCTGGTAGTCGTTTTGGTAAGCACGCACTGCTTGAGTCAGCAAGTAGTACATGTTTTGGTATAAACGACCTGGGTAAATATCCTGTGCAGACTGCGTATGTTCCTGCTTGTTTTTCAGGTGCAAACTTGGATGTGGCAATACAGCGGAATAGGCTCCCTGATGGTAAACCAGCGGGTAACGACCTGCATCGGTGAAACGCACTACTTTACCAATCAGAATCCAGTGATCACCACCTTCAACGATCTGATATTTTTCACATTCAAAATTCGCCGAACAGTTTTTGAGTACAGGTGCATTGCCCATGCCGAGTTCATATTCTGTACCTGCAAACTTGTCAGTATTACGACGGGCAAACTTGTTGGATAGATCAATTTGCGCAGCCGACAAAATATTCACGGTAAAATGCGTTGCTTCTTCAAATACCTGAAAGCTTGACGATTTTTTGTCGATACTCCATAAAATCAGCGCAGGGTCCAAAGACACCGAGTTAAAGCTGTTGGCTGTTACACCGACTTTTTCACCAGCGGCATTTTGTGCAGTGACAATGGTCACGCCTGTGGCAAAATTGCCCAATGCGCGGCGAAACTGTAGTGGGTCAACGGTTACATTTACTTGAGAATTCATCATGATATCCTTATCTTGATTAAACCATGCTCGGGTCTGGGTCTAAGCCCATGAGCTGACGTCCTAAAATTTGTGCACAAACATCATAGTCCGTATAGGCATGCGCACCTGTCATGTGTGAATCACGGAACAGACGTTGGAGTTCACTTTGGTCGAGCCAACTGGTTGCGCCTGCCGCAGCAAATAAACGGTCAACCGCTTCAATACACATTTTCACTGCATATGCTTGGTTGGTACGCCAAAATGCTAAAGTATCGGCATTTGGGTACAGCTTGTTTTCACCATGCACTTTATGGTCTTGCCAGGTTTTTTCCAGTAAGGCACGCGCTGCGGCAACCTGATGGGTTGATTCAGCTAAACGCATGAGAGCAGGGGTAGCAGCGCCAACATTTACACCTGTATAAGCACGCACACGGCTTTTTTGTTTTTCTTTGAAAGCTTCCAACATGCGCTCTGCAATACCGAGGCTCACTGCTGCAAAACCACTGGCAAAATATGGGCGGTAAGGGGTATAGAAAATTTTGCTGTCAGGGTACAAACCAAAACCTGAAGAGCGACCTTCCATCATGGCTTTGGCTTTTTCAATGCGGTATTCAGGAATGAATACATCTTTCAGCACGAGCTGTTTTGAGCCACTGCTTTTAATCGCTTGTGCAAACCAGTTGTCATGAATCATGTAGTCTTTACGCGGAATGACACCGAAGCTATAGATTTTGTTGCCTTCAGCATCGAAACGGTTAAACCCGACAATTGCATATTCGGCATGGTCGCAGCCAGAACTCCAGCCGTATTCACCATTTAAGATGATTCCGCCTTCAACTTCTTGCACTTTACCAAAAGGCGCAATGGAGCTACTTGCCGTTGCATCAGGGTTGCTGAGCCAGATTTCATCCTGAAGTTGTTTTGAGAACATGGCAATTTGATGGCTATGCGTACACAGCAAGCTAAATGCCCAAGCCGTTCCTGCACATGCACCTGCAATGGCAACGATACAGTTGGCAAAGTCAGGCAGGCTAATTTCTAGACCGCCATAGGCTTTCGGCTGAAAAGCTTTGTGTAGACCAATCCCTTTTAACAGTTCAATATTTTCGTCGGGAACCTGGCGTAAAGCTTCGGCATGTTCTGCATTTTTAGCAATTTGCGGTAACAAGGCTTTTACTTGTTCTAAAATGTCTGCACCCACCACCGAATCTGCATAATAGGTGTTATGGCGAATAAAGGTTGCAGGAATACGTTCTGCCAAAGATGAGTTTGCTCGGGTTGCTGTTGGTTGAGCAATGGTATTTTCCATAATAGCTAATCCTTAAACTACTGTTGTCTGTCAATCATGTGATCTCTCCGATGTCTATTAAGATGCGGTATAAAAAGGATTTTTTTAATGCACTTTTCATTGTTTAACTTGTACTTTTCATAAGTGATTATTTTTTATTAATTAATATGTTTATTTTATTTTAATAACTCATCCTCGAGGATGATTTTAAGCCTGAAACGGAGTTTGTGATAGACAGTCTAAAAGTTAATTAATATATTAACTTTAATTGGTGATCTAATGCTCATTTTATATTTTAAAATAGTGACCATGTGCACAACACAAGACACTTGCTTAGATCTCATCTTATGAACTGTTGTGAATATCTGATCAAGGAGGACAGGGAATGACCAGTAGTAATAATCTCCGTAAAGGGAGCTTGGGTCTGTGGACTGTCGTATTTTTTGTGGTTGCAGCAGCATCACCTTTAACAGGTGTCGTAGGTGCATTGCCACTAAACTTTATGTTGGGGAATGGCGCAGGTGTACCTGGGTCATTTGTGGTTGCAGCAGCATTGCTGATTATTTTTAGTTTTGGCTTTGTGGCGATGAGCCGTTATGTGGTCAATGCTGGCGCGTTTTATACTTATATTGTGCAAGGCTTAGGTGTGGGGTCTGGCATTGCAGGTTTAAGTACCGCGATTTGGGCCTATGCTGCGATGGAGTTGTCGGTCACAGCCATGTTTGGTTTCTTTGCTGAGCATCTTGTACAAACCAATTTAAATATTGACTTACCGTGGTGGTTATATGCGGTGGTGATGCAAGTTGTGGTGATTTTCCTTGGAATTGCCAAAGTCGAAATTGGTGGTAAGGTTTTGGGCTTGCTTATGATTCTGGAAGTCGGGATTATTTTGGTGGCTGATTTTGCAATATTTAATGAGCCGACCAAAATTGATTATGCACAAATTCAGTCTTTAAATATTAACTTTGCATCATTTCATCCAAGTAATATTTTTAATGACCATTTTGGGATTTCAATGGTCTTTGCCATCTGTTCCTTTATTGGTTTTGAAGCCGCTGCAATTTATTCTGAAGAATGTGTAAATCCGCAGAAAGTGGTGTCGCGTGCAACTTTTATTGCCGTGATTTTGATTGCCAGCTTCTTTGTACTGACATCTTGGTCATTTGTTTTATACAGTGGGGTAGATCACGTTGCCGCGATCGCAACCAAAGATCCAGGCATGTACATTTATAATGTCACAGAAAAAATCTTGGGACATTGGGCTGTTGAGGTAATGTCTGTATTGCTGGTCACCAGTTTGTTTGCAGCAACTCAGGCTTTTCATAACTCGCTTTCTCGCTACATGTACACCATTAGCCGTGATGGTCTGCTTTGGGCAAAAATGGGACAAACTCATTCAAAACATCAAACGCCATATATTGCCAGTATTGTGCAAGGTGTATTGATGATTGCAGCGGTAATTGTTTTTGCCATCATGAAACTTGACCCGATGATTGATATTTTCTCTTGGGCTTCAGCATTTGGCAGTATGGCAATTCTCGCTTTACAGTTTGGCGTATCTTTGGCGGTGATTTCCTACTTCATGAAAAATAAAGGTTTGCCAGTATCGCTGTGGAGCCGTTTGCTTGCACCTTTAATTTCTTCGATCGGTATGTTTGTGGTGTTGTGTCTGGTGGTGAAAAATCTCGACATTCTCAGTGGTTCAAACAGCCCAGTGGTGTATAGCTTGCCCTTGATTTTAGCGGGATGCATTCTCTTTGGTTTATTGGCAGGTTTATTCTTGAAGAAGAAGAAACCAAGCTTATATGCCAACATTAACAATATGGTTAAAAATATTTAAATTGAATGTTGCGCAGACCCATCTTTGGATGGGTCTTTTTTTGCTTAAAATAATCAAGTCAATACGCGAATTCAGTTGCGAAAATCACTGTATTTTTGTGGGAAATTAAAAAGGAGATGATCGGGTTAAGTTAAAAAGAAATACGATTTTGCTTTATGAATAGAAACATAAAACAAGCATTTTAAAAATCCTATTTAGCAATGACTATTTTTATAAGTCTGTTTTAAAGCCATCCATCATCAAGTTATCTTCATCGCTATGCTGAACAGTGTTCCTCATTCCAAAAAGAAAAGACTTTCAATTTTTATTTGATGGTCTCTAATGCGCTTTTTGAATGATAAAAGAATCTTATTAAAGAGATCAGGTCGAAACAGATTTCCTGATTTTGGGGGAGGTTTTTACATCAGGTTAATTTAAAGTTCCAGAAGAAAAAGCCAGTCAGTTGATTCACTGACTGGCATGCATGAATAAGGTTTGTGAGGTGGGTATTAGGTGACTTGGTTCGGTTTAGAATTTCTTCACATAGGTCAGGAAAATGCGATTTTCATCAAAATCAGTACCATAATGAATCCGATAAGGTGCATATAAATATTGTATCGACAAACCTTGTAAGGCTTTTTGCTGGAAGTTGTAATTTAAAATCACATTGGATTCCTGCTCATTATTTTTACGATGATCGGTGGTTTCAAAACCGTAACCGTAGACATGTTTCAGTACCATACTGAGTCCTGGAACGTAATCTTTAAAGTCATAACAATAGACAAAGTGCCATGACTTTTCTTTGGCTTTAAAAAATCCTGTCACGTTCCAGTTAATAAAATAGGTTTCAGGCAAATAGCCATCAGGCAGCGGGTAAGCATCTCCAATGATTTGCTGATACCCCAGACTCACCGCATGGTTCTGATATTTTAAGGTTTCCAGTAAGCCAATGTTTTGACTGTCGATTTTGAAATGTGAGTTGTCATCTTTCGAATTAAAATATTTCAGTTTACTATTCAGAATTAAATCGGTCGTTGTTGGCAATTTCCACGAGTGATCTAGCCCTAAATAGTGCTTGTTGAACAGGTTTTCTAAATTGCCATAGTAATATTCAGCTTTCAGATTTGGGCTGACACGGTAACGAACATCTAAATAATTCAGGCCATCAGAACCATAGGTTGTACCACCTGTGGTATAGGAAAAATGATGGAAACTTTCCTGATTGCGTGGAGATACTCTGGTGACGCGACCAACTTCAACACTCAGGTCATCGTTGATTTGCGAATGCAGATTTGCACCCCAATAAGAGGTCAATAACTGGCGACTGCGGTCAACCGTCGTCACAGGTAAGTCCAGCCAGAGTTCCCCCATTTTGACTTCAGTGTTTTGGTATTTGAGTTTGAGTGTGCCACCATATTTTAAATAATCAGCGGCTTGCTTTTGAGTGCTGCTGTCAAAAGGTAAAACAGTGTCGGCAACGTGTTTGTCTTGACTTAGACGCACCGCATATTGGGCAGTGGCTTCGACCCCGATCTGAAGCTGATCAATCGGTGTGGCATGATAATTCGAATCGTAAAATAACGATGCCCCTTGTGACCAACTGCCTGTATCTTTCACGGTATTGCTGTCGTAGTTACGGTCAATATAGGCATTTTTCAAGACCACTTTAAAATGATCATTATCATCATCTGCCCATGCGCTATGTTGCATAGCAATCGCAAGGCTAAGTGCTGAAAATATAAAAACACTGTTCTTTTTATTCATTTTTCGCATAAACATTCCTTGTAGGCGCAATGCTATGACATTGCCCCTTGTGTCGTTCATTTTTGAGGTTTAGAGATGAGATTAGGCAAGCATCATTCTGCTGAGACTTACCTTGAGTGTGGTTTTATTTTTGCCAAGAGAATGGGCGTTGTTTTTGTTCTTCTTCATGATCTGGCCCAAGCGGAATTCCTGTGCGGTCACGTAGTGCCAAGGTCGCAACTAAACCGATTAAAGTCATGAATACCAGATAAATACTGACTGAGTGCGTTGAATGGGTCACACCAATGAGCCAAGAGGCAATCATGGGTGAAAATGCACCGCCCATAATTGCACCTAAAGCATAGGCAATCGAAACGCCTGAAAAACGAACTGAGGCAGGGAATAATTCAGAATAAAATGCCGACTGCACACCATAGGTCATGCCAATTCCGATGGAAAGCAGACAAAGTGCCAGAGTAACAGACCAGATGCTACCGACATTCACTAAAGGAAACAGTGCCAATACCCCAACCAGTTGAATGATCCAGCCCAAGATATAGGTATTGCGACGCCCGATTTTGTCAGAGAGAGAGCCTGAAATCCATGTAAATACCAGCCAGCATGCCGATGCTAAGGTAACGCTCATTAAAATCGCAGTACGCGGTAAATGAATCGAACCTTCAGGGTTGGTGGTGTAATTTTGAATGAATCCACCTGTGGTCATGTAGCCAATCGCGCTATTGCCTGCAAACACCAGTGCAGCAGTAATTACAAGTAAAGCATGGTGTTTAAATAGATCTTTGATCGGCGTTTTGGAGTTGCTTTTACGTTGTTTAATTTCTTCAAAAACAGGGCTTTCTTCAACTGAGCGACGAATCCAGTGACCGACAAACAGCAGGACAATACTAAATAAAAATGGAATTCGCCAACCCCATTCCATAAAAGCTTCACCTGGTGCAACGACACCACTCATCAGTGCCAACATGCCTGATGCCAGCAGCAAGCCAAGCGGAACACCAATTTGTGGAAATGCACCAAAACGTCCACGTTGGTGACTTGGTGCATGTTCAACTGCCATCAATACTGCGCCGCCCCATT
Organism: Acinetobacter sp. MB5; assembly: GCF_003261585.1. Lineage (GTDB taxonomy): Bacteria > Pseudomonadota > Gammaproteobacteria > Pseudomonadales > Moraxellaceae > Acinetobacter. The sequence goes on along the minus strand of NZ_POVU01000002.1, from coordinate 132,071 downwards.
CACCGCCCGCAGAAAGTCCTTGAATAATTCGTAATATCAGTAAGCCAATGGGTGCTGCAATCCCAATCTGTGCATAGGTGGGCAAGACCCCAATCAGTGCGGTGGATAAACCCATACAAATCAGTGTAATGACCAAAACTGCACGTCGCCCAAATTTATCACCATAATGACCTGCCAAAAATGCACCGAGTGGGCGAAACAGAAAGCTGATACCAACTGTAGCAAACACAAGCAGTGTGCCGAGGCTATTTCCCGCAGGGGCAAAAAACAGATTTTTGAAAATGAGTGCGGCAGCGCTGGCGTAGATAAAAAAGTCATACCATTCAATGGTTGTTCCGATCACTGTAGCAAGCGCAACTCGTCTTTCACTTGCGGTCGTCCGCTGAGCGGTATTTGTAATATCCATGTAATTTTATCCATAAATTATTCTTCGAATATAGTTAATATGCTAACTATATATTTAATATATTAACTATAGTGAGGTGTGTCTAGAATTATTTTGGATTTATTTTGAGCAGGGTATAGTGGGAGGTCTCACAAATGGCTTTTAGAGATGGTGCAAGAGAGCAAGAACTTTCTTTTCTAGGCATTGCACCTAGAAAAGAAAGGGGGAAGTTTAGTCTTAGAAAGATTTTCCGATACTGAAATAGACTGTACCATCGGTGGTTTTTGGTCCATTCTTCACATCAGTATCAATCCAGGACAATTCGGTATCGACGCCTTTGATATTGGTTTTAAAGCCAACTTTGTAGTCCATGTAGTGGTCTTTGTCACCATAGCCATAGGCTTGCTGAAATTTTTCTACGCTATCAAGTTTGGTATATCCGACAGCGCCAATCAAATTAATCGACTTATAAATCGGGTAGCTAAAAGCGGCATTTAAATACATTTCATTGCCAGACTTCATGGCATATTCAGGTGAGTAATAACCGCTCAAAGTTATGTTATCACCTTCTTTGATATTACCACTGCGGCTATAAATCGCTGCAAATTCACCAAAATCTGGATGAAGAGTCTTATCGGATACACCTGGATAGTTCACATCAATATATTGAAAATCGAGGGTCGACTTCTCGTCAATTTTCCATTGGTAGCCTAAGAAATAATCCGCTTCAATACTGTTGCCATCTAAACCAAGGTCAACATTGGATGCCCATAGGTTGACATAAAAACCTGACTTGTGAGCCAGCGTTAAACCGCCTTGAACACTTGGGTTATTACTGGTTTGTGACAAACCGCGGAAACGGTAGTCAGTGGCTAGCGTGACATTCCCTGTGACCGTAAAGGCATCTGACGAAAACCAGTCATCTGCTGCGAAAGCCTGTTGCGTTGCAAGCCCCATAAATGAAAATAAAATAAAAGATGAACCCAAATACTTCATAAAAACATTCCTTTTATAAAATAAATAGACTTCTTTAATACGTCCTTTTTATTTCTCTTGCGCTGCATTGAAATGTATTTCAATTTTGCTCATGGAGAAAAATAAAGAGGGTGTAGGTAATTATGAAAGAAGTCTAATATCAATGTTTGAAAATCGAAAATAACGATTTTTATTTAAGAAAAAAATCACTCTTAAGGATGATTTTTAATAACAAATTCAAGTAATAGATTGTTTTTTTAACCCAGATAAATTCTGACTATAATGTTTCAATATGTTGTTATTAAAAGATATTTTATTATTTTAATTTTCATAAGAACGATGAAATTGAAAAGATTTTGGTGTTAAGTTAATAAATTAAATATTGTGGTTTTTAAAAGTATTTAATATATTAATTAATATGAGTGGTCTGAGCAAATACCACAGATAATGAAGGAGTGGTTATGCATCCAGATGAAACAGCAACTTATTACACATCGACTAAAAAATATCATTTGAACTTTCCTCAACTTGAAGCTGACCTTCAGGCGGATGTGGTGATTATTGGTGGTGGATTTTCAGGGATTCATACCGCACTCGAACTTGCGGAACATGGCGTTAAAAATATTGTAGTGCTTGAAGCACGTTATTTGGGATTTGGCGGTTCAGGTCGAAATGGTGGTCAGGTCATGGCTGGTATTGGGCATGACTTGGACAACATAAGGCATGAGGTCGGTGAAGAGGGTTTAAACACCATTTTTGAACTGAGTGAACTTGGCCCACAGATCATGCGTGAACGTATAGCGAAATATAAAATTGATGCGGATTTTGTCAATGGTTATGCCTATCTGGGCTTTAACCAACGCCAGTCCAAAACTTTAAAAGCTTGGGAAAAACAGTTTAAAGCCACCAACAGTCAAGATGACATTTACTACGTTGAAGGCGCTGAGGTGCAACAGGTAGTCGGTTCAACGGCTTACCAAAGTGCTTTGGTACACATGGGCGGTGGGCAGGTTCATTCATTGAATCTGTTGCTGGGTGAAGCCAAAGCCTGCTCCGAAATTTACGGTGTAAAAATCTTTGAACATACCCCAGCCATCGAGATTGAGTACGGCAAAAAAATCAAAGTGCGTACTGCAAAAGGTTCGGTAACTGCGGACAAAATGGTCTGGGCATGTGACAGCTTTCTCAACAAGCTTGAACCGACATTGCATAAAACCACCATTAATACCTATGCCTTTCAGCTCATGACTGAACCACTCAGCGACGAACTGATCCAACGGATTAGCCCTATGCGTGGGGCATATAGCGATATTCGTCCTGTAATTGACTACTACCGCGTAACCCCTGAAAACCGTTTACTTTTTGGCTCGGCAACACCTCTGTTTGACTATATTCCACAGGATTTAAAAGCGTGGAATCGTGAACTGATGCTGAAAATCTTTCCGTATTTGACAGATGTCAAAATTGATCTGGCATGGGGTGGGCCAATGGCATCTACGAAGAATTTGTTTCCACAAATTGGCACATTGACCGAACAGAAAAATGTGTTTTATGTGCAAGGTTACTGTGGTTTTGGTGTAACACCGAGCCAGATTATTTGCAAGATTCTGGCGCAGGGTGTACTCGGTGGCAGTGAGCATTTTCAACTTCTCAGTTCGGTGTCGAAACCCGAAATTCCTTACAAAGACTCACTACGGGCAACCATGTGTACTTTGGGCAAATTCCTGCATCAGATCAAAGGCTATGGTCAGGGCAGACGTTAATTGAATGATTTTTTGATGGAGAAATGACAATGACTACATTTGTGACAATCAACCCGCAAGTGCAACTTGAAGACCTTGATGCTTGGGGACAAATTACCGACTTGGGCGGTGAGTTACTTGCTGAACATAATGTTGATATTTTTGGAAAAATGACCCTTGGTGCACCGACTGATGCAATCAGCGCAGGTTATTTTGGGACTAAACAAGGTAAATATCGTTTGGTTTACCCATTTTCAGAACAGGCTGTAATTGTGGCTGGTGAACTCAGCATTACTGATGAAAGCACAGGCGAGACGCACAACTATAAAGCAGGGGATTTCTTTGTTGCAGCCAAAGGTACGTCAACCGTTTGGGAAGTCAAAAGTGACTTCTTTATTAAGCATTACTTTGCAGCGGTGTAACAGCTTCCATCTTCAGATTTGGAGGTTTGTATAACTCCCCTTTATACAAACGACCCATCTCCAAAGCGGGAGGGTTATGCGCGAGAAGAAGTAGTGACCTTCAAGCGATAACCAAGGAAACAGATACCATCAGGTATCTGTTTTTTTATGGCTCAATGTTATGAATAAGCAAAGCGAATTAAAGCGTTGTAGGTTTCATAAAATGTATTGAAGTATGACCTGAGCCTTCAAATTAAGAAGTCTCATATCGCTATATTAAGCTTAATTTATCAAGGTGTATCATGGTCAGGTTTTGTCTGAGTATTGCAGTTAGCCGTAGCAGAATCATCCATCAAATATCGATGTTATTAAGAAGCTAAAAGCTGACAGGTAAACAAGGCACTTTGGGCAATTTCAATATCCTGAGCAATTGAGCCACCGCTGACTCCAATCCCGCCAATCAACTGTCCCTGACAGAAAATCGGCAAGCCACCACCCATGCCAAGCAGGCGTTCATCACTATGCTGCATGCCATACAGTCGCTGTTCAGGTTGCATCAATTCGGCAAAGTCTGCACTGCTACGTCGAAGTGCTGCTGCGGTAAATGCCTTTTTTTGAGCAAAGGCATAACTCACCACAGGGGCATCATCCATCCGTGCATAACTCACCATATTTCCTTGTGCATCAACCACGCAAATCACCACATCAATTTGCAGTTTACGTGCGGTATTCAGTGCTGCTTGTGTGAGTTGCTGTGCAGTGTGCAGATTAATCACAGGTTTTAAATTAAAGAATAAATTTGGAGATGTTTTGGAGTTCATGTCTTGTCCTGAAACAAAAAAATACTACAACATGCCACGACACCACAGGCAGCCATTACGCCTGTCATGGCAAGAGTCGAGTTGGCAACATAAAATAAAGTCACTAAATAACTGGCGACAGCACCCAAACCAAATTGCAAGGACACCGCAAGTGCTGAGGCTGTGCCTGCCAGTTTCGGAAATAAATGCAGTAAACTGGCAATCGAGTTTGCCCCGATTGCACCTGTCATACCAACAAATAAGCACTGCCCAAGCATGATCCAAATTGCTTGATCATGTGCTGTTAGGCTTAAACTCAATAAAAAGAGGCCCGCAGCACAGGTCAGACTGGCAAAGACTTTGAGTAACTGCTGTGGGTTATAAAGCTTGAGCAGTCGGGTATTTAAAAAAGAAAATACGATGATGGTAAAAATATTGGATGCAAATACCAGCGCATACTGAGTTGCAGAAAAGTGAAACTGCTGAATAAAAATAAACGATGAACCTGTAATGTAGGCAAACATTCCTGCAAAAGTTCCTCCCAAACACAGCATATAGCCCCAACTTGGTTTGACTTTCATGACTTGCCAGTAATTGGCCAGTAAATTATGCGCCACACCTACAGGTTTTTTATGCTCAATTTGTCGATACACGGCATATAAAATCAGGCAGGAAAATAGGCTTAAAAAGATAAAAATCGCCTGCCAATGGTAAAGCTGCATGATGATGCTGCCAAAAATCGGTGCAATCAAGGTCGCAATCATGGTGACGATATGCATAAACGACAAGATTTTCGGGGTTTCCTGTGGTGGAAATAAATCACGCACCAATGCCCGAGAAATCACCGAAGCCGATGCGCCCCCAATCGCTTGTAGCAGACGGAAAAATACCAGCGATTCAATATTAAAGGTAAAGACACAACCTAGTGATGCCAAAATATAAATACTGATACCGACCAGTAACAGCGGTTTTCGTCCCAGACTGTCTGAGAGTGGGCCATACACCAGCATGCCCAAACTAAAACCAATAAAGAAAATGGTAATCGACAGTTGAACTTGCGATGCACTGGCATGCAGATCATGGGCAATGGTTGGCAGGCTTGGCAAGTACATATCAATCGACAAAGGACCAAATGCCACCAACATACCCAATAAATAAATCAGGCGTTTTGAGGAGGTTGCCACGAATATTTCTCGATAGGCTATGGAGTGATTATTATGACAAGAAAAGCATTTAGTTAATATATTAAATAATAAAAAGATGTAATTTTTTAGAAAAGGTGTGCCTTAAAATAAAGCAGCTTGCACCAAGAAAAAACAATCATGCCTTGCATGATGATTTTCTCGTGTAAACACATCTCAAAAGAAAGTATGAGAATTCAGGCTGTGATTAAGAGTACAGCCTTTGATCTGCATACAGACGTACCTGACTCAAAAAAGCATGTGGTGAGGTATTGCCATATTTTTTAAAATCTTTGCTGAAATGTGACTGGTCGTTATAGCCTAAGTCATATGCCAAATCTGAAATACTGTGCTGCACTGAGTGCTGTAAATGATGAATCGCAGACTGGAAACGCATCATATTAAAAAACGATTTGGGACATAAACCCGTATCTTGCTTAAACGTCCGCTGAATATGTCGTGAAGAATAGCCTGTCAGTTGTTCCAATTCCTTGATTTTAAATTGTGAAGTTGAGCGATAAATACATTTCAGCACTGCCAGACTAATATCGGATAGCGCATGTAACAGATGTTGATTTAAGAATTGCTCAAAGCAACGAATGCGTTGTTCAAACTGGGTATGTTCTAGAATCTGCTCGATTAGACCTTCGGCTTGAGGAAGAATATCCAGTAGTTTGTATTCTTGATCAAGCAACTCATGTGCTGCAAGTTGTTGAAACTGTGGAATTACGCCTGGGTGAAAACGTACCCCGAAATAATGCACCCCTGCATGTAACTGGACGGTCTTGGCGCTTAAGGTTGTCCCACAAATCCATGCATGGTTTTGGCTGGTATTGCATTCAAATAAAATATCGACACAGCCATCTGGAATCGCAATCACCTGATCTTGTGTGTCAGCAAGTTCCAAGTCGTAATAGTCCGAAATCAAAGGATGATTGACCTGACGACGCTGTTGATGCAGACGCGAACAGAACACAAAAAAGGGTTGTTCAGTAAAAATTGTGCGGGTTAAGACAGACATCATCCATTCACCATCAGCCAAGTAGCGGGAGTTAAAGCAAAGATAGTGCCAAAGCGATCAGCTCAGGCGTTGCAAGGCAAAGAGACAAGATGTCTATCATGAAGTATGAATAGTTTATGACTTACAGAGTGGAATTGAATCTGAGTACACAGGTGTATATGTACTCGCAATAGGCCTTCAGCTTGTTTCATCTGCTTAAAGGTATTGATTATGAGGATTTTTAATTGACTAAGCCCAGTAGGGGGTAAGTATTGATGTTTAGCACAATCCTTGTGTTTTTGCATTTCTGAATCCATGTCGTTTTTTTACAAGATTTTCCAAATCCGTTCTGTCAATAATAAATTCACACCCTGAATTTAGCTTTATTGACCCTATAAGTGATTGTTGAGATTCCACAGCACTTAAATTTGAGCCGTATCTTAGCAATTTACTTGCCATTGGTTAATGCACATAAAGCTAAAGTCTAGCGACGAATGGAAGGGGTGTAAAAACTTGATGCTGGTGTATCGGGTTAAGCGCACAGGATTTTGAGCTGTCACAGCACAGCGCATCAAAAAATATGGAGAGTAGTGGATGGCACAAGTGCATGAGTCAGCATCAGGGCTGAAACGCTCATTGGGTTTAATCGATTTGGTGGCATATGGCTTAGCCTATTTGTCACTGATCGCAGCATTGACGACCTTCGGTTTTGTCTGGGACGCCTCGGGTGGTTTAATTACCCTTGCGTATATTTTGGGTGCGATCTGCATTTATTTTACCGCTAAAAGTTACGCCATGATGGCTGGTGAACAGCCGCAGGCAGGCTCAGTCTATGCTTACGCCAAAATGGCACTTGGTCCCTTTGCTGGTTTCTTGGCGGGCTGGCTGATTTTACTGGATTATCTACTGATTCCTGCATTGGTATTCATTTTAATGTCAATTGGTATGCAAACCTTAATGCCATCGATTAGTCGCGCTGTATGGATTTTATTGCTAGTGGCATTTGCCTTTTTTGTGAATTGGCGTGGGGTCAAAGTATCGACCAAAGTCAGTCTGACCAGTGTTGCAGTCCAGTTTGTGATTATTGTGGGTGTACTGGTATTCGCTTACATCGCTTTGCATCATGGCAAAGGGACAGGCGGTTTGAGCCTTGCCCCGATTTATCAGGCAGACACTTTTGACCTGAAAAAAGTTTTTGCAGCAACCTCAATTTGCATTATTGCCTTCTTGGGATTCGATGCGATTACCACGCTGTCAGAAGAGGTGAAAGGTGATAGTCGTAAACTGGTCGGGCAGGCGATTATGTTGGTGCTGTTGATTAGCGCCACGATCTTTATTGTCTCCACTTGGTTTGTGGGGAATCTGGCAGCAGGTTTACACATTCATGACCCTGCCGCAGCGATCTATGAAATTCTCACTCAGCAAATTGGAACTTGGGCAGCACTGGTTTTTGCATGGTTGACCACAATTTTTGTGAGTTTTACCAATGCCTTGCCGATGCAAGTCGGTGTAGCGCGGGTATTGTTCGCAATGGGGCGAAATCAACAACTGCCTGAAGTGCTTGCCAAGATTCATCCACGCACGCAGATTCCGCATGTTGCCATGATTATTTCTACCTTATTTTCTTTAACCGTGGCACTGGTGATGAAAGACCATGTCGATACCTTGGCACTGTTTGTGAACTTTGGCGCATTAGCAGGCTTTTTATTGCTGCATGTTTCTGTATTGGTGCATTTGGGATTGCGCAATCCTCAGCGCCGTTTCCTACCACATGTTTGTGTGCCTGTACTTGGTATTGTGATTGTACTGGCAGTATTTGCCAATATGCAGCATGACGCCTTGATTTTAGGGGTAATTTGGACAGCACTAGGCGTGGCTTATGGATTGTATTTACAGCGTAAAGGGCGAGTTGAATTGGCACTAGATTTAAAATCTGAATGTTAATTTGAGTCTTTTAAATATGTGTGAAAAGTTAAATAATTAATATATTAACTTGGATTAAGTGTGGAAATTTGATTTTAGTTAATATATTTACAAAATTACGATTTTATATTAATTTAAAATTAGGTTTGATGAAAAAGATGTCTCGTTTTGACAAGAACAATCAACCAAGACACAGATCGGTTGATCTAAAGATTTTTTCTTTCAATGCAATAGCTTGATGTAACCGTGGAACAGGTTGCTCAACAACTCTCGGTCAGGGGACTGATCTTAGTAAAAGGAATGTGAAGTTATGAACACCAGTTTAATTATTGATGGTGCACAGGTAACAGGTCAGGGTGAACAAGTTGCAGTTCTTAACCCTGCCAACGAGCAAGTCTTGGCAGAAGTGGCTTCAGCAACTGTTGAGCAAGTCAACTTGGCAATCGCTGCGGCACGTCAGGCATTTAAAAGCTGGAAAAAGACCGATGATCAGCACATTCAACAGCTTTTATTGCAAATTGCCGACAAAATTCAGGCAGAAAAAGCCAGCCTTGCTGAGCTCATTACCCAAGAACAGGGTAAACCACTGTTTTTGGCTCAACTCGAAGTGGACTTGAGTGTATTGTGGATTCAACACATTGCCCAACTTGAAATTCCTGTTGAACATTATGTTGAGCCAACAGGCAAACAGGTGAATGTTTATAACCGACCATTGGGTGTGGTGGCTTCCATTACGCCGTGGAACTGGCCATTTATGATTGCGGTATGGCACATTATTCCTGCCCTGAAAACCAAAAACTGTGTGGTGAATAAACCCTCAGAATTTACCCCATTAAGCACTATTCGTTTGGTGGAAATTATTAATCAAGTCGTTCCAAAAGGTGTATGTAATTTGGTGCTGGGGACTGGCGAAGTGGGGAAAACCCTCAGTGAACATCCTCAAGTCGATAAAGTGGTGTTTACAGGTTCAACCCGTACAGGTCAGCACATTTTACAAGGTTCGATTGCATCGTTAAAAAGTGTGGTGCTTGAACTTGGGGGCAATGATGTCGGAATTGTGCTTGATGATGTGGATGTCGATGCTGTTGCAGGAAAAATTTTCCAGTCAGCATTTTTAAATGCGGGTCAGACTTGTGCTTGCTTAAAGCGTTTGTATGTGCATGAAAAAGTTTACGATGCCTTAACTGAAAAACTGGTGGAAATTGCCGATCAGCAAGTGGTGGGAGATGGACTCAATGCCAATACCACTTTTGGCCCAGTGCAAAACCGCGTTCAGTATCAAAAAGTCAAAAACATTTTGGATGATGCCATTGCCAATGGTGGACAAATTCTCAATCAGCGCGTGACACATCCTGAACAGGGCTATTTTATTGCACCAACATTGGTTGCCAACGTAAAAGATGGTATTGCTTTGCTTGATGAAGAGCAGTTTGGCCCTGTACTGCCAATTGTTAAATTTAGTGATGTTGATGCAGTCGTGGCAAAAGCCAACCAAGGCGAATACGGTCTAGGTGGTTCAGTCTGGACGCAGGACTTGGACAAGGCACAAGCCATTGCTGAAGCACTGGAAACAGGCACGGTCTGGGTCAACAGTCATGGTGACTTGTCTCCATCGGCAGCATTTGGTGGTTGGAAACTTTCAGGTTTAGGTTTCTCATTTGGTCTAGATGGCTTATTGCAATTTACCCATAAACAATCGGTACATGTGACACAAGCTTAAACGCAGTCGTGGAGTATTATCTGGCAGCATGATAGACATGCTGTCAGTTCTAGGAGGGAACAGGATATGAATCAAATCAACTGGATTGGTTTTACAGATCATTTTATTCAAGCGGTACAACATGTCATGCCGATTGATGGTTTTATTTCTTATGATATTAGCGGCGAGCAGGCAGAGAACTTTTATCATCAAGGTGTAAAACAGATTTCACTCGATGAATATGTCTCAGAAAAACAGTATTGTGACCCTGTGCATTTTCAGGTCTTGGTTGAAAACAAATTACATTGTTGTGCGTTAAAAACCCGAAAAATTAATGCTGAGTATGCCCAGTTTATGCATAAATGGCAGATTCAGGATCATATCGAACTGATTTATCTGGATCAGCAGCGTCCTGTGCGTGGAGTCAGTCTGATTCGTGAACAGCGTGATTTCTCAACCCAAGACTTTGCCATGATTGAAAGTTTGTATGCATTTTCCAATCATTTATTTTCTTATCAGGCAATTCCATATCAGGTCATTCAGGAAACCTTTGGCTTGACGCGTAAGGAACTGGAAATTTTAAAATATATTTGTCAGGGTTTTGATAACCTCAAAATTGCCAATACCATTTTTTCCAGTCTGGCTACCGTTAAAACTCATGTGCGTCACATCTTTCAAAAAGCGGACGTAGGCAGTAAACAAGAACTGCTTTCTAAAGTAATGCGCTTTTCTTCAATGTCATTGATTTAACGACATGACAAACTGGAAAAGCGCCAGTTCGTAGGTTGTATTATTTATTTGGTTGAGGCGTCGGCTTGATCAACTAGAGCAATCATTTTATTGTTGACTTGTATTACAAACTCATGCTCTTGCTCACTTAGCTTTTCTTCAGATATATTCTCTACCGTATGGAGTTGACGCCATGCTTCAGTTTCTTGTTGAATCAGATCTAAGACTTGTTGTGCAATGGGGCTAGACGTTGAGTTTGCCTGACTGACTTGAGTAATGGCTTTGATTGCTTCGGGATCTGCAAGCTCAGATTTGTAATCACCCATAATAACAGGCGTATTTTCTAGACCAAGCAATAAAAAGTGGCGATATTCTTTAATTTTATTCACTACCTGCTTATGGAAGTGGCTATCGGAGAATTGAACTTGATATTTTTCCCAAAATAATAAGCGTTTTGCTAAATCTTTAAAACTGATTGATAAGCCAGCATCTAGATCGAAATTTGCTCCATAATATTCGCTTGAATTTTTTTTGAGGTAAACTTGATCTGCTTCTGGTAAATGTGCTGTAAACATATCCTCATCATAGCGAGGGTGCTGAGTAAGTGTAAATTCACCTTCTCCTAAATAGTAAATATCTAAATATAATTTTTTTAAATTCTGGATAATGAATAGTTGATGTCTGGTTAATTTAGTTTCAGTCTTTTTACGTTCGGCAATAGATTCTTCCCGCATTTCCTTACGTTTAGCAATGGACTCATCTCTGCTGTCTAGACTCGATTCATATTCTAATTGTCCAATATATTCATCGAGTTCTTTAGATTCATATCGTCCAATAAATTTTTGATACAGCTTGCTAGTTGCATTTAACCATGCATAACGTTGCTCCAGTGGAACATGAGCAACACATGCTTTTAACTCAGTGTTAAATGTAATCAGTTGTTTAGGAGTGATGCCTTGTTGGGTGTATTGCTTGAGCTGCTGGTCAAGACTCTGACATTTTTTAGCAGGATCAATAGGTTTAGGGACTGTGACATGAGTTTCAGTTGTCGTTTGAGGTGTAGCTGTTTTTGTGGAGTCAGGTTCAGCTTTTTGACAAGCAGCCGTAATCAAACTTAAACATAGAAGCACTAAAAAATTGTATTTATTCATTATTTTAAAATGATTTATTTTTGGAGCAGGCATTCTAGCGAAAAAGATCAGGGCATCCAAGCTGAGGTTTCGGCATTTTAGTATGTCTTTGTGACCTATTTCAAAATTTAGAGAATCAGTTTTTTATTAAAAATAGAAGCACTATCAGATTCGATAGACTTTACTATAACTGAAATGTCGATTGTCCCTGTGTACTCAAATATAGCTAATCACAAGAAGATTTTTCGTCTAAAAACCTAGTTTTCAGTATGGCTCTAAGGGCTGTACAACGCTAAAAACTATTGGTGCTATCATGCTTCTTCGTAAAAATCTTCTTGTGTGAAGTAGAGAGTGAATAAGGCTTAGAAGGTATGTGAAATACCAAACACGATCGTACTATCATCTTGAAGAGCGCCTGAATGCGTATGGGGGTGAATATCTGTGCTGATCCATGCCAAAGACAAGTCTAAACCGTGGAAGCTTCCAGCGAATCCGACAGAGTAATCATTGTATTCACCACAATACATATTTTTCCAGTAAGCCCCCATGCTACGACCTGCATGCAAATTTAGGCTTAATTTTTTTGGTAATGGCTGACTGTAATCCAGAGAAATATATCCAGCATTTTTGCCAGAATTAGAATAATTACTGGAATAACTATATGCCACGGAAGCATTTTTATAGTGGAGTTTGGCGATGGCTTGAGGATAATTGATATCAAGAGAATAATCGGGATAACTGACATAGCCTACACTGAAATCATAACCGATATCTTTGCTTAGCGCAGCGCTATAACCCAGATAGTAGTCCAGCTCAAGTTTAGCATCATCACCCCAATCGACATGACTTGTCCATGCATTAGCATAAATTCCATTTTCAAATGTCACATCAATATGACCTTGAACAGCGGGATTGCCAGATGTTTGAGAGATACCTGCTGAACGATAATCACTGATTAATCCAAGCGTAGTTGATACAGTGGCTGCATGTAACTGAACGACAGAAAGTGTTGAAGTGAGACATAGAATGGTTTTGTACATTATTGGATCCTGTTTTATTCATAAAATTTCCCATTCAATTTGGCTAAAGGATTCCTCAAAGAAATGTGTATTTGACTAAGAATCGGTTGCTTTGGAATGGGATACTTTACTGAAACTGACGGCTTATGTTCCTTAATCATCAAATTTAAATCCATTTAGTTTTGTTATTGATGATTGGTGCAATGCTTCTAGTCAGAATAGGAAATACAAATGACAGGGTATTTTTGGAGATGGTTTCTTTATTTGCTAGAATTCAGTCTGAATATTTTTTCTGATAGGTTAAGCCTGTACCTGCCTGTCATAGATTCAGCCGTTGAGTTGAATCGGTCTTAGAAAATTGAATGTTAAATCAACAAACTTATTTTGCTGTCTTTATTTTTGAGATTGACGGATATAAAGTGCAAATACGAAAAAAGTTTAATGATGTTTTTGATTGTTTTTAAAGGAATTTGTTTTGGTAAATCATAACTTTGTAGAAGCTGATCTTTCCTCCCATACCCCAATGATGCAGCAATATCTAAAAGTCAAAATGGCGCATCAGCATGCTTTGGTGTTTTACCGTATGGGGGACTTCTACGAATTATTTTTTAACGATGCCCGTAAAGCTGCAAAATTACTTGGAATTACCTTAACTCATCGTGGCAAAACCAATGGTGAGCCGATTCCAATGGCAGGTGTGCCATATCATGCGGCTGAAGGTTACTTGGCTCGTTTGGTCAAGGCAGGTGAAACGGTTGCGATCTGTGAACAGGTCGGTGAGGTGACAGGTAAAGGGCCTGTTGAACGTAAAGTGGTTCGTATTCTAACGCCTGGTACCTTGACGGATGATGCCTTACTTGGCAGCTATCAGTCTTCAAATCTGGTTGCATTATGCATTCAGCAAAATCAGATCGGGATTGCTTTACTGGATTTAAGTGCCAGTATTTTTAAAGTTCAACAACAAACCTACACGGCTGAACAGTTACCGATTGATTTGGCGCGTTTAATGCCAAGTGAAATCGTGATTGATGAAGATCTGGTTGATCAAAACATTTTGGAAGTCATCAAAAAACAACTCGATTGCCCAGTAACCAAACGTCCAAATGTTGACTTCAATTTAAACAATGCCCAAAAAACCTTGTGTGACCAGTTTGCAGTGGCAACCTTGTCGGGTTTCGGGATTGACCATTTACCCCTAGCGAAAGCGGCTGCGGCAGCATTAATTCACTACGCCAAAGAAACTCAAAAAACGGCTTTGCCGCATATCCGTTCGATTCAACTGGAACAGTCGAGTGATTTTATCGCGCTTGACCCTGTGACGCGTCGTAACTTGGAAATTATTGAGCCGTTATTTGAACATGGCACGTCTTTATTTCAACTGATTAACCATTGTCAAACCGCAATGGGTGGACGCTTGCTCAGCCGTACTCTCATGCAACCCATTCGTGATACGGTGTTACTCGATCAGCGTTTAGATGCGATTGAGCAGTTGTTGCAGGGCTATCATGAAACGCCTGTACGTTTGGTGCTGAAAGAAATTGGTGATATTGAACGTGTATTAAGTCGTGTAGCTCTGGGCAGTGCACGTCCGCGTGATCTGGTGCAGTTACGCCATGCCTGTGCACAGATTCCACTGTTACGTCATGCCTTACAACCCGTGATTCAGTCACAAAAATCAGTACTTTTAACTGAGTTAGATCAACAGCTTGGTGATTTTAAAGCACTCCATCAAGAGCTTATGGCGGCGATTGTTGAACATCCACCTGTATTGCTACGTGATGGCAATGTAATTGCAGAAGGCTACGACACAGAACTGGATGAACTTCGTCAAATTCGTGATCATGCAGGACAATTCCTGATTGATTTAGAAATTAAAGAACGTGAACGTACAGGGATTAATACACTCAAAATTGGTTATAACCGTGTGAGTGGTTATTACATCGAGTTGACGCGTGCCCAAGCTGAGCAAGCTCCAGCGGATTATATTCGCCGTCAGACTTTAAAAAATGCAGAACGCTATATCACGCCTGAACTGAAAGGTTTTGAAGATAAGGTCTTATCAAGTGAATCACGTGCCTTGGCGCGTGAAAAAATGCTGTTTGAAGCTTTACTGGAAACTTTACGTCAAAACATTGCCAATTTGCAGATGATGAGTGCAGCCATTGCACAAGTCGATGTCTTGAGTAACTTTGCCGAGCAAGCGCGTTTATATACATGGGCACGTCCAAGCTTTAGTCCTGAAATTGGCATTAAGATTAGCGCAGGTCGCCATCCTGTGGTAGAAGCGCTCAATAAAGCACCATATACACCTAACGATACGTTCTTGGATGTACAGCATCGTATGGCAATTATTACAGGGCCAAACATGGGTGGTAAGTCGACCTTTATGCGTCAGACAGCCCTGATTAGCCTGCTCGCATATTGCGGTAGTTTTGTGCCTGCGCAGGCTGCACAACTTGGGCCGATTGACCGTATCTTTACCCGTATTGGCTCTGCGGATGACCTGTCGACAGGTAAATCGACCTTTATGGTTGAAATGACTGAAACTTCGCAAATTCTACATCATGCGACCAATCAGTCCTTGGTGCTTATGGATGAAGTTGGGCGTGGAACCAGTACCTATGATGGTTTGTCGCTGGCATGGGCGTGTGTACTTGATTTGACCAAGCGTGTGAAATGTCTGTGCCTATTTGCCACGCATTATTTTGAACTGACCGAACTAGCTCAAGAAGCAGGGATTGACAACTATCATGTCACGGCAAAAGAACTGAATGGTCAGCTTATTTTGCTACATAAAGTACAGCAGGGCCCAGCCAGTCAGAGTCATGGTTTACAAGTGGCAAAACTTGCAGGAATTCCAGTCGGGGTAATCAAGGATGCGCAAAAACGTCTGAAGATTTTGGAAAAACAGCAACAGCAGCACTTGCAGGCTTCTGTTCAAAATGACCTGTTTATGCAGATTGAACCCGAGATTGAAATTGTCGAAAAAACGGTTGAAGTTGAGGTGGCTTCACCTGCATTAGACTACCTGCAAAAGCTCGATGTTGATGATCTGACGCCACGTCAGGCGCTTGAGCAACTGTATGAATTAAAAGCATTAGCTAAAAAATCAGTGCAATAAATAAGTTAAAATTGAGTAAAACTGGTTGTGAATGAGAATCAATCAGTTTTATTTCAAATTAACAGCCTTTTATATAATTAATATCAATAAAAGGAATTGTTTGTTGCTTGGTTTTTTGCCTACAATAGCGCAATTGAACGAAACCATATTTTTTAGGTAGCTGTCGCCATGACCTTTGTTGTCACTGAAAACTGTATTAAATGTAAATATCAAGACTGCGTTGAAGTATGCCCAGTAGACTGCTTCTATGAAGGTCCAAATTTCCTCGTTATTAATCCAGATGAATGTATCGACTGCGCATTGTGTGAACCAGAATGTCCAGCCAATGCAATTTTCTCTGAAGATGAATTGCCAGAAGGTCAGGAAGTGTTCATCGAACTCAATGCTGAACTTGCTCAAAAATGGCCGAACATTACACAAATCGGGGATCAACCAGCAGATCGCGAAGAGTGGAATGGTAAAGCAGACAAACTACAATACTTAGAAAAGTAAGTTTGGAAGATCAGCAAATGCTGATCTTTTTTTATACCAAAGATTCACATTTCGTTAAAAAAAATCCAATTTTGTGGCGAAGTATTGCAGTACAATAGCTGCAATATCGCTCTTTTATCGTGTTGTCAATGATTAAATCTGTATCAAAACATCTGCTTAACACAGGTGTCGTTTCGTTATTTCTGGTGAGCTGTACCACCACAACGCAACAGACAGGCTATAATTATTCACAAATGGGTAAACGGATTCAAATTCCCGAAGAACAAGTCACCAATGAACATGTCGGATTACCGAAAATTGTTCCAGACACTTACAATATGTGGCTGGCACAAGGTCAAAACCGCCAGCATGCATATGAATATGAAAAATTTTTAGATCAGCAGCATGTCGGTAATGTGATTCCTGCCTTTGAGTTGTTACGTAGTGCGCGTGACTGGCAAAAATGTGGTAGTTCTGAGTATGCTGTGCCAAATCGTGAGCTATGGGAAAACCAAGTTGCAACGCTACGTGTATTTAAATATTTGGTTGCGACCAAAGTTCTGACAGATTTTGAAGTCACCTCAGTTTATCGCGATTTACCAACCAATCGCTGTGCAGGTGGTGCAAATTCTTCACGCCATTTATTCAACTCAGCAATTGATTTTCGTATTGGGGCTGAATACCCGAAACCGCAAGATTTTGCATATATTCAAAGTACCAAATATAAATTGTGCCAGTTCTGGACACAATATGGTCAAAACCTGAATATGGGTCTTGGGTTATATGCATCTGGACAAATTCATATTGATACTCAAGGCTATCGAACCTGGGGGCCTAACCACAGTCGTAGTTCTTCAATGTGTAATAGCTTGGCCTGATTGCTAATATTGAAAAAGAGATCATTTTGATCTCTTTTTTTTATGAAAAATTGAACTCAGGATATAAATGTATACAATGGCTTGATCGTAAATAAGGTGAGTCAATCATGCAAGAAATGTGGACAGCGTTAGATGAATATATCGAGTCACATTTAATTTCTGAAGATCCAAAGCTGCAAAAAATCGTTGAAAATACAGTTGAACATGGTTTTTCAAATCATCTGGCAGTTGCGCCAAATCAAGGTATGCTCCTGCAAATGCTGATCCAGATGAATCAGTGTAAACGTGTTTTAGAGCTAGGAACTTTTGCTGCTTATAGCACTGCATGGTTAGCGCGCGCATTGCCTGAAGATGGCTATTTACTCACGATCGAAGGACGCGATACTCACGCGGCTATGGCTCAGCAAAATATTGATCAGGCCAATTATCCTGTCAAGGTTGAGTTGAAAGTTGGACGTGCAGCCGATGTACTTCGTGCATTACCTGACAATACTGAACCTTTTGATTTTATTTTTATTGATGCTGACAAGCAAAGCTATCCTGAATATTTGGAACTGAGCTTACAGCTTTCACATTCAGGCACCGTGATTGTTCTCGATAATGTGATCCGTGCAGGGGATATTATTAACCCTGATAATCACAAGCCAAGTATTGAAGGGATTCGTGAAACGTTTGTTGCACTTCAAGATCATCCGCGCTTATTGTCTTGTACAGCGTTGCAAACAGTAGGCAGCAAAGGTCATGATGGTTTTGCCATCGCAATTGTCAAATAATGATAGATGTAACAAAAAATCACCAATAGCTTTTTATTGATAATAAT
This sequence comes from Acinetobacter sp. MB5, assembly GCF_003261585.1. GTDB lineage: Bacteria > Pseudomonadota > Gammaproteobacteria > Pseudomonadales > Moraxellaceae > Acinetobacter. The sequence continues at coordinate 113,797 of NZ_POVU01000002.1, read as the reverse complement.
AAGTAGCTTAGATGTTCTGTCCATAGAGTTATCCACAGATTATGCGGATAACTATGGACAACTTTCCCCAATTATTTTGCGACAATCATAGGCACATTTAAATTTCGGAAAATTGTCGTGGTAATACTACCCAAGAAAAATTGATGGATTTTACTGTGGCTAAATGCACCAAGTAAGACCAGTTGAATGCCGTGTTGGCGTTGATATTCCATAATGCTTTCAGCAACATCACCATAACGGGCTTCGACCACAAGATCTATTCCTTGTAGCTTGAGGAATTCTTCAGGTTGTTTAAGAACGTCTGGATGATCGCCCACATAAAGCAAGTGACATTGTAGTTGACGCAACAAATCGCTCTCGGCAATTCTGTGCATCATTTTTATACAGGTTGGTGAGTATTCATAGGCAAAAATAAAACGGGTTGGTGCTTTAAAATGATCACCAATGGTCATGACAGTACATTGCGCCCCTCGAATGAAGTTTTCGACATTGCTGCCAATCACTTTATTTTTTTCAGCGGCACGTTCACCAACACGGCCAAGAATGGCAATGTCATCATCTCTTAAAATATTAAAGCTTTGTTCAAGGAAATCACCTTTTTCTTGGATGATACTGACCTCAATATCATGTTTTTCCTTGATCATTTTAGAAATATGCGCCAGCAAGTTATTGCTATAGTTAATCGCAAGTTCACTTTGTTTTTGTTCAAGCTCGGCAAGTTCTTTCAGTAGCATGGCATTACTTTCAAAGCCAATCACGCCACTAATTTCCCCTAAATGATAACTGGCAGGGTAATAGTCCAAAACTTGTAATAGCACCAGCTCTCGATGTGTCTGCTTCGCAACCCATGCTGCCGCATCTGCAATGGCATTAATACAGGGTGAAGAATCAATACAAGCAATCACACGTTTCATTCTAGCCTCTCTTGGAGTTTGCACTCTTAGGTCTAATTGTTGTTTTTAATGTAGCACAAGTTCTTGTTGCTGCAAGGTCATGATCAGTCAATTTCGGATTTTAACAGGTCAAATTCCCGATTAAATGCTGAAGAAAACAGCAATCTTTATCCAACTATAAAGAATATTTCTTGCCATTTTGTGATATCCACAACATTTGGTCATTTTCTGAGTGTGATTAAGACTTTTTTATTGATGTATAAAAGTGGAAACTCATTTACACATACTTTTTTCTGTAATTTTTCCAAATTGTGATAGCTGCCATCTAAATTTAAATTTATTATAAGGAAAATATAATTCTTAATATGAAAATTAAAGGTGTTTTCATGAGCAAAGCATTACGTGTGCACTATTTTCAACATATTGAAGGTGAGGGCTTTGGTAGTTGTTTAAGCTATTTTCAACAACGACACGCCGAGATTACAGCAACCGCATTTTTTGCCTTACCACCTCAAACTGCATTAGAACTACAGGCACTGCCTGCAATTGAAGATGTGGATTTACTCATGATTATGGGCGGTGTGATGAGTGTGAATGACCATGAGGTTTATCCGTGGCTTACTACAGAAATTGAATGGATTCAGCAATATTTGGCAACAGGAAAGCCTGCGATTGGGCTATGTTTAGGTGGGCAGCTGATTGCCAAGGCACTAGGTTCAAAGATCAGTAAAAATCCTGAGAAAGAACGTGGTTGGCACAACATTTATAAAGTTGCAGATCTGGATGCTCAAACAGTTTGGCAGATTCCTGAGCAAGTGCAGGTTCTAGAGTGGCATTCGGAAACTTTTGAGTTACCACAAGGCGCAGTACTATTGGCAGGCAATGCCGCTTGCCCACGTCAGATTTATCAATATGGGCAACAAGCGATTGGTTTTCAGTGTCATCCAGAAATGACGGCAAAAACCTTAAATATGCTGTTTGAAAATTTGAGTGATGAAGTCGCGCAGTATCAGGGGCAGTATGTTCAAGCACCTGCTGAAACATTGGCAGTCCCTGAACACACCTACGCGGAAGGAAATCTGCTACTGGAACAGGCGATTGAATATGTCTTGACCCACGCACAAGCACGTATGACTAGTGCTGCCTAAGATTTAAGCTATTCTGATACAGGTGCAAGTTTTGCTTAAGTTTATGGTGACATGCTGTAGTGCAAAGAAGCGTCACTTGAGGAGCGAAACATGTTGTCACACTGGTTGTTCTGGGCAGTTTTATCCGCGAGCTTTGCGGCATTAACCGCGATTTTCGCCAAAATTGGGTTACAAGGTGTAGATTCAGACTTTGCTACCCTGATTCGTACAGGTCTAATCGTTGTGATTTTATTGGCTTGGGTTACTTTTTTGGGAAAATGGCAAAATCCATTTTGGCTGGGTGGAAAAACATGGTTATTTTTGCTGTTATCTGCGCTGGCAACAGGTGGGTCTTGGGTCTGTTATTTTCGTGCCCTGCAAATGGGACATGCATCGCAAGTGGCTCCAGTTGATAAGCTGAGTGTGGTTTTAGTGGCAATATTTGCGGTAATCTTTTTGGGCGAACGTCCGTCAGAGCAGGAATACGGTGGTATTGCACTGATCACCATTGGTGTGTTGATGATTGCATTAAAATAATTCAAAACAAGAATAAATTTTGCTACTTGCCGAAGATCAGCATTTGCCTACACATACTTGAGATAAAAATGGCGCAACTTTGCTGCCTTCTGAGCAGGACTTTTTCTTGTGTACACCACCCGATACTGACTACATTGTGATTTCGCTGGAACAGCAATGACTAGAGTCACGCTGAATTGAACAAGACCTTGCTCCAATGGTGAGAAATCGCTTTGGTTGTGGGGTACTCATGAAAGCTGCGGTATTGACCCGATTGATTCAGACCTGTTTACAGCTTTTGGCGCAGCAATCCTAACAAACGATTGGCGATACTCATCACAAACAAATTTGTGATGATATTACCGACAGTATTTTGTGTTATTTTTATCAGCAAGATTTTAATTTTAACTAATTGAATTAAAAGTAATTTATAAATAAAGATACTCAAAATCGGGCAATCTGAATCAGGTTGCCCGATTTTTTTGTGCAAAAACTGCAAATGTTCTGCAAATTGCGCATTTGCTGGATAGTGCTCGCAGCTTTTGGACAGCCTAAATGATCTTTCAGATAGATGATTACAGCATGAATTAGGTCAGGAGTTGACAACATGGCTGGTCAATATATCCATATTACAAGTCGAACAGGTCAGACATTTGCTGCGTATTTGGCGGTTTCTGCCGACGGGAAAGGACCAGGAATAGTCCTGTGCCAAGAGATTTTCGGGGTGAATGCCGCGATGCGTGCCAAAGCTGATTTTCTGGCAGAAGAAGGCTACACGGTTTTAGTTCCCGATTTGTTCTGGCGCAATGAGCCACAGATTGAACTGGGTTATAGCGCAGAAGACTTTGAAAAAGCTTTTATTTTGTATCAGCAATACGATCAGGATTTGGGTGTTCAAGATATTCAAGACAGTTTGCAGCATTTGGCAAGTTTAGAGGAATGTACCGCTGAAGCTGGCTTGGGCGTGGTCGGTTATTGCCTTGGTGGCAAACTGGCCTATCTGGCGGCTTGCCGTTTACCTGAAGTTGCTTGTGCGGTTGGCTACTACGGTGTGGGTATTGAAAAACAACTGGATGAACTGGCAAATTGCCGCGCTCAGTTAGTACTGCATATTGCCGAGTTGGATCAGTTCACTCCACCTGCGGCTCGTGAGCAGATTGTGCAAGCAGCACAGCAATATCCAAATCTCAAAGTCTATGTTTATGAAGGTGTTGATCACGCCTTTGCTCGCCCGCAAGGCACACATTTTCACAAACCTTCTGCCAAGTTTGCCCACGAGCGAACCGTCACGGCATTACACAACGCTATTGGCCCGCATTATGACTTGGTAGCACTTTGGGAAGAGCATATTCGACATGAGTTCGATACGCGTGATGTGCCCGCCACGATGGCAACCATGGTCGCTCAGCCTTATGTCAATCACATTCCAACCTTAACGGGTGGGGTCGGTTATAGCCAACTGGCACGTTTTTACCGCTATCACTTCGTTCATCAAAATCCGCAAGACATGAAAATCACCTCGATTTCACGCACGGTGGGCTCAACCCAAGTGGTGGACGAATTCATCATGAGTTTTACCCACGATTCAGAAATTGACTGGTTATTACCGGGTGTTCAACCCACAGGCAAATATGTCGAAATTCCGATGCTCGGTGTGATTCAGTTTCGTGGTTCAAAGTTGTGTCATGAGCATATTTATTGGGATCAGGCTTCGGTACTGGTGCAGATCGGGTTGCTTGATCCAACAGGCTTGCCTGTAGCTGGCGTGGAAACCGCGAAAAAACTGCTGGATGAAGATCTGCCATCTAACACCTTGATGCCATCTTGGACATCAAGTGCTGGTAAACCGATTGACTAAGGAGTCTGACATGAATCTGAATCTTCAAAATCAAGTGGCGGTGGTGAGCGGTGGTGCAACCCTGATTGGGCAGGCAGTGGTCAAAGCACTGGTAGAAGCTGGTGCGCGCGTTGCAATTTTGGATGTCAATCCAGAAGGGCAGCAGATTGCCGAGCAGTTTATGGCGCAGGCGATTTTTATTCAAACTGACCTGACCAGTGACAGTGCCATTCAACGTGCGGTCAGTGAGATTCACCGCCAGTTTGGCGAGGTCAGTGCCTTGGTGAATTTGGCCTGTACTTACTTAGATGATGGCTTTAAGTCGAGTCGTGGCGACTGGCTACAAGCCTTGGATGTCAATCTGCTCTCGGCAGTTGAGCTGACACGGGCACTTTATGCAGACCTGAAACAGCAGCGGGGTGCCATCGTTAACTTTAGTTCGATTTCTGCCAAAGCAGCGCAAACAGGACGCTGGTTATATCCCGTGTCGAAAGCCGCAATGCGTCAGCTTACACAAAGCATGGCAATGGATTTTGCGGTCGATGGCATTCGGGTCAATTCAGTTTCCCCAGGCTGGACATGGTCAAGGGTGATTGCCGAAGTCAGTGGGCATCAGCGTGCCAAAGCCGATGCCGTGGCTGCCGATTATCACTTACTGGGTCGATTGGGCAATCCCGAAGAAGTCGCCAATGTGGTGCTGTTTTTATTATCTCCCGCTGCAAGTTTTGTGACTGGCGCGGACTACGCTGTGGACGGTGGTTATTCGGTCATGGGGCCTGAAGGCAATCAACCTGCCATTCCTCGTTTAGCCGAATAAGTCGGCATTTTTACACTCATTTTAGAGATATGGAGATTCATTATGCGTCGTATTGCAATTGTCGGTGCAGGACAGTCAGGTTTACAGCTTGGATTGGGTTTATTGGACACAGGTTATGACGTGACTTTACTGACCAACCGTACTGCGGATCAGATCCGTCAGGGTAAAGTCATGTCGAGCCAATGTATGTTTCATACTGCATTACAAACCGAGCGTGATTTGGGGCTGAACTTTTGGGAGGAACAGTGCCCAGCGGTGGAAGGCATAGGTTTTACACTGGTCAATCCTGAAAATGGCGAAAAAGCTTTTGAATGGAGTGCACGTTTAGAGCGTTATGCGCAGTCGGTCGATCAGCGCGTGAAAATGCCTGACTGGATGGAAGAATTTGAACGCCGTGGCGGCAAGTTGGTGATTCAAGATGTCGGTTTGGAAGAACTGGAACAGCTTGCGAGTGAATATGAACTGGTACTCCTTGCCGCAGGTAAAGGTGAAGTGGTGAAACAGTTCGAGCATGATGCCGAACGGAGTACCTTTGACAAGCCACAACGTGCGTTGGCGCTGACCTATGTCAAAGGTATGCAGCCGATTTCACCATATTCGCGAGTGACTTTTAACGTGATTCCTCAAGTCGGTGAATATTTCTCATTTCCTGCACTAACGGTGAATGGGGCTTGCGACATTATGGTTTTTGAAGGCATTCCCAATGGCCCGATGGATTGCTGGCAGGAAGCAAAAACGGCTGAAGAACATCTGGCATTAAGCCTTGAACTCTTAAAGAAATATGTACCTTGGGAATATGAACGCTGTCAGCAAGTTGAACTGACCGATGCTGGTGGTTATCTGGCAGGACGGTTTCCGCCAACCGTGCGTAAACCAATTTTAACTTTGCCATCGGGTAAACAAATCTTGGGTATGGCAGATGCTTTGGTGGTCAATGACCCAATTACAGGTCAAGGCTCGAACAATGCTGCCAAATGCAGCAAGGTCTATTTCGATGCGATTTTGAATCATGCCAATCAAAGCTTTGATGCACAGTGGATGACACAAACCTTTGAGCGTTACTGGGCATATGCCGAGCAGGTTGTAGCGTGGACTAATAGTCTGCTAGTACCACCACAACCGCACATGGTTGAGATCTTGGCTGCAGCTAGTCAAAACCAAGCGATTGCTTCGACCTTTGCCAATAACTTCGATGACCCGCGCCAGTTTGCGCCGTGGTGGTTCGATGCACAGGCTGCACAGCAATTTATTCAGTCCAAAACAGCCAAGAAAGTGGCATAGGTTGAGTGCAAAGGAGTTTGCTATGGAAACCGTAACAGCATCGCAGCTATGCGAGATTGATTGTTCCAACCCGCGTGAAATCCGTAACTTGCTGGGGCAGTTTGCGACAGGCGTGACCATTATCACCACGCGTGGACAAGATGGACGTAAAGTCGGCATGACTGCCAATTCATTTTCATCGTTATCGCTCGACCCACCATTGATTTTATGGAGTCTGTCCAAGACTGCGCCGAGTTTGCCTGACTTTATTGCGGCTAAATACTTTGCCATTCATATGTTGGCTCAAGAGCATCATCAACTTTCTGGGCACTTTGCCCGACCTGCGGAGGATAAGTTTGCAGGGATTGCCCATCACGACTGTGAATCGGGTATACCAGTTTTAGATGATGCTTTGGCGACCTTACTCTGTCGCAATGTACAGCAGTATGAAGGAGGCGATCATCTGATTTTTATTGGACAAATTGAGCATTATCAGAAACGTTGTGGTGAGCCACTGGTATTTCATGCAGGGCAATATCGTATTGCTGCGGCACATCCAGAGTTAAGTGCCTAATTCATCACATCACGATCTTTCAGGTCGTGATTTTTTTATTCAGGGGAAAATCAAATGATGATTAAAAATCTGTTTTTAGCAGGGACGTTGTGTGGTGTGGCACTCGGTACTCATGCCTATGACTTGCCTACAGTCAACTTGGGTATGACCAGTTTTCTCGATGGTGGTTTGCCCGCAGGCACAGGCTGGTATGCTCAGACCTATCTGCAAAATTACGATGCCAATACCTTAAAAGACCAGTCAGGGCAGCGACTTGGATTACCAAAAACCAATCTGAACTATCAGGTTGAAGTTGAGCAACTGAGCTATTTATCCAATGTCCGTGTTGGCAAACATGCCTCACTGGGGATTAACTTTTTACTGCCTTTTGTCAGCAAAATGGACATGAATGATGGCTTAAATAATGCAGCACTCAAAGCTCAAGGTGGTTTTGGCGATCTGATGATTGGGCCTTTTATTCAGTTCGATCCGATTATGGGCAGTCAAGGCCCTAAATTTGTCCAGCGTATCGAGTTTCAGGTGAATTTACCCACAGGAAATTATAACCAAAACAAAGACATTAACCCAAGTAACAATGCGGTATCTCTCGATCCTTATTGGGCAGCAACCTATTGGCTGACTCCAAAATGGACGGTATCGACCCGTATTCATTATCTCTATAACTTTAAAAATAACGATCCAAGTTATTCATTTGGAGATGTCGAAGATATTCAGGCAGGGCAGGCGATTCATGCCAACTTTGCTTCCAGTTATGCGGTAACGAATAAATTGCGTTTGGGGGTCAATGGTTACTGGCTCAAACAAATTACCGATACTAAAGTGGATGGTGAGAAAGTGAAAGACCGCCGCGAACAGATCTGGGCAATTGGACCTGGGGCAATGTACAGTTTTTCGAACGACAATCATGTGGTGGCCAATGCTTACTTTGAGCAAGATGCCCAAAACCGACCACAAGGCACACGTTTACAAGTGCGTTATATCCATCATTTCTAAACTCAAAACAACACACAAAACAAAACCAGTTTCACTCCCCGAAACTGGTTTTTGAGTATTTAACTGAAGATTCAGACTCAATACTTTTTCTATGGCATAAATTTATCAATCCAGCATGATATTTATATAGGGGAAATATTTTATGTAGATTAATTTGTTATGAATCAACATCGACAAATTGAGTTGGGGAAATAGGGATCCAAACTTTTTTCCCATCTTTATCTTCCAAGACCTGACCTGCTGAACTGTCACGATGAATAGGAATTAAATAATGCTTCATCATAAATATTGATGATCAATTTAGCTATGTATTCTCATTATCTCGAATATTTTTGTTCAAAAAAATGGGCTTCTAAACAGAAACCCGCGCAAAATGATGGCTGAATTTTACGAACATTTTTGTGTAGAAACATCCTGTTCATATACTGTAAAACGCCGTGTAGAAGAGGGTAATTCACCATAACGACGTTTGTATTCCTGAGAAAAACGTCCCAAGTGTGTGAAGCCCCATTTAAAGGCAACTTCTGTCACAGACAATTGCTCGTTACGAATCAGTTCCAAATGTGCTTGTTCAAAACGTAATTCTTTTAAATGCGCCATTGGGGTAGTACTGAGGAAGTTCTTAAAACCCGCAAATAGGGTACGCACGCTGACACCTGCCTGTTCAGCCAGTATTTCGACATTCAAGGCTTCATGCAAATGCTCCCGCATATAAGCTTCGGCACGCTTGATAAAGTAAGGCGAAATGGCTTTGTCTTTATAGGCATCAATTTTGGCAAGGGTGTTATTGGGCTGCCCATAAATCAGCGCATTGAGCAAATTTGACTCAAACTGTTTAAATGCCATTGGATGGTGTAGTGGATGTTGATCACAAGCTAAGGCATCCATTAGGGTGCGTAATAGTTGCAGAAAATACCCGCCGCTTTGGGTTGAAAAGTCCAGATTGGCTTGGAAAATCGGTAGGGTATGTTCACCATCGGGTAAGTGCTGGCGGCAGTGCTGGGCAAAATCCTGCTGATCAATCTTTAAAATCAGTTGTGGAGAATTGGCATGCCAACGCATTTTTAAGGGTTGATTCGGTGAAATCAGTGAAGCCACTTGTGCATAAGAAATAAATTTTTGTTGAGCAAACTCAATTTCGGCATAGCCCGAAGTCGGAATCTGAATCAGGTAAAACTGATCGAGAAAATCGGGTTCAATACAGACATCGGTACTATATTCCAGTCGGTTAATCGACAAACCACCTGACTTAACATGGTGCATGCTTGCACTGAAATCTGTACGTTGTTCAGAGATTTTCAGCACATGGGGCTTAAAAATTTTACCGACATGGCGACAAGTCGTTTCAAGATCCTGAGCGCTAAACAATAAATTTTCGGCTGAAAACAGTGATTCGTTATGAAAATGACGACCACTTAACGCGGGGGAATTGGCTTGCTGCATAATAGACCTACTGGCTAACTTCCCTGTTGGAACAGTTGTCTACAAAACAAAATATTGCAGACAATGTATGACCAAAACAGTGCTAAAAGCTCACTTAACGATCCTAAGATATAAGCAAAAACTAGACCAACTAAATCAGTTGGAATACTGAAAAAGAGACGAAATTGATCTAGAGTTTTACATGTGGATTTGTTTGGTCTAGACATTCTAGTTTCAGCAAATGGTTTGCATTTTCTTAGGGGTTTTATTCCTTAAAACCTGAGATTATTTATAGCAAATCTGACTATGTTGGTCAATTTTTAGCATGTTTGGATAATAAAATAAATTTTGAATAGTTGTAAAAAGTATATTTAAATCAATCAATTGATTTGAATTGTATTAGCTTTTTGTTATTGACTCAGATTGACTGTAATGAATAGCTGGTACTGATTTTTAATTATTTAAATTTCATAATAAAAGACCTGCTAAACAGCAGGTCTTTTTATATTAGACAGCACTGATATTGCTCTGTAAAAATTTCTCACTATAAATACGGCATTGGTGTTCAGGGTCAACCTCTAGCCAGTCTCGAATAGCCTCAATCATGGCGGGTGGGCCACACAAATATAGATCGCAGGCTTGTCGATTCAGAAATTCCCGATCTAAATGTTCATGCACATAGCCTGATTTACCTTGCCAATCGGCTGAAGCATGACTAATGATCGGCTCATAGTGAAATGTCGGTAAAACCTGTTGATAGGCTTGTAAGCGTTGTTGTTCAACCAAATCCGTTTCACTTTTGACCCCATAGTATAAATGCACACTTGGTGGATTGGTTTGTTGCTGTAACTGATCAAGCATACCCAAAAATGCCGATAATCCTGTACCACCTGCAATAAAAATCAGTGGGCGTTCCACTTCACGCAAATAAAAACTACCCAGTGGCGCTTGTATCATAATTTGATCGCCCACCTGACAACGCTCACGTAAGTAATTACTCATCACACCATTGGGCAATAAACGAATTAAAAATTGCAATTGATTGTCAGCATTAGGTTGATGGGCAAATGAATACGAGCGCCATTCATTGGTGTCGGGAATTTGCAGACGGGCATACTGACCTGCCAAAAAGTGCAGTTGTTCGGTGTGCTGACTGGCATCTAAATGTAAAATCGCAGTCGTTTCCGATACAAGTTCGACTTTACGGACAGTGGTAGAGATATTGACCTGATCGGCTGCATGACAAAACTGAGAAGAATGGTCAAAGTAAAATGCCGCGTCAGACTGAATGCGTGTTTGACATGCCAGCATTTTACGTTCTGCCAGATCACGAGTGCTTAGAGCATCTTCATCGACATAATCTTGCTCATAGCGCCCACGTTCACATTGTCCCTGACATGTCCCGCATACACCTTCACGGCAGTCGAGGGGCAGTTGAATGCCTTGACGAATGGCAGCATCTAGCAGCAACTCATCTTGATTGACTGAAATAAAGAAGGTTTTGCCATCGGCAAAATTCAATGCGACAGAGTGAGCCATATTGTCATCCTCCTAAACGTGATAGAAGTCTAAAACTGAATCAATTTTGTCATTCAGCAATACAATGTGTTGGCGACGAATGCGGAAACTGTCTTGATGAGGTCGTAACAGATAAGTACTGCGTCCATAAAAACAGCCTTGCAAACCTTGACGGTTATACAGGGTTTGCCACGCGACTTGGGCTTCAATCAAACCACTGTCTAATTCAGTCACCTGAATGTTATTCATACTGTGCAATGTACGTGGTAAGGGGGTTGCAGAAGCCGCTTTGCCTGTGCGAATACGAAACACGCGATCTTCCAAACCTGAACGATCTGCATAATAAATGTAAGACAAACCTTGGTTTGGGTCAGTGACATAATGATGATCATCAATCCACTGTGGAATATGATATTCACTGTCTTCGTCATACAGTTCTAGGTAGGCATCCCAATCATAGGCATCGCACAGCGCAGCTTTTTGGTAGAGAAACTGGCTGACAGCAAAATGAAGTGCTTGAGTCATGATTATGCCTCCTCAGATTCAGATATGGTTGCAGGTTCATGGCTGATGTCGACCAAGTGCAGCGATTTTTGCACCAAACCTTTCAGCATGAGTTTTTGCCAGTGTCCGTGTTGATTGACATATAGACCTTCATGGGTAAATTCAGTGCCAGTCATGACGGGTTGAATTCCAAGATCGTGGCTGTTTTTGGTTGCGGCATAATTCCAAGACTGACAGCCACGAGAAATATCGCTCCATGTTTCAAGACGTGCTTGAAAACCGCGTTGTTGTTCACGAAACTCGACCAAGTCATCAGGCGTACCTAGACCAGAAACATTGAAGAAATCTTCAAACTGGCGAATACGATTGCGACGTGCTTCGGCAGATTCACCTTTCACCCCAATGCATTGACTAATGATTTCGGTTTTATTCCAAGCCACAGGGCGAATGATCCGAAGCTGTGAGCTAATCTGATCCATAAAAAACAGGCTCGGATAAATATTTAAATTGCGCAAACGGTGCATCGCCCATTCTGCATATTTCTCGCCAAATTTTTCGACAAGATGGGGCATCACTTGATGATAGCCTGGACGTACTGCTGGATTTGGCATATCGCTAAACAGCACACTATGTCCATTGTGGAAACTAAACCAGCCATCATCAGTATTTGAATCACCTGCACCCAATTTGCTGTAGTCGAGCGTATCGAGCTCACCACCTTTGCTGGCATTGACTTGTTGGCGATGTTGCACGGTTGAAACATAGTTATAGTGCACGGTACTGACATGATAGCCATCTAAGCCATTTTCGTTTTGAAGCTTCCAGTTGCCATCGAAGGTGTAGGTCGATTTACCTTGTAAGACTTCGAGTTCACCTGTTGGTGATTGTTCAACCATCATGTCGAGAAAGATTTTGGTATCGCCTAAAAAGTCTTCCAGACTGTCGGTTGCACGTGTGTCTAGGCTGACAAAAACAAAACCACGATAGCTCGAGATTCGTCCTTGTTTCAAACCACGGCTCGATTTGTCGAAGTCTGAGCAGTATTCACTTGGCGCTTTGACCTTGACCAAACGGCCATCAGATTTATAGCACCATGCATGGAACGGGCAGGTAAAAGTTGATTGATTGCCTTTGCTGACACGTGTCAGGGTCGCACCGCGATGCTCACAGGCATTGACCATGGCATGTAGTTGACCTTGTGCATCGCGGCTAATAATTAGCGGTTGGCGACCTGCTTGAACTGTCACAAAATCATGTGGATTTGGAATTTCACTTTCATGGCAAGCATAAATCCAGACCTTTTCAAAGATCAGTTCCATTTCAAGATCGAATAATTCAGGCTCAGTAAACATTTGACGAGCAATACGAAAGGTCTGATCTTCAGGGCGAAAATCAATACATCCTTGAACAAATTCTTGCCAGTTTGTTATGCGTGTTGAGGTCATGCAAGCATCCTCCATTCAATAAGTGCTTTTCACTGATTGAACAAGGATTTGAGATATGGAGCTATCCAGAAGATGAGGGGGCTATCCAAATTGTGCAGCTAGAAAAAGATTTGGGAGAATAATCTTGAATCTAACAAGGATTAGTTAGGTGTATATTTTTTATCAGCTTCAATAATGGTATTGGACGCTGATTTTAGACTGTAAAGTAACTGGCCTAATAAAACATCTTTATTGCATAGGGTTACAAATAACATTGGGTGATGAGGGCCAGCAATCGAAGTTAAAATAGCCTTACCATTGTCTGCATCAAGGTTAATACTGTGACAGCCAGTTAAATTAATTTCATTAAGAAAAGCACTCATCATCGCTAAAATGGAGCTACTTACAGCCGCAATTTTACTGTCATTTAATTTTTCTTTTTTTGTAAATGTTGCAAGTGCAAATCCGTCTGTAGAACAAATCATAATTGACGTTACACTACGAATATTCATCAGAATATCGTGAGCTTCTGCTTTAGCAACATTAATTAATTCCTCTGGAGCCATTCTTTGATTTTTAGGTGCAACTGATAACATATTTATACTCCTGACGAATTAAAAAATTAAATTAACCTCGGCATTGGCAATTACTGATTCAACCAGCAATAAGACATCTTCTTTTTCACGAGCATCAATAAAAAACAAAGGTGTCAGTAATTGATGCTGCTTGAGCCAATCCCGATAGATATAAGTTGGTTTATCTTTATTGTCATCGACATGAGTAATGCCAATCGCAATATTTTCACCAAGTTTTTGGAAGGTAGAAAAATAATGATCTAGTTCTTCCAAAGAATTTTCTAGACTATGATCGATCAATAGAATAATGCCTAAAGAATTGTCACAAATCACTGACCACATGAAATCAAAACGTGACTGACCAGGTGTGCCATATAAGCCAACCTTTACATCTTGCTCAATGGTTATTTCACCATAATCAATTCCTACAGTGGTCAGCATTTTTTGATGTGAAGATAGATCTGTGTTGAATGCTTCGGTGGATAAAACGGGAATCTCAGAAATTGATTGAATCGCTTCTGTTTTTCCCGCACCCATATTGCCTGCAAATACAATTTTATATTTTTGAAGAATCATAATTTATAGTCCAAAATATTTTCTTAATTTGCCGAATATTTTTTTAATGCCATTATCTTCTATAGTTTCTGTTGTCGTTAGAGGTTCGCGTTTTTTGTAGCCACATTCAGATGCAGGAATGAAATGACCATTGTTGGCAGCCATACATGCAAAAATAAAGCGGCGTATTGTTTCCTCAGGAATATGTAACTGTTCCTGCACGACTTTAAAATCTGCACCATGAATGAAACATGCAGAAAGTTTTAAAACATCATTTCGATCGGTCTTATTCCATGGTTGTGGCCAGAAACTAATTTTATAACAGCCAGTTTGAGGTGACAGATTGGTTTCATCCGAAGAACACCAGAAAAGGTTCCAGAGCCAATCATTTAGATTATGAATTTTTTTACGTGAAACCTTAGTGAGTTCATCTGTTTTTGCAGAATGGTAGTTGAATGTTTTATTGGTGGACTGTTCTTCACGATCAGGATTGAGCCAAGCAATTTTATTGGCGATGTCTGCAACAGCTAATGTTCCGTAATTATCATAAATAAACATTTTACCTACAGCATGTTGATGTAAATGCTGTAAATGCGCGAGATTAAACGCATGAGATGTAATTTTATCAGTCTCAGCGATTGTTTTTTGGGTATCAAGTAGAGTGTTTAAAATAGATTCAGGAATATTAGGCTCATTTTCTGTGGATGCAGTATTTAAAACATATTTTTGCACCCAATTTTTTAGTTCATCTGACATGCGACAAGGGGTATAGATCGTATTTTCTATGAATTGTCCTTCAAATTGGTTATCTTTTGAAACTTTTAAAAAAGCGATATCAGGTCTGCATAATAGTTTTTGAATGCCATCAAAATCTAAAAATTCAGAATTTACAATTAAAAGGTTAATATATGGATCTGCAAGATTCGTCCATTTAATTTGAAATGATTCTGGAATAATATCACGCAGAATTGATTTTAATTCATTCGAGACTTTTAGCCCAATTCCAGAAATTACGATATGAATACTATTTTGTTCTTTTATCATAGGAATCTCATATCTTTATATTATGCTCTATATAAAATAATTTAATTTCGAATTAATTTTTTAATAAAAATAAATTATAAATATAGAGCTTAATATTAATCATGCAAATTTTATGCAAAATCTAAATCTTTCTCAAAACTTTTCAGTTCATGGCGAGCCATCGCAAGATTTGATTTACCACGATCTAAAACTAAATAAATAAACAAGCTCTGATTCTTATCTAAAGGACGAATCAAATGGTACTGTTTACCGAGTGTAATTAGAAGATCTTCAATAAAATCATTGAGATTGAGTGCTTTTGCAACACGACGTTTTGATCGTAATACTTCAGTGTTTCCTGCTGCAGCCAATTCTAAGTCAAGATCCCCACCACCAAGCGTAGATAATGCTAAGCCACTTTCACCATCAACAAGAGCTGCTGCCATAAAACCATCAATTTCACCGAGTGTTTCTAATGATACTTTAGCCATAATTATTTTCTCTATTAGTAAGAAAGTTAGGTAGCCTATTATATAAATTAATCAGCCACTTAATTTTTATAATCGGAATTTAAAGAAAAAGAAAGCATTTTTTTTTGATGGAAAAAAATATTTACATAAATTTAATTAAGATTTTTTGGGGTTTTCTTGTAATTTGTTTGAAACATTTAAGATGTTTTAATATAAATGTATGATTTTATATTCATTTTTTTATATGTATTTGTGTGCTTTTATGCAATTAATTGTAAAATTCTATAATTTAGAGTGGAAAAGTGAATTCTGACTAAAAACATTTGTATAAAAAATAAACTAAAATAAACACATGAATTTTCTTGAATTATTTCTGTGGTGTGTAATAAAAAAAGGCATATTTAATTTAAGTATTTATATGGTGTAATCATGTATTAAAATAATTGTTTAATTTTTCTAAATTCTTGTTGCCAGATATTTGAATGTGAACGATTAAAATTACGAATAGAATAATGTATGAAAGCAAATTTAATATGAAAATACAGAAAATAAGACGCAGATTGTTTAATTTATATAAATAAAGAATAAATTATATATTTATATATCGAATAGGGCTTACGATAAACCATTATAAAATGTCATTTTTAGATATTTAGAATTTTAAATTTCCTGTCATTCAGCCAAAACCTGTGTGGGATTTATCTCCCGATACGTCAAACTATAGTGATGCAGCATGTGAATGACAGATCATACTTATAAGTTGTTTCAGAAAATGGTAAATGCAGAATTTTTTACTCAAAGAACATAAGAGTTATGTTTCTTTTGTTTCAAAAAATAGGTTGCATATTGTTTTATGAAACATATTTGAAATAAATATTTTTTAATTTTAAAGCATATAATATTGATATATATGAATAAAAATATTTAATTTGTTTTGGCACTAAATTTGCGTAAAAGCAGTTGAACGTTTGTTTGTGTCAGAAAATTTTATGTAAATCTAAAATTTCGCTTTCTGATTTTCTGACCTAAGCTAACGCCTTGTTTTAGATGGTAAACATTTATTTTGAGCAAAATTTTAAGATTGCATTAGGTGAATAAATGAATATGTCCTCTGTTGGGTTTGTGATGAAAGGCTTAAACTTATTTAAGACTATTTGTCAAAAAGAGGTGAAGCGATGAGCCTTGGATTAACCGCATTAGAACTGGCACGCATTCAGTTTGCGTTTACAGTATCCTTTCATATTATTTTTCCAGCCACTTCGATTGGTTTAGCTTGTTTTTTAGCTGTATTGGAATGGCGTTGGTTATCAACGCGAGATCCTGTATATCGGGATTTGTTTAAGTACTGGATCAAAATCTTTGCTGTTGCTTTTGGTATGGGTGTGGTTTCTGGTGTCGTCATGAGCTACCAGTTTGGCACCAACTGGGCTGGTTTTTCTCGCATTGCAGGCGGAGTGACAGGCCCTTTATTGAGTTATGAAGTGCTTTCAGCATTTTTCCTAGAAGCAGGTTTTCTTGGCATCATGATGTTTGGCTGGGGACGTGTGGGTGAGAGAGCCCATTTCTTTGCCACACTCATGGTCGCAATCGGAACCTGTATTTCCATGTTCTGGATTTTGTCATCTAACAGTTGGATGCAGACCCCACAAGGCTATGCCATCGAAAATGGCGTGATTGTTCCGAAAGACTGGCTTGCCATAGTTTTTAACCCATCATTCCCATATCGCTTTACACATATGGCGATCGCAGCATTTTTAGTGTCTGCCTTGGTTGTTGCAGGTACATCTGCATGGCATTTGCTCAAAGGCCGTCGGGATGTGCTGGTAAAACGCTCATTTTCTATGGCGCTCTGGATGATTTTATTTGCTGCGCCCGCTCAAGTTTTGGTGGGGGATCAGCACGGCTTAAATACCTTGCATCATCAACCTGCCAAACTTGCCGCAATTGAAGGGCATTGGGAAACCAATCACAACGAATCTATGCCGCTTTATGTTTTTGGCATTCCAGATATGCAAGCGGAACAGACCAAATATGCGATCGGTATTCCATATTTGGGCAGTTTAATTCTGACACATGAATTAAAGGGTGAAGTTAAAGGTCTGAAAGAGTTTGCCCCTGAAGATCGTCCAAATTCGACGGTATTGTTTTGGAGTTTCCGCTTGATGGTGGGCTTGGGCATGTTAATGCTGTTACTCGCATTGTCAGGTCTATTACTGCGTAAAGGCGGTAAATTGTACGAAGCACCTTGGCTGCATAAATTTGCCATTGTTATGGGGCCTACAGGATATATCGCTTTGCTTGCAGGCTGGTTTACCACTGAAATGGGCCGTCAGCCATGGGTTGTCTATGGTGTATTACGGACTAAAGATGCGTTGTCTCCTGTACCTGCCAGTCAGGTCGGTTTTACCCTGATTGTATTTGTTGTGGTGTATACCGTCGTGTTTGGTACTGGCGTGTATTACATCTTAAAACTGATGCACAAAGGGCCTCAGTTTATTCATGCTCAACCTGACGAAGTTGCAGGCGTTGGACACTTTAAAACGCCAATGCGTCCACTGAGTGCCGTTGATGAAAGCATTGATCAACAGACACAGGAGCATAAACATGATTGATTTATCTATCATTTGGGCCGTGATTATTGCACTGGGTGTATTGATTTATGTGGTGCTGGACGGCTTTGATTTAGGAATTGGGATTCTATTTCCTTTTATTCAAGATCCGCAAAAGCGCGATGTGATGATGAACACGGTCGCACCAGTATGGGATGGGAATGAAACATGGATGGTACTGGGGGGAGCAGGGCTGTTTGCTGCTTTTCCGATGGTCTATGCCACCGTACTTTCAGCGTTTTATTTACCCATTATTATGATGTTGATTGCCTTGATTTTCCGAGGTGTAGCATTTGAATTTCGCTTTAAGGCACAGCGCTCTAAACATTTATGGGACATGGCCTTTATTTGGGGTTCAACCTTTGCCAGCTTTTTTCAAGGCATTTTGTTGGGTGCCTATATCCAAGGGATTCACACACAAAACGGTCTGTTTGTCGGTGGAAGTTGGGATTGGTTAACGCCATTTTCATTTTTTACAGGTATTGGTGTGGTGGTGATGTATGCAGCGTTGGGTTGTGCTTGGTTGATTCTTAAAACTGATCATGACTTACAGCAGAGTATGTATCAGTTAATGCCAAAGTTTGTAGTTGCACTACTTGTAATTTTTGCAGGTGTGAGCCTGTATACACCTTATTCACAACCTGCGATTGCTGCCCGCTGGATGAATCCATCTCAACTTCTGTATTTCAGTCCAGTACCTATTCTTGTTGTGCTCTTTAGTTTTTTGATCTGGAAAGCGTGTCGTCAAAAACATGAGTTCCGTCCATTTGTTTATACCTTGGTACTGATGTTTCTCGCTTATACAGGTTTTTTAATCAGTTTATGGCCGAACATCATTCCGCCATCAGTCACGATTTGGCAAGCCGCGGCACCTGCCAACAGTCAGCTTTTTGCCTTGATTGGGGCATTAATCCTGATTCCGATTATTCTGATTTATACCATCATGGCGTATTGGGTATTTCGTGACAAAGTCCGTGTGGGTGATGAGGGTTATCACTAGGTGAATTGAAAATGAAAAAATCTGAGTTGCAATGGTTTATTGGACTATGGTTATTAGGGTTTTTAGGTCTGGGTGTAATTGCTGCCATATTTAGAGGTTTATTATGGCTAGCCTATTAATAAATTATTATGCCTTGTAAAGTGATTTGAATATAAGTAAATACGTTTGCTTATATTCACATTTAATTTTTTAAAATAGATAAATAAAATAAATGAATGGGGTGGGGTATGAATTTAATTATGCAGCGAAATAGATTTAATTGTCCAAAGCTTTTAGATATTCAGCCTGAAGATATTATTTTTGCGCGTAAGCGATCGAAAATATCGCAGAATGAATTGGCAAATATTTTGGGTATATCGGTGAGAACATTAGAGAGTTGGGAACGTGGGCATCGGAAACCATCGAAAGCAGCGCAGTCTTTACTCAGGCTGTTTATTCGAGCGCCAAATGTATTGGTCAATTACTTAACATGAAGCAAAAAACAAATCACCTATAAGGTGATTTGTTTTGGTTAATTTATTGGTTTTCCGTAAATTCTTCAAAGGCTTCGATGGCATTTGCTGCAAACATGAGAGAAGGGCCACCGCCCATATACACCGCAACAGACAGAACTTCATTGAGTTCTTCTAAAGTCATGCCCATTTTGACAAGGCTGCGTGTATGAAAACCAATGCATCCATCACAACGGTTGGCAACTCCAATGGCGAGTGCGATTAATTCTTTAGTCTTTGCATCAATCACGCCTTCTTTCATGCTACTTTGTGCTAATGCATTGAAACTTTTCATGGTTTCTGGTGCAGTTTGACGAATCGTTTTAATATTGTTTGAGATATTATGCGTGAGTTCTGTAAATTTCATGGGCTTTTCCAAGTATTATTGAACCATAGGGAAGTTGGCATCTTGCCATGCCTGCATACCGCCTGCGATCGAAAAAATATGTGGAAAACCCATATTTTGTAGACTTAGTGCAGCAAGTGCTGAACGTCCACCAGTGCGGCAAATCAGGTAAATCTCATGTTCAGCCAAAGCGTTTAAAGCTGCTGAGGTATCGCAATGCTGTAACACAGCAGGATGTTGATGAATTCGCATTTCCAAAACACCGCGTGGCATATTGACCGCATGGTCAATATAACCTGATTGATATTCATCAGGTTCACGAATGTCAATTAAAATAATATGAGGGTCATTTGCTTTAGATTTTAAATCCTCAATGGATATTTCTTTGATTTTAGATTTTGCTTCATCAATTAACTGATTTGAAGTTTTCATGGTGTCTCCATTTTAAAATATGGTTGTTGAATATTTAAACTAAATTATAGTGATAAATATAATGCTGTCAAAGTTATTTTTAATTGGTTTTTGGAAGTTTTTATTAATGTGAATTATTCTTAATTTTATCTATATTTATCTTGAAAATATTTGAATTTGGTGTTGGTTAAATAAATAGGGATTGTTTAAATATTCTATTTAAAGCGTATCAAATTATTTATAAATAGGACTTGGTGGAATAAAATTTGCTTGAATGAAATCAGGTAGATAACTTTGGGTTGCTGATGATGAAAATAGCCATGCTACAAGCTGCCAGCATTCCGCTCAATTATGCTGAAAATTTGCACCAACTTGATCAGGCGATGCAGCAAGCAAAAACTCAAGGTGCAGACTTATTCATTACCCCAGAAATGTTTTTGTCGGGCTATGTGTTAAAAGAACAAACGCAGTATATGGCAGAAACATTGCCTTTGGCGAAAGTACAACAACTTGCGAAAACACATCAATTGGCACTGATTGTCGGGGCACCACGAGAAACTGAAAAGGGTATTTTTAACAGTACTTATTTCATTGATGAGCAAGGTGAATTGTTGAATGTGTATGACAAGACGCATTTATTTGGAGATGTTGATCGGCAACAATTTATTGCAGGGCAAACGCCTGTGGTCATAACGACTTATCACAATATCAAAATCGCCATGCTCATTTGTTATGACGTGGAATTTCCTGAAACGGTGCGTGCTGCCGCACAAGCGGGCGCACATCTAGTTGTAGTCGCGACTGCACAGATGCAGCCTTTTAGTTTTGTAAATAAACATTTAATTGCAACACGTGCTTGGGAAAACCAAGTCTATGTGGCGTATGTCAATCAGATTGGGCATGAAGAACCCTTTGAATATGTGGGTTTAACGACTTTGGCAGCACCGAATGGTGAGGTGATTGCTCAGGCGTCAGAGACTCAGCCAACGTTGTTATTTGCCCAGATTTCAGCAGAACAGGTACTAAAAGCACAGCAAAATAATCCGTATTTGCATGATTTACGTCAAGACCTGTTTGCCACTTAGTCAAGTTAGCATGATTTTTGCAACATCCTTTTTATGATTGCCAATCGCAAGAGGATAGAACATGGAAACACAAGTAATTGCACCCGCAATGGCGCAGACTGAATCCAGAAATAAATTACAAGGTTCTTTAGGTGTCGGCAGTATTGTCTTTATGGTGATTGCGGCTGCCGCACCATTAACGGTTGTTGGGGGCAATGTACCACTGGCAATTGGTGTTGGAAATGGTGTGGGGGCACCATTTGGCTTTTTAATTGCTTCAATTGTTCTACTCATTTTTGCTGTTGGTTTTGTCAATATGACGCCCTATGTCAAAGAAGCAGGGGCATTTTATTCTTATGTAAATCTGGGGCTTGGTGATCGTTTAGGCATGGGGGCAGCCTATACGGCACTGATTACTTATACCACCATTCAGGCTGGGGTCTATGGTTACATGGGCTGGGCCATCAATGATCTGGTTATGCACTACGGTGGTGCTGCACATCCGTGGTGGATGTATTCATTTTTAAGTGTAATCGTGGTGGCTTTTTTGGGTTACCGTCATATTGAGCTAAGTTCTAAAATTTTGGGTGTTGCCCTCATTTTGGAAATTGGCATTGTCTTGTTGATGAATGTCTCGATTATTTCGCATGGTGGTGCAGAAGGGATTAGCTTACAGTCATTCGAGCCAAGTACTGCATTTTCACCAGGTTTGGGCTTAGCGATTTTATTTGCATTAACAGGCTTTATTGGCTTTGAATCTACAGCCATTTTCCGTGATGAATCGGTACAACCTGAGAAAACCATTCCTAAAGCGACTTATTTGGCAGTGATCATTATTGGGGTGTTTTATACCTTATCTGCATGGGCCATGGTGGTGGGAGCAGGGCCTTCACATACGGTTGCGGTTGCCAATCAAACTTTACATGGTACAGGCAACATGATTTTGGATATTGCACAGCAATATACAGGCGTGTTTACCCGTGACCTGATGCAAGTGCTGCTGATTAGTAGTTTATTTGCTTGTGTACTGAGTTTTCATAATGTCTTGGCACGTTACCAATATGTGTTGGCATGTAAAGGTTATATGCCAAAAAGCCTGAGCAAAGTACATGATAAACATGGTTCACCCTCCAGTTCGTCTTTGCTACAAACGATCACTGCATTTGTCGTCCTTTTGATTTGCTGTCTGTGTGAACTTGATCCTTTGACCCAAGTTTTTGGTTATATGGCAGGCATTTCAACCGTCGGTATTGTGATGTTGATGCTGATGACCAGTGTAGCGGTTTATGTATTTTTCTCAAAAAATAAATCTTTAACCCAAAACAAACTGATGAAAACTCAAATCTTACCTGTAGTGGCAAGTTTGGCTTTGGCAGGATGTCTGATCATGATTTTGATGAATTTCATGACTTTGACAGGGGGAAGTGCATTGATGAGCTTTATTTTGGCGGTTATTCCCATTTTTGCACTGATTGTCGGGGCGTTGCGTAAAGTACAAGCCCCTTTGACTTAAACTAAAATAATAAAAAAGCAGTGATTCTCTTGAGGATGGAAGAATCACTGCAAAACCAAAATATTATGCACAACCTTTAATATGTACAGTTGGTTTCACCGACATACCCACACGTAATTTCTTCAAATCTGGCTGGTTGGCATCGAGGTGAATACGAATCGGTAAACGCTGCACGATTTTGGTAAAGTTACCCGTTGCATTATGCGGTGCAATCGCTGACATACTCGCACCACTGGCTGCACCGAGGCTTGCTACAGTTCCTTTCAAATGTACATTTGGCAAGGCATCGACACGAATATCAACTGCTTGGCCTTGGCAAATATGCGTCAACTGGGTCTCACGGAAATTCGCCTCAATATAAATTGAATTGAGTGGAACGATGGTGAGTAAAGGTGTACCTGTTTGAGCATAACCGCCGACACGAACCACTTTCTGATCAATAAACCCTTCAATTGGCGCATTGACTTGGGTATATGACAATTTCAAGTTCAATGTATCAATGTTGGCTTGGGCAGCAGCATAGTCGGCTTTGGCTTTAGCCAAATCTGCCTGTAAAACTGGAATTTCTTGCTGTGTGGTATTTAAAGCCGCGTTGTTCTTTTCATACTGACCTTGCTGGCTTTGGACTTGGGCTTGAGCCTGTTGCTGAGCCTGTACTGTGCCTGAACCATCGGCTGCAAGATTTGAATAACGTTGCAAGTCTTGATGTGCCAGTTTTAGATTTGACTGATCAATCTTAAGGCTGGCTTTGGCTTGTTGAATCAGACTTTTCTGTTGATTAATCAAAGCATTGAGTTTTTGAATGTCTGCCGCTTTGCCTTGTAAATTGGCTTGGGCATTTTTTAACTCAGCTTGAATGTCTCGATCATCAATATGGAACAGCGCATCGCCCACATGGACAAACTGATTATCATCAACACTGACTTTTTGAATCACACCTGAAACTTGCGGAGCAACTTCAGTCGCATCCACCTTAATATAGGCATCATCGGTGCTTTGCTCAGTTTTGTTGGCTTCGGAGCGGTTCAGTAAGAAGTAGCAAATGACCAGCACCGCCACGACAACTGTACCGATAAGTACTTTAAAGCGTAAATCTTTATTCATGGGAAAATCCTAAAATCTATAAAACCATTAATCTGCTTTTGGAGCGGGTGGTGCTGGAACTTTCGGTGCTGGAATGTATTGCATACACAGCACAACAGGAATCATGATCAGTGCAAGGCAGGCAAAGACCCGATAGATATCTGCGGTTGCCAGTACAGTGGCTTGCTCTGAAATTTGACTGGCCAATTGAGTCACGGCATGGTCTGGAATGTTTTGCAGTGCAGCCTGATCAATCAGATCTTCACTATGCAGTTTGGTACGATAGGAAAGGAACTGACCAATCACACCACTGCCAAATACCGTTCCGAGTGCTCTTAAGGTATTCACAATCCCTGAAACAAATGGCCCTTCCATCGGCTGAACCACACTGGTAGCAAGGAACAACATGGAGACCACAGCAAGCGGTTGACCTACTGCATGTAAAATTTCAATCGGAATAAATTCGTGAATCATCCAGTCTGAGGTGATGTAGCTGCTCATCCAGCAGGCAATTGCCATACACAACAAGCCGAGCGCAAACAGAAAGCGTGCATCTACCCATTTTTGATAGAGCAAGATGGCAACGACTGAACCGAGCACCAGTTGCGGTAAACCGACCATCATCCCAAATACAGCGAGTTGCTCAAGGCGGAAATTATGTAAATGCATTAGGGTATTGGTTGGTAAAACCACGGCACTCGACATCAAAATCAGCAATAAAAAGAATGCGGAAAAGCCTAAGCCTAAATTGCGGCGTTCAAGCAACTGCAACTTAATAAAAGGCGTAGGATGCCGCCATTCACTGATTAAAAACAGGAGGGTAAAAACACCACCTGCGAGCAAGCTGGCTTGAATGATGTTGGAGTTAAACCAGTCCAGACGCACGCCTTGATCAAGCGCAACCACCAATAAGGCTAAACCAGGAATGCCAAGCGCCATACCGAGCCAATTGCCTGTTTTTAAGCGTGGTAAGACCACAGGCATTTTGGGGATGCCCCAGTTGGCAAGAATAAGTGCGGTAATCCCGATTGGAATCACATGCCAGTATGCCCAGCGCCAGTCTTGCATGTGATCCACTGACCATGTAGCAATCGCCAAGGCAATGTTTGGGGAAAAGGTCGCAGTCAGAGCATACAGTGCCAAACCATGCAGACGGATGTTTGGGGGCAAGAAGCGTAGGGCTGCCATCATCAACACGGGAATCAGTGAGCCTGAACAAAAACCTTGCAAGCCACGCACAATCAACAGCAAATCTAAGCTGTGAATAAACGGAATGATTGCGGCAAAGCATAAAGCGAGGGTCAGCATAATTCCGTGAAAACGGCGCATGGAAAAAGTAATCGCAAACCATGTTGCAAAGGGCATGGCTGCCAGTTCACCTGCGGAATATACCGTGCTGAGCCATGAGGCATCATCACTACTAAAACCTAATGCACCTTGCACATCGGGCAAAACTAAACCTGCAACACGGTTATTTAAACCTGCAACCATTGCCGCAAGTAAAATGCCCAATAAGCCAACGGCTAAACGTGCTGTAAAAGGTGTGGGTGGTGGCGGGGCATGTTTTCCTTGCGGTGGAGCAGCGGGTGTTGGGGTTGGATCAGACATTTAAGACTTCTCCTGTAAGACTTGCGCTGACCATTGTTCTGCACCTTCGCCACCCAAAGCCCGATACAACTCTACAATCGCTAAAGCAGACGCAGTGCGATTTTGTATGATTTGCAGTTGTGTATTTAAACTTTGCTTTTGTGGAGCAATCACTTGGCTACGGTCGTAACTGCCTTGCTGGAAATTACGCAGTGCAACATGTTCAGTGGTTTGATTTTCTTTGAGTTGTTGCTGTAACAGCTTGGATTCAGTGGCGACATGTTGATAGTCAATCAAGGCATTGTCGACTTCATGCCATGCTTTTAGCACAGTTTGTTGATATTGCACGGCTGCAATTTTTTCGCGGGCTTCGTTTAAAGCCAAGGTACTTTTTAATTGACCACCATTAAAAATTGGCAAATGCAGCGTTGGCCCAATCCCATAAGTGCGTGAACCCCAGCTATCAAATTCAGATAAAGAAAATGCCTGTTCACCCAATTGTGCACTCAAACCGATACGAGGGTAAAAGTCAGCTTTGGCTGCATGCACATGTTCTAAAGCTGCGCGTAATTCAGCATCGGCTTGTAAAATATCAGGTCGATTTTTGACAAAATCGGAAGATAAACCAATTGGAATCTGGCGAGGATTGATCGGTAAAACTTGCTGACCTAAAAATTCATCGAGTTGTTGCGGTGCTTGTCCAAGCAATAGTGCAACGCTGTTTTTGAGTAGCGCAACTTGCTGTTTTTGGAGTTCAATTTGTTGCTGAGTTTGTGTGGCAAGCGTTTCTGCTTGTGCAACATCGGCACGGGTCGCTACACCATTTTTTTGTTTGTTCTGAAAGATATGTACCAGTTGCTGATCGAGCTGCTGCATATTCTGCAAAGTGATCAGTTGGGTTTGAGCACTACGCAGCAATAAATAGTTTTTAGCCAATTCAGCAGCTAAAGATACTTTAATTTGCTGTTCATTATAAATTTTAGCTTGAACATTGGCTTCTGCTGCGTGGTTCAAATGTTTCAAGTAGCCCCACAAATCCAGTTCCCAAGAGGCTTGAAGTCCCATGCTCCACAAGTTATAGCCGTGGTGGCTTGCCCCAAGTTTTGCTAAAGGTATGTTTTCACTTAGTGCACTTCGGTTGTAATTGGCATCGAAACTGAGTTGTGGTTGCTGAGCCGCTTTGGCCTCACCAAGAGCAGCCTGACTTTCTTGAATCCTCAACAAGGCAATTTGTACATCGAGGTTATTCTTGGCAAGTTGCTGTTCTAAGGCACTGAGTGTCGGATCATTAAACAGTTGCCACCATTGCTCTGGTAGTGCTGTTTCTGTGAGTTCGGGATGTTGCTTGAGCATGCGCTGACGTTGCGCTGCAAATGCTGAGTCGGATTTGACCTGTATTTGAGGTTTTTCAAAAATAGACTCATGCACACATCCTGAAAGGGTTAAAACCGCCATTAACGCCGTACTGATGAGAGGGGCTTTATGAATTAACCTGCTGCTGAGTTGTTTATTCTGCTGCATCACAATGATTGCCAATTAAACTGTACCGAACGGTACTCTAGCAACAAAAAATATACAAGTCAATTTTGTTTTCTGTTATATTCACTGCAAATTTATTTGAAAACTCTGGAATACAGCCAAGTTTTCTAAATGGAGTGAAATTGCTGAACGATGTCAAATTACAACGAGAAATCTCTACAGATCTTAGAAGCCGCAAGTCGTATTTTTTTAACTCATGGTTTTAGTGCAGCAACTACAGACATGATTCAAAAAGAAGCCAAGGTTTCCAAGGCAACCCTGTATTTGTGCTTTCCCAACAAAGAAAGCATGTTTGCTGCTGTAATCGAGAGTCGTTGTCAGGAAATGAAACGGATTGTCGGTGCGATTGATACCCGTTCAAGTGATATTCGCCAAGCACTGATTGATTTGGGAACGGCTTATTTACGCTTTATTCTGTTACCTGAAGGCTTATCTCTGTTTCGTGTGACTGTTGCAGATGCACCGCGTTTTCCTCAGTTGGCGCGCCAGTTTTATTTGTCAGGCCCAAAAACCATTGTACAAATTATTGCCAAACGCTTAGAGCAAGCCGTTGAAGATCAGCAAATTAACGTGCAGCAATTTGGTTATGAAACTTCAGCTTCGTTATTTGTGAATATGTTGCGTGGTGAAGGGCAAATGGAATGCTTAACCCATGCCCAAGCACAACCTTCCGATGTGCAAATCGATGCATGGGTGCATGCAGCAGTGACCACCTTTTTACTGGCATTTGGTATAGAAAAGCCTTAAAGATCTTGAATCAAAAAGTCAGTCAAAGCGTAGATTGACTGGCTTTTTTTGTGGCTTGGTGAGGCAGATTACACAACGATTTGCCTAGCTTCAATCATTGTTCAATTTCAAAAAAATCTCTCAATTAACGTAAATCGACACCACCATCTACCGCAATCGTTTGACCTGTAATAAAGCTATTTTGCATGAGAAATAGATAGGCAGATGCCACTTCATCAATGGTTGCTGTACGTTGCAATGGAATATTGGCTGCCTGTCCTTGTTTCATCTGTTCCACTTGCTCTGCACTAAACTCACGCCATAACAGGGTTTCTGTCCATGTCGGCGATACTGCATTGACCCGTTTTTGCGGTGCAAGTTCGACAGCTAAACCTTGAACCAATGCTTTGAGATTTTGATTGCCAATAATTGCACCCGATGCGTTATACAGTTTCCCGCCTGAACCTGCGGTGAAAATGAAACTACCACCAACATTCAAATGCGCTGCGAAAGCTTGGGCAATGGCTAAATTGGCATTAAATTTTTCTGCTACGGCTTGTATGATGCTGTCATAACTGGCTTCTAAAAAGCCACCCCCCATAAAGTGACCAACCGTTGAAATAATGTGATCGTATTGTCCAAGGTCATTGGCAAGTGTTGTCGCAGCACCTGTTTGGTAGGCATCAAACACATAACCTGCAACTGGAAGCGCGCTTTGGGCTTGAAGCTCGGTGACAACATGTTGCAGTTTTTCAGCATTGCGACCTGTAATACTCACTTGAGCCTGCTGAGCAATAGCCAGTTTTGCAACAGCTAAGCCAAAACCTGATGTACCACCTAAAATTAAAACTTTTTGTTGCTTTAATGAACTCATCTTATTTTCCTTTAATCTGCTAAATCGAGTGCCAACGCTTCAAGTGCTTGTTCAGCCACTTGCTCGTCATATTGACCACCTGGACAGCCACTTACACCAATGGCACCAATCACTTGCCCATCTTGATAAATTGGTAAGCCACCTTGTAACGGCATAATCGAATCAATTGAGAGCATGCTGCTTTGCTGTTCTTGGTTGATAAAATCTTCAAATAACTTGGATGAGTTTTGAATCATCGCAGCAGTTTTGGCTTTCCCGATTGCCACATCAATGCTGACTTTACTTGCAGCATCGGCACGAGAAAATGTAACTAAATCACCCGACCAGTCCACAATTGCAACAGACACCTGAAATTTTAATTTTTCAGCAATCTCTAAAGCATGATCGAGCAAGGCATGCGCCTGTGATTGAGAAACATTGAGTCGGGAGATGGCATGTAATGGTTTTTTCTGTTTTGACATTCAACTTCCAAAAGTGATAACGCATATGCAGCATGATATCTTTTTAAAAAATTGAATAAAGTGCGTAAAATAAAAATCATTTTTTTAAAAATTCGAAAAATGGATACATTCAACGCGCTTGAGATGTTTATTCAGACGGTCGATAAGGGCAGTTTTTCCGCTGTGGCTCGCTCTGCGGCAGTGTCGGTCTCTACCGTCACACTGGCGATTCAGCAACTTGAAAAGCAGGTGGGTGGGGCGCTATTTCATCGCACGACACGGCAAATTGTACTGACCGAATTGGGTCAGCATTTCCTGAGTGATGCGCTGCGTATCGTAAAAGATTGGCACAACAGTCTGGCACACCTCAATTCGGGCAATCTGCTGATGGGCGAAATCCGTATGACTGCGCCGAATCATTTGGGGCGTAAGCGCTTACCGCAATTGATTGACCAGTTTATCGAAGTGCATCCACATATCGAAATTCAGTTATTGCTGAGTGACCATGTCGAAGACATGTTAAAACAACATATTGATGTGGCACTGCGAACGGGACCTTTGACTGATTCGCAGATGAAAGCACGCTTGTTGTTGCAAGGTCAGAGAATGGTCTGTGCTGCGCCAAGTTATTGGAAACAATATGGAAAGCCTGAGCATCCCCAAGATTTATTGCAGCATAATTGTTTATTTTTAAATGACTTTAATGTGAAACGGAATAACTGGAAGTTTCAGCAGCAACAGGAAGTTTTTACCGTTAAAGTGCAGGGCAATCGTAGTGCCAATGACGGGCATGTTTTGTATGAGTGGGCGGCGGCGGGTCAAGGTGCAACACTGCAAATGGAATGGGATATTGCTGAAGATCTACACACTGGAAAAATTGAAACGGTGTTAGATGAGTATGCTTTGGCAAGTTATGATTTATTTGCAGTTTATCATGCACAAGCCAGTTTGAAAGTGAAAGTATGGGTCGACTTTTTGGTCGCTCACTTGAATGTTGAGCATATATAAACAAGGAATTTTTGTCGGGACGCGCGGACTAAAGCTTCGCAAATAGATGAGAGGGAAAAGAGATTTTTCTATTTTTTGCAACAATAAAAAAACCTGTGACAAGAACGTATCTTGTCACAGGCGAATCATTTCAATTATTGAAGAAAATATATGGCTTATAGAAGTCTTTCCCCATCCACTCGTACTGATCTTTTACCACCAATAAGCGTTTAGGTTCATAGCTACTTGCCTGATTGACATCACCAGTCCCTTTGTAAGCCGCATAGTACGGATACGGATAAACAGGACGAGATGCTGCACCTGCAGGTACAGTACTTGCACTGAGTTTATCTCCACCACCCATCATACGCATCATGGGTTTTTCACCCGCTTTTAATGCAGGTAAATCACCACGTTTTTTATCTGAACCTACACCTGTTGGCTGACCAAAACTGTTGTGCTCATCTGGGTTTGCCTTGTATGTGGTAATGGCTTGAGGTGCGATGCCTTGTTCAACCCATTGCATCATTGGAGTGAGGAAATCCACCAGACTATTTCCTTCACCACCACTACAGTGATAAACACCAGGTAACAGATATAAGCGTTCAAACTGATCGCGACGGTCTACACCTAGAGCTTGACCAACAGCGTTGTGATAGGCAATTGAGTTCAGTGGAGAAATGTGTGGATCTGCCCAACCATGCCAGATAATTAACTTACCACCAGCAGCTTTAAATGCTGACAAATCAGGATTGGTCGCATCATACAAAGGATGTAATTCAGCTAACTTTTTAAAAGTCGCCGCATCAAATTTCATATCTTTCAGATCGAAATTTGCATCAGGATTTTTGACAAAACTTAAGTATTTCAATGCCTGTAAAGAGATCATGTGGCTCATTGCAGGTTGGTCAGCAGTTTGAGGAACAAATACCCCAGCCCATGCCAACTCTGAACCATATTGTGGGCCTGCAACAATCAGTTTTTCACCAGTCGTTGGGTCTTTTGGACCTTCGTACAATTTTTTAAGTGTAGTGACCTGTTTTGCGGTTAAGCATTGACCATCTTTTTGTCCTGCTTTACATAGCAGCACGCTCGGGTCAAAATGACAGGCTTGTGGATCAGAAATAATGCCATCTTTTTGACCATCTAGTGCATCACATTTTGCAACGACAGCAGTATGAACAAGAGGTAAGTCTTTCGCTGTAATGATGGCTTTGCCATTTTCATCTGTATTACTGACAGCTTGCCAAGCATGATACAGGCTGTTTTGTGCCTGAAAATTCATGGCTGCTGCGCCTGCAATAATGCCGTTGAAGTCATTTGGATAGCGCTGAGCTTCCATTAAAGCTTCACGTCCACCATCTGAACAGCCATTAAAATAAGACCATTGTGGCTTTTGCTTATAATATTGCTCAGTAATGTATTTTGCTGAAATAGCCAGTAAATGTTGGGCACGAAAGGCGAAGTCTTTACGCTTCTGCTCGTCATTACCAAAATCCTGCTCAGATGCAGGGTGACCCATATCAGTGGCAGCAACGACAAAACCGTTGCCATTATAGGTGTTACAACCTGCGGCTGCACCGACCATCATGTTGATATTGCCACATAAACCGCCACAGCCAATTTGCATGTAGCGCCCTGTCCATGTTGTTTTAGGCAGCATGACTTTAAAACTGATTTCAGGGGCTAAATGACCTTCAGCAACACAATATTCGGCATTGTTGGTGGTGACTTCTTTCGTCGAAGTGATGCGACTGCCTTGTCCACCAATTTGGTTTAAATTCAGTCCGTTGAGTGATTCACAGCTTGATTGAGCTGGAATAATGATATTTTTTAAAGTATTGCTATCGGCAGCATGAGCACCATGCATACACCAAAACAGCGTTGAAAAAATAAAGAGTAAGTATCGAAAAGACTTTCTCATATTGTGAAGCTCCTTCTTAAAATAAGAGAGGGGGTAAATCATTAAATTTGATTTACAAGAGATAAAGAATGCTTAAAAAGACTAACATGATTTTATGAATTAAAATGTGAGATTTTTAGATCAAGATTTTAAAATTATAATAGACTTCTTTCATAAGTCCTTTTTCTCTTGCGCTGCATTGAAATGTATTTCAATTTTGCTCAGGGATAAAAATAAAGAGGGTGTAGGTAATTATGAAAGAAGTCTAATTTATGAGTTTTATATTTTATATTGAATTGGAATATAAAAAGTTTATATAGAGAATTATATAATCTTAAATGAAATCTGTTTTTATAATTTGAAATACGTTTAGCATATTTCTCCTAATATTAAATTCTTATCTTCAGATGAAATATTTAACTGTTTTATATGATCAGTGCCTTTAAAAAACTAGTCACGACGAATTGTATAAGAACCACCATATAAAATATTTTCAGCACCAATGACTTTAACAGCACATTCAAGTTGAGCTTGTCCCCATTGCAATGCACCAGACAAATCAAAGAAAATATTTTTCTTAAGTTGCTCACGTAAACGCTGATTAGTTTCAGCCGTGAAACGATCAACTTCATCGTGATATTCAGCCAGTTTTGGTGGGAAAAGCATTTCGGTAAACGCAAAAAATGTACCGCCCAACATCGAGTGAATCAGAGTTAAATTTGGGAATTCATCAAATAAACCACTAAACAGTTCTCGCCCAACGGCTGTGGCTTGTGCAACACAGCGACCATATTGGCGACGTTGATTGGTATAGGGCACAATCGAAGAATAGTCAGCAGGTAAAGGCGTATGATGGACAACAACAGGGACTTGCAAGTCATTTAAAAATTTAAAGAAAGTTTTAAATTCTGGTGCATCAAGATAGAGTTGACCATAATGTGCAGCAAGCTGAACCCCAATAAAACCAGATTGTTTCAAACGGTATTCCACTTTGCCCCAAGGTGGAAGGAACAACAGCAAGGGCAGAGAAACGCTCAGGAGCTTTGCCAATATGTTCTGCCAAGCCATCATTAATATCTTGCAGGCATCTAAAGATAACCATTCCTGCCAGCAAGATAGACGGAAAAAGGCATGCTCAATCCCTGCTTGGTTTATATCTTAAATTCGGCCTTCATAGGTGTATTGATTTTCTGCGTAGTTGACAACTTCATAATCTTTTGGATGTTCAATAATGATTTGTCGTAATTCGGGATTATTCGAAATGAGTTCAATACGGGTATGAATGTCATATTCTCTTGGTGTTGCATTTAAAAACAGGTCGAGGATTTTCTCATTGCTAAATAAATATTGAAGACGCTAATGTATATAGGTTCTAATAATACCTATTTTAATTTATTTATAAGCATCTCACATCTTTTTAAAATTTAATTTGAATGGCATATTTATTTTATGCATTTTTATTTGTAATAGTGATGCAAGATTTATCTTTATTTCAAATATAAAAAATAATTAAACTATGTTTTATTATTTTTAGGCATAGTTTCTTGCCATAATGTTGAACAATTTCGACCATTACGTTTAGAGAAATATAATGCGCTGTCTGCACGGTCTAAACTGTTTTCAATAGAGTTTTCAGGTTTTTTTAACATATAAATCCCTAAACTCACTGCAAATGAAATCATGCCTATATTGGAAACAATTGCAGGATTGGAAATAATACTCTCCCTAAACAATTCTGCCCGTTCAAAAGCTTTTACGGTATTAATATTAGACAGTAAGATCACAAACTCTTCACCGCCGAGTCTTCCTAAAAGGTCATTTTTATCCATTTGTTCTGAAAGAATTTTAACAAGATGTTTGAGCACAAGGTCACCTACCGCATGCCCATAGGTGTCGTTCACCTTTTTAAAATGGTCAATATCTAGCATGATCAGTGCAGAGCAGGAGATATGTTCCTTTTGAATATCATCCAGTTCAACCTTGAGACGATTTAAGAATGCACGTCGATTACTGATTCCAGTCAGTGCATCAGTTAAGGCAAGTGCCTCAAGTTGAGATTCGCGTTCTTTTTGAGGAGTAATATCATGGAAAATCCAGCATTGTCCAATCAACTGATCGAGATACACCAACGATAGATTTTCAATTTCCAGATATCGGCCATCTCGTAACATAATGGTTTTTTTGAAGCTTTTTGTCGGTTCATCGACCATTAAGTTTAAACTCACTCCCATAGTAGAATAGAGTCGCTTTTCAAGCTCATTAATAGGGAGTTCGATCAGTTGGGCTAAGGAAATATCAAGTCCTAAGGTCGAGATCAACATTTTGTTAGCTGCAACGGTATGTTGATGCCCATTGTTAATGGTGTCTACAATCAGGATACCAGATGGAAAACGTTCAACAAGGGTTTCAAGACGTTGCTGTGCTTTAACTAGGCCAGATTCTGCGCGATGACGTGCATCAATATCATTTAGTGTCCAAATGGTGTTCCCTGAGTGATCTTCAGGGTCAAGCAAAGCACCCTGAATGTCAAACCAATTTAATCGATCATTTTGTATATAAAGCGGCCATTCGGTTCGCACATGTCCTGACTGTTGTACCGTTAAAAATATTTCGTCTAATTTCAGATGGATATTGTCATTTTTGTGTAAATGATCTAATGTAATTTTGGTTTTCTGTTCGCCATAAGGCAGATTAAAAAGTGTTGCAGCACGTTCATTTGCATAAATAATTTCATGTTCGGAACTTGTGACCATAATTAATGAATTACTGCGGTCTAGTACAGCTTTAACTAAATGTGCATGCTCAACACGTTTTTGAATGTCGGTATAAGTCCCCAACATTTTGGTGGGTAAATCTGCAAGGCTTCTTTGTGTCACCTTTCCTCGGACTTCGACCCAAAGCCAGGTGTTTTTGAAGGTTTTTAATCGAGCCTCAATTCTAAACTCATGGTCATGCTTCAAATGTTCCGAAAGATGTTGCATCAGAACATTATGGTCTTGCGGGTGCACAAAACGATTTAAAAAGTCTTCAAATGAGAGTTCGAACGCATTATTTTCGTAGCCCAGCATTTCATAGCAGCGTTGATCCCACGTCAGCTCATCGGTCAGATAATTCCATTGCCACAAGCCATCCTGTACCGCCATAAAGGTCAAACGCAGGTGCTCTTCTTTTTGTCTGAGCGTTTCTTGCAAGATCTCATCATGGGTGATATCGAGAATATAGCCATGCCATAAAATGCTGCCGTCTTCTTCAATCTGAGCCTTAGCATGATTGCGTAGCCAGCGAATTGAACCATCAGCATCGACCACGCGATATTTAACATCCCATTCTTTTTTATGAAAAAGGCTGTGGGTTATCGTTTTACGTAATCCCTCCAAATCGTCTGGATGAATACATTCTGTTAAATAGTGCAGTTGGAAATGTTCTTCAGAAAAAGGCTGAATCCCATGAAGTTCAAAAAAACTTGGATTGGTAAATGGCATTGAAATAGATTTATCCAGATGAATACACACCTGAAATAAGCCACCAGGGACTTCATCTGCCAAATACATAAAGCGGCGTTTTTGCTGAACAAGCATTGCAAGGTTGCGTTGACGTTGTAAAGCAAGCCATGCACTAATGAATACAATTACCAGTAAGAAAATTGAGCCAATCAGGTTGTAGATGAAGTTACGCTGATATGCCTGTTCAAGTGCAGCAAAAGTATGTTGTCGTTCAATCCCCGAGCTGATAATCAGCGGAAAACCCTGAACGCGTTTCCATGCATACATGCGTTGTAATTGATCAGGGCCTGTTTTTGCCTCATATGTTCCGCCATTGGGGTTATGCTGAAATAAAAAAAGCCGTTCAGCAGGTAGTGATTTACCTAGAACTTGATCTTCATATTGAGACCGCGCCAAATATGTACCATCTTCTCTAGCCAATAAAATCACATCTACTGGATTATCAAAGATATTTTGAAAATACTTCGAGATGTAATCAGGCGAAAGAGAGAGAATCATCACTCCGATAAATTTATGATCACGATAGAGTGCCTTAGTGAGTTGAATCGTCCATTTTTTAGAGACTCTCCCCATAACAGGTTTGCTGATATAAAGCCCAATATTTTGTTGAAGATGAACTTTAAAATGTTCACGGTCGGTAATATAAACAGGTTTTGCTTCGGAATTGATATTTTTGAGGTTTGAATAAACTAATTTTCCGTGTTCATCCGCAATCGCAATTTGAATGATTGAGTCTTCAGGATAATTGGTCACAACATTATTTACAGCACGTTGAAATGCAGGTTCATCATGCAGTTCATAACTATTTTTCATATTCATCATGCTGTAGTTTAAACCAGTAAATAAGGTTTGAACCTGCACAGAAACAGCATTTGATATTTGATGTACACGCACCCAAGCTTGTTGTTCTGTTTGATTGTAAAGTGTTCGCTGGGTGTTCAGGAAAATCATCCAGTAAATAATGACGGCTAAAACAACAAAGCTGGTACTCGCCAAAATGATAAATGAGGCTGGAGTCAGATTTTGGCGCCAAAAGCTTTGTTGATGAGGGTGCATATATAGATCACTTGTAAAATTCTAAGGGTATAGTCAAGAATTTCTGAGTTTATTTTTAATTAGGTTATAACAGGGGCTTGGGTTTGAGCTTGCATCAGTAAGTTCAGATATTTTCACAACTCATTGCATTACATAAAGTATATTTAGTATCAGTATTCACGATATTTTACCCAATCTACAATGTTACTTATTTGGTTAAATGAACAAAATACTTTTTTGAGATTGATTCCATTCATTGAGCCAATTTTTGAGCTTATGTGCAGGCATAGGCTTTGAAAATAAATATCCTTGAGCAACGCAATAACCTTGTTGATATAAAATTTTAAATTGTTCGAGTGTTTCAACACCTTCAGCAATAATTACCAGTTGTAGTGACTTTCCAATGCTTAAAATGGCATGGCTTAAAGCTTGTGCGACTTCATCATATTCAAGGTCAGCAACAAAACTGCGATCAAGCTTAAATTCTGAAATTGGTAAGCGGCGCAGGTAACTGATACTAGAATAACCTGTCCCAAAATCATCCATTGATAAATGCACACCTAAGTTATGAATTTCATGAATAATTTTTGTTGTATGTGGATGATTGTCCAAGAGTACATTTTCGGTCAGTTCGATGGTGAGATCCTGCGGTTCTAAACCATTAAAGTGTAAAATCTCACTGAGAGTTTCTGGTAATTTTGTGCCATGAAAACTGGTGGCTGAAAGATTTATTGAAACAGAGGGAATATGTACACTATTCATGCGCCATTCTGCTAATTGGCGACATGCTTCTTGCATTACCCAATAACCAAACTCTGTAATTAAACCACATTCTTCAGCAATTGCGATAAAGCGTTCTGGCGAGATTTCACCAAACTCAGGATGAGTCCAGCGAGCTAGGGCTTCAACACCATAGAGTTCGCCTGTAACTAAATCAATTTGTGGTTGATAGTGTAGATGCAATTCATGATTAAAAAGTGCATGACGTAGATCTCTTTCCAATTTTAGGTGGTCTTGCAGCAGTTCATTCATTTTATGGTTGAAAAAACAGAACTGATTTCTTCCGCTATTTTTAGCTTGATCCATTGCAATATCTGCTCGATGCAGTAAAGCTTCAATATCTCGACCATCTTCGGGGAACATGGCAATTCCGATACAGGCACTCATTGCCAAGATTGAATTATTAATATTGAGTGGATTTGTCAGGTGAAGCTGTAATTCTTCAACAACCATTTGCACCTGTTGCTGGTTACTATTTGGGAGAATGATGGCAAATTCATCACCTGAAAGTCGGCCAATCACATCGTTATTGCGTAAATTTTTTTCTAGACGTTTGGCGACTTGACATAATAGTTCGTCACCAAAAAAATGTCCGTAAGAATCATTGATCATTTTGAAGCGATCAATGTCGATATATAACACAGCTAATCGTTCATTGTTGCGAATGCTTGAAGTAATTATTTGATCAGCTTTGGTCAAAAATAAACTTCGATTTGGTAAACCTGTAAGCTCATCATAAAATGCCAATTGACGAATGCGTTGTTTGGTATGTTCACGCTCAAATGCTAATGAACATAAATTGCTGCATGCATTGATAATTTGTTGATGAAAGTCTTGCTGTTCGAGTTGACGAGACTCTTTAAAATAAAATGCAAACGTACCAACCACCTGATGTTGATTATTAAAAATGGGTGTTGACCAGCAAGCTTTGTAATTAAATGGTTGTATAATATGGTAATAATTTTCCCAAAGTGGGTCAGTTGAAATATCATCCACAATCACTGGTCGACTTCGCCAAGCTGCCGTACCACAAGAGCCTGCATATGGGCCAATATGCATATCTTTAATAATCTTATTGAAATGTTCGGGCAAGTTGGGAGCAGAAAGAGGATGTATTAGTCCTTGGGTGTCAACTTCTACAATAGATGCTGTAATCTCGGGTGCAAGCTGTTCTACTTCATTGCAAATAATATTCAGAATGTCTGAGAGCTCAAACTCTTTAGACATTGCATCTAAAACCTGATGTTGTAGAGTCTCACGTAGTTTCGAAATGGAAATGTCAGTGAAGGTAATAATCGTGTATTTCCAGTTTTTCTCTGGATCAAAAACTGGTTTTTTTATAATTTTTGCCCAGTAGCGTCTGTGTTTTCCAATGACTAATTCTTCATATTCAATCGTTGAACTCTCATTCAGCTCGCTTTTATTCCATTGATGCATAAATAAAGATAGTGGACTTTTGCCAATAATCTCATGATGTTCCCAGCCAAACATAAGGCTAAAACGTTTATTACAATATACAACTGCGGAAGAAGTATCGGTAATGAGTACAGCAGTATCATTAATATCGGCAGCTAGAGATAAGTGGTCTAAATAGCGTTGCTGTTCACGTTCATATTGTAAACGGGCACTAATATCTGTGGCCATTTTAAGAACTTGGATTACTTGTCCATTGTTATTAACTACTGGAGTGTAAGTTGCTTCAAGCCAGCAACTGCTATTGTCCCCACGAATGCGCTCCACAAAACCTGAAAATGGAATACCTTTGCAAAGTGATGTCCAAAATTCTTCGTATGCTTTAGTTTCAGTAAAAGATTTTGGGCAAAAACTATAATGAATACGTCCTATCGCTTCACTTTCGCTCATACGAAATAAAGATAAATAGTTTTGATTTGCCCATAGCAAAATTCCATCTGGTGAAAACTCGGCAATCGCAATCGTTTTTTCGAGAGCCGTAAGCTGTAACGATGGTGTTGCTATTCGTTTTGCTGACGTGAGATAAACTTTATCTTTCATTATACTTTTTTCCAAAGCATAGTAATTTGTTAAAAAATATTGATTATCAGAAATATATTTCTTTATTTATTTGTCAATTTCAATACCTAAAATCCAGTATTAAAGCTTCCAAGCGGTTTATTTATCTTCGCGATAAAACATCTAAATAAACCCTTTTCCTCTTTTTATCTTATACAAGATGCTGAAATTTGCAAAAAAAATCTGTGAATTGATGTGTGTTTTTTTAATCGCGATTAAAGAGGTCAGTGTTTTTCTAACCTATCACAGAAATATAGCTCTTGATAGAAATTCAAAAAATGTTTGCTGAGAGCTTATTTACTTGAGTACGAGCAGTAAATAAACACAAATTCTATATGAT
Organism: Acinetobacter sp. MB5; assembly: GCF_003261585.1. GTDB lineage: Bacteria > Pseudomonadota > Gammaproteobacteria > Pseudomonadales > Moraxellaceae > Acinetobacter. Next base: position 74,027 of record NZ_POVU01000002.1, on the reverse strand, counting down.
GATCTAAGCTCAGCTTTAACAAGCATTCTCAACAATATTCAACATTAACCGATTAATAGCAATAAAGAAGAAACACAGTAATCTAAGGGTGAATAATCATGTATATCAAATTGATGAAAACTAAAAATAGACTTTTTCATGAATCTCTTTTATTTCTCTTTCACAGTACGGAAAGGCGAGTGATAAAAATAATAAAAGGGTATTGGATGTATGTTGAAAGCTGGTGAATTAGCCCTTTTATATCAGAGATCTTAGAGATTGGAAAAAAATGATATAAATTCTTAAATTTTTTATGGATTTTGATTGGAACTACATCAGTATGCAAGATGATTGACAGTAAAATCATAATTGGATGGTGAAAACAAAGAATTTCATCATGATGTAACAAAAAGTGTCTATATTTTAAGAATTTTTCTATCAAAATTTTTATTTTTATCGTATTTTTAAAATAAAATTCATAAAATTTATATATATTTCATGTTTTTAATTTTAATATTTTAATTTTGATAATTACTGTATTGAAGATATATCTTATATAAGATTGTATATAAAGCGAACATTTGGATGGCTTTTATTAAAGATTTCAAATAGCTATACACCTTGATTGTTGAAAAATGATGTATTTTTATACCATTTGGTTACTAAATTAACTATAAAAAACAATTGCATGAAGTTTTTTTTATTAAAAAATAGCAAACATTTCTAAAAATTGGTTTTTTGTATATAATTGTTACAAATGTGAACAAAGTAACACTTTATGAAAAAAATAGTTATTTTTATGCTTTTTATTATGCATTCAGCAAACAGTTTAGCGGGTGTAACCTCAGAAAAAGAAAATGTGTACTGTTTTTCAATGCCACAAAAGCAAAGTGTTTATGTGTGCAAGACATGGTCAGAGTGGGCAACCACCCCGGCAAATGCTAAAGTACAGATTGAAAAAGCTAAAGTTGAAGATCTGAATAATATTTCAAATGGCAATAAGACACCTGAGCTTGTAAGCAACAAGCAGCTTTCTGTGAAAGAAGCACGTAGTTTGTTAGAGCGTGGTGATAAAACTTGGATGGTGCAAATTGCGCTTGCTTCCAATGAAGCAAATGCAGATAGCATAGTATCTAAATTTAAAGCCAAAGGTTATCCAACCAAGAAAAGTATGACATCGAAAGGTGTGCGCGTCATGGTTGGACCAAATGACTATCAAACTGCAAGTGAACTAAAAAAGAAAATTCAGGGAGATAATAGTCTGGATGCTCAATCAGCTTGGCTATTTAATTATGCAGCATCTGTGCAATGATGATTTACTAATGGTACATGAGCTCGGTTAACCACCGAGCTTTTTATATGGGTAGATTCTGATTTGCCAATATTCGCTGATGAATATCGAGCAAACTCCGATGAATAAAATGTAATTTATTGAGCACAATTCCTGAAAGTGTAAATGGATAGGCATCTTCTTGTCCTACACTACGATTCAGCCCATTTAAAATATAGGTTAATGCAAACCAATTGCTTAAAGTCAGTTCAAAGTCTTGAGACAGCAATGGTGGTTCTTTAAAGTGAATATCTGGGTCAATAGCATGTTGTCCCTGCATTTTGAGACCCGCATGATAGGCTGTATCGAGCGCATCCATCATGTGTAAATAATGTGCCCATGTTTCTGCCCAGTCTTCCCAAGGGTGTGCACATGCGTAGCGGCTGACGTAAGAATTTGACCAGTCTTTTGGGGGGCCATATTCATAGTAGTATTCAAGTGCCTGAGCATAGTCTTGACGTTCGTCACCAAAGTGCTGGCGAAACTCTTCGAGCCACTCTGGGAAAAAATGCTGCATGAGATCAAAATAATAATGTCCACTTTCATGTCGAAAGTGTCCGAGCAAAGTTCGGTAATTTTCTGCCATGTCGAGTCGAGTTTTAACCCGCATGACAATATCTGCTTCGCGGGCATTCAATGTAATTACGCCATTGGCATGACCCGTAATTACGGGTTGATCCTCATAAGGCATGAGAAAATTAAACTGTAAACCTAAGTGATCATGTTCATCTTTTTTAGGTTTTGGAAAAATATCCAGTTGCTTGGTGAGATAGAGAAAGTAGCGTTTAGCAGCTTCAATATTTCTCCAGTACTGCAAGTTATTTTCAACTGATAAATCTGGAATGATATGTGTCAATTGACATGATTCACAATAGATTTGATCCTGATCTGCAGGAATCACCCAGTTACATGCTTGGTAAGTAGAATAGTTATAGCATGGTCGATAATATAAATTCTGGTCGTTAGCATTTAGACTTCGCCAAGTCTGTTCATCAATTTTGGCGAAAGATCCCATGCAATTCATATTGAGCTGGAAGCCTAAAACGGTTGAACAATATTGGCAAACAGTATTTTGGAAAAAGACCTGATGCTTGCAATTTTCACAATAAAATACCTTCATGCTGAGATCTTCCCGTCAAATTTAAATTTTTTGGCGCACTAGACTTAACAGCATGGCAGCTACACCATACATTGATGCAAAAAAACGATTCACAAACTTGAGTTTTTTATACGATTGAAAGAGGTTGGATGCTTTAGATGCCAAACCTGTATAACCCAGCATGACAATCACATCAATTGGAATCATGGTTAGCATCATAATGACATACTGTTTCAATTGCGGTGCTTGAGGATCAATAAACTGTGGGAAAATTGCCAAAAAGAACACAATTGCTTTTGGGTTGCTAATGTTGATCAGAAAACCTTTAAAAACTGCTAATGGACTTGAAAACTGCTGTTGATCAGTTTTGATGGCGATTTGATTCACTGGTGCTTTCCACTGCATATAAGCTAAGTAAATCAGATATAAAACACCGAGCCATTTCACAGCCAAGAAAATCATTGGAAAAGTGGTCAGCAGCATGCCTAAACCTGTAGCCACAATCAAAATCTGGAGCATTAACGCGAGCTGTAAACCTAGAATATTCCAAAGGCCACGTAAAAAACCGTGACTTAAGCCATTGCTCATAGATGCAATTGCACCTGCACCAGGAAATAAGCTAATTACCCAGCAGGCAGCAAAGAAAGATAACCAGAGATGAAAGGACATGATCATAGTGACCCAAGATGAAAGAAGTGTTTTACACTGTTTTTAGTGTGAATGAAAGTGCCAAAATGATGATCAATGATTGGAATATTAATGCTGCCTTTGGCATGGTATCTAAAAAGAGAGATGCTATTTTTTTTCTAAACACGCTACACTTAGCCCTCTGTTTTTCAGCAACATAAATTGGATTGTCCGTGATGGATCAACAAACTGATATTTGGCAACAACTCAGTGACGATGAAATGCATTTCTATAGCCGACAAATCTTATTAGAGGGTTGGGATATTGATGCGCAGGAAAAACTCAAACTTGCCAATGTTCTGCTCATTGGGGCTGGTGGACTAGGTTGTTTAACTGCTGAGTTATTGACTCGTGCTGGTGTGGGCAAGATCACTATTTTAGATGCGGATCAGATTGAAACCAGTAATTTGCAACGCCAAGTGGCATTTCAGCCACAAGATATCGGATTCTATAAAGCGGAAACGCTGGCAAAACGATTAAAGCAGATTAATCCGCATATTTGTGTTGAAGCACACAATATTCGTCTGACGGAAGACAATGCAGCAGATTTTATTGCAGCACAGGATTTGGTGCTTGATGGTTGTGATCAATTTACCACGCGCTATTTGGTCAATCAGGTGTGTACGCAACAGGCTGTTCCTTTAATTAGTGCCTCAGCGATTGCGTACGAAGGGCAACTGTTTATGGTGATGCCAGATTCTGCTTGTTATGAGTGTATTTTTCCAAAAACTGAAAGTCAGGATGAAAGTTTGCGCTGTGCCAATTCTGGTGTGCTTGCAACGACACCGAATGTGATGGCGAGTTTACAGGCACATCATGCCTTGTTGTACTTAGGTTTAAATTTGACGCCGTTGAAACAAAAATTATTACTTTGGAATGGTTTGACCATGCAGCAACGTATTGTTAAATTTGATAAAGATATAAATTGCCCAAACTGTCAGGCAAGAAGTGCATGACAGAAAGTTTTTTTTGCTACACTAGATTTAGATTTGAATTGGCATGATTGCTTATGAAAAAAAATATTTTGGTAGATAGCTTTCGCTCTGTTGCGCGAATGGGGGAAACCGCTGTTGTCGCTGCCAAAGCAGGCTATAAATATGCGACCGCAAAACCAAGTAATGCCAAGCTGATGCGCGAAACTTTTGAAGAGTTAGGCTCGACTTATATTAAGCTCGGGCAGTTTATTGCAAGTACACCATCCTTATTTCCACGTGAATTTGTGGAAGAGTTTCAGGGCTGTTTAGACCAAACACCGAAGCTTCCATTTAGCTATATTGAAGAAGTACTGCAACAAGAATTTGCAGGTAAAAATCTTCATGACATTTTTGCTTCCATTGAAGAAATTCCACTGGCATCTGCATCAATTGCACAGGTGCATGCTGCAAAATTGGTCAGTGGTGAAGATGTCGTCATTAAAGTCCAAAAACCTGGTGTTGAAACCATTTTGTATACCGACTTAAGTGTTTTGCACTGGGCCACCAAAATTTTGGAAAAGGCAGTGCCTAAAGTGAAATTTGCATCACTGGCGGATATTGTTGAAGAAATTAAAACTCGCATGGTTCGTGAAGTTGACTTTATTGAAGAAGCGCAAAATCTCGATGATTTTGTAGATTATCTCAATGCAACGCATAATCAGGCAGCAACAGCACCGAAAGTTTATCATCAGTATTCGACACGTCGTGTGCTCACCATGCAGCGTTTGTATGGTGTGCCATTAACTGATTTTGATGTTGTAAAACATTATGCTAAAGATCCATCGCAAGTGTTGATTACCGCTATGAATACATGGTTTGGTAGTTTGATGATGTGTAAAAGTTTTCATGCAGACTTACATGCAGGCAATTTAATGTTGCTTGAAGATGGTCGAGTTGGCTTTATTGATTTTGGCATCGTCGGTCAGTTAAACCCTCAGGTTTGGACAGCTTGTATGGCTTTTATGGAAGCATTACAGCACACTGATTATCAGGCAATGGCTGAAAATATGTTGAAAATGGGAATGACTCATACAACTGTAGATACGGCTGTACTTGCCAAAGACATTGAGCGCTTATTTAGTGGTGTCATTTTATCTGACCCGCAAAAAATACTTTCAAGTAGTCCTGCTGACCTCAATGACATTATGCTCGATATGGTGTCGATTGGTGAGCGTCATGGCATTCATTTCCCACGAGATTTTGCGCTGCTCTTTAAGCAAATGTTATATTTTGATCGTTTTATGCGCGTTCTTGCACCTTATACCGACATTTATGCCGATCAGCGTTTGCATATGGTTCAAAGCCTTGATACACCTGTGCTGAAACATTAATGGTTGGAAAATGTATGGATGCCATTATTATTGAAGGCTTAAAAGTGGATACCGTGGTGGGGTGTTTTGCGTGGGAACGTCAAATTCATCAACCACTCATGTTGGATTTAACGATTCAGCATGATTTGTCTAAAGCTGCACAGTCCGATGATTTGCAAGACACCATTAACTATGCTCAAATTTGTGAGTTGAGTGCTGAAGTCATTCAGACGGCTCAACCCAAATTAATTGAGCATGCCGCGCAGCTTGTGATGCAGCGCCTATTTCAAGAGTTTGATGGAATTGAGACCATTACACTCACTATTCGTAAGCCTGCGATTATCGCGCAAGCCAATTCTGTAGGAATTCGTCTTGAACGCCAACGAAACGATTTTTGCGCTCGCACTGGCGAGTAATTTTGAGCCTGAGCCGCATTTGGCTTGGGCAATTCAGCAATTAGCGACTTTAGGATCGCTAGAGTTGTCACATGTTTATCTGATTCCATGTCGGGACGGGGTGGGCGCAGATTACTTAAACTGTGCCTGCGTGCTGCGTAGTCATTTATCTAGTTCTGAAATGTTAGACCTCTTAAAAGATTTGGAGCATCAGGCGGGACGAGTACGTCCATCTCATAAAATTTCATTGGATATCGACCTGATTGCTTTTGGGCAAAATTTATCTGATTTACAGCTGAATCAGAAGAAAATGCCTTTTGCACTCGATGTCAAAATTCCAATGTATGAACTGATCGCCAGTGATGATTTTGCTTATTCGGAACAGGTTGATTACCCAAAGATTCGTTTAGCGTTAAAAAAGTCTGATCGTGCAGTTGCTACATCATAAAATCAAAAGCCAAGTTTAAACTTGGCTTTTTTTGATCTTTAAATTTCTATTTTTAGATTAAATATAATAACTGGTTTTGGTCATGAGCTTAGAAATCGCTGTCATGGTGATCCGCACAGGAAATGGCAAATCAACACCGCCAGCGTGCAATGCTGTATCCCGATGATGTAACTCATCTTCATTCATTTGTTCTAAGATTTTACGTGAACGATCATCTTGCTGAGGAAGTTGGCTTAAGTGGTCATTGAGATGCAAGCTAACTTGACGTTCCGTTTCTGCAACGAAACCAAGACTGTATTGATCTCCTGCAATACCTGCTGCTGCACCCATTGCAAAAGAAAGTGCATACCAAACAGGGTTTAAAATACTTGGAACACTATCCAATTCTTTTAAGCGGTCTTCACACCAAGCCAAGTGGTCTTGTTCTTCAATAGCAGCCTGTTCCATTTCACGGCGGACATTGGGAAGTTTTGCGGTTAACGCTTGTCCATGATACAGCGCTTGAGCGCAAACCTCGCCACTGTGATTGACGCGCATTAAGCCTGCAACATGGCGGGCTTCGCTGACAGACAAGGGTGCAGATGTAGTTTGTGCTGGATTCTCTCGATGAGCTGAAGTTGCTCCGGGTACTAAACTGCGTAAACCTTGGTCAAAAGACTGAATAAGACGATCAATGCCTGAATAATGACGCATAACTTAATCCTCTAAAGCATTGTGTGTGCGATCTAGTAATGGTTTTAATTTCAATAATAAACCAATGCAGAAGATAGCACTAAATACGGCGGTAATGCAGAATAAAATTTGCATGTCGAGCTGCAACACACTTAAAACTAAAATTGAAAAAATAGCCGAAGCCACCATAAAAATCGCATTAAAGATATTATTTGCAGCAACGACTCGTGCGCGATGTGAAGCAGGCGAATAAGCTTGCATCATGGCATATAGCGGCACGATATAAAATCCGCCACTAATACCAAGCAAAATAATTGCAAGCATGACGTGGTAGTAGACAGCCCCATCTGTAAACATGTTACTGACAGAAAGCAAAGTGTTATGCGTCGGGAGTTGGTACATTGCCCAAACTAAATAAAAAGCAAATACAGTTAAGCCAATTGCACCGACAGGTACCATCTTGATATTGACTTCAGTACCGCCAATCTTGCGGCAGAGTAAAGATCCGACACCAATACCCACCGAAAAAAAGGTCAGTAACAGACTGGCGACATTTTCAGAAGCGTATAAATATTTATGTGTGAGTTCAGGAATTTGCGTCAGATAGGATGCACCATAAAACCAGTACCAAGAATTTCCCATTAAAATCAGAAAAATAATTGAGTTATCTTTTGCGTATTGTATGGTTTGCCAACTGGTACGAAAAAAATTCCAGTCAATTTTGAGATCGGGGGCACTAATACGCTGCTTAAGAATAAAACGGCTCGACAGATAACCTGAAAATGCAATGATGAGAATCGTTAAACAAATCCAAATCATGGTTTCATGCGAAATGGAAATGATCGCACCGCCTAAAATCATGCCGAACAGAATAGCAAGAGAAGTGCCTGTTTGAAATAAGGCATTGCCTGACATTAATTCATTAGAATGAAGTATTTCAGGTAAGATGGCATATTTAATTGGGCCGAAAAAGGTTGAATGAACCCCCATCAGAAAAAGTGCGACGAGTAACAACCAGATTTGCCCGAGCAGAAAACCAGCACTACCAATCGACATGATAATAATTTCTAAAATTTTAATGCCGCGAACCAGTTGGGAACGTTCAAATCGATCAGCAATTTGCCCTGCTGTGGCAGAAAATACAAAATAAGGTGCGATAAAGAGTAACGCTGCTAAATTGTTGAGGGTGCTGACATTGCCTGAGCCATGCTGAATCAGGCCATATGTGATGACCAGTAACAAAGCCTGCTTGTAAACATTGTCATTCAATGCCCCAAAGAACTGGGTGAGAAATATCGGCAGAAAACGACGTGAAGCGAGTAGATTTTGTGTTTTTTCCATTCGTTCTGCACTCTAATTTAATGGAGAATTGTTAGTGGGGAGTATCTCATAAATAAAATCATGTATGATACAACTGACATTGAACAGTGATACTGTTTAAGTGAAATTTGTTCTTTAAAATAACAATGGTTGTTGTTTTTATGCATGTTCGCACACACTTTCGAAAAACAGTTTTAGTCGAAAATTTACAAGCGATTCTAAAAATAAACCAAATGCATAAATTTGTTTGTGCCAGTCTGCTCTATGGTTTTTGCCAGCACGCTGCTTGGGCAGAAGATACGACAGCAACGAATAGTCAAAATACAACTACAGTGACTACAAACGATATTAAAAAAGATCCATCTTCAACGAATGAAGATAGTCTACAGATGCTGCAAGAACAGCAAAAAAACTCCAATCTTACGGATTTTAAACCAATTAGTTTTGATGATCTGGAAAAAATGCCAACCACCAGCATTGATATGTCCATGGTCAGTGAAATTGAAAAAGAAGCAGAACAAGCGAAACAAGCAGCACAAGCTTCTAGATCTGCATCAAATGAGCCTGTTAAGTCTAGCCAGCAAGTCGCAGAAACTGCACATCAGGTCAATGAACTACAACGGTCCCCTGTTGATGTAGATCAATTGATGCAGAAGATTCAATCTGACCAAAATACAACGACAACAGCGGATAATTCGAATAAAACAGATGTTAACGATCAAGCTTTTGAATTGACAAAAGTGAGTACGGGAAAAACAAAACCAAAGAGTTTTTGGCAAAAAACGGTTGCGAAAATCAAACCTAAAAAAGACTCAAAAAATGTATCGATTCCAAAAATTTCAGTCACAGTCAATGGTGCTCCTAAAGCATTACAGGAAAATATTAAAAATAAGCTGGCGACATTTACTGTAGAGGCTTATTCAGATTACAACTCGGCTTTGCCACAATTACGAGCTATGGCAACACAAGCTGCACAAGCCATGGGCTATTACAATGCTAAATTTAAATTTAGCAAGACTGGAAGTGAACATGTCACTGTTCAAGTGACACCAAATGATCCTGTCAAAGTAGAAACACAAAATATCGAGTTTTCGGGAGCAGGTAAAAATAACCCGCAATTTCAGGTGATTCGCTTAATTCCTGATTTGGATGTCGGCAGTATTTTTAATCATGGGTTATATGAACAAACGAAAACCCGAATTACAGATGCGGCAACTGAAAATGGTTTTTTTGATGCCTACTGGCGCTTGCATGATGTCAAAGTTCAATTGCCAGACAATAAAGCCGATATCAACCTGCGTTATGAAACGGGTGAGCGATATAAGCTTTCGAATGTTGAGTTTCGGATGAGCGATCCAACGAAACCATTGCCACTTAAATTAAAAGTTTTACAAAGTATGGTGCCGTGGAAAAGTGGTGATGATTATACCTTTTGGCGTGTGAATACTTTAGCAAACAATCTGACCAATTCACGGTACTTTAACTGGAGTCTTGTGGACAGTATTAAACCTGATCCAATTGTTAAGCCACTCGAATTGGCACCCGATATTCAGAAACTGGTTGATGAGCAAAAACTTCAAGAAATCGAAGCAGTCCAACAGTCACAGGATAAAGCCACAAAACGTGCGAATTATTCGAGTAAAGAAGTGACACAAAATGTCGTGAATGAAGACCAGTTTGCTGGTGGAGATCATGTACATGACAATACAGCTGCACAGAGCCAAGCCGAGAAAAAATCTGAAACAGAGCTATTGAAAGATAAGGCACGTGCAGAAAAAACGATTCCTGTTATTGTGACGCTAAATACCGATAAGCTAAATAGTGCTGAATTGGGTGTGGGCTGGGGGACAGACACAGGGCCACGTGTCCGTGCTCAATATCGCCGTGCGATTGTAAACAGCTCTGGGCACTCGTTTGATGCAAACATGGAAGTGTCACAAATCACTCAGTCGATTGATACACGCTATAGTATTCCCAATAAAGATCCACTCAATGACTATTTCAGTCTGATCGGTGGATTTGAGCGGGAAAAGTTTAATGGTGTAGGGCCTGGAATGAGTCTTACAACGGAATCGGCGGTCATGGGTGCAGAACACCTGATAAAAAACCCATATGGAAATTGGCAACAGACCTATGGTGTGCGTTATCGACTGGATCAGATTCATCAAATTGGGGAAGTCGATACTGCTGATGTGCCTGATGCATTTTTGAAACCAGGCTCTAATCCTCAGCAACAAGCCTTATTACTTGGTTACCAAATTGGACGGACGGATAGTAATAATACTGTTAATCCAACTAAAGGTTTTAAGCAGACTTATAAAATTCAACTAGGTTCAAAATCTGTGATTTCAGATGCCAATATGGCGATTGCTAATGCAGATTGGACTTTTGTTTATTCTCTGGGTGAAAATTATAATCATCAATTCGTTGGTGGTTTACATTTGGGTTATATTTTTACAGATGACTTCGCTAATGTTCCATACAACCTGCGTTTTTTTGCAGGTGGAGATCAGAGTATTCGCGGGTTTGATTATAAAAGTCTGTCACCTACAGAAAATGGCTACAAAATCGGTGGACAGGCACTTGCTGTTGGCTCTTTAGAGTATAACTATCAATTTAAGGAAGGCTGGCGCGCTGCGATTTTTTCTGATGTAGGAAATGCCTACGATAAGAGTTTTTCAAATTCAACTGCATATAGCGTGGGTGTGGGAATTCGCTGGCAATCCCCAATTGGCCCAATTCGCTTAGATGTGGCTTCAGGACTTTCTGATCCAAATCATCCAATTCGTTTACATTTCTTTATTGGCTCACAATTACAATAAGGCTTTTCAATCCACATGACTGAACAACAACAGCAACCTGATCCATCTTTAGCTTTGCAACCGAAACGCCGTATCTGGCGTACCGTAGTGTTGAGCTTTTTAGGCATATTGTTGTTGATGTTTGTTGCGCTAGCTGTAATGTTCTCAACCGATCGCGGTAGTCAGTTTTTACTTGATCGGGTTTTACAAAGCCAGAAAATGATTCGTTATGAATACGAAGGTGGTAATTTCCTAAACGGATTAACCCTGCGTAAGATGGATATTAATATTGGTGGCATTGAAATTAAAGTCAAACGTGCCAAAGTGGTGATTGGCTGGCGAGCCATTGTTGAAAAAGAATTGCATTTTAGCCATGCAGAAGTTCAGTCACTTGAAATTATTGATCAAAGACCACCAAGTAATCAGCCATTTAAATTTAATCAAATTAAGTTGCCCTTTACTTTGCGACTCGATGCAGCAACTTTGGATCATTTGCAGATCCGAGTTAGAACCACAGTCGTGAATTTTTATGATCTTAAATTGCATAAGGCGCTATGGTCAGGGACTGAATTAAAATTTAAAGATTCAAGTTTTGATATGGGATATTTGAATGTCAAACAAGCTTCTGGACAAATGAAGTTTGAGCAGAAATATCCATTACAAGCGGTAGGTAAGTTAAATATTCCTGCATTGCATGTTTTAAATATTCATGACATTACCGTACACGTAGGTGGGACGCTCGATACGATTACAGCTGGAGCTGCAACGCGTACACCAGATTTATTGTCTGCCCGAATGATGATTCAGCCATTACACCCACACGTACCGATGCGTGGGCAGGTGAATCTAAAAAATTATTACTGGCCACTGATGACCGCTCAGAAACTCTGGTCAAAATCAGGTGTAGCGAAAGTTGATGGGACTGCATCGGGAATGAATATTCACGTCAACACAGATTTACGCGGAAAAGATGTTCCTGAAGGTAATTATCAAGTCGAGATGTTTACCGACTATGTTCACCAATTAGACATCAGTAAGTTCGATGGTCAGGTGATGCAAGGTAATGTCAATGCGACAGGTTTAGTTAACTGGCAGCATAAAGTCTTCTGGCAAGCACAAGGTCGTATGCAAGGCATGCAACCGAAAGATAAACTTGTTCCAGCCAGTATTCGTGACTTTTTACCACCCAATATGGATGGGGAGTTAGCATCTACAGGGAAGCTTGATCAAGGCTTGCATGTCACTGGAGCTGTCAAGTTTGATAAATATGAAACCTGGAATTTGAAACTTGATCAGGCTGAAGAAAAGAACAAAAAAGTTCAGCCCATGTTGATTAATCTTGGCTGGCAGAATATCAACCGTTCAATGCCTTATATTGGCTGGTTAAATAGTCCATCTGGCCATGTTGATATCAAGTTGCAACAGGGACAGGATGATATTTTAGTTTCCACACAGGTGACTAAACACGAGCAAGGCTTATTGCCAACGGGGCAATATCAGGCAAAGCTCAATTTCAAAAAACAGGATTTGAATATTCCTGAATTTAAATATGTAACCCCAGAAGGTGGTTTGACAGGGCATGCTGTTTTACAGTTACCAACCGATAAGCGCCAGTTTAAATGGAATGCAGTTGTCGCAGCTAAAAACTTTAATCCACAAACTGTGGTCGATGCTGCGCCAGTGAATTTGCTCAATGGGCAGCTGAATGCCAATGGCTATGCCAATAAAAATCAACAGATTATGGAATTCAAAAATGTTGATTTAACCGGCCAGTTGGCAGATCAGGGTCAGGACAAAGTTCATTTGACAGGATCATCGACAGTTGCAGTTATTCTGAATGATGAAAAATCAGGTGGAGGTCTAAAAGGCTATGCAGTTCGTTATCATGGTGCATTGCAATCGAGTCGCGTACCGAATAGCTCAGGTAATCTAGATCTTGATTTATCTGGAACTTCAGATTTTATCAAAATTGCAAAACTCAGCCATGATGGAGCCGCAGGTAAAATCTTGGCTGATGGTCTAGTCAGTTTTAAAAATGGTATTGTGTGGAAAATTAATGCTGCTCTCGTCCATTTTAAACCTCAGTACTTTATTAGTGGCTTAAATGGTGAAATTTCTGGTGTAGTTAAATCTGAAGGCTTATGGTCTGATGCTCTTAAACGTATCAGTATTCAGCAATTGAATTTAGCAGGAATGATTAATCATCAGGTTGTGCGTGGTAAAGGCAACCTTGCGGTTGTTGTGAACAGCAATCAGAAAGGTTTGGTACCACAACAGTTTGAGGCGAATAACCTGTTTTTAGCCTATGCAGGTAATCAGGTTCAGGCGACAGGTAATGCTCAAAACTTACACCTGCAAATTAATGCACCTGCTTTATATGCAATTTACTCAGGATTACGTGGTAAAGCATATGGTTACTTAGATATGCAAACCCGTCCGCATGTTAAAGCAACCGCCAATATCGCTGTTGATAATTTTGCCTTTAAGGACTTACTCAGCATTCAGAAATTAAGGGTACGTGGTGAATTGCCAACCTCGGAAAATGTACCGAGTATGCTCAAGGCGGAAATGACTAATTTACGCCGTGGTAACCGCCAAATTCAATATGGCGCAATGACCATTGCAGGGACACGTAAAGCACATGTGCTGCAAGTACAGGGTTGGAATAGTTATTCTAAATTTTATGTACAACTTGCAGGTGGTTTTAATCCAAATAATGATTGGTCAGGGCAGATTCAGCGGGGAACTTTTGACTCGGTTCGTGCGGTATTGACTCAACAGCAAAATGCTAATGTGATCTACCATAGTGCGACACATCAGCTTTATATTGGGCAACATTGTTGGTCAAGCAAGCAGAGCCAGTTGTGTTTTGATCAGCCAGTTCAGATTAGTCCGAATGCTGGTAATATTTCCTTTGTTGCAAGCAACTTAAATTTAAATGATTTTTCTGCATTTATGCCTGATGGTTTTGCCATGACAGGTCAGTTGAATGGTTATGCTAAGGCTTCTTGGGCACAAGGTAAACGACCCAATATTGATGCCAAGCTCATTACTCAAAATGGGCAGATTGGTGTCACAGCAGATGATCCTGATGATCCTGCAACCACAACCAGTTATCAGCAATTGAGTCTGATTGCCAAAAGTGTAACCCAAGGCTTGCTGTTGCGTTTAGACGTTAAGACTGAAAATATCGGTACTGGCTATGCCAATGTGGTGGTTGATCCATATAAGTCTGACTTCCCGATGCAGGGCGAAATCGCCTTTGATCAGGTAGATCTTAAATTTCTAAAACCATTTGTACAGGATATCCGCTCAATCGGGGGTACTTTGGCATTTGCAGGGAAAGTCAATGGAACGTTGACCAAGCCATTATTAACGGGTGATCTTCGCCTAAAAAATGGTTCACTCAGTTTGGTTTCTGTTCCTGTAAATATTCATAATTTACAAGTCTATTCTGCAATTCGTCAAAATCATGCATCGATTCAAGGCGGATTTAACAGTGGTAAGGGTGTCGGTAAAATTGATGGTCAAGTTGATTGGACAGGCGAACCGCATGTTCAGTTTAACTTCACAGGGGATAAGCTCCTCATTCGCCAAGCACCTTTATTAACTGCTGTAATTGACACCAATATTGCTGTCGATATGCTTCCGCTCCAGAAAAGTGTCACTGTAAAAGGTAAAGTCGATATTCCGCGTGCATTGATCAATATGCCAGAGTCGAGTGCGAATGTTGTTAACGTTTCTCCTGACGTGCGTGTACTTAAAGCTGGGCAAGATGCATTACAGGTATTACGACAGTCTAAGCCTTGGAAAATTCAGGCGGATGTCGATTTATCACTGGGAGATAAAGTCATCTTCCAAGGCTTTAATAGTCGAATTCCGTTGGTTGGTCGTTTATATCTGACTCAGCGTGGTCTTGAAACGGCCATGAATGCCAATGGTGCAATTGGGGTGAGCCAAAAAGTAAAAATTGAACCTTATGGACAAACACTGGATTTGAATCGGGCGATTATTCGTTTCAATGGGCCAGTGGGCAATCCAACTTTAGATATTGACACGACCAAAAACATTTCAGGAACAACAGTGGGGGTGCGTATTTCGGGTACGGCATCTTCACCAAACATTCAAGTGTATAATGATGGGGGGCTGTCCGAACAGGAAGCACTTAATGCCTTACTTTCTGGGCGTATCAATGAAGGTAGCTCCAGTTTAAACCAGACCACGACTTTTAAATCGGATGTAAACAACACCCTAGCAGCGGCTGGTATCAGTTTAGGCTTGGGAGGGACACGTGCCTTTACCAATCAGATTGGACGAACATTTGGATTAAGTGGATTGGCTTTAGACGCAGAAGGTACAGGTGATGATACTCAGGTCAGTGTGACTGGATATTTAACCCCTGATCTATATTTACGTTATGGTGTAGGTGTCTTTACAAACGTAAACAAGTTGACTTTACGTTATCAAATGAACAAACGCATGTATTTAGAGGCGAGTCAATCGGTAGAGCGTGCGATGGATGTTTTCTATAATTGGCGCTTTTAATTTTAAACTTTGGAGTATTGATTGAATGAAGAAAATTTTACTGTTAGCGATGTCAGCATTGGCTTTGGCTGGTTGTAGTAAGCCGAAAGAATTATCTCCCCAAGAGGCATGGCAAAAATTTTGTTCAGTCATTCCAAGTGCTGCCAACAATATTATGACGGATCGTCAGCAAGGCATTAAAGAAGAAGATGCTTTAAAACATGCGCAACAAGTGCCAGATAAGCATGCGCAAGAGTACCTTGAATCTTTGATTAAAGAAGCCTATAAACTGCCAATTTATCAGAATATGGCAGCTCGTCAAAAAGCAATGGATGACTTTAGCAAAGGCCGTGATCAAGAGTGTTTAAAGCAAACTGCTGAGAATAAATAGCCTAAGAAACTAATGAAAAAGTGAAGGTTTTGACCATCATTTTTCTAATAAATATCTAGAGTGAATTGGTTGATGATATTTTTTCTCATTAACCAATTTATTTTATTCATAAAATTTCTTAAATCTGTCATTTGTTTCCACTAAGGTGGAATAGGTGATATATCGGGAATCTGCCAATATCCTGATGTTTTTACATGATTTCTCAAGGATTGAATGATAGAAGTCATGCGAAAGATAAAGCGTTAAGCAGGAAATTTGCCGTTTAGGTTTTTTTGACTGTACTATTTCGTCAGAAAATAATGACCATTAAAAACTAATAGGCTGTCTGCATTAACTTTTTACAGGAAGTTTAGTAGAATTTTGCTGTCCACATTACTTATGAAGCTTTAGGAAAAGCTGGAATTCATAAGTAATTTTTTAAAAAAGAGGAATAACACCGTGCTAGAAGCTTACCGCCAACACGTTGAAGAACGTGCCGCACTCGGAGTCCCACCGAAGCCACTTGATGACGCTCAAACTGCTGCATTAGTCGAATTATTAAAAAATCCGCCAGCAGGTGAAGAAGCGTTTCTTGTTGACTTGCTTGAAAATCGCGTTCCAGCAGGTGTTGACCAAGCAGCTTATGTAAAAGCGGCTTTCTTGGCAGCTCTTGCAAAGGGCGAAGCGACTTCTCCACTAGTTTCTAAAGAACGTGCGGTTTACTTACTAGGTACTATGCTTGGTGGTTATAACGTTGCACCTTTAGTTGAACTTTTAGACGATGCTGAATTGGCAAGCTTAGCTGCTGACGCATTGAAAAAAACATTACTTGTATTTGATGCATTCCATGACGTTGCTGACAAAGCGAAAGCGGGCAATGCAAATGCACAAGCAGTTCTTCAATCTTGGGCTGATGCTGAATGGTTCACTAGCCGTAAAGACGTTCCTGAAGAAATCAAACTTACAGTATTCAAAGTAACTGGCGAAACTAACACAGACGACTTGTCACCTGCACAAGACGCTTGGAGCCGTCCAGACATTCCATTGCACGCAAATGCAATGCTTAAAAACGAACGTGATGGCATTAACCCTGAAAAACAAGGTGAAGTTGGTCCATTAAGCCAAATCAAAGAATTGATCGCGAAAGGCAACCAAGTTGCTTACGTGGGTGACGTTGTTGGTACAGGTTCTTCTCGTAAATCTGCAACTAACTCTGTGCTTTGGTTCTTCGGTGACGAAATCGCGCACATTCCGAATAAAAAAGACGGTGGTTACTGCTTAGGTTCTAAAATCGCTCCGATTTTCTTCAACACTATGGAAGACGCTGGTGCGTTACCTGTAGAGATTGACGTTGCGAACATGAACATGGGCGACGAAATCGTTCTTAAGATCGACCACGCTGCAGCTAAAGTAACTGCGTTCAAAAACGGCGAACAAATTGCTGAATCTGAACTTAAAACTCCAGTTCTTCTAGACGAAGTACGTGCTGGCGGTCGTATTAACTTGATCGTTGGTCGTGGTTTGACTGCTAAAGCGCGTGAAGCTTTAGGTCTTGCTCCATCTACATTGTTCCGTACTCCAGTACAACCTGCTGCAACTGGCAAAGGTTTCACTTTAGCTCAGAAGATGGTTGGTCGTGCTTGTGGTCTTCCAGAAGGTCAAGGTGTAATTCCGGGTACTTACTGTGAACCTAAAATGACAACTGTAGGTTCTCAAGACACCACTGGTCCTATGACTCGTGACGAGTTAAAAGACTTGGCTTGCTTGGGCTTCTCTGCTGACTTAGTCATGCAGTCTTTCTGTCACACTGCGGCATATCCAAAGCCAGTTGACGTACAAATGCAACACACGCTTCCTGACTTCATCATGAACCGTGGTGGTGTTTCTTTACGTCCAGGTGACGGTATTATCCACTCTTGGTTAAACCGTATGCTTCTTCCAGATACTGTTGGTACTGGTGGTGACTCACATACTCGTTTCCCAATTGGTATTTCATTCCCAGCGGGTTCTGGTCTAGTGGCGTTTGCTGCTGCAACTGGCGTTATGCCACTTGACATGCCAGAGTCAGTTCTTGTGAAGTTTAAAGGTAAAATGCAACCTGGTATCACTTTACGTGACCTTGTGCATGCAATTCCTTATGTTGCGATCCAAGAAGGCGACTTAACTGTAGAGAAGAAAGGTAAGAAAAACATCTTCTCTGGTCGTATCTTAGAAATCGACTTAACAGAAATGGAAACTGACTTGACTGTTGAGCAAGCATTCGAACTTTCTGATGCTTCTGCTGAACGTTCTGCTGCGGGTTGTGCGATTACGCTTTCTGAAGAGAAAGTTGCTGAATACCTACGTTCTAACATCACGATGCTTAAGTGGATGATTTCACAAGGCTATGGCGATGCTCGTACGATGGCGCGCCGTGTTGAGAACATGGAGAAATGGTTGGCTAATCCATCACTTCTTAAAGCTGATGCTGATGCTGAATACACGAAAGTGTACGAAATCGACCTTGCTACAATTACTGAACCAGTACTTTGCTGCCCGAACGATCCAGATGATGCAAAACTTCTTTCTGACGTTCAAGGTGCAAAAATTGATGAAGTATTCATCGGTTCTTGTATGACGAACATTGGTCACTTCCGTGCAGCGGGTAAATTACTTGATAAAGTACCAAGCGGTTCATTGTCTACTCGTTTATGGTTGGCTCCACCAACTCGTATGGACGAGCATCAATTGATGGAAGAAGGCTTCTATAACACTTATGGTAAAGCTGGTGCACGTACAGAAATGCCAGGTTGTTCACTTTGCATGGGTAACCAAGCACGTGTAGCGCCAAACACAACTGTTGTGTCTACGTCTACTCGTAACTTCCCGAACCGTTTGGGTCAAGGTGCGAACGTTTACCTTGCTTCTGCTGAGCTTGCTTCTGTTGCTGCGGTACTTGGTAAATTACCAACGCCTGCTGAATACCAAGAATATGCTGATCAAATCGACAGCATGTCTGCTGACATCTACAAGTATTTAAGCTTCGACAAAATCGAAGACTATACAAATGCTGCAGGTTCTGTAGATACTAAGAAAATTGCTGCTGCTCAGTTAACCTAATTTATTGAAAAATAGATTTAATTGAGTGAAGATAAGGGCTGAGTAATCAGCCCTTATTTTTTATATGAATATCAATAATGAATTAAAATCTATCTATGAAGCAGTTTGGGATAATCTATTAAAAGATTTGTATGCTTTTGAGCATGCGAATGAATATACAGCACCATTATTATTAAAATTTCCAGATGACTACTTTAAATCTGAAAACAAAAGAATCATGTTTTTTGGGCAAGAGACAAGAGGGTGGCAAAATAAGATTGATAATGAATTACCATCAATTGAAAAAATTATGAATGGATATCAACGGTATTTCATTGAGAACAACATGAAATATCGTGATCAGAAAACTCAGAAAATGATCTCTCGTAGCTCATTTCGTTCTGGAATTATTAATTTAAGAAGAGGCTTAAAAAAGAGAAATCTATCTGTAGATTTAATATGGAATAATATTAATAAAATTGGTCGTCATGGTGAAAAGGTTGGTGTTAATTCAAGAGTCAGAGAAATTGAATTTGAAAAATTTAATGTAATTCCTCAGGAAGTCGAGTTACTTAGACCTAATTTTTTGATTTTTTTCACAGGTCCTTACAG
Source organism: Acinetobacter sp. MB5 (assembly GCF_003261585.1). Lineage (GTDB taxonomy): Bacteria > Pseudomonadota > Gammaproteobacteria > Pseudomonadales > Moraxellaceae > Acinetobacter. The sequence continues at coordinate 54,428 of NZ_POVU01000002.1, read as the reverse complement.
AGATAAGGAAATTTTAAATAAGTTTCCAAACCTTACAATTGAAAAACATCTAAAATTTAGCTCTAAAGAATTAGTCTTGGTTAAGAATGTTGAAGGTGAAATTGTTGGTTTGAGAACTTATCATCCAAATTATTTAAAAGGTTTTTACTCGATGCTTGAGCCGCATTGTTTAGACATCATTACTGAAGTTTTAAAATCATGAAAATAGGTATCTTCTAGTGTTACCAAAATCAAGTCATCGGTATAGCCCATGACTCTAATCAATCAGACCAAGACCCACTTGGTCTGATTGATAGTTCTTATACACATGTTGAATATTGGGGAACTCTAAGGGATGTCATTCCTGAGCTTAGAAAGATCGAATATGAGGAAATTCCACGTGTGCGCGTAATTTATAATGCAGAAACAAGTAAATCCTATGCCTATATGGATACCAAACTTTTAAAAACTAATATAGCTAAAAAGTTGCTGATTATTTTGAGTGTGTGATCTGCATTATAAGACTTAGAGTTAATTGGGTTTTTAAATAATCTTTACAGTGTTTTCAATCAATTGTTTAATCCCCACATTGAAGAATGATTTAAAAAGTTGAACTATACAAATGCCCAAACAATCCCGATTCCTCTGCATCGGTGGTTTCCTTAACGGTTCTGCTGTAAAAGACCAAGGTGACAGCTTTGTTTGTCTCGAAAATGACAAACCAGTTACTTATCGAAAAATGGAAATATTCCATCAAGACTCATGGGATCATGATTACTACGTCTGTGAAACGATGACCGATCAGCAGGCTCGAAATTGGGTTTATGACATTGAGCCAAATTAAATGCCGATATTTTTCTTCAGAGTATAGAATTTGAAAGACAGGCAATAAAAAGCCCTGCTTTCGCAGGGCTAGTCGTATAGATATTTCTATACTCATATAAGGCTCATCTCATACTGCGCGTATTAAAGCATAAATCATGCAGCATTCATACTGATTAAAGCATTTTTCCTTTCATTCTCTTTGAGAAACAAAAAGGACTTATGAAAGAAGCCTATTACTGCTCTATTTTTTAAATATTCCATTTCTTTCGATAACGCCACAACGTAGTACGGCTGATATTTAATTCATCTGCAACTTTTTGTAAGTCCTTGCTATATTGCTCAAGCAAATGAGCCAATAATTCTTTGGTGATATTTTTGCTTGAAAGAGCATCGCTGATCAGTGCATCACCATGTTCAATATTTGAGATTTCATAGGGCAAATCATTAACATCAATATAATTTCGACCTTGAGACATGGTCAGGGCATAGAGCAAGGTGTTTTTCAGTTCACGAATATTCCCTGGCCAGTCGTATTGCAACATCACTTGCATTGCTCGATGTGTTAGCACAGGAGCAGATTGTCCTTGAAGTAGACTGTTATCTTGCAAGATTTTTTTAATAATCAGTGGAATATCGGTTTTACGTTCACGAAGTGGAGGTACAAAAATTGGAATCACGCGTAAGCGGTACAGCAAATCTTGACGGAAACGTCCCAAACGCGCTTCTTCACGTAAGGCACGATGCGTTGCTGCAATAATTCGGACATCACTTTTTAAGGTTTTTTCACCACCCAACTGTGTGTATTCACCTGTTTCCAGTACACGGAGTAACTTGGCTTGTAACTCCAGTGGAATTTCTGCCACTTCATCTAAAAACAATGTTCCGCCCGCAGCGCGTTCAAAAACCCCTTTATGGTCGCGGATTGCTCCAGTAAATGCGCCTTTGACATGTCCAAAAAGTTCACTTTCTAAAATATTGGCATTTAAGCTGGCACAGTTTACGGCAATAAATGGGCGGTTTCGGCGTTCGCTATAGTCATGAATCGCTTGCGCAACTAACTCTTTCCCACTCCCAGATTCACCACGAACCAGCACAGGAAACTGGGTAGATGCCACGCGTTGAATAATCGAGAACATCGCAAACATTTGTGGTGTTTGACTGTTAAATCGCTCAGCGAGTTCAAGCTCTGCCTGAGTCGGTTTTAATTGTGTTGTGGTTTCAAGTGTGTGAACTGTTGGGCAAGGTTGAAATAAATGGAGTTCACAGTTTTGTGTCGCAATTTCAACTCGGTGTTTCAGATAAAAACTATTGAGTTGATCTAGATAAATTTCCGAATGTGCTTCTTCATTTGGATGTGCAAGCACATATTCTAACTGGGCTTGTTGGTGTACATTAGGTGTATGGGTGCTTTGCCAAATCGCCTGTTGATGTTCATCCAACACAAAAATGCTGGCATGCTGAAATACACCTTGGAGTTGTTGAAAATAGGTTTGAGCAGATGCCAAAGTATCAAAAAGCAAACGATTCATAAGTTCTAATGTTTCAAATAATGTTTCAAATAGATGGTAATAAATTTCAAATGCAACATCAATAATTTTTGGCTAAAGTATAATTTTATGTAAGATACTGAATAATAATATAATTATTTTTTATAAAAGTTGGCATCAAATTTGCGTTATTCAGTATAAGCACAACGAAATAGGACATAACTATGTTTTTTAAGCAATTATTCGAACCAGAAAGTTCTACCTATACCTACTTGTTGGCATGTGAACACACCAAGCAAGCCATTTTAATTGACCCTGTTGCATCAGAAATTGATGTCTACATGGACTTGCTTGAGCAGCATGATTTGAGCCTTGTGTACAGCTTAGATACTCACGTTCATGCAGACCATGTCACAGGTGCAAAACTTTTAAAAGAACGTGCTGGTTCTAAAGCAGTTTTGCATCGTAATTCAGGTGTGTCATGCGGTGATATTTTAGTGACCGATGGTTGTCTATTGCGTATCGGAGAAATTGAAGTTGAAGCCCGTTATACACCTGGACATACCAATGCATGTACCAGTTATGTGATTGATAACATGGTGTTTACGGGTGATGCACTGTTGATTGATGGTTGTGGTCGGACAGACTTCCAAGAAGGTAATTCTGGGACTTTATATGACAGCATTCATAATCAATTGTTTACTTTGCCTGCTGAAACTATTGTTTACCCTGGGCATGACTATAAAGGTCGTACTCAATCGACGATTGGTCATGAACGTGAATCCAATGCACGTTTGGGCAACAATCAAACCCGCGAAGGTTTCATTGAACTCATGAAAAATTTGGATTTGCCGTATCCAGCAAAAATTGATATTGCGCTCCCAGCCAATAAGGCTTGTGGAACAACAGTAAATGTCAACGCGAAAAAGTAAGAAGGAAAATGCCCATGAAACCACTACAACAATCTAATGCCGCGCACATTCTTAAGCATGAAGTTGTGATCGTCGGTGGGGGGTCGGCAGGGATTGCCGCAGCATCAAGTTTACTGGCACGTTCACCTTATCTGGATTTGGCGATTATTGACCCTGCGGATATGCATTATTACCAGCCAGGTTGGACAATGGTCGGTGGTGGCATTTTTAAGGTCGAATCAACAGGTCGCTCTATGGCAGATGTGATTCCTGTCGGTGCGAACTGGATTCAGCAAGCTGTGAGTAGTTTTGACCCCGACCATAATCAGTTAACGCTAAAAGATGGTCAGCAGGTTGAATATAAATCACTGATTGTTTGTCCAGGATTGGTATTGAATTGGGATGCCATTGAGGGGCTCAGCGAAACCCTTGGAAAAAATGGCGTAACCTCCAATTACCGTCTGGATTTGGCTCCGTATACATGGCAACTGGTACAACAGTTGAAGCACGGTAAAGCTGTATTTACTCAGCCACCAATGCCGATTAAGTGTGCAGGAGCACCACAAAAAGCCTTGTACTTGTCATCAGATTATTGGCTGAAAAACAATGTGCTGAATAATATTGAGGTCAGTTTCTACAATGCAGGTGCGGTTTTATTTGGCGTGAAAGAGTATGTGCCAGCATTGATGGAGTATATGCAACGTTATAAAGCGCATCTTAACTTTGAGCACAAGTTGGTTAAAGTGGATGGTGCAAGCAAAACTGCATGGTTTGAAGTTAAAAAAGATGGGGAGACCAAGCAGGTTTCAACCCAGTTCGATATGTTGCATGTGGTTCCACCACAACATGCGCCTGATTTCATTCGCCAAAGTACTTTTGCTGATGCAGCAGGATGGTTTGAGGTGAATCCTGAAACATTGCAACATCCACGTTATGCCAATGTATTTGGTTTGGGTGATGTGATCAATGCCAGTAATGCCAAAACGGCTGCTGCCGCACGTAAACAAGCACCGATTGTAGCGGTAAATGTCTTGATCCATCTGAACGGACGCAATGATTTCTGTCACTATGATGGCTATGGTTCATGCCCACTAACGGTTGAACGTGGAAAAATTGTGCTTGCCGAGTTTGGTTATGGCGGGAAATTGCTGCCTTCATTTCCACGTTGGCTGTGTGATGGTGAAAAACCGACCAAGCTGGCGTGGTTCTTAAAAGCACGCATGCTGCCAGAAATTTACTGGAAAGGAATGCTCAAAGGACGTGAATGGCTGGTGAAGCCAAAACGTAATGCAGCCTAACTAAATAGGCATCATGAGAGAAAATCGTCATGTGGATACTGGTTGTTGAAGGCCTTGCCATTGGTGGTCTATTGGGGCTGACTGGGGCAGGTGGTGGCATTTTGGCTGTACCTGCACTTATGGCATCTCAGGGGTGGACAGTTGCACAAGCTGCACCCGTTGGGTTGCTGGCTGTGACCTTTTCGGCATTTATTGGAACTTTGCAAGGTTTATTTAAAAAGATTGTCCGTTACCGTGCGGCGCTTTGGATTGCCTTGATCGGGATTCCGGCTTCACATTTTGGAATTTGGGCCAGTGTGCACACTTCACCGATGTGGCTCACGCTGTTATTCGCCTTGGTGATGTTTGTGGTTGCGTACCGGTTATTTAGCCATCCGCATGAAGATTTTCTGCATAATCCACCTTGTCGGATTAATCCTCAGACTGGAAAATTTCAGTGGGATATTCCAACTGCACTGATTTTAGGGGGTATCGGAATTCTGGCGGGTTTTTTGACAGGATTGCTTGGTGTTGGTGGTGGTTTTGTGATTGTCCCTGCATTGAAGAAAACCACGAACCTCGATTTGCATAGCATTGTGGCTACCTCTCTGATGATTATTTTCTTGGTGGGTGGTTTGAGCATTGGTTTGCATATGATGGAGGGTTTTGTTTATCCGGCTGCTGTGACTTTCGAATTTGCTGGTGCTTGCATACTTGGTTTATTGCTTGGTCGGCAGGTTGTCACTCGGATTTCAACGCATTATGTGCAGCGCATTTTTGCAATTACCGTCATACTGGTTGCATCATTGATGTTCATTAAATCACTTAAAGCTATTTTTGCCTTATAAGAGGAGTCTCACATCATGCATGAATATGCTTTGGCCTTTGTGGGTGGAATATTACTCGGGATCGCAACGATTACCTATTTGTATAGTACTGGGCGCATTGCAGGTGTCAGTGGACTGATTGCACAGATGCTTACCCCTAAAAACTGGTTCAGTACACCCGCATTCTGGTTTTTATTGGGCTTGGTGGGTATGCCATTTGTTTACCATCAGTTTATGGATTTACCTGTGCAGATTAAAGCATCGCCTTGGGTACTCATCGTGAGTGGTTTACTGGTCGGTGTAGGAACACGTTTAGGTTCTGGTTGTACCAGTGGACATGGGATCTGTGGTTTGAGCCGTTTGTCATCGCGTTCATTTGTTGCAGTAGGTTGTTTTATGGCTTGTGCATTTTTAACTGTCTTAGTGACACGTTATGTTTTGGGTGGCTAACATGAAAAATCTAATTGCATTTATTTGTGGTGGTGTATTTGCACTGGGCCTTATATTGTCGGGTATGTCAAACCCTGCGGTTGTTCAGTCATTTTTTGATGTGTTTGGCGACTGGAGTCCACGCCTGATGTTTGTGATGGGGGGGGCGGTTTTGGTGTCGTTCTATCCGTTTCAACGTGCCATGAAGCAAGAACATCCACAAACCTTTTTTCATGAACCGATTGATTTACCAAAAAGTAAACTGATTGACTCACGTTTAATTATGGGTTCAATTTTATTTGGTATTGGTTGGGGCTTGTCAGGTATTTGTCCTGCGCCAGGCTTAACCTTACTGGGTGTTGGGCATTGGGAAGCATTGTATTTTATTGTTCCGATGTTGCTCGGTATGTTTGCTTATAAGTTAACTCAAAAATAAAGGACTCTATTCATATAGCAAGGATGCTCATCTGATGGAGCCGATTGGGTTTATGTTGTGCATAAAATGCGCAATAATAATGCAAAAAATATTCTTATAAGGAATATTTTGAATTTATTAAATATAAAGTGAGATAAAATAATTAGTTAGAGTTTTGGCATATCCCTTGCATTTTAAATCATACAACCGGCAAAGGAGAACACGCCATGACTGAACAGAGCATGTTTAAAATAACAAATATTCGCCTGACCGATCCACGTACCTGTGAGCTATATATGCAAAATAATGATACGGCTTCGGTAAAAGGTTGGGTGATTCAGTGTAATGCTGCATTATCAAACCAGTTTCACGAGCATTTGAATCAGTTGTGCCAATCTGAAAATCCATTTATTGCTTTACTTCAGTTAAAGCAGTTCCATAAAGTCGAAGTACTGTGCTAATGCCTCATATAAAAAACGACAGCAAGAACTGGTCTTTGCTGTCGTTTTTGTTTCTTTGAAGAATACTGTATTTGATCTCAAGATGATCTGATCGTGCTTTAAACTTATCCAGCGACAATACTAATCATGACATCGGCACAATCTGCGCGTGCTGCACGTGCTTTTCGATATTCTTCCGAATCATAACAGGCTTGAGCAGTCGCCAAATCTGTAAACTCAATCACCACATGGCGCTCATAGGCTTGACCTTCAGGGCAAACAGCTTCGCCGCCACGTGCCAGAAATTTTGCGCCATACTTTTGAAATGCAGCAGGGGCAAGTTGCATATACTGCTGATATTGTTCTAAATCGTGAATCGTAACATGTGCAATCCAGTAAGCGGCCATGATGTTCTCCTAGTTGGATTCGGTAGCACTCAAAATTTCTTGTGCGATTGCAGCCGCATCGGCAATGTGTTCTGCTACGGCTTGTTTGGCTTTGTTCGGATCGTGGTCAACCAAAATCGCGTCACAAATTCGGCGGATGCGTTCATAGCCCGATACTTCACGATGTGGAGATTTAATGGTCATCGCGCGTAAGCGGCTAATACGTCCATTCAAGCGCTCGACCACTTCCCAAGCAATATAGTGTTCGGCAATAAAAAAGATTTGCTGATACAACTGGCTTGAAATCGATAAAACCTCCTGAATTTTGTTTTCATCTGAAGCGCTGTGCAGTTGTTGTAACAGTTTTTGTAAAACCGCGCTGCTCTCAGGGGTGAGTTTTTTAGTACAGTCTGCAACCGCACTTTGTTCAAGCAATAAACGGATTTCATAAATCTGTTTAGCCACCTCCCAGTCTAGGCTCGAAACAATCGGCCCTTTGTTCGGAATGATTTCCACCAGACCTTCAGCTTCTAGGTAGCGAATCGCTTCACGGACGACCGTACGACTGACACCTAATTCTTCACACAGCACACGCTCAACCAAGCGTTTTCCCGCAGGAAAATACCCTGTAATGATGGCATTACGCAGATTTGCCAATGCCATTTCACGCAGGGTAATTGGGGGTTGTTCAATTTTTAAGTTCAAGGCAAAGACCCTCTTCATCCATTGATGGAGTAATTTTTAGTTACATTTATGGTAGACCATTTTAGCAAAAAAATTGGCACATGAGTAGTCTGTACTATTGTATACCATAATATTGTGTTTTATATTCGAGTAAACAACAGGAGTAAATGCCGTGAGTCTGATTCGAAAAACCGTATTACATGTGGAAACCATTTATGTCGATGGTGCAAAGGAAGCTGCAAAACCACTCACTATGGTTGCTGCCGCAGCCGTGATTAAAAACCCGTGGGCAGGGCAAGGTTATGTGGAAAATTTAACCCCTGAAATTCGCCGTATTGCACCTGAACTTGGTAAGCATCTCACTCAAATGATTATTGACTATGTCGGTTCAGGTGAAGCGGTTGAGGCTTTTGGTAAAGGTGCAGTTGTTGGTTTGGATGGTGAGCTTGAACACGCATCAGCTTTAATTCACACCTTACATTTTGGTAACCATTACCGTGGTGCAGTCGGCGCAAAATCATATTTGGCATTTAACAACACTCGTGGGCCAGCCAATGCACCAATTTTAGTTCCAATGATGGATAAAAATGACGAAGGACGTCGTTCACATTATTTGACCTTACAGTTTGCCATTCCCGATGCACCTGCTTCAGATGAGCTGGTGATTGTGATTGGTGCTGCAACCGCAGGACGCCCGCATCACCGTATTGGTGATCGTTATAAAGATTTAGAAGAGTTAGGACATGATCTCAAAAACCCTGCAGCTGTCTAATCAACGCGTGCATTATTTAGAAGCAGGTCAGGGTGAACCCCTGATTCTGATTCATGGTGTGGGTATGCAAGCCAGTGCTTGGTATCCACAAATTGAATATTTTTCCAAGCATTATCATGTGATTGCTTTAGATATGCCAGGGCATGGGCAAAGTTCATGTTTGCCTGAGCAGGCGAGTCTACAAGATTTTGTGGATTGGACAATTGATGTGATTCAGGCTTTAGGGCTTGGTGCGGTGAATCTGGCAGGCCACTCTATGGGCTCGCTGATTACCGCAGGGGTTGCTGCGAGTGCACCGCAGCTTGTGAAACGTATTGCAGTTTTAAATGGAGTGTATAAACGGACTCCTGAAGCCAAGCAAGCGGTACAAGCGCGGGCTGCTGAATTGCGTCAAGGCGTGATTGATATTCAAACCCCATTGCAGCGTTGGTTTAGCAATACTGAAACAGATCAGTTTGCTTGTGCAAAAGTTAAAATGTGGCTCTCCGAGGTGAACCTGCAAGGTTATGCCACAGCGTATACCGCGTTTGCACATGGCGATGATATTTATGCTGATCGTTGGTCATCGATTCATTGTCCAGCATTGGTACTGACAGGTGAACAAGATTTAAATTCTACGGCTGAAATGACCTACCGTATGGCAGAGCAAGCGGAAAAAGGTCAAGCTGTAGTGATTCCAGATGAACGACACATGGTCAATTTGACCGCACCGAATTTAGTCAATCAGGCCATGCAGAACTGGTTACATACGCCAGCCTAGCCTGAACTGATGAAAAAGGAGAATAGACATGAGTGAAATGGGAAATACAAAAATCAGGGAATTACGAGATACCTTTGGTTCGTTCATGACGGGCGTAACCATTGTGACCACCAGCACGGAAGATGGATCACCACTGGGCTTTACGGCAAATTCCTTTTCATCGGTTTCATTAGATCCAGCGTTGCTGCTGGTGAGTATCGCGAAAACTTCAAGTAACTATGCGGCCTTTGCTGAAACGAAGCATTTTGCAGTCAATATTCTGGCTGAGTCGCAAAAAGATGTATCCAATACCTTTGCCCGTCCATCTCAAGACCGTTTTGCCAGCATTGTTTGGCGCATGAGTGCCAACCAGTCACCGATTTTAGATGAAGTCAGTGCATGGTTTGACTGTACGGTACATCAGGTGGTGGATGCAGGCGATCATGCCATTCTTATTGGCAAAATCGAAGATTTCGGTTCTACAGGTTATGCAGGATTAGGGTATTACCGCGGTGCATATTTCACACCTGCCAAATTGCCAACCGAGGTAATTTCAGGGCCTTCAGTTTTAATTAGTGCCTTGATTGCACATGAAAATAAAATTTTGCTGACACAAACAGCAGAAAAAACATGGACGATTCCAACCGTAGTGGTAGGGAAAGAAGGAGCAGATAAAGCATTGGTGCAAGTCTTTGCCCAGTACCAGCCAGAAGCATCGGCAAATTTTATCTACTCGGTGTATGAAGATGTGGTGAATCAACATCAATATATTTCGTTCTTGTGCAATGCGCCAAGTAGCGAGGCACTGCAAGGCACTTTTGTTGCATTACAAGACATCGACCAATTGCAGTTTGCCAATCCTGCTTTAAAAAGCATGCTTGAGCGCTACCGTAAAGAAAACCAATTGGGGTCATATGGGGTGTATTACGGCAACGAATGCACAGGAACAGTTCGACAAATGCAGAAAGATGGAGTTTAAGTCATGCGGTTTTCATTATTTATTCATATGGAACGAGTGTCCGACCAGCAGACACAAAAACAGCTTTACGAAGAAATGGTTGAGCTATGTCAAATTGCCGATCGTGGTGGAATGTCGGCGATCTGGACGGGTGAACACCATGCCATGAATTTTACCATCGCACCAAATCCATTTTTAAACTTGGTGGACTTGGCCAATAAAACCAAACATGTACGTTTAGGTACAGGGACAGTGGTTGCGCCGTTCTGGCATCCGATCAAACTGGCAGGTGAAGCAGCCATGACCGATATTATGACCAATGGTCGTCTGGATATCGGGATTGCCCGTGGTGCGTATTCTTTTGAATATGAACGTATGGTGCCAGGTATGGATGCATGGGGTGCAGGGCAGCGTTTACGTGAAATGATTCCAGCAGTGAAAGCATTGTGGAAAGGCGATTACGAACATAGTGGTGAGTTTTGGCAGTTCCCGAAAACCACGTCTGCACCACAACCCTTACAACAGCCACATCCGCCAATCTGGGTGGCTGCGCGTGATCCAAACAGCCATGAATTTGCAGTACAAAATGGCTGCAATGTGCAAGTCACACCACTGCATTTGGGTGATGAAGAAGTGGAAAAACTCATGGGGCACTTTAAAGCTGCATGTCAAAAATACCCACAAACACGCCGCCCACAAATCATGTTACTGCGCCATACCTATGTGGCAGACAGTGAAGCCGATGCCGAATTGGCAGCCGATGAAGTCAATACCTTCTACAACTACTTTGGCGCATGGTTCAAAAATGAACGTGAAATTCAGCAAGGTCTGATTGCACCACTCAGTGCTGAGGAAATTGCAGCACATCCATTTTATACCCCAGAAGCCATGCGTCAAAACAATGTGATTGGGCAGGCAGATGAAGTCATTGAACGTCTGAAAGCCTATGAAGCCATGGGTTATGACGAATATTCCTTCTGGATTGATACAGGCATGAGTTTTGAACGTAAGAAAGCTTCGCTTGAACGCATGATCAATGAAGTGATGCCAGCGTTTGAAGAAGCACAAATGGATGTTCGTAATGCAAAAATTTCAGCTGTATATTGATGGTCAATTTGAGGATGGTGCTGCCGAATTTTACAGTATCAACCCTGCAACAGGACAAGCTTGGGCAAAAATGCCTGAAGCACGCCGTGAACAGGTCAATCGGGCAGTCAAAGCCGCACACCGTGCCTTTAGTGATGCCCGTTGGGCAGGGCTAACCGCATCACAGCGTGGCAAGTTACTGTATAAGCTGGCAGATTTACTGGAGCAAGCGGCTCCGAAACTGGCAGAGCTGGAAACCACCGATACTGGGAAAATTATCCGTGAAACCTCCAGTCAGATCGCTTATGTGGCTGAATACTATCGCTATTATGCAGGTTTGGCGGATAAGCTTGAAGGTAGTTATATTCCAGTCGATAAGCCTGACATGCAAACATGGTTGATTCGCGAACCTGTGGGTGTGATTGCGGCAATTGTACCGTGGAACAGCCAACTGTTTTTGTCCGCAGTCAAACTTGGGCCTGCACTTGCCGCAGGTTGTACCGTGGTTTTAAAAGCTTCGGAAGAGGCACCTGCACCGTTACTCGAATTTGCCAAACTGATTGATCAGGCAGGGTTCCCGCAAGGTGTGGTCAATGTCATTACAGGTTTTGGTGCAGAGTGTGGTGCTGTCCTCAGTGGGCATCCACTGGTTGCGCATGTGGCATTTACAGGCGGTCCAGAAACAGCCAAGCATATTGTCAGTAACACAGCACAAAACCTTGCCAAAGTGTCTTTGGAACTGGGTGGGAAATCACCGTTTATTGTCTTTGCCGATGCGGATTTGGACAGTGCGGTCAATGCACAGGTCGCAGCAATTTTTGCTGCCACAGGGCAAAGTTGTGTCGCGGGTTCACGTTTGTTGATTGATGCCAGCATTAAAGATGAGTTTGTCCAACGTCTTGCAACACGGGTGCAAAGCATCAAGATTGGTTTGCCCAATGAAATGCAGACCGAATATGGACCACTGTGCACGCTCAAGCAACGTGACAAAATCCAGCAAGTGGTCGATCAGTCAGTTGCACAAGGCGCAACATTGGTGACAGGTGGTCAGGTCTGTGAGGGCGCAGGCTATTACTATCCACCTACGATTCTGGATTGTAGTTTTGTTGCCGATGCTGCAAGTTTGACCACGGAGCTGTTTGGTCCAGTCCTGTCTGTAGATAGCTTTAGCTCGGAGCAAGAAGCCATTCAAAAAGCCAACAGCACCCCTTATGGTTTGGCGGCAGGGGTGTTTACCACCAACCTGACTCGCGCACATCGAATGACCAAAGCGATTCGTTCAGGCATTGTCTGGCTCAACACCTATCGGGCAGTCTCCCCACTTGCTCCATTTGGTGGATACGGCTTGTCAGGGCATGGGCGTGAAGGTGGTTTAAGTGCGGTCTATGACTACACCACCACCAAAACCGTTTGGCTCAGAACGTCAGATGAGCCAATTGCTGACCCATTTGTGATGCGTTAGCAATGTTTAGTTAAATTAATAAATTATTTGAAAATTCAAGTAATTTAAACAGCATGGATGTCAGTAAAGAAAAAGGATTTTCTTTTCGCTATCTTAATCAAAGAAAGATGGCTTAAAATTATTTTGCTTTTAAAAACAAAATAATAATAAATCCTCATCGACTGAAATCCATACATTTTCGACCCAGAAAAGGAATGAAATTGTCTCTGCTCGACACTCAAGTAATTTTTATTTTTGATTAATAATTGGTCTAAAAATTGCTTAATCTTTGGGAATAAAAAATTCCCTGCATGAATGCAAGGATGTGTCAAGTCGGTCAATTATCTTGAAGAGAGATCATGGATATGAGTCAAAATGCAACACCAACTAAATCTTTTGCCATAGAAAGCAATAGCATTGACTACGTCGATGCGTCACAGCGAAACGGTAAAGTTCGCGATCTGTTCACCCTATGGTTCTGTACCAATATTGCACCATTAGCTGTCATTACAGGTGCGATGGCTGTGCAAACCTTCCATTTAAATATCCTTGGTGCGTTCACCGCGATTGTTCTCGGACATTTTTTTGGTGCTTCTGTGCTTGCCTTAACCTCTGCACAAGGTCCACAGGTGGGTATTCCTCAAATGATTCAAAGCCGTGCCCAGTTTGGACGTTATGGTGCATTGCTGGTGGTGATTTTTACCACGCTGATTTATCTCGGTTTCTTTGTTTCAAACATCATTTTGTCAGGGAAAACCCTGCATACAGTTGTACCGAGTATTCCTGTTCCGACAGCGACTATGATTGGTGCAGTTACTGCGACTCTAATTGGGATTGTGGGTTATCACTTTATTCACAAGTTCAACAAAATCGGTACGTGGATTATGGGTGGGGCGCTCATGCTTGGCTTTGGGTTGATGATTCCACATATCAACGCTGAATTGTTGGCGCGTGGTTCATTTAACCTAAAAGGCTGGTTTGCAATGTTCTGTGTCTGTGCCATTTGGCAAATCAGTTTCTCACCGTATACCTCAGACTATTCGCGTTATTTACCGAAAGAAATCGGGATTTTCAAACCGTTTTTAACCACCTATTTGGGCGCAGCACTTGGGACAGTCTTTGCATTCTGTTTTGGTATGCTCGCCGTCAGCATTATGCAGGTCGATGATGCGATGCTTGCCGTAAAAAGCGTGACAGGTGGTTTTGGTTCAGTGCTGATGATTCTATTTCTATGCAACATCATTGGGCATAACGCGCTAAATCTGTACGGTGCATCATTATCCTTCATTACTGCATTTCAAACTTTTGCAGGGCGCTGGATGCCAAGTGCCATGACCCGTGTGGTGATTTCAGTGCTGGTGTTGATTTGTGCAACAGGCATTGCATTGTGGGCATCGAGCGGTTTCGTCTCTTACTTCCTGAATTTCATTTTCGCGTTGCTGTTCATTATGGTGCCTTGGGCAGTCATCAATCTCATGGACTTTTATCTCATCAATAAACAGTCCTATGACATTGATTCAATCTTTGCTCATGATGGCGGTATCTATGGCAAGTTCAATGGTAAAGCATTAGGAACCTATTTCATCGGGATTTTAGTTCAAGTCCCATTTTTGACCAATTCATTCTTTACAGGTCCTTGGGCAAATGTGATTCCAGATGTCGATATTTCATGGATTGTCGGTATCTTGGTGACATTCGTGGTGTATTTCGTACTAAATCCAGCAAAGTCAGCACAAAAGGTTCGTCTGGCTCAGTCTAAAAGCTTTAATTGATCGGGAACATTGGGGGAAAGCAACATGAAAAATGCATATTATCGTTTTGGCCTAAGCTTGCTCACGAGCAGTATGGCACTACCGACTTTTGCAGGCGTCACTTTTGGCGATGCTCAGGATGACTGGGGTGCATTGACCATTTCAGGTTATGTTCGTGCCAAATATCAGGACAAGAATTATGGTGAAGCGGCCAGTGACCAAAAAATTCAGTTTGATGCAGCACAGTTGAAACTGGATTATCAGGCTAAAAATGTCTTTGGACATGCTGAATACCGTTGCTACCAGTATGATACTTTGTGTGATTTTTCAACGCTGGTCGATGCTTATGTCGGTTATCGTTTTGATCCGCAGCAAAATATTACAGTGGGTGTACAGCCGATTCCATTTGGCCCAGGCCGTTTTTGGGAAAGTACCTTATATGGCGGTATTAACAACACCATGGGGTTAGAAGATGCGCATGATCTAGGTGTGAACTATCACCATGAAATTGACAAAACCAAAGTTGACTTGGCTTACTTTGCAACGGATGGCGGTAACTATGTTGGTACCAGTCGTGATTCAGCACGCTATACCGCAAACTTTGTCAAAACCAGTGACAGCACACAATCTACATTGAGTGAAAAAAACATGTGGGTGGGGCGTGTCTCACAAGATCTGGATTTTGCCAGTGTTCCTGCACTAAAAACGACCTTGGGTGGTTCATATTGGTACTCTGATATTAACAACAAAACCACAGGTGGTGATGGAAAACGTCACGCATGGGCATTGTTTGGAAAATTTGGCTATAACAACTGGGCATTGACGCTGACAGGTGGAAAAACATCGGTATCCAATAAAGATGCATTGCATCCTGATTATTCGGTCATGGGTTCATATGATGGTGAATACTATGTCGCGAACAAGGGTACGTTCTATACTGCCGATTTGAGCTATGTATTTAAAAATATAGCAGATAAAGGCATCAATATTACCCCATATGTGACTTACTCAACCTTCAAAAAAGATAACTCGACAGACAAAGATTCAACCCGTAACTTTGTGGGGGTGAGTATGGACTATAAAAAAGTCTCTTTGGTGGCTGAGTATATTATGAGTAAAAATGATCCGTTCATTGGCGGAACAACCACGTCATTGGCACAAGGGGATGACAACAAATGGAACAAATTGCTGAATCTAACCTTGTTCTATTATTTCTAAACCGAAATGTCATGATGAGCAGCAGTGCTCAAAAATTTTTGTCAAAAATAATGGTATACCATAGTATGTGAATATGGTGTTCTAAATTGGGTGGTCAAGATCTACTTGACTGCCCATTGCAAATGAAACAACGAGGATGTGATGAATTTAAAAACAATGCCGCTCTTTCATGAAAAAGCCTATGTTGCAGGGCAATGGTGCGATGCAGATGATGCCGAAGTCACCACAATTTACAACCCTGCGACACAGCAAATTGTAGGGACTGTCCCTAATATGGGCAAGGCAGAAGCGCAACGTGCGATTGATGCTGCCGAAGCTGCATGGAGTGCATGGAAAGGTAAAACCGCCAAAGACCGATCAAGCATCCTCAAGCAGTGGTTTGCACTGATGGTGCAACATGCCGATGAACTGGCCTACATTTTGACTTCTGAACAAGGGAAACCGTTGGCAGAAGCCAAAGGTGAAATTCTGTATGCAGCCAGTTTTATTGAATGGTTTGCTGAAGAAGCCAAACGAATTTATGGAGATACGATTCCAAGTCCGTATAACGATGCTCGGATTGTTGTGACCAAACAGCCAATTGGTGTGGTGGCTGCGATTACTCCGTGGAATTTCCCTGCGGCAATGATTACCCGAAAAGTCGCGCCAGCACTTGCCGCAGGTTGTCCATGCATTGTGAAACCTGCACCAGAAACGCCATTTACTGCACTGGCATTGGTCGATTTGGCAATGCAGGCAGGTGTGCCTGAAGGTATATTCAGTGTCATTACAGGCGATGCTGTTCAGATTGGCGAAGCGATTTTTAGTAGTGATGTAGTACGCAAATTCAGTTTTACAGGTTCAACGCCTGTCGGTAAGTTGTTGTTACAACAGTCTGCGGCAACCTTGAAAAAAGTTTCTCTCGAACTCGGTGGTAATGCGCCGTTTATTGTATTTAATGATGCGGATCTGGATGCTGCCATTGATGGGGCAATGATTGCCAAGTTCCGTAATGCGGGACAAACCTGTGTTTGCGTGAATCGCTTTTTGGTGCAGTCAGGCATTTATGATGACTTTATCAAAGCCTTTAAAGCCAAAATCGAAAGCCTCAATATTGGCAATGGGCTAGAAGCAGGGCGCGACTTTGGGCCATTGATTAATGCACAAGCCGTGAAGAAAGTGCAAAGTCATATTACCGATGCCTTAGCAAAACAGGGTGAACTGATTACAGGTGGTCAGCCACATGAAGCAGGTGAGTTATTTTTCCAGCCGACGCTGATTGCCAATGCCCATACTGACATGTTGGTGGCAACGCAGGAAACCTTTGGCCCATTGGCGGCAGTCTTTGCTTTTGAAACCGAAGCAGAAGCCGTAAAAATGGCAAATGATACTGAATATGGTTTGGCAGCGTATTGCTACACCCAAGATTTGGGACGTGCTTGGCGTATGAGCGAGCAACTGGAATACGGCATGGTCGGCATCAATAAAGGCTTGATTTCCAATGAAGTTGCACCCTTTGGTGGAATTAAACATTCAGGGCTAGGGCGTGAAGGCTCGAAATATGGTATTGAAGATTATCTGGAAATTAAATATACCCTGTTTGGAGGCATATAAATGAGCAATGAAAAGTTTGAAAAAGGCTTGGCGATTCGTAAACAAGTGTTGGGTGAAGACTACGTCAACCGTTCTTTGAAAAATGCAGATGAGTTTAGCTTGCCCTTGCAAGAGTTAGTGACAGAATATTGCTGGGGAGCTGTCTGGGGGCGTGAAGAACTCAGCAAACCTGAACGTAGTCTCATTAACTTGGCAATGATTTCGGCATTGAATCGCCCACATGAACTGAAGTTGCATGTCAAAGGTGCGCTGCGTAATGGTGTGCCTAAAGAAAAGATTCGTGAAGTGTTGTTGCAAGTGGCAATTTACTGTGGCGTGCCTGCTGCTGTGGACAGTTTTCGCATTGCCAAAGAAGCGATTGCTGAGTTTGAAACAGAATAACAGACATAAAAAAGCCCGCTTTTGTGCTGCGGGCTTTTTTGAATTTTGGCTCTCCAACCTGGGCTCGAACCAGGGACCTGCGGATTAACAGTCCGTCGCTCTACCGACTGAGCTATTGGAGAATCTGCAGGCGATTATAATGTGATTTTGATCAGGGTCAAGTGAAAATCATAGAAGAATTTACAGATGTTTTATATTTGAACAAATGGTCGAGTGTTATCTAAAAAAATTATTTTTTTCTGAATTTTTTTGCTAAATTAAAAAACAAATAGGTCGTTTAAAGTTTTTCAAAATTTTAAACAGTGTGGATTTAACCCCAACTTGCCAGCACACAAATGGCTAAATCGGAGGCGTAATATGCCAATTCTTCGCATTCAAGATATCTTTGCAAACTTCCAATTTTACAAAGAAAATTATCTTTCGATTTTAAAAAACCCTCAAAGTTATTATCAGCCTGTCACAGATGCCTGTATTCACTTTGCCATTTTGAGCGAACAAAAAGTCTATTTAGGTGATTTGCTACAATTATGGTTTGGTGACAAATGGACAGAGCATCAAGAACAACAGTTACAACAAGGTGAAGCCAATTTTTGGCAACCTGTTCAGCAAGGTCATCAAAGTAATGATATTTTTATCTTTGCGATTCAGGGGCAGGGTGTTGGTAAACATGCGAAAGCGTTGGCTTGGTCACAGCATGATGCGCAAGTGCGTGAAATCTATTTAGATCGTGTATTGCCTTATTACTTTAATTTCATTGCTTTAGAGCGCCCAAAACACAGTGCTGCTTAAAAAATTTGTTTTATTCTTTCACTTTTTTAAAAGTTATGAGTTGATCAATATTTTTTAAATATCGAAATCATAAAAAAACCCATCATTAAACTGATGGGTTTTTTGTATCAGCGTAAAGGATTACGCTTTTTTGTCAGCTTCGATTGAAGCAATTGCAGCGTCTACGCCTTCAATTGAATCAGCTGCTTTTTTGATACGTGCAAGTGCATCAACAAGCACTTCGTCAGCAGTCGCATAAGAAATACGCATGAAACCGCCAAGACCGAAAGCATCACCTGGAACAACAGCAACACCCGTTTCTTCCAATAACCATTCAGAGAATTCTGTGCAAGATTTTAAACCTTTCGCACGAATCAATGGACGGATGTTTGCATAAGCATAGAATGCACCATCAGCTGGTAGGCAAGAAATACCGTTGATTGCATTTAAGCCGTTAACCACTAAGTCATGACGACGTTTGAATGCTTCAATCATTGGTTCAAGAACGTCTTGAGGACCGTTCAATGCAGCTTCAGCAGCAACTTGCGAAATTGAAGTTGGGTTTGAAGTTGATTGAGATTGGATTTTTTTCATCGCACCGATGATTTTTGCAGGACCCGCTGCATAGCCGATACGCCAGCCAGTCATTGCATAAGCTTTAGACACACCGTTCAATACGATTACGCGGTCGTAAAGGTCTGGAGCAACAGTTGCGATGTTGTAGAATTCATCTTCCCAACGGATTGGTTCGTACATGTCGTCAGATGCAACAAATACTTGTGGGTGACGACGTAATACTTCAGCCAAAGCTTCAAGCTCAGCTTTCGTGTAGATCATGCCTGTCGGGTTAGAAGGGCTGTTCAATACCACTAAACGTGTATTTTCAGTGATCGCAGCTTCTAATTGTTCAGGGGTAATTTTGAAACGTTGTTCTTCACCACATTTCACAATCACAGGTGTACCTTCAGCGATAATCACCATGTCTGGATAGCTTACCCAGAATGGCGCAGGAATAATCACTTCATCACCTTTGTTTAACAAAGCAAGTGCCAAGTTAAAGAATGATTGTTTACCACCACAAGAAACCAAGATTTGGTTTGCTTGGTAGTCAAGGTTGTTGTCGCGTTTAAGCTTAGCAATAATTGCTTTTTTTAAGCCTGGCGTACCATCAACAGCAGTGTATTTTGTAAAGCCATTGTTAATAGCTTGAATAGCTGCATCTTTGATGTGTTGCGGGGTATCGAAATCAGGTTCACCTGCACCCAAACCAATTACGTTCTTACCAGCAGCTTTTAATTCTGCAGCTTTATTTGTTACGGCAAGCGTAGGAGACGGTTTGATAGCGTTTACACGATCTGACAGACGTACGTCCACTGCGATATTCCTTCTTTAGTGGGATTAAAAAATAAAAGCATCCTATCTTAACGTAAAAAATCGAACATGCTAGGTACAAATTGCCCAAAATGAGAAAAAATCATAGGAAATGTAAATTATGCAAGTCATTGCTGGTGATTGTGCAATATGGACTCGTCAAGGTGCACAAAAAAGCTTAAAATATGGAAAATTTCGAGTTTTGTTTGTTGTATGAGTCAAAATAAACCGCAAGTCCAATTGCCTTTCCCATTGCCAACGCAGCAGGAGAAAGAGGGTGATATGGCACACAATAGTGTTCGACCAAAGCCTCAGCCTTATGCTGATAAAACTTGGCCACCACCACGTGGTACGCGCCGTTCTATGGGTAAACGTTAACTTCCCCCCGTATTCAATATAAAAAAGCACGTCTGGTGACGTGCTTTTTTATCCCTTGGGTTTATTTAAAAATTTTATGTGGATTTAAAATCATATTGGGATCAAACAGTTGTTTAAGTTGTTGCATCATATCGAGTGTATTGGCATCTACCGAATAGTGCAGATAATCCCGTTTGAGTAAGCCAATGCCATGTTCGGCAGAAATACAGCCTTTAAAGTCGCGCACCACACCATAGACAATTTCATCAATTGCGTGAATGACAGATTCGAGTTGATCTTCTGGTAGGCTTTTTAAATCTAAAATGATGTGCATATTGCTGTCACCAATGTGCCCAAAGAACAGACTCACCAGATTTGGAAAATGCTGGTCTAAACGTGCCTGACAGACTTCTTTAAATTCACCCAATTCGCCAATGGGTAAGCTCACATCAAAACACAGTGGTCGACCTGTACTGGAGATTTCAGCAGGAACCGTTTCCCGAATGAGCCAGAGTTGTTGTGCTTGCGCCTGATTTTGTGCAATCACAGCATCTAAAACTTCACCTGTTTCAAATAACTCAGCTAACAAGTTTTCTAGATCTTCAGCAGGGGCTTCGACATCAAATACTGCATAGACAGGATAGGCCTGACTCAGTGGGTTCTGGCTGTTTTGCATCCATGACAGACTGAGTTGATAGTATTTATCCCACATCACCTCAAAAGCATTGGGGGTAATTAAATTTTTCTGTATGCGACGGAGTAAATGAACTGCCGATAAAAAATCAGGAAATGCACATAGACAAGTTGTTAATGCACTTGGTGCTGGCGATAATTTGAGAACTGCACGTGTGACAATGCCTAAAGTTCCTTCAGATCCAATAAAACTCTGTTTTAAGTCGTATGCAGCATTATTCTTAATCATTTTATTCATGAGGTTAAGCACGCGACCATCAGCCAGTACGACTTCCATCCCCAGTACATGTTCACGCATCATGCCATAACGAATCACCGAAAGTCCGCCTGCATTCGTCGCAATATTTCCACCAATTTGGCAAGAACCCCGTCCACCAACATCGACAGGAAAAAACAAGCCTGCTTGTTTTGCTGCATTTTGCACTTCTTCAAGCGTAATGCCAGCTTGCACAGTCATGGTTGATGAATATTGATCAACTTCTTCAATTTTATTCATTTTATCAAGCGCAATCACGATTTCATCGGTATTGGCAATACCTGCACCCGCAACGCCTGTCATGCCGCCTTGAGGAACAACAGCTTGTTTGAGTTCGTTGCAAATCGAAAGAATCTGACTGACTTGTTCAGTATTTTTAGGAAAGAGCACGGCATAAGGTTGAATGCGCTTGTAGTTGCTCCAGTCGGTATAGTGGCGAATATTAATTGCTTCGCCCATGGCAATTTGCTGCTCAGTCAAAAATACTCGACAACGCTCAACCACTTGCTGTTGGGTGCTCATTTGCTTTCCTTTTTTATGATGATGAAGACAATGCCGTTAGTGTAATCCTATCGAGTTCTTAAGGGGAAATTTAGCCGATAAAAAGCCAGCAATTCTGCTGGCTGTATTTATTATGAGACTATTTAAATTAAACAATCTCTGCATAATAATTTTTCTTCTTGATATACATTTCATTGTCAGCACGTTTCAGCAGGGATTCGATACTTTCATTTGGTTGGCTTGTAGCATGACCAATCGAAATGCTAATCGGCTGACTTGAGTAATATTGGTTGTCGATATTAAACAGTTCCTGAATGGTTTGTAGGGTTGAAAGTGTGGCGACTTCATCAGCGGAAGGCATCAGAATCACAAACTCATCTCCACCGACACGAGAAGCTGTATAAGGCGTGTTTAAAATCACTTGGTTCAGTACAGCCCCAACACGACGCAACAAGCCATCACCAATATCATGACCCAATTCATCATTGATTTGTTTTAAGCCGTTCATATCTAGGAAAATACAAGATACAGGACGAATAAAACTACGTTCCAAACGGTTGATTTCTTCTGTGTAAAAAGATCGGTTATACAGTTTGGTTAAGACATCATGTTTGCCGAGATATTCTAGATAATTTTCAGCCTTTTTACGTGCGGTAATGTCAGTCAATGCAACCTGTACCAGTCCCCAGTCATGTTCATAACCAGGGAAAACCGTAAATTGCAGTAAAACATTTCGAATTGAACCATCAAGCGCGTAATTCACAGCTTCACGCTGATGATGAATATTGCCTTTCCAGAGTTCGATGAGCTGTTCACGAAAGGTATTGTGCATTTCCTGCATAAAGACTTTATTTAGATTTTTAAATAAAGTCGGTTTATCTGGTGCTTTAAACAAGGTTAACGTCGCTTGGTTGACATCGAGTAAGATAATGTCTTCGGTGCATTGTTGGATGAAATCAGGATGAACATCCAAAAAAGTTCGGAAGTCTTCAATACCCAATTGACGAAGTTGATCTAGGCGGCGTTTAATTCGACTGAAATCTTCAACCCACAATGAAGCAGGTGAATAGGTAAACATCGATTCAGCTAAAATACGGTTTTTGGCTTCAAGGCGTTGAGCATCCTGATAAGCCGTAATATTTTCTGTGGTAATCAGAACCCGAGCTAAGTCCTGTTCAAAACCAGGAAGCACAGAGGCACGTAGTTGCACATCGAGGCGTTTCCCTGACAAAGTGTAATTCACACCTGTGCTCGAAAATTCGGTTTTGCCTTCCCATAAGGCTGCCAGTTCAAAAATATGCGTACCAAGCATATCTGCCTTAAAAATTTTGGAAAGGTTGTCGCAAAGATGGTTTTGATCTTCGGCTTCAAAGACGTCTAAAGTCTTTTGATTAACCTTGATAATTTTGATTTTGTGAGTTGAGGCAATAACACGCTGCATGTCTTCTTGTAAAAAACTGACAAGATCTTCAACGCCATCGGCACGCCATTGATCAAATTGCTGTTTGACTTCACTAAAATCTTCAAGCCACATGGGAATAGGTGCTAAATCAAAAATTGAAGAATCAAAATGTGGCATGTGAGAGACCTACCCCAAAAATGGATTAAAAGTGGTAATGGGTTGAATTAATGATGGCGTTTAATGGGATGTTTAATTTCAATTTCGGCATTCCAGACACGAATAAAATCTTGTTCGTTGAAATCGTAAAGTTCCATCAAGGCAAGAATAACCCCACCATAAATATAGCTTTCATCGGAATGAACAGGTAAGTGAAAAACCTTGCCATTAATTTGTTTTAGAATGTCTTCAATTTCATATTCACGACTGCGCCCATACTGGTCTTCAGGGTACAGTTTTTGTTCCAGTACTTTAAGTGCGATTTGGCGTTGTTCTTTGTTTAGTGTGGTTTCTTTAAGTGCTTCAGCGTAGTCTTCAGCCAAAATCACTTCAGGACTAAAAATGCTATGTAGTAATTTACTGGTCAGATTTGGAAATAAACGCGTTGCATTCTTTTCGACATAAGGACGGAACGATTCAGGGAAAATGACGTTACAAGAAATTCCCTGAAATAATGGTGCAACTTCAGATACTTGATAGCCAGCGATACCACAGCCCAGCGCCGTAATAAAATACTTTGTATTTGGATGATTTTGCGTATAGATTTTAAAATCTTCAATATAATGCGCAATTTGAGAAATCGGCATTTGTTGTAAATGTTCATTAAGCGTTGGAATGGCAAAGCTCTGACCTGACCAACCGCGTCCGACACCTGTCATTGCACCAAAAAACAATTGTGCAATGCGTGCAGCGCCTTCGTTGTGCAGTCCAGCGAGGTCACTCCCAAACACAAACATCGTGTCTTCAGGTAAACTTTTAATTATGCTTTCATCATGATACTGATAGGTCATCGTCGTTGTGTTTTTTGCCATGATCTTGTTTGCAATGTTGCAATTGATTGGCAAAGCGGTCAAGTAAAAAATACTTGAATAATCTGTGTTCAGTCCAATTTATCTAAATAAATGAAAAATGAGAGAAGCCAGTGAGTCATCAGCCTTTTGATTTGGTCACCCAATATTCCCCAGCAGGCGATCAGCCACAAGCGATTGAAAAACTGGTCACGGGCGTTGAAAAAGGGCTTAAGCATCAGTTATTGCTTGGTGTGACAGGCTCAGGGAAAACCTACACCATGGCCAATGTAATTGCTCAATTACAGCGACCAACCATTGTCATGGCGCACAATAAAACCCTTGCAGCTCAGCTTTATGGTGAATTTAAAGCATTTTTCCCAAACAATGCAGTTGAGTATTTTGTCAGTTACTACGATTACTATCAGCCAGAAGCCTATGTGCCATCTTCAGATACTTTTATCGAAAAAGATGCGGCAATTAACGACCATATTGATCAGATGCGTCTGTCGGCAACCCGAGCGTTATTAGAACGCCGTGATGCGATTATTGTGGCTTCGGTGTCGGCAATTTACGGTTTGGGTGATCCCAATGCCTATATGCAAATGTTGCTGCATGTGGTGGAAGGCGATGTGATCCATCGCGATGAAATTATCCGTCGTCTGGTGGAAATGCAATACAGTCGCAACGAACTGGAGTTTGTGCGAGGAACGTATCGCATTCGTGGCGAGATTATTGATATTTTTCCTGCGGAATCTGATCAGCAAGCTATTCGTATTGAATTGTTTGATGATGAAGTGGATTCAATTCGCTGGTTTGATCCTTTAACAGGAAAAATGCTGCGTAAAGTGCCACGCGTGACGATTTATCCAAAAAGTCATTATGTGACACCACAAGACAATCTACAGCGAGCAATCGGTACCATCAAAACTGAACTCAAGCAGCAAATTGAGTTTTTTAAAAGTAATGACAAATTGCTCGAAGCACAGCGGATTGAACAGCGCACGCGCTATGATCTGGAAATGATGCAGCAACTGGGCTATACCAACGGTATTGAAAACTACTCGCGGCATCTGTCTGGTCGCCCGTCTGGGGAAGCACCACCCACTTTATTTGATTATATTCCTGAAGACGCATTGCTGTTGATTGATGAATCGCATGTGACCGTACCGCAAATCGGTGCGATGTATAAAGGTGACCGTTCACGTAAAGAAAACCTAGTCAATTATGGTTTTCGCTTACCAAGTGCTTTAGATAACCGTCCAATGAAATTTGAGGAATGGGAACGCATTGTTCCCGCCACGATTTTTGTGACTGCAACGCCAGCACAATATGAACTTGAGCATTCAGAACAAGTGGTTGAGCAGGTGGTACGACCTACGGGTTTGATTGACCCTGAAATTGAAATCAGACCCGTATTGACGCAGGTCGATGATGTTCTCTCAGAAATTAATATCCGTAAGCAACTCAATGAGCGTGTTTTAGTCACGACATTGACCAAACGTATGGCGGAAGATCTGACCTCATATTTAAAGGAATATGGCATTAAGGTTGCGTATTTGCATTCGGATATTGACACCGTTGAACGGGTCAAGATTATCCATGAACTACGGACAGGTGTGCATGATGTTTTGGTCGGAATTAACCTGTTGCGTGAAGGCTTAGATATGCCAGAAGTGTCACTGGTCGCAATTTTAGATGCCGATAAAGAAGGCTTTTTACGTTCTGAGCGCTCACTGATTCAAACCATTGGTCGGGCAGCACGTCATCTAAAAGGCAAAGCGATTTTATATGCCGATCGAGTGACGGATTCTATGCAAAAAGCAATTGATGAAACAGATCGCCGTCGTAATAAGCAAATTGAGTTTAACCAGCAACATGGAATTACACCACGCAGTGCGGTGCGTCAAATTATCAAGGAAATTGATACAGGAGAAATCATTGCAGATGAACCTGCTGAGCAACAGTATCAACAGCTACAAAACTTGAGTGCAGATGAGCAGCATTTAATTGCAGATCCAAAATTGTTGACCAAGCATTTAACGAAACTTGAAAAAGAAATGTTAAAAGCCTCGAAAGAATTGCAGTTTGAACAGGCTGCAAGGTTACGTGATGAAATTATCCGTTTAAAAGCACATTTAATCATGTAAGTGATTTACAGAATTCTTACAGTGCAGGAGTTAAATAATCGCTATGTTTTTTATGAATCCTTTATAAGGATCAAGAGGATAGTTTACAGTGATAAAAAAACAAAAAATAAAATCATGTCTTAAAAAGCTGACCCTGATCAGTGTGCTACTTGGTGTAGGTGTATGGGCTTCAGCCCATGCACAAAAGCCAATGCCAACGGTAGCACAGATCGATTTAGCTAAATATTTAGGTGTTTGGTATGAGATTGCCCGTAAACCGATGTATTTTCAAAACCAATGTGCCAAAAATGTACAGGCAGTTTATACCTTAAATGTCAATGGTAACGTCAGTGTTGAAAATAGTTGTGTCAATCAGGATGGGCATGTAGAGCAAGCTCAGGGTGAAGCTTATGTGGTGAATGCACCGCATAATAGTAAGCTGCGTGTGAGTTTTTTACCTGAATCTTTACGGTGGTTGCCAGTCGGACGAGGAGATTATTGGATACTCAAACTAGATGCCAATTATCACACTGTGCTTGTCGGTGAGCCTAAGCGCAAATATATGTGGATTTTGTCGCGAGAACCACACTTACCAGAGGAAGTTATACAAGAATATATTAAATATGCACAGAGCCTTGGCTACAATACGAGTGATCTGATTCATACACTCCAAACAGAAAAAAATAATTAAAAACTCAACAGAAAATAACCAAATCCCGATATAATTATTTGGCGTTTTTTTGAGTAAACGGTATAAATTTTTCATTAAATGATAACCGTCATTTTTCTCCCTAATCTATGCTTTTGAAGTATTTGGTTATTCTATGTTTTCGTTGGTTTTTTTATTTGGGGACGTAGATGGTTAAAGGTATCTTTCTTTCCGTTTTAGCCTCTACAGTTTTTGGTATTTTGTATTTTTACAGTCAGTTTTTGAAAATCTTTGATGGTTCACAGACTTTCGGCTGGAGAATGATTTCTCTCTTACCATTTTTAACCCTGTTTATGTGGTTTAGTGGTGATTTAAAACTGATTCGTCAAATCTATGATCGAGTAAAGCAAAAACCTTCATTTTTCTTATTGCTGATCTTAACTTCGGTTATGGCGGCTGTACAACTGTGGCTGTTCTTATGGGCACCGATGCATGGTCGAGGCATGCAAGTCTCTTTGGGATATTTTTTACTGCCTTTGGTTTTAGTTTTAGTGGGTAGTGTTTTTTACAAAGAGAAACTGTCGTGGTTTCAAAAGATTGCCGTATTTTGTGCGGTGCTGGGCGTTGCTCATGAAATTTGGCGGATGGGGAGTATTGCTTGGGAAACATTACTCGTTGCATTAGGGTATTCTGCTTATTTCTTTTTGCGTAAAATTATCAAAACGGATCACCTAGGTGGGTTTTGGTGGGACAATGTCTTGATGTTGCCTGTGGCAATTTATTTTATTCAAACATGGACATTACCTTGGAACACCTTTCTTGAACAGCCGCATTTAATTGCTGCAATCATTGGGCTTGGGGTGTTAAGTGCGATTGGTTTGGGAAGTTATATCTTGGCGAGTCGCTATTTACCGATGGTATTATTCGGTTTGTTAAGTTATCTTGAACCTGTATTGCTTGCAATTTCTGCAGTGATATTGGGTGAAAAAATTCACTCGGAAGAATGGTTTACTTATATTCCAATTTGGTGTGCTGTGGGTATTTTAGTTCTTGAAGGAATGTGGCATATTTATCATCAGCAGCGGAAGCGTCAGGCTTTAATTACCAATATTGAAAAATTCTCTGAACGTGTTGATATTAATCGTGAAATCAAATAAAAACAAGCTAATCAAATGAGTTTTATGCTCATTTTTTTTTGAAATATATTATATTTTTTTATGAATATGACGATGGTATAATCCATTTGTGATAATACTATCGTTATTTTAATTTAAAATTTCTCAGTTTTCCTTTAAAATTGCTCCCGATAAACACTTCTATAAATTGAGGACGTACTTGTGAGCAAAGAAACGATTATCGCTCTACATGCAGAACATCAGGGTCGTTGGAAAAACCGCGAAGAAATCGCAGAACAAATGATCGTTTTGATCGGTAAATTATACCGTGAAAAAAATATTGTAACTTCTGTCTACGGCCGCGCACTCGTTAACCGTTCAGTGATTCAGATTTTAAAAGCTCACCGTCGTACTCGTATTGTAGATGTTGAGTTGTCAGTTGTTCATACTTTCCCAATTTTAGAAGCGTTAGCAAAAATCGAAAATATCGGTTCTGCAGAAGTGGATCTTGGTAAGCTTGCTGTTGAATACAAAGAAAAAGGCGGTGATGTTGACGCTTTTGTTGCAAATGCTGTACAGGCAATCAATGGTCGTGCTGCTGAAGTAGAACCTAAAGATGTTGTCCTTTATGGTTTTGGTCGTATCGGCCGTATCTTGGCGCGTTTAATCATCGAGCAGACTGGTATTGGTCGTGGTTTAAACATTAAAGCAATTGTTGTTCGTAAAACTTCAGACGGTGATTTGGCTAAGCGTGCTTCTTTGTTACGCCGTGACTCAATTCATGGTTCTTTTGCAGGTACAATTTCGGTAGATGAAGAAAATGAAGCAATTATTGCAAATGGTAACTTCATCAAAGTTATTTATGCTTCAAACCCATCAGAAGTGGATTACACTCAGTATGGTATTGAAAATGCATTGTTAATTGATAACACTGGTAAATGGCGTGATGCAGACGGTCTTGCTCAACACTTGAAATGCCCTGGCGTTGCACGTGTTGTATTGACTGCTCCAGCAAAAGGCGAAATGAAAAATGTGGTGTTTGGTGTGAACCAGGCAGACATTTTAGATGAAGATAAACTGATCTCTGCTGCAAGCTGTACAACCAACGCAATTACTCCATTGTTAAAAGTGTTGGACGACAAATACAAAGTATTGAATGGTCATGTTGAAACTGTTCACTCATTTACGAATGATCAAAACTTGATTGATAATTATCACAAGGCAGATCGTCGTGGTCGTGCTGCAACATTAAACATGGTGATTACTGAAACT
This sequence comes from Acinetobacter sp. MB5, assembly GCF_003261585.1. Taxonomy (GTDB): domain Bacteria; phylum Pseudomonadota; class Gammaproteobacteria; order Pseudomonadales; family Moraxellaceae; genus Acinetobacter. The sequence goes on along the minus strand of NZ_POVU01000002.1, from coordinate 25,312 downwards.
GGTGCAGCGAAAGCAGTTGCTAAAGCTTTGCCAGCATTGAAAGGTAAATTGACTGGTAACTCAGTACGTGTTCCTACACCAAACGTATCTTTGGCAATTTTGAACTTAACTCTAGATCAAGAAATTGATCGTGATGAAGTGAACGAATATGTTCGCCAAATTTCAATCAATTCATCATTGCAAGGTCAAATTGGTTATACCAACTCAACTGAAGTGGTTTCAAGTGACTTTATTGGTTCACGCAGTGCGGGTATCTTTGATGCGCAAGCAACCATCGTATCTGGCAACCGTTTAACCGCTTATGTTTGGTATGACAACGAAGTGGGTTATAGCTGCCAAGTATTGCGTATCGCTGAGCAAATGAGCGGTGTGAGCTATCCGAAAGTACCAAGCTCAAAAGCATAATTTGTGTTGTTAGTTAAGTAAGAAAAACCCAGTCATTTGACTGGGTTTTTTATTGCCATGATTTATGCAAGTTGTTGCTTAATCAATGTCTGAATAGGTGTTGTGACATGATTAATCAAATTTTCTAGAACTTTTGAGTTGCTATACATTGCACCTTGAGCAGCTTGTAGATCAGCATCGACAATCACATGAACTAATCCTTCGGGTAATCCTGCTGCAAGTAAAGCATCTGTATATTCTTGGGCGGTCAAGTTTTGATAATGGATGATTTTTCCTGACACTTGACTGATGATTTTTGCAAGTTCAGCAAGTGTATAGCTCTCTGATCCAGCTAATTCATAGATTTTTTGTTCATGTCCTAAGGTTGTCAGTACTTTTGCTGCTGCTTCTGCATAATCTTGGCGTGAAGCTAAGCTAATTTTCCCTGCACCTGCCGCACCATATAAAATCCCTTGTTCAATAATCTGTGGCAATGTGGCTAGGTAGTTTTCAGTGTACCAATTGTTGCGTAGCAAGGTGTAATTCAGGCCACTTTGTTGGATTAAGGCTTCAGTTTCCTGATGTTCTTTGGCTAAAGATAAAGGTGAATGTGTTGCATTCAATAAACTGGTATAAACAATGTGCTTAACCTGAGCTTGTTTTGCGGCTTCAATCACGGCTTGGTGCTGAGGTGTGCGGCGACCGACTTCATTGGCTGAAATTAACAGTAATTTATCAATGCCTTGTAGGGTAGGTGTTAAAGATTCAGGTTCATCATAATTAAAATAACGAACTTCAATACCTTGTTGTTTTAAAGACTGTGCTTTATCAAGATTACGGACTAATGCCACAATATTTTGAGCGTTCTCTGTCTTTAATAAAAACTCAATAACATATTGTCCAAGCTGACCTGTAGCGCCTGTAATTGCAATTTTCATCATGATCTCCTGATAGTGAATAATGTTCTGCAATCTGTTTTATGCTATGATCATAAATTCAAAACTTACTAAAAGTAAGTACATACCTAAAAGTAAGTTAATGAGCTAAAGGTGAGAATTTCGCTATGTCACAGACAGATCAAAATTTAATTGGTTGTGTTTTGTCCAGCCAATGTCCGTCACGGGGGATTTTAGAACATCTCACCAGTAAATGGGCCGTTTTGGTATTACGCTGTTTGAGTGAAGGTGTGCAGCGTTTTAGTCAACTGAGAAAAAGGATTGATGGTGTCAGTGAGAAAATGCTGACGCAAACCTTAAAAACTTTGGAAAAAGATGGTTTTGTCACTCGGACAGTCTATCCAGAAGTCCCTCCGCGAGTTGAATATCAGCTCACCGAACTTGGAGAATGTGCGGCACAGCAAATCACGCAATTGGTTGTGTGGATTGAACAAAATCTTGAACTGATTCTTCAACATAAGAAAAATTGAGCTGTAGAAACGATAAAAATCAATTGTGTCATTTTTCTATTCGAGAAATTTATTAAAATATGGCAGAATAGGCGGTTTTAGAGTTTTAGAGGATTGGCAAATGCGCTTTGTTGATGAAGCAGTCATTACCGTAGAGGCTGGCGACGGTGGCAATGGCGTAGCCAGTTTTCGCCGTGAAAAATTTGTCCCATTTGGTGGTCCAGATGGTGGTGATGGTGGTCGTGGTGGCAGCGTGTATATTCAAGCTGACAACGATACCAGTACCTTGGTCGATTATCGTTATACCCGTAAATTCCGCGCTGAACGTGGAAAAAATGGTGCAGGCGCAAACTGTGCTGGTCGTGGCGCACCCGACGTCATTTTGAAAGTTCCTGTAGGAACAACAATTGTAGATACTGAATCAGGCGACATTATTGGTGACTTGGTTGAAAATGGTCAGCGCGTTCTTGTGGCACAAGGCGGTGACGGTGGTTTAGGTAATACTCATTTCAAATCATCAACCAACCGTGCACCACGTAAGTTCACCACAGGCATTAAAGGCGAATTCCGTGAAGTTCGTCTAGAGTTGAAAGTCCTTGCAGATGTTGGCTTACTCGGTATGCCTAACGCAGGTAAATCAACCTTTATTCGTGCAGTATCTGCGGCAAAACCAAAAGTGGCAGATTATCCATTTACCACAATGGTGCCTAACCTTGGTGTTGTGGATGCTGACCGTCATCGTTCATTTGTTATGGCGGACATTCCAGGTTTGATCGAAGGTGCGGCAGAAGGTGCAGGTTTAGGGATTCGCTTCCTGAAACATTTGGCGCGTACGCGTATCTTGTTGCACATTGTTGACGTACAACCGATTGATGGTTCTGACCCTGCACATAATGCCAAAGCAATTTTGGGTGAATTGAAAAAATTCTCTCCAACTTTGTCTAAATTGCCTGTGGTTTTGGTGCTCAATAAACTTGATCAGATTGATGAAGAAAACCGTGAAGAATGGTGTCAGCACATTTTGACAGAGTTAGAGTGGACAGGCCCAGTATTCAGAACATCTGGATTGCTTGAAGAAGGTACAAAAGATGTTGTGTATTATTTGATGGATCAGATCGAAGAACAGCGCGAGCGTGAAGTTGAAGATCCTGAATATGCAGCGGAAATGAAAGCCTTCCGTGACCAGCTTGAAGCTGAAACACGTGAGCAGACATTGGCTGCCAAAGAAGCTTATCGTGCAATGCGTAGAGCACAGCGTCTAGGTGGTGACGATGATGACTTTGATGATGATGAAGACGACGAAGTAGAAGTAATATACGTACGTTAAGTACGACTGAGGACATAATGATTGAAGTGGTGAATGGGCAACGTCAGCTAACTGGCTGTAAACGTATCGTTGTGAAAATCGGCTCTTCTTTACTCACAGCAAATGGTCAGGGCTTGGATCTTGATGCAATTTCTCATTGGGCAAGTCAAATTGCCGATTTGCATCGTTCTGGGCATGAAATCATTTTGGTTTCATCTGGCGCTGTGGCAGAGGGCATGGTACGTATGAAACTTGCCGCACGACCCACAGATTTACCAAGTCTACAAGCCTGTGCTGCCATTGGGCAGATGGGCTTGATTCAGACTTGGTCAAGTGTTCTCGAAAAACACCAGATACAAACGGCTCAAGTGTTGTTAACCCATGATGACTTGGCTGATCGCCGTCGCTATTTAAACTCATGTGATGCATTGCAGCACTTGATTGATTGGCGTGTGATTCCTGTCATCAATGAAAATGATACCGTGTCAACAGATGAAATTCGTTTTGGTGACAATGACACTTTGGCTGCCATGGTTGCAGGTCAGGTGCATGCTGATTTGCTGATTATTTTGACCGATCAGCAGGGCATGTTCGATGCAGATCCACGTTCAAATCCAGATGCAAAACTTTTATCGAGTGTGCGTGCACTTGATGAAAGCTTGTTTGAAATGGCTGGTGGCGGTGGGCTGCTTGGACGTGGTGGTATGGTTACCAAAGTTCGTGCGGCACGTTTAGCTGCGAAATCAGGTTGCCCAACCTTGATTGCAAGTGGTGATAGTGATCTGGTTCTTTCACGGTTGATGTCTGGTGAAATGCTTGGCACTTTATTCGTGACCGATAATGACCGTATTACAGCGCATCAGCAATGGCTTGCAGCGCATTTGCAAACAGCAGGTCGTCTAGTGATTGATGCTGGAGCAGTTGAAGCAATTACACTTAAGCATCGCAGTTTATTGCCTGTCGGTGTGAGAGCGGTTGAAGGTTATTTCGATCGTGGAGACGTGGTTGAATGTGTGGACACCGATGGTCGTCGTATTGCTGTCGGGCGTGTGAATTTTAGTTCACGTTCGGCTGAGATTGTGAAAGGTCTAGCATCCGATAAAGTGTTTCAAGTGTTAGGTGAAGCGCGTTCTTTGGAAATGATTCACCGCAATCATATGGCGATTTATTAATAATTTGATTTATTCGCAGAAAAAGCTCACTTTGGTGGGCTTTTTTTATAGGCAAGATGATTTAAGACTATTTGGATGAAATTTTTAATTATAAAATAAATTATGTGAATAATAACTTAATGTTTTTCATTAATATGCTGATTTTTTATCATGTTTATATTGAAGTTAATAAATTTATTATTAATAAGTGGTATTGTTACAAAATCGCTATAAAATATTATTTTTTAGGTTTTGAGTAATTGATAACTTTCTTATTTTTTATAAAAAATAATAGCTTAAATTTATTCATTGGTTGGTTGGTGTTTGTATAAAATGTTGAAAAAGTATGAAGTTACATATTCTTTGTCATATTTTTATATAGGTATATATTGTCTTTGTAAGAAACCCGTGTTATTTTTATTTAAGAAATTAATCTATTAAAAATGTATTTAAAATAAATATTTATTATATGTAAATGTATTTTAAATACATTAAAAGATATGACCAGTTTTCCAACGCCATCTTTACGGATGGTGTTTTTTTGTCTTTGATTTTTAGAAAATAAAATTGATTTCTGACAGGAATCATCCGTTAAAATAATACGATGTATTTATTTAAGATTTTGGATCAATGACTAAAAATTTTCAGGCAGAAACTTATATTGTGGATGAGCAGGTTGCAGACACCGTTTCATGGCTATTACAGCATCAGGATTGTTTTGATGAGTTGCATTTTGATGTGCAAAATCAGGAACTCACCGTGACACATGCAGCAGGTATGGATCAGATCCGTGCGGGTATGTATTTAACAGCTAAATATGGAATTTTGGTGACTTCTTAAATCAGATATAAAAAGGCGATTTATTGAAATAAATCGCCTTTCTGATGTGAATCAGTCAGAAGTTAAACTTAAGCTGTTTCAGCCATTGCATCTACGGAGAGTTGTGCAGCGGTCAGTTTTGGTTTTTCAGCAGTTAGTCCAAGTTTATTAAACAGGACTTTGTCGCGACCTTCGCCAGCATTTGGTGTGGTTAATAGTTTTTCACCAGAGAATAGCGAATTTGCACCTGCCATAAATGCCATTGCTTGATCTGTGTCAGAAAGTGATTCACGACCAGCTGAAAGGCGAATATAGCTTTTCGGCATAATAATACGCGCAACAGCAATCGTGCGAAGCCACTCAGTCACTTCAAGTTTTTCAACTTCTTCAAGTGGGGTACCTTCAATTGGCACAAGCATGTTGATTGGTACAGATTCTGGATGAAGTGGAAGGGTTGCCAATTCAAGTAATAAACCGATACGGTCTTGTTTCCCTTCGCCTAAGCCAACAATACCACCACTACACACTTTTAAACCTGCGTTACGCACATGATCTAAAGTATCTAAACGGTCATCAAAAGTACGGGTGCTGATGATGTTGCTGTAGTATTCGCGAGAGGTGTCAAGGTTGTGGTTATAGTAGTCTAAACCTGCATCTCTTAAACGTTCAGCTTGTGACTGATTGAGCATACCCAATGTCATACATGTTTCCATGCCAAGCGCTTTAACTTCTTTGACCATTTCTAACACATAAGGCATGTCGCGCTCATGTGGGTTACGCCACGCAGCGCCCATACAAAAACGTGAAGAACCTGCTTCTTTTGCTTCTTTTGCTTCAGAAATCACTTTTTCAACTGCAATACGTTTTTCAGCTTCTAATTTAGAATCGTAGTGTGCAGACTGAGAGCAGTATTTACAGTCTTCAGGGCATTTACCTGTTTTAATTGAAAGTAAAGTACTGACTTGAATGGTATTTGCTGGGAAATGCTCGCGGTGAACACGCTGTGCTTCAAATACCAAATCTAGAAAAGGTTGGTCATATAGCTTTTGGATTTCTTCACGAGTCCAATCGTTTCTCACGTGCATAATCGCCCTATTGTGCATCAAGTTAATAGCATGATATTAACTTGTTCAACTAAAAACAACAGGGCAAAACTTTCCAAAATATGTCAAAATATTTGTTTGCCTATCTTTTGTTAAATTAAACTACTGAATTGCAAGATCGCTGCAAAAACCTAAGAGTTATTCGCGTAATTTTGCGGTTTGAATCAAAATTTAGTCAGTCTGATTGTTCTGATTGAATTAGCACTATGTATAGCGATTAATAAAGTTGCTCTGAATTTGCTTTTTTCAATTGTTGCTGAATTGCCCAGTCGATATGTGTATTCACAATCTCGTCGTGCAACATTTTACCTTGTTCTAAAGCCTCAATAATTTCAGCATGATAAGGCGCATTACCTAAACCAATTGCAACATTACGCTTGAAGCTTTGAAATCCTGTGCGTCGAATTGGACTGCCTTCGGTACATTGTAAAAAAGTCGTTTCATCCCATGCCCATAGATCGAGTAATGAAGCCTGATCGAGTCCATGCCGAGGGTGAAAGTCTTCAATCGGGGTGATTTTAGCAAAACTGTTCCAAGGGCAAATCAGTTGGCAGTCATCGCAACCAAAAATACGGTTACCAATTCCTTCACGGAATTCTTCAGGAATAATGCCTTTGTACTCAATCGTTAAATAGGCAATACAACGACGTGCATCGAGCATATAAGGCTCAACAATCGCTTGTGTTGGACAAATGTCGATGCAGGCTGAACATGAACCACAATGCGCTGTTGTCGGTGGGTCAGCAGGCAAATCAAGTGAGGTGAATAATTCACCCAATACAAAGAAAGAACCTGATTTTTTCTGAATGAGGAGCGTATGTTTACCTGTCCAACCCATACCCGCACTTTCATGAATGGCTTTTTCAAAAATCGGGGCAGAATCTGCAAAGGGACGGGCTTCAAAGTCACCGACACGCTCACGGATTTTTTGAACTAAAGTTTTAAGCCGACCGCGCATGACTTTGTGATAGTCACGCCCACGGGCATAACGGGCAATAATTGCACTATTGGGTGCAAAAGGCACATTGCGAGGTTTTGGTGTCTCCACCAAATAGTTCATTCGTACACAGATAATGCTTTGCGTCCCTGGTACAAGTAAGGTCGGATCGGCACGTTTGTCTAAATTGTCTTTTAAATAATGCATATCCCCATGATAGCCACTGTCCAGATATTTCAAGAAACGTGGCATTTCCTTGTCTTGCCGAGTAGGTTTAGCAATCACACAATCCGCAAAACCAAGCGCTAAAGCTTCGGCCTTTATCCATGCTTTTAATTCTTGTGGATCAAATTGTTGAAGTGGTATGGTGAACGGCATAACAACAAGGGGAATAGACATGCAGCAACAAGTGTACCATAGCCGTGAAATTCAAGCATTGGAGCAACGTTGGTTTGCTCAGAATAATAGCGCATTGGGTTTAATGAAACAGGTTGCATGGCAGAGTCATTTAAAACTCATTGAATATTTTTCAGAATCTCCAAAATCGGTAAAACGTATTGCAGTCTGGTGTGGGACAGGCAATAACGCAGGAGATGGTTATTTTATTGCGGCATATTTGGCTGAGCAAGGTTATCGGGTGGATATCTATGCGGCTGAACGTGGCAGTTCCGCTGCATTACAACAAGCCTTTGAATATTCAAAAGATAAGATTGATCATTTATATCCACATTTTAATGTTGTAGATCAGTATGATGCTCATATTGATGCCTTATTTGGGATTGGCTTAAACCGTGAACTGGATCAAGATTGGCAGCAGATCATTCAGCAGTTTAATCAATGTACTGGGCTTAAAATCAGTATTGATATTCCAAGTGGATTACACGCCAATACAGGTCAACCATTACCTTGTGCCATTAAAGCAGATCTGACCTTAACAGCATTAGGTTATAAAATAGGGCTATTTACAGGGCAAGGCAAAGAATTTTCAGGACAAATTCAGCTTATTTCACTGATTCCTATAGACTCAGAGCTAAAAACATTAGCGCGACTATCTCCAGCCACAATTTCTTTACCACCTCGTCAAGCCTTTGGACATAAAGGCAGTTATGGTCATGTGTTGGTGATTGGTGGTCATGCTGATATGGGTGGGGCTGTGATTATGGCAGCCGAGGCAGCTTTTGCAGTCGGAGCGGGAAAGGTGAGTGTGGTTTGTCATGAGCGACATCATGCTGCAATACTGGCACGCTCACCCAATGTCATGGTGCGAAATATCGAAACTTTTACGCCAGAGTTGATTGAAGAAACGCTACAGGCAGTTGATGCTGTGTGTTTTGGGATGGGGCTTGGGCGTGATGACTGGTCAAAACAAGCATTTAATACATGGTTATCACCCATCTTGCACCATTCACATTTAGAAGTTGTACTCGATGCAGATGCTTTATGGTTTCTCGCAGAGCAATCCATTCAACTCTCTGAAAAGGTCTATTTGACTCCACATTCAGGAGAAGCTGCTCGATTATTGGGATGCACCAGTCATGAGATTGAGCAAGATCGTGTGGCGGCAATTTATGCGCTTGTTGCTAAATTTTCAGGGCAATGGGTGCTCAAAGGTTCGGGAAGTCTGATCTTGGAAAATCAGCAACTTTGGGTCTGTAAAGCAGGTAATGCAGGTATGGGAACAGGTGGAATGGGCGATACTTTAGCAGGGATGATTGCAGGGTTAAAAGCACAACTGCATCACGATATTGCCTTGCATCAAGTCGTGACCTTACATGCCCGAGCGGGAGATCTCTTGGCTGAGCAGGGCATGCGAGGGATTCAAGCCTCACACATGCCACAGGCTGTTTATCAAGTTGTGAATGCAAATTGATTTTAAATCTTTAGCGGCGGCGTGAGCTATAACGGCTACGTCCGCGTGCCATGCCACCTAAGGCATTTAATACCGCAAGTTTACTCATGCTGCCTGAAGCGTGTGCATGGCAGATTGCCGCAGCAAGTGCATCGGCAGCATCGGCTTGTGGTTGAATCTCAAGTTTTAACAGTTTCATGACCATCATTTGCACTTGTTCTTTGTCGGCAGCACCATAACCAACGACAGACTGTTTGATTTGTCGAGCAGTGTATTCAGCAACTTGTAAATCTAAATTGACTAATGCAGCAATCGCAGCACCACGTGCTTGTCCAAGTTTAAGCGCTGAGTCAGGGTTTTGCGCCATAAAGACTTGTTCAACCGCTGCTTCAGTAGGGCCGTGAAATTTTACAATGCGTTCAATACCCGCAAAAATGCGCTTAAGCCGTTCAGGCATATCTTGGGATTCTGTGCGAATCGTGCCTGCATCGATAAATTTAAGCTGACTGCCTTGATGCTCAATAATGCCATAACCTGTCAGGCGAGAGCCGGGATCGATCCCAATAATTAATGCCATTTTTTTCGCTGAGTGTTTGAATTTTTTTATTATAGGAGTTGATGACTGATTTGTGCAGTCAAAGTGCTGAAAACCTCAGCAATTGATAATTGATGGTTGAACATAGATACTATTTTTTCCTAAAAAGATCAATCTTAAAGATAAATGTGAGAAAATATTGCATGATGTGAATATAGAATATGAAAAGGTAATTGCATGAAGCAAATTCTTCTAGGATTGGGCGTTATATTTAGTTTGTCTTTGTCGGCCTGTGCGGTTTATACACCAGCAGGGAGCATCGTGGTTGATCCAGATCATTCATATGGCGGTGGAGACGGTGGTTTTTGTCCACCAGGTCAAGCCAAAAAAGGCCGTTGTTAAATAATTTTGAGATCAGTCAATTATTTGATTTATTTCATTTCTAGTCTCGAAAATATCTGATATGGAAGGTTGATATTTGGGTTTATGCAAGCTTTTCGAATTCAATGTCAGCAACAAAGCTCGTATTGATATGCGAGCTTTTTTTATAAAAATTCAGGATTATGAATATATGGGGCTTTAAAAATAAAAGAATGCCCATATCTTTAAATAATCGCTTTAAAAAGCAATATGCTTGATTTGTTTTGAAAGGATTAATTTAAATTTCATGAACTTAATACTGACAGTGCTAATTGGTGCAATACTTGAAATTGCGGTGTGGATTGGCGTGGCACATTTCATTAGTGGATGGTATGTGTTTTTTTGGTTCATTGCTGCATTTGTCATTGGTTTTAAGTTACTACGCTCAAGTGCGGGCAGCATTATGCCGCAGTTACAGCAATTGCAAATGACAGGACAATTGGGTGCAGATCCTGTTGTGACGCGTAAGATTGCTGTTGCGATCGCAGGTATTCTGTTGATGATTCCTGGATTAATTACAGATGTATTGGCAGTTTTGGTTTTATTACCACCAATACAAAAACTGTTGGTGAATGCACTCATGTCAGCTATGGCAAAACGTCAGCAAAATATGATGAATAAAATGATGGGTGGTATGATGGGCGGGGAGCAGGGTGCTCAAAATCCGTTTGCTGATTTGATGCGTCAAATGCAGGATATGCAAAATGGTCAAGCTGGTCATTCATCACGAGATTCAAGCATTATTGATGGTGAAGCGCGTGAAGTGAATCCTGATTATCAAAAAATTGAAATGAAAGATGTGAAAAAGAACTAAGCAATTCGCATGGTTAGTATGATCTATAAAAAACCGAATCACACAAGATTCGGTTTTTTTATTGCTCAGATTTGCTGTGATCGGTAGTTGCTGTTGCTAATGGTGTTGTTTCGACAGTTGTATCTTGCGTGTTGTAACGATGCGGTTGCAACGTTGTTTGTTGATTTTCTGAGTTTTGGTATTTGCGTTGACGATTAGCACGTTCACGGAAACCACCTTTTGCTATTAATTTCTCCATGATGATCTCTGAAATAATGATGGATCAATATTTTAAACGTGGCTTCTTGGTAATTCCAGTGATTCTGGATTTTTGATGATTTTACTTGAAAAAAGTCATAAAAATGCCTTGAAGCCTGTTTATTCTATGATTATTCTAAAATTAATGGTCTGAGAGACGGGTCATCTGAATCGAAGGAGGTGGTGATGATGTACCAATATCGCTGTGCCTGTTGTAATCAGGTTGTGCTTGCTACAGATAAAACTTGTCCAAATTGCGGATCACATAATATCCGTAGTCCTTTTGGCTTCTGGTTTTTTTGTTGTGTGGCTGGTTTGGTCGTTGCATTGGGAATTACGCTAGGCAAGATGTATTTAAAAAATCACCCAGTACAGGCAGAACCAAAAAGCGTTGTCGATTTTTTAAGTTCGGGAAAAAACACCAATTAAAATCGATATAAAAATAGCCCGCATGAAGCGAGCTATTTTTATATAAAAGGCAGCTTAAACTTATAAGCCAGCAGCCTGACGAAGTGCTTCAGCCTTGTCCGTTTTTTCCCATGTAAATGCAGTGTCAGAACCTTGGCGACCAAAGTGACCATAAGCAGCTGTTTGCTTGTACATCGGTTGAATCAAATTCAACATGTTGGTAATACCATATGGACGTAAGTCAAAGTGCTCACGAACCAAAGCAATGATCAATTCGTCATCTACTTTTGCAGTATTGAATGTGTTGATTGAAATAGAAGTTGGTTCTGCAACACCAATTGCATAACTCACTTGAATTTCACATTTGTCTGCTAAGCCTGCTGCAACAATATTTTTTGCAACATAACGGCCTGCGTAAGCAGCAGAACGGTCAACTTTTGATGGATCTTTACCTGAGAAAGCACCACCACCGTGACGCGCCATACCACCGTAAGTATCTACAATAATTTTACGACCCGTCAAACCACAGTCACCGACAGGACCACCGATCACAAACATGCCTGTTGGGTTGATGTGGAATTTGGTGCCCGCATGGAACATTTCAGTAGGAATGATTTTTTTCACGATTTCTTCGATCACAGCTTCTTTTAAGTTTGCTTGTGAAATCTCAGGATCGTGTTGAGTTGAAAGTACAACTGCATCTAAACGAACAGGTTTGCCATTTTCATAAGCAAATGTTACTTGGCTTTTCGCATCTGGACGTAACCAAGGTAAGACACCTGAGCGACGTAATTCTGCTTGGCGTTCCATTAGACGGTGAGCATAAGAAATAGGCGCTGGCATTAATACGTCAGTTTCGCGGCTAGCATAACCAAACATTAAGCCTTGGTCACCTGCACCTTGATCTTCAGGTTTTTGGCGGTCAACACCTTGTGCAATTTCAGGAGACTGCTTACCAATCATGTTGATCACAGCACAAGTTGAACCATCAAAACCAAGGTCTGAATGATGGTAACCGATACCGTTTACAGTTTTACGTACAATTGCTTCAACATCGACATTGGCAGTGGTTGTGATTTCACCCGCAAGAACAACTGCACCCGTTTTTACTAATGTTTCACAAGCAACCCGTGCGTATGGGTCTTCTCTTAAAATTGCATCCAAAATAGCATCACTGATTTGGTCAGCCATTTTATCTGGATGACCTTCGCTTACAGATTCCGAAGTAAAAACAGCGTACTCGCGCATGAAAGTCCTATCACAGTAAATTTAACGACGCGATATGTTACCTCGCCTAGCACGATACGACTAGAGAAACCTGATTAAATTGAATAAATTTCTTGCAAAATAGCTTTCTTTTTACTGATATTCAGCATTTGGAAAACTGATAAGTTATTTGAAATATTTAAGAAATTATGATTTTAGAATAAAAACAGCAATCTATAGCTGTTGAATGAATAAGCGGGGTTTTTAAACGATTGTATGTAATCTGAGTGAATTGCTAAAGAATTTTACAGGATTTGTTTAAATCATCGGCAATAGGCTTTACCCATCTTCATTTTTTTAAGACAATAGTCGGGTCTTGAATATAGTATTCACTTATTCTCTTTAAACATTCGATTTCTGGATTCTGACCTATGACAACCCCTTTAAATGAACGTCGAATTGCAAATGCAATCCGTGTACTTGCAATGGATGCAGTGCAACAAGCTAATTCAGGGCATCCTGGTGCGCCAATGGGGATGGCAGATATCGCCGATGTAGTTTGGCGTGAATTTTTAAGTCACAATCCAACAAACCCACAATGGGCGAACCGCGACCGTTTTGTATTGTCAAATGGTCATGGTTCTATGTTGCATTATGCTTTGCTACATTTAACAGGTTATGATCTTTCAATTGAAGATTTAAAACAATTCCGTCAGTTACACTCACGCACGCCTGGTCACCCTGAATATGGTTATGCACCAGGTATTGAAACCACGACTGGTCCTTTGGGTCAAGGGATTGCCAATGCGGTTGGTTTCGCGCTAGCAGAAAAAACTTTAGCTGCTCAATTCAACAAAGATGATTTAACCGTTGTTGATCACTTCACTTACTGTTTCTTGGGCGATGGCTGCTTAATGGAAGGTATTTCTCATGAAGTATGTTCTTTGGCAGGTACCTTGCAACTGGGTAAATTGATTGCATATTACGATGACAACGGCATTTCAATTGATGGTGAAGTTGAAGGCTGGTTCTCTGATGATACAGAACAACGTTTCAAAGCTTACGGCTGGCAAGTTCTACGTGTAGATGGGCATGATGCTGTTGCAATCCGTCAAGCGACTGTTGAAGCGAAAGCTGAAACTCAAAAACCAACCATTATTATTTGTAAAACCATTATTGGTTTAGGCTCACCAAACAAGCAAGGTAAAGAAGATTGCCACGGTGCGCCACTTGGTAATGATGAAATTGCATTAACACGTGAAGCATTAGGTTGGACAGAAGCTGCGTTTGAAATTCCTGCCGATGTATATGCAGCTTGGGATGCAAAAGCAAAAGGGTCTGAAGCTGAAGCAGCTTGGAATACTGTATTTGCAGCGTATCAAGCAAAATATCCAACAGAAGCAGCAGAATTGCTTCGCCGTATTGAAGGTGATTTACCTGCTGAATTTTTGGCACAAGCGGATGCATTCATTGCTCAAACCAATGAAAAAGCAGAAACGATTGCAACACGTAAAGCAAGCCAAAACACATTACAAGCCTTTGGTCCATTGTTACCTGAACTTTTAGGTGGTTCTGCTGACTTGGCGGGTTCTAACTTAACACTTTGGAAAGGTTGCCAAGGCGTACAAGACAATCCAGCGGGTAACTACGTGCATTATGGTGTACGTGAGTTTGGTATGACTGCAATTGCAAACGGTGTTGCGTTGCATGGTGGTTTCATTCCTTACGTTGCAACATTCTTAATGTTTATGGAATATGCGCGTAATGCAGTTCGTATGTCTGCACTGATGAAACAACGTGTGATTCATGTTTATACGCATGATTCTATCGGTTTGGGTGAAGATGGCCCAACACACCAGCCAATCGAGCAAATTGCGTCTCTACGTGGTACGCCAAACCTGAACACATGGCGTCCTGCTGACACTGTTGAAACAGCGATTGCTTGGAAATCTGCTTTGGCTCGTAAAGATGGCCCAACTGCATTGATTCTTTCACGTCAAAACTTGGCATTCCAAACACGTACTGCTGCACAAATTGAAAATGCTGCGAAAGGTGGTTATGTGCTTGCTGAAGAAAAAGGCGAGTTGAAAGCAATCATTATTGCAACAGGTTCAGAAGTTGCTTTGGCAATGGATGCATATGCACAACTTGAAGGCGTGCGTGTTGTTTCTATGCCATGTGCTGAAGAATTCATGAAGCAAGATGCTGCTTACCGTGAAGCGGTACTTCCTGCGGCAATCCGTGCGCGTGTTGCTGTTGAAGCTGCACATGTTGACTACTGGTGGAAGTTTGTTGGCTTGGACGGCAAAGTGATCGGCATGACAACTTACGGTGAATCAGCGCCAGCAAAAGACTTGTTCAAATTCTTCGGAATTACAAGTGATGCAGTTGTTGCAGCAGTAAAAGAACTAACTGCTTGATAAAATTCTGTATTCAAAAAAAGCTCTGATTTAATCAGGGCTTTTTTTTGATTTGATCAAAAACGCTAATTAAAATTAGGTGAACCCATGTTAAAATGGGAATCCAATTTTCCCGCTCGCCCTAGAGAGTAACTGCAGTCCGCAGTATGTGACACCAATGAAAATTTTCCCGTCTTCTGAATACAAACAAATTATTAAATATTCACTCTATTGGCTGGTCGCATCTACGATCATTGGGCTAATTTCGGGATTGGCTTCAACGCTCATTTTTAACTGTTTTGATTTGGCAACCAAAGTGCGAAATGAGTACCCTTGGTTAATCTTTTTCTTGCCTTTTGTCGGGTTGGGAATCGGGATGTTGTTTCACCGTTATGGTACGCCAATTGAACGGGGAACCCATTTATTGATTGATGAAATTCATGAGCCTCGTTCATTCATTCCCAAACGAATGAGTCCGTTGATTTTTTTCACCGCAATTTTGACCCAGTTTTTTGGTGGTTCTGCGGGCCGAGAAGCTCCAGCAGTACAGCTCTCTGGTGCATTAACGGATCATATTGCTCAGCTCTTAAAAGTATCCAAAGATAATCGAAAAATTTTTCTGATATCGAGTATTGGTTCTGGTTTTTCTGCTATTTTTGGTTTGCCATTGGCGGGCGCAATTTATGGCTTGGAGATTACCGCATTAGGAAGTTTGCGCTATTCAGCAGTATTTCCTTGTTTTCTTTCTTCGGTTGTAGCGGCAAGTGTTCCTGAGTTTTTTGATATTTTGCATCCGCACCGTTTTTATAAAATTACCAGTTTTCCAGATTTTAATCTTTCTGTAATTTTAAGTTTGATTGTTGCAGGGCTGATCTTTGGCTTGGTGACGCGGTTTTTTATCGTTTCAATTCACTTTGTCGGTAATTTATTTTCAAAGTACGTGACCTTTGTGCCATTTCGGCCGATGCTTGGTGGTATTTTAGTGATGCTACTCACGATTTTTGTAGGACATCATCATTTTAATGGCTTGGGTATTCCAACCATTATTGCGTCATTCCAAGTTCCTTTACCAATAACCGATTTTATTAATAAAACCATTTTTACCGCAATTACGCTTGGCTCTGGCTTTAAAGGTGGAGAAATTACACCATTATTTTTTGTTGGAACAACATTGGGGAATGGTTTGAGTCAATTTTTACCATTACCTCTATCTTTGCTGGCTGGGTTAGGCTTGGTGAGTTTGTTTTCTGGTGCGAGTAAAGCGCCTTTGACCTCTATTGTTTTAGCGATCGAATTGTTTGGGAACTCTATTTCAGTCTATGCAGTCATTACCTGTTTATTGGCTTATTTATTTTCAGGGAATTGTGGTTTGTATCGTATTCAAAAACCTGATTATTCTGAGTATAAATAAAGATACTGAATTGAATGATGAACCTTCATTCTTCATCTGCTGCTATCTTTTAAAATCAAAACGAAGCATTGATCAACAAAGTTGTCTATCCTATATGGCAACTTTGATTTCATTTAATATTTTATAAAAAAGTAAAAGAAGAAGAAATCTTGGAAATTGTCTTATATAAAACCTCAAATTTTTTAGAAACCTTATTCGGCGTAGCATCTACGCTATGTATTTTTTTTAACGGTAAAAATGTTGGCTCTATAAAGACAGGTGAATCTCAAAAGATCGTATTGCCTGATATGGATGGCATTTTGCAAGTCGGAACCATTAAAACTTTAGGATGCTTTGAACCCATAAATCGAAATCCATGGGCAGCATATTTCAGAGTGTTTAATGCTGAGCAATGAATATAAAATTACTCCAGTTGATGCAGGGAAACAGTTAGAAATTGGGACTAATCGCTGGGTCTTTTTCGACTATATTGGATTGGGTTCTACCATATTCCTTATTTTTCTCATAAAGTCTTTTATATTCAGGACGTATCTAAGCATTGATTTTAGAAAAATTTCTCAAGTAATAAAAAAAGCCTAAGCAAGCTTAGGCATTGATTTCTTATTTTAATGAAGAACATTATTTTTATTTTTTAGAATTAAGATCGTAAGTTGTTTAAGTACTTGTTTCGTCATATCTAGAATCTGTTTTAAAGCAATAGACTTCTTTCATAAGTCCTTTTTATTTCTCCCTATGGGGGAAAAATAAAGAGGGTGTAAGCAATTATGAAAGAAGTCTAATATGAGTTTTTTCCTTATAATCGGTTTTAAGGCCGCCATCACAGGATGGACTCATGAGATTATAAAAATTCATCTAATGAAGTAATAATAAAATATAATTCATGTTGAGGTAAGCTAATTAATTTCATGTTATATTGAATTAAATTCAATAAAAGACAGCTGTATGTTAGAAATTCGACATTTAAAAACTTTAATTGCATTAAGAGAACATGGTTCATTAGTTGCTGCAGCCAATGATTTGTGCCTGACACCTTCTGCGATTTCGCATCAGTTAAAAGAATTAGATTTGTGGTATGGTGTGGAAGTCGTTAATCGTCGTAGCCGTCCTGTACAGTTTTCTAATGTTGGACAGCGTTTACTGAAACTTGCTGATGATATTTTGCCGCAAATTCAGATTGCTCAAAGTGATATTACCCGTATCGTGCATGGTCAAACTGGACGGATTATTTTTTCCTCAGAATGTCATAGCTGTTTTGACTGGCTGATGCCATTGCTCAACCAGTATCGTCAGCAATATCCAGATGTAGATTTGGACTTCGCTTCAGCATTTGAGTCGAATCCTCATGAATTGCTACAAAGTGGTGAGTTTGATTTGTTGATTACCGCAGATCCAATTGCGTTAAAAGGCATTGAATATTTTCCAATTTTTGAATACGAATCGCGTTTGGTGCTATCAAACACGCATCCGTTAGTTCGTGCAGATCGGATTACAGTACAGGAATTGGCAGAAGAAACACTGATTACTTATCCTGTTGATAAGCACCGTTTGGACATTATGTCGCATCTCTTTATTCCTGCAAATATTCAGCCGAAAAACATTCGTAC
The DNA here is from genome assembly GCF_003261585.1 of Acinetobacter sp. MB5. Taxonomy (GTDB): domain Bacteria; phylum Pseudomonadota; class Gammaproteobacteria; order Pseudomonadales; family Moraxellaceae; genus Acinetobacter. Next base: position 7,324 of record NZ_POVU01000002.1, on the reverse strand, counting down.
CACGGATTTGACGCAAATGTTAATTCAGTTGGTAGCAAGTGGGCGTGGTATTGCTGCATTGCCTGATTGGGTCGTTAATGAATACGAACAAAAAGGTTGGGTGACAAGTCGTCGTTTAGACTGCGTCTCGCCACAAGGCTTACGCCGTACTTTGTACGCTGGCTTCCGAACCGAAGATAAAGAGAAGAATTATTTTGAAGGCTTCCTTAAGCAGCTTGATAAATTTTCACAAAAGAGAAGTAGCTACTATTCTTCTTAGTTTTCAGTCATATAAAGTATTTCTCCTTTAGTGTTTAATAAAGGAGAAATACAAAGCAAAAGGGCTTAATTTTAAATTCTTGGATTGAGTTAATTTTAAGACTGACCAATTAATAAGGACAATAAGCCTGCAGCAATGAGTGGACCAACAGGAACACCACGTAAAACAGCAACCCCAGCGACAGTCCCGATGAGTAAGCCAGCGACAACATCAGGTTGATTACTCATGAGTTTCACACCACGTCCACCAAGCCAAGCGACCATTAAACCAATCACAATTGCTAAAATAGATTTGTAGCTCATAAATGATTTCAGAATCATTTCTCCTGGAATTTTACCGCTAGCAATGGGTGTTAAAACGCCAATGGTTAAAATGGTAATCCCGATATTTAAAGCATGTGTTTGTAAAAATGGAAAATACTGATCGAGTGGGGAGATGCGAACGACAATCAAAACAGCACTGGCAATGGTCACAGATGAGTTATGACTAAGAATACCGCAAGCAAGAAGCACAATTAACGCAATTAAATTTAAATCCAAAGATGAAGTCATGTGCGGTTCTCAGTCGGTTTAATTGTGCAATATTCTAACTGAAATAGTCGGGATTTTGCATAAATTGAGATTATTCCCTAAAAACTGCGTAAAATATGCTGAATTTGAAAATTGAGAAAATATTGTGCTGTTGGAAAAAATTTTGCAATCTCAGGGCTTTGGTTCAAGAAAGCAATGTCAAAGCTTGATTCAGCGTGGACTGGTTAAAGTCAATGGTGAGATCTGTGATCAACTCAAATCCCAATTTCAGCCACAAAATTTGGAATTTCAAGTGGGGGAGTTGACGTGTATCTATCGTGAACACGTCTATATTGCCCTGAATAAACCTCAAGGTTATGAGTGTTCACACCAAGCACAGTTTCATTTCAGTGTTTTTCAGCTTTTTCCTGAGCATTTGCGTGAGCGAGGAATTCAAACTGTTGGACGGCTTGATCAGGATACAACAGGTTTGGTTTTATTGAGTGATGATGGGCGTTTTATTCAAGCTTCTACACACCCGAAAAAACATGTCGATAAAGAATATTGGTTAAAAACCGCTGATCCGATTACTGAATTGCAAATCCAACAATTACAACAAGGGGTTGAACTTCGTAACGAAAAAGGGATTTTCCAAGCATCGCAAATTCAGCACGTCGGCGAACATGAACTACGCATGACCATTCACCAAGGTGTTTACCATCAAGTGAAACGAATGTTGGCTGCGGTAGGGAATAAAGTGACTGAATTACATCGACATCGGGTCGGGAAACTGGAGTTGCCAACCGATTTGGCTCAAGGCGAATGGATTTATCTCAGCCCTGAACAAGTTCAGTTGGCAACATTTCGTCGTACTGAATAACTTATTTTAAGAAACAGTGAAAGGTTTGGAATTCTTGATCTTTCACAAAACCCATTTTTTCATATAACTGATGTGATATCACATTGGTTTTTTGGGTTTCGAGTGTAATACGTAACGCATTTTCATAGCGTGCAAAATGAATTGCAGTATCAATGAGCTGTTGAGCAGAACCTTGACGTCGATATGCTGGTGTTACATAAACATCATCTAAAATATAGTAAGTCGAGCAGGTGACAGAAGAAAAACCTAAATATAGGATAATAAATCCTGTAAACACATCATCCTTAATATGAATAAAAATCACACTTTCTTCATTTTCAAAACGTTGCTTGAGAAAATTTAGCGATTCTTTAATGTTTGAAGATGCGCCATAAAATTGTCGATATTCATCAAATAGCACCGCAAGTTGTGGAAGATCTTCAGCGGTTGCACGTCTTACAATCATTGCATACTCCATTGCTGCATCTGATTTATTCTTATTTTTGAGAATAACAAAAAAAACTTCAAAGAATTATGTGGATTGTATAAAAATGTAATGCCTTTAATTTTGTGGATTTTCTTTCAAAATTGCATCGAGTTCATCAAAAATATCTTGGTGTTCAGTATCAGGCTCCAATACTGGAGTAGAAGTAGAAAGCTGAAATTTTTTGAGTTTGATGAGGTGCTCTAAATCAATATTCGGATTTTCAATAGAAAAAGGAATTGATTTGGTCAGAACAACTTGTTTGAAAAATAGACGTACCGCCTGCGCAGGAGTAATGCCTAACTGTTTGAAGACTGCGAATGCTTGTTTTTTTTCTTGTGAGTCTAAGCGTATTTGATAGACTTCGGTTTTTCTCATGGCTAAACCAAAATAAAAAATGAATATTTCTTCATTTTAACTAAACTACAACGAAATACAATGCATATGTTATGGTTCTGTCATTACAAAAACAGTTCTTTTTTTGAACTAAATTCGAGTCTTTTTTGAGTGATTGGATCATGAAAGCTCAATGATTTTGCCAGTAATTGTAAGGGTTGGGAAAAATCATCATCTGCTTTATGAGCAACTGTTGGATAAAATGGATCATGGCAAATCGGTAGACCCAATGCATTGAGGTGTACACGTAACTGATGCTGTTTTCCTGTTTTTGGATATAAACAATATTTTGCCCAAATGTGATTGTGTTCTAAAAGCTCGATTCTGGTTTCGCTGTTGCTTTGACCATCTACAATTTGCATGGTGTAAAAGGGTTCGCCTTTTTTCATGCGGTATTTAGTGGTTGTTGGAAAGCTTAATTCAGAACTGTAGGGTGCAATCGCATGATAAATTTTCTCAATTTGTCGTGTTGCAAACAATTGCTGATAAAGACCACGCGTTTCAGGACGTTTAGAAAATAAAACAATACCTGCTGTTTCCCGATCGAGTCGATGAATTGGAGTGAGTTCAGCGTTTCCAGTCTGTTGTTTTAGACGAACTAAAAGTGTTTGTTGAACATATTGACCCGTAGGCGTCATGGTTAAAAAATGCGGTTTATCGACCACCAGTAAATCATCATTTTCAAAAATGATTTCATGTTCAAATGGCACAGTGATTTCATGAGCCAAAAAACGATAATAATAAATATGCTGATTATTCTGATATGGGCTATATCGAGTTAGTTTCTCGCCAGATAAATCAAAAACCAAGCCATCATCAAAGCGTTGTTGCCATTCAATTGCTTGAATATGTGGAAAATGTGCACAGAGAAAACCATAGATAGTGTCATGTTCATTTTGCGCAATCAGAAAGACTTTGCTGGCAGTAACGCCATGAAGCATCGGTGGAGTGAAATCAGGTTTATTCATAACGCAACGAACGCAACAGGTGGTAGGTTTTCATGGGGGGCAATGCTATCATAAGCCCAGCATTTTTGACTATTTTCAGTGTTATGAATCATACCTTGCAACTTTCTTTAGCCTCTGAACAAGATACGCAGCGCCTTGCACATGCCTTGGCTGCCCATTTTTCACAAGGCGTCATCTATTTAATTGGTGATTTGGGTGCAGGAAAGACCACACTGACGCGGTACTTATTGCAGAAAATTGGACATCAAGGGGCAGTGAAAAGCCCAACTTATACCTTGGTTGAACCCTATCAAATTGGCGAGCGTGCAGTTTTCCATTTTGATTTATATCGCTTAAATGACCCGTATGAATTAGAACTTATGGGCATCCGAGATTATCTGGAAACACCCAATGCACTGTTTATTTTTGAATGGCCGAGCAAAGGTGGAAATGAAATTCCAGATGCGGATTTAACCATTGAAATTTTAAAAAGCGAAGATGATGAAGCTGAACGTACTGTTCTGTTGACCATGTCCGATCAGCAGGTGCTGAATCAAATTCAGGGTGCATTTAATGTCGGTTGATGCTGCAATTCGGCGTATTCATACGCTTAATCCTGCACTTGCCAACCAAATTGCTGCGGGTGAGGTCATTGAACGTCCTGCATCTGTGGTGAAAGAGCTGCTTGAGAATGCGATTGATGCTCAAGCTACTGAGCTGATTATTCGTGTTGCACAGGGCGGAAGTACCTTGATTGAAATCATTGATAATGGTTCAGGGATTCATCCTGAAGATTTACCATTGGCGGTGATGCGCCATGCGACGAGTAAAATCCAGACTTCTGAAGATTTGCAGGCGATAGTCAGTCTCGGCTTTCGTGGTGAAGCACTCGCCTCTATTGCTGCGGTATCGCGTTTAAGCCTGACCAGTAGCCAAGATCAGTCAGGTATAGGGTATCAAGTTGAAGTGAATGGTACGGCATTTGATTCTCAGGAGATCAAACCTGTTGCCAGTAATCAAGGTACACAGATCCGAGTGCAGGACCTATTTTTTAACGTGCCTGCTCGCCGTAAATTCTTAAAAAAACCAAGTACCGAATTTGGTCATATTGAAGAAGTCGTGCGCCGTTTGGCGTTGACACATTTCGATATTCGTTTTGTGCTTGAACATAATGATCAGATTCGTCTCAATTTACCTGTTGCCGATAGTGGAGAGCTTCGTTTTCAGCGTGTTCAGCAGCTTTTAGGTCGTTCATTTACCGAAAATGCCTACTGGATTGATGCTGAAAGTATTTCTATGCGTTTGAGCGGCTGGTTGGGGCATCCGTCAGATGCGCGTGCTCAAGCGGATTTGCAATACGTTTATGTGAATGGGCGTATTGTGAAGGATAAAACCATTTCGCATGCACTACGTATGGCATACGATGGTATTTTGCATGGGCATCAACATGCGGGCTATTTATTGTTTTTAGAAGTTGAGCCTGAAAATGTTGATGTGAATGTGCATCCGACCAAGCATGAAATTCGTTTTTTAAATCAGCGTGAAGTGCATGAGTTTGTACGTCATTATGCCAAAGACACCTTAGCTCAGTTTCAAACCGCCAGTGCCGATTTAGCGCAAGCCATGAGTCCGTCTGTGGCGTTGGCGCAGCCGAAAGTTCAGGAACAGTTTGTCCTGCATCAATATGCTGAGTATGTAGCCAATCAAGCACAAGCAGAGCCAATACCCTCTACTGAGTTAATGACCGAGTTTCATCAGGCTAAAGTTGAACCTGTGCAATATCAGCGTGCAACGGCAGCGAGTTATCAGGCAACTCCGCAAGTCAATAATGCGTTAAAAACGTATTTAACACCGTTACGCCAAGAAGATGTTGAACAAAATTCAGCTTCTGTATCCAATCTTCAAGATGAATATCCTTTGGGAATTGCAATTGCGCAGTTACATGGGATTTATATCTTGGCGCAAAATACTCAAGGTCTGATTATTGTGGATATGCATGCAGCCCATGAACGAATTCTGTTGCAGCAAATGAAACAAGCTTGGGATAAACCAGAATTTTGGACATCACAGCAGCTTTTGATTCCTAAAGTGATTTCGATTAGTCGTATGCAAGCCATGCGGATTGATGAACTGAAGCCTCAGCTACAGCGTTTGGGTTTAGAACTAGATCAGTATGGCGATGAGCAAACGATTGTACGTGGTGTCCCTGCCATTTTACAGAAGGCTGATTTCACACAATTGATTCCAGAATTACTCAATGATTTGGATCCAAATGACGAAGTGCAAGGGCTACTGCAAAAGCGTGATCAACTGCTTGCTGGTATGGCTTGTCACGGTGCGGTACGTGCTCATCGCCAACTCAGTCTGTCTGAAATGAATGCATTATTGCGTCAGATGGAACAAACCGAATTTGCCAGCCAATGTAATCATGGGCGTCCAACATGGCGTGCATTTCCATTGGCTCAACTAGATAAATTATTTGCTCGAGGAGAGTAGCGTTTCATGCCAAATACATTGCCCGTCATCAATTTAATGGGTCCAACTGCAAGTGGGAAAACTGCTTTGGCATGTGAGCTGTATGAGCAAGGGAATTTTGAGCTAATTTCTGTCGATTCTGCTTTAGTCTTTCAAGACATGGATATTGGTACAGCCAAGCCAAATAAGGAAGAACAAGCAAAATATCCTCATCATCTTATTGATATTATTACACCTTTACAGGTGTATTCGGCTGCTGAATTTGTTGAAGATGCAACACGCTTGATTGATGAAATTCATGCTAGAGGCAAGATCCCAATTCTGGTTGGTGGTACGATGCTATACTTCAAAGCATTACTTGAAGGATTATCTGATCAGCTTCCAAGTGCAGATCAGCAAGTACGTGACCAGATTGTTGCACAAGCAGATGCTTTAGGGTGGGAAGATGTTTATCAGGAGTTGTGTCGTGTTGACCCCAATGCTGGTGCTAAGTTCAAGGTAAGTGATAAACAGCGCATTATTCGTGCTTTAGAGGTTTTTCGTCTAACAGGTGTGCCAATTACACAACTACAAGCACAACAACCTAAAAATGTCGAATACTGTTACACATTTCATAATTATGCCTTGATGCCTGATCGGTTAGAATTACATCAAAGAATTGAGCGAAGACTCAATCAGATGTGGGAAATTGGATTTTTAAATGAGGTTGAATCATTGATTGATAAATACGATTTAACCCCAGATATTCCCTCAATGCGTTGTGTAGGGTATAGACAAGCGCTCAATTTTTTACTAAATGGTGACAAAAGTCACATTAATCAGCGTATAATGCAAGAGCAAGCTCTATTTGCTACAAGACAATTGGCTAAGCGTCAATACACTTGGTTACGTTCATTAAGAGAAAATCACAAATTCAACACTTTTTTAACGTTAGAGCAGGCACAAGAAGACTTGCGTATCTGGTACAGATAAAGCAAAATTTGCGGACTGTCTTTTTTATAAATTTAAAAAATTAAAGATAGTTTTTTTTGCGCTGATTACATTTTTATTTTTTTGGAGTAACGACATGTCTAAAGGTCAAACTTTACAAGATCCTTTTTTGAATTCGCTTCGTAAAGAGCGTATTCCTGTTTCTATCTTTTTAGTAAACGGTATTAAATTACAAGGTCATATTGAATCTTTCGACCAATACGTGGTTTTATTAAAAAATACAGTAAGCCAAATGGTTTATAAGCATGCAATTTCAACAGTTGTACCTGCGCGTAACCCACGCCCAGCTGGCGCACCTGTAACTGGCGGTCAAGGTGGCTTTGGTGGTGCTAATCAAGGCGGCTTTGGTGGTGCTAATCAAGGCGGCTTTGGTGGTGGTAGTCAAGGTGGCTTCGGTGGTCAAGG
>NZ_POVU01000029.1 GCF_003261585.1 Acinetobacter sp. MB5 | reverse complement strand
AGAAGTGAAACCTCTTAGCGCTGATGGTAGTGTGGGGTTACCCATGTGAGAGTAAGTCATCGCCAGCTCATTATTCAAAGCACCCCAATCTCTATAGAGGTCGGGGTGCTTTTTTATTGTCATTAGTGTAAAAATTAAATTTAAGATTGCATTTGTAGATTTCTGTGATTAGATTAAGACCTCAATATAACAATAAAGGTCTGAATTTATGCAATTACTGTTTTCTTATGGAACTTTGCAGCAACTTGATGTTCAATTTGCAAATTTTGGGCGTAAGCTAAATGGAAATCAGGATGAGCTTGTTGGTTTTAAACAGGTGATGCTTGAAATTAAAGATCCAGAAGTCATTCGTTTAAGTGGAAAAACACACCATCCTATCGTAAAACAAACAGGAAATAGAGAAGATAGGGTTAAGGGCACTGCATTTGAAGTGACTGAAAAAGAGTTATTATCTGCCGATGAATATGAAGTGGAAGATTATAAACGTGTCTTAGCGCCATTAGCTTCTGGGCAGAATGCTTGGGTTTATATTGATGCAAGCTAGTGAATATATTAAAGAGCTGTCATATTAAATTATAAAAATTATTGTATTGATTAATTTATAAATATTTCTAGATGTATGGCATCACTTTTTTATGCAATAACTTAATCAAAGCAGGTTGCATATATTCAAAATTATCAGGTATGTCTAATGAGATTATTTTTTTTCTATTGATCACATGCCGAAACTTTGGCTGTATTTTAGCTTTGTGCTTTCTTTCCATTGTAAAAATAATATCTGCCCATTGAATAGTTTCCGCATTTATCGGTGTATTTGCTGACTCATGAATTCCAGCATGTACATTCAATATTTTTATGCTCAGAAAAGATAGCTTCAGCAGTTGAGCTACGTAGTTTATTCTGAGCACAAACAAATAATATTTTGATCATCATTTATTATCTTTTTAATTTTCATTACTTTATAGAGTAAATGTAATGAATAAACAATGGCTTGTTTGTTTATGATATAAAAATTGATACTTACTTTTTATTTTCAAAATCAATATGGAGAATAAACATTGAAAGTTTACGGAGATCTGCTGTCTGGAAATTGCTATAAAGTGAAGCTGCTTCTTGAATTCTTAGGCATTCAACATGAATGGTTGCATATCAATGTGTTAAAAGCAGAAAGTCATACACCTGAATTCTTGCAGATGAATCCAAATGGAAAGATTCCTGTTTTAGTACTCGATGACGGGCAAATCTTGACTGAATCTAATGCAATTTTGGGTTATTTAGCAGAAGGGACGTATTTTATTCCAACAGATCGCTATGCCAAAGCCAAAATGTATGAATGGATGTTCTTTGAACAATATAGCCATGAGCCTTTCATTGCTGTTGCGCGTTTTATCAATAAATACTTGGGATTACCTGAATCTCGTATTGAGGAATATCATGCTTTGCAGCCAAAAGGACATAAAGCCTTGGCGATCATGGAGAAAGCATTGGGGCAGCATGATTATTTGGTGGGAAATGAACTCTCGTTGGCAGATATTTCTCTCTATGCTTATACCCATGTGGCTGATGAAGGTGGTTTCGATTTAAGTCTTTACCCAAATATTCAGGCATGGTGTCAGCGAATTCAAAATTATCCTGCCTATCGGGGAATGGCTGCATAAAAAGTAATTTAACTTAAGTTTGCCATATCCTTTTAAAGGAGATATGGCAAATCAATTTATAGAGATCATTATTATTTATCTTTAAAAAATTAGTTTCACAAATTTGATGAGGATTTAGTTTTGTTTAAACTTTAAACAATTTAAATTTTATCTCATTGTTTTTTCAATGCTTAAATCTAAGAAAACTGAATAGAATTCATGGTAAAATACTCGGCTTTCATCTTTGATGACATTCCTATCTCCAGCCAGCCGAGAATTGCCAGCTATGTCTACTGCCTACACCATGCAGACTGCGCCAAAAGCGTTGTTTGACTATGATAAACATTGGGCTTCATGCTTTGAACCAGCCCCATTTTTGCCAATGTCTCGGCAAGAAATGGATGCATTGGGCTGGGATGCCTGTGATTTTATCTTGGTCTGTGGTGACGCATATATTGATCATCCTTCATTTGTATCGGGTGTGATTGGGCGAGTTTTGGAAGCGCAAGGCTTTCGTGTTGGCATTATTTCTCAGCCAGACTGGACCAATGTAGAAAGTTTCCGTGTGCTGGGTAAACCCACAATTGCTTGGGGTGTGACCGCAGGCAATATGGATTCAATGATTAACCGTTATACGGCAGATCGTAAAATCCGTTCGGATGATGCTTACTCTCCTGACAATTTGCCAAACAAACGTCCTGACCGCGCCGCGACTGTGTATAGTCAGCGTTGTCGTGAAGCTTTCCCTGATGTTCCTGTACTTTTAGGTGGTATTGAAGGCAGTTTGCGTCGTATTGCACATTATGATTACTGGTCAGATAAAGTTCGTCGTTCGATTTTGATGGACTCGAAAGCTGATATGCTGATGTATGGTAATGGCGAGCGTGCCATTATTGATGTGATGCATCGTCTGGCAAAAGGTGAAAAAATTCATCAGATTACGGATGTTCGTGGTACTGCATTTATTATCAATAAACTCAACAAGCCATCTAAAGCCAAGTTTGTTGAGATTGCCAGTAACGATGTCGATACCATTGGGCGTGTTGATCCGATTATCAATCCGTATGTGATGACCGAAGATATTGATGGCTGTGAAGTTGAAAAAGAAAAAGGCAATTCTTTAGCTCAGTATCAAAATTTCCAAAAAGAATTGGTTGCAAATCCTATTGCTCGTGAAGGCGACAAGCTGGATGAGCATACTCAAGTTGTACAGTTGCAAGTTGCTTCGAAAGCGATCAAACATAAATTGCCACCACGCGAATTGGCGGTGATTCGTTTACCTTCTTTTGAACAAGTGGCGAATGATCGTGTGCTGTATGCACATGCCAACCGTATTTTGCATTTGGAAACTAATCCAGGGAATGCACGTGCGTTGGTACAACGTCATGGTGAACGTGATGTCTGGATTAATCCACCACCAATTCCATTGACGACTGAAGAAATGGATTACGTGTTTGACTTGCCTTATGCGCGTTTGCCGCATCCTGTATATGGTAATGCACGTTTCCCAGCCTTTGACATGATTAAATTTTCAGTGAATATCATGCGTGGCTGTTTTGGTGGCTGTACGTTCTGTTCGATTACTGAGCATGAAGGACGAATTATTCAAAACCGTTCGGAAGAATCAATTCTTCGTGAAATTGAAAAGATTCGTGATACTGCACCACAATTTACGGGCATTATTTCGGACTTGGGTGGCCCAACTGCCAACATGTACCGTTTGCACTGTAAAGACCCTGAAATTGAGAAAAACTGTCGTAAGCCATCGTGTGTGTATCCAGGTGTTTGTCAAAACTTGCATACCGATCATGCTCCACTGGTACAGTTGTATCGTAAAGCCCGTGAAATTAAAGGCATTAAGAAAATTCTGATCGGTTCAGGTTTACGCTATGACTTGGCGGTATTGAACCCTGAATATGTTAAAGAATTGGTACAGCATCACGTTGGTGGTTATCTGAAGATTGCGCCTGAGCATACCGAGCAAGGGCCATTGTCGAAGATGATGAAACCAGGCATTGGCACTTATGACCGCTTCAAGCAAATGTTTGATCGTTTCAGTAAGGAAGTGGGTAAAGAACAGTACCTAATTCCGTACTTTATTGCAGCGCATCCGGGAACGACCGATTATGACATGATGCATCTGGCAATCTGGTTGAAAAAGAATGGTTTCCGTGCCGATCAGGTACAGACCTTCTACCCATCACCGATGGCAACCGCAACCACCATGTATTATTCAGCGAAAAACCCGTTGGCGAAAGTCGCGCGTTATACTGAAGATGTTGATATTGTGAAAGGTGAGAAACGTCGTCGCTTGCATAAAGCGTTCTTGCGTTATCATGATCCAAATAACTGGCCGTTGTTACGTGAAGCTTTAAAAGAAATGGGGCGTGCCGACCTGATTGGTAATTCGAAGCAGCACTTGATTCCAACCTTCCAGCCGAAAGCGGCAGATGGTGAATATAAGGCAGCGCGTAAGAAAAATTCGAGTGTGGCAGGGGATTCACAAAAACGTACTGGTGAAAATACAGCACGTCAAAATTCACAGCGTCAGCAACCGAAAAAAGGGCAGACTTTGACGCAGCACACTGGTTTGCCGCCGCGTGAAACAGGTGATCGGAAGCGTCCTTTTAATAAGTCGAAATCCAAAAATCGTACTTAAGTTTTAAGAATCTGGAAAAATAAAAAAAGCCAAGTTGATCTTGGCTTTTTTTATACATCAATTATTTATCCAACGATTTGCTGATAAGCACAGTATAAATAACCAAGAATAATCAGGCCGACAGCAGGTTCTAGAATTTTTGCCCATGTTGGTACTTTAGCAACAACAGGTTCAGCAACTTGATGATCATCGTGGTGGTCGGCATGAGAAACCATGTAATTAAACTCCTTCATTGTTTCATCTAATGATACCTGTTTTGTCTCAACAGGTTTAGAGCCAATTAAAGAAGTCAGTGAATTTGTTGCCCAAACCCAGTCATCCGCATGTCCTGACAAATAGTTTGTCTGTCCAAGCAAGAGTTCATTTAAACCTTTTTGTCCCAAATGACCTGTGTCATCCAACTGTTTCAATTCAGTAAGTTGTAAAGATAAAATTTCTTTTAGACTGTGTTCAAAATCAGCCTTTTTTAAACTGGATTTATTTTGTGTTGAAGTGGTCATCTGCCGTGCAATCTGCTGAATATACAGTTGATCTTGCTGCTGTAATTCTGAATATACACGACTAGCATTTTGCTGCCATTCGGTGATGAGTTTGCCTAAAGCGAGCGCATTAAGCTCCATCAACAAAACTTTTTGCTCTGTTGATGGAAATTGATGAAGAAGCTGAGGCTTTTGAATTCGAGTTTGCTCAGCAAAATAGTGAAATAAATCAAAAGCCATAACCTCCTCCTGTATCAGGTTAATCGACTATGCGTAAGCTTGGTTTTTTCTTTGGTGCTTCTGGTTGTTCTGTTGAAGTTTCTGTTGTTTGTTCAGCTACTGGACTGATATTTTCATATTCGCTTGGATCAAAAAAGAGTCCTTGACCGTTTTCACGTGCATAAATGCCAATGACTGAAGCGAATGGCACATAAATATTTTGTGCAACACCACCAAAACGTGCAGAGAAGCTGATGGCATCATTATCCATGACCAATTGGTGCACGGCATGTGGCACGATGTTCAGTACAATTTGACCATCTTTGACAAATTGAACAGGTACACTGGTATGTGGCTGAGTGGCATCAACCAAGAGATAGGGTGTTAGCTGATTGTCACAAATCCATTCATAGATCGCACGGGCTAAATAGGGGCGTGTAGGGGTTAAATTGATTTCTTGATCAGACATAACAAAGCTCTAAAATATTTCTCGGCATATGAATTACTATACCGATTTTTGTTGCACCGTGTCATGGTTTTGACACAGTTTGTACATTATCGCAGGCATAAAAAAACCTCGGTAAAACCGAGGCTTTTTGTCCAATTCGGAAAACGAATTAACGTTTAGAGAATTGAGGACGTTTACGAGCTTTACGTAAACCAAGTTTCTTACGTTCAACTTCACGAGCATCACGAGTAACGAAACCAGCTTGACGAAGAGTTGGTTTTAAAGTTTCGTCAGCAGCGATTAATGCACGAGTAATACCGTGACGGATCGCGCCAGCTTGACCACCGATACCACCACCAGCAACAGTGATGTAAAGGTCATATTTTTCAGTAGCTTCTAAAAGCTCTAAAGGTTGACGAACAACCATACGAGCAGTTTCACGACCGAAATATTGCTCTAAAGTACGGTTGTTGATAACGAGTTTACCAGTACCAGCTGACAAGAAAACACGTGCAGTTGCGGTCTTACGGCGACCTGTACCATAATTAGTAGCCATGTGCTTTATCCCTTAGATGTCCAAAACTTGTGGCTGTTGAGCCGCGTGTGGATGCTCGCTACCAGCGTACACTTTCATTTTCTTGATCATTGCATAACCAAGAGGACCTTTTGGCAACATGCCTTTAACAGCACGTTCAAAGATTTCTTCAGGTTTGTGAGCAACTAATTTTTCGAAATTAGTTTCTTTCAAACCGCCTGGGAATTCAGTGTGGCGATAGTATTTTTTGTCAAGTGCTTTGTTACCAGTCACTTGAACTTGTTCAGCGTTGATAACAACGATGTAATCACCAGTGTCAACGTGAGGAGTATAAGAAGTCTTATGCTTACCGCGTAAACGACGAGCGATTTCAGTCGCAAGACGACCTAAAGTTTTGCCAGAAGCGTCAACAACGAACCAGTCGTGTTGTACTTCAGCAGGCTTAGCGCTGAGAGTTTTCATTAACTACATACCTATTATAGTTGGTTTGGACGATAAATTTGCCCAAACAAAAGGAGCCAGAATTCTACCTGAACTTGCGTAGAATCACAATGAAAAATTAAATTTCAAGCGCTATATTATAGGCGTTCAAAATGTACAAATAAACGGAAAAATTCGAAAAATCGGATTAAATTTTCTTGGTCAATCGGCTTCTTTCCTCATTGCCTGCACCCTCTTTATTTTTCTCCCATAGGGAGAAAGAAAAAAGACTAATGTAAGAAGTCTAATAAAATAATAAAAATCAATAATATAAATAAAATTAAATCGAACTGTCCAAGTGATATGAATAAAAAATATTGACTGTGCTTTCGCGAATAAATGACATGGTTTTTCTGAGATAAAGGGATACGTGAGAATGGTATCTGCTCAGGATTGTCACGGGATTTTACTTTATAATGAGACAAAATCGACACAGAGATGTTTAACATGCTTCCTTTATATGTCACCAGTGGTGAACCTGCAGGCATTGGGCCAGATATCTGTTTGAGTTTGGCAGATCGAGTGGATGAACGTCCGATCGTGGTACTTGCGGATATTCAAATGCTGCGAGCACGTGCCGATATTTTGCAGGAAACTGTTGAACTGATTGAATATAAAGGACAAGTTGAATCATCTCAGCAAGGGCAATTGTATGTAGAACATGTGCCTTTAAATGCTGATGTGGTTTTGGGCGAGTTGAACTCTCAAAATTCAGCCTATGTCTTGGAACAATTGCGTCGTTCGGCTGAGTATGCCATGCAGGCTAAAAGTGTGGGCGTGGCAACTGCCCCTGTACAAAAATCAGTAATTAATGATGCAGGCATTCATTTTAGTGGACATACTGAATATTATCAGGAGTTTGCTGGTGTGGAACGTGTGGTGATGATGCTTGCCACTAAAACTTTACGTGTTGCTTTGGCCACCACGCATTTACCGCTTCGTGAAGTTGCCGACGCGATTACAGCGATTCGCTTGCAACAAGTGATTGATATTTTATTGCATGATTTAAAAACTAAATTTCAGATTGAACAGCCGCGTATTTTGGTTTGTGGTTTGAACCCACATGCGGGTGAGGGCGGCTACTTGGGCCATGAAGAAATTGAAGTCATTAACCCTGTTTTAGAACAATATCGAGCACGTGGAGAACAGCTCAGCCTGTGTTTGCCTGCCGATACCCTATTTACGCCTGAACATTTGCAACATGCCGATGCTGTACTTGCCATGTACCATGATCAGGGCTTACCTGTGTTAAAATCTCAAGGATTTGGTGAAGCGATCAATATTACTTTAGGTCTGCCGTTTATTCGGACGTCAGTTGATCACGGCACGGCACTCTCCTTGGCAGGAACTGGACAAGCCAAAAGTTCCAGTTTGCATGTTGCCGTTGATTTAGCCTTGACCCTCGCTCACTCGTTATAATTTTTCTTGGAAATTGTCTATGTATCAAATTAATGCCCTAAACCCAAAAGACGAAGGGCATCAGGCGCGGAAACGCTTCGGGCAGAACTTTTTGCATGATCAGCGTGTGATTGCCAAAATTGTACGTTCTGTTAATCCACGTGCAGGCGACAATATTGTTGAAATTGGCCCTGGTTTAGCGGCATTAACATCACCTTTGATTGGTGAATGCGATGCCTTGACTGTGGTTGAGCTAGACCGTGATTTGGCAGCAGGATTACCTGCGCGCGTGCCACATCCTGAGCGTTTAACGATTGTAGAAGCTGACGCACTAAAATTTGATTTTACTCAGCTTTTTCAAGAAGGTCGTCCACTACGTATTGTTGGAAACTTGCCTTATAACATTTCGACACCGTTATTGTTCCATCTCTTGGAATTTGGTGGCAAAGTCAAAGACATGCACTTTATGCTGCAAAAAGAAGTGGTCGATCGCATCACGGCTGAGCCGAATACCAAAGAGTATGGGCGTTTGTCGGTGATGATTCAGTATTTCTGTCAGCCGACATTCTTGTTTGAAGTGCCACCAGGTTCATTCAATCCGCCACCAAAAGTCACCAGTGCCGTGTTCCGTCTTGTGCCATACAATGAAAAACCGATTGTGGCGAAAAATGAACAAGCCTTGGCGCGTTTGGTCGCTCACGTCTTTACTCAGCGCCGCAAAACTTTACGTAATAGCTTAAAAGGCATGTTACGTGAAGATGGTTTCGAGCAAGCAGGAGTTGACCCGATGGCACGTCCTGAAACGCTGACATTGGCTCAGTTTGTGGCGTTATCAGATCAGATGGTGTAACGATGGCCCGCTATAATTATGTCATTGGTGATGTTCAGGGCTGCTTTGAAGCGCTTAAGCAGCTCTTGAAAAAAATTCAGTTCGATCCAGATCAGGACTTTATCTGGTTTGCAGGGGATTTGGTGGCACGTGGAGAAAATTCTCTGGGTGCTCTGCGTTTTGTCAAAAAACTGGTGGAGCGTGGTAGTGCCGAGACGGTGTTGGGCAATCATGATCTGAACTTGTTGGCATGTGCGCGTAATATCAAAAAAATCAAAGCCAAAGATCAGACCCAAGACATTATTGATGCGATTGATAGTGATGAGCTGATTGACTGGTTACGCCGTCAGCCACTGTGCCTGTTTCCAAATGATAAAACCATTTTGACCCATGCAGGTGTGCCCTGTATTTGGTCAGCAGAGCAAACGGCTGAACTGGCGAAAGAAGTTGAAGCCGTGATTGCCCATGATGATTTTGCTGTCGTCGATGCATTTTTGGCGCAAATGTATGGGGCTACACCTGATTTATGGGAAGATGATTTGCAAGGTCAGGATCGTCTACGCACGATTACCAACTATTTGACCCGCATGCGTTTGACCAATGCTGAAGGGCGTCTTGAATTTTCTTTTAAAGAATCACTGGATGATCCGATGCCTAAAGGTTTTCTGCCGTGGTTCGAGTTTGATGGATTGACGACACGAACACATCAAATCGTTTTTGGGCATTGGGCAGCATTAGAAGGCCGAGCTATTAATCCACAGATTCAGAATGTGGATGGTGGTTGTGTTTGGGGTGGAAAGCTGATGGCATTTCGCCTTGAAGATCAGACATTATTCTCGGTTGAAAATCCAGTCATGCTCTAAAGATGCAAAGCGGTCATTGCTAGATGATCGCTTTGATTTTTATGTTTAAATGTTTAGTTTTCTCGAATCCACACTTGAGTTCGTCCAAGCATTGAAACTCCTAAATAACCACGTAATTGTAATAACCGCCCATTAGACAGTAAGCGTCCTTTCACGCTGTAAATTTTACCTGTGAGTGGGTCAATAATTTTACCATTTCCATAGCTATTATTGCCAAGGGGCTCTAGGTTATGAATGATGTCTAGCCCAAGAATTGGTTTATTACGATAAGGTTCTGGGCAGTCTACGCAAGTTTCTCTTGGGACGTATCCTGGACGCGGGGTAATTTTAACAATCTTACCAATATAACGGCCATCCTTTTCCTGACGAATTTGAATTAATGCTTTAGCTGATCCTGTTTTGTCATCGATTTGCTTCCATGTTCCGCTAATGTCCGCTGCTAAGCTCAGACTGCTATAGACTGATAAAGTTAAAATCAGTGGCAATTTCCACATTACACAAATGCTCCTCTGTAAACTGCTTATTTAATGAGCAAAATTATTTTAAAAGAGAAGCAGTTTGAGAACAATGGCGATAACGCCCGAAGTGAGAACCCGTGAGTTATTTTAGGAAATGGATCACGATTGGTAGCCAAATGGCGGTAAAAACCCCATTTACAGCCATGCCAAAAGCGGCATAACGACCAGCAACAGGCCCACGTTGCCATGCTTGAACTGTACCAATCGCATGGGCTGCCAGTCCTAAAGCCAGTCCAGAAGCACGTTCATCGTGAATATGCCGTAAGATCAGTCCTGAAAAACTGGCACCAATCAGACCCGACAAAATCACGATTAAAATAACAAGGCCAATCGGTGAGCCGAGTAGGGTCGCGATATTGATGGCAATCGGTGTGGTGACGGCACGGGTTGCAAACGCTAAAATTGTCGGTTGTGCCATGTGGAGTAAATAGGCTAAGCTCATTGGCAGAGCAACAGCACTAACACTGGCAAAAACCAAAATACTGGTAAGTGATTTCAGTGGTAAATCATCGTAACGCATGGTCGCGAGTGGAATCGCGAGGGCAACCGTGACATATCCAAGTAGGCGACCAAAAACGTCATGTGTGCCTTGCAGGTAGTGTTCATAAGGCAAGCCTAAAACAGCCAAAATCCCGACAACACAAAACATGCCGATCACTAAAACAGGGATACGAGGTAAGAAACGGTTCGTAAATTTTGCAATCAGATAGGCAACCAAAGTGATCGCGAAGCTATATAGTACAATCATCATGTTGTTTGCTCCTTATAGCCAGCGTTTTGCCATTTTGGCGTAGACCCATAGCGGGATGAGGGTGCTGATGACCAAGATTGTTAAAAATAAGGGAATTTCTTTGCCCATATGCACAAGTGTAATGAGAGAACCTGCACAAACAGGTAAAAATGCAAAGGCACTTTCACGCATGATCTTGTTGTTATTGTCGATGAGGCGCAGTGAAATTGGACGGAATCTACGCCAAACACTCAGCGTAAAGAGCAGTGCTAATAGGCCGACCAGATTGCCTAATTCTGGAAAATGCAGTTGAGTCATGACCCAAAGTGCAACTTCGCGAAAGATAATAATCAGGGAAATGTTGGCAATCCAAGCTGGCCAATCGATGGCTTTTATTCCATTCATTTTTTGAAATCTTCGTGGTTTTGGGGCGATCCCATATGGTTCACCCCTTGGCTAGAAAACGTTATTTTTCCAGTTTTAACCGATCTAAGATTTAATTTCAAACTCTTCTAAAGGCGGCTGAAACTGACCTGCGCGTTCACCCAAAATTTCATTCATGGGCAAATGCAACTTTTTAATCAGCTCTTCGAGCTTGTGCGGTGCAATCACAACATCAATGAGCAGGTTGCCATGGTCATCATAATGTTCAGATTGAATGACATTTAGCGCGTAAAGCTGCGTGCGTAATTTGCCATAAGCAGGTTTTAATGTGAGCTGGAAGTTCTGAATTTGCCCCATTAAACATTCTTGAACGGCTTGGCGTAGCAGCGTTAGGCCTTGCTGGCTATGGGCTGAGACATAAACGCGTTCTGGCTGATGCGGTTTGGCGTAGATGATTTTGGCTTCGTCACCACTTAAATCAATTTTGTTATAGACCCGAAGTACAGGCACATCTGCACCGATTTCTTTCAGTACAGATTCAACCGCATCAATCTGTTCGAGCATGTCTGGACTGCTTGCATCAATCACATGTAACAGTAGCGTAGCTTCCAAAGTTTCTTCGAGTGTCGCTTTAAAGGATTCGACTAAAGAATGAGGTAAATCCCGAACGAAACCAACCGTATCGGCAAGTACCAACGCACCAATACCATCCCAATTTAAACGCCGTAAGGTTGGGTCGAGTGTGGCAAATAGTTGGTCTGCTGCGTAGACTTCACTTTCAGAGAGAATATTAAACAGCGTTGATTTACCAGCATTGGTATAGCCGACCAAAGAAACAGTTGGAATAGCCGCTTTTTGGCGAGCAGCACGGCCCTGACTACGGGTTTGGCGGACTTTTTCAAGTTTGTCTTTGAGCTGTCCCATCCGAATTCGAAGTAAACGACGGTCAGTTTCAAGCTGTGATTCGCCTGGTCCACGCAAGCCGATACCACCTTTTTGTCGTTCCAAGTGCGTCCAGCCACGAACCAACCGTGAAGACAAATGTTCAAGCTGAGCCAATTCAACCTGTAGTTTACCTTCGTGGGTGCGTGCACGCTGGGCAAAAATGTCGAGAATCAAACCTGTACGGTCAACTACACGACATTTTAGAATTCTTTCCAAGTTACGTTCTTGGGCAGGAGAGAGCGAGTGATCGAAAATCACCAGTTCGGCTTCGAGTTCAGCTACCAATGCTGCAATCTCGTCGGCTTTGCCCGAACCGACAAACAGTTTGGGATCGGGCTTTACACGTTGAGCAGTGATATGTTGCAAAATTTCTGCACCTGCTGATTTTGCAAGTAAACTAAACTCTTCACCATCAAGATCATTTAGCATGTTGACCGAAACACTGACCAATATGACCCGTTCACCGCCTTGATGTCGCTCAAAATATTCCACTAATAACCTAACTGACCACGTAAAAAAATCTATTGTAGAGAAAACTCGCTGACTAGGCGAGTGAGAAATTTCTTAGTGCATCAGTAAGAAAACTTTGTTGAGCAAAATCAAAAGCCCTGCATATAAAATGCAGCAACCCACGATCCATTGGAGTTGATGAAAGGTATTGTGGTGGTGAGGTTTATTGTGGCGAAGATTCAACATGTGATTCATGGCATTCTCCTTTTGCCGATTTAGTGTTTAATTATAATCCTGTCTTGGTTTTAAATAGAATTGAAAATTATTATCATTGTTTTCGGATATTCAGATCAAGATTGTAACTTTTTTACAGCATCATCGCCGTGCTCATTTATAATGTTGCAACACATTTCATCATGACTTATGCATGTTTATGACCTATCAGAATTCAACAACCGAAGTAAAAAAGAAAGGATTGTCACGTTTTATTCATTTTGGCAAAAAAATTGGTCATGGCGTGGCGGCGGTAGGTGAGGGGTTTTATGTGGTGTATCGCCATCAGCTCTATAAACATCCGAACAACCCCGATAATACGCGCTATGTGCAGTGGTTTTGCCGACGTATGTGTGATGTATTTAATATTGAAGTTCGATTGTATGGAGCGCCTGCGCCTCGTGAACCTGCACTTTGGGTCAGTAACCACGTTTCATGGCTCGATATTCCAACCCTAGGTTCTGCTGCGCGTGTTTTTTTCTTGGCAAAAGCTGAAATACAGCACTGGCCTGTGGTGGGCAAGTTAGCCAAAGGGGGCGGGACCTTATTTATTCAACGAGGTTCAGGGGATTCAGTACGGATTCGCCAACAAATTTCCGATTTTTTGTCGAGAAATATTCCTGTATTGTTTTTTCCCGAAGCGACAACTTCGGATGGCACTGCGATTAAACGGATTCATGGGCGATTATTGGGAGCGGCACTTGAAGCCCAAAAGCCTGTGCAAGTGGCTTTGATTTGTTATGTCAATCAGCGAGGGGAGCTAGATCACGTTGCACCGTATGTTGGAGACATTTCTTTTACTGAGCATGTTAAACAAGTGCTGGAAATGCCAAGAGTGACAGCGCATCTGATGTTCTTGCCACGAATTGATGTGGACGGACACAATATTGACTCCCTGACTAAAGAAGTACAAAACCTGATGGCTAATGGTTTAAAAGAGTTGCAACAACATGTGGTGAAGCAACCTCAGGCATGAGATTACATCATGCCTTCAATTGGTAACCATGAAATGAATTTTAATCCGATGTTTTGCCACCATCTCATATGGGGTTCATGCGGATATACCTTGTGAATAGTTGGAGTTTGTAGTGTCCACTTGATCTGGTTTTCGGGAGTAAGCGAGAGCGAATAACTGAACGCATCGAGATTCTGATTCATGGTGTCGTAAATGGTTTTCGCAAGACTTGGACTATCGAGCACCACCCCAATTTCAGTATTGAGTTTGGATGAGCGTGGGTCGAGGTTAAATGACCCAATAAAGACCTGCTTTTGATCTAGCTCCATCAGTTTGGCATGCAAGCTTGAACGACTTAAACCTTTCAGACTGATTTTAGCTTTTTCCGAAATTTCTTCTGTCTGTGGATTTAACTCTTTTCCAGAAAGGGCGGGCAGGAACTCATATAGTTTGACATTGTTTTTGAGCAGATCTTTACGGTACTTGCTATAAAATGCATGAACCAGCCAAACGTCATTGGCTTTGAATGAATTGGTCAGGACACGAACTTGCACGCTATTTTGAGCCATCGCACTGAGTGCTTGAGCCCCTGATTTTTCAGGAACGAAATAGGCTGAAATAATATCTACATTGTGTTGTGGGGAAATCAGTTCCTTTTTCAACTGTTCTTTTAAGTAGTCATCGCCTGTGGCTTGACCACGAATTTTATCTGGTGAGTCCTTCACTACATGTGCTTTGACCCAATCGAAATGAATCTGATGATGCATCCACTCATCAAATACATAAGTACGATTAGCCAAGCCTAGATAGTTTTGTACCGTGGCCTTTTGATAATGTTCAGTCAGTTGCTGTTTTAAACCTTCATAGCGAAGACGGTGCTTTTGAGCATTGACGATTTGCCGCACAGGATAGGCATAGCTGTCGTTCCAGTAGGCATCGAAGGAACTGGAAATATCATTCACCGCTTGCCCGATCAGCATCACGTCGATATCGGAAAACTGATAATTGTCGCTGACATTGAAATATTGGTCGCTCATATTACGACCACCGATCAGGGCAATTTCATTGTCGACAATAAAGCTCTTGTTGTGCATACGGCGGTTGATGCGTTTTAGGTCGAGGATCATGTCCATGGCACGGAATTGCCTGAAACGATAGGGATTGTAGAGTTTGACCTGAATGTTTTTATGTTGGTCGAGTGCTAAAAATACACCTTCCATGCCTTTGGCATTGTTATCATCAATCAGTAAACGGACTTTGACACCTCGGTCAGCTGCCTGAATGATGTCATATAAGGCAAGCGCGCCAATTTTATCGTTATCCCAGATATAGTATTGTAAATCCAGCGTTTTTTGTGCTCTATTGATCAGGTTGAGTCGAGTTGAAATCGCTTCAAGCGGATCGAACAGAATATGATATCCCGTTAAGCCTGGGTTTGCCTGCTGTAATGGCGTAATCATATGCGCCAAGGTCGTTTGTGATGTATCGACATCATGCGCATAACGCGGGATTTGTACCTGCTGTGGCGGTAAGGTACTACACGCCGTGAGGCTCAATGTAATACAAAGAGCCACTGCTAGCTTTGAAAAACTCGGCATAAAATATTGTTGTGATAAGTGGCTCATGTCGGTTATAAGATCTCACGAAAAACCTATAGATCAATCCTTACGCATGCTGTCATGCTAGTTTCATAATTGATCTGAGAAAAACTATGTGGAATTCTAATTCAATTATCTCAATCTTCTATATTATTTTCTTTACCGTTACGTTGTGGGCAACAGCGCATGCATGGCAAAGTCAGGCTAAAACTGAAACAATTCATCCATTTAAAGCCTTTGTCCATTTATGGGTTTTTTATGCCTGTTATTTGCTTCCCCCTCTATTTTTGTTCAGTATCTATGCGGGAATGACAGGTTATTATTCACTGCATCAAGCGATTTTTAGTGGCGTGCTCAGCAGCATCCTGATTTATGCGCGTTTTATCGAACCCAATCTGGTTCGGATAAAGACCACACAGCATCAGATTAATGAGCCGCATAGTTTCCATCATCCGTTTAAAATTGCACTCATTGCAGATTTGCATGTCGGTTTATTTTCAGGCAATGAACGTCAGCTCAAAATTATTGTTGAAAAGATTAATCAGCAGCAGCCTGATATTGTGGTTGTGGCTGGGGACTGGACGTATGAACCTGAAGATACACTGGTTGATGAGTTGGCAATTCTCAAGCAGATTCAAGCGCCTGTTTATTCGGTTTTGGGAAACCATGATGAGCAATACCCTGGCCCGCCAATCTATAGTTTGTTACAACAGGCCTTAGCAGCCAACAATGTGATTGATATTGAGGGGCAGGTGGTGGAGTTTGATGAATTTCGCCTGATTGGCGTTGGGGATCTATGGGCGGGTAAAACCGATATGCGTGCTATGCCCGATTTACCGCAAGACAAACCATGGGTGATTTTATCGCATAACCCCGATACGGTGGATATGGTGCCCGAGTTACCAAGCCGACCCTTGATGTTGTCGGGACATACCCATGGTGGGCAGATCGAATTGCCTTGGGTGACCAGTTATATTATGAAACATGTGTCGATTTCAGGACATAAACATGGATTGTATCAGCATGAGCATGCCGATGTTTATGTCACAGTTGGAACAGGAATGGTCGGTGTACCATTTCGGTTTCGTGTACCACCTACCGTAGATATGATTGAATTGATTTAAAAAAAGCGCTCGGGATGAGCGCTTTTTTATGGGGCTAGTGTGTTATTAGTGGGCTTCATCCCAGTTATGTCCTTGTCCGACTTCAACTAAAAGCGGTACAGAGAGAGACAGAACAGATTGCATGACATCTTGAATTTGTGGTGCAAGTTCAGCGGCATAGTCTTGATCGACTTCAAGCACCAATTCATCGTGGACTTGGAGTAGTAACTTGGCATGTTGCGCTGGCAGCATTTTTTGCACGGCAATCATCGCTAGTTTAATGATGTCGGCAGCACTACCTTGCAGTGGCGCATTAATCGCAGCACGTTCTGCAGCCTGTTTCACCATTTTGTTGCTGGCCAAAATATCAGGCGTATACAGGCGACGTCCTAGAATGGTTTCTACAAAGCCTTGCTCACGTGCAATCTGACGAGTCCGTTCCATATAGTCCAACACCCCTGGGTAACGTTGGAAGTAACGTGCAATATAGCTGCGTGATTCTTCACGGCTAAAGCCAAGTTGACGGGTTAAACCAAACTCAGACATGCCATACAGCAGTCCGAAGTTCACTGCTTTGGCTTGACGACGTTGATCACCTGTGACTTGATCGAGTGGAATGCCGAGGACTTCCGAAGCCGTACGACGATGCACGTCTTGTCCTTGTTGGAAGGCATGCAGCAGCGCTTCATCCTGAGAAAAATGCGCCATCAGACGTAGTTCAATTTGCGAGTAATCGGCTGCGAGTAGCACACGTCCTTCAGGGGCAACGAAGGCTTTACGAATCTGACGACCAATTTCCCCGCGTACAGGAATATTTTGCAGGTTTGGATCAGAAGAAGACAGGCGACCTGTCGCCGTCAATGCCTGATGATAACTGGTATGGACTCGCATCGAGTTTGGATTGGCCTGTTCCACCAAACGATCAGTATAGGTACTTTTCAGTTTTGCTAAACCGCGATGTTCCAAGATCACTTCGGCAATCGGATGTTCAACTTTTTCCAGAACGCTTTCACTGGTGCTGTACTGTCCAGTGGCGGTTTTTTTGCCACCTTTAATCGCCAGTTTATCAAACAGAATCTCACCGACCTGTTTTGGTGAAGCAATATTAAAACTTTCGCCTGCCATGCTTTCGGCTTTCTGTTCAAGTTCATGCATGGTGCTGGCAAATTCTTCACTAAGTTGTTTTAAAAACTCAGGATCAAGCTGAATACCATTCTCTTCCATTTGCGTTAACACTTCAGCCACAGGCATTTCAATGTTATGCAGAATATTGACCAATTCAGGAAAAGCAGAAAGCTTCTCGGACAGCACTTCATAGAGACGATAGGTCACATGAGCATCTTCTGCGGCATAGTGTGCGGCTGTTTCCAAATCAATCTGGTTAAAAGTTTTCTGTTTTGCCCCTTTACCTGCAATTTGTTCAAAGGTGGTGGTCAGGTGGCTTAAGTACAAACGCGCGACATCATCCATACCATGACGGGTCGCTGAAGCATTCAGCACATAAGAGGCCAGCATGCTGTCAAAGAACCAGCCTTGCAGATGAATGCCATGATTGGTGAAGATATGTGCATCATATTTCAGGTGATGCCCGATTTTTTCAATCGCAGGATTTTCTAGAACTGGCTTGAGCTGAGCCAAAATCTGCTCGCGATTGAGTTGTTGTGGCGCACCTTCATAGTCATGGGTAAATGGCACATAGTAGGCATCATGGGCATCGAAGGCGACCGAGAAGCCAACCATTTGCGCCGTACGATAATCGAGACTGGTGGTTTCAGTATCAATTGCAAAGCGCTTCGCGGTTTCAAAACGCTGCCAAAGCTGTTGCCATGCTTCATCAGTCAGTACGGTGTGATAACGTGCTTGACCGAGTTGATCATCTTGGCTGCTGCTATGCGATTCATCTTCGGTTTTTACGGATGTAGTTACGGTATTTTCAGCAGTAACAGGTGCAGCAGATTGACTATTTTTATAGCTTGGATTGTCTGGATTATTTGGATGATCGAGCGACTGCAACTGGTTACGGAATTCAAGTTCAGTATATAAGCGACGTAGCTCATCCACATTTGGGTTGCTGAGCTTAAGTTCATGCCAATCGAGGTTTAATTCCAGATTGCAAACAATGCTCGCCAGTTGATGATCGACCTTAATGCTTTCGGCACTTTCTTGTAAGCTTTTACCGACTTTACCTTTAATGTTGGCTGCATTCGCCATGATGTTATCGAGGGTTTGGTACTCGGTGAGCAATTTGGCTGCGGTTTTAGCACCGACACCTGCCACACCCATAATGCCATCTGATGCGTCACCCATCAGGGTCAGATAATCCACGATCTGATTTGGCCACACGCCAAATTTTTCAAATACGCCGTCAACATCCAACACGCGTTCCTTGAAGCTGTCTTCGAGTTTGACTTTGTCATTGACCAACTGCGCCATGTCCTTGTCGCCCGTTGAAATCAAGACATGATGACCTTCAACCACAGCACGTTTTGCCAGTGTTCCAATAATGTCATCGGCTTCTGCACCGGGTAGCATGTGCAAAGGAATTCCCAAGGAACGAATCAAGGCATGTAAATAAGGGATTTGCTGTGACAGTTCGTCAGGCATACTCGGACGGTCACCTTTATAAATCGGTGATAATTTATGGCGGAACGTTGGTTCAGGCGTATCGAAAATGACCGCCATATGTGTTGGTTGAGTACGACGAATCAGTTTCTGAATGGCAGAAATTGCGCCACGTACAGCGTTGGTGTGGAGTCCTGTCGAAGTGGTGAGTGGTGGTACCGCATGGTAGGCACGAAATAAAAAATAAGACCCATCAACCAAAACAAATGGTGGCATTACACAATTTCCTGAATTTAATCTGCTGACTATTTTACGTGAATTTTAAATTTGATGCAGACGTAGATCAGTGAACCACTGTTTTATATTGTTCCGCTGATCGGTTAACATCAACAAAACGACTGCGCCGATTGGGAAATCTATGTTGCAGAAAAATACAGCCTTCATCATCAGCCTGATTTTTATTTTGATTATGGCAGTGGTGGGAATAAAGTGGGCATTTCAATTAGAACAATGGATTTATTTACTCTTATTGGTCGCTTTAGCTATTTTACTGGCATGGATTTTTCGACTCGACCATAAAGTGAGTCAGCTTGAACAGCGTTTATTGCATCTTGAAAAACAGCAGGGTTCACCATCTTCTGTATCTCCACCAACACCACTCAGTCCTCCACCGATTCCTGCCCAATCCAGTCCGCAAGCTGAAATCTTGGACACTCAGCCAGCAATGCACATCTCTCAACCTGTGGAATCGCATTGGCAGCATATGCTGGATTGGCTGGTCAAGGGTAATCCCATTTTGAAAGTTGCGGTTGCCTTGTTATTGATCGGTGTGGTGTTGTTGCTGCGTTTTGCCAGTGAATATTGGCAAGTCAGTCTGGGGATGCGTTTGTTAGCCATTGGTTCTGTCGGCGTGGTGACGACCATTGCAGGATATTGGCTAGGCAATCGTAATTTGCGCTTT
The DNA here is from genome assembly GCF_003261585.1 of Acinetobacter sp. MB5. Taxonomy (GTDB): domain Bacteria; phylum Pseudomonadota; class Gammaproteobacteria; order Pseudomonadales; family Moraxellaceae; genus Acinetobacter. Next base: position 7,545 of record NZ_POVU01000029.1, on the reverse strand, counting down.
GCCGTCGCTGTACAGGGTGTCGGTTTGGCGGTGATTTTCCTCACCCTGATTTTTGCCTATCACTTCTTGCTGATGAATAGCCTGATGATTGCCAGTGCAGTACTTGCAGTATTGCTGCTGAGTACCACATGGCTCAGCCTTAAACAAAAAGAAATTTCGTTGGCGATTTTGGCATTGGGGATGGCGTATCTCGCGCCGTTACTCATTCCGCAGTATCGCCCAGATCCCGTGTTCTTGTGGGAATACTATCTGGTGGTGAATTTAGCGGTGGCTGCGATTAATTTTGTACAGTCGTGGAAGTTGCTTAATCATTTGGCTTTCTTTGCCACCATCGGCTTGGCGGGTGGTAGTGTGTTGATGCATGACATTGACAGTCAGCGCAGTTATCTTGATCTTTTATTATGGCTGCATTTGGCATTGTTTATTTGGCTGAGCATTCGTTATAGCCAGTTAATGCTACGTCAACCCCGTTCACGTTATGCATCTATTTTAGATGTCGGTCTGATTTTTAGTGTGCCTGTACTCGGCTTTTCCTTACATGCACATATCATGCATCAATCGACCCAAGCCTTAACTTTGGCTTCTGCGGGTCTGGCTGCGGTGTATTTTGCTTTAACTTTGTGGCTTCGCAAGCAACAAACAGAACTGTCCTTGCTCGGCAAAAGTTTCATGCTGTTGGCGACTGCATTTTTTGCGCTAATTTTCCCACTGGCAAAAGGTGCACACTGGACGAGTCTCGGTTGGGTCATTCAAGGCACAGCACTGATTGTTTGGGGCGTAACAGAGCGTTATCGCTTTAGCCGAATAATTGGGGAAATTTTACTGTTCTTCAGTGCCTGCGCATTATTTTATCAAATTTGGTCAGATGACTCTTTTCCAACCCTGAGTGCTTGTATTTATACGTTGGTTCAGGCAGTTGCGGTTTATTTCTTGTTGTTAGATACCAAAAATCAACCCGAGCGCCGTATTACAGCCATTCCACCGATTACTTTTTTCCTTGCTTTTGCTTTATATATCGGTGGTCGTGCTAGCGTGGAGATTTTCCACTGGCAAGCCTATGGATTATTGGCGCAGTTGGCGGTTGCATCTATTTTGTATGTAGCTTTTTATCTGGTTGTGACCCTAAAACAAGCGGTGGAATGGACAACAGAAAAAATACTGGTGAGTGGATTAACCCTGTGTGGATTGAGTATTGTATTGGCTCAGCAGCATATTTTTCAGGGTTTACAGCATTGGGAAAATACAGGGTTAATGCTGTTTTTTGCGATCAGTGCAATCTTACATAGCGCAATGCTGTATTGGGAACACCGTCAGGAAAGTGGCAATCGCTTGCTGAGCTTCTTATTGTGGTTGAGTTTGGCAATGGCTGGAATGACTTTTTGGGTGCAAGCGCCATTACTGGCATTGGGTGCGTTCCCGACTGTTTGGCTGTGGATTGTGATCATTCAAAAAAATAAAACATGGGGAGCACACCCAGAACTCTGGTTTTGTAGCTTGCTCTGGTTGCTTTGCGTGAATCTCGATACGCAAGCCATTCAAGCCTATTACTATTTTCCGTTGCTAAATCCGATAGATATTTTAAGTATCGCCATGCTGTGTGGCTTACTGTGGTTACAGCAAAATAGTCGATCTTCACGTCCTTGGCATCAGGGTCTAAAAGTCAGTTTGTTCTTTATGCTGCTTTGGGTGTTAAGTAGTGTCATGGTTCGCGGCTTACATGATGTCCTGAATACGCCGTTATGGAGCTTGGAAATCTGGCACAACGGTGCAGTTCAGTTGAGTCTGACACTGCTTTGGACGCTCCTTGCCTGTGTGGGAATGACGGTCGCCAGTCGTAAAGCCGTACGCGAAGTTTGGTATATGGGGGCTTGTATTCTGGCAATCGTAGTCTTTAAGCTGGCACTTTTGGATTTATCACAAAGTGCTACTCTAACGCGGGTAGTATCCTTTATCGGGGCAGGGGTCATGATGCTGATTATTGCTTATCTGGCACCGTTGCCTCCTGCATCAAAGGCATCATCAGAAGTTTAAACTGATGATGCTTTTTAGCTTCATAAGTTGAAAGATTAAGATTTTGGTAACTGATTCGATTCGACAAAACCAATCTTAGGAACAGGAATTTCAATATTGTTTTTTACAAAAGCATCACGAATACGTTCCTGCATTTCATCTTTGACATCTAAATAATTTTCTTGCTGACACCAAATGGCAAAGAGCAATTCAATAGAAGATTCGCCAAATGCGGTCACTGTCATGGCAGGCTTAGGATCATCAAGAACTAAAACATGATATTTGGCAGTTGTGAGTAAAACTTCGCGGACTTTTGCCAGATTTTCATGGAAAGTGACTGCGAGTGTGATTGGAATACGCCGAATTGGATATTTGGACAGGTTGTAAACGGGCGTTTTAATCAGTTGCTCATTGGGAAGGCGAATATAAATATTGTCTAAGGTCAGTAGCTTCACTGAAAGCAGATCAATCGAGATGACTTCACCTTCAATGGTTTGTCCTCGTAATAAGGTGAGCTGAATCGTGTCACCCACTTCAAATGAACCTTCACCTATCAAGAATAAACCACTGATCAGGTTGGTTGCCGAGGTTTGCGAAGCAAAACCCAAGGCTACAGTCAAAATACCTGCTGCACCTAGAAAAACACTGACTTTTAAACCTGCTTCACGTAAACCTGCCACCACAAAAAACAGGAAAATGGTATAGAAAATTCCACGTCGCCAAACCATCCGCTGATGCGCATTAAATCGGATGCCAATGGTGCGAATAAATGTATTTGACACAATTCGACCCAGTGCAAAGCCAAGCAGACAGAGCAAGCCTGCGGCAATAAAATCAGTTAAGCGCTCAATATTAAATGGAATACTGGTGAACACTTCCTTGAAACTGGAGAGGAGGTCTTGAGGAATTTGTGATTTTTCCATTCACGATCCTAAAAAAATGAGTCAAACATATTAAAAAAAGCACCACCAGGCATACGTGGTGCATGTACATAGACAACTTCACCCGCTTTGGGAGGGGTTCGATTCTCTATCCGCACGCGAGGTGCACGCTCAGGTGCTTCATGCACAACTTTGATATGTGATGTCCATAAACGTCCAGTACTTTCACTAAAAAATAAAGGCAAGGCAGGGACTGGTACATTCATACGGTCAAAGCGTAACTGTTCATGACTGCTATTGTGAAAAATGATCGGTGTTACTGCTCGAAAAGCACGGGGCTTGAGTTCTTCTAATTCGGTGCGACCATCTACGGCTGTGGCATAGCACAATTCGCCAGAAAGCTTATCTGGGCCAAACCATGTATCTTTTGGACGAATAATAGGAAGATCGAATAATGGCTCACGTTGACCTTCAGCAAAGCCCGTAATCCAAAGAGGGGTGCTGATATACAATAAGCCACGCTGCCCAGCAGGAATGTACATTGGGTCGACAGGACGGATCACGACCGAGCGATCGGCTAGACGAGGGAGGAGTTGAAACGTATTGCCCATTTTTCGGAACATATAGCGTTCAACGTGTACAGGCTGAGGAAATGCAAAATCAGGTTCTAGAATTTCCTTCCATTGTTGCTCATAGTCAAATTGAATGGCAGGACGATGATATTCCATACGCCATTCTTGTGCTCCACGCGTTAGGCGAAACAACAATGAACCAAATTGCCATGTCCGACTCTGATGGAGCTCAAAATGATATTCGCCCCACCATTTTATATGCTTTTCCCAGTGATCATGCATAAGGTCAATATCAGGCACAACACTTCCTTCGATAAAAAATCTTTATTTATCACTTTAATGGGTTCGGTGTCGGGCGTATAGAGGGGAAACGTACAATTCGTGATCGGATTGAATAAAAACAGAAAAATTAAAATTGTACCAGTCGACGATGCTGCATCAGCGGCATAGATTCGCGGATAGCATGTTGTTCTGCTAAGTCAAATTCAACAGTAATCAAATGAGTTCCTTCATGCTCAACCAGTGCCAAGAGTTGACCGAGGCTATTGGTTGCACCAGAGTGTCCCCAAGTTTGACGTTTTTCGCCGTGCCAGCCTTGCTGTGCTGCACCCAACACAGCACATTGACTGTCCATAGCGCGAGTTTGCAATAGCAACTGCCAGTGTTTTTGCCCTGTTGTATATGTAAATGCTGCAGGTGCCGTTAAAATATTGGCATCACGCTGTCTTAAGGTGAGTGCAAGTTCAGGGAAGCGTAAGTCATAGCAGACCATCAAGCCAATATTGCCAAAAGGGGTTTTTGCAACAACCACTTCATCGCCAGGTTCAAAAAACTTCGATTCCTGATAACCACCTACGCCATCAGCCACTTGTACATCAAACAAATGAATTTTGTCATAACGTGCTTCAGTTCCTTCAGGGCTAATACATAAGCTAGTGGTACGAACACGGCCATCTGGAACAATGGTACCATCAGGACGAAAGGGACAAGGCAGCGTCCCTGCAATAATCCAGATCTGGTATTGATGTGCCAGTTGTTCTAGGCGCTTTTGAATACTTTCAAATTGCTCTGCGGTTTCACGCTGTTTACCTGCAGCAAAACAAATGAAATTTTCAGGGAAAGTAATTAAGGATGCACCCTGTGCTTTACTCTGTTGAATGAGCGACTCAACCTGCTTGAAGTTATCTTCAATGCTATTTTGAGAATTCATTTGAGCAACAGAGAGTAAAGTCATGGCAAGCGATCCTTTGCTGTCATTAATAATTAAGCGTTATGTGGATGAACAACTTCTTCTTCGAATTGATCTTGTTCTTTTTCGAGTTGCTTAACCAAAGGTTCAAAAATGTTTTGGTTATTATCGTTGAGTTCCATTAATGTGCGATGCGCATCAAGTACAGTGTTGAGCATTGCTTTATGTGTCACATTTTCATCAATCAATGTACGCGTGCAGACATTATTATCTCCACAGTTGAGCATGATAAAAACCTGCCCTAAGCCCATGCTATTGGCGAGAGTCGTAATATCTGGATTGGTCGATAGCATAACAGCTTGAATGTTATGAACTTGCTTTAGCTTCAGTCCAAGTTTCGCTAAGATTCCAAGAACTGTACTATCGATAAATGTAGTTTGAGTTAAGTCGACAACAGCACCTTTGACATTGCTTTGCTGTTCAATCTTACTCAAAAGTTTGTCTAAACTAATACAAGATTGTGCGCGAACTTCTCCAATAATCTTGAAAAAATGCGTGCCATTCAAACTTGCATATTCAACATGGCCTGTTGACATATATATGCCATTTTTTGAGAAGGATTAGAAAATTATCACATAGGGGGTGGGCAGACTCAAGTGGTTGAGTAATGAAAATTAATTACAAAAAGATACGATATTGATTTTTTTAGCTACTTTATTCGGCACAAACTCAAAATTGCGATGTCATCGGCAACATGTGCAGGTGCTTCAAATGTATGATTTTGTAGGTGGTCAACAAGCGTTTGAAATTGCTCGCTTAAACCACCATCAAATGGTTCTAGTGCACCATCTGAACACATAATAAAACGTGCTTGTTTGCTCAAAATACACTCAAATTCTTCAACTTCGAGGTCTTCAGTTAAGCCTAAGGGAAAGCTACTGGTATTTAAGATTTTTGCTGGCTGATTCGGTTCAAATAAAATGGCTGGTGGGTAATGTCCAGCACTTGACCAACGCAAATGATGGGTTTCAAAATTTAAAATACCCGTAATCATGGTGATATGTTTTTCAATATTTTCCTGAACTAACATTCCGTTGAGTTTTTTGATCAGTTCACGAGGTGTTTTGGAACGCCCGTGAAAGGCTGCCATCCATGAAGTGAGTAAACTACTCGTGACACCGTGACCAGAAACATCTGCTAAATAGAAAATTATTTCCTTATCACTGATTTTCCAGTAGTCATACCAGTCTCCAGAGAGATAGGCAGATGGTTTGAAAAAAGACTCAATTTGATAATTGGGCAATTCGAGAGGTGTTGGGAGAAGTTTCTTTTGTAAAATGGCAGCAGAGGGAAGATCACGACTATCTTGGTTGCGTTTGTATTGCGCATCAATTTTTTTTAGGGCTTCCGTTGGGTTTTCAGGAAGTTGATACCAAATCCAGCCTGCCAAAGCTCCAGCTTGCCATGCCTGTGCCAAAGCACTGCCTTCATCTTCAAATGCCAGTACAATTGTAGGTAGTGTCCATTTATATTCTAAGAAATCTTGAACATCGGCAATTGCAATGATGCTTTGATCGTAAAGGGAGATATCCTCTATATGAATCATTTGTAAGCTCGGTAAAGCATTTAGCGCTTGGTCTAAATGCGGTATTTTTCGAGTAGGCTGAATGAAATACATAAATGAGAGAATAGTCCTTTTACATCAATGCTTGCTTCAAAATATAACAAATATGCTGAATAGCAAATATTTATTTGTCCGTAGAACCAGAATCAGCTGGCGAACTGCTGTCGGTGCCATCATTACTACTACTGTCATCTACAAATGACACATCATTTGCAGTCCCTTTTTTCTCTGAAATGACAAAACGTTTACGTTGTAAATAGGCATCACGAATAGCAGCATAGCGATCACCCTGCACATTACTATCAAAATCGAGCAGGGAACTGCGAAGATCAATCGCATATAAGGCCCAATCTCCCCAATATAATCCAGGGTAATTTTCTTCCAGAATATATTTTTGAGGGCTAGCCTGACTATCTACAATAAAACCAAACCCATCACGTAAAGTACTTGGCCCAAGAAATGGAATCATAAGATACGGACCTGATGGAACACCATAATAACCAAGTGTGGTACCAAAGTTTTCTTCTTCAGGATCTAGACCTAAACGACTCGCAGGATCGGCTAAGCCAAGGGTCGTTATACTGTTAATTAAGAAACGGCCTACAGTTTTTAGCGCACGTTTAGGTTTCCACTGAATAATTTGATTGGTTGCGTTCCATGGTTCTGCCAAATTGCCACGAAACCCTCGATAAGAACCTCGTACTTCAGCGGGAATTTTTTCTCGGTACTGAACAGCTATAGGACGTATCACATGACGATCTATATAGTCATTAAACACGAAGATCTTACGGTTTAAAGGCTGGAATGGATCTTTAACTTCATCGGGTTGAGCTGCATTGGCATCAACTTTCAAATCTTGAATGGTTTTTTTTGAGAATCTTTTCAGCTCATTAAGGCGAGAAGTTTTATTATTTACAGATTCAGCTTGGTTTGAGCTGACATCGGTGGTGGTTGCCTCATTTGCCAAAACTGAACTACTTATTCCAAGCGTAAGCAAAGAAACCCACAATACAGAAAACTGACGCATAAGAATTTCCAAGAATATTTTAGATAATTTAATTTTAACTATTATATAGCATGAATAAAATTGAAATGTGATTATCACCATATGAAAAAAATAGACTAAAACAGTAAAAATGCAGAATATTTGTTCTATTCACCCCTAAAAACGCCGAAATAGGCTACAAAATGAGCGGTTGTTAAAAAAAAGCAGGTTGGGGGGTTGCATGACGTTTTAAATCCTCTATAATGCGTATCCATCGGCGGTGA
>NZ_POVU01000028.1 GCF_003261585.1 Acinetobacter sp. MB5 | reverse complement strand
ACCAGTAAACTGGCATCTAATCCTGAAATATTTTTTTGAGCAAAAACGCCCGTTAAGATTGCACCCACAATCCCACCCACCCCATGAATCCCAAAAACATCCAGTGAGTCATCGGCGTTGAGTAAGTTCTTGAGTTGGGTTGCTCCCCAGTAGCAGCACACACCTGCAATCAAACCGATCAGCAAGCCACCTGTGGTATCGACAAAACCCGATGCAGGGGTTATTGCAACCAAACCTGCCACAGCACCTGAACAAGCACCCAGTAAAGTCACTTTACGGCGGCTGATATATTCCACCAACAACCAAGTCAGTGCAGCAGCAGCCGTTGCCAACTGGGTAACCAGCATCGCCATGCCCGCACGGCCATCCGCAGCGCCCGCTGAACCTGCATTGAAACCAAACCAGCCGACCCAGAGCAATGCTGCACCAATAAAGGTATAAATTAAATTATTTGGAAAGAAGGGTTCTTTGCCGTAGCCATTTCGCTTGCCTAACATATATGCACAGGCAAGCCCCGCGGCACCTGCATTAATATGAACAACCGTACCGCCAGCAAAATCCAGTGCACCTTTCATCGCCAACCAGCCCGATGGCTCCCAGACCCAGTGTGCGACAGGCACATAGACCAATAATAGCCAAAAGAACATGAACCAGAACATCGCTGAAAAACGCATCCGCTCAGCAAATGCTCCCGTAATTAAGGCAGGTGTAATAATCGCGAAGGTCATTTGGAACATGATCCAAACGGTTTCAGGAATGCTCGAAGCAATATGACTCACCGAAATTTTGCCATCGGCAGCATCGAATACCACGCCTTGTAACATCACGCGGTCGAAGCCCCCAATAAAGGCATTATTGGGTGTAAAAGCAAGGCTGTACCCCACCACAGCCCATAACACACTCGCTAAACAGACAATCACTAAACTCTGTAATGCTGTTGCGATTAAATTCTTTTTACGCACCATTCCCGCATAAAATAATGCAATACCAGGAATGGTCATCAGTAACACCAGTGCTGTCGATGTCAGCATCCATGCGGTGTTCCCTGTATTAATCTGATCTAGATTTGTAATATACGGTGCGGTTGCTGCCCACGTCATACCTGAACTTGCAAAAAAACCAAGTACAATCAGTATGAGGTTTTGGATATAGCTATTTTTATACATTTTCCCCCCATGACCCTATTGCTTAGAAATATTTGAATTTTCACGAATTTTAACCGCGTAAAATTTAAGCAATTTCCAAGCCAACTTTGAAATGGGGTGTTTTTTTATTTATTAAATTATTATTTTTAAAATACTTTTTTACCTTACCCAGCGAACAATATATTCATCAATCTCATCTTCATTCACATCCTCTTCTGAAATACAGCGACCCGCCACTGATTTTTTGGCTTTAATGACACTTTGACGTGAACCTGTATTCAAATAATGCCATGAAGGTAAATTCTTGCCTTCATGAATGCGTCGATAAGCACAGCTCGAAGGTAACCATTTAATTTTATTTAAACTCTCTAATGTTAACTGAATACAGTCAGGCACATGCTGCTGACGATGCGCGTAATCAGAACATTGCCCCGTTGTGCAGTTCAGTAACTTACAGGCCACCTTTGTATACGCAACTTCCTGTGTATCTTCATCTTCCAATTTCAGTAAGCAACATAAACCACAGCCATCACATAATGCTTCCCATTCTTCTGTTGAGAGTTGATCTAATGGGTATTTTTTCCAAAATTGAGGGCGAAGTGACATGAAATTCTCAGCAGAAAAGCAACTAGAGCAAGATTATAGCATGACAGCCCTGAGCTTAAATTTTACCGACAGGACTTACATAGCATGGCAAAAAGTATGTCAAATTGCACATTTTTTACACAAAGCAAAAACAGTCTCGCAAAATTATAGTGCTAAACTAAATTGCAAAATAAAAAACTCAAGGAGAATCATTATGTTCCGTTGGGCAGTTATTTTTGCGGTGATTGCACTGATTGCTAGCTTGCTTGGTTTTGGTGGCGTTGCTGGCTTATCACAACAGTTCGCCATAATCTTTTTGGTTGTTTCTTTAATTTTGGCAGTCATTGGCTTTTTTTCAAGAAGCCATAGTTAAATATATAGTAAAAAGAGAAGCTTATGCTTCTCTTTTTGGGCTTTTAGTCTTTCCATGTTTGTAAACGGTTCAGCCAAACACTTAAACGCTGATAACCCGATGGAAATAATCGCTGTAACACATCCATCACTTTTGCATCTGTTCCAATCAGCACACGGCGCTGGTTGCTTTGAATGGCTTTGAGAATTTTTTTGGCTGCCAGCTCTGGTGGTGTTCGCAACAGTTTTTCAAAATCTTGCTGCGTGCCATCTGTTTCAATCCCCAAACTTTGTAGGCTCTGGTTGGAACGTGCCGATTTGGCAATATTGGTTCTCACACCACCTGGATGCACACATAACGCACCGACACCACAACGTTGAATATCTAGCTCCTGCCGTAACGCCTCAGTAAATCCCCTTACTGCGAATTTACTGGCATTGTAAGCTGACTGAGTGGGTTGTGCGGTTATTCCAAAAATACTTGAGATATTAACTACATAACCATCTTTAGTTTGCTTTATATAGGGCAAAAACTCTTTGGTGCCATACACTACTCCCCAAAAGTTAATATTGGTAATCCAAGTCAGATCTTCATAACTTGCGCCTTCAACAGTTGAAGCTAGCGCCACACCTGCATTATTAAAAATCAGATTAATCTGTCCATGTTCACGCATGGTCTGCTCTGCCCAATACTGAACTTGCTCACGTTCAGCAATATCCACCATATGGATGGAGACTTGCACAGAATTGGCTGCCAGCAAAGCTTTGGTTTTTGCCAAGCCCTGTGGATCAATATCACTCAAAGATAAATGACAGCCTTGTTGTGCCAAAAGCACCGCCAACTGTTGCCCAATACCTGAACCAGCGCCCGAAATTGCCGCCACTTTTCCTTGAAAACTTTTCATTACTGTCTCGATCTTGCATCTTGCCCCAAACATGCGTCATCATTTGTTCATGTTGATATCAAGATTTTGTCACAAATAATTTTTAAAATTGCAGATACCTAAATCTACTGCAATGATACTGTCATAATTAGTCTTTGTAATACTGGACTATATATAAATAAAGCAGTGATAGGATTTGACCTTGTGAAAGAGGACTATATTTTAATCGTCGATGATGAATTACCGATTCGTGAGATGATTCATACTTCGCTCGATATGGCAGGTTTCCAGTGTATGCAAGCCGAAGATGCCAAACAAGCCCACCAAATGATCGTTGATCAACGCCCTGCTCTGATTTTACTGGACTGGATGTTGCCTGGCGGTGTCAGTGGGGTAGATTTGTGCCGTCGTTTAAAACGCGATGAAACCCTGTCTGAAATTCCAGTGATCATGCTGACTGCCCGTGGCGAAGAAGACCATAAAGTTCAAGGCCTTGATGCAGGTGCAGATGACTACATGACCAAGCCTTTCTCAACCCGTGAACTGGTTTCACGGATTAAGGCCGTATTGCGTCGCTCCAATGCATTAAGCGGCGAAAAGGTGATTGATGCCAATGGCTTAATTCTTGATCCTGTCAGTCAACGTGTCAGTTATGCTGATAATATTCTGGACATGGGCCCAACCGAATACCGTTTGCTCGCATTTTTCATGACCCACCCTGAACGTGCTTACACACGTGCACAACTACTTGATCAGGTTTGGGGTGGCAATGTCTATATTGAAGACCGAACCATTGATGTACATATCCGTCGCTTACGCAAAGTGCTTGAACCTTTCGGGGTTGATCGTTTTGTCCAAACCGTGCGTGGTACAGGTTACCGTTTCTCAACTCGTGCCGATGCCTTAAGTTAACCAGATTTTTTTATGTATGAACCTTACCCAACCCCTGAAATTAGCCACGAGCATAAGACTTACCGTTATAGCAGTCTATGGGGCTATGCGAAACAAGACCTGAGGGTTTTGCTGTTTTTCCTGATTGTCGCCAGCTTAATCGGGTTGGGAATAGGTTATTTTTGGGTTTGTATTGCCATCGCGTTTGGTATTTTCTTTTTAATCCATTTACGTGCCTTATATCTGGTCAATGAATGGATTGCCAACCGTCCCTATGATGTTCCTCCCAACCTCAATGGAATTTGGGGGGCATTACTGTTCAATATCTATCGCTCACAACGTCAGGAACGTGTGGTACAGGCTGAAATGGTCGGTCTGATTGACCGTGCCCAGTCATCTTTGGTGGCTTTAGCCGAAGCCGTTGTTCTCACCGATGAACTCCATCAAATTGAATGGTGGAACCCTGCCGCAGAGCGCCTGCTTGGCATTCAAGAACTGGATCGTGGACGCAATATTCTCGGTATTTTGCGCCAGCCTGTCTTTGTTGAATATTTCAACCATATGGAACAGCAACCTGATGGTATTAAACTGAAATCTTCAATTCACGAAGACCGCTATGTACAAATCAAGTTGACCCGTTTTGGTTCAGAAAGCCGTTTGCTCGTCGCTTACGATGTGACTCGAGTTCACAATCTTGAACAGATGCGTAAAGACTTCGTCGACAACATTTCTCATGAACTGCGCACGCCACTGACGGTACTCAGCGGCTATTTGGAAACTTTTACCGATCAGGACGATTTCAATCCACGCTGGAAGCGTCCTTTTGAGCAAATGCAGGCTCAAACCAGACGTATGAATGCCTTGGTCAATGACTTGTTATTGTTATCTCGTTTGGAAAATGACAAGCAACAAGCCAAAAACCAAATCGTGAATATGCCGAGCCTGATGAACCAGTTGTTCGATGATGCTCAGGCGTATAACACAGATTACGGACATATCTTAAATCTGGACATCGACAGTCATTGCGATTTAATCGGTTCAGATGTCGAACTGGCCAGTGCTTTTGGTAACTTGGTCACCAATGCGATTAAATACACCCCGAAAGGTGGCGTGATTACCATTGGCTGGCATGATGATCAGGAACACGGCTACTTTACTGTAGAAGACAACGGCATCGGGATTGACCCTAAACATTTACCTCGTCTGACCGAACGCTTTTACCGTGTAGATAGCGCACGAAGCCGCCAAACTGGGGGCACAGGTTTGGGACTGGCGATTGTTAAACACGTCTTGATGCAACATGGTGCACATTTAGAAGTAGACTCCAAACCTAACCAAGGTTCATGCTTTAAAGCGGTTTTTCCTAAAGAACGCCTCTGTGAAGCGGAAGCATAAAGCTCTACACTATAAGCCATGAAAAAGTTTTATGTCCTTCTAGGCAGCTTATGTGCTGCCTTTCTTGTATTTATTGTGGTGAAATCTCAACAACCTGATGCCGATGAAATTGCACGTTATCAGGCGATTTTATGTTTTGTACTTCGCCAGCCCCATCCACCTCATGACTCGGCACAACTGCAAGCCAACATGCACCAGATTCAGCAAGGTAGTATTCCTGACTATGCCTTCAAGCAGCCTGAATTTCGTGAAGCCCTTGCCAATCAGTGGATTCAGGCTTATTTGAGTTTATCTGAAGCAGCGCAAATTCAAGCTCAACAGTCCTATGAACAATGTACGGTGGCATTGGCAGATCATCGTTAAAAAGCAAAAACGCAACCTTTAGGTTGCGTTTTTTGTTGGCTAGATTGAGCTACTAAATTAAAGGGTCTGCCCTAAACGTTCACCCATCACCACCACAGATTCCGCTTTAAATTGCTGATCCCATGCCATGGTATTCGGTTCAAATAGAATAATTGCGGTTGAGCCCAAATAGAAACGTCCTAACTCATCACCTTTTTGTAATTCAAGATGATGTTGTTGCAAGTCCAAACGACCATTGGGTTTCACCTTACCAGTCGCAACGGTTTCAATACCTGCCACAATCATCGCACCCACAAGCACCACCGCCATACGACCAATTTCAGTATCGAACAGGCACACCATACGCTCATTGCGGGCAAACAGGTTCGGTACATTTTCAGCAGTCACCTGATTCACCGAGAACAATTCACCAGGCACATACAACGTTTCTGTCAAAGTCCCTGCAAAAGGCATATGCACGCGGTGATAATCACGTGGTGACAAGTAAACTGTTGCAAACTGACCTTGTTTAAACGGTGCAGCCAGTTGTGGATCACCCACTAACTGCTCTACCGAAAAGCTTTGTCCTTTGGCTTGGAACACTTCGCCATCGGTAATCTGACCAATCTGCGAAATAGCACCATCGGCAGGACTGACAATACTATGACTGTCCGCATCAATCTGGCGCACGCCCTGCTTCAATGCACGGGTAAAAAATTCGTTAAATGATTTGTATTGCAACGGATTATTTTGTTCTGCAACGGACAAATCAATCTGATATTTCGCTTTAAATGCCTGAATCGCAATATTTTTAACAATTGGGTTTTCACTCGCTGCAACTTTACCAACAACACGGCTGAGCTGGTGCTGAGGAACTGCACGTTGTGCTTGTAAAAAAAGGTGTTTCTTCAGTTGTGATGTAAGGCTCAAAGCGGTTTCTCCCCCGTAACAATTGGACTATCGGGGCGATTTCCCCACTCACTCCATGCACCATCGTATGCGCGAATATTCCAGTTGAGTAGACGACCTAAGATGTAAGCCAAACCCGAACGGTGATGTGATTGGCAATACACCACAACAGGCCGATTAAAGTCAAACCCCAATTGTTGCAAACGTTGTTGTATGTGTTCTAAATCGCGTAATTTTAAATGATTTTCACGATTAAGGGCAGTACTCCATTCGTAATGAAGTGCATTGGGAATATGCCCTCCTCGTCGAGCTGCCAAACGTGAACCTGTATATTCATCCTCAGTCCGACAGTCCCAGAGTTGAACTGCATTCTGTTCAACCAGTTCAAGCAATTCAGGATATTCAATGCGTACTTGTGAAGCATGTGACAAGTCAACTCTTAACAAGTGCTCTACGACAGGCAAGTCTTCTACATCAGCCGAAGTAGGTAATCCTGCTGCCAACCAAGCATGAATCCCACCATTGAGTAAGCTGGTTTTTGTAAAGCCTAAACAATGCAAGTTCCACAACAAGCGCCCTGCCCATGCACCACCTTCATCATCATAGGCCACAACATGATTGTCGGGAGAAAGCTGCAAATACTCAACCAATGCTTGTAAGCGCTCAAGATCTGGCAACATGCCTGAAGCCAATTCATGCTGCTGAACCAGTTGCTGAGGTTTGACATGAATCGCATGCGGGATATGCAGTTGTGCATACACAGAACCGCGCGTCAAATCCACAATCCGCAAGTTGGGATCTCCCAAATGTGGAACTAGATCATCGGTTTCGATTAATAAAGGAAAATTCAATTCAGAAGTGGCTGTCATTTTTATTTGGCTCAAGGCGTCCTGAAACTCAATCATGGTCGATCATAACATAGGCTTTTCACGGCGATTTATGATTTTTTATGCAAGCACTATGCCGAACATGGACATAGCAAAATGCAAAAACCGATTCTCAAGAATCGGTTTTTAGTGGTCTTATACCGTTTCGACTTCGAAAACCTGCCGTAGATAGGCAAGGAAGGTATCGTTATCGGTCATGGTTTTACCTGGACTATCCGAAATTTTGGCAACGGATTGTCCATTACATTCCACCAGTTTCAACACGATATTGAGTGGTTTAATGCCCATATCATTGGTCAGATTGGTTCCAATCCCAAAGCTCACTTTAAAACGGTCTTTAAAATACTGGTGCAAATCCCATGCACGTTGCAAATCCAGCCCATCACTAAAGGTTAACATTTTGGTTTTACTGTCAATTTTTAGTTTTTGATAGTGTGCATAAGCTTTATCACCCCATTCATACGGGTCACCACTGTCATGACGCAAACCATCAAACAGTTTAGCAAAGTACAAATCGAAATCACGCAAGAAGGCATCCATCCCGACCACATCGGTCAAAGCGATGCCTAAATCACCGCGGTATTCTTGAACCCATGCTTCAAGTGCTGCTTTCTGGAAATTACGCAAACGGACATCCAATGCTTGAAACGCTTGCAAAAACTCGTGAGCCATCGTACCAATTGGCGTGATGCCCAGTTCTTTCGCCAACATCACATTACTGGTGCCACGAAACACATTCGGTGCCGTACGGTGAAACTCTTCCACAATATGCTTGTGCCATGTCAGGCTATAACGACGGCGTGTGCCAAAATCAGACACTAAAAATGGACTGTCATCTGTTTGCTGTTCGTATTGTTTTAAGAGCTGCAATTTGGCTTGTAAACGGCGCTCACCTTCAGCCAGTACTTCTTCTGAATGAACACGTTTGAAATACAATTCATTGACGATGGCCAAAACAAAGATTTCAAACATCAGGGCTTGTACCATCGGCCCTTCAATATGAATGTCGAGGCGTCCCTGATCATCAATCCCTGCACGAATAAAACGGCGTTTAAGTTGGAATAATTCTAAATAGTCGACAAAGTCACTTTTGATAAAACGTAAATCACGTAAATATTGAAGTTCATCATCCTGAAAACGCAGCTCACACAAATAATCGAGCTGCTCGTTCAAATCGTCCAAAATATCTGTCAGTGGATACACCGTATCTTCAAGATTACGGCAACGGAATTGATATACGCTATGTGTTTGTGGGAACTTATGTAACACCACCTGCAACATCGTAAATTTATATAAATCCGTATCAAGCAAGGATCGTATTATTGGTTCCATATCGGTTAGATCGTTTTTAGCTCAAGGCATTAAACCACATTTTTATCATCAACTCAGCGTGCGTTTTAGCAAACTATGATAAAAAACTCGCAAATTAGCCGCATTTTTGCCGAATTTATCGCCATGACCATTTCTGTAAAAACATTTCAAAGCCTGAAAGAAATGTTTATAGTCTCTACTTTTTACGAGTCATTCCAAGCATGCGTGCGTTATTGCAGCGGGTCAAATCGGCTAAAGTCGTTGTCGATGAAAACATTACAGGTGAAATTCAACATGGGCTTTTGGTTTTCTTAGGACTGGCCCAGCAAGATGACTTTGAAATTGGCAAAAAGCTGATCGATAAAATTTTAAAATATCGTATTTTTGATGATGAAAATGGCAAAATGGGCTGGAATGTGGCACAAGCTCAAGGCGGCATTTTACTGGTCTCACAGTTCACCCTGATGGCTCAAACCCAAAAAGGTTTGCGTCCAGACTTCGGTCCAGCCATGCCACCTGCCGCAGCCAAAGCACTTTATGAGCAACTGGTTGAATATACCAAGACCCAGTACCCTCAAGTTGAAACGGGAATTTTTGCAGCGGATATGCAAGTCCACTTGGTCAATGATGGCCCTGTGACGTTTAATCTTGAAGTGGTTTAAACATAAAAAAGCGCTCAAATCTGAGCGCTTTTTTTGATCTTATCGGCCTGTTTTCTGGCGAATAAACTGACGAACTTGTTTAACTCTAGCTTGTACTGGTTTTGGTAACTGAGGAGGCAACAAGCGTGCGACTTTATTGAACCAAACCAGCAAGCTGAAATCACCTTCCATTTTAATGGTGCCATTTTGCATGCCTGTCATAAAAGCTGAAGGTTCACCTTTCATCAAGGTTTTCACCCCTTGGTCACTGTCGGAAAATTGCAGCGTGAAATCAGCAGGTTGAGGTGCTCCTGCGACAGTATCAACTTTACCATTATTGACTAAAATCTGGCGTGAAAAACCTGCATCCGTCGCAATCTGAATACGAATTTGACGGTCATGCGATAGTTCAATAAATTTAGGTGAAGTTTTCGCAAGCTGTTTCATTCGCAGCACAATACTCACCACCAATAAATCGAGTGGATCGGTACTGAGATTGAGTAAAGGTAACTTTACGACAGGAATAGCAGAAAGATTCATGTGCATTTAGCCTATTGTCATTTTATTCATCTTTAACGCATCCTATCATAACTTGTAAAATGAATAACTAGCCTTTGTATGACAATTTTTAAGTAAAAAAAAAGGTGTATTTTTCAATACACCCGAGTTGAGTAACTTTAAATTTCAAACACTATTATTATTGTTCTTCGTCATAAACAGGCGTGTGTTCAATCAGTTGCCGATTAGCCAAGGCTTTTTCTGCAAGGCGATCTGCTCTTAACAACAGTAGCGTAATTCCCATCATCACCAAGCTAAGCGCAGTTAAATAGCTATAAGTCATCGGCCAATGGAAAATATGCTGTGCACTCAAGCGTAGGGTTTCAACAACGCCCCAAAATGCCATGCCTGCCAACATAAACCCTAACCAATGACGAAAAGGCGAGAAGAAAACAGCGATAAGCGCAATGACAATCAAGCCGATCCCCACCATACTGGCAACATTTGCTGTTAACATAAAACCTCCGTCTATCACATTCTGTGATTACAACACTGATCAATTTTAAGCATGAGATGGTTGATCTTTTACTTATTACTCAGACTACTGTGTACATGCTCATATTGGCATTATGCAAAGTTTTCTCAGAAAAAAAAGAGACTTTTTTCAGCAAAGCGACACACTTTGTCGCCAAATACCAATGTCATTACAAATCTGTTTTTCATAAAAACTGAGCGAGCAAAGGAAATATATAGTGTTGCGTGTCATTACAACGCACTGCATGGCAAATTTATGGGGAAAACCACTTTTTTATAAAAAATATTTCAGCACAAAAAATATATAAAATTTAAATAAGTCTTTAATTTGTATAAAAAAAGCACAACTTATACGTTGTGCTTTTTATTCAAAAACAATTATTTATTCTGCATTATTCATGTCTTGATCGTGCATGCCAAGCAAGTACAAAACACCATCTAGGCCAATACTTGAAATTGCATGGTTGGCATTTTTACGAACCAGCGGTTTGGCGCGGAAAGCCACCCCCAAACCTGCAATTGAAAGCATTGGTAAGTCATTTGCACCATCACCTACTGCAATCGCCTGCTCAAGAGAAATTCCCATGTCATTGGCTAAACCACGAAGCAATTCTGCTTTACGCGCACCATCCACAATTGTGCCTTTGACTTCACCCGTAACAATGCCATCTTGTACGTCCAAAATATTGGCATGCACTTCATCAATACCCAATTTGGCTTGTAAATATTCTGCAAAATACTGGAAGCCACCAGACAGAATAGCAGTTCGATAACCTAACTGTTTCAACGTTGAAATTAAACGCTGTGCACCTTCAGTAATTGTTAAACGTTCAGCGATTTTTGGCAGAACTGATGCATCAAGCCCTTTGAGTAAGGCAACACGTGCACGGAAACTTTGCTGGAAGTCGAGTTCACCTTGCATGGCGCGCTCAGTGATTTCAGCGACTTGTGCCCCTACCCCTGCTTCAAGTGCCAGCTCATCAATCACTTCTTGTCCAATCAGGGTAGAGTCCATATCAAAACAGACTAAACGGCGATTACGACGGTAAATATTGTCTTCTTGTACAGCAATATCGATATTGAGTTCGCTGGATAAATGTAAACATGCAGCACGCATGGCCTGAGCATCGAGCATTTGACCTTTCAAACCAAACTGCACACAGGCACGGCGGTGCGTTACCTCTGATGAATCTAGTGATGGACGTGCTGATAAACGTGTCACCGTTTCAATGTTAAATCCTTGATCTGAAACAATTTGAGTGACCGCCTGCAAATCTGCTGGCTTAAGTTCTGGTGCAAATGCTGTCACGATATAACGCGTCGCCCCACCTTCACTGACCCATTGATCATATTCTGCGTTGGAGATTGGTTTAAATCGCACAGTTAGGCCAATATCATGTGCTAAAATTAAAATCTCTTTCATTGCTAAAGCGGTTGCCGTCTGGTCTTCAGACGCAAATACGATGCCAAGGCTGAGTTGATTGTGAATCACTGCCTGACCAACATCTAAGATTTGCAATGAATGAGTGGACATTACCTGCATCAATCGTGTGAATTGATTTGGTCGGTCGGGTCCTAAAAATGATATAAGAATGATTTCTTGCATGGATTGACTCAGTTTGAGCTACAACTATGGTTAGAATCATAATCGAAAATGAATCGAATTGCCTTGGAAGTTTACCTTGAATGCACCTAGACAAGGGCTATTTGCTAGCCTTCTCATTGTAAGTTTTGCGTTGCAGACCTTTCTACTGGTCATTGCAACCACGCATCAGCTTAAAGAAAACCGTGCCAGCCAAGGTCAATTGTTGACCACGCAACTGGTCACGGATAGTTTGCATGAGCTTGATCCAGCAAATCGTGTGTCTTTGGCACTTCTGGTCGATCGCTACAAAACCAATCCAAGTATTGCATCTATTCGCATTCTCGATGCTTCTAATCAGGTTCTGGCAACAGACGGTTTATACAAAACACGCGAGGGTGAAGTCTTCAGTCGTGATGCCCTACTCAATGAAAAGAAAATTGGTAGTGTAGAAGTCACCTTGATTCAACCGAGTATCGGTGAAATTCTACGCAGCGAATGGCTTGCCATTTTTGCATCTCTTCTACTTCATTTTGCCTTGTGGATTGCCTATCGTGCGATCGCCCGCCCAAGCCGCAGTGAGTATTTGGCACGAGTGAACAATGAGTCACGTTTAAAACATGAAATTCAGGCACTGACTCAAGCCCTTGAACAAGAAAAACATAACAGTGCTGTCGTCATTGCCCAAGCTCAGCAACAGCCGAAGAAACAAAGCATTCCGAATCGCCTACTCAATCCAGAAAAAACAGATGTCAATCCAAATCCACATGCTTTGGCACTTAACATCCAGTTTTATGATCCAAAACAGTTACTCCGTACTGTGAGCCAATCTGTTTCTGTACCTTATTTCAATTTATGCCAGTTATTTTTGAAGAAAAGCATTGATTTATGTGTCCAGCATTATCATTTGTCACAAGCAGACATTTCCGTACAACAAAGTTTTCAGACAGATGGTGCAACCATCACCATTGATGCCGAACAACCAAAGGCTGTGGAATGCTTAATGATGGTCGGCATGGTGTTCCAGCTCCTGTCTGAAGTGCTTTATAAACGCTACCGTGAAGAAAAACGCTTTGTGTTACAAACGCGCTGTGCGATTGCCAATGCTGTCGAAGATATGCAACTCAATGCAGGACAAGCCGCTGCTCGTCTGACTCATAACCTGTCTGCCAAAGAAAGTGCACTATATTTGCAAGAACAGTACTTAAAACTGGTCAGTGACCATTTCCAACTGGTGGCATTGCCAAATCCAAGTAATGTACTGACTCGTCATGCGTTCATGATCAATGGCATGAACAGTGAATGTGCTGAACTGGCTCAGGCATTACGTACCGAGATTCTCAAGAGCAAAAAAGTCCGTCCAGAAACGACCTAAAGCCGTGTTGCATTTTTAACCTCGCGCCAAACGCGAGGTTTTTTATCATGATTTTGCCTTGACATCATCAGCTTTAGCACCATTATAGAAATACACATCAGAAAAGCTGCTGTGGATCTTGAGGGAAACATAGGCAATACTGCCTAAAAATTGCTAATATAAACAATTGCAACAATCGATCAGATTGTCGATCTAAGGTGAAGGTAGGACAGGATGGCGCTCAATACAGTTGAAGAGCTTATCGAAGATATTCGTGCTGGTAAAATGGTCATCCTCATGGATGACGAAGATCGTGAAAATGAAGGCGATTTAGTCATGGCAGCAACGCATGTGCGTGCTGAAGATATCAATTTCATGATTACCCATGCCCGAGGTCTTGTCTGTCTGACCTTGAGTAAAGAACGTTGTAAGCAATTGAATTTGCCGCTCATGGTCGATCAAAATGGTGCACAGCATGGCACCAACTTTACTTTATCGATTGAAGCGGCTGATGGTATTACTACAGGTATTTCAGCAGCAGAACGTGCGCATACCATTCGTACCGCAGTTGCAGCCGCAGCCAAACCAAGTGACATTGTACAACCTGGACATATTTTCCCGCTCATGGCGCAGCCAGGGGGTGTTTTACACCGCGCTGGACATACTGAAGCAGGTTCAGACTTGTCACGTTTAGCAGGTTTAGAGCCTGCATCGGTGATCTGCGAGATCATCAAAGAAGACGGCACCATGGCTCGTCGTCCAGATTTAGAGATATTTGCTGAAAAACATGGCTTAAAAATTGGTACAATTGCCGACTTGATTCATTACCGTATGACCAATGAACAAACGGTTGAACGTTTAAGTCAGCAAACCATTGACACTGAATATGGCCCATTGCAATTGTATCGTTATCAAGAGCACGGTAGCCCAGACATTCATTTGGCTTTGGTGAAAGGTGAGCCGAAAGAAGGCACTACCACCGTTCGTGTTCATGGTTTTAACCCAACGCGTGATTTATTAAAATTGAAAAAACAATCGGGCGAGTCTGCATGGACAATTGACCATGCACTACAAACGATTGCCAACAGTGAACGTGGCGTTCTGGTTTGGATTGGTCAAAAAAGCTTGCCTGACCTAGGCCCTGCTTTCGATGCATTAACTGCACCAACGCCAGTCAAATCCAATGCGGCATTGTCACATCAGTATCAGACCATTGGGGTCGGCGCGCAAATTTTGCGTGACTTGGGAGTGGAAAAAATGAAACTCCTCAGTTCGCCTTTACGCTTCAATGCCCTTTCTGGTTTTAACTTAGAAGTGGTGGAATATATTTCTGCCGATCAATCTTTTGGAAAATAATCGAGGTTGCTATGGCGATTCGCCGTATAGAAGGTTTATTACATCTCGCGAGCGAAGGCCGTTACGCGATTTTGGTTGCTCGTTTCAATAGCTTTGTGGTTGAACATTTGCTTGAAGGCGCAATTGACACATTAAAACGTCATGGCGTTGCAGAAGAAAATATCACAGTCATTCATGCACCGGGTGCATGGGAGCTGCCTGTTGTTGCGAAAAAATTGGCGAATTCTGCACAATTCGATGCAATTATTGCATTGGGTGCGGTGATTCGTGGTAGCACACCTCACTTTGACTTTGTTGCAGGTGAATGTGCCAAAGGTTTAGGTGTTGTTGGTTTAGAGTCTAGTCTGCCTGTCATTAACGGCGTACTCACCACTGACAGCATTGAACAAGCAATTGAACGCTCAGGCACCAAAGCGGGCAACAAAGGCAGTGAAGCTGCTTTGACTGCTATTGAAATGGTGAATTTGTTAAAGGCAATTTAATTCATGTCACAAACACAACAAGCAATTTATGCAGCAAAACGCAAAGCACGTCGTTTTGCTGTACAAGGCGTTTACGAATGGCAAATGAGCCATAACCCTGTTCATGAAATTGAAGCACGTACTCGTGCTGAAAATGCCATGCACAAAGTCGACTTAAACTACTACCACGAATTGCTTACCCAAATCGTGGCAGATCACGAAGCATTAGATGCCTTGCTGATTCCTGTACTGGATCGTGAAATTGATGCGCTTGACGGTGTTGAGCTTGCAACTTTACGTCTAGGTGCATACGAATTACGTCAGCATTTAGAGATTCCATACCGTGTTGTTTTGGATGAAGCAATTGAGCTTGCCAAACATTTCGGTGGTGCAGACAGCCACAAATACATCAATGGTGTATTGGATCGTTTAGCACAAGTGCTACGCGAAGCTGAAAAACAGCAAGACTAATTTGTTGTCGAACGCTATGGCCGAATTTTCGCTGATTGATCGCTATTTCAAAACTGCTGCATCTGCACAGGTCGACTTAGGTATTGGAGATGATTCGGCTATCGTTTCCCCACCCGTGGGGGAACAGCTGGTGATCTGCACCGATACACTGGTTGCAGGTCGCCACTTCCCACTTTCTACTTCTGCACATGCCATTGGCTGGAAAAGTGTTGCTGTCAACCTTTCCGATTTAGCCGCGATGGGTGCAACTCCTCACAGTATTCTCCTGGCACTCAGCTTGCCACAAGTCGATGACGCTTGGCTCGAAGGTTTCAGTCAAGGTCTATTTGACTGCTGTGCCCCTTACCATGTGCAATTGATTGGTGGGGATACCACACAAAGTCCGCATTTAACTATTAGTGTGACTGCATTAGGCTGGATTCCAACGGCTCAGGGCATTACCCGTTCTGGCGCACAGGTCGGTGACTATGTCGTGGTCAGTGGACAAATCGGTGATGCTGCATTTGCCTTACAGCACTTAGGGCATCCACTACAGCAACGGCTAGACTACCCAACACCTCGCTGTGAACTTGGACAAAGTTTACGAGGACTGGCATCAAGCATGATTGACATCTCTGATGGCCTCGCACAAGACTTGGGGCATATTTTAAAAGCCTCAGCTGTCGGGGCGACCTTGTATCTTGATCAGCTCCCGCTTGACCCTGCTCTACAGGTCTTAGCGCCTGAACAACGCTGGCAATATGCCCTTGCAGGCGGCGATGACTATGAGTTGTGCTTTACCATTTCCAAAGACAATTATCAGCGTCTATGTCAGTTGAACTCAACAACCCCATTCACCATCATCGGGTCGATTCAGGCTGAGTTAGGTTTAAGACTGGAAAACCAAGGGCAACCTCAATCCTTACAATTAAGCGGATATCAACACTTTGCATAAACCACCTATTAAATTCCAAGACATGTCTTGGTTTGATCGTTGCGTCGTGTTTTGTGGCGTCGGCTTAGGCTCAGGTCTAGCACCCAAAGCACCAGGCACATTTGGCTCAGCCTTTGCACTATTGTTCATTCCGATCTGGATTGCTTTGGGCTTTTATGGCTCGGTATTCGCAGTGATTGTCATGTCCCTTGTCGGTATCTGGATTTGCGGGCATACCGCCAAAGTGATTGGTGTACATGACGATGGACGGATTGTCTGGGACGAGTTTGCAGGGCAATCAATTACTTTATTGCCTTTAATCTTTTTTAATGAAATGCATATACAATGGGCGCTGATTGGCTTTGCGTTATTCCGCCTGTTTGATGTGTGGAAACCGTGGCCGATTCGTGTTGCTGACCAAAAGGTTGCAGGTGGCTTCGGTATTATGCTGGATGACATTATTGCAGGGCTTTGGGCTGCACTATGTATTACCGTATATTTAGTACTTTCAGGGGCTTAACGCCATTTAAGTAGGTTATTATGTCAACTACCGTGATTATTCTTGCTGCAGGTAAAGGCACGCGCATGCGTTCTAAATTGCCAAAAGTGTTACAACCGCTAGCAGGGCAACCTTTACTCGGTCATGTGATTCAAACTGCAAAACAACTCCAAGCTCAAAATATTATTACCATTTATGGGCATGGCGGTGATTTGGTCAAAGATGCATTCAGCCATGAACAGATTCAATGGGTGGAACAAGCTGAACAACTCGGTACAGGTCATGCTGTACAAGTCACTTTACCTGTTTTGCCGCAAGACGGTATTTCCCTGATTCTATACGGTGATGTGCCGCTTGTACGCCAGCAAACCCTAGAGCAACTGCTCGATGCCTCAAGCCAAACGGGCATTGGCATGATTACCCTCACAGTAGACAATCCAACAGGTTACGGTCGTATTGTGCGTAAAAATGGTCAAATCCAAGCCATTGTCGAGCATAAAGATGCCTCTGATGCACAGCGCCAGATTCAAGAAATTAACACAGGTATTTACTGTGTCAGTAATGCCAAATTACATGAATGGCTACCAAAACTGTCGAATAACAATGCTCAGGGCGAATATTACCTGACAGACATCGTGGCAATGGCGGTTGCTGAAGGTTTAGAAATTGCATCGATTCAACCTGAACAAGCCTTTGAAGTTGAAGGCGTGAATGACCGTATTCAACTTGCCGCTTTAGAACGTGAATTCCAAGCACAACAAGCACTAGAGTTGATGCGTCAAGGCGTGACTTTAACCGATCCCAAACGCTTCGATTTACGTGGTCAGCTCAAAGTCGGTCAAGACGTGCGTATTGACATCAATGTGATTATTGAAGGCGATTGCGAACTTGGCGATGGCGTTGAAATTGGTGCAGGCTGCGTATTGAAAAATACCAAAATTGCCGCAGGCACTAAAATTCAGCCTTATAGCATTTTCGATGGTGCGGTAGTCGGAGAAGATACTCAAATCGGCCCATTTGCCCGTTTACGTCCGGGTGCAAAACTGGCCAATGAAGTACATATCGGCAACTTTGTTGAAGTGAAAAACTCAAGTATCGGCTTAGGCTCTAAAGCCAATCACTTTACCTATTTAGGTGATGCAGAAGTCGGTGCGGGTTCAAATATCGGTGCGGGCACAATTACCTGTAACTATGATGGTGCAAATAAACACAAAACCATTATTGGTGATGCCGCATTTATTGGTTCAAATAGTTCACTGGTTGCGCCAGTCAAAATTGGCAATGGTGCAACAATTGGTGCAGGCTCGGTTATTACCCGAGATGTGGTGGACAATGCACTGGCTTTTGAACGCGCTCAACAAATTGAAAAAGCAGATTATCAACGTCCCCAAAAGACTAAGAAATAAGAGGAAAATTCTATGTGTGGTATTGTTGGTGGCGTTGCCGAACGAAATATCAGTGAAATTTTAATTGAAGGCCTCAAGCGCCTTGAATACCGTGGCTATGACTCGGCTGGCTTGGCTTTAATTAATCAAGGTCAAGTTCTACGTGAACGTCGCGTTGGTAAAGTGGTTAATCTTGAAGAAGCGGTGAAATCACATCAGGTCTCTGGGAACCTAGGCATTGCGCATACCCGTTGGGCAACTCATGGGAAACCAACCGAAACCAATGCGCATCCACATCTTTCAGGCAAAGTTGCCGTCGTGCATAACGGCATTATTGAGAACTACGCTGAACTGAAAGAAGACTTACAAGCGCTGGGTTATGTCTTCAATTCTCAAACAGACACCGAAGTGGTTGCCCATTTAGTTGCTGAAGCACTGAAAACTGAAGATTCACTTTTGGTTGCAGTACAAAGTATTGTGTCAAAACTCAAAGGTGCTTATGCACTTGGTATCGTCCATGCTGACTATCCAAATGAACTGATCACTGTCCGTGAAGGTTCTCCACTGGTGATTGGTGTGGGGATTGGTGAGAACTTTATTGGTTCTGACCAGTTGGCATTGTTGCCAATCACCAACCGTTTTATTTACCTTGAAGAAGGTGATATTGCGCGTTTAACCCGTACCAGCATTGAAATTTATGCACATGGTACACAAGCGATTCAACGCCCTGTAAAAGAGCTTGATGCAACCGTCAGCAATTCATCGAAAGGTGAATACAAGCACTACATGCTTAAAGAAATCTATGAACAGCCTGAAGCGCTGCAACAAACGATTTCTCAAGCATTGAATGGCAATGCCTTGCGTGAAGATTTCCTTGCCGATGCGGAAGTTGATTTTAACAATATCGAGCAAATTCAAATTATTGCCTGTGGTACCAGTTACCATGCAGGCATGATTGCCAAATATTGGGCAGAGCAATTGATTGATGTGCCTTGCCAAGTCGAAATTGCCAGTGAATTCCGCTACCGTTCGCCTGTGATCATCAACCGTACCTTGTATGTGTGTATTTCACAATCAGGTGAAACCGCAGATACTTTGGCAGCGCTGCGTGATACACAAAAACGTGCCGCAGCAAAAGGCTTGAACATTTCAACCATGACCATCTGTAACGTCGCAACCTCATCGATGGTTCGTGAAACAGATCATCACCTGCTCACACTTGCTGGCCCTGAAATTGGCGTAGCTTCAACCAAAGCATTTACCACGCAGTTGGCTGCTTTAATGTTGTTGTTACTTAAAATCGGTCAAGTCAAACATCGTCTATCTGCTGATAAAATTGCTAAAATTACCAGTGAGTTATGGCACTGTCCAAAAGTTGTTCTCGATACTTTACAGCATAATGCCGAAATTTTGCGTTTGTCTGAACTGTTTGTTGAAAAGCAACACTGCCTGTTCTTGGGTCGTGGTACACACTTCCCGATTGCATTAGAAGGTGCGTTGAAACTCAAAGAAATTTCTTACATTCATGCAGAAGGTTATGCAGCGGGTGAACTCAAGCATGGCCCATTGGCACTGGTTGACAATGACATGCCTGTTGTCATTCTTGCGCCACAAGATGACATGCTCGATAAACTCAAATCGAACATGGAAGAAGTGCAAGCGCGTGGTGGTGAATTGTTTGTCTTTGCCGATGAGCAAAGTGGCATCAATGAAAAAGACCGTCAACATGTGGTAAAAATTCCAAGCGTGAATGAATGGCTTGCGCCAATCGTCTACAGCGTGCCTGTACAGTTGTTGTCTTACCATGTTGCGGTACTGCGCGGTACCGATGTGGATCAGCCACGTAACTTGGCAAAATCGGTGACGGTGGAATAACCATTCCCCATTTACACAAGTGTATGAAGGTTGAATGCCCTTCATACACTGTTATTTTGCCTAAACCTATCACTTAATATGATTATAACAAATCATTTCAATTTTCATAAATAAAAAAAAGTATAAGTAAAGATCAACGTTTGTATTTCATTAAGAAAAGTTTTAGATTCTCTTTAAAAATAACATAATTTTTAATTGAAAATTAAAGTGATCAATAAGGATATAAGATCAATGCTTAAGGTGCGATATTTTAAATATATCAACTTGACCCTAGCTTTAAGTAGCTGCTTCAGCGTGATGAATTGCACCTATGCAGAAGACTCTTCTTGGAAAAATTTTAGTGCTAAAGACCTTATTCGACCTAGACCCGATGACTCATATAAAACGATTAATCTCGCTAATTTATCCAAGTTTAACGTTACGGCTCCAAATACACCTTTACCTATTGTAGGCCAACCAGAGACTGTTACATCTGGTTTTTCAGCAACTAACCGTATGGATATTTCACCTCTTAGAAATGGTGAAGATCAAAGCCTTGATTTGAATCAAGCTGTGTTGCTTGCAATTCAGCGTAACCCAACCATACGTCAAAGTATTGCCGAACTTTCACAGCAAAGTGCCAGTATTGATGTTGCCAGAGCGAGCTACTACCCTTCAATCTCTGCTGGAATGGAAACAGGTGACCTCACTTCAGCGAATAAAGGTGAGCAGGTTTATACGATCAAGGCCACCCAGATGCTTTACGATTTTGGTCAGGTCAAAGCCAGTGTCGATATTGAAAAAGCCAAGCTCGTTGCCGAACAAGCCAATGTTCTGGTTGCAGTCGATGAAATTGCCACAGATACATCCCGTGATGTTCTTGCTATACGCTACTACCGTAACTTGGTGAATATTGCACAACAACAAATTAAGGGCATGCAGCGCCTTTACAATATCGCTTTATTACGGGCAAATGCAGGCATCAGTAGTCGAGCCGATCCTGTACAGGCACAAAGCTATGTGGCTTATGCACAGTCATACTTAATTACTCAGCAAAGCAGCCTGCGGCAAACCGAACAAAAACTCAGAACACTATTGGGTTTTGATGTCAGTCAAATGAAGTTTACGGTTTCCTCTGATTTAGTTACACAGTCTGGTTTATATCGTCCGATTCAGTTCAATAACATTCCACAAATGATTGCTGCAAAAGCAGAAATCGATGTTTCTTCAGCACAAAAGGAGCAAACCAGAAAAAGTATTTATCCCAAAATTTCACTGGTTGGCTCTGTCAGTCATGCCATTAACGGAATTAACCCTGATTCAGGGAAGCGAAATGGCACAGATCCTGCTGTCTATCTTTCAGTGAGCAGTACATTTTATCAAGGAGGACAAGTTCAAGCCCAGCTCAATGCTGCCAATTATGCCGAACAGGCAGCGCAAGCTAAACTGGATTCAACCTATTTAGATGTACTCAACACCACACGTACAGCACAAGAGCTGATCGAGAATACGCAACGCCAGATTGATATATTAATTCAACGGGAAAAAATCACCCACCAGACACGCGAACTTTATGAAGACCAATACAAATTGGGTACGCGTTCAATTTTAGATTTACTCAGTGCAGAACAGTCTTATCAGAGTGCACGAATAGAAAAAGAACAAGCCATATATACAATTTACGACACCATTGCTCAATATATTAGTACAACAGGAAAATCGAGAGATGTTTACCAGATTAATAATAAAAATATTCAAGGAGTTGAATTACAACAATGACCCAAGATTTCAATGCGCAACAATGGTTACAGGCACTCCTTCTGGTTGCTCGGTATTACCGTATTGAAACAGCTGAAGAAAGCATCAAGCTAAAATTACAATGGAGCAAATTAGACAATAAAAATCAATTAATTGAATTACTCAGCAGATATTTAGGCCTGAGCTCAAAACAATTTAAATTTTCCGTCAAGGAGTTGAACCCGTGGTTACTCCCTTTGGTTGTAGAACTGGACGACCAGCAAATTGCAGTCATTGAGAAACTAGATGCTCAAGGCTATGCATGCCTACATTTTAGTGGTGACCATGGTCTGGCGCAGAATATTCACATTGAAGAACTACAAAAAAAAGCGGTCATGCTGTATGCATTTCGCCCTGAAGTCTCAACCCCAGACCTCAGGGTAGATGAATACATCAAACCCTATGAAAAAAACTGGTTCTGGCAAATTCTGTTTGCAGACTGGAAACGCTATATCGACATTATGCTGGCATCCCTGATTACCAATGTGCTGGCTCTTGCGACAATTGTGTTTTCAATGAATGTGTATGACCGTGTCATTCCTGCCCAATCCTTTCCAACACTTTGGGTATTGGCCAGTGGTGTACTGATTGCCGCAGTTTTTGAACTACTTTTGAGAATGTGTCGGGTATATGTTTCAGATACGATTGGTAAACGTGCAGATTTGCGCCTTTCAGATCGGGTCTATGGACACGCCCTGCGGATTCAGAATAAAGAGCGCCCGAAATCAACTGGTTCATTTATTTCTCAAATTCGTGAGCTTGATGGCGTTCGTGAACTGGTCACCTCAACCACTCTGGGTGCCGTTGCAGACTTACCGTTTTTCTTTTTCTTTCTGGCCATTCTCTGGATTATTGGTGGACAAATCTTTTGGGTACTACTGGTCGTTGTTCCACTCATGCTGATTCCTGCAATTTTGGTTCAGAGTAAACTGCGCCAGCTCGCAACTGAAGGTATGCGAGAAAGTTCCATTCGAAATGCCATGCTGGTTGAATCTGTCCAAAACATAGAAGATATCAAGCTGCTTCGTGCGGAATCCCGCTTTCAGAACCAGTGGAACCATATCAATGAAATTTCTGCTGAAATCAGTATGCGGCAACGCAAAATCACAGGGTTTCTGAACTCTTGGACAATGAAGGTTCAAAATCTCACTTATGTTGCCGTGATTCTGGTGGGTTGTTTTGCCGTGATCAATGGCGATATGACCACAGGGGCTTTGGTGGCCTGCTCGATTTTATCCTCAAGAATGCTGGCCCCGATCTCGAATTTAACAGGCATATTACTGCGCTGGCAAAATGCCAAGGTAGCCAAGCAAGGTCTAGATGAACTCATGAAGAAACCTGTGGATCATCCTGAAAAAAGTCAGCTGATTCATAAACCTGCATTAATTGGTCACTATGAGTTTAAATCTGCCGTTTTTAAATACAATGAAGATGCTACAGAACCTACCCTTGCGATTAAACAACTGGAAATTCGTGCAGGTGAAAAAATTGCCGTTTTAGGGCGCAATGGTGCTGGCAAGTCCTCTCTGCTGCAATTACTGGCAGGCATGCAGTTTTTGCAACAGGGAAGTCTGACTCTTGATGGTGTCGATATCCGTCTACTCAGCCCAGATGATGTTCGCCGAGATATGGGCTTGCTGAACCAGCATGCACAATTGTTTTACGGCACAATTCGGGAAAATCTCACATTGGGCGCACCTTTGGTCTCTGATGAAGATATTATTAGGGCACTCCACATGACTCATGCACTTGAAATCGTGATGCAAAAAAAAGAAGGCTTAGATCATGTTATTTTAGAAGGTGGTATCGGCTTTTCAGGTGGGCAAAAACAAGCGTTGCTACTGGCTCGGCTGATCTTAAGAAATCCAAATATTGTTTTACTAGATGAACCGACTGCTGCGATTGATGATGTTTCAGAAAAAATTCTGATTGATCAACTGAAGGGTTGGTTGTCTCATAAAACGCTTGTCATCGCGACACATCGACACTCGGTTCTACAGCTTGTTGATCGGGTGATTGTGATGCATGAAGGTAAAATTGCCAAAGATATTCCCCGTGAACAGCTTTTTCATTCAGACAAAAAAGAATTTGTATAACCCATGACAGAACACAACAGTAATGAGATGCAACCCGTCAGTGCCCAAGAGCGTATGGATCCTCGGCTTGGACAGCATGGCTTCTCCTACCGAGAACCGCCTTTGCCTCGCGCCTCAATCACCATCTGGATACTGACGGCATTTCTCATTGTGTTTATTGCTTGGGCCTCCTATTTCCAGCTTGAAGAAGTTTCAACAGGGACAGGAAAAGTGATTCCATCTTCCAAAGATCAGGTGATCCAGTCTTTAGATGGTGGTGTTGTTACCAAACTCGATGTAAAAGAAGGTGATATCGTAAAAAAAGGCCAGATTTTGGCACAAATTGATCCGACTCGGTTTGAGTCACAGGTGGGGGAAAGCCGCTCGAAGTTGCTTGCTGCTCAAGCCAAAGCCGCACGACTCAGTGCTGAAGTAAATGGAACCAAACTGACCTTCCCCAAAGATGTTCAGGCCCACCCTAATTTAGTTCGAGAAGAAACCGCTTTATATCAAACTCGACGAGAAGACCTCACTCAAACCATTGCTGGCTTAACACAAGCCATGCAACTCTCACAAAGCCAGCTTGCTATGACAGAACCGCTGGTTGCCAAAGGTGCCGCATCGGCTGTTGAAGTCCTGAAATTAAAACAAGATATTAATAACTTTCAGAGCCAGCTCAATGACAAACGCAATGAGTACTATGTCAAAGCCCGTGAAGATCTGGCCCAAGCCAATGCTGATGCACAATCTCTACAACAGGTCATTAATGGTCGTGATGATGCAGTCAAACGCTCTATTTTCAGAGCTCCGATGCGTGGAATTGTCAAAGAACTCGATGTCACCACCATTGGCGGTGTAGTCGCTCAAAATGGCAAGCTCATGACTCTTGTACCCCTCGATGAACAGCTCCTGATTGAGGCGCGTATTTCGCCACGAGATATTGCGTTTATTCACCCTGGACAGCGTGCCTTGGTCAAAATTACGGCCTATGACTACTCCATTTATGGTGGTTTAGAAGGAAAAGTAACGGTGATTTCCCCTGATACCATCCGCGATGAAGTCAAACAAGATCAGTTTTATTATCGGGTTTATATCCGCACCAATACCGATAAACTCATCAATAAAGCAGGTGCGCAATTTGCGATTACGCCAGGTATGGTGGCTACAGTCGACATTCAAACAGGTGAAAAAACCGTACTTGAGTATTTACTGAAACCATTTAATAAAGCTAAAGAAGCACTCAGAGAAAGATAACGTCTCAAAAAAAAGACCACGTTTAAGGTGGTCTTTTTTTATTATTTAGGCATCGAGCAAAATATTCTTCCAACGCTTCGACACTGAGTCTTCTGTAAAGTGATCAACAGATTCATAAGCACAATCCGACATTGCCTGAAGCCGTTCCTGATCATCAATCACAGAGCGGATCTTATTGGCCATCATCTTGTAGTCCCGATGTGGAATAAGAAAACCATTTTTCTCATTCTGAATCATACTGGCAGGGCCATAAGGAACATCATAAGAAATGGCAGGTACGCCATAACTTAGACTTTCCAAAATCGCCAAAGAGAACCCTTCACAACGACTGGTTAACAGTGAAAAAACAGCATCTTGATAAGCGACAGCAATATCATCGGTGTAACCATGTAAAATGACATGCTCATTCAGACTGAGTTCATTAATTTTTTCAATAATTTTGGTCTTTTCACCACCATCTCCATAAATATACAACTGCACTTCAGGATGAGTTCTGACCAACTCATTCATCATCAGTACCATATCGAGAATCTGTTTTTCTGGGGCAAGACGAGACAATGCCACCAGTTTCTTTTTATTTCGAGCAGAAAAATCAGGTTTTGGTGGGAGAATATCTATCGTATGTGGAATCGTTACAATATTATCTTTATTTTGAAAACGCTTTAATATGTCCTCTTTCTGATGATCTGTCAGAGTAATAATATGGTCGATTTTAAATTCATCTTCTAAAACTGGTTTAAAATTAGAATTTAGTCGGCCTGATAAAATATTATCTTCCATTTCGACCAAATGACTACTATGCATAATTGATACAGTTAAGTGCCCTGTTTGTTTATGGAAATTTTTTAAAGCAATATTCCATGCAGGATTACGATCAATTACAAAAAAATTTGGAGATTCCTCATCAATAATCTCATTTAACCAGTAGTCGACAAGCTCTGCTTCATTTAGAAATACATCCTGAATCGAACCATCTTTATTATAAACCACGATTTTAAGGAGTTTATTTGTTTCATCAAAATAACGCTGCAAAGCCAAATGACCATCGAGATGAATGAGATCCTCAATCAGGACACGACCTTTCTCATCAAGCTCTTGTATCGCAAATAAGCGTCCCTGATTATCAAATTTTTCTCTTTTTATAACTTTGTTATTAAATATATTATTAATAAAAACAAGTTGTTTTTTTTGTTCATCTTTCCAGACAACATACTTATAAAACTGCTTGTTTACTTTAGACACAAAACGCTGATGCGCCGCATTTGCTTCAATATCTTCAACATCATAATTTTTTTGATCGAGACCATGATTTAAATCGATTTTTATCGCATTTAAATAAGCCCCTCTTAAATACTCATAAACGTTAAAAACATCGCAAGAATATGGCATCCATCCTATTTCTTTTAGCTTATTAACATTATCTTCTAAATTTATATTAAATCGACTCGTGAGAAATATTGGACTAACACCAAAATAATTTTTAAATAATCGTGCTCTTTTTAGCGCTGCACGCTCTACACCTGTAAGCTGAACTCCAAAATCCAAGTTACAAAAATAGTAGTTTTTATATTTAAACATCCAAATTCCTCTTTAATTTATTCTAATCAATGGGTTTTATCATGATTTCAATATACTTGATTTGATATCATATAAAAAGAGGATCCGAAGACCCTCTTTTTTAAGTTTTGTATTAATATAAAAGTTGGTTGTTATTTAACAAGTCATCCAACGTGGTGTTGGTATCTTTCAAGGTAATTAATTCGGTTGACGTATACGTCGTCCCTGCTGTTCCATCCCGATCAATACTCACTACAGTATCCGTTGTACCATCGGTATTTGTTACTGTACTTACGCTAATGTAGTTACCAATATAATTGGCATCTGTTGAGGTTGTGCTATAGGTTGTTGAACTATCTAACAAATCTGTAACATCAATTTTGTCTCCTGTTGAACCCAACTGGAAATCTGTCCAAGTATCTGTACCATTGCCTCCTGTGGCATCGGCACTATTCAGCAAATGATAAACCAGCGTATCGGCACCTTCTCCCAAAGTAAACGTATCATCGTAGGCTGTGCTTTGAACGGTATCTGCAGCCGTAGTCCCTGTGATGTTCAAGTCCAGATTGATGGTCAAGCTTGCATCGGAAGTATGACCGTCTATATCGGTTAAGGTATATGAGAACGACTCTTTAGAGGTAATGGTCGATAGGTCTATTCCTGAATCGAGCGTGTAGCTATATGACCCATCAGCGGCAATAGTTAATGTGCCGTATTTACCTTCCAACTCTACTGTACTCGTTGAGACTGTTGTTCCTGAACTATCGGTAATATCTCCATCTTGGTACAAGGTATAAGACGCGGTGTTATCTGCACTATGCACGGTAATCGTGGTAAACGATGAACCAAGCGTGTCACTGACCGAAGCCGAATCTGTACCGTCGAGAATATTCCCCGTTACAGTTTCTGTCGCAGTCACAAAACTATCGAGGTCATAGACTTCATGGGTAATTGTCGTTGTAACTGTACCTGTCAAACTTATTCCTGTATCAGATTCAACCGTAACGATGTAATTACCTGCTGCTAAGCCAGAAATTACCACCGTATTACCATTAGTCAAAATCCCCACTACATCGAGAAGACTACCTGCACTGGTTGAAGCAACTACAGCTCCAGTAGAAGCATCTGTCACTGTTACAACTGTATTGCCACCCACGGATACACTTTGACTAGATGCTACTGTGACTGTAACGGTCTCAACAGTACCCGATGCCACTGTAAAAGAAGATGTCCCAGATGTCTCACCACCCAGACCACTAAGTAGCCATGAATAACTAATAGTATCTGTTACACCTGCTGTTTCTGCATTGGAAGCATCAGCACTCAGGTCAGCGGTGTCAGCAACCGCAACAGAATCTGCGGAGTAAGCCGTTGGGTCAATATAGATATCCAAAGTGGCTGTAGAGGTTGTTGCGCCACTTGAGATGGTATAGGTGAAAGTCTCTGTTTGACCTAGACCTGAAGTCGAGTCATTTAATGTATAGGTATATGTACCATCAGCGGCGATCACCAAGGTACCATACTGTCCGTTAATAGTGGTTGTACCTGTACTTGCCACGTCAGTGGTCACTGAACTTGAGTTTTCAACCTCAGTCACAACCGTATTGGCATCTACAGTATCTGTTCCTGCTGTGGCATCGGTATCAGTGAGCACATTACCCGACGTACTGCCCGAAACAGCACTCACCTCGGTATAGTCTATATCTGTGACTGTTGCATCGAGTGTCAATGTTGGAAGAACACTTAAAGATACCCCCGTTACCTCCATCGTTACACGATAAGTTCCTTCGTCTAAACCAGAGGCTGAGAAGGTTACCGTGTTGCCACTAATCAGCAGATCTACTCCCAGTAAAGAAGTTCCAGTTGCAGAAGAAGCAACTGCTGTCCATGTCCCAGTTGTCTCGTCGTAGACTTCCAAAGTGACTGTGGTATTTCCGAGTAGCGTCAAACCTACGACACTACTCAAAGTCAAGGTTCCACTAACATCCGCAGTATGGTTTGCATCAACAACCAATGCATTATTAGCACTTGTACTATAGCTAAGCACTCCGAGAGTCAATAGTGATGTTGATGAACTATTCCAACTGCTTGTGGTTTCTGTACCATCAACGGTTGCATCCAAGGTGACATGATTATCTTCGGCATGAATCGCCAAGGCTTCAGATAGCGATTCTGATGCAGATTCAGATAATGACTCAGAGGCAGATTCAGATAACGATGCAGATTCAGATGCCGACTCTGATGCTGATTCAGAGAGTGATGCCGATTCGGACAAGGATTCAGAAAGTGATGCCGACTCTGAAAGTGATTCAGATTCAGAGGCTGATAATGATTCAGACAAAGACTCAGATGCTGATTCAGAAAGTGATGCTGATTCGGATAAAGACTCAGACAAGGACTCCGATGCTGATAATGACGCTGATTCAGAGAGCGATGCAGATTCAGATGCCGACTCAGATGCTGATTCAGAAAGTGATGCTGACTCAGAGGCTGACTCTGACAATGACGCCGACTCTGAAAGGGACTCAGATGCAGAAGCCGATAATGATTCAGACAATGACTCGGAAGCTGACAGTGACTCTGACTCAGAAGCGGATAAGGACTCAGATGTCGATTCAGAAGCTGACTCTGACAATGATGCTGATTCAGAAGCTGACTCTGATAATGATGCTGAATCTGAAAGAGACTCAGACGCAGATGCCGATAATGATTCAGACAATGACTCGGAAGCTGACAGTGACTCTGACTCAGAAGCCGATAAGGACTCAGAAGTCGATTCAGAAGCTGATTCAGAAAGTGATGCTGACTCAGAGGCTGACTCTGACAATGATGCCGACTCTGAAAGGGACTCAGATGCAGAAGCCGATAAAGACTCAGACAATGACTCGGAAGCTGACAGTGACTCTGACTCAGAAGCCGATAAGGACTCAGAAGTCGATTCAGAAGCTGACAGTGATTCGGACTCAGAGGCTGAAAGGGATTCTGATAAGGACTCAGAGGCTGATAAGGACTCAGAGGCTGATTCAGATAGAGATTCTGACAAAGACTCAGAAGCTGATTCAGAAGCTGATTCAGAAAGTGATAAAGAGTCTGATAAGGACTCAGAGGCTGATAAGGACTCAGACTCAGAGGCTGATAAGGACTCAGATAATGACTCAGAAGCAGAGAGAGAGTCCGAAGCAGATTCAGATAACGACTCAGATAATGACTCAGACGCTGAAATTGACTCAGAGGCTGAATCAGATAAAGATTCTGACAATGACTCAGACGCTGAAATTGACTCAGATGCAGAGACTGAAAGAGATTCAGACAAAGATTCAGAGGCTGAAAGAGATTCAGATTCAGAGATCGACAACGACTCAGATAAAGATGCTGAATCTGATCCAGATGCTGAATCTGATGCCGATAGCGACTCAGACTCAGAGACAGAAAGGGATTCAGACAATGATTCAGAAGCTGAATCTGACAATGAGGCCGACTCTGATAAGGACTCTGATAGCGACTCAGAAGCTGAATCAGAAAGCGATGCTGACTCCGACAATGACTCTGATAGCGACTCAGAAGCTGAGTCAGAAAGCGATGCTGACTCTGATAACGACTCTGATAGCGACTCAGAAGCTGAGTCAGAAAGCGATGCTGACTCTGACAATGACTCGGATAAAGATTCTGAGGCTGACAAAGATTCAGATTCAGAAGTAGATAGCGATTCTGACAAAGATTCAGAGGCTGAAAGTGATGCAGACTCAGACGTAGATAACGACTCAGATAAGGATTCAGAGGCTGAAAGTGATGCAGACTCAGAGGCTGACGATGACTCAGAAGTTGACTCAGACGAAGAATCTGATCCCGATGCCGAAGCAGATAACGACTCAGACAAAGACTCTGATGCAGATTGCGATTCGGATTCAGAGGCCGATAAAGATTCTGACAAGGATTCAGAAGCTGATAGCGATTCAGAGGCTGATGTAGATAAAGATTCTGAGACTGATTCAGAAGCTGAAAGTGATGCAGATTCAGAGGCCGATAACGACTCGGATAAGGACTCAGAGGCTGACAGTGATCCAGACTCAGAAACAGATAATGATTCAGATAAAGATTCAGAGGCCGACAGCGACTCAGAAGCCGATTCTGACAAGGATTCTGACAAGGATTCAGAGGCCGAAAGCGACGCTGACTCAGAAGCAGATAAAGATTCAGAAACAGACTCAGAAGCTGAAAGTGATGCCGATTCAGAAGCAGATAAAGATTCAGAAACAGACTCTGAAGCTGAAAGAGACGCCGACTCAGAAGCAGATAAAGACTCAGACAAGGACTCAGAGGCTGAAGCAGACTCAGATTCAGA
>NZ_POVU01000027.1 GCF_003261585.1 Acinetobacter sp. MB5 | reverse complement strand
CAAAGTAGTCGGCCCTTCAGGTGAAAGCATCCATGTCGATGCATGGGGACGCATCAAAGTCCGCTTCCTGTTTACCCGAACCGATGACCATAGCCATGATGGCGGTGCAGGTGCCAATGACAACGACACCGACTCGGCTTGGGTGGATGTGCTGACCTCATGGGCAGGAGAAGGCTATGGCGCACGCTTTCATCCACGGATTGGTGAAATCGTGGTGATTGACTTCTTTGATGGCAACATCGACCGTCCATTCGTCACAGGACGCATCCACGAAGCAGAACGCAACCCGACCAAATTCGACATTAAAGGACAATTGCCTGATACCAAACAACTCAGTGGCATCCGCTCACAGGAAGTCGATGGTGAAGGATTCAACCAACTACGCTTTGATGACACCACAGGGCAAATCAGCACCCAATTACACAGCAGCCATGGAGCCACCCAACTGAATTTGGGTAACCTGAGTCATCCCAAAGAACAGGCGAGCAGTGATGGACGGGGAGAAGGCTTTGAACTTAGAACCGATCAGTATGGTGCCGTACGCGCGGGACAAGGCTTACTGCTGTCAAGCTATGCCCAAGACCAAGCGGAAGGACAACACCTGAATGCAGAAGTTGCCCAACAACAACTGCAAGGCACAGCCAGCAACAGCAAAGCTTTAAGTGATATCGCCAAAAACCAGCAAACCGATGCGATTGAATCGGTAGAACAGCTACAACAGTTTGCCGAACAACTGGAAAAAGACGTTGCCAAATTCAAACAGGCACTAATCTTACTCAGTTCCCCGAGCAGTATTGGACTATCCACAGCCGAAAACATACACCTCTCAGCCGATGCCCAGATTAACCATGTGGCAGGCGATAGCATTAACCTCAGTACCCAAAACAACTTCATCACCCATGCCCAGAACAAGATCAGTCAGTTTGCAGCACAAGGTGGGATTAAGCAGGTGGCGGCCAAAGGTAAGGTAGAACTACAGGCCCAGAATGACGGACTGGATGCGATTGCACGTAAGGGCATTCAGATTACCTCGACGGAAGACAGCGTTTACATCACGGCTTCTAAAGAAATCGTACTGGTCAGTGATACTTCACAAATGAAAATTAACGGCAGTGGAGTGTTTGTAACCACGGGCAGTAAGTTTGAGGTGAAGGCGGGGCAGCATGTGTTTACGGGTGGGGAGAAGGTTCCATATAGCTTACCTGTATTAGGCGAAGTAAAAAATTTCCTAGAGCTTAACTACCATTGGCCAACTTTAGAACCAGTGAAAGGAGCACCATACTTGGTCATTTTTGAGAATGGTCAGAAATTTACAGGCACATTAGATGAAAATGGTTTTGCGAAGCTGATGAATGTTCCTGAGAACCAAGCCTATGAAGTTTGGTATGGGGAGGATCAGCGCGAAGTCAGTGTAGACATTCCAGCAGACAGTTTATTAGAAAACTTTAGTGACGATGATCACTCAGAATTAGCCCTTCTTTTAGAAAATTGGGATAACAACGAAGACGAAGATTAGGATAAAAATATTGTGGTTACAATTACAAAAGATGATGTTGGTCTTATAACAAGGTCAATTGCGATTGGCTTTACTCCCGCAGGATTGGCACTGGATATCGCTGATCTTGCTCGAGCAAGTTATAACTTATACCGTAATCGAACAGATGATAACTATTTTGAAGTGATTCTTTGCATTATTGGATTCATTCCGGGTGCAGGTGATGGAATAAAAACCGGCTTAAGAATTGTGAATAGACGTCCAGAGTTACTCTTTGAGGTGATTCGATTTGTCATGGTTCAATGCAAGGTCTATGGAGATCCTGAAAAATGGTTAGATAGTATTATTAATGTCCAGAAAATACGGCAATTGATTCAAAAAGCTAAACAAGAGGCTTTAAATGCATCTAATAAAAATATTGATAGTCAATGGGCAAAATACTGGGTAAATCAGAGTATCGAGCTTTCATTTAATTTTATTGATTCCATGGTATCTAGACTTGTTGAATTACTTCTCAGGAAAATTTTGCATTGGAAAACCAAAGTCCCAAAAACATCCGCGCAGATTCATAATCATTCAGGTGCCAATAATAAGACGCAAGGAAATTCTGCACATAGTACGACTTATGGAAATAATGCGGCTAAGGATGGTCATGCAAAAGGTGGAAAAGGAAGATCATTATCTCGATCTGATATTACTCAAATCTTGACCAAATTAGCAGTAGGAGGGGTTGGTGAACATATGGCGGATTATTGGGTTGCTGATAAGCTGGGTATTAAAGTGAATCATGATGCTGGTCAACAACCTACACAAAAAATACAGAGGGTTATGACAAAGCTCTATGTTGGTGTTCATGATATAGGTATTGATGCAATATGGAAATCAGATAAAAAAAATATCGGAATGATGAATACTAGAACTTATGCAATTATAGAGGCAAAAGCTAGTTTAAGCATTAGAAGTAAGACCCCAAACTCTTTATTAAATGATTTAAATAAACAGCATGATGATTATTATAGACGGAAAGAGCGTGATAATGCCCGAAAAGAGAAAAGGCAACCAAAGCGAAAAACACCAGAGAAAAAGACTATGCTGTATCAACAAATGAGTAATCAATGGGTTGAATCCAAGTTGCCTGGGGCACAGAAAAATTTAATTATTAGGTCAGGCTATAGTCGTCATTTAATTTACTATGA
Organism: Acinetobacter sp. MB5; assembly: GCF_003261585.1. Lineage (GTDB taxonomy): Bacteria > Pseudomonadota > Gammaproteobacteria > Pseudomonadales > Moraxellaceae > Acinetobacter. The sequence continues at coordinate 30,691 of NZ_POVU01000027.1, read as the reverse complement.
CTTTAGTAATTCTGAAACATTAACACATTTTAATACTTTGGCATTATCATTAAAGAACTCTCAACCTATTGATCATAAAGAGCATTTAAATGAGCATACACCAACTAATTTCTGGGGTTCAGCTAAGATAGATGAAGTACTTAATGAGCGGGTGACAAGAGCAAATAAGAAAAATGGTTATACAAAGTAAAAATTGACTCTTATATATGTGGGATAGAGGTATGTTAAATTTTCTTGAAAAACGTAGACAACAATTTTTAACAGAGGAATATTATAAAGATAGATTGTATTATTATATCGAAGGTATTGATGGATGGAAGGAAAGTGATGCATTTGAGGATGATCAGTATAATTGTGGTGATGATAGACGCTGGAATCTTATAAGCCATGATTATTCTTTCTTATTATATCTTGAATATACAGCAGGAAAATCAATAGAAGATATAACTTATTTATTTGAAAAATTAATTGAAGCTTATGAAAAACAATCTGAAGCTTTGGCAATTTTTCATAAATCAGAAAAACCATCAGTCATTGTTGGAGAAGGAGGTTTTATTGCACTAACCATTATTAGTTTAGCTATCTTGCTTGATCAAAATATTTTGCTAAAAAAAATAGAAAAGCTTATCAATGGTGAAAGTGGTGGAAACTTTGGGGAAGATGAAATAATTAATAAATTTTTTAAATTGACAAATTCAAATCATCCTAACCCTGAAAAGGATGGAATTTACAGCTATGCCTATGCTCCTTTATGCGATGTTATCGATAATGTTATTTTCAAAAAAAATAAAAATCATGCAGTTGAATTATTAAATGACTATTTGTCAGATTGGTATAAAATACATAAAAACACTAATTGGTATAATAGCCACTTAGATCTAGAGAATAGTTATGAATACTGTGGTTATTGGGCATTTGAAGCCGCAGCCCTAGTTTATTTACTTGATCTAGATGATCGTTCATTGCATAAATATTTGTACTATCCAAAAGATATTGTGCAGTGGATTCGAAATAAAAAGCCAAATCAAATTACCAAGAATGATTCAGAACAAGTAAGAGTTGCTGCTAGAGAAAGCTGCCCTCGATCTGGCTATTGGTTTACAGTTGCTCAAGAAAACTCTCGTCAATACTTTAAACAAGGTGACGTATTCCCTGATTTTGAATCGGATTGGGGGGATGTGTATTGGCAGTTTGATGGAGACAAGTGATCTTCATTATTTAGTTTAAATACTTTGGAACCCACAAAAAACTAACTATTTTCTACAACGTACCCTATCAACAAAAGTTGTTAGGGTATTTTTTTGGCTTTAAAACCTCTCAAAGACATTCCTGAATGGTGGGAACTGTGTGCACGATATCGATATGATATTTACGCCTTTGCTGTTGAAGCATTAGGCGTTAATCCGACTTGGCAGCAGGAACTCCTTTTTCAGTCAATTGCCTTTGATGGTTCACGTACCAGTGTTGCCTCTGGGCATGGTACTGGTAAAACAGCGTCATCAGGCATTGTTGCCCTATGGCACCTGTTGTTTTTTGAAGAAAGCATCATGCTGTTTACTGCACCGCAGATCGGGCAGCTCAAGAAACAAGTCTGGAAAGAAATCAGTATTAACCTTGATCGGCTTAAGCAAGGTCCTTATGCCTGGTTAGCTGATTATGTTGGCTATCAATCAGAACTGGTCTATATCAAAGGCTACAAAGAAAAATGGTATGTCTTTGCCAAGACGGCACCTAAACATCAGCCAACCAATATCGCAGGTATGCACGGCGATAATTACATGGTCTGGATCGATGAAGCCTGTGGCGTCGATAATGCTGTCATGGATGTGGTACTAGGCGCACTGACACACGAAGATAACCGTGCCGTCATGACCTCTCAGCCTGCCAAAAGCTCAGGTATGTTCTATGACACACATCATAAGCTCAGTCATAGAGTTGGTGGTGACTGGATCTCACTAGTCTTTAATGGTGAACAATCACCATTGGTCAGCCAAAAGTCAATTCGTGAGCAGTTGCTAAAATATGGCTCCCGCGAAGATCCTCAATACCAGATCCGTGTATTAGGGCTTTTCCCTGATCGTCTGGATGAATTCCTAATCACTATGCGTCAGGCTGAAGAATGCTATGTCGGTGCAAGTATCTTTGATGAGCATCAGTTCGGTTACGTCATTACGGTAGACGTAGGCGGCGGTGTAGGTCGTGATGACTCAGTGATTGCTGTGTCTAAGGTTTGGGGTGAAGCACAGTGGGGTGAACGTGCTCGCCGTGTTGAAGTAGTTGATATTCCACTATGTAAGAACAAAGACAATATCGATGAACTGTTTGGTGTCATCAATGAATGTATTAACTACTACCCAAATGCTTTGCTTGTGGTGGATGATAATGGCGCTGGGAAAGGCTTAGGTCAGAAACTTAAAAACAACGGGATCTTCTATGTACCTGTTTACTGGGGTGGCGCCTGCTTTAATGATGAAAACCGTAAAGCCTATGTGAATAAACGTGCTCAGGCTTATGTTTGTTTGGCACGGGCTATCTATCAGGGACGTTTTAAGCTTAAAACCAAGAAGCATTCTGTCAAATTTAAAGAGCAGATCATCCATATTCCGTATGTGTTTGATGAACAAAGCCGCTACAAGATTAAGTCCAAAGAAGAAATGAAACGCGAAGGAATTAAATCACCCGATTTGGGCGATGCATTTGCATTCCTGTTCTTGGAAAATGTGCATTACACCGAAGCCTATGAACAGGTGGATCAGTTTGATGATAGTGCTGAAGGTCAGGAACAGTCAGAGAAAGCCAGTCGCTTTGCCAAGTTGCGTGAACAAGCCAAAGGCATGTAATTCTGGAACACAGTAAAAAGCTCAATGATTTGCCTCAGTAGTATGGACCTAATTGGATTTGGGTCTGTTTTTTATGTCTGTGCAATTTTATTTAACGGATGCGGGTAAAGCTGCCGCGATTGATGCTGGCAATCTTGATATTTCAATCAAATTGGCATATATCGCCGTGGGAAGCGGTCAATATGATGCATCTACTGATGCCGCTGCACTCAGCTCTTTAAAGACGCAACTAGCAAAATATAGTCTAAGCGGTGGTAGTACTCAAAATGGCACATTGAATTTGATTGCAGCAATTGATTCTACTATTACCGCAGATATCTATGAAGTGGGGTTACTCACCACGGATGGAATTTTGTTTGCAGTGGCTGCGGTATCTGGATCTGATCCTTTATTCAACCTGGTGAATGAAATCACCACAATTATCACCATTGGGCTTGCATTGGCAGATATTGATGCAGGTGCTGTGACTATTTCAATTGATACCAATACTTCAGCTGCAGCACAGCTTCTGAATGAGCATTTGGCAGCTGATAATCCACATCCTCAATATTTTGTCTTGCAAGATGGCAATACTGTCAATGGAAACAATACTTTCAATGGTGATAACACCTTTGCAGGTAAAAATAGTTTTACTGGTAAGACTACTCTCAAAGAAGTCAATATTACAGGCACATTTACCGTTAATGACAAAGCAACCTTTACAGAAAAAGCAACATTTGATGGAGAGGCTGAATTTAATGAACCTGTTACCATCAATAACACTTTAACTGCAGATCAAGTCACAACAGAACAACTCAATATTGGCAAGGGTACTGATGGCGATAGTGGTACCAAGAAAATTGATTTCTATCCTTATGGTAATTCGACATCCTCAGCATCAATTCAGGCAGATACGGAAGGTAATTTAAAACTTGAAGCTACAGGTGAAATTCAAATTGGGGTGTGTGAGAAATCTCAAAATGGTTATACCACCTTACCCAATGGTTTAATGATGCAATGGGGAACTGTTGATTATTCCACTCGACCCAGTGAAACCTTAGTTGAAGTTATATTTCCTAAAGAGTTTTCTAATGCGTGTCTAAATGTTCAATTAACTCGAAAGCAAATTTCAAGTTCAGGAGCAAGTGGTGATGGCACGGCAAATCTAATTCATGGAAGTGAAAGTAAAACGGGGTTTTCGGCATGGTTACAACTCATTATTAGCGATACTGCCTCATTACGAGGTTTTACATGGTTTGCGATAGGTTATTAATATGATCAATGATTATCGCAATGCCATCCGTGAGCATATTGAACGCTTAAAGAATGTAGGCAATTTAAGCAACATGATCATTTGGGATGTTCAGGTTGATGAAGCTTCAGATCCAACGCTTTTAAGTAATAGAGCCTATAACACCCATCAACATGTAGATGTGGTGCTGGTAGCGTGTGGTGTATCAGGAGTATGGGAGAAGTTGCCAGAACAGCGGATTGTTTTACCTTTACTGAAAGATGTGCTTGCCTTACGCAAGATCTATATGACGGATGAAGTGTAATGGCAGAATTTGAACCCGATGCTTTACGTGCTATTCATCAGCATCTGAACCAGAAAGCCCAACAAGGAAATTTACGCCAGCAGGCAAACAAGCGTTATGGCAACCTGAATGAGCAGCGGCTGCATGCAGGCAAAGGTGATGCCAAACGTGCTGAACCGACGTTTTTACGTCCTCAGGATATTCAAAAAGGCGTGGATTATGATGTTGAGAAGGTGTTTTATACCACGCTGGGTAATGATATTCGCCGAGTTACCCGTGATGATCTGGTTGCTTTCCAAAAGAATATTGCCTTGTTGCAGGATCAGTATAAGAAAGGGATTACAGCAAAGCAGGTAATTAACCTGAGCTTGCCATTTGATATTCAAAAATCCAACAAGCAGATTTTTATGGCTGTGCCATTAAGCATGAAAAATGGCGTAATCCATTTTATGACCAATGCCAGTAAAGACAGTTCAGTCACTGAGCACCATGTGAATGTTGAATTTGTGCGTTATCCAACCTTGGTGATGCAGCCACATGCTGTAACCAAGGATCAGATCCAGAGTTTGGCCAAAGGCAAATTACGATTTGAGTGTGATTGCGGTCGGCATACCTACTGGTTTCGTTATATCGCTTCAATAGGTGGCTATGGTTATGGTCGCCAGGAAGAAGGTTATCCCAAAATCACTAACCCACACCTTGCTGGGGTGGCATGTAAGCACGTTTTACGGGTGATGTCTTATATCCAGTCACCAATGTTTAGTCAGTATCTCTCCAAGCAGATTGATAAAGAGCACAAGACTCAGAATGGTCTGCGCCGTAAACAAACTGAGAAGCAACTAAGCAAAGAATTGGATCAACAGTTGCAGATCCTTGAGAGTAACGCAACCAAGGTGATTGTCCGCAATGAAAAGGCTGCTCAGAAAGAGATGTTGCGCCGTGCTGCAAATCTGTCCAAGGCTCGAATTAAGGAAGCAGAAAAGCGCCAGCGTAAGGAGTTGGAACGCTTAGCCAAAGAACAAGGTCAAGTGGCAGCTGATGTCATCATTCAAAGACAGAAGCAGGAGGCATTAAAGCGCTTGGATGCATTACTGGCCATGAACCTGATTAGCCAAGAGCAATATTCAATGTTTAAACGAGGGGCAAAATAATGCTGAATACAGCAGTAAATCGGGTTGCGAATGGTCGTCGTCTTGCAGCACGGCGTATTGTGATGAATACCCTTGCCAGTGTTACTGCGCAGTTATGGCGTAAGCATGTGGTGTATGACAATAAGCAAAATATAACAGAACCTGAAAGTGGATTGTCCTTTGAAGCTTTAGCAGTTTCAGCACAGGATGAGCCAAATTACAGCTATGAATACATTGGCATGGTCTATGTGCTGGCAGACAAATTTGGCGGCGGCTATGTGCACAAGAACTTCTCTATGGTCAATCCGAATGAAGTGGCCATTTCTACCCAAATTGAACCCTATGACGATACGCTGCAAAGTTTGGCTGAGCAGATCAATAACATTCCGGACATGCATATTCAGGAAGGGGATTTGCTTGGACTCTCGGTGTATGAGGAATTTCTAGTGTGGTTTGAAGTGGTCAGTTTGACTGGGCAAACGATCATGGCTGACTTTGGTACCAAGTACATTCTGAATCGCCGTGATGATCTACAGTTAGATCCAATTAAAGCTTAGAGCAAAGTCATGGCATATCTCTTATTCAAACAAGTAGGGCTGAAAGTAGGTGATGTTGGGGTGAAATCTCAATGTACTTCTGCAATTTTTAATTATCAGGTGATTGGTGCAGGTGCTGAGGTTGAGTTCTCAGGATCAAATGTACCTTTGGACCTACTTGATCAAAATAATGAAGACCATTGGGTACCAATTGTGACCATTACTGCAGGTGTGGCAGATAGTGAACCATTTCGGCAGCATTGTTGGAATTCTGTCCGTTATAAGGTGATGACGGGTAATGATGTGGCAGTGTATGTGACCAGTGGGGTAAGTGGATGATTTATCCTAAGCAACTGGAAGAATGTCAAAAAGTAAAATTTGATAATGAAAAGTTTGGTTTACAGTTAAAGCTGTTCGCCATCCTTTTGGGATCTGTACAACCAAACTATTTGGTAAAGGCTATTACACCATCTGAAATGTTGAAAAGAATATCCGTGGTGAGAAGGTACAGCATGGGGATTGAGTCATGAAATTGATCAGGAATTTTTGCAGAGAATTACATTTTTATCGCTGTAGATAAAGATGATCTACGGCCAGAAGCAATTGAAATTGGATCATTGTCAATACGTCAATTAACAGACGAGGTGATTTTTACAACACCATATAAGAATGATATTAATTGGGATAAAGCCCGCAAAGGATACACATGCTTAGAAACAAATGCTAAAAAGATGTGAGGAAGTGCCCTCATTCCATTCAATGAAACAAGTTAGTTTATTCTTGCTTAAAAAATGAGCAAAATCTTCAAAGGAAAATTAAATTTTAAGCTATTTTTTGTAAAGCAGTAAAAAATAAGTATTTATTATAGATAATTAATTCATATTTTATATAAGATAAATTATTATATTAATAAAGCAATTAATAATTAGGAGAGGAAATGGAACTTAAAATTTTAGGGGGTGCTGGATTACATAAAAGTGAATTAAAGGCAATGGGGCTCATTGAACAAAAATTTACTGCTAAGTGGAAAGGCTATGCTGGTATTGTACTTACTGATAGCCAAGGTTCTATGGAAATAGATTTACTATTAATTACAAATGATAGAATTCTGCTTATTGAATTAAAAGAATGGAATGGAAAATTAGAAAGTTCTAATGGAATTTGGTTGGTAAATGGGCAAAATAGAGGAACTAGCCCTTATGTAATTAAAAGAACGCATGCAAGAAGAATCAAAGCGTTATTAACAAATGAACTTAGCTATAAATTAAAAGGTTATTCACCACATGTAGAAGCACATGTAGTTTTGTGTGGTACTTGTACTAAAGAACTTTTAACTAAAAGTGACCAAGAATATACTCATCACTTAGAAGATTTTTTAAAATTACAAAAAAATTATAGCACTATTGTTCAAAATACCAATATGAGTGAAATATTTACTAGTGGTAGATTTGAAAGACCTAATAGTGATGCTTCTTTAAAAGTTTTTGATGAATTTTTTTTAGGTAAGAAAGTTAAACCTTTAAATTACGAATATCATGACTATCAAGCAAAAAAAGATAGTGATTATGTACACCCTAAAAAACTTTTTGAAGAATTTGAAGCTCAACATAAAGAAACACGGGATATATCTATTTTAAGACGATGGGATTTTGAAAAATTAGGAAGTAAATATGCATCACAGGAGTTGTGGTCGGAAATAATATTAAGAGAACATAGATTAAAATCTTATGTAGAAGATTTAAATGATAAGTTGGGAGATTATTTTTTAAATCCAATGGTAGTTATTAAAAGAGATGATATTTTAAGTGACACCTCGGAACTATACAAAATTAGAAAAACAGAAAAAAGAATAGGAAACATTGTTAAAGATTTAGAATCATATACAGAAGAGAAAAGATATGATGTAGTCAGAGCTTTATTAAAACCTATCGCAGATCTACATACAATTAATATTGCGCATAGAGATTTAGGTACACATAATATTATTTATTCTCGTGTAAGCGATAAAGTAATTTTTACACAATTCTTTTCATCATATTTTCAAGAAAAGGGTACAATTACAAATTATAGAGATATTCTTAAGACTAACACTGTAAATTTACCAGAAGATGTTTATGATGATAAAAAAAATCCATTTAGAATGGATGTTTTTTTGTTAGGTGTTGTTTGCTATTTTATTCTTTCAAAAGGGAATATGCTTAAAAATGACTCAGATGGAATTCCTGTTTGGGTTGTAATAGAAGAGATTGATCCTAAAATTAATGATTGGCTAGAAAAAGCACTGAGCTTTGATTCTCATAAGAGGTATGAGAATGCTTTGGAGATGCTTGAAGAATTCAATAAAATAAATGAAGCGAGTTCGCAGAATGGTTTTAATTATTTAGTTGGTGAATTAGGTAAAGGAATTTTTTTAAATAATAAAAATTATAAAGATCTATTTATATTAAGTTTGAGTAATGTTATTGATGATAATCATAATAAAGAAACAGCGAACTATTACAGATGTAAAATAAATTACAATAATAAAATATGTGTTGTGAAATGGTGGAATCCATTACATATGGATGAAAATAATATATCAGATTGTAGAAAAATACTAGATTTTAAAAATAAAATTGAAAAATTGCAATCTAGCAATATTTATACTACCAAGTTCTTAGAATATGGTTATATTCATAGTCATTCACATTTATATCAGATTTATGAATATATTGAAGGGATTACATTAAACGAATATTTTAATGAAGATATCTGTCTAGAAGACAAGAAAATCTTAGCTAAGCAATTGATTACAAATATTATAAATTTGCATCATTTAGGTATTTATCATGGCGACTTACATAGTGACAATATTATTATCTCTGAAGGTAATTGCTATTTAATAGATATAGTTGATGTATCATTTGGATCTGAAAAGTTTAATAATGAGTTCATAAACATTAATGCAGCCTCAATGGATGGTTTTGGTAGAGATATTTATACAACTTATAAAATTATAGAAAAAATGTTTGAAAATGAAGATTTTAATGCTCTAAAAAAAGAATTAGACCTTGGATTTTCATCAAGTAATGGTGTACCTGTTTCTTTAGATCCACTTGTAGATGTTTTAAGTGAAGAAAAGCTTATATTAGAAAGTAGTAATTCTATTTATGTAAGTAAGTTTAATGATTTAGAAATTACAATCGGAAATTTCATTTCTTCAAATATTGTAGATCTAGAGAAAATAGATGGAAAATACTTGTTTAATTTTAAACAAAATAAAGAAAATGATTCTATAGTTGATTGTTATATTACAGGATTGAATTATTATATAAAATTTTCTGTGAATGTTGAAAAAAGAAGTATAGAAAAGGTTTATTCTAATCCGTGCTCTTTTGCTGATGTAGTATCAGCTGAATCAAAAAAATGTGAAGAATTAATTTGTAATATTAAATTTTATAAAGGTGATACAAGGAAGAATGATAGTTTAATAGAATTGATATTTAACCTTGAATCAGTAATAGATTATTTAGAAGAAAAATATTCTCTTGAAAGTGACATTAGTGTAGAAGCGATAGAATTATCTTATATTCCAATCTCTAAAATCTGGACTACTTTAGCTGAAACAGAAGAGGAAATCAGAGAACATGTGATAGTTAATTCTGAAGAAATCAAAGAAAATAATGACGGTAATTTTGTAATTCCTTATTATTCTGAAAATGATAATTCCCTAGAGTTTGAGTATGATGAGATAGTAAAAGTTTATGATAAAGATAATTATTTGATAGGTGAATTGGTAATCAGGGATACTAATTTAGATTTTTTAACAGTTAAGTTAAATAGAAAATTTAATGTAAATTTATTTAAACCTGGTGATAAGCTGGTTTTAGAGTCAATAAGAAATAAAGCTTCTAGAGACAGAAGATTAAAGGCACTTAATAGGGTTATTAATAATAATTCTGTAATTCGTAATTTGCCTTCATACTTCGATGAAAATACTAATGCAGAAATCATAACTCATAAAATTAATGATAATTTAGAAAATTTCAATCAAAAATTTTCTATTAATAATGAAAAAATGTCTTCTAAACAATTATCTAATTTTAAAAATATTTTAGAGACATCACCAATTAGTGTTTTACAAGGACCTCCAGGCACAGGTAAAACCTCATTTATTAGCAAGTTTGTAAATTATTTATTTGAGGAGGTTAAAGTAAAAAATATTTTACTAGTAAGTCAATCTCATACGGCTGTTGATAATGTTGTTGCAAAAACTAAACAACTTTTTGATCTTTTAGATAATGACTTGAGTATTGTACGGCTTGGGCAAGAGTCTATGATGGAAAGTGAAATTTTGCCATACAGTCCTCTTTCTATACAGAGACAAATTTTAAGTAAATTTGATCGCGAATATGAACAGCGAATACTTTCTTTAGCAAATTACATATCATTACCTCGTAATTTTATTATAGAAATAATAAAAATTTATAAACTAGTGGGGTCAATTCTTATAGCGATTGAAAGATCTCATTTAGAATTAAAAAATGAAAAGATGACAGGAAATCGTAAAGAGAAAATAGAAGACATAGAAAATAAAATAAAATATAAGTTAGAAGTTATCTGTGATATTTTGCATTCAAAATATCAATATGATTTCAAATTTGAGCTTTATGATAATTACTTTGATAAAATCATTTCATATTTTAGTAATGAATTTTCCATTAATAATGAAAAACAACTCAAAAAGTTGAAGAATTTATTAAAAATTTCAGATGATTGGATTTCTGTTCTAAGATCAGATAATGCTAATTTTGATAAATTTTTAGTTAAAAGCAAACAATTAGTTTGTGGTACGTTAGTCGGCATTGGAAAAAATAATATTCAAATTGAAAATGTAGAATTTGACTGGGTAATTATAGACGAAGCTGCTAGAGCTCAAGCTTCTGAATTAATGATAGCCATGCAGTCAGGTAAGCGAGTTCTTTTGGTCGGTGATCATAAACAGTTACCGCCACATTATAATAAAAAACATATTAAGCTCGCTGCTAAAAAATTAAATGAGCCTATAAATATATTTGATAAACATGATTTTGAAAAAGTATTTAAGAAAACAGGTGGAATCACCTTAAATACTCAATATCGAATGATTGAACCTATTTGTCATATTATTTCTGAAGTTTTTTATCCTGAACTGGAGGGTGGATTGCAGACCGGTAGGTTATCTAGCCCAAAATGGTATAACTTAATAAATGGTTATTTAAAGAAGCCTGTTATTTGGTTAGATAGCTCATCAACCCAAAATAATGAAGTTTATACTAATCCCGGTTATTACAATGAAAGTGAGGTTAGTTTAATCAAACAAACTTTACAAAGCATAGTTACTTCAGATGAGTTCTTAAAGCACCTTATTAATGATAAGGCTAGAATACCTCATCCTATTGGAATTATTACTTTATATAAAGCTCAAAAAGATAAAGTTGAATCAATGATTAGCCAAACGGATTCACTCCAACCTTTAAGGGAATATATAAAAGTTGATACAGTTGACTCTTATCAAGGTCAGCAAAATTCAATAATTATTTTAAGTTTAGTTCGTGATAATGCCAACTATACTCAAGGCTTCTTACAGTATCCTGAACGCATTAACGTAGCTTTAAGTCGTGCCCAAGAACGACTAGTAATTATTGGATCTCGCAAGATGTGGTCTCAATGCAATGAAGACTCCCCACTTTATAAAGTACACAAAGTAATAGAAAAATATGCACTCAAAGATTCTGAAAACTATGAAATTATTGAAAGTATTTAAGGAATAGGGTTATGGATATTGAATTTGATATACAACGTATTGGTAATATTATTTCTGTCTTATTGCCTGCTAGAAAATTTAAAATTTATTGTGCAGTTACGAAAGAAGATGTTTTACCTGCCATTGAGGATTTTGCTTGCAGATTATTAATTTTACTTGAAGAAATTAATGCGGAGCATCTTTCTCAATATTTTGGTTTAACAATACGAGAAAGTGAAATTTTGATTAATTCATTAGTTGAGAAAAAACTAGCTAAATTTAATGATAATGGATTATTGGAGCCATCCAACCTGTTATTGAATAAAAGCAATAGTGATTTTGAGAGTCAAACTTCTTTAATTAAATTTGAAGAAATATCTGAGAATGTAATTTTTGATTTATTAACCCTTAAGATATTACCAAATAATAGATATTCAGAAAGTAAATTTGGGCTATTAGAAATTCCAGTAGCCAATGAAAATCTTAATATTAGTGTGGATCAAATAATAGAAGAATTTTCTTCTCAATTCAAATCATTCTTAGAAGTCACGAGGAAAAATAAAAAAGAGATAGAAAGTACTAAGCTTTATAAAGTAATGCATTGCGAGAAAGATAATTTAGTTAATATCCCATTAGATATAGAATTTAAATTAAGCCCTTCCGAAAACTTTATGCCTAATATTTCTAGGGAAGTAAGATCTAATAACAGGCATAATTTTATACTTTCTTATGATCTAGAAGCATGTATTTCAGACTTCCTTTTAAAATTAAAACCTGATTCAAGTAATGGTTTAGATTTTATTACGTATTGTAATAATTTCAATGATAATGTCTTAATAAAATATTATGAAAACAACCAGTTTAACTTCTCTCAATGGTTGATTGATCGTGATAATAGATTAACTGGTTATGGAAACTCAGATACCAAGGGTATTTTGGGTCCTATCTATCTTGAGCAAAATTCTAAGGTGTTTTTCAATGAGCTTGAAAAGGTTAAGGGAAATATTATTAAAGATATTAAAATTACTAGTTTATGGTTAACGGCTAATACACCTTTCTGGGGAGCTAATGGCTCTGATTTAACTAAATTTAATGATACATTAATAGATTACTTAAGGTCAGAAATTGATGAGCCAATGATAGTCCCTTTTTTTAGTCATACTCAAAATGAAATCACATTAAGAAATAGGTACTCTTCAAGGTTAAATAATGGAGCTATATTATTCGGAGATGATAAGATCGATAATGTTGAAGTGCTGTTTATAAAAAATATTATTGCTGTAGTGCAATACCATATAATTCCTAATCCAGATAGCTCCATTACAGTACCTATTGGTTATATCACTACAGATACTTCAAGATTAAAGAAAATTTCTGAATTTCTAGATGGTAGACTGATTAATAAACATGCTCCTAAAAGAATATGGGGGGATTTTGAAATCAGTGATATTTTTACTAAAGATGAAATTGATAATATGGAGAAATATTCTTCATTAAAAGTTATTAAAAAAAGGAATTTTTCTAAAGAGTTTAATCTTAAAAAATAAGAAAATATTTTAAAATGATAGTTATTAGTAAATGACTATCATTTTATTAATACCCTCGGCCACCTTTTGATTTTGGTACTTGCCATAAACACCTAATTTACCCCATGTAATGCTTTCTCCATCGAAATTCCTTCGTTACATAGGTAAAAAGATGGGTGCATTAAACCAAGAAATGCAAAAACTGTTTGATGGGCAGATTCAGGCTGCATCAGAATGTGCGAACTACTACCTCCAAAACGGTGCAGTTGCTGAATTTGATAGCATCGCTGTTGATCCAGCAACATTACCAGCACCACTAGCTGCAATCTTTGACAGCATTCCCTCAGAATATCACCATAAAATTGATGATGCAGTACGCTTAGGTATTGGCATTTATCAAGATCGTAATGGCGGTGACCTACCAAGCAATGAACTGATTGCCTCAGCACTTTATGCGGGTCAATCTGTTGCCAAACAAAAATATTCATCAGAATTTCTTGAGCAGGTAGCAAGCTTCGATAGCATCTCAAATGGTGGCTATGAACAAGCAGCTGTTGTTCCTGCCATGACGGTTGTCACCATTGCTAACGTCATTGCCAATGCTTTACCAATCGTCACTATGCTACCAAACCCAACCAATAGTACCCGTGTACCTGTGGTTGCTGTACGTTACACGACAGACTCAGCATTTGGTGCAATGGATGCAGGTGAGTATCTTGATGGTGAAAAGGCAGCATTACCCTATGCTGAAGGTCGTTTTGCTTTTGCATTAGAGCAGGATGCTACAAATACCAATATTTATGCAGTCACTGCCCGCAGTACATATAGTGACTTCAGTAATAAAACGCCAAATGCCAACGGCGCACTTTTACCATTCCTGTCAGGTAACGTATCTTTGCGTGTTAACGGTCGTGAAGTTGCCCATACCCGTGGTGAGCAAAGTCTTTCTGTTCAAAAAGGCACAATTGCTGCCATCGTGAAGAAGCCAATCACGACAATTGCAGATGTTGAATACACCCTGCAAAGCGTTTCGGTAGATGTGACTAATCGCACAATTACTGCAACATTCGATAAAGCTCTACCTGATACTGCAAATATCGAAGTGCATGTCGTTGCTGACTTTGATGCGAAGGACAGTAATAAGAAGCACATTATTCAGCCTGTTGGTGTAAGCCTTGAGCCTGATTATGACTTGATCCAGTCAGTTCCATTCGTCAACCAAATTAACGTGTCTTATAACACCACAAACCAGTTGGCCAATGAACTTGGGCTGGGCTTTGTAGGTGCAGCACTTGCAGCTATGCAAGGCAAATACTTCCTTGAGCAGAACGTGCGCTTACTTAAGGATGGTAAAGACTGTGCCAAGTATATGGATAGCGATGACAACAAGCGTGTCTTTACCTTTGATGCCAGCCGTGGTGCAACAGGCAATTTAACAGCGGCAATGAATACCACTGCAGATCTGATCCGCGAAGTATTCAAATTTATTGCTTTGGCCAAAATGAAGATCCGTCAGGCAACAGGTGGTTCGACTACACGCTTCAGCCTCTACGTTGGTGATTTGGGTGCGGTGTTCTTTAATCAAATGGACTCCAGTCTGTTTACGAAAACAGGTGCAATTGCATCTTGGGGTGAAATCGTCCGTATCGGTACTTTGAATGATGGAACTGATGTCTATCACACACCAACAGCTCAAGGCGTAGTGACTGAAGGGGTGAACTCAGCAGAGCTTGAATTGGTCGGCAATGGTGCTGAAGCTGCACGTAATCCATTTGTAGGTACGATTACTCAGCCACCGATTTTCCGTGAAGCAAAACCTGATACCCGTGATGTGCAGTTTGGCTTGCATGGCCAAATGGCAGCAGAACGTAATCCATTAGAGCGTTATGCCGATCAGGTTGCTGTTATCGAAATGATCAACTTACCAGCACTAGGTGCTTAAGGTCTGACTTTAAAAAGGCGTAGAAATTACGCCTTTTTTTATCCAAATTCAGGAGAATAACGTGAGCAATACTGAAACAACTCAAGAAAATACTGTAGTAGCTGAAGAAACCACAACAGCAAGCGCAGAAACATCAACAGTTACTCAGGAAAATACTGAAGTGACAACAGCGGATTCTGTAGCTACTTCATCTGAGGAAACTCAGGCAACCACCAAGTCCAGTGAGACCAGTACTGAAACAGAATCTACATCAGACGATAAAAGCAGTGCAGAATCTGATACAGATACTACAGCGGATGAAGATGAAACATCTCCAGAGCCAACAGCGGAGCCATCTGCAAACAGTACGGATGTATCTGTTACGAATACAGCGGCTGCAGGTGAATCAACTGGTGACGCAACTCAAGCAGATGAGGAAACTACTGATACCACTGCGTCAGAAGTAGAAACCACTCAAGCTGAACCGAAGAAAAAACGGGGTCGTAAGAAAGCCAGTACAACTGAAACAGAAACTTCGACAGAAACAGTACAAGCTGATTCGCAAGCAGCTGGTTCTGATACTGAAGAAACTACCACAGCGTCAACAGGTTTAACCCAAACAGATGCATCTACAACAGAATCCAGCACAGCCACTGAAACAGTGCAGGCAGGTGCTGATACCAGTACTTCTGAAGCAGATACATCTACAGAAACAACCGCAACCACACTTAATTCAGCAGCCGCAGCTGTGACTTATAAAGTAAAGGTCAAGAACAACAGTGATAAACGAGTCACCGAACCTCTAACTTGTACTCAGATTGCAGCAGGTGAAACCATTGAAATCACGGTCTCTGATGCGAAAAAACTAGCACAGGTTAAAAAGAACCTGACTCAGTTAAAACATTTTGGGCGCAAATTGGAGTTCTAAGATGTCAATTGTAATCGATGGTACCAATGCTTTTACCGATATTTTGGGTGACAGTGATACCGAATATAACCTGACACTGAACAATAGCGCGGTAGTTCGTATTACAGAACCATTAACAGGTTTAGTCATTGAGCCACAAGACTCTATGGAGTTTATTTTAGTGGGTGACCTAGCTTATCAGCAGCTGCAAAGCAATATTGCTCAGATTAATGAATTAAAAGGGTTTACAGCACTAGGTTTGGAAGTGACTGAATAAAACTAACCGCACTTAATAAGGCTCACCTCAGGTGGGCCTTATTTGTTTTGGTACACATCAAAACTGACCAATTTTGCCTTTGCCACAATAACCGCATCAAACAAGTTTGAGTGGTATGCAATGATCCGCAAACACACATCCGTTGTTGTACAGATCCCAATTGATTTGGGAGACTGATATGACAGCAATCGCAGTAAATCTTGATGCGACTGGTGCATTATCTCTAGCAGATACATCCAGCGCGTCACTAGGTATTGATTATGACCTATACAGCTATTTGGGCTCAGATGTGCAGCTCAAAATGCAATTTTTTGGTAAAGCCTCAACACCTACCAAAGGTAGTCAGATTATCTGTCGTATGACTTGGATTGACACGGCTACAGATGACGAAATTTATAAAATCCAGGGTAACTTGAATAGTGATGAAGAGGATTACTCATCAATCTGGAACGTGGCTGGGGCGAAGGAAATCTTTAAGTCATTTGAACTGGTCTATGGCGATGACATGGTCTCAGCGATTCTGGCCAGTGATGCGTATAACGCGCTAAATGGCCTTGGGCGTAACTCAGTCATTTTGATATTGGATGATGATCAACCTGACACCTTTGATGCGGATACAACCTATAAACTTCTCACTTCATTAGATCAGCGACCAAGTGATTTAGGTTTAATTGGTCTTGATAATCTTGAGGTTTATTCAGCGCTGTATCGTGTGATGGATAAGCTCAATATCCAATTCACGGTTGAGTTAGACCCAACTCTAGATCCTGACGTTGCCCAAAGTTTGGCTGAGTCACTGGATGCTCAAGATCATCGGGTGCAAATTATCTGGTCACCTAATACCTGTCGTCCACGCGATGCAACGTCATTGAAAGGACGTAAAAAAGCCTGTTATGCCTTAGGGCAGTATCTTGGTATGAAAGCTTTGCGTAATGCAAAGACTACAGCTCAAGGCATTCCAATGATTGCAGATCCAATTGCTGGGGAATCTTTTCCATTCACATTTAAGGCCATGACGGCCCGTGATGATGTGATCTTTGATGAAGAGATGGAAGAGGCGCTTGCGGTGGCCAAAATCAATGTACTTCGCCGTATCGTTTATGACACTGGTGTCAAATTCGTGATGAGTGATGTACTGACACAGTACGACAGCGATAGTAGTGCTTTACGTCTGGTGAATTCATCAGAAATTGCCACATTCACGACAAATCGTGTCTGCGAAATTGTGAAGCGTCATATGCTGAAGAAAATGTCATCTTTTATTGATGATACATCCAAAGATATCGAGAAATTTCTGAATGCCTGTTACAGCGCAGGGTTGCTTGTTGAAGCTGAAGATCTTGATTATAAGCCTTATCGATTTAGATTGGTTCCTGATGACCAAAAACCTTTTGAACGCGCGCGATTGATTTTGGCACGCCGTCCGAATGGTTGTACCCGTTCAGTCATCTTTGATGACGATGTAATTAGTAAATAAGAGGAAGAAAACATGACTGGTTTTGGAAGTTTATATCGTGCACGTTCAGCAGGTCTGTTAGTCGCTGGTTTTGATGCTGCCAGTGCAGTAAGTTTTAATGATACAACCCAGCAGTTAAGCAAATCAGAATCTCGTGAAGTGCAATCTTTGGTTGAACATGCACGTTCATTAGGTTTAAACATCGTTTCTGCTTTGATTTTGGCTGTGACCAATGGTGAACTGGAGAATGAGCTGCCATCGGATTACCTGGATAGTCTACTAGTAGAAGCAACAGACGAAGAGGAAGGTGATGGTGATGATCTTTTTAATCTGATCATTGGTGCGGTTCAGGATGCATTTGAATCCTTGGGTATTGATGAAACTACCATTTCTCAAATGTTCGCTGATGATGTTGAATCTGCAGATGCTGCGATTGAAGCAGCATGTGAAACGGCTTTGGCCAACCTGCCTGATGATGGAGAGCCTTTAGACGAGTTTGTGCGTGAATTTATCTACGGTGAACCAGAAGAAGGAGAATTTGATGCAGCACTCAGTTCACATCAAATGAAGCAGAAAGGCAGTGCACGAGTTGGATCATTTGCACACAAACAGGTGAAAGGTCGTAAGATCATTTATAAAGGAGCTTGGGCAATCCGCAAAGGACGTAAGGTTATCGTTAATAAGCGCTTACCGAATCAAGCCGTGCGTTTAACTGCGAAACAGAAACAGGCTATGAAGAAAGCCCGTTTAAAAGCCTTTACTGCCAATGCGATTAAAACCCGTGTCAAATCTTTCCGTAAAGGGCGTAAGCTCGGTTTATATTAATTGAAAGTTTAGCTAGAATAAAAAGGCTGCCTTAATGGTGGTCTTTTTTTATCATAAAAATTAGGTATATAAATGAATAGTTTTAGAAAAATTACTCAAATTTTGGGACTATCTTCGATTTTACTGTGCTCAACTTCCGTATTTTCACAAGATAAATTGGGTATCGAAAAAACAGCTTTTGATTCATATTGAATAGCCACCAAAATTCTAGACACCCCCTAGAAAGCTTCTCTTTATTAGAAAAGAAATTTCCAAATTCAGCTATTAGGATAAATGCTGAAAAAAATTGCATTGAGACATTAACTAATCTCAATGCATACAATATTTCTTTAAATTGCAATTAGGAAATCTAAGATTAAAATTTTTAGCTTAAGGAATATACCCCTGATTTGTTATTAACCATTCCAAGACTTTCTAATGCATCAAGAACAGCCTGTACCGAACTGCGTTGGTTATATTTAAATTGAGATGCAATCTGTTGAACAGTTTTACTCTGATCTTTTAATGATGTACGGACTAAAACAACTTGCTCACGCATTTCTTTCGGCCATGTTTGTTTTGTAGCTGACTTCTTGGGGACTTCGGTACTATTTTTATCTAGTTCTTCCAATTCACCTTGAGTTTGAATCTCTGTAGATTTTGCATCAGGATTTTGGTATTCCGGTCGTAACCAATGTATAACACCTTGAGCTTCATCTTCAGCACGTTTCTTATTAAGCTTAACTAAACGATTCAGAAGTTGATCCTCTGCCATCGCTTGTTCATCTGACTTGTTATTGTAAGGAGTTGTACCACCAGGCTTTCCTATCAGATGTTCGGCAAGATCTAACCAACCATAGGTATCTAATACAGCACGGTCAATATCGTCATGTAATTCCTTTAAAATAGATATTAAACCTTTTTTGTTAATATCTTTATCTTTTTCATTTAGTACACTACCAATACGCATCTTTTCTAAGGTGTTATACATACTAGTCAAGGTCAAATCAGAATGTAAAGATTGTTGTCTTTTACGATGGCTATCAAGCTGCTCTACAAGAATTCGAATTTTATTTTTTTTATCTATAGTAGTTGATGGAAATGGAAACTTATCAAAGCATAGTGTTTTATTATAAACAGGTCGATTCTCTAATGTACCTCCTGCCTTAAGAGCCCAAATTACATGAATACGACTTGATAACACCCCTAGATAGAAAGGGTCATCGAGACCAAAGCCTATTAAACGATGATCGGGTAAAATATTTCTGTCTAAAAACTGAAAATGACGATGTTTTCCTGTCTCACCTGTACAAATATACCTGTCTAGTGAATTAGACATTCGGCGCCAACCTTGACGAGGCTCACCAAAAATCCACCAATCTCGCTTTAACTTCTGCCGATTATTTTGATCACGTTGTGGTTTAACCTTTTCTAAAATCCATTGGTAAGCATTTGGATATTTCTGCTGTACTTCATTAATAGTTAGACCAAAGAAATCAATAATCATGGCATTTCTAGATCTATCTGTTAGATCATTATAATTACGATAATGCTTAATGTACTTATCAAGGTCGGGTACAGTTCTTAATCCAATAGATATGGCTTCTTCTTGAGACAATATGAAGCCTGAACCTACAACCATCACCCCATTTGAAGAAATATTACTATTAGCTTTTAATGCTTTTGCTCCAGCTACATTAGCTCCAGTAGCCAAATTTTCAAAAATTTTTCCGTTGAAAGTCTGAAAGATAACATCAATTTCTTCACTATCAGATGCTTTTTCATCGATGGAAACTAATAGTCTCCCTTCTACCTCACCTAAAGTACCTACAGTCATTGCAATACGAACAGCAGCACCATCCTCACTATCAACCCACGGATGATCAGGTATTGCAAACGTAATAGATAAAGGATTTTTTGCATTTAAGTGAGGTTCAATAATCCGTCGATTGAATGCTTGTTTGATACTGTTAGTTGTGATAAATCCAAACTGATGAGCTTTCCCCATTCGTATAGTCTCAGCAGCAATATGCCACCAATACATAACAAAATCAGCAGATTCAGGTAATTCTTTCCAAGTAGAACGTAACGCATCAACATAACCATCACTTAATGCACGACGCATAGCTTTATCTCCTATAAACGGAGGGTTGCCAATGATGTAATCAGCTTTAGGCCATTCTGCCTTAGTCACGCCTATATAACGATACTGTTCTATTTGAAAAGAATCATCTGGTATCATTTCACCAGTAATCTGACTCGGTATGTAGCTTTCACCATCCCATCTGGTAATTGGATTCCCACTAACATCTAAGAGAACTTCTTTACGTTCATAATTAATTAAGGCATCACGATTTTCAATATTTTTAAAATCACGTAGTACGGGTTCCGGTGGATTTACATTCCCATGTGTACGGTAATGCCACTGCAGATAACCAATCCATAGAACCATCTCTGCAATTCGAGCGGCGCGAGGATTAATTTCTAAACCAAGAAATTGATGTGGATCGACTGTTACTCCATCCATTTCAAGCATACTAGCTTGTTCACCTAAGTCATGAAGTAAGTTTAGAACCTCTCCCTCTAATCGCTTCATATGCTCTAAAGTGACATATAAAAAATTACCTGTACCACAAGCTGGATCTAGAACTTTGATATTACAGAGATGCATATGAAATTTTTTAACTTCTGTAACAGCCTGCTTATGTTTTCCTTGTTGCTCATATGCTAAAACAGCCACCTGTACTTCTTGCCATTCACGTCTTAAAGGTTCGATAATGGTTGGCAAAACTAAACGCTCTACATATGCTCTAGGAGTATAGTGGGCACCTAGTTTATGTCTTTCTTTAACATTCAAAGCTCTCTCTAACAACGTACCAAAAATAGCAGGTTCTACGAGTTTCCAATCTGATTTAGCAGCTTCTAAAAGCAATCTAATTTGGCTTTTATCTAATGATATTGCTTGATTATCCGCAAATAATCCACCATTAAATTTGAGTAATTTTTTCTTTATTATTGAAGAAAATCCACCGGTGTTCATGGTCTGCCACAAGCTTTCTAGCATGTCAGCGAAAATTTCTGGAGTATCCTGTAACTCTTCAAGCAATGTCGTAAAGCTACGATTAGGCAGTAACCCAACATCTTCTGAAAACATTGTGAATAGGCAGCGCATCAAAAATGCTGAAACGCCTTGGGGATGATGGCCCACTGATTCAAGTGATTTCGCAAGGTGAGCTAATTGAATAGCAATTTTCTTTGTGACTTTAGCTGCTTGGCGAGATGGATCTAAGCTAAGTGGATTAAGCCAAATAGCTTTTAGTCTTTCCTGAACTTCAGGTCTATGTAAATCTTCTAATCTTAATCTATGACTATTAGCATCTGGGAAAGCTGTATAAGTTGCACCAGAACGACTAAACTCTGAATATAGTTCAATATTACGCCCAACATCTACAACAATAATAAATGGAGGTCTACCTTCACTGATTGGCAATGCACGCGCATATTGATCTGCTTGGTTATGTGCTTTAAGCATCGCTTTATCCCACCCGGAAGTATCTAAAGCTTTGCCAGACTGTTTTGCCTCGAGAACAAAACTATCTCTTTTATATAAATCTATATATCCATTATTTTCAGTACCATCTGGTTGCTCAATCGTTACACGACGTTCAAATACATAACTGTTTTCTTCTGTATCTTTATTTGCAGGATCAGGCAAAGGTAAATTTAATATCGTACAAAGCTCAGTCAAAAATAATTGATAATTAGCACGCTCAGAACCATCAACTCCCTTCCAACGTGAAATAAAATCTGCTATTTGCTTCATGAAGAAATCTCAATTAAATACTTGTAATAATTGTCAATTCTATTATAGAAAAGTTGAAAGTAAATAAAACAGGGATCATAAGATCGATCAAGGTTATAAAAAGTACTGGGATCCCAGAGTTGGATAAAAAGTGATCAAATTTGTACGAATAGCCCAGTTTCAGCCATACAAATCTGCATTTACAGTGATGCAACCTTTGGATTTATCGTTGTAAGTTTCTGGTACTTCCTAAAAAGATGTAGTTTTGCACCCTCCAAAATTGCCATAGTTTGAAATTAAATAGGTCTCACTATGGCAACTCAATTAAACCTTGTTGGCTTGAATGCTGATAATGCATACATCAAGAAAATCAAAGATGCTTTGTCATCTGCAACAGGGCAGGAAATTCCACTAATCAATATTGATAAAGTCAAACGTGTTGCAGGCGTCAGCGCCGTGCCAGCAGAATTCGTTTTTGCAGGTGGGCAAGCGCTCAAGATCTATATTCGGGCAGGTGCAGATGTCTTTAAGGCAGAGCTCAATGGTAAGGGCATTGTACTGTCTGGCGATTTTTCCAATGATTTGAAGATGACATTTGATAATGCCGTAACTGGTGTGGCCAAGCAGATCCGTGATGGACAAAAGAAATTTGAACTTTCTCGAACCAAAGAAAAGTTTAAGATTCCTCGCCAAAATCAGAATACAGCCGTGAGCAGTAAGAGTATCTCTGTACAGTTAAAAGAAGCACAAGAACAGGAAACTATACTTGATCAGCAAATTGTAGAAAGAACCCAACTTCGAGATCAATTACTAGAGCAGATTGAACAAGCCAAAGCTGTAAAGGAGGCTGGTCAATCCGATTTGGGAAAGTTTGATTCAGCATTTGGTGGTAGCAATTTTGTCAAAATTCATGCGATGACAGGTGAAGATGGTGGCAAGAGTGGGAAAAAGGCACTACCTGCACTACACCTGCCATCATCGTTACATATTTCATCACTTGCAGAAGCTGAAGCGTACTGGAATCAGTATTTCAAAGGCAAAACCTATGCATTACAGGTTCATTCCCGAAGAACACCTGACAAGGGCGGGCATGAACCTATTTCAATCCTGGTTTATTTTGGCGACACCAATCATGCTTATTCTGAGAAGCCAGAAGGAGCCAGCCATCATAACAATGAACGTGTGATCAGTCTGGAACGTGCCAAGATGCTCGATCAAATTATTGCAACGATTCAACATCCACATGCACGGTTAATCAGTCGTGGCAATGATTTACTGATTGCCGCACCAGTGAAAGGGCAACAGTACACTGTTGCTTTGACTTGGCGTGATGTCCAAAAGCTTTATAGTTTTGAAAGTGCCCACTTCAAAACAGAAAGACAAATTAATGACATCAAATTTAATCAAACAAATGAGAAAAAGAATAAAAATAAAGGAGGATTACAAAAAAATAAAAGCCCATAAAAAATTATGAGCTTTTTAGAAAGGCGTCACTGTTACCATGAAACCTTTTAGCCTATTGAAGTCATTACCTCTAGGGGTGGCGTCCTTCGTTCTTTAGGCTTACTAGGGAGTTACCTTGACGTAAGCAGACCAGTATTAACTGATCCAACGGCAGAGACCCTGTGCATTACTAAGTAAGCCATCGGGAAGTCCTCGCCTCTGCCAGACCATTTTAGTCGAATTAGATGAGTAGCTGCAAGTGCTTGGAACTTCCTGTCTTTGGCCACATTCAACTCCACTACCTTAATCACAAGCTATTAATGAATATGGAGTATACCAGTGACGCTCTTTTTGGATTTTATTCTGGTGATTTTGGTCGCAGTAATGGGATGGTCAGCTCAAAAATGGGCGCATAAGAACAAGGCCATTATTCTCGAAATTAATAAGCATCCCTTTATTACGTCGTTTGTAAAACATGTGAAGTGGATATTACCGTTCATTCTGTTATTAGTTACCGCATTGGTGGGGATTGCTGCATGGCGTTTGATGGTGATTCTCATCGCCGTGGGTGGTTATGGCATTAGCGCTTGCTTACTGGTTCTAATTTATGGTGCTGTGATCTGGTGGAATTGTTGTATCACACTTGGTTACAGCCTGCTGAATAATGTATTCCAGAGATTCTACCAATGATTGACCGCAGCAAAATCATTGCCATGGTTGAGCACTGGTTAATGACACCACCAAATGCCTATTACGGTTCCAGTTATGGAGCAGACTTAAATGGCTTGCTTCTCGTTCCTCTGACCTCAAATGTCGCAGATGAGTTTATTGCTAAGATGAAGGCTGATTTACCCATTTTATCCAGCCTAGATAATGATGAACTGTCTTTGTACACCACCACCAGTGGTTTTGAAAAACGCATTATTGTTTTGAGCATAGGAACCATCGCGATTGATTTGACCAACATTCAACAATCATCTTCTTCGTCCCAATCAAGCGAGACCTACGATGCTGACGCTGTCTGAATTTGAAAATAAACTCGTCGCCCAGCTTACAGATTCTGACATTTTAGAACGTTACAATGCGGGTGATCCTTTAGTTTTACAGCAAATACGTTCATTAGCAGCTTATTTGTCATTACTGTCGCGTGAGATTGATATTGCAACACTCGAGCCATTCATTAAAGCTCGGGATCGTTCGATTATTGCAGATGCTACGAACAAGAATATTTTACCGACTGCAACATCTTGCCAGCATACGCTACAGATCAATAATAGCTCATCGAATAGTGTCACACTTTCACAAGGTCGGGAAATTGAAGATAACAGTGGTGGACGTCCTTGGCGCTTACTGCAATCTGTGACGATTGCTGCAGGTGCGTCCAATACAGTTCAGGTTGAACAAAGTCAGTATCGTGAAATTAGCTATACCGTTCCATTGACTGAGGTCTTTCATCAAATGCAACTGGATCTGCAAGATGATATGTATTTATGCGGTCTCACCCTACAGGATGATGATACGCCGGCACCAAACCGTTATAGCTTATTGCCACGCTGGATGAATGTTGCTGCAGGTGATTATGCCTTTACTGTAGTAACAGATAGCTTACGCCGTTTGTTTCTTCAATTTGGAGACAGTGATCGAGCAGGAATTACCGCACAAACTGGCGATATTTTTACAATTGGTGTAACGGAAACCTATGGTTATATCGATACCTCAAAACTCAAAGATGCCTCCTTGGTCGATATTGATACTAATGATGAGCAAAAACTCACATTTAAGTTTGTCTCAGATGGTCTGATTCGTTCAAGTGCAGATCCGTTGAGTGTGGCACAAATGCGGGTACTTGCCAGCTATCCATCCCTCTATGATGAAAATGCTGTTTACTTGGGCAACTTTGATTTTCTAGTGCGTAAGAAATTTATGTCCCGTTGTCACTTTATCAGTGTCTGGAATGAAAATATCCAGGATAAATACTACGGTGCGACCTATACCGATATTAACCATTTGCATTTGGCATTTATTGCCCAAAACAATGCTGAGCAGGACAGTATGGCCAGTGAAATTAGCCTCCTGATCGGCAGTGCAGATAATCTTTATCAGGATCGGGTAATTATCAATACTGTAGAAGAAAAAACTTACAACATCAGCATTACTGGTCGACTGGCTGCAGTACATGATATGGATAGTGTGAAAGCACAGATCAAGGGCTTGCTGATTGACAAGTATGGTCGCACCACATTATCTGCCAGCCGCTGGCTGCTGAACGGTTTTAACACTCAGGAAATAGCGACTTTACTGCGAAACAACATCACAGCCTTTCAGGATAGAATCAGCGATTTTTCAGTGAATGCACCTTCAGATATCACTTTGCCACATCAATGGCTGTATATGTCTGAAGATAGTATCAGCATTAATCTTGAACGAACTGCAGATAGTGTGGGGTCTTCATGGATACTCT
This sequence comes from Acinetobacter sp. MB5, assembly GCF_003261585.1. Taxonomy (GTDB): domain Bacteria; phylum Pseudomonadota; class Gammaproteobacteria; order Pseudomonadales; family Moraxellaceae; genus Acinetobacter. Next base: position 4,310 of record NZ_POVU01000027.1, on the reverse strand, counting down.
AAATTTCACAACGCCGTTTATCGATCGTTTTGCACAAGATGGACTTGAAACAGATCTGCTAAACGCTTTTAAAGCTGTGATGGCAAATGATGTTCAATCAGGATTGCAGGATCTGGTCGATTATGGTTGCCCACATATCGGTAGTGCCACGGTAATTGAGCGATTTACCAAGCAAGACGGTCTTGTTGTCCTACGTCGTGAGGATGTAGCTGATCAATTGATGCAGGTGATCTATTCAACATGGATCAGCTTAGGCAGTGAGCGAGGCTTAAACTTTCTAGAGTTTGTGCTAACTATGCTGTGGGGAAACAATTGGGAGGTTATTCGACTGTGGCATCAAATTGATCAGATCCAACAGTATCCGCGCTTTCTATCCGAAACTGAGCAAAGTGGCTATTTTCTCACGAGTCGAATTAATCTTGAGATTAGCGAAGATGTTGAACTGAGTGAAATTGTTGAGTTATCTCCATCCGTGCGTAAACTGGTTCCTGCAAATATCGTGCTTAAGGTCATTGCATTGGCATTAAATCGAGATCTTGGATCATCTAAGATTGGTGTTGCTTGTGCAGCAAAGCCGATGAACTTCATCCGAATGGGTGTTGATTATGACCGCTATACAGGCTTTGGGCTGCCGTACTTATTCAATGTCATCTATGATGCCGTAACAGGTATCGCGAATGCCACATGGTCTGAAGATGATGAGGTCTCTGGATTTAAGTTGTATCGATGTCAGGAGAGTATGGCCTTATTAACACTGAACACCATTCTTGAGCGTGCATTTACCCCTGAAGATTATCAAAATAATTTTATTGATTATGCTCAGAATTTCACAGCAAGTAGCTTGGCTACATCAAGCAAATTTTCAGTGAAGTTTAGCCAAATGGCCTTAGACAATCAGACATTACAACTTACAGCATTACTGACTTTGGCCAAAAGCTTTGATGGAACATCTTATACATTTTCTGAATCAGGATCTGTGTCCACTACAATCAATGATTTGGTCGCAATTATTGTCGATCGCTGGCAAGCTGCCAAAAACTATAGCTTGATCAATTTTGTTGGTGTGACGGGACTTGGCAATGTAATTGCCAATAATGCATGGTTTATCTCATCACAGGGCGTGATTTACTATAATGCGGTGAATTCCCAATATTATGCATCTTTTTATCAAGTGCAGAGTGTGACCTATAGCTATACATCCTTTGAGAATGCTGCATACACATATTATGTGAATGTGATCTTGGCCAATAAGACGGACAATGATGATTATGGCGATTTTGTCTCTGCAACCCACAGCTGTAGTACTTCAGATCTTGCTTGCCAAGTTGAGATTGTTTACCAAAGCACCTCAGATCCTGAACTTACAAATACCCTGACGATTACAGTAAATCAGGTTGAAAATGCTGAATACTACCAGTATTGGTATCAATATGATGACGTCAGTTATAGCTTCACATCTTTTGAGCAGGCAGCAGAAAACTATTACAACCAGGTCATTTTACCCAACAAAACTGAGACGGATGATTATGGAGCATTCCAGTCGGTGAGTCATAGTTGTGGTGTGACTGATGCGAGCTGTAGTCTTACAATTCAGTATTTAACTGCAGATGATCCAAACCTCAGTAATAGTCTGACCTTAATCTTTAGCTGCGTAGAGAATCCAGATTATGATGCAGATCCGAGCTCTTATAATCAGATCGAACTCAGTGGGGCTGATGTAACTGAGTATCTGGAAAGCTATTTGCAGGATAACCTGGAAAGTGAAGATTCTGTTAGCTTCATTCTTGATGCTTCTGCTGGGGACAAAATCTATGGCAACAATGAATTAGCAGAAAGCTTTACACAAATTTTATTAGATGCGATGCAGGCACGCACAGCGACTATTTCACCATTACCAATTCTGATGTGTACAACTACGGATCAGGCCTATGCTGACCACTTTTATCTCGATGAAGGAAAAAATTACTTTTATCGTATGAGTGCTTACTCATCTACTAAAGAGAAATTAAGTGCCAGTGAAGCAACAATCAGTGTTTGATTGGTACTTGGCTAAAAGGGAAAACTTCGCCTAACGCACACTATTACAGAACAAGTAATCAAGAGAGTAACGATGTCTCAGATCAACAAGGTTCTGTTATCGCAATTGCGTCAGGATTATGAAGCGATTCAGCAACAAGGTTCTCCATTATTGGCATGTCAGGGTATGTTGGTGCCTCAAGGTATGGAAGATATGCGCTTTTTAATTAAAGGCTCTATGCGTCCGATCGTTTCCAATGGTGATCCTGCTGAAGTGCAATATGCAGGAGGTTTTACAGGGATTGTGCCAGGGATTCCCAATACCAAGTATTCAGGCAATATTCAAATTCTGGTGACTGAAGCGGGCTATGATCAGTGGTTTGCCGAGTATATTGTGGCGACAGGTGGTGTAATTGACTGTGATTATTATGATGGTCGTTTAGATAACTTCACTCGGAGTTATGAGCTACTTAACTGTGCTATCCGTTTTGAACAGGCGGAGTTTGATAGCGAAAGTCGTTCTCAAGTCATGACGATTTCTTGCCCATGTGATTATAACTATTTTGGGATTAATGCCAGTATTGGAACTAATGGTACCGTACAGTTGGGGCAGAATAGCTCTGGTGCAACATCCTTTGCCAGTCGTGTGCAAAATGTTATTTCAACGACCCAATCTGCACTAAGTAATGTGAGTCAAATTGCCAGTGCTGCAAGTCGTCTTGGCTCGTTGTTTAGTTAAGAGGTCACTAGCTCATGACCATGCAATTACAAGCCGCGGATAGTGAAAACCCGCAAGTGCCAAGTTATCTTGGCATTACAGCGGGTTCAATCAACGATATTGCCACACAGCTTTATGAAGAACTATTGAGTAATGGCTATTCTCTGTTACCTGAAGATGTCATCAATACAGCAGTACTTGAGGCTCAGTACTATGCAGCATGGCAAATGCTGCAGGCACAAGAAAATGCAACCAGCACAATATTACTGGATCAAAATATTGTCTTACAAGCCGCAGAGTGGGCAATTCTAGATCCTGTGATTCGTGCGCATTGTGATTTACAACAAGCCCGTATGATGGAGGGCGTGCGGAGTCTAGGAGCTGAAGGGTTTGGTCTAGATGTGAATACAGCGACCCAAATTTACAATGAAGCTAGAAAGGCCATGCAGGACGAAGCTTTTTTTGAGGCACCATTTTCTTATGTCACCATGAGTGGTAAGTAAAATGCAGATCACTCTTGTTGATGCCAATTTAACGATTTCTGCTTCCAATTTATTAAGTGCAATACTACGGACGGATCTTGTCCCGGTTCCAACCAGTCTGGAATTTACTGTGCAGGATACCGAAGCATTAAAAAAGGCTTTGGTATTAGGTGCTAAAGTAACTGTTGGTGAGTTCGGTGCCATCTTTAGCATCATTAAGGTCATGCCATTGAAAACACAAACAGTTAAGGATGATCGCCGTGTTGGTGGAATAGCCTGCGTTGCAATTCCTGAAGGATGTAATCGATTAATTCAGGCCGTAGACAATGCTGTGATCTTAGATCAGAGCTCATTTAATGCGGCTTATCGTGCTAGTGGTGCCAAAATTAGTCTAGGATCTGATTTACCTTTACCTGAGTTTATTTGTCTCAAAGGCTCTATGCCAACGCAACGCCTGGCACTCTACATGCAACAAGAAGCTGCTGTTATGGCTTTTCGTAATGGCAAGATTGGTGCCTATAAGATTGATGCGCTGTTCAAACAGGAAGTTGCCCAGAAATTTGATCCAAGTGCCGTGGTGTGGTTTAACAGTGATAAGTTGGAGAACATGAACAAGGCTTCTTATGTGTCAGTCGATGATGATGGTGCAACCATTTTAGGCAAAAGTGATACTGTTCCTTCACAAAAGATTATTCAGAAAGCTGGTTTAACCAGTCGGCAGCTGAAGAATATGAATAAGGTTCTGATTCAACGAGGCACAATTTTACGCCCATTGACTACAACGATTCAGGCAGGGGATCTACTGGAGATCGAGAGTAAGAATTATATCGTTCTTACAGCAGCACATTTGGTGAATACAGGTGCACTGGGTGGCGCAACGGCAACAGCAAGTAAGTTTTGGATTGGTTCCTTGTGATTTGGTACCTGTGACATAACCATGTGATTGTCAGTACGACAATACCCATAGTCAAAAACCATAGGTATTTTTTATGATTCGTACCAGTGTACTTGGAGAAGCAGTTGGCATTCAGTGGTCAGGGCTGACTGATAAGAGTGAAACTAACAGTCAAACAGGTTTGGGCTATCCATTAATT
>NZ_POVU01000026.1 GCF_003261585.1 Acinetobacter sp. MB5 | reverse complement strand
TACTCTCGTGTGCTCGGAGACGTGGATATGCTACTGCGTTGAAACCACCTTCACGGCGTGGACGGTCAGAATTGAACTCGCGACGTGGACGGTCTTCACCACCAAACGCAGGGCGTTCACCACGTGGTTTGTCATCGAAGCTGCGACGTGGACGATCTTCACCACGACCACCTTCACGACGTTTGAAGTTGCTTTCGCCTTCAAAACGACGACCACCACCAAAACCACCGCGACCACCGTCACGACGACCATTACCACCACGGCCACCATCACGACGACCAGTACGTGCAGGAGGTGGAGATGGCTCTAAGCCTTCAATTTCAGACACGTCTAAACGTGCTTCCAAATAATCTTCCAACGCACGGATTTTACCGCGTTCACGGTAAGTCGCTAATGTGATTGCTTGACCTGTACGACCCGCACGACCTGTACGACCAATACGGTGTACATAATCTTCGTGCTTCATTGGCAAGCCAAAGTTAATTACGTGAGAAATAGTTGGGACGTCTAGACCACGTGCTGCAACGTCAGTTGCAACCAAGATTTTTGCACGACCTTCACGAATGCTACGTAAACGGCGGTTACGCACGGTTTGTGGCATCGCACCATGTAATGCAACAACAGAATGACCTGCTTCTGCTAACTCTTCAGCCAACATGTCAGTATCTTCTTGAGTTGAAGCAAATACAACTGCTTGGTCTAAAGACTCATCTGCTAACCAGTGGCTAAGCAATTTTTTCTTGTGCTCAAAACCATCAGTCCAGTGTAAAGTCTGAGTAATGTCTGTATTGGTTGAATGACCAGTTTCGATCGCAATACGCTCAGGGTCATTCATCATACGTTCAGCAAGGCTGATAATACGATCTGCAAATGTTGCAGAGAACATCAATGTTTGTTCGCGGTTTGCAGCCAAATCGCTGATTGCTTCTAGGTCTTCAGAGAAACCTAAGTCAAGCATACGGTCAGCTTCGTCAACAATTAACGCTTCAACTTTGTCGAGTTTAATTTGACGACGGTTCACAAGGTCAAGTAAACGACCTGGAGTTGCCACAACAACTTGCGCACCTTTAAGCTGTTGAATTTGTTTACCAAAAGGCATACCACCCATGATTGCAGCAATACGAACACCTTTCATGTGACGTACAAATGCAATTGCGTCTTGGCTTACTTGTTGTGCCAATTCACGTGTTGGACATAACACTAAAATACGTGGTTGTGTAATCGCACGCATACGTTCTTTAAAAGGAACGAAAACATCATTTTCTGCAAGTTTATGCAATGTCGGCAATAAGAATGCAGCTGTCTTACCAGAACCTGTTTGGCTTGAAACCAACAAATCTTTACCTTCCAAAGCAGCAGGAACAGCTTGCTCTTGAACAGGTGTTGGGCTTGTGAAACCTAAATCTTCTAGCGCTTGTTGAAGAGACGCGTGTAAAGAAAAATCAGCAAAAGTTTTGCTCATAGAGATTTTCACCCAAAATGGGTGCTCCATTTAATAATAACAAATGAACATCGGCAAAAAGCGGCACAGCAATAAACGCTGAAAATATAGAATCAGCGGCGATCCGAGAACGACGATGCGTATGTGACGCACACATGTTTATAGCCGCAACCTGAAAGAATCGCTTAAGCGATTGGGTGGGGCGCGAAGTATTGTCCTCTCATTGGACCGAACGCGCATACACAATAATAGAAGAGAAATGTTCAGGTAATGAACGGAATGAAGTGCGTTGGGGGATTATAGCAGAAAGTTTTAGAAAGTCACCCTTTTTCATTGGTTTTTGGATTTTTTAATTTAAGATATTGAATTTTAAATATTTTATTCATATTCCTACTTGTTTAAATCTTTATTTACTTTGCTAACAGATACCATTCACCAAGTCAGTGCTTTTACTAAGTGCATCATAATTCAATAGAATCATGCGAAATACACAAATAAAATATCCAAAATTTAATCGCATTTTATATACACAACATTACAGATTAAATAGATGTCTCTTATAAACCCTAATCTTTTTTAAGATATATTGAATTTGCTCAGGGAGAAAAATAAAGAGCATGCAAGCAAACCATAGAAGAAGTTTAGTATCACTAGATCATTTAGACTTTTGCAAAGTCCAAATAACTCAATGTGTATTCTTACAATAACAACAGGAACTTTATCACCGACTTCTATAGCAATATTATGCTCATCCTATATCAGTAGATATTCTCTTGATATTAGAGTTGTGACTGATCTTTCACTTTATTATTTTGAATATCATCAATTTCATGTTGCCGCCAAAAAAAAGTGACTCCTAAGAGTCACTTTTCAAATTTTAATCAGAGCAAAAAGAATTATTTCGCTGCATCTGCCCAAGCAGGAACAACCGCTTGCATTAATGGTTTCAACATTTTCATTGAACATGCCAACACTTGACCATTGTCCATAGATTCTGTGCCACCACGAGCATCCACAACAGTACCGCCAGCTTCTTTAACAATCAGTTCGCCCGCAGCGATATCCCATGGTTTTAAACCAAGTTCAAAGAAACCATCAAAACGACCCGCTGCAACATAAGCCAAATCAAGTGCAGCCGAACCTGTACGGCGGAATTGAGCGCCTGCCTCAGTGACTGCAAGCAAAGCATCAAAATGCTGTTTTGCATAAGAAATAACTTGACCGTTACGTTTCGCACGGTAAGCATGACCAACCGTAATAAAAGTATTTTCAAGGCTATCGCGAACGTTTACACGAATACGGCGTTGGTTCATCATTGCACCACGACCACGGCTTGCAGAAAACAATTCATCACGCACTGGATCGTAAATTACACCGTGTTGAGTTACACCTTTGTGCTGTACTGCAATCGAAATACAGAAATGTGGAACACCATTAACGAAGTTTAATGTGCCATCTAGAGGATCGATGACCCAGCACCAGTCAGCATCGTGGCCTTTGCCTTCTTGCATGCCAAACTCTTCGCCAAGGAAGCTGTGGTTTTTATAGCTTTTACGGAGGGTATCAATCGTGAGTTGTTCGAGGTAACGGTCAACACGTGTTACAGGACCGTCGATGCCTTTTTCTTCAACTTGTAAATCGAGTTTATGACGATTTTGATGCGCTTTTAAAAGCTCTTGACCAACTGTTTGAGCCGCACGCGCAGCCATCACCACCATAGGTTCCATTGAACACCCACTACAAATACAAATTAAAGATTTTGACAAAGAATAATGCATAAAAGCGCAAGCATTTTAACAAATCTCTGCGCTTTTTGCTAAAAAATATTTCGAAATGTGTAACCAGACAAAACTATGCGATTTGCAAGGCTTTTTTCCAAGTTTGAACAATCGACTGCTCAATGCCTTCTGCATCGAGTCCACAATCATGCAACATTTGTGCGTGATCTGCCTGATGCAAGAAGCTGTCTGGTAAACCTAAATTGAGTACAGGTTTCACGATTTGGGCTTGCGCCAAATATTCATTTACGGCACTACCTGCACCCGCCATAACCGCATGTTCTTCCACAGTCACGAATAAGCTGGTCGTTGCTGCAAGTTGCTGAATGATATTTTCATCAAGCGGTTTAACAAAGCGCATGTTGACCACAGTCACTGCAACTTCAAGCTGTTTGGCTAGATTTTCAGCCACTTGTAATGCAGGCATCACACGGCTGCCAAATGCCAAAATGCTGATTTTATCTTCATATTGGCTATTGAGTTCCGCCACAATTTCCGCCTGACCCATCGGTAAAGCTGTAAATTGTTGTTCGATTTCAACGCCCACACCCGCACCACGTGGGTAACGTACCGCAGCTGGCCCGTTATAAGCATAAGCTGTGTGCAACATTTGACGGCATTCATTTTCGTCTTTTGGTGCCATAATTACCAAATTCGGAATGGTTCGCATATAGGCATAATCGTATGCACCCGCATGGGTTGGGCCATCTTCACCCACCAACCCTGCTCGGTCGATCCCAAAAGTCACATCCAGATTTTGCAAAGCAACGTCATGAACCAATTGGTCATAACCACGTTGCAAGAATGTCGAGTAAATCGCAACCACAGGTTTCAAACCTTCACAGGCCATACCTGCTGCAAGGGTCACCGCATGTTGTTCAGCAATAGCAACATCAAAGAAACGCTCAGGATACTGTTTGGCAAATTTCACCATGCCTGAGCCTTCGCACATGGCTGGGGTAATCGCAAGCAAACGCGAATCTTGTGCCGCTTGGTCACACAACCATTGACCAAAAATATCGGAATATTTCGGTGCTGATTTTTTCTTGGCTGGCGTAGGTGCAACCATCACCGCCTGTTTTGCAATCGCGTGATAGCCTATCGGATCGGCTTCCGCAGGTTTAAAACCTTTGCCTTTTTTAGTATAGACATGAATCAGACGTGGCCCTTTGCGCTGTTTGATAGCATTCAGTACATGAACTAACTGTCTAACATCATGTCCATCGAATGGGCCAAAATATTCAAATCCAATGGCTTTAAATAAGTTATCTGCTTCTTGAGTCGCTGATTGGTGCAAGCGTGAGGTATAGGCCCACTCAGGATGCGGTTCAATCACGGCATCACCATCCGCATTAATATTGACGGACTGCCCTTGTTCCCAAATTGCTGCCAAATGTTTAGCAAAACCACCCGTACTACAAGAAATGGACATGTCATTGTCATTTAAAATGACCATTAAATCGGCCTGATGTGCCACAGCATCATTCATGGCTTCAAAGGCCATCCCTGCAGTCATGGCGCCATCACCGACAATCGCCACGACATCACATGGATCATTTTGATAGCGACGTGCCAAAGACATGCCTAAACCCGCAGAAATTGCAGTCGATGAATGTCCCACACCAAAGGTGTCAAATTCTGATTCTTCACGTGCAGGAAATGCCGCTAGACCATCTTTAGAGCGAATGGTCGTCAGCTGTTCACGACGACCTGTTAAGACTTTATGCGGATAAGCCTGATGACCTACATCCCAAATCAGGCGATCATGTGGCGTGTTAAAGCAATAATGTAGTGCAACAGTGAGTTCAATCACCCCAAGATTTGCACCAAAATGCCCACCACTTTGTCCTGCGGCATACAAGATATATTGACGTAACTCATCCGCCACTTGTTCGAGCTGGCTTTGATCTAGCTGACGTAATTGCTGTGGATGGTCAATCGCATCCAACAATGGCGTAACAGGACGCTGAGTTGGTATTTCTGTATACAACATATGTGGCAAAGCCTTCTAGAGCCTGGCAAATCCTAAGCTAGGTATATTGCGTTAAATCGATAATTTTACCTTATCGAACGTCGTTTTCAATGAGCCACATATCTTTTGATGTAGTCTTACACATTGCTTTTGTCCTAGACAAGGCTGTGATTATCCTGAAAAATGATAGCGATATTCAACTATTATTCTTTCCTTTCTACAAAAAAATAAATTGATTGGCGTAATTTTTGTATGCTCAAGCTATCAATATCTGAGCATTGCGCTATACTTTGGTCGACTATTCATGACGAAAGAGCTTGACTGTGCCGATTGCTTTTGTTGCTACTTCCAAACTTCCTACCGCCTTTGGCGATTTTCATATTAGTGTTTTTCAAGATCCTGAAACAGGTGAAGAACATGTTGCCTTATGGAAAGGTTTGGACATGCCAGCAGCTGCACCAGTTTTAGTGCGTATTCATTCTGAGTGCTTAACTGGCGATGCATTTTCATCCTTAAAATGTGATTGTGGCCCTCAGCTTAAAGCCACTCAAAAAATGATTAATGATGCTGGTCAAGGCGTGATTTTATACTTACGCCAAGAAGGTCGTGGCATTGGTTTAACCAATAAAATCCGTGCATACGCTTTACAAGATCAAGGACATGATACGGTCGATGCCAATTTAATGCTCAACCTGCCTGCCGATGCACGTCGCTATGACATGTGTAAAATCATGCTCGATCATTTACAAGTCCATCAAGTTAAACTGATCACCAACAACCCACTCAAATTGCTCGCTCTTCGCGATTTAGGCATTAATGTAGTGGATCGTGTTCCTTTGACCGTCGGATTAAATCCATTTAATCAACAATATTTAAAAACCAAACATGACCGCATGTCGCACATGTATAAGGAAGATGATTTTTAAATCATAGTCTCCTCAATCAGCCAGTTCAGGCAAGTAAAAGGGCATTTTAAAATGCCCTTTTTCGTTTTTAGCAAATTAAATGTTAAATGGTCATTGAGAAAATTCGGGTTTGAGGCTGCTTACGTTTTAAATGTAAATCAAAAGCCATACAGATATTGCGAATAAACGGCTTGCCCTGTTCCGTAATCTGAATGCCTTGCGGCTGAAGCACGAGCAACCCATCTTGCTGCATTTCCTCTAACTGACTCAACACTTCAGGCAACTCAGGAAATGCCATGCCTGGCTCTGCCCACGAGGTTTTAAAGGTACACATCAAGTTCAAGATATGCTGACGGATGATTAAATCTTCCTGTGACAGGATATGCCCTTTAAACACAGGAATTTCATTTTGCTCCAAGCGTGCGTAGTAATCTTCCAAGGTCTTTTCATTTTGAGCAAAGCTGTACCAGCTATCACTGATCGAGGAGAGTCCCAAACCGATCATCACTTTGGTTTTGGATGAGGTGTAACCCATAAAGTTACGGTGCAAACTACCCTGCTGAAAGGACTGATACATGCTGTCATGTTCGAGCGCAAAATGATCCATGCCAATTTCATGGTAACCATGTGCCAGCAAACGTTTTTTACCTTCTTCATATAAGGTACGTTTCACATCGTCTTTCGGTACATCCTGATCTTTAAAGCCACGCTGACCATTGCCTTTGATCCAAGGCACATGCGCATAACTATAAAATGCCAAGCGGTCAGGACTTAAACTGTTGGTTTTTTCAATCGTGTTCAGCACATCATCCAGACTTTGAAATGGCAGACCAAACACCAAATCATGCGAAATCGATTCATAGCCAATTTCACGTGCCCAACGTGTCACCTGTTCAACATGCTCAAAGGGTTGAATACGGTGAATGGCTTTTTGTACCGTTAAATTATAATCCTGCACCCCATAGCTGACACGGCGAAAGCCCACATCATATAAAGCCTGTAACTGCTCACGCGTGGTGTTGTTCGGATGCCCTTCAAAACTAAATTCGTGCTGTGGTGCAATCTCGGCTTTGGCTAAAATGCCCTGAATCAACTCCACCAAATGTTCTGCCGAGAAAAAAGTCGGTGTCCCGCCACCCAAATGAATTTCTTTAATGATTGGGCGGTCTTGCAAAAGCTGACAGTACAATGCCCACTCTTTCAGAACCGCCTGAATATACGGCTGTTCCATCTCATGACGTTTGGTCACACGTTTGTGGCAACCGCAAAAAGTACATAAACTTTCACAAAATGGCAGATGAATATATAAGCTAATCCCTTCACTGCGATTCGATTCATCAAAAGCACGCTTTAAAGTCTGCTGCCAAAGCTCAACTGAAAAATGCTGACTATCCCAATACGGTACCGTTGGATAACTGGTATAGCGTGGTCCTGGAACATTATATTTTTGAATTAGTGAGGTTGTACTCATATTTACTCAACTCTGGATGATATTGCTGACCACAACAGGCAAAACGTGTAAAGATTGATCTCAAATACAGCTTCATTTTGATGGGCGAGGGAGAATATTTCAAGCCATAAACACCCTGCACTCGTGTAATTTTCTCAAGAAAATACTCAAATTATTCCGAGTAAAAAGCTTTGATTTTTATCAATAAAATTAAAAACTCTTAATTTTTCAAGATTTCTATGTTTTGATGTAGCCCATCTTTGCTTTTTTGATCTGAGTCAATCCATGCAACATCCAACCTCTGCCGACATCCAACGTGTCCGAGAATTCCTCCTCGACTTGCAAGCCAGAATCTGTGAACGTCTTGAGCAACAGGAACATGCAGGTGGTGGAACTGCCAAGTTTGTGATTGATGACTGGCAACGCCCTGAAGGTGGTGGTGGACGCTCTCGTGTTTTGCAAAACGGCACAGTGATTGAAAAAGGTGGGGTGATGTTTTCCCACATCAATATCAGCAAGCTGCCTGAATCTGCCACAGCTCGCCATCCTGAAATTGCAGGAGCAAAAGCACAAGCACTCGGTGTTTCACTGGTGATTCATCCGAAAAACCCACACATTCCCACTTCACATGCCAATATTCGTCTGTTTGTGGCAGAACCTGAAGGTCGTGATCCTGTGTGGTGGTTTGGTGGCGGCTATGACCTGACGCCATTTTACCCAGATGATGCTGACATTAAAGCATGGCATCAGGCCGCACATGACCTATGTCAGCCTTTTGGTGAAGATGTCTATGCCAAACACAAACAATGGTGCGACGACTATTTCTATTTAAAACATCGTGACGAACAGCGCGGTGTCGGTGGTTTATTTTTTGATGATCTGAATTGCTGGGACTTTGAAACCTGCTTTGAATATATGCAGGCGGTGGGCAATGGTTACCTGAATGCAATTCTACCGATGTTTGAAAAGCATCGTGAGCAGCCCTATAGCGAAGCTCAGCGTGAATTTCAGCTCTACCGTCGTGGGCGTTATGTCGAATTTAATTTGGTTTATGACCGCGGTACGTTATTCGGTTTACAAACTGGCGGACGGATTGAATCGATTTTGGTTAGCCTACCCAATTTGGTGGCGTGGTCATATCGTCCAGAATGGGAGCAAGACTCTCCTGAACGACGTTTAACAGAATATTATTTAAAGCCGCATGACTGGCTGAATGAGCTTTAACCCAAATATTGACAGATATTTTTGAATCTTTAGGTCTTCATAAATACATCTCAACTGAAGATCAAAAGAAATTTATTCGTTATCAATATACTAGTCGCCAGTAATCGCGACTAGTATAAATGATAATTATTCTTACAAAACATATCAGACTTTTCTGTCATATCGGTTTAAAATTTTACTGTTTTAATACACGCTCATCGAGGAATGAGATCACTCATGTTTAATTTACTCCATAACCATAAAGCTGTTTTTTTCGCACTGACCTGTGCGCTATTAATTTGCTCAGTCAGTACCACATTAGCCTTTAACAACAATATCTCCGACAGTATTTCGATTGTGTTTAGTATTTTGTTGAGCCTAGTTTTATTCGGCTTAGTGCTCGCTTTGTTATGGGAAAAAATTGAGGATATCTGTAATCCTTAAGCGTACCGTACTGGTTTTTTCAGATCGAAAATTCACGTATATTGAGGGCAATTTTTTCACCACATAGACACACGACATGAGCAAACAATTTGCTGTGGTTGGCAATCCAATAGAACATTCTCGCTCTCCTGAATTACATCATGCATTCGCACAAAAACTCGGTATCGATTTAACCTATAGCAAACGTCTTGCTCCTCTCGATGGTTTTGAAGCCAATATTGAAGAATTTTTCCAAGCAGGTGGCATTGGCCTCAACGTCACTGTTCCCTTTAAAGAACAAGCTTTTGCTCGCTGCAACCAACTGACTGAACGCGCCAAAATTGCCAAAGCTGTCAATACTTTATGGATGCAAGATGGGCAACTGTTTGGGGACAACACCGATGGTCAAGGTCTTGTAAATGCCATTTTGGCGCTGGGCTGGTCACTCGAAAACAGTAAAATCCTGATTTTAGGTGCAGGTGGAGCAACGCGTGGCGTGATTTATCCACTGGCTCAGGCAGGTGCAAAACACATCGTAATTGCCAACCGTACCCTCGCTCGTGCGGAACAATTGGTTGCCGATTTAAAGCAAGCTGTGCCTGACACTAAACTTTCTGCAACAGGTCTGGATGACTTAAGTGGTGAATTTGATTTAGTCATCAATGCCACATCGGCAAGCTTATCAGGCGATGCCTTGCAACTTCCTGAACAGCTTCAATTCAGCCATGCCTATGAAATGGCTTATGGCAAAGCTTCAAGTTTTCTGGATCAGGCGGCACAGCGCCAAGTACCCTATAGCGATGGTTTTGGCATGTTGGTCGGTCAAGCCGTGGAAGCCTTTGAAATTTGGAATGGCGTGAAACCTGAACTCCGTGATTTTCTATAAAAAATATTAAAAAATAAATGAATTATTATGAAGCAGTCTTGCTTTTTGGAATTCAATTTCAGAATTAACCCACTGCGCCTTGCACTTCGAGTGAAGTACATTTCAATCTCACTCAGGTTCGACCTACTTTTCTTTCGGGATGAGTGGCACAGCCACGCAAGGGCAACCATCTTGCGCAGCTATGCTGCTCATTGCAAACTCGGCTAAATACCGCCATTACTCTAATACATTGAAAAACAATATATTGCAGATTCAGCCCTGACCTCAAACAATGCAACTGACGTTTCCGCACAATCTATTGTTTCTATAAACTTTATATCAAGCTCAAATAAAAACAGGCAACACAAAGTTGCCTGTTAATTTTTAGATTTGAAACACTGCTCTATTTGGCTTGAGTGCTTTTTAGCATCTGTAAATATGTCGATTTAAAGGTATCTGCATCAAGATATTCATGTTCAGATGAACTTGCTTGTTCAATCACTTTCAAATTTGGTGATTTTTTGCGAGATTCAACATAGAACTGCCCCAAACGATTGGATAAATGGGTTAAATCCGGATTTGCCTGATCATTATGATGCTCAGCCAAATAAGTGACTTCATACAAACGCGCAAAACGTGTCGCTGGGTTTGTTGAGGATTTCTGGATCGCAGCCCATTGTGTTTGAGTGCTGACATGTGCTTGGGCTTTTTTCACCACGGATGCCGCATCAACTTTATAGAATGTCGATGAACTCAATTGATGCTTTTCAATTAATTGTTTGATTTTTACCAATTCCTGCCCTTTCGGTACAAAACTCTGGTCACCACGCCCATCATAATATGCCATGACCAAGGCAATCTCTTGAATGTCCTGTGCCGAGTAATGCTGCATAATTTGTGGGTAATTCAATGACAGTAATAAACCATAAACCAACTGATAAGTTTTTAGATAAGAATGGTTTTGGGCATAGGACTGATTCGCCAACGCCTGAATCTGCTCATCCCAATTGGCTTGTCCAAATAGACGCTTAAACTTCTGCACTTTGTCTTGTAGCACCGTTCCTTGAGCAGCCTCATCAAAAGATTTAGCTTTACGCATGCCTTCACGGTCAATATTTTTTGGATGACCGTAGTTACTCCACTGGTTATCTGAATGGATCACCAATTTCTTTCCGACAGAATCCGCTGTTAATTCCAACTGATAATTGGTGGTAATGGCATTTCCCTGACGGTCAATCCCAATTTCAACAATCAATGGATTGCGCTCAGCAGGTTTTGCTAACAATTGCTGAATTTGAGGCTGTTTGGCTTGCCAAAGTGTTTTAAATTCATCGGCCGTTTTAAATTGTGGACTTGTATCTTCTTTAAATAGCTCGACGACTTTAAAAATCCCTTGGGATTTCTCAACCATCTGCTTTTCTAGCTTAGCATCACCACCTTGAGACTGCACTGCAAATAGATCCACATTTTCATCTAAACAAGCCTTGTATTGCCCAATACTGGCCGTTTTCGGCTGTTTTTGCAGGTCTTGGCATTGCGCTTCTGATAGCTCAGGGGCACTTGGATTTAATAATTCGTCATGCTCAGAACTCTCTTGTTCATCGTCAGAACTTGCCGCTGACAACTCATCACTGTCTTCAGCAGATTCATTACTTTCATCTTCAGATGCAGCCAGTTCATCCTCTGCGGCTTCTGTTGCATCCGCTTTCGCTGTATCTTCTGGGTCTGCTGCTTCTTGTTCTTCACCCTCAATGGCTTCAAAAGAAATATGATCTTTGACCAGATCATAAGCCCAGTCTGCCTGCTGTTCAGGGCTCATACTTTTCAAATCGACCGTTTCAGTTTTGGCTTGCTCTGCTTTTTTCATATGTTCAGCCAAATACGGCATGTTCACTGTGTTATAGCTAAAACTTTGAGCCAGATATTCCTCAAGAGAGGTTTTTAACTGAATCTTTTCAACAATGCCCTGCTGACGATCTGCCGCGGTGAGGCTGACATGGGTTAACTGTTCAGGTGTCGCCAAAATATAAGGTAAGGCATTATTTTGCTTGATATAAGCGACTAGTGTCTTGAGATCTAATTCACCAAGCTGTTTTTTATATTTGGAAAAATCAAGATACATCAACTGATCACGCTGCTCAGTGGGTGCAAGGAATGGAAACAAGGCAAAGCCATTGCTATAAAATTTGGCTTGCTTCAAGTCGACCAGCATTGGGTAGGTCATTTGCATTTGCAACGTTGGAGTATGGTATGCTGCTGTTAGATTGATCGCCCCCACCTGATCACGATAATCCACCCCACCCTGATATTTCACCTGAAAATCTTGTAAGAAATTGAAACCTGTTGTAAGCAGACGTGACCATTTCTGTTCACCATTTTCAACCTGTTCTTGCAATAAAGCATGTTCAAGTTGCTGACGTTGCTCAGTTGACAAGCTGATTTTCTGTGAACTGAGATAACGATTGAGTTTATCTTTTAAATCTTGATTTAACTCAGGATTTTTCTTATTGAACTGGTGCTGCTTCTGCACATCAAATTTGATATTTCCTTGAAAGTCAAAACCAGAATTTTCATAGATCGCATTGACTGCATGTACGGTACGCTGCTGTATTTGTTCTGTTTTTTGAGGAGACTGAACAAAATGTTGTGAACAACCTGCTGCACTTAAACCGAATAAACAACAGGTTAAATATTGTAATTTCATCATCACGTTTTCCGTTTTGTTATTTCAATTTATCGCTATATTGCGATTTAGCGGGCACACCTTAACAGAAAAAATAATATACAAATAATCACTTTATGTAATTTAAACTGGCGGATTGGCCTTATTGACAGCACTTGCAAGTCACGTTATCAATGTAATTTGTACAGGGTTATGAATAATGAAATCCATCAGAACGCAATAAAAATTAGGATATTTGCCTTATGACCACATATAAAGCGCCCCTACGTGACATACGTTTCCTCATGAACGAGGTGTTTAACTATCCTGAGCACTACAAAACCCTCTCCAATGCTGAAAGTATTGACCAAGACACGATCGATATGATTTTGGAAGGGGCGGCAGATTATTGTGAAAATGTCCTCGCACCACTGTATCAAAGTGGCGATGATGAAGGCTGTCATTTTAAAGATGGTATCGTCACCACGCCTAAAGGTTATAAAGAAGCTTACGATCAGTTCGTGCAAGGTGGCTGGCAAGGTCTGTCTTATCCAGAAGAATTTGGCGGGCAAGATCTGCCGATGTCGCTGAACCTGATTAAATCGGAAATGATGGGAACCGCCAACTGGTCATTTACCATGTATCCCGGTTTAAGTATGGGCTGTATGAACACCATTATGCAGTTTGGTACGCCTAAACAGAAAAACACCTACATGCCCCATTTAGTTGCGGGGACATGGAGTGGCACAATGTGTCTCACCGAACCGCAATGTGGTACAGACTTGGGACAGGTCAAAACCAAAGCTGAACCCAATGCCGATGGCAGCTATGACATTACAGGCACCAAAATCTTTATTTCGGCAGGCGAACATGACCTGACCGAAAATATTATTCATATTGTCTTGGCACGTCTGCCAAATGCCCCGATTGGCACAAAAGGCATTTCTCTGTTTATCGTGCCGAAGTTCTTGCCAACTGAGGATGGTGGCATTGGTGAACGTAATGCGGTGAACTGTGGCTCGATTGAACACAAAATGGGGATTAAATCCTCTGCCACAGCCGTGCTGAATTTTGACCAAGCCAAAGGTTTCTTGATCGGTGAGCCGAATAAAGGTTTACACGCCATGTTTACCTTTATGAACACGGCGCGGATCGGTACAGCGGTACAAGGCATTGCCCATGCAGAATTGTCTTATCAAGGTTCGCTACCTTATGCCAAACAGCGTATGTCGATGCGTGCGCTGTCAGGTAAAAAAGACCCCGATAAACCAGCCGATGCGATTATTCACCATGCCGATGTACGTCGCATGTTGCTGACTCAAAAAGCCATTGCTGAAGGGGGTCGTGCCATGATTTACCATGCAGCACAACTTGCCGATAAAATGAATGATGCCTTGAAACGTGGCGATCAGGCAGAGTTTGAAGCTTATGATGACAAACTGGGTTTTTACACTCCAATTCTCAAAGGTTTCTTGACTGAACTCGGCTTTGAAGCTGCCAACCACGGGATGCAAGTCTTTGGTGGACATGGCTATATTAAAGAATGGGGCATGGAACAAATCGTGCGTGATGCGCGTATTGCCACCTTATATGAAGGGACGACAGGCGTGCAAGCCCTCGACTTGATTGGTCGTAAAGTCCTGCTCTCTTCCAAAGGTAAAATCATTCGTGATTACACTGCGGAAATTTTAAAATTCTGTGGTCGTCATGCGCGTAATAAATACTTGCGTCGCTTTGTTTGGGACTTAACCAAACTTTGTGCCCAGTGGAATGCAATTACGGTACGGATTTTCTTGGCAGCACGTAAAGACCGTGACGTGGTTTCCTCTGCTTCAGTCGATTTCTTGATGTTCTCAGGTTATGTGATGATGGCGTATTTCTGGGCACAACAGGCAGCAATCGCGTCTGAGAAAATTGAAGCAGGTGATGGCGCAGAAACCATTGAGTTTTATAAAGCGAAAATCAAAGTCGCAGATTTCTACTTCGACCGTATTTTGCCACGTACTCAAGGACATGCCGAATCAGCAGTCACTCCATCTAAAACCCTGATTGGTTTACCTGCGGAGCACTTTAGTTTCGATTACTAATACATTTTCCAGCATAAAAAAGAGCGCATCATGCGCTCTTTTTTATTGGACTAAACCAATGCGCTTAATCATCAAGATCGAGGACTTGTTCAAGTAAATGCTCTGACGGTGCAAAATAATACGCGCCATCCACCGCAGTCACAAAGTGCAGTAAGCGGTCATGAATCCCGTCACCACTGGTACCAAACATACGTTGCAACATGCGGTCAATACGGGTCAAATCTTTAGTGTAAGCAATAAAGAACAGCCCTTGATCGCCATGTCCATCGCCATAAGGCAGGCTGTGACGCAAGATTTCCAGTTCTTCACCTTCTTCATCTTCAACTACCGTACGGGCAACATGCGCATTTTCAGGTTTGACATCATCATCCAGTTCAATCGACTCAAGCTTGGTGCGTCCGATGACATGCTCTTGGGCATCGACTTTTAAACGGCGCCATTTGTCCAAGTCATGCACATAACGCTGCGCAAACACAAAACTGCCCCCTGCAAACTCGCCTGCTTCAGCATCTAAAAGTGCAGTTTCTTCACGGTCATCTTTAAATTGCGGATTTTCCGTGCCATCAATAAAGCCTGTGAGATCTCGCCCATCCAGATAACGGAAGCATGCGCGCTCATCAAGAACTTCAACTTTGTCCTGAATGCCGTTAAAGAAGGTCTGACTGAGTGCAAAGCAAATGTCGGTACGCTGGCTCGCAATATGAATCAACACATCGGCAGGCTGTACAGGCATGTCAAATGCCCCTGCTTGTGGATCGAGTTGCTTGAATCCTGCTGGCGCAGTGCTATGCAGTTGACTCCACAAATCAGGGCCAAAAGCCACAGAGGTTTTGATTTGCTCATTCGGATGCTGAGTCATCAGACGGTCTCGTTCCGAGAAAAATTTCTCAAGTTGTTTTTTTAAATCATGAAGACTGAGCTGATTCAAACGAACCACAAGAAAACGTGCATGATCTGAGGGTAATGGCAAAATCACAGATTGAGCAGTCATGTAAAGCTCCTAAACATTGTTATCATTTATCGCTCGAACCATTCTGCCTCAAGCCCACCCTGCTTAATAGCCTATTTTTGATAATATTTTTTGTTGCAGCTTAATGATTTTTCAGATGATACAAACAGATTGTGATTTCTCCACTTCAAGTTAAAATCAAAGCACCTGAGACGTTCATTTTTAAAGGATATCCCCTTGTGACAACCCTCATGATTTCCTATCTGATTGCGATTGCTTTACTGACCATTACACCTGGCTTGGATACCACGCTGATTTTGCGTACAGCAACGGTGGAAGGTCGTCAAAAAGCCTTACAAGCAGCCATTGGAATTAATCTGGGGTGTTTGGTCTGGGGACTGATTGTGGCCTGTGGACTCGGGGCATTACTGAGTAGTTCGGTGTTTGCCTTTACCATCCTGAAATGGACAGGCGCAATCTATCTGGCTTGGCTCGGTCTGCAAATGTTGCGCCATCCACGTCAACACTTGGGCAATTTAGAGCAAGACACAACCACTCAGCAAAACTGGTTACTCAAAGGTTGTTTGAGTAATTTGCTGAATCCTAAAGTCGGGATTTTCTATATTTCGTTTTTGCCTCAGTTTGTCCCTGATCAACAGGCAGCAACCGCTTGGATTATGTTGCTGGTGCTGATTCATATTGTACTGACACTGATCTGGTCGACTTTCCTGATTATCGGTTCACAGCCTTTTGCCAAATATCTGAAACAGCCGAAAATCGTGCAAAGCATTGACCGTATTACAGGCGCTGTTTTTGTTTTGTTTGCTTTAAAGCTGGCACTCAGTAAACGCTAAAATACAGACACGATAAAGGGGCATTTTGCCCCTTTATTGATTTCCAAATCTATAAAAATTCTTCTAACACACTATTTAAAAATAAATGCCCTTTCTCGGTACACGCCAGTCGCTCAGGATCTTCGATCAAAAGTTGCTGTTGCTGTAACTTTTCAACCGTTGCAGCAATACTAGAAAATGGTAGGCCTGTACGCTGCTGATAAAACTCACTCGGGACACCTTCATTTAAACGCAGTGCATTCATCATAAATTCAAAAGGCATATCTTCATCGTCAATGCGTTGCCACTGCAAGGCAGGCGCAGGTACTTTAGAAAGATAATCCTTCGGCATACGGCTTTTCTGGAAACGGTAAATACCATCAGGCTGGCTGACTTTACCGTGTGCCCCTGCTCCAATCGCCAAATAATCGCCAAACTGCCAGTAATTCAGGTTATGTCGTGAAGGTAATTCTTTACGCCATGCCGACACTTCGTAATTGATAAAACCCTGTGCTTTTAAATACTGCTCACCTTGTTGCTGAATTTCAAGCAGCAAATCTTCTTCAGGTAAAATCGGCTGGGTACGGAAAAATACCGTATTCGGTTCGATGGTGAGTTGATACCAAGACACATGTGTTGCGCCACATTCCACCGCCAAACGTAAATCTAACAAAGCTTGCTCAAGGGTTTGCTGTGGCAAGCCATGCATCAGGTCAACATTGACCCGTTCAAAACCTGCCTGCCGTGCCTGTTGAATGGCTTTTTGGGCATTATCACTGCTATGAATTCGCCCTAAACGTTGCAAATGTTCGTTGTCAAAACTCTGTACACCAATCGACAGACGGTTAATGCCTGCCAGTAAATAATCGGCAAAAGGCTGATGTTCCAGTGTGCCTGGATTGGCTTCCAAGGTAATTTCACAATCCGTAGCAAAATTCAGACGCTGTTTTAATTCGCTAAATAACCACTGATAGCCTGCTGCCGAAATCAGGGACGGCGTTCCACCACCAATAAACACACTCTGAATTTCACGACCCTGCGCCCATTCAATCTGCGTATCAAAATCTGCAACCAGCGCCTGTAAATATTCCTGTTCCAAATCCAGTGACAATTTGCCATCGGGTACAGCATGCGAATTGAAGTCACAGTATGGACATTTACGCACACACCACGGCATATGAATGTAAAGCGACAACGGAATATTTTGCGGATTAAACAAGCTCAAGAACTCAGCCTAAAATGAGAAAAAACCATCGCGGATTTTAGCATGTCTGACGCATAAAAGCCGCTCGGCAATGCTACACTGAACTGAAAATAACAACAGCAAGGAGCAGCCGTGAAACTTACAGTCCATCTGTTATGGTTGTGTCCGCTCGCCTTTGGCATTGGTATTGCCATGACCTTTCAAACAGCAATTAACAGCGCCTTACGCGAACACTTGGAGTCAGCGCTACATGCCGCATTGATTTCCTTTAGTGTTGGTACACTAACGTTATTGCTGCTGGTTCTATTTTTTACCAAAAGTTTTCCGCACTGGCAGACCTTGAGTCTGTTGCCATGGTATTTGTGGTTTGGTGGCTGTTTGGGGGTTTATGCGATCAGCATGAGCATTTATACTGCCCCCAAACTGGGATTTTTGACCTTTTCGGGTTTGGTACTGTTTGGTCAAATCAGTATGTCGATCTTACTGGATCACTTTGCATGGTTTGGTAATGAACGTGTCCCAATCTCTTGGCAACGTGTTTGCGGAGCCGTCGCAATTTTTGTCGGTGTATTACTTACTCTACAACGCTAATTTATTTGAGTATTCTCAGTGCTAAAAACTCCATCAACAGGCGTGGAACTGAAACGCCTGTTTAGTCTTATGATTCCGATTCTGATTACCCAGTTTGCCCAAGCAGGTTTAGGGCTAATTGATACCATTATGGCGGGACATTTGTCCGCCAGTGATTTGGCTGCAATTGCGGTCGGTGTCGGAATCTGGATTCCTGTGATGCTGATGTTTACAGGCATTGTACTGGCAACTACCCCTTTGGTGGCTGAAGCACTGGGCGCACGTCAAGAGAAGCAAATTCCACATATTGTGCGTCAATCGTTATGGGTCGCAGGATTACTCGGCATTTTAGCTTTGCTACTGCTCCAGTTTATGCCACTGCTATTACCGTTATTTAAGGTACCTACAGATTTAATGCCCAAAGCCAGTCTGTTCTTGCATGCGGTGGGTTTTGGTATGCCTGCGATCACCTTATACACGGCGCTGCGTTGCTATTCGGAAGCGTTGGGTTATCCACGCCCTGTCACGGTAATTAGTTTGCTATCTTTGGTGGTTCTGGTTCCACTCGACTATATTTTTATGTACGGCATTGGCCCGATTCCGCATTTGGGCAGTGCTGGCTGTGGTTTCGCGACTGCGATTTTACAATGGCTGATGCTATTCACTTTGGCGGTTTATATTTGGAAAGCTAAAAAATATCAAACACATAAAATTTTCAGTCATTGGGAAGCATTTGACAAAGCCATTGCCAAACGAATTTGGAATCTGGGTCTTCCGATTGGTTTAGCCGTGTTTTTTGAGGTCAGTATTTTCTCAACAGGCGCGATTATTCTCAGCCCACTGGGCGATACCATTATTGCAGCACATCAAATTGCCATCTCGGTCACTTCACAACTGTTTATGATTCCAATGTCACTGGCGATTGCCCTGACCATTCGGGTTGGGACGTACTATGGGGAAAAAAACTGGGAAGGTCTGCGTAAAGTACAAAAACTGGGTTTAATGACAGCGACAGGAACAGCATGTCTGACCATGAGTTTTATTGCGCTATTTCACAACCAAATTGCTGCGTTGTATACCAGTGACCCTGCCGTGAGCCAAGTGGCAGTGTATTTGCTGTTTTTCTGTATTGCCTACCAAATGATGGACGCATGGCAAGTCAGTGCCGCAGGCTGTTTACGTGGAATGCAGGACACTCAAGCGCCGATGTGGATTACGTTACTGGCTTATTGGGTGGTCGCGCTACCACTGAGTATTTACTGGATTCGTTATCAACAGATGGGGCCGCAAGGGATTTGGATTGGTCTGATTGTGGGACTAAGTGTGGCATGTGTGCTGTTGCTTGGGCGTTTGTATCGCATGAATCAGCGATTAAAATTACAAGCTTAAATTATTGTGCTGCCATAAAATAAAAAACCGCATCAATATCAGATGCGGTTTTTTTAGTTTACGTATTCAATTCAAACTTAACGATGCAGCGCATCTGCAATGGCTTCAACCAACTGCTGGGCAATTTCCTGCTTGCTGGCTTTGGCCAGATCACGTTTTGGTAAGGCATGATTTTGTGCAAAAAACACGGTCATGGCATTTTCATCGGACGCAAAACCAATGTCACTGCGCGACACGTCATTGCAAGCGATCATATCCAGTTTTTTCGCCACCAGTTTACCTGCGGCATATTCTTCGACATTACGGGTTTCTGCGGCAAAACCGACCATAAACGGACGTTTCTGCTGCTGAGCAATCGTCGCGACAATATCGGGGTTTTTAATCAGTGAAACATCCAGTTCATCGCCCGATTTTTTAATTTTATGCTCGGCCACCTGTGCCACACGGTAATCTGCCACCGCGGCTGTCGCAATAAAAATATCACAGCCGTATTCAAGCTGTTGCATACTTTGATCGAGCATTTCTAAAGCTGAATGCACATTCACCCGATCCACACCGTTGGGTGTATCAAGGCTGACAGGGCCTGCGATCAAAGTGACTTTTGCACCCGCCGCATAGCAGGCACTGGCTAAGGCAAAGCCCATTTTCCCTGTACTGTGATTGGAAATATAACGTACAGGATCAATCGCTTCACGAGTCGGCCCTGCGGTAATCACCACACGTTTACCTGCCAACAAACCAAATTTTTCAGCAATGGCACGCTGGGTCTGATGGAAATACAGTTTGACCTGTTCCGCCAAATGCTCAGGCTCAGGCATACGCCCCAAACCGACATCGCCACAGGCTTGCGAACCTGCTTCTGGCATTACCACATGCACACCATCTTCAACCAAAATTTGTAAATTGCGCTGCGTGGCTTTAGCTGCCCACATTTGCTGATTCATGGCAGGTGCGACCCAAACAGGTGCTTTAGTTGCCAAATATAAGGTACTCAGCAAATCGTCCGCCAAACCATGTGCAAACTTGGCCAGCGTGTCACAACTGGCAGGTGCAACCAGTAACAGGTCTGCCCAACGTGCCAGTTCAATGTGCCCCATGCCCGCTTCTGCTTCAGGATTCAGCAATTCGGTATGCACAGGATTACCTGAAAGCGCCTGAAAAGTGAGTGGGGTAATAAACGCCTGTGCACCATGCGTCATCACCACACGGACATTAAAACCGTAGTCTTTTAGACGGCGAACCAGAATGGCACTTTTGTACGCAGCGATACCGCCAGTCACAGCCAACAGAATGTTTTTGCTTGAAATTACGCTTACATCAAAGCTCACGAGGGGCTACCTTTGTGTTGCAGTGGCGCTCACAATAGCATTAAATATAGCGAATCCCAAGTCATGGGAAAAACAACAACGATTTATTTAGAATTAAAAAATATGAGTTTATCCAGCATTAAATCGTGGCCCGAACAGGAACGTCCACGCGAACGATTATTAAACCAAGGTGCACGCAGTTTATCCGATGCCGAATTACTAGCAATTTTCCTGCGTTCAGGTTCGCAGCAATATTCCGCTGTTGAACTTTCCCGTGTACTGATTCAACATTTTCAGGGGCTTGCGCCTGTATTTGATGCCTCTCTGGATGATTTATCCAATTTTCATGGCATTGGCCCAAGCAAATACGCCCAACTGATGGCGGTCAAAGAACTGGGACGGCGCTATTTAAGCCAAAGTTACACATCACTACGCCAAGCACTCAATTCTTCCAGCCTTGTCATGGACTATTTGCGTTATGAACTGCAAGGCGAAAAACAGGAAGTTTTTGCCGTACTCTGCCTAGATGCCGAGCTGCACAAACTCGATTTTAAAAAATTATTCTTTGGTTCACTGCAACACTGCGCCATTTCTATCAACCAATTACTGCGTTATGCCATTTCCCAACATGCCGTACATATCGTGATTGCCCACACCCATCCGTTTGGTGTGGCGCAGCCCTCCGCTGCCGATGTTGAACTGACAAAACAGATTGATGCTGCTTGCCAACTGCTTGAAATCAAATTACTTGACCATTGCATTATTTCACCAACAGGTTCATTCTCTTTCGCGGAGCAACAGCGATTGCCCTCTCCTTCAGATCTGAACAAGTGATAGAAGCCTTATGATTGTCCGCGATAAAAGTAATATTTTTAATCTGTTATTTTCTTGGAGAGGCACGATTTTACCCAAAGTCCTGCCATCTTTAGCGGTGGTGATGTTGGCTTCCGCAGCGATTGCGACATTGACCTATTATGGCGTTTTGCATGTGCCTCAAGTCCCTGCGATTGGCTTCACAATTTTCGGGGTGATTCTGTCGATCTTCTTGGGTTTTCGTAACAATGCCTGTTATGACCGTTGGTGGGAAGGTCGCAAACTTTGGGGCGCACTGATTGCCAATGCCCGACATATGGATCGTGATACACGCGTCTTATCCCATGCGCGCCGAGAACGAGTGATTCACCATGTGATTGTCTTTTCCAACATGCTGCGCGACCGCCTTCGCCACCAAACCGCCAATCCAACACAACTGCTGGAAACAGGTCGTTTAAATGAACATGCGGTGGAAAGACTCAACCAACATCTGAATGCGCCACAATACACTTTAGGACTGATTCAATGGGAGCTGATGCAAGCGCTCAAAGATGGGGAAATTAGCGATATTTTGTATCAGCAGGTCAACAGCCACGTTGTGGATATGGGCAATGTCCAAGCAGGTTGTGACCGTATTGCCAGCACACCGCTGCCTTTTTCTTATTCTGTCTTGCTGAATCGTACTGTGTACTGTTTCTGCTTCTTGCTGCCTTTTAGTCTGGAATCAATTTTAGGCTTGTGGACACCGTTATTTGTCGGGATTTTGGCGTATTTGTTTTTGGGGCTAGACATGCTCAGTGCCGAACTCGAAGAACCCTTTGGCACACAAGACAATGACTTGCCACTGGATTCGATTGTCCGTCTGATTGAACGTGAATTACTCAGTTCACTCGGTAAACCCGTTCCCGCACCAATTCAGGTCGATAATCATAATTTGCTATAAAACCCAATCAATGCTCACTCTGTTGAGCATTGATTTTTTTCAATTGAATAACCTAATCAAGGAATGATGTTGTGATGAAAATTTTAGGCAGAAGCGACTCAATCAATGTCCGTAAAGTGCTTTGGCTCTGCGATGAATTAAAGATTCGCTATGACCGTGAGGATTGGGGGCGTGGTTTCCAATCTCCTCAAGCGCCCGAGTTTGTCAAACTCAATCCTAATGCCACTATTCCCGTCATCATTGATGGTGATTTTGTGCTGTGGCAGTCCAATTCAATTATTCGCTATTTAGCCAATGCTTATGCAGGGCAAAATCTTTACCCTACGGATGCCAAACAACGCGCCATTATTGACCAATGGATTGACTGGCAAGGTATTGAACTGAATAACAGCTGGACGTATGCCCTGATGAATTTGTTTCGTCATTCCCCTGAGCATCAAGATCCAAAGCTGGTTGAAAAAAGTATTCAGGCATGGAGTAAAATGATGCTGATTGTGGAACAGCAACTTGAAAAAACAGGGGCTTATATTGCAGGCGAACAATTTTCTTTAGCCGATATTGTGATTGGGCTATCGGTTCAACGTTGGTATTTAACCCCGTTTGACAAACCTGATTACCCGCAGGTGAAGCGCTATTATGAATTGCTCAGTCAGCGTGAAGCTTATCTGCGTTGGGGCAATAACGGGCAGAATTAATTCGGCTGAAAATGCTCAATAAAGAATACCTTTTTGAAATTTAAGATTGATCCCAATTAACCCAATTTGGATCAGTCGAATCATCTGTTAGCGAAACTCTTCCCAAATCCCCACCTGTTCAGGTCGTGGACGTGGAGCTTGCCCAAGCTTGAGCCACGGCATATGCTCCCCGTGAAAATCACTGCCAATTGACACTTTTAAATTGTTTTGGGCAATCATCCGATCCACCATCTGCCGCGTAGAAAGCGGATCACTTTCAGGTGCAAGTTCAACTGCATCCCCACTGCTTTGGGCAAACAGCTCAATCAAATAACGAGTATTGGTTGCAGACAAATCATAACGGGTCGGATGTGCGAGCACAGCAAAACCTCGTGCCTCATGAATCGCTTGTACCGTATCTTCCAAACTCAGCCCGTCAAATTTGACATAGGCAGGTTTGCCTTCTTTAAGGAATCGGTCAAAAGCTTGCTGTAAACGGCTGACAATGCCATTTTTCAGTAAGGCTTTGGCAATATGACTACGGGTAATCCGATCGGGCTGTTGTTCAACTTCAAGTAAAATTTCAGGATAAAGATCAACTTTCACTAGTTGTTGCAACTTCTGACAAATCCGCTCGGCACGCTCTGCACGAATCTGTTGCTGCTGTTCGAGAACGATTTGTAAAGCTTCAGGATTTTGCATATTCAGTGCCACAATATGCACGCTATAACTTTTTTTAGTGGCAGGTCGTGACCATTGACTGGAAATCTCAACCCCTGAAATCAGCGAGATACCATGTTGTTCTGCAGCCTGTCTTGCCCGTTCTATCCCTTGCATTGAGTCATGATCGGTCAATGCCAATACATCCACACTACGTTCGGCAGCCAGAGCCAAAAGTGCCTCTGGTGACAAAGTCCCATCAGAAATGTTGCTATGTGTATGTAAATCTATGACCTGCATCTTTTATACTATGCCATTCTCGAAACTGGATTAGATACTCTAACATGAAAGCACTTTTAGACTTTGTGCCGCTCATTATTTTCTTTTATTTATATAAGACTGTTGATCCGACCGATAAACATCACCCGTTACTCACGCTGATTGGTTCACCAGGTGGGGTCGACAACAATAATATTTTGGCGGCAACCACAGGTCTAATCATTTCCATGTTAGTGGTTTACGGTGTGTTGTTTATCTTCCAGAAATTCCGTTTAGAAAAACAGCAGTGGATTGTGCTGTTTATGACCGTGATTTTTGGTGGCGTCACCCTCATGCTTAGTGACGACTTTTACATCCGTTTAAAAGCGGCCTTATTAAATCTGGTCTTTGCAGGTGCATTTGCACTTTCTCCATTTTTCACCAAAGACCGTAGTCCACTGATTAAACGCATGTTTGGGCCTGTACTTGATTTAACAGCTTCCGCATGGAAAAAGCTGAACTATGCGTGGGCCATCATGTTTGTGGTGATGTCAGGTTTGCATGTTTTCTTCGCATTTTTATTTGCTCACGGCAAATATTGGGGAGAATTTACTGCATTTGGCGACATGATCGTGATGTTTTCTTTTATCATTATCCAGTTTGTCGTATTACGAAAACATTTCAAATCTCCAGAAGAGTAAATCAGAGAAGATTATGGCTTTATTTGTAGTATCCTGTACCGATCAAGAAGGTACTCTTGAACAACGTCTTGCATCTCGTCCCGCACATCTTGCCCGTCTTGAGCAACTCAATGCTGAAGGTCGTCTCATTCTTGCAGGGCCGATGCCGAAACAGCCGGGCAATCCACAAGCAGGATTTTATGGCAGTACGCTTGTCGTGAATTTTGATTCTCGTGAAGATCTCGATGACTGGTTGGCAGAAGAACCTTACCTCAAAGCAGGGGTTTATAGTCAGGTTGACGTTAAACCTTTTATTCAAGTTTTCCCAAAAGGATAAAAATCATGCGTGTTGTTGTACCAAGCTTACTCAGCTTGTTTTTGCTGAGTTCTTCAGCATGGGCTGTTGAATCAGCAACTCAGCCGCAAGCTGCTGCACCCACGGGTACAACAGCCCCTCAAACAACACAAAAACCTGCCGTAGCCCCCCAACCCGCAGCTAAGCCTGCTGCACCAAACCCGAATCAGCCCGCTCCACTCATGGAGTTGACCCCTGCCCAGCTTGCACAAAAAAAAGCTGAGGAAGATGCACGTATTAAAGCATTGGTTAAAAATCAGTTAACGCGCATGCAACAACTGGAAAAAGCCAACCTCGATGCACTGGCTCAAAACCAAGCCTTACAGCTCAAAAATGACAATCTGAATGTTCAAGTTCAAGTTTTACAAAGTGAACGTAGTGCTCAGATCTTCATGTATGGCGCTGCAACGATGGGCATTGGAGTTTTACTTGGCTTCCTGATTGCCAGTTATATCCATACCAAACGTCGTCGTCAGTGGTAATCTGAGGTAAGCTCACATGTTTAGTGCAATTGAAACGGCTGAGCTGGATTGGCAACAGGTCGATGGGATTGATGTGCCCATTTCCAAGCAATTTGGTGATGTGTATTTTTCCAAAGACAATGGTTTACTTGAAACCCGACATGTTTTTTTAAATGGCAATGATTTAGCGGAACGTCTGGCACAACTCGATGATTATGCCTATTTCTGTGTCGGTGAAACGGGTTTTGGGACGGGTCTAAATATTTTGGCGCTTTGGCAGCTGTGGCAACAGGTTCGCCCAGAGAATCACAGCCATTTACATGCAGTGAGCGTAGAAAAGTTCCCACTGTCCAAAGCCGATCTGATTCGTGCACTGAATGCTTGGCCTGAACTGTCTGACTTGTCCGAGCAATTGATCGCTCAATACCCTTTAGCCATTTCGGGCTGCCATCGACTCACGTTTCCAAATGAGCGTTTTAGCCTCGATCTATGGCTTGGCGATGCCGAAGATGTATTTCCGATCATCCCGAAAACCCATCAAGTCAATGCGTGGTTTCTCGATGGCTTCGCGCCCTCTTGCAACCCTGAGTTGTGGCAACAAAATGTGCTGGATCAAATCATTCGCCTTTCAGATGTGGGAACCACTTTCGCATCGTTTAGCGTCGCAGGCATTTTAAAGCGCGGACTCAAGCAGCATGGTATTCAGATTTCCCGTCCACGCGGTTTTATGCATAAGCGAGAAATGCTCAAAGGTATTTGGGCCGCCGATGAACAAACTCCACAGCCATCTTTAAAAACATCTCAAAAAACCATTGCCGTCTTAGGTGCAGGCATTGCAGGTTTATCGACTGCATGGGCTTTTGCCCAACGTGGACACCATGTGCATGTATTTGATGGTAATGGTGCGCTCTCAGGCGGCTCTGGCAATCCTTTGGCGTTGCTCAATCCCAAGCTCTGCCCAATTTCGCAAAGCCATGAACATTTGATGTTGGTGAGCTGGCAATATGCGCTACGTCACTACGCCCAATTTAAAGTGTTTCGTGCGTTACAGGTCAGCCAGTTTGACTTGAAAGATAATGGCGAACTCGCCAAGTTGCCTGATCAATATCCTGAAGGTCTGCTTGTACCAGAAGCGAATGCTGAATTTTCTGCCACGCTACAAGGAATTTGTCTAACGCAAGCAGGGGCTGTTTCCCCTCACCAACTGCGGGATGAAATTTTGGCACATCCTCAAATTCAATTTCATCAGCAACATGTTGCACAGTTGCATGGCACAGCGCCCATTCAACTGCTGAATCAAGAACAGACTGTTTTACTTGAAGCGGATCATGTGATTGTCTGCTGCGCACTAAACACAGCTGCATTTTTTGAAAACTATCCTGTCCTGAAACCGATTCGTGGGCAAGTCAGTTGGGTGAAAAATTCAGCTCAGCCATTGTCAGCCGACCATGCTTATAGTTATGGTGGCTACTGCATGCAGTTAAATGATCAAGAACTGATTTTAGGTGCATCATTCCACCCCAATCGGGATGATGTTGAAGTCCTTGAAGCAGACCATCAGCATAATCTGGAACTGCTACAGCAACTCAGCCCAGACTATGCCGCAACACTGCCAAATATTACGACTTGGCAAGGTCGTGCCTCATTACGTGCACAAAGTCAGGATTATTTTCCATTACTCGGTCAAGCGAATGCGGAACGTGAAGTGTATAGCTTTGCAGGCTTAGGCTCGAAAGGCTTCCTATTCGCACCATTGTGCAGTGAGATTTTAGCTGCGGAAATTTTGGGAGAGGCTTGTCCTGTTCCCATCAGCCTACGGCAAAAATTGCAAATGCAACGCTTTAGCAAAAAGCAGAAAGTGAAAAAACCGTATTTTGTGAAACCAGAGCGATGTGAAGAAAAGACTATTTTATAAGATTTATTATTTTTTTCTTAAACCGCACCTTTTTTATAAGGTGCGGTTTTTATTTGCTTTAATTTTGTTCGATTGGTAAGCCCGCCTCTTTTGCAGCACGAGTTCCACCCATCAACACAACATATTCACGAGAACTGTCAAAATCTTCCAGTTTCTCAGCCGCACGCGGAGCCTTACTACCACCACCACACAGAATATAAATTGGCTGATCCGTATTCACCTGAGTTAATACATTGATATCTAAGTCATTAATAGGCTGATTAATCGCACCTTTGAGATGACCCTCTGCATACGCAGTAGCATCACGAACATCCCAAATAACCGCATTATCTGGGAACTCAAATGTTGTAATTTCTTGTTTACGGATCATTGCGCACTCCTTTGATATAAACAACACTTGGCAAATGAAGAAAACCCTCTTAGCATCTCAAATATTTCATCTATTTGTAAAGGTCTCAACATGCCATCATTTGATATTGTATCTGAACTTGAGCTATTTGAAGTCAATCATGCGGTACAAAATACACAAAAAGAAATTGCAACACGTTTCGACTTCCGTGGTCAGGACGTTTCAATTGAAATCAATGAAAAATCAAAAGAAATTAAAATTTCAACTGAAAGTGATTTCCAGTGTGAACAGGTTTATAACATGCTTGAAAATCATTTTTACAAACGTAAAATTGATACCCAAGCCCTCGACCCACAAAAAGCCACTGCTTCTGGCAAAAATGTCATTCAGGTGATTAAACTGAAAGATGGTCTAGATTCAGATACTGCAAAAAAAATTAACAAATCGATTAAAGAAAGTGGCATCAAAGTTCAATCATCTATTCAAGGCGACAAAATCCGTGTAACGGACAAAAAACGCGATACATTACAACAAGTAATGAACCACTTACGTGAACAGCAATTTGGTGTTCCTTTACAGTTCAACAACTTTAAAGACTAAATCTGAATATAAAAAAATCCCCAATTTATGGGGATTTTTTTATGACTTAAAAGAATTATGCAGAAGCTTGGCTCAGAAATTTCTGTTTTACTTCTTCTGGAATTTGACGTTTATGACCTTCAGCATCAACGGCAACAAAGGTGAAAATCCCTTGGGTAATACGCTTAGGCTCACGTGAGCTATCATGGCTGTCCCACACTTCAATTTGCATTTGAATTGAAGTATTTCCCACTTTCAAAATTTTGGTATAACAGCTCACCACATCGCCCACTTTCACAGGGACAAGAAAGGTCATTTCATGAATCGAAATGGTTGCACAGCGCCCTTTACTAAAACGCTCCGCATGAATTGCGCCAGCCAAATCCATCTGTGACACAATCCAGCCACCAAACACATCGCCGCTCCAGTTGGTATCTGCTGGCATCGCGATCGTTTGTAAAGATAATATTCCTTCAGGTATTTTGCTTGATTCAGTCACGTCAGTTCCCTATTTGATCAGTTGTTGGTCTAGCCATTGTTTTAATTCGCTAGAACGTAATGCACCGCTTATTCTAGCAATTTCGTTGGTTTTATTCATCAACACTAAGGTTGGGATACTGCGCACATGAAATGCCTGACTTAGACGAGGGTTTTCTTCCGTGTTAATTTTGGCAAAAATTACATGAGGATACTGCTTCGCCACTTCTGCAAAATGTGGAGCCATCATCTTACAGGGGCCACACCAATCCGCCCATAAATCAATAAAAACGGGCAAATCACTATGCTGAACAATAGTACTAAAATTTTGTTCATTCAGCTCAATCGGAGCCAATGGCAGCAGAACTTGGTGACACTGACCACAGTGTGGTTGCGCCGCTAGTTTTTCTTCAGGTACGCGATTTTTAGCTAAACAGCTTGGACAGACTACAATCATTCGCCTATCTCCTCAATGATTTTCATTGTTATAACAATGAGGGTAAAGCCTTAAAAATTAAAGCACTCAGCATCATAAAAAATAGCAAAGCTTCACCCTATTTTACGGTTTCACTATGAAATTCAAATCAGAGTTTGCGCTTTAACAACAAGGTTAATGCTATGATAAGCCTATCAAAATCATATCTTGTTGGAGTTAAGCATGTCTGAGAATGTCGGTTTTGCAGGTCAGATCGCCCCTGAACATGTTGCGCAAATTGTAGAAAAAGGCTTTAAATCTATCGTCAATAACCGTCCAGATTTAGAAGGTGGCGCTGAGCAACCAACAAGCGCTCAAATTGAAGAAGCTGCACGTCAAGCAGGCTTGGACTATGTCTATCAACCTGTTATTCCAGGACAAATCACAGAACTTGATGTTCGCACTTTTGCAAATCACTACAATGAATTGCCAAAACCAATTCTAATGTTCTGTCGTACAGGTAACCGTTCAAATAATCTGTATCAACTGGCAAAACAAATGGATTTACTTGACGACTAAATCCAATTTTCCTGTATTGCAACTTTGTGATACAGGAGATTTTTGTTTTCAATGGAGAATACCATGAAATGGATCTTACTCACACTGACTAGTCTCTTACTCCTTACTGCATGTAACAGCATGGATCTTAAACCACATGCCAGTATTAGTATGGGCACCGCAATTTAAACCAAACCATATTGTTAAAAAATGCAATCCTAGGAAATATCCCTTATAGTGAATAAGAATATAGTCCCAACAGAATAACAATATGTACGACATCATTATTATCGGTGCAGGCACAGCAGGCATCAGCGCCTATCAAGAAGCCATTAAACATACCAAAAATATTTTAATTATCAATGCTGGCCCATGGGATACCACATGTGCTCGCGTTGGATGTATGCCCAGTAAAGTCTTAATCTCTAGTGCAAATCAGCTCCACGCGGCACAACATCTTGAGCGAGTTGGAATCCAGGCTCAGGTACAGGCTGATACTCATCAAGTCATGCAACGTGTCCGACAACTCCGTGATCGCTTTACTCAAGCAACCCTTAAAGATGTCGAAAGCTGGGATGCAGCACATAAAATCCATGGCCAAGCTCATTTTGTAAATCCACAAACCGTTGAGGTCAACGGACAATACTTTCAAGCAAAAAGTTTTATTCTTGCTGTTGGCTCAACGCCCAACATTAACTCAGAGTGGCAAACAACTATAGGGGAACGACATCTAACCTCAGATCAAATTTTTGAGTTAGAGCAATTACCAAAATCAATTGCTGTTGTCGGGAGTGGTGTAATTGCGATTGAACTGGCTCAAGCTTTGCAACGTCTCGGTGTCAAGACCACTATTTTTGCCCGAAGTAAACGCGTGGGATCACTCAGCAGTCCAGCCTTACAACAATTGGCCCAACAAGAGCTGAGCAAAGAGCTTCATATTTTATTTGAGACCTTACCTGAACACGTTGCACTGACTGATCAGAACCAAGTCGCAATCAGTTACACAGAGCACCAACAGCCCCAAACCCTCTATGTCGATTATCTCCTCAATGCGACAGGTCGGCGCTCCAATTTATCCAGTTTACAGCTAGGCAATATCGAACCTGATTTTAAAGAAACTAAACATCTTCCAATTGATGAACATACACGCCAACTTGGACAATATCCGATCTTTATCGTCGGGGATGCTGCAACCTCAACACCCGTACAGCATGAAGCCGCACATGAAGGCAAAATGGCAGTACATAATTGTCTGAATTATCCCACACTCAAAAATATCAAAAATTTGACACCACTCAGCATTGTCTTTTCTTCACCCGAAATGGCAAGTGTTGGACAAACCTATCGGGAACTTCAGACAAAAAATATCCATTTTATTATTGGAAAAGTTTCTTATGAAAAACAAGGACGTGCTTTAGTTCTAGGAAAAAATCAGGGTGCGATTGAACTCTATATTGATGCCAATAGCCGACAACTCCTTGGAGCTGAATTATTTGTTGAATCTGCGGAACATCTAGCCCATTTACTCAGCTGGATGATCTCAGAGCAACTCACTCTTGATGAGATTTTAGAAAAACCCTTTTACCATCCTACTTTAGAAGAAGGACTAAGAACTGCGTTAAAGCATGCTCGACGGCAACTTCAAACTACTCTGTAGGATCCTCTTCTTGCTTTAAAAGTAGTGTAACGTGTTCAGTATGAACCGTAAGATGTTCAATCCAGCGTTGGGCTCCAAGTAATTCAAGAGTTTGTGCTGCATTTAATCGCCATTTTGTAGAAACATCCATAATCTGTTTTCGGTGTGAGGCTTGCTCAGTCATACTCTGCTCAGCAATCATCTTAAACTCTTCAACTAATACAATCGGAAGTTTTGGAAAAGGATCCATTTTTAAATAAGAAATTTGTTTTTCCAGAAGATTGGCAACAGTTAGAGGTAATATCTGTAATTCTTGTTGTTTTTTCAATAATTCGACCTGAGCAACTTCACGCAAATCATTACGTAGCACACGAAGATAAACCATCAATCTTAATAATAAAATGAGCCTCTGCTGATCACTCACAGATTGGGGCATCGACATCTGATCCAAATAAGCTTCAACTTTCGTTAAAAGATGATCTAATTCATTTGTATCAAAAATGGGGGCTATAATTTCTCCCCGAATAAACTTAATAAATAAACAGTAAATATTCACAAGGGTTTGCAATAAAACCCGCTCTGTTGCTGCAATTGCCAAAGCAGGCACAGTATATAAAGATGCATCTAGATATCTTGTCAGAGAAGTTTCTTTTTCAGGTAAAAATTTAACCAAAATAAGATCAAGTTGCTGAATTAAAGGCATAAAAATCAATGCACCCAACACACTAAAAGCCGTATGAAATGCAGCAACGATAAGAACAGCATCAATCCGATGTATATAAGTAATATGCTTAACTAACCATAAAAATGCTGGTGCTAAAAAGAAAAATGCAAAAATTGCTGTAACAACATTAAAAATAACATGTACTGCTGCTGTTCTCTGAGCGCTTGTCGTTGCTCCAATTGCAGCAAGAATCGCTGTTGTTACAGTACCAATATTCTGTCCGATAACCAACATCAACGATTGCTCCAAAGTAATCGTATGACTTGCTAACGCCGCTAATGACGCTGTTAATGCTGCACTTGATGACTGTAGCAAAACAGTCATCACAAGCCCCACAAGAACAAGAATAAAGCGGCTTAACATACGGTCTAAAGGCCACTTACTTAGATCGAGAAACCGACTATCTCCAGACATAGCCTGCTGTAAAATCTCAATACCAAAAAATAAAAGCCCAAATCCCGCTAAAGTTACCCCCAATAAAGCTAAGCGATCCTTGCCTAATAGTTTGAGTAACATACCTATACCAACCATCGGCAGTGCTAACTTTACAATCGAGAATTTAAGACCTAATAAAGCGACCAACCATCCTGTACTCGTTGTACCAATATTGGCACCTATAATGACACCAATTGCATGATGAAATGAAAGTACACCAGCACTGACAAAACCAATGGTTGCTAACGTGGTTGCTGTCGAAGACTGTACTACAAGCGTCAGAATAATACCTGAGAACATCGCTTTAGATGGAGAATTAGTAAATCGGATGAGCCATTGACGTAAAGCTTCACCTGCAAGGGCTTTTAGGCTATCTGTAATTAAACTGATACCTAACAGAAATAAACCAATTCCTCCAAACAACTGTAATATGGAGCTCACTTTCGATCCTAACATCAATTTATAATTATAATGATTTACAGATTTAGCATAAAAATTGATGAGAAGCCAAACAGCAATTCTACATATCTAAAAAACAAGCATAAAAAAGCACCCCGACCTCTATAGAGATTGGGGTGCTTTGAATAATGAGCTGGCGATGACTTACTCTCACATGGGTAACCCCACACTACCATCAGCGCTAAGAGGTTTCACTTCT
>NZ_POVU01000025.1 GCF_003261585.1 Acinetobacter sp. MB5 | reverse complement strand
AAGTTTGCCTTAAACAGCCAGCAACGTACGGCTGCTGCACAAGCCAAAGGTTACTTTGCCAATGAAATCGTGCCTGTCACCATTCCACAGCGCAAAGGTGATCCGATTGTTATTGATACCGATGAACACCCGCGTGCCACCACCATTGAAGCACTCAGCAAACTCAAACCTGTGGTGAAAGCCGAAGGTAGCGTGACTGCGGGCAATGCCTCGGGCATTAATGATGGTGCAGCGGCACTGCTAATTGCATCGGATGAAGCCGTTGCCAAATACGAACTGAAAGCGCGCGCCAAGATTGTTGCAGCCACTACAGTGGGTGTTGAACCACGCATCATGGGCTTTGCCCCAGCCCCTGCGATCAAGAAATTACTGAAACAGGCCAATTTGACTTTGGCACAGATGGATGTGATTGAACTGAACGAAGCCTTTGCGGCACAAGCACTCGCTTGTACCCGTGACCTTGGCTTGGCGGATGATGATGCACGTGTCAATCCAAACGGTGGTGCGATTGCACTCGGTCATCCACTCGGTGCTTCAGGTGCGCGTCTGGTGACGACTGCACTCAATCAGCTTGAACAGACAGGCGGAAAATACGCACTGTGTTCAATGTGTATTGGTGTCGGTCAGGGCATTGCTTTGATTATTGAGCGAGTTGAGGAATAAACTGATGCCAAATTTTGTAACTTCACAGCACATTACGTTGAACTATCAAACTTTTGGTGATGCCAAAAATCCCGCTTTGATCTTTTCCAACTCACTGGGAACCAACCTCAGTATGTGGCAAATGCAGATTGATTTTTTCCAAAAAGATTTTTTTGTGATTGCCTATGACACGCGTGGACACGGCGCATCGTCAGCTGCAACAACATCTTTTGGTTGTGCTGAACTCGCACAAGATGTGATTGATTTACTCGATCATCTCAATATTCAAAAAGCTTGCTTCTGTGGAATTTCCATGGGAGGTCTGACAGGTCAGTGGCTAGCACGTTATTTTCCAGAACGCTTTAAAAAAGTGGTGGTGTGCAATACCGCAGCAAAAATCGGACAAGCACAAGCTTGGCAAGACCGTGCTGCTTTGGTACGCACTCAAGGTTTACAACCGATTGCTGCAACTGCCGCAACACGTTGGTTTACTGAGGCTTTTATTGAAAAGAATGCTGCTTTAATTAAAAGTCTGAGTGAAAATTTGGCAGTAGGCAGTGCCGAAGGTTATGCCCAGTGCTGCGAAGCATTAGCCAACACCGATTTACGTGATGAAATCGCCAATATCCACATTCCAGTGCTGATTATTGCGGGCTCTGCTGACCCTGTAACCACTGTTGCCGATGGGCAATTTATGCAGCAACAGATTCACGGCGCAGCGCTGGTCGAAATCGCAGCCTCACATATTTCCAACATTGAGCAACCAGAACACTTTAATCAGGCGTTAAAAGACTTTATTGTATAAAGCAAACAGGATCATGCAGTACCGAACCCAATTGTTCCTGTGAATGATTGGGTTATTTTATTAAAAAATAGGATGAGGACATGCAAGGACACACCGATTATCCATGGAAGGATATTAAGCATCGTTTTTTTGAAACGGGTCATTTACCCAATCAGGTGTTGGCAGATTCGCCAATTATTCAGGGCTGGCAAAAGTCTCGGCAGGCAGGTTTAAGCCCTTTGAGCAAAGTGTCTTGTCTCAGCGATTTTCCACATGCAGACCTGACCGACGGCGATCAATATCTGGCAGAACTGGCCCAACCGATTTTGCAAGATACGTGGAAAATTTTTGGGCAACAGGACATCAGTGTTTTTCTGATTAATCAGCAACGAAAAATTATTGCTGAACAGCACAACGATTATGCTCATCAAAGCTATAACTTTTTACAGACAGGGCGAATTGTCGATGAAGCTGTGTTTGGGGCAATTGCACCAACCTGTAGTTTGTCCTGCCAGCAACCATTGATTATGGTGGGACATCAGCACTATCTGGATGAGTTTAGCGAATATTCCTGTGCTTCAGTTCCGATTTTCAATGGTCAAGGTAGTGTTTTAGGCGCACTGGATATTACTTCTCGGCAAGGTCTGCTCGCCAGTAATTGGTTACGGCATTTGCTGTATCAAACCTATAAAATGGAAAATCAACTGTTGATTCAGCAGTCTGAGCAGCATTTACTGGTTTTTCAGCATTCACCTGATTTACTGGGTAATGCTTATAGCGCCTTGCTGGAATACGATGATCAGCAGATCATTCGCAAAGCCAATCAAATGGCGCTTAAACTGCTCAATCGAGATATTCATGACGTACTTGGACAATCGTTACAGCACTTTTTCCTCACGCCAATGGTTGAACAATCGGGCGATTTTCTGATTCAAACTCGCGACCATGCGTTGTTTTATGCACGGCAGCATCGACCAACTCGTCAAGTCATCTCAAACCAGTCTACTAGAAAGTCTGCGATTCCACAGCAACAACAAATCCAACACGCAGTAAAAGCCATTCAAGCCAATATTCCAATTTTGATTACAGGTGAAACAGGCACAGGCAAAGAGCATTTTGCTCAGCAAATTCGTCAGCAATTTCCTCAAAATCTGCCGTTCATTTCGATTAACTGTGGTGCAATTCCAGAAAATTTACTTGAATCAGAACTGTTTGGTTATGAAGGTGGCGCATTTACAGGTGCGAAGCATAAAGGTGAAAAAGGACTGGTTGAACTGGCGGATCAGGGCTTTTTATTTCTCGATGAAATTGGTGATTTGCCAATGCATCTACAAGTCAAAGTGCTCCGCGTCCTGCAAGATCAGCAGTTTTACCGTGTCGGAGGACGACAGCCGATTCAATCTAAATTCAGACTGATTTGTGCCACCAATCAGGATTTGCCCACGCAAGTTAAACAGCAGCAGTTCCGTAGCGATTTGTACTACCGTATTCGGGGTTATGAAGTGCAGTTGTTACCCTTACGCCAACGCAGTGACAAACTTGTGTTGATGCAAAACATTTTGCAGGAATTGGGTGTTCAACAATGGTCTGCACAGGTTGAACAACAACTTGAGCAATATGACTGGCAAGGCAATATTCGAGAGTTAATTCATGTCTTAAAACTTTCGGTCGCACTCTCTGAACAGCCGGTCCTTGAACAGTTATATTTACCTGAACTGTCTGTATCCTCCATTTCTGAACAAATATCTGCAAAACCAGAAGATTTAGAACAGCAAACCCGCCAACTGATTCAGCAAGTATTACAACAGGAACAAGGCAATGTCTCTAAGACCGCAAAACGCCTGAATATTTCCCGAACCACGGTGTATAAATATCTGCATTAAAATCAATACAATACACTGTCCAGATATTGGACAGTGTTCACCAAAATTTGTCCAATATATGGACATTAAGTTAAATCAACAAATCATAAATTATTGAAAATAAATAAATTAAAAGATTGGCATGGTTACTGCAAATATTCTAAGTATCACAGAGGCTATTGTTCAGGATGACGTAGCCATCTGTGATCTGCATTTAAATTTTAGATGCAGCCAAGGACAATTTCAGTCAGGGGATTTGACGAATGTTTTTTTCACATTTCAAAAAAGTTACTGCATTCGCAGTCAGTTTTACCGCACTCCACTGCGCCTATGCAGTCGATGTCAATGCAGGGGATTATACTGCATTACCCGCAGGCACCAATGCCGCAGTGCTTTACTATCAACACGGCGAATCCGATGGTTACTATGTCAATGGCGACAAGATCGATGCCAAATCCCATTCGGATATCGGGATTTTCCGTCTGATTCATTTCACCAAAATTGGCAACATGACCGTTGACCCACAAATTTTACTGCCATTTGGAACCGTATATAACACCCGTGTTGGCGGACAACATTTAAATGATGCTAGTGGCATTTCTGATCCGATCATTGGCGC
The DNA here is from genome assembly GCF_003261585.1 of Acinetobacter sp. MB5. GTDB lineage: Bacteria > Pseudomonadota > Gammaproteobacteria > Pseudomonadales > Moraxellaceae > Acinetobacter. The sequence goes on along the minus strand of NZ_POVU01000025.1, from coordinate 29,789 downwards.
GACCTTTTGGTTAGTCAATCAACCCAAGGCGGGTGTTTCAGGGCGTTATGTCGGTCTGACACCACTGATTTATTTGCCTGTAGGTCAGTACAACAAGCACGACAGTGTGAATCTGGGTGAAAACCGCTTTAAATACGATTTGCAACTGGGCTGGGTTGAACCACTTTATAAAAACTGGTCAGCAGAATTTTATCAAGACGTGGTTTTTTACGGAAATAATGATCAAGCTGGCAATGGCAACCAAACCTTAAAGCAACATACAAGCTATCAAACCCAAGCTAATCTGCGTTATGACTTCAACCCTAAGCAACGTGTTGCACTGGGTTATTCGGCAACCTATGGCGGTAAACAAGAACTCGATGGGGTTGATCAGAATACTCAAACCAAAACCCAGCAAGTCCGTTTTGAATACCAACAAATGCTGAATGCAAGAACACAATTTAGTGCGCAATTAACTTCGGATACTAAAGTAGAAAGTGGTTTTAAAAAGCAACTCGGTGCAAATTTCCGTTTGTTATATTTGTTTTAATTGACAGGATAATAAGATTAATCAAGGAGTTGTTTTATGTCGTTATTAGATGCTCAAATCTGGAATCAGCGATTGTTTCATGGTGAATGGCTGCCAGCAACGCAAAGCATGCCTGTGACCGAAGTTGCAACAGGTGAAGTGCTTGGACAACTCGGCTGCGCAACAGCAGACGATGTTGCCCAATCTGCGATGAGCGCGAAACAGGCACAACAAGCATGGGCAGCACTGCCGTATCAGGAGCGTGCAGCAGTCTTTGAACGTGCAGCTCAACTTTTAACTGAGCATCAACCTGAAATTATCGACTGGTTAGTCCGTGAAAGCGGCTCAATTCAACTAAAAGCAGGTTTTGAAACTCACATTTCCCTGCAAATACTCAAGCATTGCAGCGCATTACCTGCTAGCGAACAAGGCAGTATTTTACCGACACAAACAGGCAAAATCAGTCTGGCAAAACGTGTGCCTTTGGGTGTCATTGGGGTGATTTCACCATTTAACTTCCCATTATATTTGGCTCTGCGTGCGGTTGCTCCTGCATTGGCACTGGGAAATGCAGTCGTATTGAAACCCGATGAGCGCACGGCAGTCTGTAGTGGTTTTGCGATTGCCCGCATTTTTGAACTGGCAGGCTTACCTAAAGGTTTACTGCATGTTGTTCCAGGCGGTGCAGATGTCGGTGAAGCACTGACGCTTGATCCCAATATTGCCAGTATTCAATTCACAGGCTCAACTCAGGTTGGACGAATTATTGGCGCGAATGCAGGCAAAACCCTGAAAAAAGTTTCCTTGGAACTCGGTGGCAAAAACTCCCTGATCATTTTACCCGATGCTGACCTTGAACTTGCTGCACAAAATGTCGCATGGGGTGCATTTTTGCACTCAGGTCAAATCTGCATGACTTCAGGAAAAATTTTGGTTCATGAAAGCTTATATGAACCTCTCAAGCAGCGCCTGATTGAAAAAGTGAAAAATTTTGTGGTCGGTAATCCAACCGATCCAAATGTCAATCTTGGGCCACTGATTAACGCGAAACAAAGTCAGCGTGTGCAACAACTGGTGAATGATGCTGTCACACACGGCGCAACCCTCGAAGTCGGTGGACAAGCCGACGGTGTATTCTTCCAGCCCACCGTCTTGTCAGGTGTGACCTCTGAAAACCCGATTTTTAGTGAAGAGATTTTTGGCCCTGTTGCCGTATTAATTCCATTTTCCAGTGATGCCGAAGCGGTAGAACTGGCCAATATGGGCGATTATGGTTTATCGGCAGGCATTATCAGCAGCAATGTGGCTCATGCCATGCAAATTGGCGCACAACTTAAAGTCGGGTTATTACATATTAATGATCAAACCGTGAATGATGAAACCGTCAATCCATTTGGTGGTTTCGGTGCATCGGGCAATGGAACACGCATTGGTGGCATAGCAAATCTGGATGAGTTTACCCAATGGCAATGGATGACCATTCAAACTCAAGCCCCTAACTATCCATTTTAAATCATCGTTTAAACACTGTTTTAAAGACAACAACACAAGGAATGAAACAATGACAATCCAACAGGATCTTTTAGATATCACTGCAGCCGTCACCGAATGTAAAGGCGCAGATTTTAAATTACAGCCATTAAAAATTCGTCAACCCCAGCATGATGAAGTCTTGGTAAAAATTGTAGCAACGGGCATGTGTCATACCGACCTGATTGTGCGTGACCAGTATTATCCTGTACCACTTCCTGCGGTACTTGGACATGAAGGTTCAGGCGTTATTCAAGCCATTGGGCCAGATGTCAAAGACCTGAAAGTTGGCGACCATGTGGTATTAACTTATGGTTACTGCGGAAAATGTATTCAATGTAATACAGGCAACCCTGCATATTGTAGCGAATTTTTTGGGCGTAATTTTGGTGGTGGAGACCTAGAAGGACATACGGCACTGTGCAACCATCAACATGATGCAGTGCATGACCATTTCTTTGCTCAGTCATCTTTTGCGAGCCTTGCCTTAAGCCGAGAAAATAACGCGATTAAAGTGCCTGAAGATGCACCACTTGAGCTACTTGGGCCACTGGGTTGTGGTATTCAGACAGGGGCAGGCGCTGCCATTAATGCACTTAAAGTCACACCTGCAAGTAGCTTTGTCACGCTTGGTGCAGGCGCAGTGGGTTTAAGTGCGGTGCTCGGTGCAAAAATCTGTGGCGCAACGACTATTATTGCGGTGGATATTGTCCCATCACGTCTGGAGCTTGCAAAAGAACTTGGCGCAACTCATGTGATTAACAGTAAAGAACAAGACCCTGTACAAGCCATTAAAGACATTACAGGCGGTGGTGCTAACTTTGCAATAGAATCTACAGGTCGTCCTGAAATCTTAAAACAGGGGATTGATGCGCTCGGCACGCTCGGCAAAATTGCTGTAGTTGGTGCGCCGCCATTGGGAACCAATGCACAATTCGATGTCAATGATTTACTGCTTGGTGGAAAAATGATTATGGGCGTGGTTGAAGGCAGTGGCGCACCGAAAAAATTTATTCCTGAACTGGTCAAGCTTTATCAACAAGGATTGTTCCCATTTGATAAGCTGGTCAAGTTTTATGACTTTGAGCAAATGAATGAAGCTGCTTTAGACAGTCAAAAAGGCGTTACGCTAAAACCGATTATCAGAATTCACGGTTAAGTTGAAATTTGAGTATAAAAACCATCACCTTATGTGATGGTTTTTAGTTTGGTTAACTTATACAAAATTGGTTGTTTTTTTACATGTTTTAACGCTAATTTTAGATTATTATTTAGATGCACAGCATAGAAACTATGCAAAGAACTTACATTTTTTTGAAAAAAATTGCTGTGTAGATTCAATAACTTCTAAAATAGAAGAATATTATCTTTGCATGCTTTTAAAAATTGAAGTTTTTTCATAATGTGATAATAAATGTAAACAAATTAAATATTTTAAGATTTTTTTAAGGTGATATTCTTAATTTAAAACTACAAGAAAACTTGATCAAATTAGTCTGAAAATGACTTCAGGAGAATATGATGAACATGGAATATCTACATAAACCCGATTACTTTTTCTTTGCACATAAAATGGTATTGTTCTTGGAAAAGTACATCAAACAGCATCCTAGTGAACAGGAAGCAACTTTTCATCTGCAAGCCATCTATGACTTATTTAGCCAAGATCGCGCTTCTAGCACTATTAATCTAGAAGGTATTCTTAACATTGTGGATGAATATTTGATTGATACTCATCAGGGTATTGTCACACTGATCAGCGATTATGATATTCATCTAGACACTCACATCTTAACCTTGAATTTCCATCCAAATGCAATGCAAAGCATCATTGAGGGTGCTAGCGTATTCTTTCCAAAAGTTGCTTAATCTAAGCACTCCAAAACCACTCAACAGGCACTGAATCAAGTGCCTGTTAATTTTTAATTTGAAGAAATCTGCGGTAAATACGAATCCCGACCAACCATATATCGATAATGCGCTAGCTCTAGCATTTCTTCATCTTCATGACTATTGCCATACGCGTAAATCTGATGATACTCCGTTACATTGTAATGATCTAAAATTCTCAATTTCTTCTGCTCACCACTACAATCTGGGCTTGCATATTGTCCTGTTAAAATATCCTGTTGTTTTTCAGTTTCAGTGCAGATGAGAGCGACATTTAAATGCTGTGCAATTGGTTTTAAATACAAATCTAGTGATGCTGAAACAATGACAATCTCATGTCCATAGTCTTGATGTTGCTTCAGTTGAGCCAAAAGAACAGGATTTAAATGCTCAAGCAAATCATGGCTATATTCCCATGCTAATTTCTGGATTTCTTGCAGGTTTTGCTGACTAAACATCTGGCTGTAGAGCTTTGCGCGCATGGCATGTGCAGGATACAGATTTAAATAATAACCCTGAATCCAAGGGAGAATCTTTACACCCTGCCGAATAATATGTCTCTTTGACAAGGTGTAAAAAATAAATTGGGTAAAGCTATCTGTCAAGCACAGTGTTCCGTCAAAATCAAACAGGGCAAGGGTTTTGCCCTGTTTTTTTAAGAGGTTTTCAGACGTCTGGCGCGATGCATACATGATTCATAGCGTCCATTGACACGGCGGGCATACCAATTGGTATCGTAGTTACGGCTTAATTTCGGCCCAGAAATTACCACATGTGGCATGGTCGCGTATGGCATTTCTTTTTCTGTTTGCTGTTTATACAATTTTGCTACGGCTAAATACGTTTGAGTTTTCTCAAAATCTTCCGTTTTTTCTTGTTTTAAATCGCTGCGTAACTGGCGTGTCGTAATAATCACACCTTTTTGTGCAAACAATTTGGTGAGAGCCAATTCAGTTGAACTTTTGGTAGATTGAACATCTTCATTCTTATCGTACAGTAACAAATCGCCATCTAATGCCAAATCAGAGCCAGTCAGCGTATTGATTGTTTTTTGGAATGATGCGTTACGACTCGAATACATACCCGAGTTATAGTCTGCAAAACGGTAAATTGGTTTGTCATAGTCAGCTTTATAGAGCATCAGGCGATGAATACCATAATACATACCACCATATTGCGTATATAAGTAATCACGTAAGTCATTGACACTCATATGACCTTTTTGATGATCCTGAGCGTAACGAACAAGCACTTGCATAGAACCCAAGGTCGTAATCGGGTTCATACGTTCGCCAATATCCTGACCGACCAATTTCGCTGCGCCTGTTAAAGCACTGACATGATAATGCTTGGACATATAGTCAAAAATCTGGCGATACAAAACATCTAAGTCTTGCTCAGTTTTGACTTTTGCCATCTGTTTAAAGTAGCTATTTTCAGGTGTAGGTTGGGTTCTGAGAACTTTCTCAAAATAACCTGCAATCGGCGTCCCAATGGTTGTCCCCAATTTATCAGTAAATTTTTCCTGTAAACGAGTATTCACTTCAGCCATTGCTTTTTGCCCAAGTCCGGGTACGCGAGGACTGGCAACAAAATTAGATTCCTGATCGACAATCGCTACAATACTACAGACATTTTCCTTGGACTTTTCAATTTTGAGTTCGTCCATAATGTCATTCATATCTTTGGCCCAAGACTCACGGTTACTCACGTGAGGTGGGATCAGGCGTTTGATTTGTTTTTCTTGGAGAATTTTTTCATCATCTTTAGAAAAAAGAGAGTTGTTACCACAAGCAACCAAACCTGTAGATATTGCCAAAACTGTGAAAATCCGACAAATCGGTTTTAGATAAGAAGTTTTATTCATGTAAGCCAAACACTAATTACGCACAAAGCCAATTCGACCATTTATTCTGCTGATTGTAGAGAGTTTTCTTAGCGATGTATATTGTTAGATCAGCAATTTATTCTTGCTTATTTGAAGTGAATTAAGACATTGAATTTTAAATATGAACTGTTAGGATCATCCTGATGGCTTGGTTTCCTAAGTGTGTCAGTTTACACTTTGTGAGAATAATAAACAAAAATATAGGGATATTATGACTGCATATTATCAATTGTTACAGCGTCATCAAGACAATGAGAAGCGAACCACAACGGCAAATTATTGCTCAACCAACCATGCACAAGGCGCATGGAATGCACATGAGCAACATATGGCACCTGCTACAGGTATTCTTTGTACTGAGCTAGAACGCTTCTTCCCTCGGGAGAATATGCGTATTGGGCGGATTAGTCTTGATATTTTCGGTTTAATTGCAGCTGGTGAATTTACCATTCAAACCCATGTGATTCGTGCAGGCCGTACCATTGAACTGATTGAAGCGAAAATGCTGGCTCAAGGAAAGATTTGTATTGTGGCACGCGCTTGGCGTATGCAAACACTCGACACTCGAAGTATTGCAGGTTTAGAAGATGATAGTATTTCTCAACCTGAACACAGCTTACCTGAAGAACGTTTAAAACAATGGCCAGGGGGTTATATTGAAAGTGTTGAAGTCAGAACTCATGCTTCACTGACCCGTGCAGGCAAAGGCATTGTCTGGTTAAACACCCATATCGAAATGGTTGAAGATGAACCAACCAGTGATTTTGTACACTTAATGGGACTGGTGGATACAGCAAATGGGATTGTACCTCGACAAAAAGGTCTTTTTTCTTGGTCATTTGCAAATCTAGATCTACAAATCCATTTACACCGAATGCCACATGGTCGCTGGCTAGGACTGGAAACAGTTCAACAGTACGGCGAAGATGGTATTGGACTGACCAGCTCGATTTTACATGATGAACAAGGGCCGTTCGGACGAAGTGAGCAAATCCTGACGTTAAGACCAATGGCATAGACTAAAAGGACTCATCATTTTTATGTTCCAGCCAATTCTTGGAAAATCCCTGAAAAGGATTGGCTGCTTCCACATAACGTAATGCCGAGTTGACATTTTTCCAGCCGACATACTGCATCAGTGTTTTCACATCCCAGCCACTTTGACTCGCCCAGTTGGCAAAACCACGGCGTAATGAGTGGGTACTATAACTTTCTGGTGTTGCGATTTGCGCTTGGGCAAAGATCTTGCGTAGTAAAGGCAATAAACTGTCAATATGCAGACCCTGATCAGACAACTTGCCATAACGATGTATCCCTCGATATACAAAACCTTCTGTTAAACCACTGATTTCGATCCAGTCTGTATAAGCTTGTACAGGGCAAAGTCTGGCTAATGCAGGAACTTGGAATGTTTGACCCTGAAACTGTCGGTCAGTTTTGCTAAATGGCAAAAAGCATTGCATGCCTTCTTGAGGGGAAACTTGAATATTCTCAACCTGTAAACGGGTGAGTTCATCACCACGAAAACCACGCCAAAAACCCAGTAATAATAAAGACTTGTCGCGTTTTAAACGCATTTCCTGTGCAAAATTTCCTTGTGTTTGCTGTATCACAATTTCCTGATCTAAATAATGAACAACGTTTTCTAGCTCTACGATTTCTAAAGGTTTTGCCTGTTTTTCCTGAGCAGGATGTACTGCTTTTATGCCGCGAAAGACCTGCTTCACTAACGGTGCTTTGGTCGGATCGGGAAAGCCTTGCTCAACATGCCACTGCGATAGTGCTGCAAGTCTTTGTTTTAATGTATTAATTGATAAGGTTTCAGCATGATCTGCCAAATACTGAGCAATATTATCCGCAGTCGCAGGCAATAAACCTTGCCATTCCACCTCGTAGTGTCTGAGCGCAGAAGCGTAGCTTTTTCGGGTATTTTCCCGTGTTGCAGCCTGTAAATACTGATCCAGACGATTCATTTTGCGTTTTTAGCTCCAATATAGCGTGCATACCGAAGTGTAATGCTAGATTTGCCTAATTTCGTCCAAATCACTATAACACAGGATAATCATTAATTATCCAGCTTTTATTTTCACTTAAAAATAAAATCAAGAAGCTTATTTTTATTATGTTATTATGTATTACATAATACATTATGATATTCAGGTGCAGCATGTCCCGTACAGGTCTCAGCAAGCAACAAGTCAAGAAAGCCCGTGATACCTTGTTAGCACAAGAAAAATATCCATCTGTCGATGCTGTACGGATTGAACTGGGGAATACAGGCTCCAAAAGCACGATTCATAAGTATTTAAAAGAGCTTGAGGAAGAAGAGGGTGATGTTATTGCCCAACCCTCCATTAGTGAAACGCTGCAAAATTTGGTGCAACGACTTTCCGAGCAATTACACCAAGAAGCACAAGAAAAAATTGAGGCGTTTCAGGTGCAAATGCAGCAGCGTGAAACAGAACAACAGCAGCAACTACAGCGCTTAAATGTGCAATTGACAGATACTCAGGCAGAGCTTGAGCAGAAAAATACTCAGGTGGATGAGCTAATACAGACACAGCAACAACTTCAGCAGAACTTGCAACAAGAAACGATATTGCGAAATCGTTTAGAGCAGCAAACCACTGATTTAAAAGACAGACTTCAGCAGAATGAACAACACCGCGTTGCACTTGAAGATAAGTTTCAACATGCCCAACAAGCTTTGGAGCATTACCGAGAGTCGGTCAAGGAACAGCGTCAACAAGATTTACGGCGTCATGATCAGGCGGTGCAACAATTGCAGACTGAAATTCAGCAGTTACAGCAGACGATTGTGATAAAAAACAATGAGCTGTCTGTATTGCACACTGAACACACCAAACAAGCTGTATATCTAGAACAACAGCACAATCACGTTCAGCAGTTACAGCAACAGAATCAACAACAACAAGGTGAATTGGCTGATTTAAAAAAAGAATATCGACAACAGACACAAGAATTTTCAATGCTAAAGCAGCAAGTTCAACAGCAGCAAGAGATCTTAGAGCAAGCTGAACATACACACCAGTCATTACAGCAGCAGCTTGAGCAAACCCAAGGCAAGCTTAAACAAACACAGTCTGAACTCTATTTGCAACAGCAGTTTTCTGAGCAGTTAAATCATCTATTACAACAGTTTGCAGCTAAAACACCTGATGCAGTGCTACAGAACAAATGTGCTGATGGCTAAATAGCATATTCAGCCATGCAGTGCATTTTGTGAAAGCGTCTGAATATATTCACTATAGACGGACATTTTTTCGAAGATGTGTTCACTATAGAACATATCTTCGATCAGTCGCGCATTTTGTTCCAGTTTTAAACTGTCACAGCATTTCAGCAGCTCGGCATTTTGCTTGGAAAAGTATTCACAGAGCGCTATATATTGAGCATCTTTATGTTTAAACAGTAATTTTTTGAGTTTAATCTCACTGGCTGCTGGTACTGGCAGATCACTCCGTGCTGCTGAATGAATAATATGAATCTGCACATTGAGAAACTGCTCAATCTGTGCAATTGCGCTGTAATTAAAGTCAGTCCATTGAGTGATCAAAAAAAGATGCTTGAGATCGGGTCGGCATAAAGCACGTAACACACCCAATTGCAAAATCTCCAGAGTAGCAAAATGCGGATCTTGTAGATCGACATACATCTGCATGGCATCAAGGGCATAATCTGTTTTGACTTTATGCTGAATCTTGCCAAAACGTCCCAAAATATTGTCAATACTGGTCGTATGAGGCGTGCTATAGATGCAGGGTTTATTCAAATTGGCAAAAATAAAGGGGCTAAATACATATCCCAAGTTGGCATCCTGTTCCTGTACTGCATCTTGAATCAGATAATGCAGATTTTGCCGTCCAAACGCCCGTACCACTTTTGCCCGTAAAATCGCACCCTCAAGATTCATGTATTCCATGCTCAGACGATGCTGCACAGCTTCCGAGAGTTGCGGTAAATTAAAAATCTGAGGCAAATGTTGTAGTTCAGGCGTGATGAACATAAGTGGCTCCCGTATACGCTGGATCATTATTTCATGTCCGCCCCAACGGCGAAGACCACACCAATACAAAACAGTACGGTATACAGTGCAAACCAAAACAATAGGTTTTTAAAGGCTTTGTCAGAAATGCTGCTGTCAGCATACTTTTGTACTGGTTTTTTGTTTTCATCATCGTTGTTCATGTGCGTAATTCCTCAATAGAACTTGCTGCTATTTTGAGAAAAATGCCGCTTTTTGAGTAGATACAAATCTGTTCTAAAAAACTATAACAGATGAGCCATTTTTTAGTGCAGATGCAACTTAAACCGATAAAAACCTGACTTTTTGAGTAGGAAATCCCCATAATCTGCAGATTTCTCCTGATAACTGTTATATTTTTTCAGCATTGTTTTGTATCTAACAATTTAACAGGGTGCTCTGCATCATAACAAAGTCATCATTTACAGAGCATCTGTTATGAATCTTTGCAACGTATTCACTACTTTCGTACAGGGAGGGTGATTATGGATTTTGGTTTGAGCGCTTTCGCTTTGGCAAGAATGCAGTTTGCCTTTACCGTTTCTTTTCATATTATTTTTCCTGCCACTTCGATTGGTTTAGCCTGTTTCCTTGCCGTTTTAGAATGGAAATGGCTGCGTAGCCGCAACCCGCTCTATCAGGACTTGTTTAAATACTGGCTGAAAATTTTTGCTGTGGCATTTGCCATGGGTGTCGTGTCTGGCATTGTCATGGCGTATCAGTTTGGTACCAACTGGAGTGAATTTTCCCGAATTGCGGGAAGTGTGACAGGCCCTTTACTCACGTATGAAGTGCTGAGTGCATTTTTCCTCGAAGCAGGCTTTCTGGGCATCATGATGTTTGGCTGGGGGCGAGTCAGTGAAAAAGCCCATTTCTTTGCTACCTTAATGGTCGCCATCGGCACATGTATTTCTATGTTCTGGATTTTATCTTCTAACAGTTGGATGCAAACCCCTCAAGGCATTGCCCTTGAACATGGCATTTTAGTGCCGAAAGACTGGTGGGCGATTGTCTTTAATCCAAGTTTTCCATATCGCTTTGCACATATGGGCATTGCGGCATTTCTGGTGTCAGGCTTACTGGTCACTGGGTCATCGGCATGGCACTTACTCAAAGGTCGCCGCGATGCCTTGGTCAAAACCTCATTTTCAATGGGGCTGTGGATGGTTTTGCTGACCTCTAGTCTGCAACTGGTGGTGGGCGATCAGCATGGTTTAAATACCCTGCACCATCAACCTGCCAAACTAGCAGCAATCGAAGGGCATTGGGAAACCAATCATCAAGAGCCGATGCCACTGTTGTTATTTGCTATTCCTGACATGCAGCAAGAAAAGAACCATTTTGAACTGGGTGTGCCATATTTGGGTAGCCTGATCTTAACCCATGAAATGAACGGCGTTGTGACGGGTCTGAAAGATTTCCCGCGTGATGAACGTCCCAATGCCTTACTGGTGTTCTGGAGCTTTCGTATCATGGTGTCAATGGGCATGCTGATGGTGTTGATGTCGGTACTGGCATTGTGGCTGCGTTATCGCCAGCGTTTATATGACAGTCGTGGCTTTCTGCGCTTCGCCATGTTAATGGGTGCGAGTGGCTATATTGCCTTACTGGCAGGTTGGGTCACCACAGAAGTTGGGCGTCAGCCGTGGGTGGTGTATGGCTTACTAAAAACCATTGATGGTTTGTCGCATCAGGTGTCTGCACCACAGGTGGGACTGAGCCTGACGATTTTTGTGGTGGTGTATAGCATTGTGTTCGGCAGCGGTTTTTATTACCTGTTTAAACTGATTCGTAAAGGGCCACAGCATCAAACCTTGGAACATCAGGAAGCGACTGGTGTTGGGCATTTTAAAACGCCAATGCGTCCAATGAGTATGCTCGATGCTGAAGATCTCGATGAGGAGAAAAAATCATGATGGATTTGTCATTAATCTGGGTCGGGATTATTGGTCTTGGAGTTTGGATTTATGTGATTCTGGACGGGTTTGATCTCGGTATCGGGATTTTATTTCCTGTCGTGACTGACAAGCAGCAACGTGACGTGATGATGAATACGGTTGCCCCTGTGTGGGATGGTAATGAAACATGGATGGTGTTGGGTGGTGCGGGGTTATATGCTGCATTTCCATTGGTGTATTCGATGGTACTGTCAGCACTGTATTTACCGATTATGTTTATGCTGGTTGCACTGATTTTTCGGGGTGTGGCATTTGAGTTTCGTTTTAAGGCACATCGTAGTCGCTATTTGTGGGATTTGGGGTTTACTTGGGGATCAGTGCTTGCCAGTTTTTTCCAAGGCATGATTTTAGGTGCTTATATTCAGGGCATCCATCCACAACAAGAGGCTTGGGACTGGTTGACGCCATTTTCTGTCTTTACAGGTTTTGGGGTGGTCTTAGTTTATGCTGCTTTGGGCTGCGCATGGCTGATCATGAAAACTGAAACTGATCTTCAGCAACGTATGTATCAATTGATGCCAAAACTCCTGCTAGGATTGCTGATAATTTTCCTTGGCGTCAGTATTTATACACCGTTGCAACATGCTGAAATTGCAACACGCTGGTTTAGTGCACCAAATATCTATTATTTGAGTATCGTGCCTGTGTTGGTAATTTTTGTGAGTTATCAACTGTATCGTGCCTGTCAACGTCACCTAGAACATCAACCGTTTATGTATATGCTGGCATTGGTGACGCTTGCTTATATCGGTTTTCTGATTAGCCTGTGGCCCAATATCATTCCGCCATCTGTCACGATTTGGCAGGCAGCCGCGCCGTATAGCAGTCAACTGTTTGCGTTGATTGGCGCATGTATTTTATTGCCAATTATCTTGGTGTACACAGCTTTGGCATACTGGGTATTTAAAGACAAAGTACGCATTGGTGATGAGGGTTATCATGACTAAACGACTGCAACTCAAACAATGGCAATGGTTTATTGTATTATGGTTATTCGGCTTTTTGAGTTTGGCTGTCGTTGCGGGAATTTTTCGTAGTTTACTGCTACTCGCCAAAGCCAGTTTGCATTAAAACAAGAGAGAAGCTTCTTTTATCGGGTTTGCCTTAAACACATAAAGCACGATGAAAGAAGCTATCATTTTCCAACTTTGGGTTTGCCTTTATAAATTATGTATAAATCAGAACAACTGGCGCGTAGCATACGGGCACTTATTGAAAATGGTTCATGGCAAGCCCACAGTAAACTTCCATCCTTGCGTGAACAGGTACAGCGTTCAGGTTTTAGTTTAATGACTGTGCTGAACGCCTATCAGGAGCTTGAAGCGCAGGGCTTGGTCTATTCCAAACAGAAATCGGGTTATTTTGTCGCAGGGAATTTGGCTACACAGGAACTGGCGCATCATCCTGAAACCAGTCTCAACGCTCATATTGAAATTAACTCTCAGGTTTTTAATTTCTTAAAAGCCATGCAGGATGAAGATGTTGTGCCGCTCGGTTCGGCATTTCCTTGTTCAGATTTGCTCTATAACAGCAAGCTCATGCAGATTATTGCGCAACACGCCAAGCGTAAACGCAGCTACCTAAATTCGGATAGTATGCCGCCAGGGAATCTGGAACTGCGAAAAATTATTGCGAGCCGTTACAGCCTGCAAGGCATTCCAACCGATGCCAATGATATTGTAATTACTTCAGGGGCATTGGAAGCACTTAATCTTTCTCTACAAGCACTGACCCAAGCAGGCGATTATATCCTGCTGCAACAAAATATCTTCTACGGCGCATGGCAAGCCGCAGAACGCCTTGGTTTGAAGGTGATTACCATTCCTGAGCATCCACAACATGGCTTTGATCTGGCATCTTTTGAAGCTGCGTTGAATCAATATCCGATTAAAGTCTGCTGGCTGATGCTCAATACACACAACCCGATTGGCTTTACCGTCAGTAATGAAATCAAGTTTGAGATTGCCAAATTACTGCATGAACATCAGGTCTATCTGATCGAAGATGATGTCTATCAGGAACTGTACTACGGCGCACAAAAACCCTTACCAATGAAATACTTTGACCAGCATAACTATGTGCTGCATTGTTCTTCATTTTCCAAAACCATCGGAATGGGGACACGCATTGGCTGGGTACATGTCGGTAAATTTTCCAATGCTATTCAGCACTTACAACTGATGAGCACCCTATCTGCCAGTACCTTGGTACAGCATGCCTTGGTCGATTTTTTATCGAGTCATCATTATGAAAAACATTTGCGGCAATTACGTTTAAAGCTCGAACAAAACAAACAGGTGTTTTATCAGTTTTTAAAAGATCATTTATCTCAAGATTGTGAAATTTATTATTATTCCAGTGGCTATTTCTTATGGATTAAATTGCCTGAGCATGTAAATAGTACAGTTTTATATCAACAGCTATTACAACAACGTATTGCCATCGCACCCAGTAGCTTGTTTCGCCTAGATGTTTCTTCACAGAATTTCATTCGGATTAATTGCTCATTTGATATGGATGAGCGCATTCAATATGCTTTAGAACAGCTTGTACAAAGTATTTATTCAGCAAAAATGTAGAAGGGTAAAGCCCTTGTAAAAACAAAAGTGAATGCTAATTTTTAAAAAATAAGTTAAAAATGATGATCTTGTATTGACTAAAAAGATGTATTTCCTATACACTTTAAGTATAGGAAATATATTACGCTGTAGTTTCTATTTTTGACCACATAGTTTAACGACTATGTGGTTTTTTGCATTTTAATGCCCGAATTTATTCCGAATTGCTCACTTTAAATAAATCATATGCCCATTCATTAAGTTCTTGGTTTCAGGAAAAAATATTGGGAAGTAATTTCTTGATTTAGAGTTTGTTCTTTTGCCCTAAATGCTAGAATCTTGATGGTTTTCTCTCTCTAACGATGCAAGAAATTTTAAGTGACTTTAAATCATGATAAGCAAAAGAAATGCAACCCTAATTGGCTTAATAGCGGTATTACTTTGGAGCTCGATTGTTGGGCTAATTCGTAGCGTCAGTGATTATTTGGGAGCCACTGGCGGCGCAGCCATGATTTATAGTGTTGCTTCTGTTTTTTTACTGTTTAGTGTAGGTTTTCCCAAAATTCAACAATTTCCCAAGCGTTATTTGATTTGGGGAAGTTTGCTATTCGTATCTTATGAGTTGTGTCTGGCTTTATCCATTGGCTACTCCAATACACATCAACAAGCCATTGAAGTCGGTATGGTCAATTATTTATGGCCAGCGCTGACGATGGTTGCCGCGATTCTATTTAATCAGCAAAAATCGAGTTTACTGATTATTCCTGGTTTTATTTTAGCGATTGTAGGAATTTGCTGGGTTTTAGGTGGAGATCAAGGCTTTAATATCGCCAACATGCTACACAATATCCAAGACAATCCTCTCAGTTATGGTTTAGCATTTGTTGGTGCATTAATTTGGGCAGGATACTGCACAGTGACTGCTCGTATTGCCAATGGTAAAAATGGTGTGACTTTATTTTTTATGCTGACAGCAAGCATTTTATGGATAAAGTATTTTATTTTTGCGACTGAGCCGATGCATTTTAGTCTGCAAGCCATCATTTATTTGGTTTTGGCAGCAGCAGCAATGGGCTTTGGTTATGCTGCTTGGAATGTCGGGATATTACATGGAAACGTGACGATTCTCGCTGGGGCTTCGTATTTTATTCCCGTTTTTTCGGCAGCATTAGCAGCAATTGTATTACATACGCCATTATCACTGGCATTTTGGCAGGGTGCGGCAATGGTCTGTATCGGTTCGATACTCTGTTGGTTTGCCACGCGGCAGAAATCCTGAAAAATCCATATTGGATTGGCAGATTCCAGCAATAATTTCTAGAATCTGCTAACCATGATCAAATACAAATTTTCTGACTAAACAGGCACATCACAATACATATTCGCTAATTGAGTTATATTAAAATCGTTGAATGTCACTGTGTGCAGGATAATTGTGATGAACGATAATTATTGGGAACAGGTTTATAAAACCAAAGAAGTAAATCAAGTCAGCTGGTATCAAGAAAAAAAATTTCACTTGATCGACTTATTGAAGACAATACATTTACCAGCCAATGCACATATTATTGATGTGGGTTCGGGGGCATCTTGTCTCATAGATCATTTACTTGAGTTGGGATATAAAAATCTGTCTGTTCTTGACCTATCCGAAACAGCATTAAAAACAACGCAAAGCAGGTTAAATGAAAAAAACCTTGATGCAACTCATGTTGAATGGATTACAGCAGATGTCTGTCAGGTCAAGTTGCCAAAACACTTTTTTGATTTGTGGCATGATCGGGCAGTCTTTCATTTTATGGTAAGCCAAGAACAGCAGGAAAAATATTTAAATACAATGCGTAATGCGCTCAAAAAGGAAAGCTTTGTTGCCATCTCAACTTTTTCTGAAAATGGTCCAACTCAATGTAGTGGTTTACCTGTTGAACGTTATGATATTGAAAAAATGAAAAAACGGTTAGGTGCTGATTTTAAACTATATGAATACAACATTGAGCTACATGAAACGCCATGGGGATCAAAGCAAGAGTTTTTAAATACCTTATGGGTATTTGATCCTCAACCCAGCCAAGAAGCGCATAACTAGAACAGAAAAAGACTTTTTAAGAAGTCTTTTTCTTTAGTTTAAATGATTCATCAGGTTTGGTTGGCTTAGAAATTTCTTTATGGATCAATGCGTAAATACTGGCTAAGCAATCTGCTCTTTTAAAAATTCAAGTAATGCATCAACATCATCGGACTGGAATTTTTCTCTCATTTTTAAAAAGACTTTTTCATCCAGATCATAAATTTTGGCAGAGCGCAGTTTTTCTATCGCATCAGCAGGGAAACGATATTTAATCACCTGCGCTGGAACACCTGCAACTACGGCATAAGCAGGAACATCTTTAGTCACGACAGCACCCGTCGCCACCACAGCACCTTCACCGAGTGTCACACCTTGCATAATCATGGCGCGACTCCCAATCCAACATCCATCACCAATCACCGTATCGCCCGAAGCAACAAAACTACGCGTATCGAACGGGAAAGCGGCAATCCAGTCCGTTCGATGCAACTGATTCCCACCCATCATAATCACGCACTCTGCACCAAAGCTGACAAAATTACCAATATAGAGCTGATCAATCGGGCGCTCTACAGTCGAAGGTTTGTCATGTAAATATCGAACAACACAACGCTCAAATCCGCTATCCCAATATGCACTGTAATAACTGTAATTCCCTCGAATATGGATGTTAGGGTTTTTTACAGTTTTTGAAATAAATTCAAATTCACACCAGTGCTTTACAGGGGAGTTAATTGTGGAGTCTTGCATTGCGTCAGATTAAATCAATCAAAATAGAGGGCTGATTTTACCTTGTCTTGAAGATGAGTGCGAACCTTGGACTTGATTCATTGATTAAAACAATCTTTTGGATTTTTTAAATTAATGAACCTGTAAATAGCATCTTATTTTTAAAAAAGATTATTTTTCACACTAATTTTAAAATGTTTTAATGTGACAATATTTGTTCATTAATGGTATTTTACGCCACCCATGAATTTAAATTATATTGAGAAACCTTAGCAATTGCTTAGATTTAAAAATTAAAAATGCGACATGCATCACAAATAAATAAAGATCAACTCATTTTAATAATGTTTTTTTATGTAAATAAGGTTAAATAATTTAAAAATAAACTATGATTTAATAATTAAATTGTAATAAAATGCCAGCTTTTTAAAGATCAAAAAATTGCATTTCTTCCACAAATAAATAAAGACAAATAAGAGCTTTGTATGAAAGGTTTTACTTTAATTGAACTTATGATTGTTATTGTGATTTTGGCGATTCTTGCCAGTATTGCAGTTCCCGCATATGGAAACTATGTAAAAAGGGCACATATTAAATCTGCACAAGCAGATCTGATTTCACTCAGTTTAGTGCTCGAAAATACCTATCAAAGAACATTAAGTTATCCCGTTGCCACTGCCACAACAACCTCAGCTGTAAAAACAGCCTTTACTTCATGGAACCCGAGTGAAGATGTTTTTTCCTACACAGCAACATCAACAGCAAGCAGCTACACGCTCACCGCGACCAAAGGGAATTGCACAATGACCATGACGAATACATCGTCATCACCAAGTTCATGCGATACCTATTAATCTGGAGTGTTTATGCGTCAAATGTCTGGTTTTACGCTGATTGAGATTATGGTGACGATTGCGATTTTGGCAATTTTAGCCGTAGCGGGTGCTGCCTTTACACGAGACTGGGTTAGGCAAGCGGAGTTAACAAAAACCGTTTCATCTCTCGATAATGCAATTAATTTAGCTAAATCAGCCGCGATTAAAAATGAAAGTGGATTTACAGATAATTCTGCTGTGACTCAAGTCTGTCTCAATAATCAAGTCTTGTCGGTACACAAATCCAGCTCAAGCACTGCGGCAAACTGTAACTCTGCATCTAATTATAATTTTGATCTTCCGTCGAGCGTTCAAATTAAAGATACATCTGGCGCTAATGTTCAATGTATTGCTTTTGGTCATTTAGGGGGACAACTTTCTGCTTCACCATGTACAAGCGATCAAGTCATAACAATAACCAATGGCGATCTCAATGAAACCTATACATTCAACTAATTTGCATCAACGTGGGGCAACCTTGCTTGAAGCATTGGTTGCATTGCTTTTAACCAGCATTATTGCTTTGGGCGGGGCGCTGAGTATCGGTAAGATTTTAAAAACACAGCGGCAAAGTAACATCCAACAGACAGCGGTAGACCAGCTTCGGGTTTTATTACAATCTGGAAGTGATTTGTGTGGCACAACACCACAAATCACGGTCAATGATAAAACTTTGAATGTCACAGTGACGTGTACCCAGCAAAATATTACCGTGGAACAAAATAGCATCAGTCTACAAAAACCTGTGTTGAGTGTAACGGATGATTCTTTGGGTGGAGAAGTTCGCGTTGGAGATTCATCATGAAGCATCATCAAACAGGTTCAACCATGATTAGCCTGATGATTGGCCTATTAATTTCTCTCTTATGTTTAATTGCACTGGTCACAATTTTTCGTGCGGTGATGGTCAACAGTGTTGAATCTCGTCAAAGTTCAAAGCAACAGACCCAAATCTATAATGGTTTTACCGTTGCACAAATCTTGGCACAAAGTGCAGGTTTTGGTTTTTCTTCTGGTACCAATGTTCTCATTGCGCCTAATCCACTTCAGTTAGATGGTGGCATTACCGTAGACAACAGACAATCTGCTTTATGGCGTTATTACTCAACGCCAGGTAATACAAGCACTTTAACCTGTCAGGGTATTGCAAGCGTTATTAATAACGATAAAAACAAACTGATTTTACTCAAAACGGCTGCTGATGGCTGTGCGGAAACCGCTTCTCTCAATAGCTTGAAATGGTCTGTAGATCGTGTTTTAGCGGTACTACCATCTACTTCAACCATTGCTTTTGTGCTAACAACAGAGTCATGTACGCCATATGGTGTTGGGAAAGTGGCAAATCATCCAAAACTGACCATTTCAGCAAACTCTATAAATTTTCCGATTTGCTTATCAAGCATTACATCTTAACAGGGTCATTTTTATGATAAGAAAAGCCCAGCCAAATTTTGCGACATCACAAAAAGGGGTTGCAACCGTACTGACCGTGATGCTCGTTGGGGTCGCATTAGCCGTCGCGATTTTAAGTACAGCTTATTATATTCGAAGTAAGCAACAAGCAGCTGTATCTAGCCATGCTGTGACAAATGCACAAGAAGGTGCGTGGAGCGGAGTTGAAATTTTACGTAAATACTTTGAAAGCCTGAGTTCTACTCAATTGAGCAGTTTAAGTACTGGTACAGTGAGTATTGGTGTCACAGGAATCACAGCTTCTATCAACTCAATTACGCCACCTACCACAACTACAGATCCATACAAAATTATTGCAACCATTAAGAATACAAGTAGCACTGCTCAGGCAGCATCGACGATTCAGGTTTTGTACAATGTCATGCCGACATCGACATCATCAAGCAGTACAGGGACTGGAACAAGTACAGGTACGACTTCAGTCATGGATATTTACAGTGATCTGGATTTGTCTGGCGGGATTACATTTAGTCAAAATGGCACAGGCAGTGTTTCAATAAATGTCTATGGTGACTTCTCGACAGGCGGTGTAGGGTTAAAAGGAATCGATACCTTAAATACAACAGGTAATGTGACTTTAACCAGTTCTGCTCAAATTAATAATATTTACACCAATGGCAATGTCACTCTGACAGGAAGCGCATCCTCTCAATTAATTTCTGCTAAAGGATGGATTAATATCACAGGTGGCGGTACTCAAGGGGATTTATACGCAGATCAATATATCAGTCTAGGTGGCGGGGTCAATGTGAATACTGCTCACACCCTAAGTTATATTGACTGGAAAAGTGGTGGGACGGCTCAAGCATTTACAGCAGGAAGTTATGTCAATATCAGTAATGGTCAGGTCAATACAACACAAGCTAAAGGTAATGTCACGATGTCTGGTTGGCCAACCGTTACCAATGTGACGAGTGAAGGATTACTGACATGTACTTCTGTTAACTGGTCTAGTTATAGTCTATTAAATGCAGTGACTTTTAAATCTTGTCCAACTACAAACACCAAAACCTTAGCAGCAGGAACAAATTCAATTGTTGCTACAGGCGCTTTAGTGACGGTCACTGCACCAAGTAAACCAATTGTGAATGCATTAAGTTATGAATCACAAGCGAACTATATTTTAAGTGTCGATAGCAGTAAAAATATTATTGTTACAGTTCAAAATGTAAATGGTATTCCTAATGGAAACTATCGGATTGCAAAATACGTCGAAAACTATAATACCTATGTTGGTCAGCTCTGTAGTAGTGTTGATAATAAAAATATCTGTTCCAGTACGCCAGTGGGCTATATCTACCCTAAATATTCACGTGCTGATGTGATTGCCTACAGTGGCGGAACATGGTCATTAAATACCAATGGTAATTCAGGTTATCCAGCTTTAGCACCAGGAGTCTTTTTATTTAAGGGTGATCTTAAACCGCTACAAGGTCAATATGTAGATACCTTCTTGGCGACAGGAAGTATTGATTATGGTGGTTCAATTAACCTGCAAGCTCCTAACTATGCTGGTGCTAGCGTAGTCTGTAATAGTACTGACTTTGGACGACCAACGAATCTTTGTAGTTCAAGTACGTCATTAATTCCTGCAAGTATTGGTAACATTGCTCTCTTGGCGGGTTCATGTACCAATGCAACGACAGTCGCGTTATGTCAGTCCACTTACACAGGTGGGAATATCTCTCTTGGTGCTCAGGCAACCGTATATGGTAATGTAATTGCGGGAAATCTTTTAAGCACTTCTGGTAGTAGTACAATTGTAGGTTCTTTATCTGCCGCAGGTCTTGGTGATACAAGCAAAGGTTCTAAATTTACAGGGTCAACCACAATTGATTTATCAACCTTAAAAGATCACCCTGACTTTTCGACAGGAACAGGTGGTACCAATACCAGTTCGGGTACAACAACGACTACAACTATTACTGCAACAGTCCTTTGGGCAAGGTATTTATAAATAGCTTTATCTTTAAAAGATGATCTGATTTTTAAACCCAATCCCATTTTAAAAGCTCCTTTATCAATTTAAAGGGGCTTTTATATGCTTTATTGAATAGAAATCTTGCATTCAAAGGCCTTAACAATTTGATCGACAACCACACGGATTTTTTGGGTTTTATAGACATCTTTATGCATGGTTAACCAAACTTGATAATTTTGAGTGCGCTTTTTATCTGGAAAAACCCTGATGAATTGTGCTTTTTGCGCAAAATATTCTGCCACTTCACCCATTGCTGAACCCGATTGAATGATCGAAGTTAACATCAAACTAGAATTTACTTCTGCAACGATCAATTCAGGTGATAGTAATTCTCCAACAGCCATTTGCGAATCAGTCTTTAAAACATCTTTCTGATAAATGACAAACTTATGCTGAT
This sequence comes from Acinetobacter sp. MB5, assembly GCF_003261585.1. Lineage (GTDB taxonomy): Bacteria > Pseudomonadota > Gammaproteobacteria > Pseudomonadales > Moraxellaceae > Acinetobacter. The sequence continues at coordinate 7,889 of NZ_POVU01000025.1, read as the reverse complement.
CGAAATTCTTGGTGGGTATTCCATAATTGAGAACATATTTTTCAGAGGCATACAATCCGACTTCCCAATCTGCCAACTTACGGACAATCAAATCTGGTTGAGTCGGGCGAATCGTTCGGATAGAGATATCCGCTTCTGCTTTATCGAGATCAAGAATATCGATACTTGTGATTAAGTGAATATTGAGTAATGGATACAACTGCTTCAGTCGATCAATGACAGGAATAATAAATTCGACTGCCAAACTATCCGTTGTACTGATTTTAACAATCCCTGAGATTTCCTGATGATCATCTTTGACCTGACGCGCTAAAGAAAGCATCTGTTTTTCGATTTCAATGACATAAGGAATGAGTTTTAATGCTTCAGGCGTTGCAATTGCGCCATTTTTAGAACGAATAAATAATTTTGTATTGAGCTGTTGTTCGAGTTCATTTAAACGTCTGCCAATCGTGGCTTGATCAACCGCCAATTCTTTTGCCGCAGCGCGTAGGGTTTTATAACGATAAATATTTAAAAAAATTTGAAGATCATTCCAATTCATTTTAATCATTTCCTAAAAAGCCATACACTCAGCTTTTTTTGGTAAAACGTGGCTTTATATAAAGGTCAATCATTTCAGATTTTATACTGAGCAAGCCATCTATTGCGAAAAACGTTGATGCAAATATGCAGCACTATGCTGAAGTAATGTGTATTTCTCATATTGGCGAGCATTTATAGAATGCAGTGCTACGAATCTGAATGAGAAAGCACCATGGTCAAACACAATCATATCGCACTAATTTCATTGATTATTATTTTAAGTATGTTTGGCTTAATTTCTTCTGATATTTATATTCCCGCATTACCAGTTATTTCCCACTATTTTCATATTCAAGAATGGAACATTACTTTTTCTGTTTCGATTTATCTGATTGCGCTTGCTTGTTCCCAGTTATTGTATGGATCGGTAATTGAAAGATTTGGACATAAGAACATCCTGATTTTAGGTATCTTTATTTACATCTGTTCATCTCTGGCTTGTTCACTGGTCGAGAGTTTTAATGCCTTTCTGATTTGTCGGTTGTTGCAGGGTGTAGGGGCTGCATCGGGCTTGGTCATTGGGCGTTATTTAATTTCCCGTCATTTTGCCAAACATGAAATCGCACAGATCTATGCGATTGTTTATCCATTTGTCTCACTTTCTCCAGCACTTGCGCCATTAATCGGAGGATATTTATCGACGTATCTGGGCTGGAGAAGTAATTTTATTTTTATCGGGTTATTTGGATTTGCGGCGTTAGCGCTCACCATCTATGTTTTACCGAGTGAGCAGTCTCATCAACAAGTTGCAAAATCATCGAAGAATCGTTATCTGACCGTTTTTAAAGATGGCAATTTTTGGCGATATACGGCGGTTGTCTGTTTTATTTATCAAGCTTGGTTTGTCTATCTGACACAATCTACTTTTATTTTTAAAAAAGTATTTTTCCTGACGACACAGCAAGTTGGTTGGCTGTATATGCCACTGACTTTTGGTATTGTGATCGCCAATATTGCCACTAAAAAGCTTTTAAAAAGCAGAACATCTGATCAAATTATGATGATTGGACTCGTCTTATTCTTACTTGGAGGAATTCTATTTATCGGTAGTTTATTCATAGCATCGGTTTCTTTTGTTTATTTGATTATTGCCATGTTTTTTGTAAGCCTCGCGAATGGTTCGTCGTTATCTTTGGCTGTTGCCGCAGCAATTAATAGCCAGCCTCAGCAAACGGCTGTTGCTTCTGGGCTAATCGGTTTTTTCCAAATTGGAAGTGCGGGTTTGGTTTCCTATCTGATGAGTAAATATTTCGGAGAAAACCTGCATACTTTAAGTCTTTCTATTTTTACGCTGAGTGTTCTAGCTTGCCTTGTACTAGGACTAAAACAATGGAATCATCGGTTGAAATATGATTTATGAGTGTATATCTTCATGTCTTGATTGGAAAATTACAGCCATTTTGTCGCCTGTTATTTCTTCAAAGATAAAAAGTAATCTAAATATAAACAAAGAGTCATAATGATGGTGTTATTTAAGCAAGTTGATGTTTTTACTGTAAAACCGTTTCAGGGAAATCCTGTCGCTGTGGTGATGGATGCAAGTACTCTGACCACAGAACAAATGCAACAAATCGCACGTTGGACGAATCTGTCTGAAACGACCTTTGTGCTACCTGCCCAAAGCTCAAATGCAGATTACCATGTACGGATTTTCACACCTGTCACAGAACTACCTTTTGCAGGTCATCCTACAATTGGCACAGCCTATGCCTTGCTTGAAGAAGGGATCATCACCGTGAAAAATGGAAAAATCGTCCAAGAATGTGGAGCGGGTTTAGTCAATTTAACGGTTCAAAATGCTGAAAATGGTCAATACAAAATTGCCTTTGAATTACCGCAGCCAAAGATCACGGTTCTAGAACCTGATCAAGTTGCAAAAGTCGTAACAACTTTAGGATGCCCAATCGACTATGCATTAACTCCTGCTTTAGTGGACGTTGGCGCACGTTGGATTGTGGTACATACTGAAAATGCCGAAACCGTTTTAAATACCAAACCTGATTTTGTTGAAATGGCAGCTTTTAGTCGCGAGTTAAATGTTGCAGGTGTCTGCTTATATGGTGCATGGTCAGATCGTCATATCGAAGTACGTTCCTTTGCACCCGCTTATGATGTCAATGAAGATCCTGTCTGCGGGAGTGGTAATGGCAGTGTTGCGGCATTTATCCGTTACCATCAACAAACTGATCACACTGTATTGAAGTCTTCTCAAGGTTCATGTGTTGGGCGAGATGGTTATCTGGTATTAACAATTCAAGACGAGCAAATATGGGTAGAAGGGCAAGCAGTGACCTGTATACAGGGTCAAATTAAGATTTAAATCGAGCTTTTTGAAGAGAAATAAGCTTGTTGATTAAGCAAGCTTATTGAAATCTTGGTCAATCATTACAAATCTAAAGGTCTTTAAAATACAAATACGCCGTGGCTCTTGATATTCCCAAATGCTGAGCAACCGTTTCAATCGCTTTTTTGATTTCCAGCAAGCCATTTTGTTTTAATTCAGCCATCAAGGCTTTTCTTTCCTGAAGTTTGAGCATGTGTGTGGTTTTACCCAATTGCGCAGCATACTGATCAATATATTGGCGAATGGCTTCGCTACCTCTTGGTTCTAAGTGCTCAACAATATGATTGCTTTCTATATGGGTAAAACGATCTAAAGCACTTTGCATTCCTCGAAACAGGGTTAAATCGATATTCATGCATAAAGCAGCGACATATTGCCCTTGTGGGTCTTTAATGCCGATAGAAGTGCTTTTTGCAGGTCGTCCATCCGAAAACTGGTTTGCATAATTGGTGATTAAATTGGGAAATTCTGATGATGTGATTCTCGCAAGTCCTAACTCGGTCGCAGGATCGCCAACTTTTCGTCCAGATAAATTGTTATGTATAGCAAGAATTGAATGTTCAGGATGGGTCAGGTCATGTACCACAACTTCACAGAATGGTGACAATGTCTCACTTAACCCTTGGGCAATTGTATCGAGTTGTTTTAATAAATGCTTTTCATCAAATTCTGACATTTCAGTTCCAAATTTCATCTCTAGGTTGATTTTATCTTTTTTTAGACAGTTTCGCTGTATTTTTAGATTTTTCGTCTTAAATATGAAAAATTTGAATTTTAGATCAAAATAATTAGACAAATAATCTTATTATGTATATTTTATCTAATATATTGAAGCACAATTTTAGATGGGTTTGAAAAGATGCAAGAACAAAATTTACCTACATATGATGATGTGGTTTTGGCAGCGCAACGTATCGATCAATATATCAATAAAACACCTGTTTTAACCTCCAGAACAGTCAATCAGGACTTTGGCGCTGAAGTATTTTTTAAATGTGAAAATTTCCAGCGTATGGGCGCATTTAAATTTCGCGGAGCAATGAATGCTTTAGCTCAGTTGGATGATCAGCAAAAAGCAAAAGGTGTCGTAGCATATTCTTCAGGAAATCATGCGCAAGGTGTGGCACTGTCTGCCAAAATTTTGGGGATACCAGCCACGATTGTGATGCCACAAGATGCACCTGCCGCAAAAATAGCCGCAACAAAAGGCTATGGCGGAAATGTTGTTGAATATAATCGCTACACCGAAAACCGTGAAGAAATCGGGCAAGCCTTAGCCAAAGAAAAAGGGCTGGCTCTGATTCCTCCGTATGATCATCCTCATGTGATTGCAGGGCAAGGAACGGCTGCTAAAGAGTTATTTGAAGAAGTTGGAGAGCTAGACGTTCTATTTGTTTGTCTTGGTGGCGGTGGTTTATTGGCAGGCTCTGCATTAGCCGCAAGACAGCTCTCTCCAAATTGCAAAATTTATGGTGTTGAACCAGAAGCAGGAAATGATGGTCAGCAGTCTTTTCGAAAAGGTGAAATTGTCCATATCGACACGCCACAGACAATTGCGGATGGCGCACAAACTCAGCATTTAGGGAAATACACTTTTTCGATTATCAAAGACAAGGTCGATGATATTTTAACTGTGCCAGATGCTGAACTGGTTAAATCCATGCACTTTTTTGCAGAACGTATGAAAATGATTGTTGAGCCAACAGGTTGTTTAGGATTTACTGCGGCAAGAATGTTGAAAGATGAGTTAAAAGGTAAGCGGATTGGCGTGATTATCAGTGGTGGTAATATTGATATGATTCGCTATAGCCAATTGTTGACGGGAACTCAGCTTTAATACACTTCACTCCGTATATTCAGGGTTTGGTCAATGTTAATCTTTTAAGATAGATACAGATTGAATATATCAATATGCATGATTGGATTAAGAATGCTGCACATAGCAGCAAAATTGAAAGAATAGAAGCATTCTTCTCCAATCATGCTTATAAACCACATTCGCATGACACGTTTGCCATTGGCAGAACACTCTCGGGCGTACAAAGTTTTCATTATCGTGGTGTATTTCGTCATAGTCAGCCTGGTATGACCATGGTGTTGCATCCAGATGAAAAGCATGATGGTGAATCGGGCAGCCAAGATGGTTTTCGTTATCGCATGATCTACATAGAGCCTGCGGTGATCCAGAAAATGATTAAAGGTAAACCTTTACCGTTCATTCCCAATGGGATTAGCCATGATCCAAGGCTGTTTCGTGCCACAGATACCTTATTGCAACATCTTGAATATCAATTTGAGAGTCTGGAAGAGGAAGATGCTTTATATGATTTAGCGACGGTGTTATGTGAAGTATCAGGGCAAAATTTAAAAAAGCACCATTCATATGACTATGTTGCAGCAGAAAGGGCTCGGGAATTTATCCATGCTTCGCTTGATCAAAATATCAGTCTGGATGATCTGGAGAAAAATACAGATCGTGATCGCTGGGGATTATCCCGAGACTTTCGATTATTATTTGGAACAAGCCCACATCGCTATATGACTATGCGTCGGCTAGATATTGTCAAGACATGCCTTATTTCTGGCATGTCTCTGATAGATGCAGCAATGACCGCAGGTTTTTTCGATCAAAGTCATATGAGTCGGCATTTTGTCAAAACTTTCGGGATTACACCGAACCGCTGGAAAGCGATTAACCAGTTTAGATCTTGTAAAAAATAAACTTTCAAATACTCTTCAGTCTGAAGAAAGACCGTTAAACAATCACCTGAATACCGTGTAAAAAGCTTTTTAGCATAAATAATCCAGAAATGATTAATGCAATGCCCATGATTTTATTGAGCATATTTAACCAAGACCGATTTTGAATTTTATTGCCAATCATTGTACCTGTAACAGCATAGGTAAAAGGTGCCCCAGCAGCACCCATTGAAATCAGTAGTGAAACGATTGCAATCATATTGCCTGTGATATGTGCAGTAGGGTACATCACGGTTGTGACTGGTAAAATCACCAGTATGCCTTTGGGATTTAATGCCTGAATGAAGAAACCATTCCAGAAAGTCAGAGATGAAAGGCTTGGTTGATCGGTATTGTTATCTAAATGCGCCGTCAGCATTTTAAAAGCGACATAAAAGGTATAAATTGCCCCAACTAAAGCAATGTAATGCAAATCGTCATGAGGAATTAGCGCTTCGCCGACATAGCCAAATAGCAGAAATAAAAGTAGCATGGCGGCGCCAACGCCAATAAAAAAAGGAATGGTTTTCTTGAGTTGACCTGTCAGACCCGAATTTAATCCCATGAAATTGACAGGACCGGGGCTGTACATCACACTCAAGGTATAAATAAAAATTTCCATGACTTACTCTGTTCAATCAAATAACTTCTGAAAGAACAAAGCTTAAAGACACTTAAATCAACTGTATTGTACGTTTGTGCAGAAACATCTAAACCTATAACTATTGGTCATCATGATCTGGCAATGTGGTAACGCTTAATTGTGATTGTCTTTATCAATGATGATCGTTTTCTTGCCTTGAACAATCATACATAGACTGGCATCAAGCAAATGACTCGTCAGTTGTGTTGGGGCTTCCCAACGATGCAACGTCAGCCCAGCAATATCCTGCAAGTGAGAAAAGTTGATAAGAATGGCCTACAACAGGAATTTGACAGCAGCTCATTGGATACTGGACATGTGGCTGACTTTTGGCAGTTTGGGCTAGCAGCCAAGTTGCTTTCAGCTACAGTGCTTTTCAGGCGAAATCAGATCCTAGTACTATAGATGATAGTATGTTGCCGTTTAGTCTATAAAAATCTATATATTAAAACCGTTTAGTTTTTTTATGATAGCTATTTAGTAGATAGAAAAATCTATGTATATTTATATTTTTTAAATTTAAGAAAAATATGCTCACTAAATTAAAAGAAGATTATGATCTGTCTTTGTTAGAGTTTTTTAATGTTCTACTAGTTTTATCACTAGTCTATGGATGCCTCTACAAAATAGGGTTTTATAATAATCTAGGTATTAATTGGGTACTAGGCTCTTTGCCATTAAACTATATCGTTCTAACATCTATAAAATATATTTCCTGTTTATTTATTGGTATTTGCTTAGGAGTGATCGATCGTTGAGAATAAATTGCAATCAACTTCTTGGTACATAAGATTTATTGTTGTATTTCCTATTATATTAATGTTTTTAATAGTAATAGTCAGTTTTTTATGAAGGAAATTTCACATATTCTGGGAGGAATGAGTGTAATAATTTTTTTCATTTTAAATGTTTTACAAGTTTTTCAATTTTCTTTTCTCTATAGTTTACTACGAAAAAAATCAGATCCTAGTTGGTGGTTATTTATTTTAGCTGCTGTAATTCCTATATATATTGGAACAGTAGAAGCTAAATCTATAAAAAAATCACCCGAATATTTCGTCAATAAAGTCCAATTAAATAATGGCTAGAAAAATTGGTATTTAATTGAGATGTTAAATGATAAAGCAATATTAAAGCGAGATGGAAAAGACAAAGTTTATAGAATTGTAGATTCGAAAGATATTAAATACTTGGAAGATACAAATCATAATTAACGATCTGGCTTGTCTATTCCACTACATATTGCAAAATTATAATATATTTTTGATTAAATAAATGTGGCAAGATATTGCACAATCCGTATTGTAATACATGGATAAAATTTCAATGTCACATTCTTGCTCCAGAAACCAAAACTCTTTCACAAAATTATAAACATGTGTGTAATTTAACCAATTGGTCATTATATATTTAATACAAAACAGCAAGTTAATATCCTAAAGAAGGGTTGGTTTCATTCTTTCGCTCTTGTAACATACCGCGCAAAATAAAACCCAAGCAGAAAAAAACGTGTTTAATAATATTTACAGCAGCCTTGAGCAGCTCGGTTTGACTGCCCAGAAACGTGCCTTGCACATC
>NZ_POVU01000024.1 GCF_003261585.1 Acinetobacter sp. MB5 | reverse complement strand
ATCCAAGTTTTTTAAACTTAATATTTAGAGTATTCTATATTAAAACACTCTAATCATAATTTTTATAAATATATAACTTTGTTCTACATTCAATCGAAATCTGTATAAATAAAATGCTATTTTTAAAAGAAGATTCAGATCTATGGTTATTGCAAATCAATATGATGTAAATGTAACTGTTATACCTAATACTTTACCTGAAGTGATTCATGTTTCTTATGATTTGTGGAAACTTGAAATAACGCTTATTTTTCCTGATCAACCGATTCCTGTGTATGTTAGCTTCTCTTCAATTGGCTTTCGTATTCTGGATGAAGGAGACTTGCTAGATTATTGGGATGACGAAAGTCGTGTTCCAGGATGGATATGGAAAATAAATTCTGGTGGATGGTTTGATCAGGAATCTGAACGTGGTGGCTTTCTTCAAGAACAGTTAGCTAAGGTTGGATATGAAAGACCACATGAGTATCTAATTCTTGGAATAAATGATTGTGTTAGTGTTTTTAGCAGAGGAGAGCCAAAAATTTCAATGGCTGAATAAGCGATTTACTTAAAGTAAAGTTGATTCATAATAAAAGTTAACCTATAAAATTAAGCCGCATAAGAAGGAACTTGTGTATGCAAACTACAATTAATGAAGCAATACAAACGCATTATCATCAAACTCACCAAGATTTAAGTGAGGTTATATTAGCAGCACTTGAAAAATCAGGAAAAGATTTAAGCTGTTTAACACCTGAAGACTTAGCTCCAATTGATGAATTTCACATCCGAGGAAGGATAGCAACACTCGAACTGGCTCGAGCGGCGGGACTAGATGCAACAAAGTATGTGCTCGATGTTGGTAGTGGTGTTGGGGGAACATCACGTTGTCTTGCTAAAGAATTTGGCTGCCATGTTACAGGTATTGACTTAACAAATGAGTATTGCAAAGCAGCCAAAACACTCACTGCTAAGACAGACCTTTTGAACCTCGTAGATTTTCAACAAGCTGATGCAACTAAACTGCCATTTGATGATCAGACATTTGACGTTGTATGGACGGAACATGCTGCCATGAACATTTCTGATAAAGTTCAATTATATAAAGAGATGTACAGAATATTAAAGCCAGGCGGTACACTTGCTATCTATGATGTTCTCGCAGGACCATTAGAACCAGTTATTTTCCCAGTGCCATGGGCACGAACAGCTGATACGAGTTTTCTTGTCCAACCTACTGAATTACATCAACTTCTTGTTAATGCTGGATTTACTATTACAGATTGGACAGACACAACAGAAGCCGCAAGGGAATGGTTTATAAAGCTTGCAGATAAGATTAAAAAAGATGGGCTGCCACCTCTTGGATTTCATATTCTGCTTGGAAATGATTTTCAGTCAATGGCTCAAAACCAGCGTCGCAATCTAGAAGAGGGGCGAATTGTACTGGCACAAGTGATTGCAAAGAAATAAATAAAATCTGATATTGATACGCTATCGTCTACAAGTGCATTTGCAAGGTAGAGATCATTAGATTCTCATCGCATTTTTATCTAGATGTATCATTGAATTTGAGTTTTAATTGTGGTTTGAGCACTAAAATAAAAAGGGTTAAATCTGATGAAACTCAATTCTTTTTCACCAATTCCTGAAAATGATGATGAACTTCATCTTCCTGAACTTATTTACTGGTCATCTTTAGGAGATGTGGAACAAGTTGAACAATTATTGCATGATGGTGCAGATCCCAATCAAACTGATGATGAGGGGTATAGCGCATTACAAGCTGCGGCCGAAAATGACAATATAGATGTAGTCAAACTGTTAGTCAGCAAAGGCGCAAGAATTGATCATCGGGCCAGATATACGGCACTTGAGCTTGCAGAAATGGCTGGAAATACAGAAGTTGTCGCATTTTTAAAGTCATTGTAATACATTCTTATAAATAGAAAATTTAACCTTTTGATTATTAGGTTTATGTATTTTATAAGAAATTTACAATGCTTCTTTTAACTCTTTTTCGAGATGCTTAACTTGGCGTGCGTATTTTTTTGCTTTATGCCGTGTCCAAAAACTGGATTCATAACCTGCTGGACCAACATTATAATACGCTGTTGCTTTAAACCAGCTTCCAGAAAGCGCATGATAATGGCTCAAAATATAAGTGCTACATTGAATATTTGTTGCTTCATCGAATAAATTGCCAGTACATTGACCTCTCCAGTAGCTTGGAATAATTTGTGTTAATCCTACAGCACCAGTGGGTGAGCGTGCAGCACTATTATAATTTGATTCCTGTCGAATCAATGCTGCAACTAACAAGGGTGGAACCTGATACTGGTCTGCACTTTGGATAATCAATGGCGAGAGACGCTGGGCTTTTGCTGGAGATACTGTATAGGCTTTTTGTAAGCCTGAAGAAAGTTTTAAAGAACGTGATGCAACAGAACCACTATGTGGTCCAAGACTGCTACAGCCCGCTAAAGTCATTAATGATGTTGTAACTAAGATATTTTTGAGATTAAAAAAATTTTTCTGATGAATAAGCAAAATTTAAATCCAAAGTACGTTAAGGATGTAGGGATCTTAATTTTGTTTAATTTAGAAGGTCAAGCTCTAGTAACTTTTTTCTAGCAATTCAAAAATAAGCGTTTTGAAAAAAATAAAACACAAGTTTTTATTTGAGATAAGTTCTTCAAAGATACATAAGTATTAATAATTTTATTGATCGCGTTGGGCATAATTTCCCTTTTCTTGTATGTTTTTTATTAACTATATGCTATAACCATAAGAACGGCATAAAAATTGCTTGGGTCTCTTGGGATAGAAATCTTTATGAAGTTGTCTGTAGGATTAAAAATTGCCAATTCATTGTCGCTTACGCCACAATTGCAACAGGCTATTCGACTTTTGCAGCTTTCTAGCCTTGAATTAGAACAAGAAATTCAGGTTCAGCTAGAAAGTAATCCTTTACTTGAAAAAGTTGAAGATTTATCAAGTGCAGATACTGGTCTTGATGCTGAAAATGATTATGAAAATAAGGATTTAACCAAAGAGTTAAATGCTGACTATTTGCCGGATGATTTACCTGTCGATACAGATTGGGATGAAGTTTATACACATCAATCGACAGCTTTGGGCACAGCAGAATTTGAAGAACGGGAAGATAATCGCCAAAGCCATCTGAGTTTGCAGGAACATATGCATAATCAGATTAATCTATTGCATTTTTCTAAAGTAGATCAGTTAATTGCGTATTGCATTGTAGATTCTTTAGATGAAAAAGGCTTTTTAGATGCTGAAATTTCAGAAATTACAGCATCCGTTCAGCATCTTTTGCAAGAACTGGACTATGATGAAATTGTTGAAGATGAAGAAGTCATAGTTGTTCTAAAACATTTGCAGCGTTTGGATCCAATCGGAATTGGTTCACGCAATCTTGCCGAAAGTTTAAAAATTCAATTGGAATATTTACCGCCAGCCACTCCTTCTCGCTATGAAGCATTAAAAATGCTGGAGTACTATCCGCTTTTGGTCGCAAATGATATTAATAAATTGATGAAACAGACAGGACTCAATCCAGATCAGCTAAAAGCATCGATTGAATTAATTAAGACATTAAAGCCGTATCCAGGAAGTGATTTTGAGTCAGGGGAATCTGAATATCAGATTCCAGATGTGGTTGTCACCAAAAAACAGGATCACTGGCAAGTTCAGTTAAATCCAGATGTAATGCCGAAACTTCGGATCAACTCTTTTTATTCCAATATGATTCGACGTGCAGATCAAAGCTCGGATAATCAATATTTGCGTAATCAGATGCTTGAAGCTAAAAACTTTATTAAGAGTATTGATGAACGTCATAAAACCTTGTTGAAAGTGGCGAGCTGTATTGTGAAGCATCAAAAGGCATTTCTAGAGCAAGGTCCTGAGGCGATGAAGCCTTTGGTACTGCGTGATGTAGCCGAAGAAGTGGAATTGCATGAGTCAACAGTGTCACGAGTCACGACGAATAAATACATTCTGACGCCACGTGGTCTGTTTGAATTGAAATATTTCTTTTCAAGTCATGTTGGCACAACGACAGGTGGTGAATGTTCGTCAACAGCAATTCGTGCCATGATTAAAAAAATGATTTCGGCAGAAAATCCTCGTAAGCCATTGTCAGATAACGTAATTGCGAATTTATTGAAAGAAGAGGGGATTGACGTTGCGCGTCGTACAGTTGCTAAATATCGTGAGTCACTGAACATTCCGTCGTCTTCTGACAGAAAAGTATTGATTTGAAGAAGTGAATTTGTTAATTCTAAAGATTCATTATGACAACATGATGAATCTTTTTTTCTTGGAGTGGCTTGTGATGTTGGAATGATAGTGAAATAAACTGTGATTGCATTCATCATCAGCCATGACGATCTTTATCCTGAGCATTAATGAGGGATAGTGGTATGCAATTAACAATTCGTGGACATCATTTAACAATTACACCTGCGATAGAAGAAAATATTCGCACTAAGTTTGATCAAATGACAAAACATATTGATCAAGTGAATAGTATGCAGGTGAAACTCTCAAGAGATCATCAACTAGATAAACGTTCTCGGAAAGGGAGTGCGAATCATATTGCCGAGGCGATTATTCGTTTGCCTGGCGCTGAACTTTTTGCACAAGCGTGTGCGGATGACATGTATACTTCCATTAATAAATTAACTGAGAAAATGAAACGACAACTGGCAAAACATCGTAAAATGCAGATGATTTTCCCACAAGTTATTGTTCCAGTTTAATTTTTAACTTAAGGGAAAGAGGTTTTTATAAACCTCTTTTTTTATGGCAATTTTACGATTGCCTAATGAATAATTTTTTTTAAATATAGTAAAATAGCCAGTTTTTACAACGTAGGTCTTACACGAGGTCTTTTACCCATGAATAGTGAACAGCTCACTGAAATTTTAAAAGCAACTTTTCCACATGCAGAAGTTGTTGTGAGTGGACAAGCTGGAAAGTTTGACCTACGTATTGTTGATGATCAGTTTGAAGGCAAACGCCCTGTGGCTCGTCAGCAAGCGGTTTATGCACCATTAAATGATTATATTGCCAGTGGAGCAGTACATGCTGTGACCATTCGTGCAATGACGAAAGAAGAATGGCGCAAAGCTAGCTTGTTCGGAGCTTAATGATTTATGGATAAATTTCTCATCCAAGGTGGTCAAAAATTAGAAGGTGAAGTCCGTATTTCGGGTGCTAAAAATGCAGCGTTGCCACTATTGGCAGCGATGATTTTAGCAGATTCACCAATTCGTATTTCGAACATGCCAAACCTTCGTGACGTCAATACGCTAGTGAAACTGATTGCTGGTTTAGGTGTGACGATTGAATATTCGGGTGATACGGTTACTGCGGATACTTCAACATTAAATAACCAATTTGCGCCTTATGACTTGGTGAAAACCATGCGTGCTTCGATTTTGGTGCTAGGCCCACTGGTCGCACGTTATGGCGAAGCGAAAGTTTCTTTGCCAGGCGGTTGTGCAATTGGTTCACGTCCTGTTGACCAGCATTTAAAAGCATTAGAAGCTTTGGGTGCACATATTGAAGTTGAAAATGGTTATGTACATGCCAAAGTTGATGGTCGCTTAAAAGGCGGTGAAGTTGTCTTTGATATGGTCACTGTGGGCGGTACAGAAAACATTCTGATGGCTGCGGCACTGGCTGATGGTGTGACCACAATTCGCAATGCAGCACGTGAGCCTGAAATTACCGATTTGGCGCAAATGCTGATTAAGATGGGCGCTCAAATTGAAGGTTTAGACACCGATACTTTGGTGGTGACGGGTGTTGAAAGTCTGCATGGTTGTGACTATGCTGTCGTCGCTGACCGTATTGAAACAGGTTCTTACCTTGCTGCCGCTGCAATTACAGGTGGTCGTGTCAAAACGACACATACCGATCCTGCATTGCTTGAATGCGTCCTCGACAAGTTTGAAGAAATGGGTGCCGAAGTTACCCGTGGTGATGACTGGATCGAGTTAGACATGCAGGGTAAACGTCCGAAAGCGGTCAGCTTCCAGACGTTACCACATCCTGATTTCCCAACCGACATGCAAGCACAGATCATGGCGGTGAATGCGATTGGTCGTGGTTTTGCGACTATTTCAGAAACGATTTTTGAAAACCGCTTTATGCATGTCCCTGAATTGTCACGTATGGGTGCCAATATTCAGGTCGAAGGCAATGATGCAGTGGTGACTGGAGTTGAGCAACTTTCAGCAGCACCTGTCATGGCAACTGATTTACGTGCGTCTTTTTCATTGGTGCTAGCAGCACTTGCCGCAGAAGGTGAAACCTTGATTGATCGTATTTATCATATCGATCGTGGCTATGAAAATATCGAAGCGAAACTACAAGGTATTGGCGCAAAAATTAAACGAGTAAGTGGATAAGAAATGAACGAGTTTAGAAACGATGATCCGAATTTCAATGTGATGGGTAATTTTGATCATGGTTTAACGTTAGCCCTCAGTAAAGGTCGAATTCTCAAAGAAACTTTACCTTTGCTGGAAACAGCAGGCATTAACTTGCTTGAAGACCCTGAAAAATCACGTAAATTGATTTTCCCGACCACGCATAAACTGGTTCGTATTTTGATTTTACGTGCTTCAGATGTGCCAACCTACGTGGAAAATGGTGCGGCAGATTTGGGTGTGGCGGGTAAAGATGTCCTTATGGAACATGGCGCACAAAATGTCTATGAACCATTGGACTTGAAAATTGCCAATTGTCGCCTGATGACTGCTGCTAAAGTGGGAATGGTTCATCCACAAGGTCGTTTAAAGATTGCCACCAAGTATGTGAACTTAACTCGCCAATACTATGCCAGCTTAGGCGAGCAAGTAGATGTCATTAAGCTGTATGGTTCTATGGAATTAGCGCCATTGGTCGGTTTAGGTGATTACATTGTCGACGTCGTTGATACAGGTAATACTTTACGTGCCAATGGTCTAGAGCCACTGGAAGAAATTTGCAAAGTCTCTTCACGCCTGATTGTCAATAAAGCCAGCTTTAAACGTAAGCAAGCGTTGTTAAATCCGATCATTTCTCAGCTTGAAACGGCTGTAAATGAACGTCAAAAGCAAAAATAATTGCTTGTGAATCAAAAAACCGCCAATTTTGGCGGTTTTTTTTATGGCTGAGATTTTCAAAATCCGAGCACCTTGTAACAAAATCCAATCATTCCACATCAAGAAATTCATGTTAAAAATACGGACTAAAAAAGAAGTAGTGATGAGAATGAAAACACCACAACAACGTAAAGAAGCCTCAATACATATCTTGAAACAGCATACCATCCCATATATTGATTGGTTACCAGTCATTGAATCTGTTGAAGAAATTGAAGCTCGCAGTGCAGAACGTATCGCCAAACGCGCCATTGCCTGTTTGTGGGTGATACAGGTTGCCTGTGATTTGGATAATCAGAAATATGATGATGAAACTCAGGAATTTGTTTTTGATATTTTGAGTCGCATGCAAGTCTTGGATGAACTAACAGACAAAGAAAAGGCAATTTTAAATCGGGATGTGTCACAGCAAGATGTGATTAACATGGTTTGGAAATATGAAGCCTATTGGGTTTTGCTTTGGGCTTTAGGCATTGTGGATGAGTTGGATTATCCTGAAAGTATTGTTGATTGTGACTTTGCAATTCAGGCAGTGACTTCGGTTGAATCATTTGATGAGTTTATGCAAAAAGTCCAGTTGCGTGACATGGAAGAAATTTTAGATCAGGCTGATTTGATCTATCGTTATGACTGGGCATGTGTCGATGCACGCTTAAAACAACAGGCTGCTCCAGCAGGTCTCAATGCATCCGTGGTGATGGAACGTCACGGTGCATTAAACTGGTTGATTCAACGAGATGGTTCTTGGGATCATCCTGATGTCAGTACCTAAAGATGATTCAGCATTTCAAAAGTAATTTTCTATCAAGCTTTTGCGATAGATGTTGAGTTGTTGTCCACAAGTCAGTCGAAACAGGGTAAACTAAAACCTCATTTTTGTTTAAACACCTTGTGGGTAAATTGATGCGACGTTTATCGACTCAAGCGCAGGACTTCCAGCAAGCCTTCGCTGATTTATTGGCTTTTGAAACAGTCAATGATCCAGAACTGCTCAAAACTGTAGACCAAATTATTGCCGATGTGCGCCAACATGGCGATGCACATGTACTTAAACTTACTCAGCAGTTCGATCGACATCCAGCGCATCAATTTTCAGATCTTGAATTGTCTCAAGCTCAGCTTAAAGCAGCTTTTGAGGGGTTAAACGCTGAGGTTCGTGAAGCACTCGAACTGGCTGCCAACCGCATCCGTTCATTCCACCAAGCACAAAAGCAAGATGGCTGGAGCTATGTGGATGATTTGGGTAATACCTTGGGTCAGAAAGTTACACCATTAGACCGTGTTGGGATTTATGTACCAGGCGGTTTGGCCTCTTATCCATCGTCAGTACTGATGAATGCTGTGCCTGCACATGTTGCGGGTGTGCCAGAAATTATTATGGTTGTACCTGCACCGAATGGCGAGTTGAATCCATTGGTTTTAGCGGCTGCTTATTTGGCAGGGGTACATCGCGTATTTACGATTGGTGGTGCGCAAGCCGTTGCAGCATTGGCATATGGGACAGAAACTATTCCACGTGTCGATAAAATCACAGGGCCGGGGAATCGTTTCGTGGCTGCGGCAAAACGTGCGGTGTTTGGTCAGGTTGGTATTGACATGATTGCAGGGCCATCTGAAATTTTGGTGTATGCCGAAGGTCAGAACGATGCCAAATGGATCGCGATGGATGTGCTGTCACAAGCCGAACATGACACCGTCGCGCAAGCGATCTTGATCACGCCTGATGAAGACTTCTTAAATGAAGTGGCTGAAGCGATTGAAGAACATTTGGCGGCATTACCAAAAGCCGAGATTGCCCGTACTTCGATTGCCAATCGTGGTGCATTAGTGTTGGTGAAAGATCGTGCAGAAGCGATTGAACTGATTAATCAAGTTGCACCTGAGCATTTAGAACTTTGTCTCGATGATGCAGAAGCCATGAGCCAAGACATTCGCCATGCGGGTGCAATTTTCATGGGACGTTTTACTCCTGAAGCGATTGGGGATTACTGTGCAGGGCCAAACCACGTCTTGCCAACCTCAGGCACAGCGCGTTTCTCATCACCACTGGGTGTTTATGATTTTCAAAAACGCTCAAGTTTAATTATGTGTTCTGAGCAGGGTGTGAAAACGCTGGCGAAAACCGCAGACATTTTGGCGCAAGAAGAAAACTTGGATGCGCACGCACGTTCTGCACGCTACCGTTATCAACCTGCTTAATGATCTATAGAAATTTGAGGGCTGTTTTTTCAGCCCTTTTTTGAGATGACATGATGAATATTTCAAATCAGCAAATGCGTTTTTGGAGCCCAGAAGTTCGCGAGCTTGAACCTTACGTACCCGGTGAACAGCCAAAAATCCAAAATTTACTTAAACTGAATACCAATGAAAATCCGTATCCACCATCACCAAAAGTGGTTGCAGCAGTGCAAGCCGTTTTGAATGATGGGGCGGATGTTTTGCGTTTATATCCAGACCCAGATGCAACTGCATTAAAACAGGCGATTGCCGCACAGCAAAATATTGATGCTTCACAAGTGTTTGTCGGCAACGGTTCAGATGAAGTTTTGGCGCACATTTTTAAGGCATTTTTCTTGCAGGATCAGCCGATTTTATCGCCTGATATTTCATATAGTTTTTATCCAGTTTATAGCCAGTTTTTTGCGATCAATACCAAAACTGTGCCACTGAATGATGATTTTGAAGTCGATGTTGCAGATTATCAGCAGCCAAATGGCGGCATTATTATTGCCAATCCAAATGCACCGACCAGTGTTGCGTTGTCACTCGAAAAAATCGAACAGTTGTTACAAGGCAACCCTGACCGTGTTGTGGTGATTGATGAAGCCTATGTTGATTTTGGTGCAGAGTCTGCTGTGGCTTTGGTCAACAAATACGAAAATCTGGTGGTGTGCCAAACTACATCTAAGTCACGTTCACTTGCAGGCTTACGTGTTGGTTTTGCAATTGCACAGCCGCATTTAATTGCTGCGCTTGAAGCAGTGAAAAACAGCTTTAACTCTTATCCGATTGACCGTTTTGCGATTGCCGCAGCGGTTGCATCCTTTGGAGATCAGGCTTATTTTGCTGAACATTGTCAAAAAGTGATTGATTGCCGTGAGCAGTTGGTGGCTGATTTGACTGCAATTGGTTTTAAAGTTTTACCATCGAAAGCTAACTTTATTTTTGCAACTTACCCTGAGCGTGATGCAGGTGAGTTGGCGGCTGAGTTGCGTGCACAAGGCATTATCGTGCGTTATTTCAATAAGCCACGTATTAATCAGTACTTGCGTATTACGATTGGTACGACTGAACAAAATCAGCGTTTGGTTGATACCTTAAAGAATCAGATTTTATAAGCTGTTCCTAAAATAAAAAAACTCGCAGTTTCGGCTGCGAGTTTTTTTATGGCTATATTCAAGATCAGTTTAACCTTGCCATGTATTGAGTAAATTGAGCATGGCAGAAATTTTGTCAAAACATTCCTGATATTCTGCTTCGGCTTGTGAAGCAATGGTAATGCCGCCACCTGCCCACATAGAGATTTCTTGTTGATATTTTTGCACTGAACGAATCAGAATATTCCAGCGACCTGTTCCATCTTGATTGAAGTAGCCTAATGAACCGCAATATGCGCCACGGGGTTGTTGCTCCAGTTCAGCAATAATTTGCATAGCACGAATTTTCGGTGCACCTGTAATGGAACCACCTGGTGAGGCTTTGAGCAGCATTTGCATCGGTTGAGTGTCAGATTTCAGATTTGCTTGAATCTCACTCACCATGTGATGCACCTGTTCAAAACTTTCAATCTCAAACAGTTTATTGGTTTTGACGCTGCCAATTTCCGCATAAACACTCAAATCATTCCGCAGTAAATCCACAATCATCAGGTTTTCGGCCTGATCTTTTTCAGACTGGATCAAACGCTGTTTAGACTGTTTATCTTGCTCGGGATCAGCATAGCGCGGCATGGTGCCTTTGATCGGGCGGGTGACAATTTGCTGCTGTGCCTGAAAATCAATAAACAGTTCAGGTGAACAACTGAGTAATTCAAAGTCACCGATTTTTAAATAACCTGCATAAGGCGCATTGGTCAGTTGCCAGAACTGCTCAGCCGTTTCCAGCAATAAACCGTGTGCTTGTCCGATAAATTGCTGGGTGAGGTTAATTTGGTAACAGTCACCTGCGCGAATGTAGTCAATAATGCGATCAAAGGCTTGGATATATTCTGCTTTCGACCAGCGTGCCTGACAGGCTTGAGTGAGTTGAAATGACGTTTTCGGTGCATCGACATCAAGTAGCGTGTGTATTTTTTGGAAAATGTGTTCGGCAGTTTCGTAGTCTTCTCGGCTATAGAAGACCCAGCCTTGTGTTTTTTCGTATTTGAGAAATGATAAATATTGCCCTAAATACAGTGCAGGTTGAGCATGTAAAGGGGCTGCAACATCTTGGCGGGCAGCATAATCATAACCGACAAAACCCATCCAACCGCCTTGGAACTGGGTTGCGGTTTGGGCTGTAGCATTGTTTTGGCAATTGACCCAATCTTCAAGCGCAACAGGCGAGGATTGTTCCTGATAGTGCCATGCAGCGTCACGAACAAAATGTTGGGTGTGCTGATCTTGAATCAGTTGGTATTGTTGCGGTAAGAACGCAATCACAGGATGATCATCATCATTGAGATAGATTAAACCTGTGAGCTGTTGTAAGCGCAGTAAAATTTCAGCTGCGGAGAAATCAAATTGTGATAGTGCTTTTTGCAGGGAATAGCAACTGGACATATAACAATAGGTTGCAAAAAAGAAAGGCAAATAGTGAAGCAATTGACACAGATAATCAATGCCTAGTCGGAGCTAGGCATTGAGAGGGATTGTATTTTTAGCCTGTTTCGTCGATACGTGTACCAATGGTTTCATGGTGCAGTGGGAAAGCATTGGTTTTTCGGTCATTAAAATAGTGTTGTAAGGTGTGTTGTACACTTGGGAAAGCTAAATCCTCCCAAGGAATTTCATCTTCCGCAAATAGACGGCATTCGAGGGTTTCAGGGCCTGCACCAAATTTCCCATCTTTTAAATGGGCTTTGAACAACACATAAATTTGCCCGATACGGGGAATATTGTACATGCAGTACAGTTGTTCAATCTCTATTTCAGCTTCTGCTTCTTCAAATGTTTCGCGTGCTGCACCTTGCTCCATGGTTTCAAACAGTTCCATGTAACCAGCAGGTAGTGTCCATAAGCCATAGCGTGGTTCAATGGCACGGCGGCAGAGCAGAATTTTATTGTCCCATGTCACCAAAGCACCACAAATAATCTTTGGGTTTTCATAATGAATATTGCCACAATGGGTACACACTTGACGGAATTTACTATCGCCCAAGGGAATTTTTTCGGCTGTAGGGTGTCCACATTTTACGCAGCAGTTCATAATAAATGATCAGTGAAAAAAGAGATGGTTCAGCATAACTGAAAAAAATCGCTTACGCATCATTTGCATGAGACTTGAGCAAGGAACAATATAAAAATAGGTGGTGGAATGAGTACAACGACTTTAATTGATCATTTGCAACAGCAGTTGCGTTTTGCGCGGCATATTGAGCCTGCGCAGGCGGCTGTCTTGATTGCAATTACCAAGGAAGATGATCCTAAAGTTGTGCTGACTCGTCGTTCGAAATATTTGAATCAGCACGCGGGTGAAGTTTCTTTTCCTGGTGGAAAACGTGACCCTGAAGATAGCAGTAATATTGCAGTGGCGCTGCGTGAGGCGCATGAAGAAATTGCATTGAATCCCTATGATGTCGAGTTGATTGGAGATTTGCCGATGCAGCGTTCAAAAAGTGGTTTAAGTGTAAAACCTGTGGTTGGATTGATTCACCCTCAAATTGAATTAATTGCACAACCTACAGAAATTGATCGGATTTTTTTGGCTTCATTGCATGAACTGATGCAAACCCCAACGCAGCCTCATGCTGTGCAATATCAGCAGCAAACTTTATATTTCCCGAGTATGCATGTACAGAATGAAATTGTGTGGGGACTGACGGCACGCATGCTGGTCAGTCTGTTTAAATACGGATTAAAGTATGAAAAAGAATGGCCGTTTTTATTGAATGCGGCTGAAATTAAGTCGATATAAAAATACAGATGATAAAAAGGAAGATTCACGCATGATGTATAAATTTCAGGGCTATGCGCCCACCACAACTGAGCAACCGTGGACAGGCTGGATTGCTGAAAATGCCACGGTGATTGGACATGTGGAACTTGGGCGACAAGTAAGCGTGTGGTTTGGTGCTGTGATTCGTGGGGACAATAGTCAGATTCGTATCGGTGATTTTAGTAATGTGCAGGACAACGCCGTGTTACATACCGATGCTGGCATTGAACTGAAGATTGGCAACTATGTCACGATCGGGCATAAAGCCATGCTGCATGGTTGTACGGTTGGCGATAATACCTTAATCGGTATAAATGCGGTGATTTTGAATCATGCGGTGATTGGTAAAAACTGCATTATTGGCGCGAATGCCTTGATTCCTGAAGGTAAGGTGATTCCTGATAATTCAGTGGTGATGGGGTCACCAGGGAAAGTGGTGAAAATGGTGGATACTGAGGGCGAAGAAAAATTGAAACAAAGTGCGTTGCATTATGCTGAGCATTTTAAAAAGTATTTGAGTTTAGAGCCTTTCTGGTTTCATCACGATTAAATAAAACAGGCTTAAGCTTCTAATGAGAAAACAATGCCAAGCTTTCGCTTGGTATTTTTTTATATTCGCGAAGTATCGGTGACTAGAGTATCATACAGGCGTTTTGTATTTTGTAATGTAGGGCATGCATGAAACTGCTAGCACTCGAAACAGCAAATGAACAATGTTCAGTTTGCCTGATCGAAGATTCTCACTCTGTCTTTTTTGCACTGAATGAACAAGCCAAAGCCCAGACTCAAACGTTATTACCCATGATTGAGCAAGGGTTACAGCAACAGGGCTGGACGACGTCACAACTGAATGTGATTGCATTTAGTCGCGGGCCAGGCTCATTTAGTGGAGTGCGAATTAATGCAGCAGTAACACAGGCACTGGCTTGGGCAAATGATCTTCCTGTGATTGCGGTATCGACTTTACAGGCGTTGGCACAGGCGGCATATCGTTTGCATGGTTTAACTGAAGTGACTGCGGTTTTAGATGCACGCATGAACGAAGTCTACATTGCCAGTTACCAGTTAGATGCAAACCAGATTATGCAGGCGGTTGACCAAGAGCAACTGTTGGATTATGCCGCAGCAGCTCAAGCGCAGCGTTTTACGGTTGTGGGTTCAGGGGCGCAACTTTTAGATGCCGAAGCCACCCAATACAAGACCGTGTGCCCGAATGCACAAGATATTGCAACAATCGCCGTACCTCAAGCACAACAACAAAATTGGGTAAGTGCGGAACAGGCTCTCCCTGTGTACTTACGTGATAACGCTTGGAAAAAAATTCCTGAGCAAGGTAAACCCTAACTAGGACAAAATATGGATCTTATACTGCTGTTTAAAGCTGCAATTATGGGCTTGGTTGAGGGGATTACTGAATTCCTGCCTATTTCCAGTACTGGACATCTCATTCTGGCTGGAGAACTTCTCGATTTCTGGACACCTGAAAAGCGCGACATGTTTGCAGTTTCGGTGCAAATTGGAGCGATTGCCGCAGTTATTTATGAATACTGGGGCAAGTTGTGGGGTGCTTTGATTGGCGCGCTGACAGGAGATCCTCAAGGTCGCCGTTTAAGTTTCAACCTGATTGTTGCAACCATTCCCGTTATGATTATTGGTTTGACGATTGGGGAAACAGTCAAAGCTTATCTATTTAATGCTGTGACAGTGGCTTTGGCGCTGATTGTCGGTGGTCTGATTATTTTATGGGCCGAACGCCGTCAACATATTGTTGCCTGTGAAGAAGTCGATGACATGAGTATGAAACAGGCCATTTTTATTGGTTTGATTCAATGTTTGGCTTTGATTCCGGGAACATCTCGTTCAGGTTCAACCATTATTGGTTCACTGTTTATGGGTGTCTCTCGTAAAGCAGCGGCTGAGTTTTCATTCTTCTTGGGTATTCCTGTATTGATGGGTGCAGGTCTGCTCGACATGTATAAAATGCGTCACGAGCTGCATACCCAAGATATGGAAGTTCTAGGTATGGGGATCGCGGTTGCATTTATTTCTGCACTGCTCGTGATTCGCGCCTTGATTCGTTATGTGTCTAAACATGACTTTAGTGCATTTGCTTATTACCGTATTGTTTTTGGTTTGTTGATTTTACTCACTTGGGGCACAGGCTGGGTACATTGGTAATGCAGTTTCATTGTTGGTATAGCCCTGAAGCTGAAGCACAATTTATTGTGCTTCAGCAGCGTTTAGCTGAATTAAAGGTTGAGCTGACAGGGCAAGTTGTTGAAAAAATCAATGCTAAGTTCCTGCGTTTACATCCTGAGTTGGCACTCGTTCTTGATGAGGATGGTTTAAGCCTTGCAGCCAATGGCATGAAAATGCAGCCCGATTGGCAGGCAGAAATTCCACGTTTAAAACGTGCAGGCATGAAGTCTGAAATGCTGGCACGGGCCTGTCAGGTCAATGAACAGCCGAATTTGATTGATGCCACTGCGGGCTTGGGGCATGACACGTTGCTGATGGCCAAACTTGGGGCAAAAGTCACCCTAATTGAGCGACATCCGATTTTATACATGCTATTAGAAGCAGCGCATCAGGCTGCTCAGCACGATGCATTTTTAGCGCCTGTTGCTGCTAATATTCATTTGGTTCATGCAGATTCTGCCGAATATCTCGAACAACAAATTCAAGCAGGGAACCAGTTTGATGTGATTTATCTGGATCCAATGTTTCCCCAACGTGACCAGAACCAGCAGGCCGTGAAAAAGCAGGCACAGGTCAAAAAGCAGATGCAATTGCTACATTTGCTGTTACCTGAAGATGGGGAAATGGATTTGGGGGGAAATCTGTTGGTACTGGCGCGACAACTGTCACAAAGGGTCATCGTCAAGCGTCCACGCCATGCGGTATATTTGGACAACCAAGCACCCCAGCATCAGTGGCTTGGTGATGCTTGTCGTTTCGATGGCTATTTTCGTCCGTAATGATTCGATTACGGACTGTTTAGAAAATCGCAAAGTTTTGTTAATTCATTCAAAATCACATTGATAAAAAAAAATGCAGGCATAAACTAAGGGATGCATAAATAACTCCATCGCTTTCCCCCGTAGAACTTTATGATAGACCTGAAACCTTCCATCAATTTTTGGCACGATCTTAAAAGTAACCAAATCGCTGGTTTATGGTTGTTCCTCGGTTCTCGCCGTTCTCTCACAGTCGTTCACCCATCCATTTTTCAATTGATCTTTTGGGGCATCATTGCTGGTGCAGTCAATACGCTGTTTAGCTGGATGGTGGCGGGTCAGGCTGGACATTTTAATTCACAAGGTTTGGTCAGTTATGCGCTCTGGCCATTTATTGCACTGATTGTCGGGATTTTTCTGTCCCAACGAACCAATAACCCACGTCTGATGCTGGTTCCAGCATTGCTGTGGTTGGTGCTCGATGCCAGTATTCTGTTGATTCAATGTCTTTTGCAATATCTTGGGGATCAAGGTTATCTCGATTTTCTACCTGACAGCATTTATAACTTTTTGCCAACATTATTCCTGATTCTGTTTGTCTGGCAGAGTCTGGCTGTAATTTGGGTATTTGCACGTGAGTTGAAATGGCCATGGTGGGAGCGTGGACTGATTATGTTTGCCACAATTTGTACCTTAGTGGTGTGGCAGATGTCAGTGAAAGAGCAGCCCATCTGGAAAGTCGATGATGTTCAGCCGACACTGTCTGAAGATGCACTCTACGCCCAAGGCAATGTGCTGAATAAAGCATTGGCTCAAGTTCAGTTTGGCGATTTCTCGCAGACGCATTGGTATTTCCTCGGCGTTGCAGGAGACAGCTATGACACCGTGTTTAGCTCGGAAGTGCAACGGATTAAATCGCAGTTTGATACGCGTTTTGGGACGTTCGGACGTTCAATTGAACTGGTGAATGATCCGAAGACCCGTACAACCTTACCGATTGCTTCACGAACCAGTATTCAAATGGCATTGAACCGTATTGGTCAGCAGATGAATAAAGAAAGCGACGTGCTGTTTTTATACATGACTTCACATGGCGAACCCAATCATTTTGAACTGGAAAATGCCCCGATTGATTTAAAACAGGTTAATCCTAAGTGGTTACGTGAAGCCTTGGATAAAGCAGGGATTCGCTGGCGTGTGATTGTGGTTTCAGCGTGTTATTCGGGTAGTTTTGTTCCTGCACTACAGTCAGATAATACCTTGGTGATTACGGCATCGGCAGCAGATCGTTCATCGTTTGGATGTAACAATGAATTAGATTACACCTATTTTGGTCGGGCGTTCTTTGATCAGGCCATGCGTGAAAAAAGTTCTCTAAAAGATGCCTTTAACGATGCCAAAGCAACCGTGTCCAAATGGGAAACTGCACAAGGCTTTGAGCCGTCAGAACCACAATGGTCACTTGGTAAAAATATGGAATTGATGCTACCTCAACTTGAGAAGCACTTATTCCCAAGCCCAAATAATTTACCTGCGAATAACCCAACTGTACTTTCAACACCACCACAACAATAAAGGACACACCATGCAGCAGATACAAAGAAACTTTTGTTTTGATGGGGAACAACAGACCTATCAATGGTATTCCAAAGAATTGCAAGGTGATGCCAAATTTTCGATTTATTTGCCTGAACAGGCACGCGCAGGAGAAGCTTGCCCTGCGGTATTTTACTTGGCAGGTTTGACCTGTACCGAAGAAACCTTTGCAATTAAAGCCCATGCACAGCGTTTGGCAGCTCAATTAGGTCTTATTTTGGTGATGCCTGATACCTCGCCACGGGGAGAAACCGTAGCAAAAGGTGATTCATGGGATTTGGGATTGGGCGCAGGTTTTTATATTAATGCGACGCAAGCACCGTGGGTAGAACATTACCGTATGGAAAGCTATATTGCCGATGAATTGTATTATGCCGTGTTAGAACATTTTCCGATTCAAAAAGGTCGTATTGGGATTATGGGACACTCAATGGGTGGGCATGGTGCATTAACCTTGGCATGGAAATATCCTGAAAAATTCAAATCGGTGTCTGCATTTGCACCGATCTGTGCACCAAGTCAGTGTCCGTGGGGTGAAAAAGCCTTTACGCATTATTTAGGTGAAGCACGAGAGGAGTGGCTAGCCCACGATGCTGTGGCTTTGATTCAAAGTAAAGGTGCGCTGTTCAGTGAAGTTCTGGTTGATCAAGGTTTAGCAGATCAGTTTTATCATCAGCTGCATCCACAATTACTCCAGCAAGCCTGTACTAAAGTTGGTCAAAAGCTAACCTTGCGGCAACATGAATCTTATGATCATGGTTATTATTTTATTCAGAGTTTTATCGATGACCATTTACAGTTCCATGCAGCAAAACTGAGTGATTAACCTTGAATAAGGAAATAAAAAAAGGATCACATCAGTGATCCTTTTTAGTTTAAGCCTGTTGCTGCCAAGTGACTTGAAATTCCTCTTGCGCCATGCGGTTGAGGTGATCAATCACCACACCTTCAAGACGAGTTTGTTCTGCGGTTTCAAGCTGACTGTCAATGCTGACATCTAACGTGCTTTCTTGGGGTGTGAGCGTCACGGTTGCAGTTGGCATCAGAATCTGAAAATGCTGCTCAGTCTCGACAACTTCAAATTTATGTTTCCAGTGATTAAATAGGCGTTTCGCAATACGACGTCCATCGGTCGTGGTCAATTGAGTCTGACTGTGCATAGATTTATTTCCTGATATTGTAGCCTGAGTTTAACAGACATAAATTTGAAAAAAGAACATGAAAATAAGAACAATGCGTTGCGATTGAGTGAGGCATTGCCTGAGTCCACATAGATTTTGTTATACTGCTCCCAGATTTTTTAAAACTTTGCTAGGTTAGATGTATGTCCAAGCCCTTTCTAATTGCACCTTCGATTTTATCTGCTGATTTTGCCCGCCTCGGTGAAGAGGTTGAAAATGTTTTGGCAGCAGGTGCAGACGTTGTGCATTTTGATGTGATGGACAACCACTATGTACCCAACCTGACTTTTGGTGCAGGTGTCTGTAAAGCACTGAAAAAATATGGGATTAAAGCACCGATTGATGTGCATTTAATGGTATCGCCAGTCGACCGTATGATTGGGGATTTTTTGGAAGCAGGTGCGGATATTATTACGTTTCACCCAGAAGCGACTGATCATATTGACCGTTCATTGCAATTGATTAAAGCGGGCGGTGCCAAAGCAGGTTTGGTATTTAACCCTGCAACGCCGTTACATTATTTGGATTATGTTTTGGATAAAGTCGATCAAGTCTTGCTGATGAGTGTCAACCCAGGCTTTGGTGGTCAGAAATTTATTCCAATGACCTTAGAAAAATTACGCCAAGCACGCAAAATTATTGATGCCAGTGGTCGTGATATTCGCCTTGAAGTCGATGGCGGTGTTGGCCCTGCCAATATCCGTGAAATTGCGGAAGCGGGCGCAGACATGTTTGTTGCAGGTTCAGCCATTTTTGGTCAGCCTGACTATAAAGCCGTGATTGATCAAATGCGTGCAGAACTGAGTCAAGTCGGTTCAGTTGAAGTGTAAGCATCTGCTTTAAACTTTTAAAAAAGCGTTAAGCCACAAGGTTTAACGCTTTTTTATTTGTATCTTATGGCAGAGTTGGCTATGCTTTTCGCTTAGTTTTCCATTGTTCTTGTCCAAGATGCAGCATCGACACATCAGCGTGTTTTCGCAAAGCTTTATCTTGCTGATCGTTTTTTGTATCGGCTGGATGGGTGTTGCCAATGCATCTGTGCAAAGTATGCATTGGAAAATGTCGATGTCAGCACAAATGACTGCGATGCCGCAGCATAAGATGTCAGTGCATTGCCATCAGATTGATATGCCACCGATGCAGATGAATGATGATTGTCACGATCAAATCAATTCATCGCAACATCAGCAACATCTCAATTGTCCCGATTGTCAAATTCTACACTGTCAAAGTATCAATGCCGATCTTCCTCAAGCTGCAGTTAATCTGACTGCACAACCCAGTGTTGAGCTTGAAGTCATGCAGTATGGAATAGATCATCCTGTTGATTTAACAGGATATTGGCAAGAAATTCTGCGCCCTCCTAAAGCCTAAACTTTAAAAAATTGTCATTTTCATTTTTTAAAGAGGGCGAATCATGTCTAAATTTTCTTTACATGCCTGCATTGTCGTAGCATGTCTCATTGTGCCACAGAGTATTTTTGCGGCTGTGCGTGTATATCATTTAAATATCAACAAACAAACTATTAACATCACAGGAAAACCAGTCAAAAAAATCACGGTGAATGGCAAATTTCCTGCACCAACCTTAACTTTTGAAGAAGGTGATGACGCTGTCATTTATGTGCATAACCAGCTCAAAAATCAGTTTACCTCTTTGCACTGGCATGGATTGATTTTGCCTGCAGTGATGGATGGTGTACCTGGATTTAATGGCTTTAAAGGCATTGCGCCAAATGGTGATTTTGTTTATCGCTTCAAAATCCACCAGTCAGGAACCTATTGGTATCACGCACACAGTATGGGACAGGAACAAGATGGTTTATACGGTGCATTGATTATTTATCCAAAAAACCACCAGCCGATTACTCCTACGGAAAAAACAGATCGGGATGATGTGATCATGTTTTCTGACTTCCATGAATCGTCTAGCGAACAGATTATGGAAAATCTGAAAAAGTCCTCGGACTATTATCAAAATCATCGTGAAACCGTGTCAGATGTCTGGAAACAAGTCAAACAGCAAGGATTGAAAGCCACATGGCAAAATCGCAGTATGTGGAATCGTATGCGGATGCTCAGAACGGATATGAGTGATGTGACTGGCTATCATTTCTTGGTGAATGGCAAAACGGAACAGCAGAACTGGACAGATACCTTTAAAGCAGGTGAAAAAATTCGTTTACGCATGATCAATGCTTCTGCGATGTCTTTTTTCGATGTTCGCATTCCCAATTTAAAAATGACCGTGGTCAGTGCTGATGGTCAACCTATACAGCCTGTCACCGTGGATGAATTCCGTTTTGGCGCGGGGGAAACTTATGATGTGATTGTGGAACCGAAACAAGCACAATATCAGATTCAGGCTGAGTCGATTGATCGGACAGGATTTGCTTTGGCAACTTTGCGTAATCAGGATGCAAAACCAGTCGCATTTCCTGAACCACAGCATCGCCCACGTGCAGTACTGACGATGCAAGATATGGGGGGCATGATGATGCATGGTGATGATCAGGACATACAGTCGATGAACGGGTCAATGCCATCGGGACATCAAATGTCGGGTATGGGTGATATGAACATGTCGAACATGCAAGGTATGCACTCAGAACAACATCAACCAATGATGATGCATGGTGATAATCAGGACATGCAGTCGATGAACGGGGCAATGCCATCTGGGCATCAAATGTCAGGTATGGGCAGTATGAACATGTCAAACATGCAAGGCATGAATCCAGAACAACATCAACCAATGATGATGCATGGTGATAATCAGGACATGCAGCCCAAAACTAGCGCAGCATTAACACAAACTGTTGTTCAAGGTTGGGCAAATGCTTCAACACCCGTTGGCTTAAAAGCGTTGAGTTATGCCGACTTGCGTCCATTGTTTCCACAAAAAGATACCCGAGCTCCACAGCAAGACATTGTGCTGCATTTGGGGGGTAACATGGAGCGTTATATCTGGACCATGAATGGCAAAACATTTAATCAGGCGACTCCGATACAAGTGCAATATGGCGAACGGGTCAGACTCACCTTTGTCAATGACACAATGATGGCGCATCCAATGCATTTACATGGCATGTTTGTGCAGCTTGAAAATGGTCAATCCTTGGCGAATTTACCTAATAAACATACGGTAATTGTGCCGCCTGGTAAAAAAGTCAGCGTGCTACTCACTGCCGATGAACTCGGTGAATGGGCGATTCACTGTCATCTGCTGTACCACATGAGTGCAGGCATGATGAACAAACTGATTGTG
Organism: Acinetobacter sp. MB5; assembly: GCF_003261585.1. Taxonomy (GTDB): domain Bacteria; phylum Pseudomonadota; class Gammaproteobacteria; order Pseudomonadales; family Moraxellaceae; genus Acinetobacter. The sequence goes on along the minus strand of NZ_POVU01000024.1, from coordinate 12,746 downwards.
GCAAAAGTGAAACCGCAGCAAGACGCTCAAGCAACTATGCCAATGTCCATGCCAGTACAAGGAGGAATGTCCCATGCACACCACTAAACTATTCAGTGCAGTTGCACTCTTGGTTGGTTTTGCAGCGCAACCCGTTTGGGCTGCTGAAGACATGCAGATGGAAAACATGGCTGATGACCGTGCTAGTATGCAGATGCAGCATGATCATGGCGGACAAATCTATGCCGCAAACTCACTAGAAAATAAATGGATGCTCGACAAGCATGGTCAGGGCAGTTTGCAATCTGAGTTGGACAGTTGGATCGGTTCGGATAATAACAAGCTGTTTGTGAAAGCTGAGAGCAAAAAAGCAGAATCCGAACAGCTTGATGCGAGCATTATGGCGTTGTATAGCCGCAATATCAGCACCTTTTGGGATGCTCAAGCAGGGTTACGTTATCGACAAAACAATACATTAGAGACCGATAAACGTGCGGTTGATGCCGTGGTCGGTATTCATGGTTTAGCGCCGTACTTCTTTGAAACCCAAGCTTACTTGTATGTCGGTGAGCGACAGCATGTGTCTATGTCTTTTGAAGCCCGACGTGATGTGTTATGGACGCAAAAGCTGATTAGTGAACCTTTTATCAAAGCCACACTTTTGCTGAATGATGATTCAAAGACACCACAAAAAACAGGCCTCAGTCATGCAGAAGTTGGCGTACAAACCCGTTATGAAATCAATAAAACGGTAATGCCATTTTTTGAAATTGCGTATGAATCTGACCTTGGTCAGAAAGCAACAGCGTGGCAGGAGGTAACTCCAAGGGAGTATGGCGTTGTCTATGGTCTCGGGGTATTGTTGAAATTTTAAAATGATCGGGATGCCTAGCGCATCCCCTTATTTCAGCAGAACGACATTTTTTAACCCAACAAGAAGTCATGTTGTTTATAGAAATATGTGAGAGGATTTTACATGGCGTGGTTGGTGTTAATATTTGCAGGCTTATTTGAAGTGATTTGGGCATTTGCCATGAAAAAGTCACAAGGGTTTAGCTTGTTGATTCCGAGTGTCGTGACAGTCATCTTTATGCTATTAAGTTTTGCCTTGCTGTCATTTTCCATGAAAAGCTTACCCTTAGGTATCGCATATACAGTTTGGACGGGAATTGGTGCAGTAGGTTCACTGATCGTTGGAATGGTAATTTTACAAGAACCTGCCAATGCATTGCACATGATCGCGGCCATCATGATAATGTCAGGTCTAGTCTTGATGAGAATTGCATCACAATAAAACAAGATAAGATTTCTTAAATATAAATATCTGTTATAGAATGCGTTTTTTTGTTTGACGTTGTCATGTTTCTCCTGATTTTATTTCTCATTATTGCGGCGATAATTGCCGTATCTGCATTTAATTCATCGGCTAAAACCAAAGGAAAAAAAGGTGAAAAACGTGTCATTGCGCATGCAGAAAAACATCTGGATGAGAAAAAATATACGGTCTTAAATAATTGTACATTCAAAATTAGTGACCAACTCACCACACAGATTGATCATATTGTAGTAAGTCGTTTTGGTGTTTTTGTGATTGAAACCAAAAACTATCAAGGCTGGATTTTTGGGGCTGAGCACCAAAAAATGTGGACACAGAAGTTGTATAAGAAAAGCTATCAGTTCCAAAATCCTTTACACCAAAACTATCGACATATCAAAACAGTTCAGCATTTACTTGATGGCGTGGTTGAACCAGAAGATCTACATTCTGTGGTGGTTTTTGTGGGTGACAGCACCTTTAAAACCGATATGCCTAGTAACGTTTTACACGGTCGAGAATGGATTAACTATGTGAAGAGCTTTCATGAGGAAGTGATGAGTTCGGTGAAAATGCAGCGTATTTGCCAAACTTTAGAAAAACATGCATTAGAAAGGTCGCGTAAAACAGACAGTACGCATGTTAAAAACTTGAAAAAATTTCATGGTTAATCACCCAGCCTCGATGGTCGGGTGATTACAGTTTGGATTAAAAGCGTTTTGGAATTTTCTGTCCATCTACATGTGGGCTTTCCGCATGTTGTAACACATGAAAGAGCCAGGTTTCAGCATGATTAACTGCTTGCTGAATACTGTCTCCCTGTGCCAAACGACCTGCAATGAAACTGGCTAGTGAACAGCCCGAACCGTGGTATTCACCTTCAAGACGGGCACAGGTCGTTTCTGAAACCAAGTCCCCTTCAATATAGAGTGCATTACGGATATGCTCAGGCGTATCTTCATGGCCACCTTTCACCAGAACTGCTTTTGCCCCCATTTTAAACAGTTGCACAGTTGCTTGTTCAATATCTTCAATACCTGTCAGTGCGCGAAGCTCTACAGTGTTTGGTGTGATGATTGTTGCCAAAGGAATCAGTTGCGTGAAAGCTTTCACCAGCGTTGGTTGATCGCCTAAAGAGCCACCGCTATTCGCCACTAGAACAGGGTCAAGCACATATTGATAGTCAGGATGTTCCTGTAAAAATTCAGCCAATGCAGCAATATTATCGGTTGTACCCAGCATGCCTGATTTTACACAGCGAATCGGTAAGTCACCAACGATAGCATTGGCTTGAGCCAAAAGGAGTTCTTTTGATGTGGCTTGGAAACCAAAGACTTGCTGTGAGTTTTGAATTGTAAGCGCAGTACAAGCAATCGCAGCATGTGCACCACTTTGACCAATTGCTTCAATATCTGCCTGTAAACCAGCACCGCCAGAAGGGTCTAAACCTGAAAAACATAAAACTGTAGGGCGCACAGAGCGATATCCTTCTCATTTGAATTTACGTTAGTATAGGCAAGTTTTATTTAACTTCCGAGTCTTTGACTGGGCGAATTGATTAGGTTTTGTTGTGACAGTTAAAAATATTTTATTAGATCTCGACGGGACATTGACTGACCCGAAAATTGGTATTCATACTTGTATCCGTTATGCCATGGAAAAAATGGGGCAACCTTTGGCAGCAGATACTGATTTGGACTGGACGATTGGCCCACCATTAAAAGCGTCATTCGTTCAGCTTTTGAATAGTGCTGAGGATAAATTGGCTGAGCAAGCACTGACGTTTTATCGCGAGCGCTTTTCCACTATTGGTTTATATGAAAATGAGCTATATCCGCATGTGATTGAAACGCTGAAAGTCTTGGTCGAACGTGGCTACAATTTGTATTTGGCGACAGCGAAGCCAGAAGTATTTGCTGTCCGTATTTTAGAGCATTTTAAATTGCTGGATTATTTTACCAAGCCTTATGGGAGTGAACTGACTGGTGAGAGAACCAATAAGGGGGATTTGATCCATTATATCTTGCAGCAAGAACAACTTGTTCCAGGGCATTGCATGATGGTTGGTGATCGTGAATATGATATTTTAGGTGCGCGCCGTAATGGAATTGAGACCATTGCTGTGACCTATGGTTATGGAACGGATGTTGAGATTACACAGGCTGAACCTAAGCTTCAAATCCAAAAGTTTGCTGAGTTGTTGAATTATTTTAACTAATCCTGTGAATTTGTAGGTTTTTTGCTAAAGTAATAATATTGCTCAACAAATCTCGGTATGCTATCGCAAATCAATAAAAATATGGGTGGGCGTATGCGTTTTTTTGGTTTGTTGGCTATTAGCCTTTCCTTGGTTGGTTTTGTAGGTTGTAGTACATTACAAAGTGAAGAACATTTGAGTGCTAGTAAAGTTCAAATTACGAAATCTTTATTTGGACATCAATGTGGCGATACGGGAATGAGTGTTGATCAGTTGAAAGCTCAGCTTGAAGATCAAAAAATTCAGGTCTATGCCCAAGCGGTGACTTCAGATGGTTTGTTGTACCCACAAGTTTGTGGTGCACCTGATGGACGAATTGCAATTTTTACGATTAATAAAAAACAACAAGAGCAGGCATTTGAGTTGGGCTTTAAGCTCTATGAAACTGCTAAAAGCTAAGTCTATGAAACAAAAAAAGCCAGTGTTGAACACTGGCTTTTTTATAAATAATTAGTGTGCTTTACGATGATTCAAGATAATCGCAACCACAATCCCAAGCAATAGTCCCCAGAATGCCGAACCAATTCCGAAAAATTGAATACCCGAGGCACTCATTAAGAAGGTGAGTAGTGCAGGCTCACGGTCTTGAGGCTCTTTAAAGGCAATCGCAATGTTGTGGCTAATTGTCCCAAATAGGGCAATTCCCGCAAGCGCAACAATAAAGATTTTTGGAAAAGCCATCAGTAAGCCAGTCAATGTGGTCGCAAACAATCCCATGATGATGTAGAAGAAACCACAGCTAATGCCAGCGATATAACGACGTTTCAGATCAGGGTGAACCTGATCATCTAAACTCACGGCAGCACTAATTGCAGCTAGGCAGACTGAGAATGCACCGAATGGAGCAAGAATGGTTTGTGATACTCCAATCCAGCCGACCAATGAGTTGGTATGTGGCTGATAGCCATAGCTTTTGATCATGCCAATCCCAGGTAGGAACTGAGAAGACATGTTGATAATAAAGAGAGGAAGTGCCAAGCCTAAAATCGTAGATGCTGAAAACTCAGGGCTCATCCAAACAGGTTTTGCCAATGACCAAGACAGATGTGGAAACTGGAAAGGCATAAACATTGGACAGAGAATCATCGCGGCAACCACAGTCAACACGATACAGTAACGCGGCCACAGACGTTTGGCGACCAGATAAATGGTCAGTAAAGTCAGAATAAATGCCCAGCTTTGTTCTAAGCCTGTAAAAATCTGAATCCCGAATTTTAAGAGGATTCCCGCCAACATGGCGCAGCTCAAACTCATGGGAATTTTAGATAGCAGGCGTTGGAAAAGGCCAGAAAAACCGACAAAAGCAGTCAGCACACCACAGACAATAAATGCCCCAATCGCTGCGGACAGACTGTAATGACTGCCTGTGGCAATAATTAAGGCAATCCCTGGGGTTGACCATGAAGTTGCAACAGGATAGCGGTATTTCCATGACAAGACTAAGCCAGAAATCCCGATGGACAGGCCCAGCGCCCAAAGCCAAGATGAAATTTGCTCAGGCGTTGCACCAAGTGTCTGAGCACCTTGAATGACCAAAACAGCGGATACACTAATCCCGATAAGGAAAGTAATGAAGCCTGCAAATACCGCAGGAACAGAAAAATCTTGAATCAGTTTTTGCATAATGAAATCTAACGACGATTTTAAACAATTGGGCTTAAAGACTTGGTATAAATTTAACAATTTTTAAAAAGAAGGTGCTTTTTAATTTGAGTCAATAAAGTGTATAGAATTTTCATTTTTTTTAAGATTGGAATAAAATCTTCTAAAATTTATATTTTTATATGAAGAATATTTATGTCTGAAAATCAAGCGGAATTGAGTGCAATAGATCTTAAAATTATGCGAGCTTTACAGCAAGATGGACGTTTAAGCAATGCCGAGTTGGCAAAACTGGTGGGGATCAGTCCATCATCCTGCTGGAATCATACCCAGCGGCTTTTTAAGATTGGCGCAATTTTAGATGTCCGCGCACGAATTAACCCGAATATGGTTCAGCGCGAAACCATCGTTTTGGTGGGGGTTGTACTGGATCGTTCGACGCCTGAAAGTTTTGCTGAATTTGAACGTGCAGCAAAACAGCTCAATAATGTTTTAGAATGTTATTTGGTCGCAGGAGAGGTCGATTATTTTCTGAAAATTCGGGTCAAGGATTTGGTAGCATTTAACCGCTTTCATAGTGAAAAGATTATTGCCTTGCCAGGGGTGCGGCAGGTGAGGACATTCTTTGTGCTCAATGAAGTGACCAGTGATGGTCTATTAACATTTTAATTCAGGCAGAAAAAAGCCCCAGTTAGAACTGAGGCTTCACAACGACTAAAATCACCACAGCCAGCAAAATGACCGTTGGCATTTCATTAAAGAAACGCCAAAACTTGTGTGATTTATAGTGCGCATTTTCGATTAACTTTTTGCGGTAATAACCACAAACAAAATGGTAAATGACCAGTAACCCAACTAATGCAACTTTGGCATAAAACCAATGTGCCAAATGGTAATGCTGTGTTGCATCGCCCAAGTCCACTAAAAAGTGTGCTGTGATGAGCGTTGCAACCATCGCAGGCCACATAATGCCGCGGTACAGTTTACGTTCCATCACCTGAAAGCGTTGATGACTAATTTCATCGTCACTCATGGCATGGTAGACATAAAGGCGTGGTAAGTAGAATAACGCTGCAAACCAACAAACCACGGCAATAATGTGTAATGCTTTTATCCATAAAAAAGCATCAGAAGGTACATTCATTTACGATCTCTTAGGCATCAGCCCATTTCTTGAAGATCAAGCAAGCATTTACGCCGCCAAATCCAAAACTGTTACTCATGACAGTATTCAGTTTTGTATCGCGTTTTTCAAGTACAAGATCAAAGCCTTTTGCACCTTCATCAAGTTCAGTCACGTTGATGTTTGGCGCGATAAAGTCATTTTGCATCATGAGTACAGAGTAGATGGCTTCATGTACACCTGCAGCACCCAAGCTGTGACCTGTCATCGATTTAGTTGAGCTAAATGCAGGGACATTGCCTTCACCAAATGCACGTTCCATCGCTTTAAGCTCGGTGATGTCACCTGCTGGAGTCGATGTACCATGAGTATTGATGTAGTCAAGTTTTTCTACGCCGTGTTGTTTAGCTTCATCAAGCGCCATCAAGATACAGCGTGTTGCACCTTCACCACTTGGAGCAACCATGTCAGCACCATCACTGTTCGCTGCATAAGCTACGATTTCAGCGATAATGTTGGCACCACGTGCTTGAGCGTGTTCAAGAGATTCAAGAACCAAGAAACCACCACCACCAGCGATGACGAAACCGTCACGGTCTGCTGAATATGGACGAGATGCAGTTTCTGGTGTGTCGTTGTATTTAGAGCAAAGCGCACCCATTGCATCAAACAATAAGCTTTGAGACCAGTGATCTTCTTCACCACCACCTGCAAGCACTAAATCTTGTTTGCCAAGTTGGATCAAGTTGTAAGCATAACCGATCGCGTCAGCAGAAGTTGCACATGCGCTCGCAATTGAGTGAGATACACCTTGTAATTTAAACGCAACGCCAACGTTTGCTGTAATGGTGTTGGTCATGTTGCGTGGAACGAAGAAAGGACCGACTTTACGTGCGCCTTTAGTTTCAAGCAACTCAGTCATTTCAACAACAGAAGCTGTTGAACCACCACCAGAACCACCAACAATACCGTAGCGCGGATTGCCAGCAAGGTCTTCAGCCTCAAGACCTGCATGTTTAACCGCATCAACCGCAGAGTTATATGCATACATTGCACATACACCCATGAAGCGTTTTAATTTACGGTCAATGTGATCAAAATCTTGTTCAGCAGCAGCACTGACATGGCTTTTAAAGTTAAGGTCAGCGTAAGTTTGATTAAAACGAGTTCCTGAAATACCATTTTTTAATGATTCAGTCACTTGCTCTAGGGTGTTACCAATGCATGAGTTGATGCCCATACCAGTGATTACAACACGTCTCATTTATAAGATCCCTTAATATGGTGATGATATTGAGAGCCAGCGCAGACCACATTTATGGGCAAAAGCCTGAAATGTAAGCGTTAATGCCTGCACCACTCATGTTTATAATATTTCTCATCATAACAGAAAGCTTTTTTAAATCTTATGGCAAATCCTATGAGTATTTGGAAATAGAACAGATTGTATGCAGATTGTGGTTTACTTAACTAAAAGATACACAATGCGGTTGAGATTAAATGCCTCGACTTCTAGTATTTATCAAATATTTAAAGAAAAACAATGAGGAGAGGTGAATGCCAAAAGGGGATAATCAGCATCCACAAAGCAAATTAAATCAGGTTTTGGGAGTGGCTAAAAAGCTCAGTACATCAGGTTTAAAAGTTTTAAATCAGATGAACAATCAACAGCAGCAAAGTCGAAAAGCAGCTATTGCTGTTACCTCTGATACAAATGCCAAAACAGTCTTGTTAGATTTTGATCAGCAAGATCCACAACATCTCATCCGTGTATATTTTCCAAATATTTCTAAGCAATTTTTTGGTAAGCATTATGATCGGGTCAATCAGGTCGCTGAATTTCTTTTACCCGTGAGTATGGATGAGATTTCCGAATATGTTTTTCATAAATTGCAGGCGTTGGCTGAAAAAATCAGTACAGCAGACCGTATTTTGGAGCAGACGGGAGCACAGTCTTTAGCGGAGTTGTCTCAAGATGTATCACGTTCTGGACGAATCAGTCAGGCATTGACTGAACAGAATAAATGGATTGCAGGTATACAAGGTGCACTTTCAGGCGCAACAGGGCTGTTTGGGTTGGGTTTTGATATTCCAGCATCGCTATTACTGGCGCTGAGAACTATTTATCAAACAGGGCGGGCACATGGTTTTGAGTTGACCGAGCAAGATCAAGATGTTGTTCAATATATATTTCAACAAATAGACTTACAGCAGATTGTAGAGAAGCAAAGTATTTTACTTGGGTTGAGAACACTGGATGGATTGCTGGTCGATCATGATTTTACGGCATTGCAAAAATTACTGGGTTCAACCAATGATGATGAATGGCTAAAAGAATTATTACTTGATGATCAGCATGAGTTTAAATGGCACTGGATGAATGCTTTACCAAAAGTGAGTGCACTGCATCAAATTACACCACTCATTTCGGCCAGTGTCAGTGCAATGTATAGTTGGCAGTTTATTGCGGATACAGGACAAAAAGCTCAGCATGTTTTTTCGATTGCGCGTGATTATTTATTACAACATCCTGAACAGTCGCTTTCTACTTTAGCCGCTTATCAGGCCGCAGTTGATCAGTTAAGTCAGTCTCAAAAACCTGTTCAAGAAATTGAATTGAAAAAAGATGTATCTGTGGAAGCCGTTGATGAGGCGATTAAACCGAAACCTCAACGACGCCCACGCCGAACGCCAGTGAAAACAGTCACAGAAGAAGTGACAGAGAAATCATCAGAAACACCATCAAAATCAACGGCTACAACTGCACCAAGACGACGTAAAGCAGTTTCAAAATCAGCCGATTCTTCATAAGTTTGTCATGTATATTCTGCATGCTGCGACAGTATGCAATGAATATTGACCAATATGGCGTTTTTGCTTACAATTGTATGCCCTCAAAAAGCGGTATTTTCTTTTTGAGGTTTTTTATTTACGGGAGACTTGCCAGATGGCAACAACAAATCAGTTGATCCGCAAGGGTCGTACTACTTTGGTTGAAAAATCCAAAGTTCCTGCGTTGAAGGCTTGCCCACAGCGCCGTGGTGTTTGTACACGTGTTTACACAACTACACCTAAAAAACCTAACTCAGCAATGCGTAAAGTTTGCCGTGTTCGCTTAACTTCTGGTTTTGAAGTTTCTAGCTACATCGGTGGTGAAGGCCATAACCTACAAGAGCACAGTGTTGTTCTTATCCGTGGTGGTCGTGTTAAAGACTTACCAGGTGTACGTTACCATACCGTTCGTGGTTCTTTAGACTGTGCTGGCGTTAAAGATCGTAACCAGTCACGTTCTAAATACGGTGCTAAACGTCCTAAGAAATAATCTTAGTCGTTAAGACCAAAAAAATCCTTTAGCGTTTCGCTTGTTTGATTTCTTCATATTTTTGAAATTCAAGCGACGTATAGTAAGGCCAGCGTAGCGTGCATGACACTTGCACAATCTGCTGGATCACCCTGAAGTGTCATATTTATAGGTAGTTTTAAAATGCCAAGACGTCGCGTAGTCGCTGCTCGTGAGATCCTTCCAGATCCTAAATTCAGCAGCCAAACAATCGCTAAATTCATGAACCACGTTATGCAAGACGGTAAAAAATCGATTGCAGAAAGTATCGTTTACGGTGCTTTAGACCGCGTTCAAGAAAAAAACAAAGTAGACCCAGTTGAATTTTTCGAGACTACTCTTGAAAAAGTTCGTCCTATGGTTGAAGTAAAAGCACGCCGTGTTGGTGGTGCTACTTATCAAGTACCTATGGAAGTACGCCCATCCCGTCGTACTGCCTTGGCTATGCGTTGGTTAGTAGATGCTGCTGCTAAGCGTTCTGAAAAAACTATGGCTTTACGTCTTGCTGGCGAGTTGCTTGATGCAGCTGAAGGCAAAGGTGCTGCGATCAAAAAACGTGAAGACGTGCACCGTATGGCTGAAGCTAACAAAGCCTTCTCTCATTACCGTTTCTAAGCGGTTAAGACAGTCCCTTATCAGGAGAATACTCATGCGTGTTGCAGCTCGATTTAACATCGCTCTCTACCAAAGTGGAGCTTTTGCGGGTATTTAAGTTGCCCAACAGTTTGAGTATTCGTACGCATCAATTTTTATTGGTGCGTCCTGTTTTAAAGATCACATTTAGGAATGTCAGACATCATGGCTCGCCAAACCCCAATTACTCGTTACCGTAACATCGGTATCTCTGCGCACATTGACGCAGGTAAAACAACTACAACTGAACGTATTTTGTACTACACAGGTGTTTCTCACAAAATTGGTGAGGTACATGATGGTGCAGCTACAATGGACTGGATGGAACAAGAGCAAGAACGTGGTATTACCATTACTTCTGCTGCTACAACTTGTTTCTGGTCTGGTATGGCTAACCAATTTGAACAACACCGTATCAACGTAATTGACACCCCGGGACACGTAGACTTCACAATCGAAGTTGAACGTTCTATGCGTGTTCTTGACGGTGCGTGCATGGTTTACTGTGCTGTAGGTGGTGTACAACCTCAGTCTGAAACTGTATGGCGTCAAGCAAACAAATATAAAGTGCCTCGTTTAGCATTCGTGAACAAGATGGACCGTACTGGTGCAAACTTCTTCCGTGCTGTTGAACAAGTTAAAACTCGTTTAGGTGGTAATCCTGTTCCTATCGTTGTGCCAATCGGTGCAGAAGATACTTTCGCGGGTGTTGTTGACCTGATCGAAATGAAAGCGATTATCTGGGATGAAGCATCTCAGGGTATGAAGTTTGAATACGGCGAGATCCCTGCTGACCTAGTTGATACTGCTAACGAATGGCGTACTAACATGGTTGAAGCAGCAGCGGAAGCTTCTGAAGACTTAATGGACAAGTACCTAGAAGAAGGTGATCTTTCTAAAGAAGACATCATCGCAGGTTTACGTGCTCGTACATTAGCATCTGAAATTCAAGTTATGCTTTGTGGTTCTGCGTTCAAGAACAAAGGTGTTCAACGTATGTTGGATGCTGTAATTGAATTCTTGCCATCACCTACAGAAGTTAAAGCGATCGAAGGTATCCTTGACGATAAAGCTGAAACTAAAGCGTCTCGTGAAGCATCTGACGAAGCTCCGTTCTCTGCGCTTGCGTTCAAAATCATGAACGACAAATTCGTAGGTAACTTGACATTCGTACGTGTTTACTCTGGTGTTCTTAAACAAGGCGACCCAGTGTACAACCCAGTTAAATCTAAACGTGAACGTATCGGTCGTATCGTGCAAATGCACGCAAACGAACGTCAAGATCTTGACGAAATCCGTGCGGGCGATATCGCTGCGTGTGTAGGTCTTAAAGACGTCACGACTGGTGATACGCTATGTGATGAGAAAAACATCATTACACTTGAACGTATGGAATTCCCAGAGCCAGTAATTTCATTGGCTGTTGAACCAAAAACTAAAGCTGACCAAGAAAAAATGTCAATCGCTTTAGGTCGTTTGGCGAAAGAAGATCCATCGTTCCGCGTTCGTACAGACGAAGAATCTGGTCAAACGATTATTGCGGGTATGGGTGAGCTTCACCTTGACATTATTGTTGACCGTATGAAACGTGAATTCGGTGTTGAAGCGAACATTGGTAAACCGATGGTTGCTTACCGTGAAACGATTAAAAAATCGGTTGAACAAGAAGGTAAATTCGTACGTCAAACTGGTGGTAAAGGTAAATTCGGTCATGTATATGTCCGCCTTGAACCGCTTGATGTTGAAGAAGCTGGTAAAGAATACCAATTCGTTGAAGAAGTTGTTGGTGGTGTAGTACCTAAAGAATTCTTCGGCGCGGTTGATAAAGGTATTCAAGAACGTATGAAGAATGGTGTCTTGGCTGGTTACCCAGTTGTCGGCATTAAAGCGACATTGTTCGATGGTTCTTACCATGATGTCGACTCTGATGAATTGTCGTTCAAAATGGCAGGTTCTTATGCATTCCGTGATGGTTTCATGAAAGCAGATCCTATCCTTCTTGAACCGATCATGAAAGTTGAAGTAGAAACTCCAGAAGACTACATGGGCGATATCATGGGTGACTTAAACCGTCGTCGTGGTATGGTTCAAGGTATGGATGATCTACCTGGTGGAACTAAAGCAATTAAAGCTGAAGTACCACTTGCTGAGATGTTTGGTTACGCAACTCAAATGCGTTCTATGTCTCAAGGTCGTGCGACTTACTCTATGGAATTTGCTAAATATGCTGAAACTCCACGTAACGTGGCTGAAGGCATCATTTCTAAATTCCAATCTGGCGGTAAAAAAGGTGACGACGAGTAATCTTTCGATTACTATAAGCCCAAACTAATTCTTAGTTAAAAACCAAGTGCTCATGCAGTGACCCTGCATGAGTAGTTTAAAAAGGAAGAACATCATGGCTAAAGCCAAGTTTGAACGTAATAAGCCACACGTAAACGTGGGTACAATTGGTCACGTTGACCATGGTAAAACAACTCTTACTGCTGCGATCGCA
>NZ_POVU01000023.1 GCF_003261585.1 Acinetobacter sp. MB5 | reverse complement strand
AGAAGTGAAACCTCTTAGCGCTGATGGTAGTGTGGGGTTACCCATGTGAGAGTAAGTCATCGCCAGCTCATTATTCAAAGCACCCCAATCTCTATAGAGGTCGGGGTGCTTTTCTTTGCGGGGTATATAGAATCCGTTTGATTTTTTATTTTCGCATGATGTTATTGCCTATTGTTTAAATCCAAGTTTTTTAAACTTAATATTTAGAGTATTCTATATTAAAACACTCTAATCATAATTTTTATAAATATATAACTTTGTTCTACATTCAATCGAAATCTGTATAAATATTTTGCTTTCTTGCCAGTATTCTGACTTTTTCCGAATCATAGCCTTTATCTGCAATCAGGTAATCTGCCTGACCGATCTCACAAATCAATTGCGCTGCAACTTGGCTGTCATGGACTTCACCTCCAGTGATTTTAAAATCAATCGGGAATCCATTCGCGTCGGTTGCAAGATGGATTTTTGTGGCTCTTCCACCTCTAGACTGTCCAATTGCTCGCTCGAAACCATGCCGAGCTCCACTTGCATGCTGATACGCGCGTATGTAGCTTCCGTCAATGAATACCCATTCTTGATCCAGTATGCCTCGTAGTTTAAAAAAATTTATCCCACAAGCCTTTAGATGCCCAGTGATTAAAGCGGTTATATGCTGTTTTCCAAGGACAAAATTCTTCAGGAATATCACGCCATGTCGCACCTGTACGTAATTTCCATAAAATTGCTTCCATAATATTTCTACTGTTCTTTGAACAATAACAACCATGAAATTGCATCGTAGACTGGATTTGTTGCCAAATATCATCAGTGAGTAGGGTGCGTGCCATTGAAAAATATACAAATAAAAAGGGGGTAAATAACTCTTTTAAACCAATTTTTCAAATGAGGACACGCCCTAGTTACAATGAATTTTTATTACTTTTACGAGTTAATTCTGTAACAGTTTTAGGGACAGCTTATCCTAATGCTCAAACATATATACAAGCTTTTATTCAAGCTGGGTTTACTATAGAAAATTTGGCAGTACTTGGACTTTCTGCTAATAAATTGAATATGCCAAATACTGCGAGAATTGCAAGAGTATCAAACCCTAATTTAGTCCCTACGAATAGAATAGCTACCGATGTAAGAAAGGTCTGGCATTGGGTTTAAGGCTTTAATAGCTGTCAATTATATATAAATTTATTTTGTGACATGTTTTGAGTATTTATCAGGGTTCTATCCGTTTAGTTGATTATAAATATAAAACACTAATTTATAATTTTAAAATAATTTATTTATATCAATAAGATATATTTGTTTTTATTTGAAATTAAATAATTGATAGATTAATTTTTTGTACTTGTGATTAAGTAATTTTTAGTTTTTGTATTTTTTATGTTAATTTTATATTAAAAATATTGCATTAAATTTTCTTCAATACTGTGATTTTTTTAAGTTCTCATAGTTTGCTTTAATGCATTATTAAAATTTTAAATTCTGATTAATCAGCATGGATATGTTGTAATCAATATTCTAATAGGATCTTTATTATGTCAGAAAATAGAGAGAATTGGTCAGCCAGATCTGGTTTCATTATTGCTGCGATTGGCTCTGCCGTTGGCTTAGGGAATATTTGGCGCTTTCCTTATGTAGCTTATGAAAATGGTGGAGGTGCTTTCTTAATACCTTACTTATTGGCTTTGTTAACAGCAGGCTTGCCATTGTTATTTTTAGATTATGCAACAGGGCATAGGAGTCACGGTGCACCTCCAAAAGCATATAAGCAGTTAATGAAACCTGCTGAAGCTTTGGGATGGTGGCAAGTCTGTGTCTGCTTAGTGATTGCCACTTACTATGCAGGTGTACTCACTTGGGCATTAAGCTTTATTTACTTTTCAGTTGGACAAACTTGGGGTTCAAATCCTGAGCAGTTCTTCTTTAAAACATATTTGCAAACGACTGATGCTGCAACCTTCCAATGGCAGTTTGTGGGGGAGTTATTTTATCCATTAGCTTTAATTTGGGTAGCAGTCATGTTGATCTTATATGGTGGTGTGAAAAAAGGCGTCGAGCTTGCCAATAAAATTTTTATGCCATTGCTAGTGATCTTATTTACAATTCTTGTCATTCAGGCTGTGCGTTTGCCTGGTGCTGCACAAGGTTTAAATGCTTTCTTTACCCCAAATTGGGAAGCAATGATGGACTATAAAGTGTGGTTAGCTGCTTATGGTCATATTTTCTTTTCGCTTTCTGTTGGTTTCGGAATTATGGTGACTTATGCATCATATTTGAAACCTAAAACCAATTTGACAGGTGCGGGTCTGATTGTTGGCTTAGCAAACTCATCTTTTGAGTTACTTGCAGGCATTGGTGTATTTTCTGCGCTTGGCTTTATGGCACATTCAGCAGGTGCAGATGTTAAAGATGTGGTGAGTGGTGGTATTGGGCTTGCCTTTATTGCGTTTCCTAAAATTATTTCAAGTCTCGGTTCAGCGGGAAGTGTTTTTGGTATTTTGTTCTTCGGATCTCTTTTATTCGCTGGCATTACCTCAATGGTCAGTATTTTAGAAGTTCCAATTTCTGCGTTACAAGACAAGTTAAAATGGGGTCGTAAAAAGGCTGTAACACTTGTGGGAGGGGGAATTGGTTTTATCTCGATTCTTTTATTCTCAAGTGTTAATGCAATTAAACTAGTTGATATTATTGACCATTTTATTAATAACTTGGGTATTGTGACGGGAGCATTGGTTTCAATTGTAATGGTTTCTTGGTTTGGGCGTAGTTTAATGCGTGAATTCCGGGATCATATCAATGCGATTTCAACCATTCAGTTGGGTCGTACGTGGGAATTTACACTCACAGTTGTTACTCCTGTTGTTTTGCTTTCAACCTTAGTATTGGCATTGAATGCTTTGATTAGTAAAGGTTATGGTGATTATTCACAAAGTTTACAGGTCTTCTTTGGCTGGGGATGTATCGTATTTTGTGCACTTGGTGCGCTTGTGATGACAAAAATTAAAGATCGTTAGGAGAAAAAATATGAATACATCGGCAATTGTGATGATGGTGATTTCTATCACGATGTTGTGGGGTGGCTTGTTGTTGTCTGTCTTGCATCTGCATCGACATCCTGAAGTTTTAGATGATGAGTAAATCTAAAGGACTTCAATCAAAATACCTTTGAAGTGTCATATGATTTGGAGAGTTATTACTTTAACCCGTAATAACTCTTTTTTATTGCGATAATTGCTGCCACAAGTGTTGGTGGCTGGATATATTTGCTGCTTGAATGTACAGATCATCAATAAGGATGTCCATCATGCATAAATTATGTTATTTATTTTCGGGTAGATGATGGGTCTGAGAAATGGAATTATCAATGAAAACTAGTCGTCAAGAACAATTTTTAGCACGTTATCAGAAAATTTTAGCCGTTTCAGAAGAGCTATTACTGGATCATTATCAGGATATGACGCTGGATGATCTTGCCAAAGAATTAGATATCGCTAAGGGTACACTTTATAAGCATTTTAAGTCGAAGAATGAATTGTTATTGGAATTGGTGATCCAGAATGAAAAGCGGGTATTGGCGATTTCGCATCAGTACCAAGAAAATTTTGTTGAATATGCCAAAGCGTATATGCTCTATCATTTACAGTCCCCTGAAAGGATTATTGTATTACATCAAATCGAAGAGCATTTAACGACAACGGAATCAGGGTTAAAAGACCTATTTCAGCAGCTATATGACATTCGTCAGCAACGTATCTTATGTATTAAAGACATTACGAAAGATTATTTAGATAAGTTTGAGTCGAATATTTCAATTCGGGATTACCTTTCTTATATCTGGTCACTGACCTATGGCGCCTGTCTGCTTTTAAACTCGAGTTATTATCAGCGCTCGATTGGTTCACGCGAGAAATTGATCGAACTGTATATTCATCAGGCGCTGAGTATTCCAAGTCAACAAGAGCTGAATTTTTCTTAAATGACATCCAATTGAAAAAGTGGCTTAAGCCACTTTTTCAATTCGACAGTAATAAAATCCATCACCTTGAGCGCTGGTCGGTAATAACTGTCGACCATGTGCTTGGGCAATTCCCCAATCTGCTTCGATTTTGATTTCACGGGCATCGGCATGTTCAGCAAAAAACTGCTGCATTTGCTGCTCGTTTTCAACTTTGAGAATCGAGCAGGTAATGTAAAGTAATGTGCCACCCACTTTGAGCTGTGACCACATTTGCTGCAAAATCTGCTTTTGTAGCGCAACCGTTTCTGCAATATCACCTGACTGGCGTAACAAGCGAATGTCGGGATGGCGACGTAAAACCCCAATCGCTGAACACGGTGCATCAAGCACGATACAATCCACAGGTTCTGGGACTGTCCATGTGGTAGCATCGGCAGCGAGAATCTGAACTTTGTCACTGTTGAGTTGCAAACGCTGTAAATTTTCCTCAACACGGACTAAGCGTTTGGCATCTTGATCGAGTGCAATCAGGTGAGCAGGCTGGAATTTTTCCAGTAAATGTGCAGTTTTACCACCAGGCGCAGCACAGGCATCGACCACGACTTTGCCATCGAGATTGGGTAATAGACTGGCACACAGTTGGGCATGCTGATCTTGTACAGAGAACCAACCCTGATCGAAACCAATCAGCTCAGGAATTTGCACGGATTGTTGTAAGACAATACCTGTATCGGCAACCGTACACGCTTCAGCCTGAATATCAGCAGCCTGTAATTTTGCAAGATAAGCATCGCGCCCGATTTTACGTTGATTGACCCGTAAGGTAATTGCACTGGTTTGTTTTAGTGCGGTACACAGTTCATCGAGCTGTTCTGGCCAGTCTTTTTTCAGACGTTTATACAGCCAACTTGGTAAACCGTGTGCCTGATTGAGCGTGCGTTGAAATTCTGGTTTTTCACGTGTGGCACGACGTAAAATCGCATTAGCGACACCACTTAACGCAGGGAAGCCCAATTGTTTACAAGCAGTCACGGTTTCTGACAGCGCTGCATGCTCTGCAATACGCGTACAAAGAATTTGATATAAACCAACATACAGACAGGTTTCTACCGTTGGGTTGTCCAGTGGTTTGCTGAGTAATGGCAAGGTGAGGGCTTTTAAGCCGTACCACTGACGCAATGTTCCCAACACCAATTCATGGAATAAACCACGATCTTTAGCGGCAACTTGATCCAATTGCTGATGCAAAATGGCAGAAAGGGATTGACCTTGCTGTACTGCCAGTAGGGTTTTAACCACTTGAGCACGTAAATTCAACATTTGACTCATGATAGGATTTGTCCAACCTGTAATTTTTGTGCTTGTAAAATTTGTGGGGCATTCAGTGGTTTGCCACCTGGCCATTGTAACTGGGTCAGGCAAATGATGTGTTGATCACCACACATCACATGTATGCCTTGTTTGTCGATTGCCACAACCTCACCGACTTGAGCAGTCGTATCAGTTAATGTTGAAAGCTGGGAATTCCAGACCCGTAAGTTGTTATTTTCACTGATCGGGAAAAATGCCACAGGCCATGGATTAAAAGCACGAATATTGAGATCAAGTTGCTTAGCGCCGAGTGTCCAGTCAATTTGAGCTTCGGCTTTACTGAGTTTATGTGCATACACGGTCAAGGCTTCATCTTGCACTTCACGCTGTGCCAGATAATCTTGCAGTTGTTGTTCAGAAGCGAGAACCGCACAAATGGCGTCAGCACCTTGTAGCGCAAGTTTGTCATGCAGACTTGCAGAGGTATCTTGAGCCGTGATTGGACAGTAAGTTTTATACAGCATGTCGCCTGTGTCTAAACCAGCGGCCATCGCCATAATGGTGACGCCCGTTTCTTTATCGCCTGTGGCGATTGCACGTTGAATTGGTGCGGCACCACGCCAGCGTGGAAGTAAAGAACCATGAATATTCAGGCAGCCATATTTAGGCATGTCCAATACTGCTTGTGGCAAGATCAGACCATAAGCCGCCACGACCATGACATCGGCATTTAATGCAGCCAGTTTTTGACGCGCAGCCAGACCTTCTTCAGTTGATGCCTTAAAATTTAAAGGTTGATAGACAGGAAGATTATGTTCTAAAGCAACCTGTTTGACAGCAGAAGCAGTTAGCTTTTGTCCACGTCCTGCCTTACGGTCAGGTTGGGTATACACGGCAATAATTTCGTGTTTAGTTTGAATTAAGGCTTTGAGGGCTTCGGCCGCAAACTCAGGCGTACCTGCAAAAATAATCTTCAAGGGCATCACTCAATCGTTTCGCAAGGCACGATTATAACAGGTGTCGCTGTTGAACAGGCCGAGCAAATGGCAATGTCGTGCTGATTGTGCAAATAAAATGTCTAAAACGGATAGCAAAAATATACAAGCGGAACTTTGGCAAAATTTGCTAAACTTGCAGCAATCTGGATCGGGGCATAAAGACTGCTACCGATCAAACTTTCTTTGGTCAGTAAATTGCTTATTCAATCTGTCGATTGATTTTTTAGAGGCTACGCTCATGTCCGTGTTTCGCCGTTGGTTTGATCCGATTCGATCGAGATGGTTTTACCAGAAACCGTCACGGCAAGAGGTTTTACCCACGGATAAGGGGTTGAGCATTTATTTGCGTCTTGATGATGTTTACAGTTATCTGGCGGTACAGCAACTGCCTCAACTACATGAAATTTTGAGTGAAGAACTCAAGCCTTTAAAGGTGATGATTTCCAGTCAGGCGGCTGAGCCTCCCAATAATATGACCGCACAGGAATGGCAACAATACTGTCTGAATGATGCCAAGATTCTCGCACGCCAACACCGCTTTGGTTATGATGAACAGCCTGAACTTCCAACCGCAGAAGCCATTCAACAAGCTGAAGTTATTTTAAGAAATACCCCTCTACGCGAAGAACAATTTTTATATTTACTTGAAGATGTCTTTCACATGCTGTGGCAACAGCAATATGGCAAACTCAAAACCCTTTATGCCATGGCCAGCCAACAGCACCAACCGCAAAATTTTCCTGAACGTTGCTTTATTGATACGCCCGTAGCAGCCAGTTATTTTGAATTTGCAGATCGTAAATATCATGCCGTTGATGATTTACTGCGTTTGGCACGTCGTCTCAAACAACAAAAATTACTGACAGACAATCCGATTTTCCTGATCAATCATATTGAATGGCGCGAGCATATTATGAGTGATGCCGAGGAATTGGCAGAAATTCAGGCGATGCATCCTGAGCTAGATTTATACATCGCGCTGGAAGATCCGATCAGTTGGTTATTGCTTGCTTATATCAAAGAAGAATTAGCAAATTATTATAATATTCAGTTGCGGGTTTATCCGCTGAGCTATCATGGGCGTGACTTTTTTGACTGGTCATTGGCAACACGTTTATCAAAACGGACTGATGTGGCATTCACTCCATTTTGTCGTCCAACTCAAGAAGCAGTGATAAACATTGCACGTTTGTTCTATAGCATCGAAGATGAAGAACAACGCGTTGATGTCATCTATGACATTTTAAAAGCGGTGTGGAGTAAAGGACAGGACTTGTCATTTGCCCCACATGTACGTGCTTTGCAACAGAATTTGCAGATTGAGAAACTGACCGAAGTCGATATTTCCAGACTTCTACAGCAAAATGATCAGCAATGTCATGCCATGCATCAGCCCGATTTTCCTGTGCTTGAATTACGTATAGCAGGTCAGCGTTACGTGTTTAACAGTTTATATCGGGTGTGGATGATTGAGAGTATTTTTAGTCATATCCTTGAACAACAATACAAACAGTAGACTCATAATGATTCAAAAATGTAACTCTTTAGCTGAAGTTCGCCAACAGATTGATCAAATTGATCAGGCTCTAATTGAATTGATTGCTACTCGCCAAGCCTATGTTGATCAGGCTGTAACCTTTAAAACATCACGAGCCGAAGCACCTGCACCTCATCGGGTGGAACAGGTGATTGAACAGGTTCGTCAACATGCAGACACCTATTCGGCAGATGCTGATTTGGTTGAAAAACTCTATCGACAAATGATTCAGCATTTTATTGAACGAGAATTACAGCATTTATCTGACTAAATCTCGTATTGATTCACATCTAGAATAAGCATAAAAAGGCAGAATAATCATGTATATCGTTGAATTGAACTATTTACAGCCTTTGACTGCTGTCGATGCGTTATTGCCACAACATATAGAATGGCTACAACAACATTTTGCTGCGGGTCATTTTATTTCCGCAGGGGCAAAACAACCGCGTACAGGTGGCATGATTTTGGTCAAGGATATGCCTGAAGCCCAGTTAAAAGCGATTTTGCAGCAAGATCCTTTTCAAAAAGTGGCTGAATATCATGTCAATCAGGTGAAGTTTTCACGCACGGGAACAGGCTTCGAGCAATTACAAGATTATTAAAGGGCATAGAGAAATACGATGAGTCTCTTTGGTAGTTGCTTATGTGGGGCAGTGCAGTTCCAAGTCACATGTACAATCGACACGATTTATCACTGTCATTGTGGTCTATGCCGCAAACAGACGGGCAGTAGTTTTAATGCCGCCAGTCTAGTTGAGCAAAGTCATTTTTCTTGGTTACAAGGCGATCAGCAGATTCGACAGTACCAAAAGACCAGTGGTTTTCG
Organism: Acinetobacter sp. MB5; assembly: GCF_003261585.1. GTDB lineage: Bacteria > Pseudomonadota > Gammaproteobacteria > Pseudomonadales > Moraxellaceae > Acinetobacter. Next base: position 27,046 of record NZ_POVU01000023.1, on the reverse strand, counting down.
CTCGGCATTTTGTACAGTTTGCGGTTCTTGCGTGCCAAATCAGGTCAATCAAACCTCATGGATGTGGATTCCTCTTGGTCTACTCGACTCGGAAATTAACCCCATTCAACGTCTCAATTTTTGTTTGAACTCCAAAGCCACATGGGGCGAGAGCCTTTCAGCCGATCAGGACTATCCTGAATTACCCTCATCTACTGAAATTAAAGCATATTTTAAGTTGGACTGAACCGCCTCAGGCAATGCTTGAGGCAACTCCAAAAAATGCGCATATTCGAGCTGCTGACTTTGTCCTAGCATGAACCTATGTACTTAGGGAGAAATGAGATGCTTGGATTTGTGATATTGGTGTTTGCATTTGCTGGATTGGTCAAAGGGGTGATTGGTCTAGGCTTGCCTGCGATTGCAATGGGATTGCTCAGTATCGTTTTATCACCCTTTCAGGCGGCGAGCCTGCTGATCATTCCTTCCTTGGTGACAAATGTCTGGCAGTTGTTTAGTGAAGGTGGATGGTGGATTTTGCTGCGTCGTTTTTGGACGTTGTTGCTTGGTGTTGTGATTGGTTCCACGTGGAGCATCTTTCCAACCTTGGCAGATTCACATGCACATAGTGGTTTATTGCTTGGCATGATGTTGTTGCTCTATGGAATTTATGGTTTATGCAGTCAGCGTTTACCCAACTTGCAAGCCCATGAAAAATACTTGTCGCCAATTGTAGGTTATTTGGGCGGTGCATTGACCGTTGCCACAGGGGTGATTTTGATGCCAGTTGTCCCGTATTTACAAAGTTTGCAGTTGCAACGCAACGATTTGGTACAGACGCTTGGCTTGACTTTTACCTGTGCCAACCTCTGTTTGGCTGTATTCTTGCAACAACAACTTGGGGCAAGCCATCACATTGATTATCAACTTTCATGTCTAGTGCTCGTGCCTGCGTTAGTGGGGATGTGGGGGGGTAAGCTGATTCGCCAGCGTTTAGATGAACAGAAATTTCGCCGTATTTTCTTTATTGGGCTGATCTTTTTGGGCGGCTATATGAGTTTGAATACTTAAACAGGAGCAAGTAAAGCCCGTTTTGCCAGTAAAAATTCACTGAGATGTTGATAGCTAACAGGCAGTTCATCGAAACTGCGACATGCCAACAACAACTTACGGTTTGCCCAAGCCCCTTGCAGTTGAATGTAGTGAAATGAATACAAGGATTGTAATTGTTGTGCCGCACGTTGCGGCAAAATCGCAACGCCAACACCATCTGTAACCACTTGTGCAATTGCTGAAAAGCTCGGGAGTTGCAGGCGATATTCAATCTGATACCCGAGCTGCTGTGCCTGACGTTCAATTGATTGTTGTAGCGAGTGATACTGTTTTAAACCAATAAATGCAAAGTCTAGGGCATCTGCAAGGTTGATTTCGGTTTGTTGTGCGAATGCATGCTGTCGTGGGCAAATCAACACCAGTGGGTCTTCGGCAAACTCTAAAGTCTGTAAATGCTCGGTATTAAAAAAACTCGAAACCAGTCCCAGTTGAGCCGTCCCTTGGTTTAACGCAGTCACAATATCACTGCTTTCTGCTTCGTAGAGTTCAATCTGTACATTTGGATTTTGCAGTAAATATTCAGGCAACATTTTCGGTAAATATTCACTTTGTGCGGATGAGTTGCACCATAAACACAACTGCTGCTTGTACTGGGAAGAAAATTGCAGCATGTGCTGTTGCAGGGCGTGACTACGCTGCACAATGTCTTGGGCATGTTCCAAAAAACTTTGTCCTGCAAGGGTCAGTTGTGTCCCCGTGCTATGTCGACTGAACAGCTTAACGTCGAATTGCTGTTCAATTTTTTTCAGGCGTTCGCTCGCGGCTTGCAAGGAAATGGCAGCACACTATGCCGCTTGAGTGAGACTGCCTGTTTTGGCAATGTATAGGATTAACTCTAAATCAAAAACCTCAAGGCGCATGTCCGTTGCCTGTATTATTTTGACTGTGCTGGTGTGCAGTATGGCATAAAAAAAGCAGCCTTGCGGCTGCTATAAAATCATCAAAAAATTAATCTTTTTTCAGATTAAAGAACCAGTTGAGCAGAATCGCCGCAAAGGTTGCTGTCCCGATTCCACCCAAGTTGAAGTGACCAAACATCAGTTCAAAGTTACCTGCACCTAGAATAATCGTGACCGCAGCGACAATCAGGTTTTTATTGTTAGAGAAATCGACTTTGTTTTCTAACCAGATTTTTGCACCCGCAATGGTAATTAAACCAAATACGACAATCGATGCACCCGTTAAAACGGCACTCGGAATCGTACTGATCACTGCACCAAATTTTGGTGATAATCCCAAGAAAATGGCAAACAGACCCGCGATCACAAACACAATAGTCGAATACACACGAGTGACGGCCATGACCCCAATGTTTTCGCCATAAGTGGTCATGCCTGGTGCGCCCACACTGCCAGAAAGGGTTGTGGCTAAACCATCGGCAAGGAAAGCTTTGCCTAGTTGTGGCGTCAGGTTTTCACCTGTCATGGCGCCTACGGCTTTAATATGCCCAAGATTTTCTGCCACTAAAATCAGTGCAACAGGGGCAATAATTAGCATGGCATTGCTGTCAAAAGTTGGATGTGAAAAACTTGGAATACCAAACCATGCAGCAGCCGAGATTTGTGAGAAATCAATCGGTTTACCAAAGCCTAAACCATTGGTGGCAATTGCATAAATCAGATAGGCCATGAGTAAGCCAACCAGCAGCAATAAGCGTTGCAGTAAGCCACGGGTAAAGACCGCGATGGTTCCCATGCAAAGCACAGTGATCAGTGCCATCCACATTTCAAAAGGTTGACCAGCAACCCCTTTAATGGTGACAGGGGCAAGGTTCAAACCAATGATCATCACCACTGCGCCTGTGACCACAGGTGGCATGAGCTTTTCAATCCAGCGTGTGCCTGTCAGCATCACGATCAGACCGATAATCGCATATAGTACGCCACACGCGACAATCCCGCCCAGCGCCACAGATAGATTCGGATTAGCACCTGAGCCTGTGACATGTCCAGTTGCCGCAGCAACTACACCAATAAACGCAAAACTAGAACCTAAATAACTTGGGACTCGTCCGCCTGTAAACATGAAAAACAGGATGGTACAAATCCCTGACATCAAGATCGCAAGGTTCGGGTTAAAGCCCATTAACAGTGGAGCAAGTACGGTTGCACCAAACATGGCAAAGGCATGTTGAATACCTAGAACAATACTTTGTCCAACAGGTAAATATTCATTGGTGGATACAGGACGATGATCAATTTGTCCTGAGTAGGGTTGCCATTTTGGAAACCAAGACATAACAAAAACGCTCAAATTTTTACAAAATTCCGCACATGATACTCTGAGTTGAAAATGCATTACATAGCTTGGAATTGCTGTTGGTCGTTTTTTCCAAGCGTCATGGCTGTGTTTTTAAAATTTATAAGATTTATTAATTGCTTAGTTAAAATAAAAAAGACTTACCCATTCGCTGAACGAGTAAGTCAGTTTGTATCAGATATCACCCATTAGCCTGTATTGCGCAGACCTGCGGCAATCCCTGTAATGCTGACCATGAGTGCATGATCGACAGGGGTATGTTCTGCCTGATGTTGTGCTAAATAAACACGGCGGCGCTTCATCAGTTCGGCTTGTAATAAATGCAGAGGCAGCAAATAGGTTTTGCGTACACGCATTGACTGATCAAGCACTTCATTTTGACTGAGTAATTCAGATTCGCCTTTGAGTGTGAGCAGGGTATCAATCGCATCTTGTAGGCGCTGACGAAGTTCATTACCCAACGCATGTAGATGTTCATTTTGAGTCAAATGAGTCTCGTAATACCAAGCAATATCGGCATCAGCTTTAGATAAGACCATTTCCAGCATATCAATTAAGGTCTGGAAGTAAGGCCATTGTTGAAGCATTTCATCCAGTTTGCCTTTTTGCTCTTGGGCAATGATCTCATCAATTGCCGCACCTGTTCCGAGCCAAGCAGGCAGCATTAAGCGAATTTGAGTCCATGCAAATACCCAAGGAATCGCACGTAGTGATTCGATACCACCACTGACACGACGTTTAGCAGGACGTGAACCGAGCGGCAGCATTTGTAACTCAAGCTCAGGAGTGACCGTGCGTAAGTACTCGACAAAATGCGGATTTTCCCGAACAGTCTGACGATATACTTTGACCGAAGTCTCCGTCATTTGATGCATCAGTTCTCGCCATTCCGCTTTCGGTACAGGCGGCGGTAACAAGGTCGCTTCTAATGTTGCTGCGGTATAGACTTCCATGTTTTGCAGCGCTACGCCTTCAATACCGAATTTGAAGCGGATCATTTCCCCCTGTTCGGTAACGCGAATTGCGCCTGAAATTGAACCTGGCGGTTGAGAAAATAGCGCTTGTTGCGTTGGTGCACCACCGCGGCTGATCGAACCGCCACGACCATGAAACAGGGTAAGCTGAACATCATGTGCTTGGGCAACCGCAGTGAGTTCTTCTTGCGCACGATACTGAGCCCAGTTCGCCGACATAAAGCCAGCATCTTTGGCTGAGTCCGAATAACCAATCATGACTTCATGTTTGCCCTGAATATGCTGTTTGTACCATTGCACGTTAAACAGGGTATTCATGGTTTCAGCAGCGCCGTCCAAATCTTTGAGAGTTTCAAAGAGGGGTACAACGCGAAGTGGTTTCTGAATGCCAGCTTCTTTTTGCAGCAGTAAGACAGCCAAAACATCACTTGGATATTCAGCCATAGAAATAATATAGGCACCCAAAGACTCGGCAGGTTGTTCTGCCAATGTCCGCATGGTGGAAAAGACTTCCTGAACATCTGGATGGTTGATCAGGCTGTTTTCGGGTTCATTGAGCAATTTGGGTAGCAATGGGCGTTTGCTTTGCAACTCATTGATCAGGAAGTTTTGGCGGGCCTGTTCAGTCCATGTTTCAAAATTGCCTAAACCTAAATATTCAGTGATCGCAGAAATGGCTTGACGGTGACGACCAGATTCCTGACGAATGTCGAGTTTGAGCAATTCAATGCCGAAACAATGCACACGGTGGATAAAATCGAGCAGATTCCCATTGGCGATTTCTGGCAAGTTGCTGTCAATTAATGAACGGTGACAAAGCAGTAATGGATCAAGCAATTCATGTTTATGACGAATCACACGCGGATCTTCGATGGTTTCCACGCCTTGTAATTTGTCCGAGAGCCATTGACGGGTAACGCGTAGACGTTCGCGTAAATCACGTAAATATTCACGATAGGGTTCGGCATGCTCACGACCTAAGGCTTGGCGTAGTTCATCGGAACACTGCTGAATCGAGAGTTCCCAGCGCAGGCTTTCAAGGTCGCGTAAATACAGTTCAGTGGCTTGCCAACGGGAGAACCATAACACTTGTTGAGTCACGTCATGGGTGACATTTGGGTTGCCGTCACGGTCACCGCCCATCCATGAGGCAAAGCGGATCGGGGTGATATGGGTTGGCAATGCCTGACCGCAGTGCGCTTGTACCAGCTCATTCAGTTCACGAATAAACTTGGGCACGGCTTGCCACAGGGTTTGTTCAATAACCGTAAAGCCCCATTTGGCTTCATCAATTGGAGTCGGTTTTTGGCGACGAATTTCATCGGTTTGCCATGCCGAGCAAATCAGTTGTTTGAGTTTCTCAATGGCTTGCTGGCGTTCTTTTGGTGTTAGCTTTTGTTGGTCGAGCTGTTCTAGGCAGCGATTTATATCGTCATATTTCTGAATCAGGGTACGGCGACTGACCTCAGTTGGGTGTGCTGTTAGCACCAGCTCAATATTTAAATCACAAATTTGCTGATATAGGGTTTCAGCTGAAATTTGTTGTTGTTTAAATTTTTCAAATAGGGGTTCAAGCGGATTTGGAGAGGGCTGGCTTTCATCAAACTCACTGGCACGACGACTACGCACCACATGGTATTGTTCAGCAATATTGGCGAAATTCAAAAAATGGGTAAAGGCACGCGTCAGTGGTAAAATCTCTTTATCTTCAAGATTGAGAAAGAGTTGTTCTAACTGCTTTTCCGCTTCGACTTGTCCATCACGAGCCCCTTTGGCAAGAGCGCGAATTTGCTCGACCTGATTAAATAAATCCTGACCTGCATGGGCTTTTAAGGTTTCTCCTAATAAATTGCCCAGTAGTCTGACGTCTTCGCGTAATGGTGCATCGATATGTTGTGCCATAGTTAAATTCCTTATGGGAGGCATTATGGTCTATTGAAATATAAAAGGAGATTTCCCTTGTATATTGAAATGTCGCTTTTATCTAAACATAACAAATTTATGTAGAAAAGCCTTTAGCCATTGGTCGTGTAAACTAAGAAAAAAATAAGATTTAAGTGTGTTAAGAAGTTTGAAAATTCACATCAATTCAATAAAGCCTGAGCAGATGACTGATGCGTAGCGTAAAAAAGATATTTTTCTGTGAAATTGTCTTGGTTTTAATGCAAATATTTTACGTAAAAGGATGCGAAAAGTACAAAACTCACCTATAGTAACAAGTCGATTTTATACAATCTTATACATCATGTTTTCAAGGCATGTCCTATGCCGTGAAGGGGTCTAAGTTCCATGGCGCAAGACAAAGTTGAGCAGCATCGTCGTTATATTTCTGCGGCGTATATGTTTATGTTTTTGGCAATGTTTACCGTAGTTACAGGATTCATTGCCTATTTTTTGTCTGCGAAAGTTGCACACAGTCAGGATGCTGAAGTCTGGATTCAATCGCATGGTGTCTGGATTATGCGAAATGTCATTTTATTCATCCTGATGGGGTTGTTTGCAGCAGTATGGTTTATTCCTTTGGCATTTTATGCGTGGAACGACATGCTTTGGGTGACAGGCTTTACCGTTGCAGGTGTGGTTTTTGCGTTTATTGCCTGGATGTATCTGTTAAATAGCTTTATTAAAGGCTTGTCTAAGTATTTCAAAAAGAAAGCAGTATTTTAATTTCACGAATTTTTTCATTATTTGCCTTGTAAAATGGACAAAGATCCCAATTTTACATGGGAGTTGTTCTATATTTGAAATTCCGTGAGGAGCATCGCCTATCATGGCTAAACGTGATTATTATGAGGTTTTAGGCGTTTCTAAAACTGCTAGTGATGATGAAATCAAAAAAGCCTACCGTAAGTTGGCGATGAAATATCACCCTGACCGTAACCCAGACAATGCCGAAGCTGAAGAAAAATTCAAAGAAGCTGCTGAAGCGTATGAAATTCTGTCTGACAGCGAAAAGCGTAGCATGTATGACCGCATGGGACACAATGCCTTTGAAGGTGGTTTCGGCGGTGGTGCAGGCGGTGGCTTTGGTGGCTTTAGCGCGGAAGATATTTTCAGTCAGTTTGGCGACATTTTCGGTGGTGCATTTGGTGGCGGCGGACGTCAGCAACAGCGCCAACGCCGTGGTTCAGATTTACGTTATGTGATGGAACTTACCCTTGAAGAAGCAGTTCAAGGCGTGAAAAAAACCATTACCTTTACTGCGCCAGCACCATGTGATGCCTGTGATGGTAAAGGTTCAAAAAATCCAAATGATGTTGAAACTTGTAAAACCTGTCATGGTGCAGGTCAAGTGCGTATGCAGCAAGGTTTCTTCTCGGTTCAGCAAACTTGTGGCACATGTCGCGGCCAAGGCAAAATCATCAAGAACCCATGTCAAAAATGTCATGGTTCAGGAGTGAGTGAGCGTCAGCAAACGTTAGAAGTGACCATTCCAGCAGGTGTGGACAATGGTGATCGCGTACGCTTAACAGGTAAAGGTGAAGCGATTCGTGATGGTCAGGCAGGCGACTTGTATGTCGAAGTTGTTGTGCGTGAACACGAAATCTTCCAGCGTGATGGTGCAGACCTGTATATGGATGTGCCAATTAGCATTGCCGATGCTGCATTGGGTAAAGAAATCCAGATTCCGACACTTGATAGTCGCGTGAGCCTGAAAATTCCTGAAGGCACGCAAAACGGGAAAGTGTTCCGTCTACGGGGTAAGGGCGTTCGTCCAGTGCGTAACAGCATGGTTGGTGACTTGCTTTGCCGTATCGTAGTGGAAACCCCTGTGAATTTGACTGCACGTCAACGCGAGTTGCTCAAAGAGTTACAAGCAACAATGGATGGCAATGACCAACATTCAAGTGCCAAGAAAAAATCATTCTTTGATCGTTTGTTTGACTGATCTGGTGGATTGATTTTGAGAAAAAACCTGCTGTCTAAAGCGGTTTTTTTTGTGTCGGAGTGCACATGCACAGAAATAAGTTTTGTTATAGTAAGCACATTGATTAAAAAATTTAGGAAATGACAACATGTCTACATCACCACGTATTGGGATTTTAGGTGCGGGCGGTCGTATGGGCCGTATCTTGATTCAGGCAGTGCAACAGGCAGGCTTCCAACTTGCAGCAGCAGTTGAACGTCCAACCAGTTCTTTGGTTGGGACAGATGCGGGTGAATTGGCAGGTATTGGTGCTGTAGGTGTGAAGATTGCGGGTTCATTAGAAGCCGTATTGGCAGATGTGGATGTGGTGATTGATTTCACAGCGCCTGCTGCGACTGAACAACACCTCAAACTTTGCCGTGATGCGGGTGTCGCCATGGTGATTGGCACCACAGGCTTTTCTGAAGAACAAAAACAGCTCTTGAATGACACAGCAACACAGATTCCTGTGGTCTATGCAGCGAACTATTCAGTCGGTGTCAACGTGTCGATTAAATTACTTGAGCTGGCTGCAAAAGTGTTTGGCGATACAGTCGATATCGAAGTGATTGAAGCGCATCACCGCCATAAAGTCGATGCACCATCGGGTACAGCTTTGATGATGGGTGAAGCAGTTGCAGGTGCTTTAGGTCGTGACTTGAAGCAAGATGCGGTATATTGCCGTGAAGGTCATACAGGCCCACGTGAGCGCCAAAGCATCGGTTTCCAAACCATTCGTGGTGGTGACATTGTCGGTGAGCATACCGTGATGTTTATTGGTGAAGGTGAGCGTGTTGAAATCACCCATAAAGCCACGAATCGTATGAACTTTGCTTCGGGTGCAGTTCGTGCAGCGGCATGGGTTGTCGGTCGCGATGCAGCGAAATATGACATGAAAGATGTTCTAGGCTTGTAAGTACTTGTCTAACATCAAAAAGCCAGTCTGATGACTGGCTTTGTGCATTTTAAGATGCAGCTTCACAAGCCGCAGGATTGTCATGTTGATACAGACGTTTTTGCACCAAAACCAAAACTAGCGTTAATGCAGCCAGTACAGCACCACTGACAGGAACGGCCGCGTAACCCATATTCAGACTAATCACAGCACCACCGAGTGCAGCACCCAAAGCATTGCCCAAGTTAAATGCACCGATGTTAACTGAAGATGCCAGACCAGGGGCTTCATGTGCCACGGACATCACCCGCATTTGTAGGGGGGGAACCAAGGCAAAAGTTGCCGCACCAAAAACAATCAGGGAAATGGCAGCACCGACCGAAGTTTTCGCCAAGATCGGGAATAGCCCCATGAGGACGATGAGCACGACTAAAAAGCCAATCAAGGTACGGTCAATCGATTGGTCGGAAAATTTACCGCCGTAGTGGTTACCAATCGAGAACCCCAGTCCGACCAACACCAGCATACAGGTCACAAAAGTTGGTGATGCGTGGGTAATCGTGCTGAGTGTCGGCGCGATATAGGTATACAAGGTAAATAGAATGCCTGCGCCCATGACCGTGGTTAAAAGTGCCAGCATCACCGCGGGACGGGTCAGAACTTTGAGTTCCTGCATCACATTGGGTTTTTGCCCGACTGAACCTTGTGATAAGGCTTTAAACAGGGACAGCATGGTGATGACACCAAGCACGGCAATTCCTGCAAAGGCACTCCGCCAGCCAATATGCTGACCGACCCATGTTGCCAAGGGCACACCACCAATATTGGCAATGGTCAGTCCCATAAACATCATGGCAATGGCACTGGCCTGTTTGTCTTTGGGCACAACACTGGTGGCGACAATTGAACCAATCCCGAAGAATGCCCCGTGGTTCAAACTGGTAATCACCCGAGCGCCCATCAGACTCAAATAGTTCGGCGCAATCGCTGCAATCAGGTTGCCAAGGGTAAAAATTGCCATCAGGATGATTAATGCTTTACGCCGTGGAAAATGCCCAAACCATAAGGTCATGATCGGCGCGCCAATCATCACACCCAGCGCATAGCCAGTAATCAGCATACCCGCAGTCGGAATGCTAATGCCTAAGTCATGTGCAATGTTTGGCAATAGCCCCATCGGGGAAAATTCAGTCGTGCCAATCGCAAATGCACCAATCGCTAAAGCCAGTAACGGTAAATTGATTTTCATAGCAAATCCTTAGTCCCACGCTGGCGCCAGCTGTTCAGGATCGACTTCACGGCCATGGCGTTCAAGTGTAGCAATCTGTTGCATTTCTTCAGCACTGAGATGTAAGTCTTGTGCCTGTAGGTTATGCAATAAGTGCTCGCGTTTCGTTGAAGATGGAATCACGGCAAAGCCTTTTTGTAATGCCCATGCCAGTGCCACTTGTGCGCTGGATGCCTGATGTTCAGCCGCAATCGCCGTTAAAACAGGATCATTGAGGACTTTGCCATAAGCCAATGTCATATAGGATGTGACATCAATCTCTTCAGCTTGCAAAAAATCAGCCAGTTTTTGGTTTTGCAAATAAGGACTGAGTTCAATCTGATTGGTGGCAATGTGCTGTTTGCCGATCTCGTCCATCGCCTGTTGCGTCAGGGCAATATTGAAATTAGACACCCCGATCTGCTCAGTTAACCCTTGCTGTTTGGCTTCAAGTAACAGTTGCATTACTTCGCTGATATTCACGCCCATTTTCGGTGCTGGCCAGTGAATCAAGGTCAGATTAACGGCATCAGTACGCAGTTTTTGCAAACTGTCTTTCAAGCTTGGAATAAATTTCTCAGGGCTGAAATTGTCTACCCAAACTTTGGTGGTCAAAAACAGTTCTTGTCGTGCGACACCGCTTTCAGCAATGGCTTGCCCGACTTGGACTTCATTGTCATAAATCTGGGCAGTATCGATGGCACGATAGCCAACGTCTAAGGCTGTTTTGACAGAATCAATCACGACTTGGTCTTTCAGGCGAAAGGTACCTAGACCAAAACGGGGAATATGCATAGCAGATGCTCAGGTATTCTTAAAGATGTTGAGTATTTTGCTCAGTTTTTTGTTGCTGAAAAATATGGAAATCTGCAAAATATTTTTGATTATTTATCAAAAATAGGTGAAGGGTGAAATCCAGCATCGAAGAGTTACAGGTGTTTATTGCGGTCGTTGACACAGGCAGTTTGGGCGCTGCTGCTGATTTGCTCAAGCAAACCACATCGGGCGTGAGCCGTGCCTTGAGCCGTCTGGAACAGAAACTGGGTGTGACTCTGCTCGAACGCACAACACGCCGTTTAAAACTGACCCAAGAAGGCGAATTGTTTTTGCAAAGCGCACGGCAAATTTTAAGTGATTTGTCTGCAGCGGAAGATGCCTTGCTGAAATCAGACAGTGATATTTCAGGCCTAATTCGGGTCGATGCTGCTGCATCATTTGTGTTGCATGTGATTGTGCCACTGATTCAGGAATTTCGCCGTTGTTATCCACAGCTCAAAATTGAGCTGAACAGTAACGATCAGATTGTTGATTTATTGGAAAATAAAACCGATGTCGCGATTCGGATTGGCAACTTGCACGATTCCTCTTTGCATGCCAAATATCTGGCACGTAGTCAGTTATATCTGGTGGCAAGCCCAAGTTATCTAGCGGAGCATGGCTGTCCACAATCGGTCGATGAGTTATTGCAGCATCAGCTGATTGGCTTTGGTCAGCATCCGCATTTGAATGTCTGGCCGATTTTAAAACAGGGTCAGCCTTTAAAAATCTGTGCCAATTTAACAGCCAGTACGGGAGAAACCATTCGTAAACTGGCGTTATGCGGCAACGGAATTGCCAGTTTATCCGAGTTTCTGATTCATCAGGATTTGAAAAAGCAGGAGCTGATTCCGATTTTGACCGATCAGACGGTTTTAAAAGAACAGGTGATTCAAGCAGTTTATTATCAGCAGGAGCACCTACCTAAGAGAGTGCGTCTGTTGATTGAATTTCTGGCAGAGCGACTGGCAGAGGGTTTTCCCAATCAGTGACAAACCGATTCAGTCAATTTGCCACGATCAGATCAAACCATGAGATCAGTCAAAATCAGCCTTGAGTACCACGCGGTAACGGACTTGCCCTGAGTGTAGGCGCTCAACGGCATCGTTAATTTGTGACATCGGGAACAGTTCAATTTGTGGTGCAATGTTTTTGCGCGCAGCAAATTTAAGCAAGGTACGTAATGCCGATGGTGAACCTGTTGGCGAGCCAGTAATGGATTTTGCGCCGCTAATCAGTAAATTGGCAGGCGTTGCAATCGGTTCTAGGGGAATGCCAAGCAGATGTACACTGCCATTTGGGGCAAGGCTATGCAGATAGCTTTTCCAGTCGAGTGTGACATTGACGGTGCTGAGTAATAAATCGAATTTGCCTGCTTGTGCTTTGAGAGCTGCACTGTCACGACTGTTCACCACATGGTCTGCACCCATGGCTTTGAGTTCTTCTGTTTTATCTAAACTGGAAGTAAACGCAGTAATTTCACAGCCCCATGCTTTCAGCAGTTTAATCGCCATATGACCCAAACCACCAATTCCAATGACACCCACGTGATGAGTGGCCTGAATCTGATGTTTTAACAGAGGATCAAATACGGTGATGCCGCCACAAAGAAGTGGGCCAGCACTTTCAGGGGCAAGGTCATCGGGAAGGGGAATCACCCACTGCCAGCCAGCGCGGACTTTGTCGGCAAAACCGCCTGCATGCCCGACAATAGTGGCCTTACGTTCACCTGTACACAGCACCTGTTGTCCTGCAAGGCAGTGATCACAGGCTTGGCAGGTTTCCGCTGTCCAACCAATACCGACACGTTGACCCAGTTTCAGACCTTTGGCTTCACTGCCCAGTCGCACAATTTTGCCAATCACTTCATGTCCTGCGATGACAGGATACTGGGAAACACCCCATTCATTGTCAATCATCGACAGATCGGAGTGGCACAAACCACAGTATTCGACCTTGACCTCGACTTGATGAGGTGAAAGATCACCTGCATCAAACTCATGCGGAACGAGAGCAGATTTTGCAGTTAAGGCTGCATAGCTACGAATTCGATTTTCACTCATGATGCACTCCTTGTTCGGAATTGTTGTTATTTGCAAAAGCAGTCATCTTCATGATCATTGACCATGCCACAGGCTTGCATGAACGCATAGCAGGTGGTCGCGCCCACAAATTTAAAACCACGCTTTTTTAGGGTTTTTGAGAGTTTCTGGCTGATCTCGGTTTGTGCAGGCGCTTCTTGATAATTTGGAACTGCATTGTGAACTGGCTTGGCATCGACAAATTGCCATAGCCATGTCACGACATCACCCACGTCTTGTTTTAAGTTCAACCATGCTTGTGCATTGGCTCGAATGGCATTGAGTTTGCCGATGTGACGGATTAAGCCTGCATCTTGCAGTTTTTGTTCTAAGGCAGTATCGGATAGTTCTGCAATCTGTTGAATAGAATATTGAAAAAAATGCTGACGGTAACAGTCACGTTTTTTCAGGACGGTAATCCAAGACAGACCTGCTTGCTGACCTTCGAGGCACAACAGTTCAAACAGTTGCGCTTCATCATATAAGGGTTTGCCCCATTCCTCATCGTGGTAGGCGATATAGAGTGGATCATCGGAACACCAGCGACAGCGCTGTTGAGACATGGCAAACTCCTGATTATCTGTTGTTTTTAAAGTGTGAATAATGTCCACTGATCGTTTTTAGTGTCCCAAAAAAACAGTTCGGCTTGTTGTAAATCTTCTAAAGACAGCCACAGATCCTTACCTGCTTTGTCATTGTAGCCTGTACTAATCAGCAGACCATTTTCTGCAATTTCCATGACCCAGCCCTGATAGCATTGACCACGAAGTTGGATTTTTTGTTGATTGCCCGATTCGGCAAAGTCAACTAAACGATTGATAAGGGCTTCAGACATGAAACGAGTGTTCCTAACGTAAATAGGGGAATGGGTTGACCGCGCCGCGACCTTTGCCATCCAGATAAATGCCATAGTGTAAATGGGTGACGGTATGTCTGGCATTACCCGTGTTGCCGACATAGCCTATCAGTTCGCCCGCATGCACATAGTCTCCGACTTTTAAGCCGCGCTTATGCTTGTCCAAATGTGCATAATAATGCCAAGAACCCGCAGGGCCTAAAATCCAGATGACATTGCCACCAAGGGTGTTGCTTTGCAAACTGGCGACCAAACCTTCGGTGGCGCTGGTCACTTTGGTATCGCGTGGTGCCAGTATATCAATTCCTTCATGGCGACGTCCTGCACTGCGTGAAGCACCCCAAGTATCGGTGAGCTGATCTGCTTTGACGCCTTTGACAGGAATAGGAAGATGAACACCTAATCGCATGGCTTTGAGACGGCTGACTTGCTGGTTGGGCAGTGGTGTGGTCTTTCTCGGCGTTGAACTACACGCAGCCAAAACGATGACCGTTAAAATTAAAACAGCATGTGAAAGAAAACGCAAAATACAGTGTCCTTTGAATCAGTATTTTCCAACAGCATGCCGTATAGATGTTTAAACGTTTTGAATCAGTTTTTTCATGGCTGTTGGAATGCCTCGGTCAATTGCCTGTTGTGGGGTGAGCCATTCACCGCCCAGTTCTATTTGTAGATGTTCCAACTGATCGCTGTCAACTTGGATTTGCTGAATATTTAATTCCCACGTGAAGTGGGTAAAACTATGACGAATTTGTGTGAGATATTGCGCTGTTGCTAAACCAAAAGTAGTCCGTTGCTGTTGCAGTTCATTCAGATCTGCAAAAATTGGCAGGCAATATAAACCGCCCCAAAGTCCAAGCGCAGGACGCTGTTGCCATAACCATTGATCTTGATGACACAGTAACAAGACTTCCGCCTGTTTCACAGGCACAGGTTTCTTGGCTTTCTTGAAAGGCAGTTCGGTTTCAATCCCTTGTTGATGGGCTTGGCAATGCTGCTGCATCGGGCAGTACAGACAGAGTGGTTTTTTCGGGGTACAGATGGTTGCCCCCAAATCCATAATCGCTTGCGTGTAGTCATGATTACGTTCAACAGGGCAAAGCTGTTCGGCACGCGTCCACATCTCCCGTTCATGCACAGGTTTACTCAGGTCATCTTCAATGGCAAAAAAGCGCGCCAATACCCGTTTGACATTGCCATCCATAATTACGCCGTACTGACGTAAACCTAGTGACATCAGAGCACCTGCGGTCGAACGTCCAATGCCAGGCAGTGCCATCCAGTCTTCAAGGGTTTCTGGGAAATGGCTTTGTGCAGCAACGATTTGAGCGGCTTTGTGCAGATTGCGTGCCCGAGCGTAATAACCTAGACCTGCCCAGTAGGGCGCGACTTCATCCCAACTCACCTGAGCAAGTGCTTCAACGGTTGGAAAGCGTTGAATAAAACGCTCAAAATATTGCAGGACGGTTTTGACTTGGGTTTGTTGCAACATGATTTCTGAAACCCAGACTTTGTAGGGATCATCAGCGACTTGCCACGGCAAATCATGCCGACCGTGCTGGTCGAACCAAATCAGTAAAGCATCAGAAAATGAAAAATCAGACATGCACACCACCTCTCAAAACCGCGAGGTAGTATACGTCAAGCGAGCAGCAAAAAGCAGTGAAGATGTGCGTACACATCTTCACAGAGGAATCAGCAAGATTTTAAAAGCAGGGTTTTAAGCTTCGCTTGGGTTTAAGATGCCCCAGCGTTCATCAAGCTTCAATTGTTGACCTTTATAACGTGGAATCACATGAATGTGCAGATGTTGTGAGACCTCGCCAAACACATTCCCGTCGTTAAAGCCGATATGATAGCCTTCAGGATGATACAGAATTTCTAATTCATTACGCGCTTGTTCAAGTAAGGACATCAGACTTTTGCGTTCTTTGTCAGTGACATCAAAAAATGAACTGACATGACGTAATGGCACAATCACCATATGTCCTTTAGACAGGGGATGAGGTTCTGGGAAAATTACGCCAAAGTCATTTTTGGCAATCACATCATAATCATCAAAATCGCAATAAGCACAATGCTCAGTCATGGTCGCTTCCTACTTGTTCTAACAATTCAATAAAATCGGTTTAAGCACGTAGATCACGTGCTAGCAGTTGGTACATGGCATCGAGGCCTGCACGTTCAGCTTCTGGGTTATAGCCCAAATCAACGCCGTTGGCTTTGGCACGAACATCGGCAAGCGGGTTGCTAAAGCCGTGTTTGGCATTGGCTAAAATAATGACTTCATGCTTCACATCGGCAGCTTGCATTTCCTGTTTGAAGCTTTCGACATTGTCTAAAGTTACCATGCTGTCGAGTTCGCCGTGCAGCACCAAAACTTCAGCTTTAATCTTGCCTTTTTCAGCAGGAACCGCTGTGGACAAGTTGCCGTGGAATGTAGCGACTGCTTTAATCTCAGCACCTGAACGCGCCAAATCTAAAACGACTTTGCCACCGAAACAGAAACCAATGGCTGCCAAACGTTGTACATCTACTTCAGGTTGTGCTGCAAGCGTGGCAAGTGCCGCAGTCACACGCTCAACGATGGTATTTGGCTGCTGGAATGTTTCCATCATCCATTCATTGGCTTGGCTGGCTTGTTCAGTGGTTTGTTTGTCACCGTACATATCAATCGCAAATGCCGCATAGCCATGTTCAGCTAATTCTTGAGCGCGTTGCATGACATAATCATTGCGTCCCCACCATTCTGGTGCAACCAATACGGCAGGTACAGGTGTGTCAGATTGTGGTGCAGCAAAAAAGCCGATTAAGGTCTTACCATCTGGAGCTGTATATTGAATTTCACGTGTAATTATTGCGCTCATGATCGACATAATCCTTATGAATAAAAGATGTGTTTCACTATAACTGAATCGATTTTGATTAAAGCATAGATTTTTGTTGTCGGGTGAAAATTCTCCAAAATTGTTGAAAAATACCGTTTTAAATGCACTGTTTTAGTTTAATTATTTATTCTGAATCAGCGAATTAGTGATTATTTTTTTAAATACTTGCCCCTCAGTGGCGAGGAGCAGGCAGTAGCAGAAATCCTTAATTCACCTGAGCCAAAATCTCGCAGGCCTGTTGCAGCGTTTCGGTTTTTTTAGCGAAGCAAAAGCGTAACAAACGCAAGTCTTTGGGTGGTTGTGCATAGAACACAGAAATTGGAATGGCAACGATTTTATGGGTCTGTGCCAACCATTGGCACATCTCGACATCGTTCAGGTCAGGGCGAATCTGACTGTAATCGACATTTTGAAAATAAGTGCCCTGAGTCGGCTTAAAGATAAATTTGGATTGCGCCAAACCTGTATTAAACAGATCACGCTTTTTCTGATAAAAATTGGCGAGCTGCTGGATATGCTCAGGATGCTGCTGCATAAAATTGCTCAGCGCCACTTGGCAAGGTGTGTTTCCGCAGAAACTGGCAAACTGATACACCTGACGGAATAAACGCATGAACTCAGGTGCAGCAACACAGTAGCCTGTTTTCCAGCCCGTGACATGAAAAGTCTTGCCAAACGAACCAACCACAAGGCTACGCTGGCGCAGTTCAGGAAATGAGAATGCCGAATAATGGCGCTGACCATCATAAATCAGGTGTTCATAGACTTCGTCGGAAAGCACCACAATATTATGATGTTTGATCAATTCAATCAGGGTCAGCCAGTCCTGTTTTGACCAAATCGCCCCACTTGGATTGTGTGGCGTATTGACAATAATCATGCGGGTACGCGAGTTGATGCTGTCTTTGACCTGTTGCCAGTTCACCTGAAAATCAGGTGCGAGCAGGGGAATCCGTACGCTCACGCCTTGAGCCAGCTCCACCGCAGGCGCGTAGCTGTCATAACTCGGATCAAAAATAATCACTTCATCGCCTGCGTGAATCAGGGCTTGAATGGCACAGTACAAGGCAATCGTTGCCCCTGAGGTAATGGTGATTTCTTGAGGGCTGTCGAGTTGCACCTGATCGCGCTGTAGAAACTGCTGTGCGACTTGCTCACGCAGTGGCATCCAGCCATCACCCGCAGCATATTGATTAAAACCATTTCGGGTCGCTTCAACCAAACAATCAAGCAGTGCTTCAGGCGCAGCAAAGTCTGGAAAACCTTGCGACAGATTAAGGGCATTGAGTTGTTGGGCCAGTGCCGACATTTGGCTAAAAATGGTGACACCTTGGGCAGGGAGTTTAGACTGGAATGACAACATGAATTTTTTCTCTAATTTTTGATGTTAAATCAGGTATTCAACCGCTGCGCGAATGATCCCCAAGCATAACCCAATAAATGCGCCAACGATCACGCCGTTGACCCGAATCATATGCAAATCGCCACCGACTTCGTTTTCAATCTTGCCGATCATTTCTGAGGAATCCCATTCATGAATCCGCTGGCTAATAAAGCGAATGACTTTGTTGCTGTATTGGTCGCTGAGCTGAATCGCAAGTTGACTCAAGCGTTGATTGAGAATTTCACGAACCTTGTCATTTTCCATGAGATTTTGTCCGACCAGCTCAATCGCTGCTCGCACGTTTTGTGCAATCCCTGATTGTTCTTTTTGTAGATCTTGTTTGATGGCATTGCATAAAATCACCACTGCACCACTAATGAAGTTCAGCATTTGAGGACTATCGAGCAGGGCATTCTTGGTGGCATTCAGGCGCAGACTGGCATGACTTTCTGGGTCACGCAGTTCCAGCATCAAGGTTTGGGCATAGTTTTCGACATATTGTCGCCATGGATGTTCAGGATCAGCCAGCATGGCTTCGACTTTCTCGACCAAACTGTCAATCATGCGTTGTTGTACGTCAATGCCAATCCAGTTGAAGCCTTTGGCAATTTTCCAAACACCGAGTTCCTGAAAAATTCGCTGAGTGAGTTCACGAGTCTGCTCAGGATGAAATGTCACCCAGTCATGTGCCAAGTCCAGACCATGCTGTAACAAGTCCTGATGAAAGTCATTGTCCAAAACTGCACGTAACATTTCACTGGCTAAGTTATTGATTTGAGTGCTACGTACCCATTGAACACTGTTACTTTGAATAAATTCTGCAATTTGTTCTTGCCCAACAAAGTCCAGCACTTGTGGCAGGCTTTGCTGCATCAGTTGAGTGACTTGGCTATTGTTTTTCGGGTTCGCCAGCCAGCGTCCAACACTCAAACTTAAATCAGTTTGTTTGAGGCTACGTTCCACAACTTCAGGCGATAAAAAATTTTCCTGTACGAAACGTCCCATCGACTCGGCAATTCGGGCTTTATTTCGCGGAATGATTTCGGTATGGTCGAGCAGGAAACGCGGAATCGGCATCTTCCCAAATGGGTTGCGAAATAGCACGGTAATCGCATACCAGTCCGCTAAACCACCTACCACGCCTGCTTCAGCACCCAACATCAGAATATGAATCAGCCAAGCATAATCAGGCAAGAATTTTGCCAATACCATTAAGATCAACCACGCCACAATGGCCATGACCAGTGCAATGCCTGCAAAGCGCTTACTGCGTTGTAAACTGGTCAATGTTGAGCTTGTTGGCGTGGGTAGACTCATGTTTGATTCCTAATAGGGCGAGATTAATGAGGCTGTGGCGGTGCAGGTGGTAGCACTTCACCTGTGGTACTGACCCCATATTTTTGTCCGATTGATTTTAAAATCAGAGTGGCATCAAAGGCATCACTCGGGATATTTTTCTGATCTTTATAACATTCAATTGTATAGGACACTTCGACAGGGTCAATGGTTATGACCTGAGGCATGTTGTACCATGGGTCATAAAATCCTGGGTGACGGAAAGAGTAGGGATAGAACATCGGGTCAGGATAGACCACAGCCTTGCGCGGTGGTTGCTGGGTACGGTTGCTTGGATCATTGAGAACTTTAAAGTAGCGGAAACCATTTTTCACTGTGGTCTGAGCTGCTTTAACTAGGGTAATTTCTTCGGCTGTTCCATAGCTCAAATTTGATGTTGCTTTAAAGCCTATACGGTAAGTCTGGTTGTTGAGCGGGTAGCTAGAAAATTGTCCTAGCTGGTCAAATGTGTGGGGTTTTCTGGGCAAAGTACTACAGGCGGACAGACCGAGTGCAAGACTTAAGCTCAGACATGGAATTAACTTGTTCATGTGACTGCTCCAAAATGAAAGATTTTATTAAAAATCCTTGATCATCAATACATTATAAAAATGTGACTTGTTGTTCTGCTGTAGTGGCCCTATATCCATCACCATGAAGATCATGCTCAAGAGAGTCAATGGAGATTTTGTTGTAATACAACCGCATAATCTTCAGCCATGATTGTGAATTGATGATGAATAATCAGTATACAAACCAGCTTCTATAATTTTTTAAAATATTGTTTTATATATTTATTTTTTAAACATTATTGATGATGCTGTATAAAGTGACTATAGGCAAAGTTACAAGCGACTTTTGCTGTATTGACCATTTTCATTTTTGTTCTGTATCAAGCCGTACTTTGCAATTATTTTTCAATACAATTCACATTTTTCATGCATCTAAATGACCGTTTATGGGTACAATTTTGTGCGACCCAAGCACGCTGTCATTATTTGATACTTACTGTCATGATAATCAGTATAATTTGTCCGTTTGATCTGGATAAGCATTTTAATTCGAGTGAGTAAAGAACATGAGTCAACCCAATGCCGTTTCTCAAACTATTGTGCCAAGTTGGGTAGACGCATCTGTAGTCACGGGAATGCTGCGTGGTATTGAACGTGAAGCTTTACGTATGCAGCAAGATGGCTATTTGTCACAACAACCACATCCTGTCTCTTTGGGTTCAGCTTTAACCCATCCGCACATTACCACCGATTATTCAGAAGCATTATTAGAATTTATTACTCCTCCGCAGCACAATATAGCGGCTGCACTGAATTATTTAAGCGATATTCATCATGTTGCCGATCAGCATTTACCTGAGGGTGAAAAGCTTTGGCCAATGTCGATGCCATGTATGCTCGATCAAGATGAAGAACAGATTCCCCTGGCAGAGTATGGCTCATCCAATATTGGACGTTTCAAGACGTTGTATCGTAAGGGATTGGGTGTACGTTATGGTCGCCGTATGCAAACCATTGCAGGGGTACATTACAACGTCTCATTTCCTGACCAGTTGTTTGAACGCTTGCAGCAGCATGAACAAGATCCAGCATTAAAAGCTTTAAGCCTTCAAGATTATCGTAGTCATCGCTATTTTGGTTTGATCCGTAATTTTATTCGCCTGACCCCAATGGTGATGTATTTATTGGGGGCGAGTCCAACGGTCTGTAAAACCTTTTTGATTGGACGTGAACATAAACTTCAGTCATTAATTGGTGGGACATTGCATTTGCCATATGCAACTGCACTACGTATGGGTCGTCATGGTTATCAAAACTCGGCACAAAAACAGTTAGGCATTCATTACAATAACTTAACAGGCTATTTGCAGGGCTTACAGGCCGCAGTGAAAACGCCTTATCCTGCATTTAGTGAACTCGGTTTAGATGATGCTCAAGGTGAGCCAATCCAGATTAATGACCACATTTTGCAAATTGAAAATGAATACTACAGTTTAGTACGCCCAAAACAAGTCCCACAAGGTAGCGAAACGCCGTCGGAAGCTTTGGCAAAACGTGGTGTCGCGTATATTGAATTGCGCGCTGTAGATGTCAATCCGTATAGTGAAATTGGGATCGAAAGCTCAAGTGCAGCATTCTTGGAAAGTTTGGCTTTGTACTGTTTGTTACAAGACAGTCCTGAAATCTCTGTTGAAGAACAAGAGCTGATTGAGAAAAATCAAGCAGAAGTTGTGGAACGTGGGCGTGCTGAAAATGCCACTATTCAAAGCTTAAGCACCAGCTATGCTATTGCAGACTGGTTGCAGTTGCATTTAGATGCAATGCGTCCTGTTGCGGCTTTATTAGATGAAATTGAGCAGACACAATTGTATGCCGATGCGCTCACACTGATGCAGCAACGCATTGATGACCCACAAACGACACTGTCAGCTCAAGTCATTCGAGATATGTTGCAGGCAGGGGGGACGTGGCGTTTGGGCACTCAGCTCGCTGAACAGCATACACAAGCTTATCAGCATCATGATTTAACGGCTGAAAAGCAAGAATACTTTGACAAACTGGTTGGGGTTTCTTTGCAACAGCAGCAGCAACTTGAACAGACTTCACAACCTACATTTACAGAATATCTGGCGAACTTTCGCTAAAAATAAAAAGGGGAAAGCATTTGCGCTTGAGTTATCGTTTAGTCAATGCCTTGTTGGTATTGGCAACTATTGTCGGCATGTCATTTGCGCTTTATCTTGAGCATGTCACAGGTTTAGAACCATGCCCATTGTGTATTTTTCAGCGTTTAGGTCTGATGGCAATGGGCTTTATCGCCTTGATTGCGCTGATTCACAATCCTGCATCTCCTGCCTTTAAGCGAGTTTATGCATTCTTGGCAGGTTTAGGCATGCTTTGGTCTGTTTCGGTGGCTGGGCGTCAAATCTGGCTGCAACATTTGCCTGCCGATCAAGTCCCGAGTTGTGGTCCTGGATTAAACTACTTGGTGAATGTCCTGCCACTGAAAGAAGTGCTTTCTGAAGTACTGACAGGTTCAGGTGAATGCGCCAAAATTGATTGGACATTCTTGGGACAACCGCTTTCTGTATGGTCTTTTGTGTTCTTTTCATTCCTATTGATTGTTTGTATCTGGCAAATGCTACGCCGAAATACTTAAACAATAGTCTAATGAAATAAAAAACGACCAAACTGTTCTGGTCGTTTTTTTATATCAACTGTAAAAAAATCAGAAAGAATAGACATAAAATCAGCGGTCTATTTTACTTTCAACAGGTGCTTTGATCTGGCCAGTATTTAAGATTAAATAAATCAGAGTAAAAAAGTCGACTTAGACGTAAAAACTATTTTTCAAATTATTTGCTTTTCGTCATAATCAAAACAGTTCTAATGAAGAGGTCATATGACTTCGGATTGAAACCCTCTAGATGTGAAAACATCCTGCCGTTTCCGCTCAGCCTACTACCTTTTGGCTGAGCTTTTTTTTGCTTAAAATTAATCAGAAAAAACACTTAATCTCGAATGATTTGACCAGTTACAGCATCAATAATTCGGCTTGGTAAAGGGCTTAGACCTAAATCACCTGTCAGATAGTTCAATTGATCATCAAAATAGTGTTGTGCTTCAGCAAAATTACGCGCAGGGTCTAAACCTGCGGGATTGGCACTGGTCGAAACAATAAAACTGCCAAATGCGCGGCACAGCTGTTGGCACAGTGGGTGATTAGTGACACGTACAGCGACTCGTGGATGCTGCCCTGTAATCCATTCAGGAATGACATCCTGATTCGGGAGCAGCCATGTAAGACCACGTTCATCGGCCTGACGGTTATGCCAGCTGGCAATAATTTCTTGTTGGCGTGAGCTCTCGAGAGGGGCAAGCAGAGCTTCAACTTGCTCAACATCACTAGCGAGGAGAATCACCCCTTTTTCAATTGGTCGTTGCTTTAATTCTAAAATACGTTGAAAAGCTTGCTGATTCATTGGGTCACAGCCTAAACCCCAAACAGCTTCAGTTGGATAGGCTAATACTTGGCCGTGCTGCAAAAGCTCGGCGGCACGTGCCACTGAATTGGTGATCATGTTTTTACGCTCTATGAAGAATTTAAGAAAAGCAGGGTGCAGTTGCTGCACGGCAACGACTATAACGCCCGGCCTGTTGCAAGCACAAGCCTAAAAGTTCTAATTCCATGAGTTGGGCGGTCAGTATATCGGGAGTCAAATGAACTTGTATGGCAAGTTGGTCAAGGTCTTGTCCAACCCAGTCTAGTTGTTGATATAAGTCATGTAAATGAGATGGGATTTCTGAAGTAACGCTGTTTTGAATGTCTTGTTGTTGCACTTGCCATTGAGTCGGTAATGCTAAATCTTCAATGATCTGTTCAGGATGGTCGACCAGTGTTGCACCTTCACGAATCAGCTGGTGGCATCCTCGATGATGCTCACTGTAAATATGTCCAGGAATGGCAAAAATCTGCTTACCTTGTTCAGCCGCAAGTTTGGCTGTGATTAAAGAACCACTTTCTAAAGCTGCCTCAGCAACAAGCACTCCTAAACTCAGACCACTCACAATTCGATTACGCCTTGGAAAATTGTGCTGCAAAGGCTTGGTAAAGGGTAGAAACTCGGTAATCACAGAGCCACCATTATCAACAATTTGTTGTCGTAAGTTGATGTGCTGTGAAGGATAAGTTTGCTCAATACCCGTTGCCATGACAGCAATTGTACGTTGATGTTTCAGTCCAGCACTATGCGCGGCCTGATCAATGCCTTGAGCCAGACCACTGGTAATAAAGAAACCTTTGTCTGCCAGATAATAAGCAAAATCATAACTGAGCTGTAAACCATGCGAGCTGGCCTTGCGGCTACCCACAATTGCAATTTGAGGTTGGCTTAAATTGAATAGAGGGCCTTGCCCAAACAAAATTGGTGGTTTATCTGAATAAGGAAGTAGCTGTTTAGGATAATGACTTTCTTCTGCAAGACAAATAAAGTCACAATGCTGTTGTAAACAGTCAATTATTTTCTGAAATTTTTGCTGTTCACTTGTTTCTTGAAAATGTTGGGCACGTTGAACATGATTTTTATGAACGCCTGCATTTGCCCAACGTTGCAAGTTAGCAGTTGAGGTTGCCTGTTCAGCACTTCCAAAATAATCAATCAGATGTTGATAACTCGATAGGGAATGTTGAACCAAATACCACAAGCGAATACTGTCGAACTGAAGCTTGCTGATTTGATTCAACATAGGTCACCTTACTCTGAGTCAGATGGCGCTTGAATAGAGGCACCCACTTTGATTGGTACACTGCTATCTAATACATAGGCATAACTTAAATGATCAAATGTTTTAAAAATCATTAAATGACCGATTTCTTCTTGAGGCAGGATGACGGGTTTACCTGTTTTAATATCTGGAACAATTTCACCCTTTTGGTAAATGCTGAATATTTGACCAGGTTTTGCACCTTCAAGTAAACCACGGTCAATAGTCACTACACTACGTTTTGCTGCTTCACCAATAGAGCCAAGAACACGAATGATTTTGGCACCAGAAGTGACTTCATTTTGTGCTGTCGGGTAGAAAGTCGAAGGAAGGTCACTTTCATATTCAGGTAAAATTAAGTCACCGCGACGAATTTCCTGATTGTAACTCTTGGTGACTTCTAAAGTTGTAATGTCACCAGACTCATTTTCAGCAGTTGAGGTTGCACTGGCAACTTGTAATAACTCAACGCCAGCATTGTATTCTTTGCCATGCGCATCTTTCATTAAATACGGTTCGGTTTGTCGGTAAATTCCATATTGCTGACCAACAGCTAAACCATTGCCTCGAGCATAGACTTTTTGCCCGCTACCACCGAGTAAACGGTCATCAGCAGCACCGACTATATAGGGTGTATTGGTCAATGATGCAGGTGCAACAATATTTGTACGGTATAACCAGACTTCGATATCACTTAGATTAATGACAGGAATCGCATTATCTAAAGATTCAACGCGAACTTGTGGTTTTAAGTTAATCGCACCTATATGGCGTCGAATAATACCTTCACAGCCATCACCTTCATCTTTTCCGACCAAAGGTTTTCCTTGAAAAGAGCAAAGTAATAAACGGTCACCTGGATAAATCCAGTGAGGATTCTTGACATGACGGTTATGTGCCCAGATCTCAGGCCAGCGCCAAGGCTTTTTCAGAAACTTACCTGCGATATCCCAAAGCGTATCCCCTTTACGAACCACATAAACATGAGGGGCATTGGTTTTTAAACTTGATGGTGCAGTATTTGGAGATGCTGCATTGACCATAGAGATACTGCCTAGACCCAAGCCCATACCTAAAGCTACAGCAAGGGCATGCTTTTTTAACCCCAAGGTGGTCCCCTTTAAAACCTTTTTCATTATCATAATTCCTAAATGGATATTTGTAATTGCGTTATAATAACCAACTTACTTAACATTTTTCTATGAAGCATGTTCTTCATAGGGCTGTTAAATAAATGGTATTTGTGAGGAGGGCATATGGCCTTATTACCCATTCTAAATTTCCCAGACCCACGTCTGCGTACCATTGCACAACCTGTTGAAGACGTTACTGATGAAATTCGTCAGCTTGCCGCAGATATGTTTGAAACAATGTATGATGCTCCTGGCATTGGCTTGGCAGCAACTCAAGTTGATCGTCATATTCAGTTGATCGTCATGGATTTATCTGAAGATAAAGACCAACCTTTAGTTTTTATTAATCCTAAAGTCACATCATTAACTGAAGAAACTCAACCATATGAAGAAGGTTGTCTGTCAGTTCCTCAAATATACGATAAAGTTGAACGTCCGTCACGCGTCAAAATCGAAGCTTTAAATCTTGATGGCGAAAAAATTGAGATTGAAGCCGATGGCTTATTGGCAGTTTGTATCCAGCATGAAATGGATCACTTAAATGGTAAATTGTTTGTTGACTATTTATCACCTTTAAAACGCCAACGTGCTCGTGAAAAAATAGAGAAACTTGTACGTAGTCGTGAACGTGAAAAAGTAGCAGTAAAGCGATAAGTTTAAATTATGCGCTAAACGAAATTTTAGCGCATAAATAAAAAGTTAATAAATAACAGTTATTTATTAATTTATTGGTATAAAAAAAGGACAGACGACAATATTGGGGAGAAAAAAAGGTTGCATGACGTTTTAAATCCTCTATAATGCGTATCCATCGGCGGTGATGCAGATAAAAACTTGTTGATTAACAAGGGCTTAGCTAGATAGGTTAAGTTTTTAAGTTGAT
>NZ_POVU01000022.1 GCF_003261585.1 Acinetobacter sp. MB5 | reverse complement strand
ATCTTGTTTGATACAGAAAGTTCTTTTTCTATAGGCCGAATCCTGATTTGACGGAGTAATTTCAAAATACATATCGTATGACGTATTCATATCAAGTTTAAAATTCTTAAAAATTTTATTATTTACTAGTAAACAATTATCTTTTTTAGGATAATTCTTCTCAAACGTGTTTGTATATGAAAAAGTTGGGTCTGGAGTTTCATATTTATTCAAAGTAACAACATAATCTCCTGTCTGATCATCATCATTAAGATAAGCGCAAGGAGTATTATCTTTAATAATCATTTCAATTTTACCTGAACGATATGGATTCGAATAATTACAAGCAATCAAACTCAATGAAATTAAGATAATTAAAAACCTAAAGTTATTTATACACATAAAATCAATATTTTAATTTTTTGTATTTTAAACATTCGGACATTTACCTGCTATAGATTCTTGTACTAAAACGTTCCCTTTGTCATCTTTAATACAGAAACGCCCTCGTTTATATCCATAGCCATCAGATAACTCAATTTCCATAAGCACATTATAGACTGTAGATTTTTTAAGTAATATTCCTTCAAAATTTTTACTATTGATAACTACACAACTCTTTTGATCAGGATATCTATCTATAAAATTATTTAGATAAGAAAAAGTCAACCCAGGATTCTGATAATCATTAATTAAGACCAGATATTGCCCTTTAAAATCATCATCATCAATATATAAACAAGGTGTATTATTCTTAGAAATGAATTTAATTTCTCCTTTCATGTATGGATTGGATCCCCCACATGAAACACTTAAAAATGGCAGAATTAAAAAAATTAAAATTTTATAATTTTCAAATTTCATATCTATCTCATTATTTATAATAAGGTTTTGAATGTTCTCGAACTGGAAGTAAATTTTTATCTTTGGGATTGTTTAAAAAATCTTTAAGCATATTTCAAGCACATAAATTAATTTAAAAAACTCTATCTATCGACTAATTCAATCTGAATATCTGAACATTTAACTCCATCAAATCTCTGCATAATTCTTCTACCTCGGTCACTTCTGATGCAAAAAATAGTTGTTCTAAAAACTGAATCTTTATCTGGTGGTGCAATTTCAAATTGAATATCATAAGGTGTATTCATTTTAAGATTTAAATTATTAAAATTCTTATTGTTTATAATCAAACAATTATCTTTTTTGGGATAATTTTTTCTAAATTGGCTTGCATAACCAAAAATTGGCTCAGGCATCTGATACTGACTGATGGAAACAGTGTAATCACCTATGAAATTATATTCATCTATATATAAACAAGGCATATTATTTTTAGTTATAAATTTAATTTCACCTGAATGATATGGGTTCGAATACTTACAAGCAATCAAACCCAATGAAATTAATATTATCAAGTACTTAAATTTATTAAGTCTCATATAAATTGATGAATCCACAGAACAATTTCTACTTTGTAGTTTCTTCGGCTGGTATATCTCGACATTCTCCTCCTACGGAGTCTTGTAAGATTAGGTTATTGCGGTCTTCTTTAATACAGAAAGTTTTCTTTCTATAAATTGCATAGCTATCTGGCTTCACAATTTCCATCTGCATATCATAAGATGTATTCATCTTAAGTTTTAAGTTCTTAAAATTTTGTTTATTAATCATCAAACAATTATCTTTTTTAGGATAATTATCTTTAAATGAACTTATATAATCAAATCTTGGCTCAGGGGTTTGGTATTGCATAATAGAAATACCATAATCACCTGTAAGATCTTGCTCATCTATATATAAACAAAGTGCATTATTTTTAGTAATAAACTTAATTTCACCCGACCGATATGGGTTCGAGTACTTACAAGCAATCAAACCCAATGAAATTAATATTATCGAACACTTAAATTTGTTATGTACCATATTGGTAAATCCATGAACATTTCTACTTAGTTGTTTTCTCGACTGGTATATCTGAACATTTAACTCCATCAAATCTCTGTATAATTTTTTTACCTCGGTCACTTCTGATGCAAAAAATATTCTTTCTAAAAACAGAGTTTTGATCTGGTGCTGCCATTTCAAAAAACAGGTCATAAGGTGTATTCATTTTAAGATTTAAGTTCTTAAAATTTTGATTATTGATCATCAAGCAATTATCTTTTCTAGGAAAATTTTCTTTAAATGAACTTCTATAATCAAATGTTGGCTCAGTAACTTCATATTGACCAATTGAAACAGCATACTCACCCGTGAAATCCTGCTCATCTATATATAAACAAGGTGTATTATTTTTAGTAATAAACTTAATTTCACCCGACCGATATGGATTCGAATACTTACAAGCAATCAAACCCAATGAGATTAATATTATCGAACACTTAAATTTATTATGTACCATATTGATAAATCCATGAAAATTTCTACTTAGTAGTTTCTTCGGCTGGTATATCTGAACATTTAAAACCATCAAATGTTTGCATAATTTTCTTACCTTTTTCACTTCTAACACAAAAAATATTTTTTCTATAAATAGAATATTGATCAGGCTTATCTACTTCCATTTGTATATCATATGGTGTATTCAGTTTTATTTTTAAGCCTTTAAAATTTTCATTATTAATCATTAAACAATTATCTTTTTTTGGATAGTTTTCTTTAAATGAACTTACATAATCAAACATTGGTTCAGGAATCTGATGTTCAATAATAGAAAAACTATAATCTCCTTGGATATCTTCTTCATCTATATATAAACAAGGTAAATTATTTTTAGTCGAAAACTTAATCTCTCCTGAGCTATATGGGTTTGAATGTCCACAAGATGTTAATAAAAATGTAGAAAAAATAAGAAATATTAAATTAAAAATATATTTATTCATATCAATATCTCATTATTTATAATTAGAATGATTACGTACAGGTAATAAATCTTGGTTCTTTGGATTTATCAGAAAATCTTTTAGAATTTCTCTAAATAATGGCAAGTCCTTAATATTCTTTGAATGTCGTTTAATGTTTGAATTTTTTAGATAAACGGCATCAAAATAAAAACTTACAATATCACCTTGCTGTTCAAAGCTGAATTCTTTAAATGATTTGTTTCGATCTTTCCCTTCTAAATAAATCATATAGGCAATTGGTCTATCTTCACCTTTACGAGTAACATATCCACCCTCTGCAAAAGCTATTGCACCATGAGTAACTACATCGAAGCCTAACTGATACTGCCAAACATGGGTCATCTCATGCATAAACCAAACTTTGTCTCTAGGCAGGGACTTTGAAAAATCTTTAGTAGTGTCATATTCCTTAGTTGGTAAATGTATTTCCCCTTTTGGCGTCATTGCATTATCAGTACGATCAGGCATCCCTTTTAATCCGCCACGTACGATTTTTACTTTCGAATAATCAATCGCATCTTTAAACATCAATTTAGCTAAAGCAATTTCACCTGCTGTAAGGTTTCTTTTAATATCAACATCAACAGGTTCATGATCTTCGTTAGCACATATGTTAATGGTTCCCACAACGACACAACCCATGATTGCTCTCCTCGTCTAATAGTAATCTTATTTCTAATTTGTCATTTTCATTTGCTGTAATAAGTTCAGTGAAACCTTGTTGATCAGTTACTCCTGATTTTATTAATTGATTATCTTTATGAATCTCATAATGTACCTGTGATAACGGTTCTTGCGTCATCGAGTCACGTAATAAAAGTTTTTTCTCTACAATATTTGTAGAACTTTTATTTTCTGATACAAAAGATGAACTTCCTGAGCCTTGATCTTTCACCACCAAATTTTGACTCGATAAAAATACTGCACCACATGAAGTTTTATCTCCTGAAACAATCATCACCTTGCCATTGATGACAACCAGTTGATTACTGGCAATCGCAGACACAGTCGATTTGCACTGAGGACAATAATGTTTCATCCCACCTAAATGAACTGGTTTTCCATCAACTAAAAAGGTTTGATCTGCTTCTATAACAACGCCTCCATGGGTCGTTTTATCTCCAATTGTTATTGCTGGATTCATTAATTTTCAATTGTTCTTATAAGGAATTCTTATGGCGCGAGATTTTATAAAAATCTATCAATATTTTCAACAAAGCAATTAGAACATTTGTATTCACTTGAAATTGATTATTTTATATATGGCAGAGTATCAAGAGCATCTCTGGGGATATGATTGATGTACATCTGAAACATGATCCACGTTTTGCATCTCATTCTGCATTCTTGGCAGAAGGTGCAGAGAACCTGCTACGCACACATTAAGCAGACTTTAAAAAAACGCCTCATCCCTGATGGGGCTTTTTTTGTCTAAAACTCTCAAAATCCCTCAACTGACTAACTGACCCAGCGCCGCGCAGTCACCCGCGCGCCTGCGGTTCATCTAAATGGGTCAATATTACTGCAAGCAAGATGACTACGAAGTAAATCTCAAAAACCTATAGAAACTAGGCTTTAGAAAGAAAAATTTTAAAAATCAAATACTGCATTTCACTGCACAAGCACAGTTTAGATAAATTTTTTTAGTTAAGACCATAAAATTAAGCTGATGACCATTTACAGCACAATAAAATGTCTTTTTATAGGTTCAGAATTTATTTAGAAGTAATAAAGTAATGTTCAACATTAAACAATTGATTATAAATAAAAAATAATATTACTTTTAAAGGTAATTTTTTGTAATAACAGAAGTAATATTTTATAAGTTATTGTTTTTATTGATGGTGGTTTTATATTTATATCACTTTTTTATACAGTAATTTATTACTCAAATATTACTTCAAAATTACTTTCAAATGGTCATGTATTGTACTGATTTATAAGATGAAATAGAAAAATATTACTTTATTACCTCAAAAAATCGCTATCACCATTTTATTTTTTGGTGTTCTCTTTCAGGGTATTTTGACTAATTTACACTCAAAAACGATGAAAATATGGGAATGAAATGGGAATTTTTTGGCTAAAAACTCAATTTATATACATTTGTGCATAAATATAAGTATTTGATATTTATTAATTTATTTTTTAAAATTGGTGCGCTCAGCGGGACTCGAACCCACGCCACAGGCTTCGGAGACCTGTACTCTATCCAGTTGAGCTATGAGCGCTTTTAAGTCGCCCATCATAACAAAAAATTTCATAAGGTAAAGCACAGATTGATTTTCCATTTGGCTTAATGACCAAGCTTTAAACAGTTTTATCTGTGCAACGAAGAATTGCATTTAGATTACTTGGTTTATCCGACTAGATCGCTCACAATATATGCGTCTATTAACACGTGAGAATTTCATGACTGATGCATTAATGCTGAAAGAGTTATCGAAAACCTATAAAAATGGCTTCCAAGCCCTCAAAGGCATCAATTTAACCGTACCTGAAGGTGAGTTTTATGCACTGCTTGGGCCAAATGGTGCTGGAAAGTCGACAACTATTAGCATTATTAGCTCGCTAACTCGTAAGACTTCGGGACAAGTGGAAATCTTTGGACATAACCTAGATACAGATGCATCTAAAGCCAAACAGTGCCTAGGTGTCGTTCCACAGGAATTTAACTTTGGTCATTTTGAGAAAACCTTTGATATTTTGGTGACTCAAGCGGGTTATTACGGTATTCCCAAAAAAATTGCTGAGCAGCGCGCAGAACATTATCTGGAAAAACTCGGTCTTTGGGAAAAACGTAACTTACAGGCCCGTATGCTTTCAGGTGGTATGAAACGCCGTTTAATGATTGCCCGTGCCATGATGCACGAACCAAAACTCCTCATTCTCGATGAACCCACTGCTGGTGTGGATATTGAACTACGCCGTTCAATGTGGGACTTTCTCACTGAAATGAATGAAAATGGAACGTCGATCATTCTCACAACACACTATTTAGAAGAAGCTGAAATGCTGTGTCGTCGTATCGCGATTATTGATCACGGTGTGATTAAAGAAGATACCAGCATGAAAGCCTTTTTAAGTCAGCTCAATGAAGAAACTTTTATTTTTGATTTATCGCAGCCGATTGAACCGATTGAACTCAACTTTATTGGAATTCGTTTTCATTTGGTTGATAGCCTGACTTTAGAAGTGACGATGGACAAATCACACGATCTTAACGAGATTTTTCAGTTATTTCAAAATTTAGGGATTCAAGTTAGAAGTATGCGCAACAAAGCCAATCGTCTTGAGGAACTATTTGTCAAAATGGTCGAAAAAAACTTACAGGAGGCATCGGCATGAACTTTACCCAATTGCAAGTTGCCTTATGGACACTGGTTCGTAAAGAAATTCGTCGCTTTATGCGAATCTGGCCACAAACTTTGCTTCCGCCTGCGATTACCATGAGTTTGTACTTTGTGATTTTTGGGAATCTAGTGGGATCTCGCATTGGTCAAATGGGTGGTTTCACCTATATGCAATTCATCGTACCAGGTTTGATCATGATGGCGGTAATCACCAACAGTTATGCCAATGTCTGCTCAAGTTTCTTTAGTGCCAAGTTTCAAAAAAGCATCGAAGAACTAATCATGAGTCCTGTACCTTTATACCTCGTTCTTTGGGGTTATGTGATTGGTGGCGTCTGCCGTGGTGTTTTGGTGGGTTTAATTGTAACCCTAGTGAGTCTGTTCTTTACCGACCTGCATATTCATAACTTATTTATAACTATATATACCGTGATCGTTACCAGCCTGCTATTTTCAATTGCTGGCTTTATTAATGCGATTTATGCACGTTCATTTGATGATATTTCGATTGTTCCAACCTTTGTGTTAACTCCACTGACTTATTTAGGTGGTGTATTCTATGCAATTAGTGCATTAAGCCCATTTTGGCAAACACTTTCATTGGTCAACCCAATCGTTTATATGGTTAATGCATTCCGTTATGGCATTTTGGGTCATAGCGATGTCAATGTCAGTATTTCCCTTGCAGCAATCACTGGATTCTGCTTGGCGTTTTATGCAGTTGCTTACTATTTATTATCACGTGGTTCAGGAATTCGTGAATGAGCGTAGAAAAATCATTATTGGGTAAAGACACCCATTATCCAACAACCTACCAACCTGAGATTTTATTTCCA
Source organism: Acinetobacter sp. MB5 (assembly GCF_003261585.1). Lineage (GTDB taxonomy): Bacteria > Pseudomonadota > Gammaproteobacteria > Pseudomonadales > Moraxellaceae > Acinetobacter. The sequence continues at coordinate 29,402 of NZ_POVU01000022.1, read as the reverse complement.
ATCTCTCGTGGTCTTTCGCGTGTAAACTATGCCGATGTTGCAGGGATTCAACAAGGTTATGACTGGTGGCATGTTTTTGAACTGTCTTGGTTAAATGCTCAGGGAATTCCACAAGTTGCGATTGGTCGTTTACGATTGCCTGCAACTTCTCCAAATCTGATTGAATCCAAATCGCTTAAGCTCTACTTTAATAGTCTGAACTTTATGCGCTTTGCTTCAACTGAAGAGCTGATTCAAACTGTTGAACAAGATTTATCTAAAGCGGCTGAAGCAACTGTTCAACTCAGCTTACTCGATGCAAATGAGCTAGCAGTGTCGCAACCAGAAGGTCGCTGCCTAGATCAGTTTTCGCCAGAGCAGTTATCTGAGCATCCAGATGCCAGTTTGTTACAACATGTCGGATCAGGTTTGCTTGTTGAAGAACAATATTATTCAAATTTGTTACGCAGCAATTGCCCTGTGACAGGACAACCTGACTGGGGAACAATTTTCATTCGCTATCGTGGTGAAAAGATTTGTCCTGCAAGTTTATTGGCTTATATTATTTCATATCGTCAACACAATGGTTTTCATGAACAATGTGTTGAACAAATCTATGCAGATCTCTGGACAATGCTCAAACCTGAAGAATTGATGGTTTATGCAGCTTATACTCGTCGTGGTGGACTAGACATCAACCCATGCCGTGTATCTAATTTAGCATGGCTACCAGAAACCCCTGTCCGTCTTGCTCGACAATAATCATCAATTTGAATTTTGAGGTTTAACTATGGCTTTTTTCGGTTTTATTCCATCTGAAAGTTTACTCAACAAGATTCAAACCGCAATTGCACAAAAAGACTCTAAAGAGCCTTTATATCCATTGCGTGATGAGATAGCCTTGCAAGTGAATGATGAAATTATCGATGCGATTGTCACCAATCTGATTCATCATTTTCCTGAAACAGATAAACGCGAAACCACAGAAAAACTGGCGCATTTTGTGAAATCAAGTGTGCATTTTTTACTGTCTAAGCAGTTACTCAGTAAAGCCCCGAATGATGTTGTTCGTCAGTCGATTGCTTTCTCTGAAAAAAGTATGTTTAAAGACCCAGATGGACAATGGCGATTAGGTCAGTCACTTGATGATAGTTTGGTAACCACGCTCAAACATCAGTTTGCACAAATCCAAGCAGGTGAGAAAGTAAATCTGCATGCGTTGGCTGAAAGCTATAAAATGTTTTCAGAAGCCACCGTACGCCATTATATGCATGACTTTAACCATACCCTCGATTTGGGCATGATTAAACGCAAAGCGTCAGACTTGGGTTGTGCTGCGGTCATCAAAGCTGTACATATCGCGATTGATAAAATCATCCCACATTTAAACAAGCACGAACTAAAAGCACTGGCTGAATACCATAACGGCCTCTTTTTTCATTAAGTTGATTTTTCAACTATCGAAAACCTAGCTTAGGCTAGGTTTTTTTATTGCTAAATGTGCAAATAGATTGCCTAAAAAGTCCAATATGTTAGCATTCGCACTTGCTGCTTATTACTCGCTTTCAATCCATTATGGCACCAAGTCCTCAGTACAAATTTTTACGTCAAGCACCGCGTGATGGCATAAGTACAGCCATGCAGCCCTCAAGATGGCAAAGGTTACATATTGACCCTTGGCTATGTTCTTTTTTGGTTCTGAATGCCCTACTCGGACTCACTGTTCTATATAGTGCTTCAGCTCAAGATATAGGCTTAGTCAGCAAACAAGCCATCAGTTTTGGTCTAGGATTTTTGATCATGGCGAGTATCGCCCAGATCCCACCGAAAGTTTTCCAGTCTTTTTCGCCTTATTTTTATTTATTTGGGGTGATTTGTCTGGTTGCTGTAAAGGTGTTCGGTGAGGTCAGAATGGGAGCACAGCGCTGGATTGATGTTCCTGGTATCGGTAGCGTACAGCCCAGTGAGTTTATGAAGCTCGGTATGCCCATGATGACGGCCTGGTTTCTGACGCGGCAAGCACTGCCACCAAGTCTAAAAACGGTCATTATGACTTTGGTACTAATTATTATTCCATTCGTGCTCATTGCTAAGCAACCTGATTTGGGTACATCTCTACTGGTACTTGGTAGCGGTGTTTTTGTATTGTTTCTCAGTGGTTTATCTTGGAAAATCATTGCAGCAGCACTGGCTGGTGCAGGTGTTTTCATTCCAATTGCCTGGGAATTTTTAATGCATGATTATCAGCGTCAGCGAGTTATCACATTATTAAATCCAGAAGTTGATGCATTGGGAACTGGCTGGAACATTATTCAGTCCAAAACAGCAATTGGATCTGGCGGTTTTTCAGGAAAAGGATTTCTACAGGGCACACAATCGCATTTGCACTTTTTACCTGAAGGTCACACTGACTTTATCATTGCTGCATATTCTGAAGAATTTGGTTTAATCGGTGTAACCATTCTTATTTTGCTTTACTTTGCAATTATTTGCCGAACTTTCCAAATCAGCATGCAATGCTTCCATAATTATGGTCGCTTGTTAGCTGGTGCATACGGAATGTCGTTTTTTATATACGTCTTTGTAAATGCGGGCATGGTCAGTGGTATTTTACCAGTGGTCGGCGTGCCTTTGCCATTTATGAGCTATGGTGGTACAGCAATCATTACTTTAATGACCGCTTTCGGCATTGTCATGTCAATTCACACACATCGCTAATTTGGATTTAAACCATGTGGCAAAAAAAAATATATAAAACTTGTCAACTTCTTACTCTTGCAACTACAGCAGTATTTTCTACTTCTTTTTGTCAGGCAAATGATTTTATTAATAACCCCAATTACGAAAATTTCAAACTTAAAACCATGCAACAGTATGGCTTAAGTGCCGAACAGATTGATCTGGCAATGCTAGGAGCACAGAACCGCCCTAATATTTTAAAAATCATGGATCGTCCTGGGGAAAGTAAACCTTGGTACGCTTATCGCGAGATGTTCATGACCGAAGCGACCATCCAACGTGGTATTCGTTTTCGAGATCAGTACTCAGATGTACTCAATCGGGCAGAACAACAATTTGGTGTGCCTCAAGCGATCATTTTAGGCATTTTAGGTGTTGAAACTGGTTTCGGGAACAATAAAGGCTCAATCATCACCCGTGATGCTTTAGCAACGCTCGCTTTTGGCTACCCTCGCCGCGCAGATTACTTTGCTAATGAACTCGGCTCTCTGATTGCTTGGACTTATAAAGAAGGTTATCCGATTACAAGTATTACTGGTTCATATGCTGGTGCAATTGGTTACCCGCAATTTATGCCAAGTAATATTGGAAAATATGGTGTTGATTATGACGCCAATGGTCATATCGACCTACGCAATTCACCTGCTGATGCAATTGGTTCTATTGCGAACTATTTGGCACAACAGGGTTGGCAACGTGATCAACCCATTGGCTTTCAGGCTCGCTATACAGGCAATACTCCAGAAAGCATTATTTCTAAAGATTTAAATCAACCTGTTCCTTATGGTGTATTAAAGCAACAAGGCATTACGCCCCTAAATCCACTTGTCAAAATTGATGATTTAACTCTTGTAAATGTCATTCAACTGCAAGATTACAATGGTGCAATTTACTATATTACTTGCCCTAATTTTCAGGTAATCACGACCTACAATAAGAGCCGAATGTATGCAACAGCAGTATGGCAATTGGGTACAGAAATCACAAACAGATAGCCCTAAAATTAACACTAAATGAAATAGTCAAGTTTTTTTCATGAAAAATATTAAAAAAGTGGCTATGTTTCATCATTTGTTACAAATTTGGTTATTTATTAGCCAGTGAATCTCTGTTTTTCGCACTTTTTGTAATTTTTTGCCATCCAAGACTAGACACCTCACTAGCGTCATGAATATTATCCCTAGCGTCAAATACAGTTGAACACATCAAGTTTTAGGCATGTTGTAACCACTTTCAAGTGATTACTCGAACATAAAATGCCTTAAGGAGATTATATTCATGCGCTTTCCAGTGAAATCACTGCTAGCAATTACATTTTGCGTTTCCCTGACGCAAACACAAGCCGATATGGTTCAATCATCATCACTAAGCAGTGATAACGATAGTTCCAACCTTGCTGCTCGCGTAATCAACAAAGATTCTACAAAAACAATTTATCGCCCAAATTTAAACAGCCTTTCAATTACTGAAAGTTCAGGTGACAAAATTCGCCGCCAAACATTAGCTGCAAAAATTGAAGTACCACAAGATGAACCATCTGTCATCGATCGCTTAAACAGCGTAGCTTCAAATACTGTTCGTAAATTTACACAAACAGGCATCGCATCATGGTATGGTCGCCAGTTCCATGGCCGTAAAACAGCAAATGGCGATACATTCGATATGAATGCACTTACAGCCGCTCACCGCAGCTTACCACTTAACTGTTATATCCGCGTAACAAACAAAGATAATGGCCGTAGCGTTGTTGTAAAAGTAAATGACCGTGGCCCATTCCATGGTAACCGTGTACTTGATTTATCTTATGCAGCCGCAAAACAAATTGGTGTTGTCAATTCAGGTACAGCACGAGTAAGCATTGAGCGTGTAGACGGGCCAAATTCTTAAAATATCTCCTCAATTGTTTTGACATAAAAAAGCCACTTTTCATGTGGCTTTTTTATTTTTAAATTTTGACATTTTTCAGCTAAAAATACAGTTTTCGTCCAATCCCTCCATCAGATATCGCTTATTTCGTATTCTTTTGCGATTTTTTCAGGCAAAAACTGATTTTACCTATTACCCTAGCCTAATTTTTCAAATGATCGAAATATGCGATTCTAAGCGCAAATAAATAGCATCCATTTTTTAAGCCTTTTAATTGCTTTTTATTCATTGGTTTTTCCTCAATTTAAGAGATTGAATTCTCTTAGCAACAGTTGGATTTTGGATTTTGGATTTTGGATTTTGGATTTTGGATTTTGGATTTTGGATTTTGGATTTTGGATTTTGGATTTTGGATTTTCAACCTAAAATAAAAAAAGCCCCGCTTGGGGCTTTTTTTATTCGAAATAATTTTTCAATTATTTCGCAGCAGCTTGAGCAGCAGCAACTTCTTCAGCAAAGCTAAGTTCTGCTTTTTTCTCAATACCTTCACCCACTTCGAAACGAACGAATTGAGCAATAGTCGTTGCAGTTGCTTTCAATACTTCAGCAACTTTCTTGTCATTGTCAATTACATACTGTTGACGCTCAAGAACAACTTCGTTCAAGTATTTTTCGACTGAACCAGAAACCATTTTCTCAACGATGTTTGCTGGTTTGCCAGATTCAATTGCTTTAGCTTCAGCAATTTCTTTCTCTTTAGCAACAAGTTCAGCAGGTACATCTTCAGCAGTTACAGCAACTGGGTTAAATGCAGCAACATGCATTGCAACACCTTTACCAGTTTCAGCTTGACCAGCATAAGCAACTACAACACCAATTTTTAAACCGTGTTTGTAAACTGCAAGGTTTTCACCTTCAACAATTTTCGCACGACGAACTTGGATGTTTTCACCGATTTTTTGAACAAGAGCGATACGTGCTTCTTCAACAGTTGCACCATCTTCAAGTTTAAGTTCAGCAATTTTAGCAGCATCAGTTTCGCCAGCAGCAAGAGCAGCAGCAGCAACTTTAGCAGAGAAGCCAGCAAAGTTTTCGTCTTTAGCAACGAAGTCAGTTTGACAGTTTACTTCTAGAAGAATCGCTTTGTTGCCTTCTTGAGCGATTGTGATTGCACCGTCAGCAGCAATGTTACCAGCTTTTTTAGCTGCTTTTGCTTGACCAGATTTACGAAGGTTATCAATCGCTAATTCGATATCACCATCCGCTTCTGTCAAAGCTTTTTTACATTCCATCATTGCAAGACCAGTACGGTCACGTAATTCTTTAACCATGCTTGCAGTAATTGCAGTCATGTGAATCTCCTAAATCAGGTAGAAAATATAAATCTTTTTTTAACAAAAACGGCCCAAAGAAACTCTGGACCGTCTGCTTTCTCGACGCTTAATTTGCCACTGCTATATGTCGCAAAAATGACAAGCTTGCGTCAAAACGCATTAAGCCTCAGAAGCAGCAGCTTCGTCGCCTTTTGCTTGTGCATTCGCTTGAGATTGAGCGTATTCTTTACCAGCAAGGATCGCATCAGCCATCGCAGAAGCATAAAGAGTTACTGCACGGATCGCATCGTCATTACCAGGAATAACGTAATCAACGTTGTCTGGGTTAGAGTTTGTATCAACGATACCGATTACAGGAATACCCAAGTTTTTAGCTTCTTTGATCGCAATTGCTTCGTGGTCAACGTCAATTACGAACAATGCGTCAGGTAAACCACCCATGTTTTTAACGCCGCCTAAAGCACGTTCAAGTTTTTCCATCTCACGGCTACGTTCTAAAGCTTCACGTTTAGTAAGTTTAGCAAAAGTACCGTCAGTAGATTGAGTTTGAAGATCTTTTAAACGGTTGATAGATTGGCGAAGTGTTTTCCAGTTCGTCAACATACCACCTAACCAACGGTGATCTACGTATGGTTGACCAGCGCGTTGAGCTTGTTCACGAATGATGTTAGAAGCAGCACGTTTCGTACCAACGAACAAAACTTTGTTCTTTTTGCTAGCCAAGTTGTTAGCAAAGTTCAAAGCATCATTTAACGCAGGAACAGTGTGCTCAAGGTTGATGATGTGAATTTTGTTGCGAGCGCCAAAAATGTATTGACGCATTTTTGGGTTCCAGAAACGAGTTTGGTGACCAAAGTGCGCGCCAGCTTGTAGGAGGTCGCGCATACTTACGTTGTAATCTGCCATTTTATTACCTTAAATGTTTGGGTTAAGCCTCCATATGTCCTCATTCTCCACCCTGCTTCGGGCACCCAGAGTAATGTGTCGACATATGTGCGGATTTTTAAAACCACATTTTAACTAAGCTTTGATGAATGATAAATTTATTCACGAAAAGCATTTGATAAAATGGGTGCATATTTATACCATAGTCACACACAAATTACCAAAAGTTTTTAAGCCTTATGAACAGTACTTACGAAGCTCCACGCCGCCTGATCAAAACACCAGATGAAATTGAAAAAATGCGTGTAGCGGGGCGTTTGGCGGCAGAAGTATTGGATATGATCAAGCCGCATATCCAACCTGGAGTAAGCACCCTTGAGTTAGACACAATCTGTCACGATTACATTGTAAATGTTCAAAATGCGATTCCAGCACCACTAGGGTACGGAGCTGCACCAGGTCGTCCTGCCTTTCAACATGCCACTTGTACATCAGTTAACCATGTCGTATGTCATGGCATTCCTTCAGCCGATAAAATCCTTAAAAAAGGCGATATTCTGAATATCGACGTAACCGTGATTAAAGATGGGTATCATGGTGATACCAACATGATGTACATCGTGGGTGGTGAAACCTCTATTTTAGCGAACCGCTTATGTAATGTTGCACAAGAAGCAATGTATCGCGGGATTTCTGCTGTAAAACCTGGTGCTTACATTGGTGATATTGGCGCCGTCATTCAAAAATATGTTGAATCAGAACGTCTTAGCGTTGTTCGTGAATATTGTGGTCATGGCATTGGTACAGTTTTCCATGATGAACCTCAAGTTCTACACTATGGCACTCCAAACACAGGAATGCGTTTAGAAGCAGGCATGACCTTTACCATTGAGCCAATGGTAAATGCTGGTGTTTGGCAAACCAAGACTTTAGGTGACAAATGGACTGTGGTAACCAAAGACCATAAGTTATCTGCTCAATATGAACACACCATTTTAGTAACACCAACAGGTGCTGAAATTTTAACAGCTCGTCCTGAAGAAGATTTATCGCGTTTTAATTAAGCATAATTTTTCATGAGCACAAAAGAATCATTTTGTCTTTTGTGCTCATCAATTAAAAAAAGCATCAAGATACAAGTCTAAAAATATAAAATTTCTTAAAAACAAGAACCCGTTCTCACTTTACTTTATAATTAGATCATTATTTAACAATATGAATTTTCTAAATAACTTTTTGTTACTTTCTTTAGACAAAAAAATATCCATTTAACAAATATGTCACCTAAACCGATTATAAAATTGTGCTTAAAATATTGCAGCCATAAAATTACCTTGCAATCATGAAACTCTTATTCATTCCTTTACTCGCCTGCTGTCTATCTGCATGTTTATTCACCACTTCTAATGAAGTCAAACGTTCTGAGCTTATTTTAACTCATTTCAATTGTCATAATTATGAAGATGGTATTAGCCCTATTAATAGTTTTCATGAACAAATTTTAGCTGTAACTAAACAAAAATCAGCCGATTATATTCAGCATTATAAAGACGGTGATAAATTATTTAATGTTCCATTAGATGAAGTTGTGGATCAGCAATATCAACTTTATAAAGATGCCTGCCAGTCTATCGGTGGAGTATTATAAGTTTTATTATATTTTTCAACCTAGTTTATTAACATCAACGATTATCAAAACAAGAGATTAAATTACACTAATAGAAGATTTTAAATATCAAATTTCTCTTAAAATAAAAAACCCTGCATTTGCAGGGTTTTTTTCAATTCTACAACTTAGTGAGCTGCGAACTGGTTCATTGTATTTTTAGCATCATCGTGTGCTTTAAGAGCGTTGTCACCAGAGAAGATTTCTTTGTGATCATCACCGATATCTGAACCTGCCATTGCTTGGTGTTTCACACAAGCGATACCGCCACGGATTTCTTTACGTTGTACGCCAGCAACATAAGCCAACATACCTTCAGAACCGAAGTAACCTTGAGCAAGCTCGTGAGTAGAAAGCGCAGCTGTATGGTAAGTCGGAAGTGTGATCAAGTGATGGAACACACCCGCTTCACGAGAAGCATCTGCTTGGAATGTACGAACTTTTTCATCAGCATCAGCAGCCAATTCAGTTGCATCGTACTCAGCGCTCATTAATTTAGCGCGGTCGTAAGCAGAAACATCTTTACCTTCAGCAACCCAACGGTCGTAAGCTTGTTGACGGAAGTTTAACGTCCAGTTGAAAGATGGAGAGTTGTTGTAAACAAGTTTCGCGTTTGGCACAACTTCTTTCACACGGTTGACCATGTGAGCGATTTCTTCAACGTTTGGAGTCGCAGTTTCGATCCAAAGAAGGTCAGCGCCATTTTGCAAGCTAGTTACACAGTCAAGTACAACACGGTCAATTTGCGTATCTTCACGGAATTGGTACAAACCAGAAGCCAAACGTTTAGGACGGTGCAATTTACCATTACGCTTGATCAAGATTTCATCTTCTTGAGCATCAGCAATGTCAATTTCAACTGTATCTAAGTAGCTAATGTATTGAGAAGCGATGTCGCCTGGCTCTTTCACTACTGGGATTTTTTGAGTTAAGTCAGCACCTTCAGAGTCAGTACGTGCAACAATTACGCCCTCATCAAGACCCATTTCTAAGAATGCGTAACGTAACGCATGGATTTTAGCGATAAAGTCTTCATGTGGAACAGTTACTTTACCAGCTTGGTGACCACATTGTTTTGCATCAGATACTTGGTTTTCAATTTGAAGCGCACAAGCACCAGCTTCGATCATTTTCTTAGCAAGTAAGTAAGTTGCTTCTTCATTACCGAAACCAGCGTCGATATCCGCAATAATTGGCACAACATGAGTTTCAAAGTTGTCGATTTGAGCAGTGATTTCAGCAGCTTTAGCAGTATCACCAGCATCTTGCGCTTTCTTAAGTGCGCGGAACAAATCGTTTAATTCTTTCGCATCTGCTTGACGTAAGAATGTGTAGATTTCTTCGATCAATGCAGGTACAGAAGTTTTTTCGTGCATAGATTGGTCAGGAAGCGGACCAAACTCAGAACGAAGCGCTGCAACCATCCAACCAGAAAGGTAGATATAGCGTTTGCTTGTTGTACCGAAGTATTTTTTGTTCGCAATCATTTTTTGTTGTGCAATGAAACCATGCCAGCAACCTAATGATTGAGTGTATTTGCTGCTGTCAGCATCATATTCAGCCATATCACGACGCATAATCGCAGCTGTATATTTTGCAATATCCAAACCGGTTTTGAAACGGTTTTGCAGTTGCATGCGTGCTGCATCTTCTGGGCTAATATCTGCCCAAGTGTTACCGAATTTTGCTTTCAATTCACGGATTGCATCAATCGCTGTTTGGTATGTAGTCATGACTGGTTCCTTGTAATTTTAGGATTCTCATAACGCATCGTGATCAAATTCCCTTTTACTGGATTGTTTGGTTTTTGATCATTTCCGCTTGATGAACACAGATTAGAACGTAAAAAAAATTAAATCCAATATTCACGACTAATCCCCATTATTTATTTAAAAAATACATAGATCAAAGTCGTATTATAATAATGATGATAGGTTTCAAATCAATGAAATTAAATGATTTTTAATTTAATCAATTTTTTAAAAATGATTAAAATTAGATCATTTTTATTCATTCGACTAAAGTATGGTAGGTTTAACACAGACATTCAACCTTCGTATTAAAGCTTTTTGTTGCTGTTTTTTTCAACAAAAATATCTTCTTGCACAATCGATAAATTTGATTCAAAAAAAGACAAAAGAAAATTTTCTAAAAACACCAAAGATTCAGCGTTTTTTCGGATAATTTCACACAAAGGCTTCCGCTTATGGCATAATTTGCAACTAATTTCATGCTGTTATATTCGGTATTTTTTTCTATGAATTTGGAGCGGGTTGACCTTAATCTATTAATCTATCTTGACGTATTATTACGCGAGAAGAATGTAACTCGTGCTGCGGAGCAATTGGGGGTTACCCAGCCTGCTATGAGTAATATTCTACGTAGATTAAGAACTTTATTTAATGATCCGTTGCTCATTCGCTCATCTGAAGGCATGACCCCTACAGAGCGCGCTCTAGAGCTACAACCCCGTATTCGAGATGTTCTTTCTGATCTTTCAATGATCTTAGAGCCACGTACCGAATTTCGCCCATATACCAGCAATCGTGTCTTCCGCATCATGACATCTGACTATGCTGAGGCTACCTTAGTCCCTCGTTTAGTCAAAGCATTGCGTTCTGAAGCACCAAATGTCGTTCTTGACTTCCTCACTCCTAGTGACGTGTCTTACCGAGATATGGAACAAGGTAAAGTTGATTTAGCGATTAACCGCTTCAATGAAATCCCTCAAAGCTTCCACCAAGTTCTCGTTTGGCGTGATAGCTTTTCTTGCTTAGTCAACCCGAAACACCCAAATGCCAACAACCTCAATCTAAAGAACTATCTTGATGCCCATCACATTTGGGTTTCAAAAACTGGTATGGGAATTGGCTTTGGTGTAAATCCAGACAAACAGGCTGGTTTAGGCTGGATTGATCAAGCTTTAGAGCGTATCGGTCAAAAACGTAAGATTTCTGTCTTTACGCGTCACTATCAAATGCCTGCTTTGCTCGCTAGAAATGTTGACCTTATCGCAACATTACCAAGTCGTATCGCACGCTTACAAGCAAAAAGTCAGGAACTAATCATTAAAGACCCTCCATTTTATATTCCTGAAATTGAATTAAAAATGGCTTGGTGTCCTTTACTTCATCATCATCCTGCACATCGTTGGTTACGCCAACTTATTCTTTATGTAGCTCGACAAATGATTGAAGAAGAAAATCGTGAATTTCTTATGAATAACTCACAATTCTCTCAGTATTAATTCTCGACTACAAAATATTCAACGATTTATTATGACAGGTGATATGATTTAGTATCACCTCTTTTATTTTTGTGATAAAAAATATTTGATAATGAATAATCTATAATGACAGGTGTACCGTGAGTCTGTTCCAGAACATCATCATCATCATCGTCTTAATTACTGGCGCAGGTTTTCTCGCTCTTACTGAAATCGCTCTTGCTGGTGCACGTAAAGTCAAATTAAAAATATTGGCTGAGTCTGGTGAAGAACGTGCCCAAAAAGTGTTAGATCTACAAGAAAACTCCGCTGATTTCTTTGCTGCATCGCAAATTGGTTTAAATGCGATTGCCATCTTAGGAGGTATTTTAGGTGAAGGTGCTTTTCGACCGTATTTCTTTAATTTAGTTGCACGCTTCTACACTGGACAATGGGCAGAAACCATTAGCTTTGCACTGTCCTTCACTCTTGTAACCTCTTTATTTATTTTATTTGCCGATCTCATGCCAAAACGCTTGGCGATGATTGCACCTGAAAAAATTTCAATCTCAGTAATTGAACCTATTCAAATCTTCATCAAAGTTTGCAAGCCTTTAGCTTGGATTATCAATGCCATTGCAAATCTGTTATTTCGCCTGTTCAAAGTCAATACAACACGTGAAGACAATATCACCTTTGATGATATTTCAGCCGTGATGGATGCAGGTGCTCAGGCGGGCGTTTTGCAAAAACAAGAACATCACTTTATTGAAAACGTATTTGAACTTGAAGAACGTAATGTTCCTTCAAGTATGACTACTCGTGAAAATGTCGTGTTCTTCACACTGAACGAATCGGAACATAGTATTCGCCAGAAACTGGCCGAGTATCCATTTTCCAAATTCCTTGTGTGTAATGAAACAATTGACCAAGTGATTGGTTATGTCGATGCCAAAGATATTTTGGTCCGCATTCTCAATAATCAATCCATTAATCAGCTCAATGAATCGACAATTCGTACCGTACTCACCATTCCCGATACGCTCACATTATCTGAGTTGCTTGATCGTTTTCGTGCAAGCAAAGAAAAATTTGCAGCCGTAATTAATGAATATGCGCTTGTTGTTGGTGTCATTACCCTCTCGGATATCATGATTACCGTGATGGGCGACTGGGTGACTCCGATTGAAGAAGAGCAGCAAATCATTAAACGCGACAACAATTCATGGTTAATTGATGGCAGTACACCCATTGAAGATATGAAACATGCGCTTGGCATAGATAGCATGCCTGATGAAGAACATTACGAAACTCTTGCTGGGTTTATGATGTACCAACTTCGTAAAATTCCACGCCCAGCAGACAGTGTAGAATATGAGGGTTTTAAATTTGAAGTGGTCGATGTCGATCATTTCAAAATCGACCAACTCCTCGTTACACGCATTTTGGAAAAATCTGACCAGATTATCCAGTCAGAAGAATCTTAAAAAAATCGCCTCATTTGAGGCGATTTTTCTTAATGATGCAAAGCAATCAACTGATCCAACACCATGCCATAGTGCAACTGAATATCTTCAACTAAAATTTTATAGGTATTATCAAACTGCACCATTGGAAAACCTTCTTTCCAAAATGGGAAAGTATTGTCTAAATCATGCGTGACAATTGCATCTTCATACACAATACTTTGTGCAATCCAAGACAGAACTTGTGCTGTTTCCGCACCATCAATCGCTGCATAATCAATATCATGCTGTTTAAAAACTCGGATACGATCTTTTTTATAGCGTACTTTTTTTGCTTGTCCTGCATTTAAACCAAATGCCAACATGACTGCCTGCACCAGATGCTCTTCAAATGCCTGATTTAAATCAAGCAAAGCTTGTTTATAGCTTTCTTGGCGCTGTGCTTTGTTACTACGCTGCAGGCTTTGATTTGCTGTTTTTGTCAGATCAACCTGTTTTAAGGCAATCAGTTGTTGCTCAAGACTCATTTTATCTTTCCCAAAAATAAGCCGTAAATTATACGTCGCATTGAAGCAACAAGCATCATGTATTTCTTTATCTATAATCGATCCAAAAAAACCCACGTCATCACAAAACCATTTATCTTCATCAATTAGTTAATTTTTTCTAAAAAAAATGTGACGTACTTAAAATTTATTTTTCTAATTTATTAAATTTAAACAATTGTATTTAATCAATATATAAGATATTTTCACAATTCATAATTTTTAAATTTATCTTAAAGATAAAATTTAAACATCAAGAACAACTAAAAAACAAGCCAAGGATTGACGTATGCTCACATTTCTAGGAATAAGCATGATTGCATGCTTTATGTATTTTATTATGTCCAAACGGCTCAGTGCACTGATTGCATTGATCTTAATTCCGCTTCTTTTTGCAACAATTGCTTCAATTCTTGGTCAGCATATCGAAGGTTTAAGCCATATTCACCTAGACAGCCTAGGCGAGATGACGCTCGATGGAATTAAAAAACTTGCACCAACAGGTGTCATGCTGCTATTTGCTATCATGTATTTTGCACTCATGATTGATGCAGGTTTATTCGACCCATCTGTAAAGTGGATTTTACGCAAAGTAAAAGGAGATCCACTCAAAATTACACTTGGAACAGTATTTCTTACCTTAACAGTATCACTCGATGGTGACGGATCAACCACGTACATGATTTGTGTTGCTGCCATGCTACCATTATTCAAACGACTAGGCATGAACCCATTAATTATGACCTGTCTCATGTTACTCAGCAGCGGTGTCATGAATCTTACGCCTTGGGGTGGCCCTACTGCACGTGCAGCCAGTGCACTACAAGTAGATCCAAGTGAAATTTTTGTTCCAATGATTGTTCCAATGATTATCACAATTGGATGGTTATTTTTCCTTGCCTATTTATACGGTAGCTATGAGCGTCGTCGCTTAGGTGTAATTGAATTAGATATTAGTCATGGCGACAATATTTCTGTATCAAAAGATCCAGAAGCCCAACGCCCTCATCTACGCTGGTTTAATGCCATATTAACCATTATTCTGATGGCAAGCCTAATTAAGGGCTTTTTGCCTATGCCAGTACTATTTATGATGGCATTCTGCATCGCCATGCTTGTGAACTATCCAGAATTACACTTACAAAAAAAGCGCATTGCTTTACATGCTGATAGTGCACTTGCTGTAGTGGGTTTGATTTTTGCTGCAGGTATTTTTACAGGCATTTTATCGGGCACAGGGATGGTAGATGCAATGTCTAAAGAATTTGTTGCGATTATTCCACATAGTTTAGGGCCATTTTCCGCGCCAATTACTGCAATCATGAGCATGCCATTGACTTTCTTTATGTCAAATGATGCATTTTATTATGGAATGTTACCCATCTTAGCAGAAGCTGCTAATCATTATGGCATATCTTCTGTTGAAATGGCTCGTGCATCAATTATTGGCCAACCTGTACATTTACTATCACCGCTCGTTCCATCCACTTATTTATTATGTGGTTTAGCAGGCATTGAGTTTGCCGATCACCAACGCTTTACCTTAAAATGGGCCGTCTTAACCAGTTTCGTTCTCATGGGCAGTGCGCTAGTTTTGGGTATGTTTCCACTTTTTGCAGCATAACCCTAGCATATGACAAAAAAATACCCCTGAATTCAGGGGTATTTTAAAATTATCACTTAAGCATCTTTACGGCGCATGTGTGGGAATAACAATACATCGCGGATACTTGATGCATTTGCAAATAACATCACTAAACGGTCAATACCAATCCCCTCACCCGCTGTTGGTGGCAACCCGTATTCCAAGGCTTCAATAAAGTCTGCATCATAATGCATTGCTTCATCATCACCCGCATCTTTTTCTGCAACCTGTGCTTGGAAACGTTCCGCTTGGTCAATCGGGTCATTTAACTCACTGAAACCATTTGCCAACTCACGACCACCAATGAAGAATTCAAAACGGTCAGTAATGTGTGGGTTGTGGTCATTACGGCGTGCCAACGGAGAAGTTTCTGCTGGATATTCAGTAATAAATGTTGGTTGACGCAATTGAGTTTCAACCGTTTCTTCAAAGACGATGGTTTGTAATTTACCCAAACCAAAACCAGGTTTCACTTGTTCTTTGAGTTCTTCACGAACAAAGTTTGCCAAGAATTCACGATCATTGACATTGTCTGGCGTAAAGCTTGGGTTATGTTCAAGAATCGCATCGAACATTGAGATTTTCTTGAATGGGCCTTTGAAGCTATAAACTTCTTCACCATATGGCACATCCGTTGAACCTAAAATATCAATCGCTAGTTTTTCTAGCATATTTTCAGTCAACTGCATCAAATCTTTATAGTCAGCATAGGCTTGGTAGAATTCAATCATCGTGAATTCTGGATTATGGCGAGTCGACACCCCTTCATTACGGAAGTTACGGTTAATCTCGAACACACGTTCAAAACCACCCACAACAAGACGTTTCAAATAAAGCTCAGGTGCGATACGAAGATACAAGTCCATATCCAAAGCATTGTGATGTGTCACAAATGGACGCGCAGAAGCACCACCTGGAATCACGTGCATCATTGGCGTTTCAACTTCCATAAAACGTTGAGCTGCCAAGTAGTTACGGATACCCGCAACCACTTGCGCACGGATTTCAAAAGTTTTACGTGTTTCTTCGTTCACGATCAAATCAAGATAACGCTTACGGTATTTTGCTTCTGTATCACTTAGACCGTGGAATTTATCTGGAAGTGGACGTAAAGACTTAGTCAATAATTCAAAAGCTTCAAGATGGACATACAAATCACCTTTACCAGAACGACCTATGTAACCACTTGCCGCAACAATATCACCCAAATCCAAAGCTTTAATGCTTGCCAATGTTTCAGCTGGTAAACCTTTACGATCTACATAAAGCTGAATACGACCTGTCATGTCTTGTAATACGATGAAAGAACCACGGTTCAACATCACACGACCAGCAACTTTTACATAAACGTGTTCACCTGCTTCGATTGCAGCTTTGTCTAAATCTTTAAACTGCTCTTGCAAATCACCTGCGTAGTGTTCTCGTTTGAACGTATTTGGCCAAGGGCTTGTACCCGCCTCTTTGGCACTTTCCTGAATTTGCTTTAACTTGGCATGACGCTGTGCAATTAAATCGTTTTCGGAAATAATGGGTTCAGAAGTCGATTGAGCGTTTTGTTGCGTCATCTCTGCCTCGAAAAAGTAGTTAAAAAATGAAGTCACATAGCATAGCAGAATTCATGCTTCTTTCGAAAGAATTCTCAAAAAACAGCTTAAAAAATCATCCAAGTTATGCAACTTTAGTCTAAAACAAAATCTTTTTAGACCATTTGCTAGATCACATAAAGCCAGAAGCCACGTAAAATATAACCGAAACCGCGAACATTTTAAGATCAAATGCATGTTTCTAACTGACTTGTCTGCATTACCTTGTGATGAAACCCACTCAATGAAGATGAATAACTCTAAAATTCTATTTTTACATGGATTAGATTCATCGAAGGAATCTAATAAATTCCATACAATTCAATCAAAACAAAAGTTTTGTATTGACGTGGACTATCGCAACTTAAGTTTTAAAACCGTTGAAACACTTTATCAAAATATTATCGAAAAAATTAAACCCGACTTACTGGTTGGACACGGCGTGGGTGGCTACTGGACACTAAGAATGTCTTACCAGTTTCGCTTACCTGCAATCGTAGCCAATCCGAATCTGTCCCCACAATTTCGAGATGACTACCCAGCAATCGAAGAAAAATATCTAGATCACGATATTCCTCAACTTGCCTATTTAGAACTGGGTGATGAAATGCTAGATATGTATCAAACTCAACACATTTTGGAGCGCTTCATGTTGGTACACACATATGCAGGTGGTTACCATCGTCTAGAATGCCCTGAGAACATCAATACACTGGTGCAGCAGTTCGAAAAAAACTTCAACCCATCTCACAAATAAAAAATGCCGATCTAAAATCGGCATTTTTTCAATTTTTTAGCTTAAGCAACAGCTTCTTCTTGCTGCTGCGGTTTCTCACTTTCACGAACCACAGACCAAACATCAAAACCAATTTCTTTATGCAATGTATCTAAATCTAAAAGAATGGTCGCACCCAAAACATTCAGTTGGCATTTTTTCGCCAAAGTTTGAACTGCTTTTAAAGTACCACCAGTCGCTAAAATATCATCCACTAAAATGACATTTTGATTTGGTGCTACATCTGCCGACATTTCAAGTTTATCTAGACCGTATTCTAAGCTATAACCCACACCTACAACTGGAGGTGGCAATTTACCCGCTTTACGAACCAAGATTAAACCTTTGTTCAAACGCTGTGCCAAGAAGCTTGCCAGAACAAAACCACGTGCTTCAACCGCCACAAAACTATCAACCGCTTCAATTTTATCGGCAGGAATACTAGCAACTAAAGCATCTGACAATGCTGCGATTTGATTCACCAACAATGGTGTCAAATCATAAAAACAGATCCCAGCTTTAGGGAAGTTTGGAACAGTGCGGATATTAGACCAAAAAGTTTGAGCGAAGTTCATGGCAGGAGAATTTTAAGCAATCTATTTGCGCTAATTTTAACCAAATAAATCTAAAAAAACTATAATTTTCTATTTTTAAACTCAAAATCAATAACAATTTAAACATAAGTAATTGATTTATATTTGATTAAATTTTTATTAAAAATACAAGCCGAAAATATTATAAAGATTCTTTTTTTTATTTCATTACAACCTTAGTCTATGTCATTAAAAACATAGTCTTCATTTTCTTACTTTTTCTATTTTTTAACATCAAATCCTCATAGATATTCTTTACTTTAGACAGCAACAAAGTAAAAAAATTTTAAGAATAACCTGTAAACTACTGTTATTAGATTCAACCCAATAACATAATATTGCTGACAGGCATTTTATTATTACCCATCAGCATCTTGGAGATACTCATGAAAAAATATCAATGCATCGTTTGTGGATGGATTTACGACGAGGCAGCAGGTTGGCCAGACGACGGTATTGCACCTGGCACAAAATGGGAAGATGTCCCTGAAGACTGGACATGCCCAGACTGCGGAGTATCAAAAGCAGATTTTGAAATGATTGAAGTATAAAAAGCTCAAGGCCATGTTCAGCATGGTCTTTTACTGAATAAAGAAATTTTGGAGAATATTATGCAGCCTATCGTCATTGTCGGTTCAGGTATGGCAGGTTACACCCTTGCCCGTGAATACCGAAAACTCAATAAAGAACAAGAACTGATTATGATCTGTGCTGATGATGCAGCAAGCTATGCCAAGCCGACATTATCAAATGCTTTGACTGGTAATAAACAGCCTGCGCAAATCGCACTTGCAGATGCAACCAAAATGGCTGAGCAACTCAACATGCGTATCGAAACGCATGCATGGGTCAATCATATTGATCCTGAACAACATAAGATCAGTTACGTACAAAATCAGCAAACATTTGAACTTAACTATAGCAAACTCATTTTAGCTGTAGGCGCTAACCCAATTCGTCTAGCGATTGCAGGCGACGGTGCAGATGATCTTCACTTCGTTAACTCGCTAACAGATTACAAATTATTCCGCGAACAGCTTGATCAGAAACAAGATAAACGCATCGCAATTTTAGGTGCAGGTTTAATTGGCTGTGAATTTGCCAATGACTTACAACATACAGGCTATCAAGCAACCGTGATTGATTTAGCCCCTCAACCTCTCGGACGTTTGTTACCACAATACGTTGCAGAAGAATTCCAAAAGAAATTACATGATAGTGGAATTAAATTTGTACTGGGTACAACCGTTGAAAAGATTAGTAAAGTCGAACAGCATTATGTTGTAACACTGGAAAATGGCCATAGCCTTGTCGCAGATTTAGTGCTTTGTGCAGTTGGTTTACAACCGAACATTGATCTGGCTAAACACGCTGGAATTGAGACTAGCCGCGGCATTCTCACCAATAGTCTAATGGAAACCAATCTGCCTGATATTTATGCTGTTGGAGACTGTGCTGAAGTTAATGGGCTTTTATTGCCATATGTCATGCCAATTATGCAACAAGCACGCGCCATGGCAAAAACCTTAGCAGGTCAACATACGCATGTTCACTACCCAGCGATGCCTGTTGCTGTTAAAACACCAGCAGCGCCACTCACTGTACTTCCTGTACCGCAAAATGTAGAAGTAAACTGGGAAACTGAACATTTTGAAGATGGTATGTTGTCTAAAGCCGTTGATAGTGAAGGAACAATTCGAGGTTTTGTACTTCTTGGTGCAACTGCAGCAAAACAGCGCCTAACCTTAACCAAACTTGTTCCAGACCTCATTCCACCACAAGCCTAATCACATTTTATGGATGCTCACCATGAACAACGACATTGTGTTTAGCCCATCACCATATAGCAAATATATGCGTGAAACCAAAGTTGATCTCGGCAATGGTATACAATTACAGGTGGAAATGGGGGGGAACCCTGAGCATCCATGTATTCTGCTGATTATGGGTTTAGGTGGACAATTGATTCTTTGGCCAGATTTTTTTTGTAAATCACTTATTGATCAGGGTTTCTGTGTTATTCGTTTTGACAATCGTGATATTGGACTATCGAGTAAAGTTTCTTCAGATCCACAAAATACCCATCATCTGCTCAGCATGATGGCGCGCTTTAGTGTGGGGCTAAAAAATCATGGCGCACCCTATACCTTAGAAGATATGGCTGATGATGTTGCATTATTACTCGAAAAATTAGAGATTAAACAGTGCTGTCTTCTCGGTGCTTCTATGGGCGGAATGATTGCTCAGATTGTTGCTGCTAAATATCCAGAAAAAGTAACTAAACTCGGACTATTATTTACCAGTAATAATCAACCTCTGCTTCCAGCACCTGGCGTCAAGCAATTAAAAATGATGATCAGCAAACGCCCTCTACAAGAGGATGAGATTATTCGACAAAGTGTTCAGCTCCATCAACTTATTGGTTCACCCAATTATATTAATGTAGAAGAAATTCGATTGTTTGCCCGTAAAGCTTATCATCGAAACTACTATCCCAATGGTGTACTACATCAGTTAGTCGCAATTTTATGTACAGGCTCACTCTTGAGTTGGGATCAAAAAATTCAGCAACCCACCCTTGTCGTACACGGTTCTAGCGACCGCTTGCTTCCTCCAAAGCATGGACGGGTTGTTGCAAAAGCAATTAAGTCAGCAAAATTTGAATTAATTGCAGGAATGGGGCATGATATTCCACCACATTTTATCCCTCAATTGAGTGGTTTATTTGCACATCACTTTAAATCTTAAAAGTATCAGGACACTATGGCTGCATTACCCTCTTTAAGACAGCTTTCTTATTTAGTAACTCTGTCTGAAACATTGCATTTTACCGAGGCAGCACGTCGCTCTTTTGTGACTCAGTCGACCCTGTCTGGCGGTATCATGGAACTAGAACGCTTACTTGGTGGTGTTTTGGTTGAACGCGATCGCCAAAATGTACGTTTAACACCTTTAGGAGAACAAGTTGTTGCGCGAGCCCGTGTCCTGCTCGCCGATGCTCAAGACCTTATGCGTTTAAGTCGCGAGATGAGTGAACCACTGACTGGTGATCTGCATTTAGGGATTATTCCGACGATTGCACCTTTTATTTTGACGCCCCTGCTCAATGAAGTGCATCATTATTTACCTAAAATTCAACTTCATCTACATGAAGCGCAAAGTGAAAAGATTGTTGAAAAACTCGAACATGGCAATCTAGACATGATTGTTCTGGCACTTCCTTTTGATACTCGTGGACTCAAAGTGGTGGAAATTGCCAAAGAAAACCTTGTTTTAGTACATCACAAAGCCGATCAGCAATGTCTACGTGCAACTAACCTCGATGATCTTGATTTGTCTCGTTTAATGTTGCTTGAAGAAGGTCATTGCTTACGTGATCATGTATTAAGCGCCTGCCCAGTTGGGGAACGTAAGAATGATCACCGCCTAAAAGCAAGTTCTCTTCCTACCTTGGTTGAAATGGTGTCATCTAACTTAGGCTATACGCTACTGCCTGAAACAGCATTACAGCGCCAAATGTTACAGTGTCATAGCGACCTTCAAGTAAAACATATTGAAAATGCACCTGTACGCACAATTGCATTGGTTACGCGCAAGAGCACACCTTTACACAATGAATTCAATGTACTGGTCGATATCTTAAAAAAAATTGTTCAAGGTCAATAATTTAAAAATATAACCTGCCTATTTCCATTCTAAGGCATGTGTGCTTTAGGATGGACGACCTTTCAAATATTTCTCACGTAATACCTTTGTCATAATTTTGTTATATAACATTATGATACACTTTCCCGCCTAAACACTTAAGTTGCACTTAAGGCATACTCAGCATATTGAGTCTATCTATTTTTTGTATTTTTGTAGATGCTAAATATAATTTACATCATGCAAGTGAGCGTCTGAAATGATACGTGTCTGTTATTGTGCCGATGACTTTGCATTACATCCAAGTATCTCTTCGGCAATTATTGACCTTATTGCTCAGCAGCGACTACATGCAACATCTTGTATGACTCAATCTCCTGACTGGTCTCATGCGGCTCAGCAGCTAAAACCATATGCTGCTCAAGCTGACCTAGGGTTACATCTCAACTTTACCCATGTATTTAGTGCCGATACTTATGCATTTCCACTCAATACGCTCATGGTTAAAGCTTGGTCACGTCAGCTTTCATCCGAAAAAATTTATGATAGCCTTGCCGAACAATGGCAAACTTTCACGAATGCATTAGGAAAAGTGCCTGACTTTGTCGATGGACACCAACATGTACATCAGTTTCCTGTCATTCGTGAAGTACTGATTCAGTTTTTAAAAGAACAGAATTTTAAAGGCTGGATCAGAAATCTAAGTCACACTCTTGTCGTATCGCCTTATCAGTTTAAGACACATATGCTCATGCAATTAGGTTCAAAATCACTCAAACAGTTATGTTTAAAAAATAATTTTAAACAAAATGAAGTTTTTGCAGGGATTTATGATTTTCAGCAAATTGATTATGCTGCTTTGAACCAAAAATGGCTGCATCAAGCACAAGACAATCTACTGATTATGTGTCATCCTGCACAGTATGTGATCAAGGATAATGATCCGATTAAAACGGCTCGGCTACAAGAATACCAATATCTAGCATCAGAACAGTTCATACATGACTGTCAAGCCAACCAGATAACTCTCACACGTATAGGAGTAAGCGCATGAGAACAAATCCTATTTTGTCCTGTGTCATTCCTGCTTACAATGAAGCTGAAAACTTGCCTAAATTCATTCCTGCTTTGGCAGCTAAACTAGATCAGCAACATCTTGCTGGCTATGAAATCATCGTGATTGATGATGGAAGTAAGGATAATACTCTAGACGTTTTATACAGCATGGTTGAGCAGTACCCACTACGTGTATTAGAGCTTTCGCGTAACTTTGGAAAAGAAGCTGCGCTCAGTGCAGGTTTAGATCACGTCACAGGTGATATTGCATTACTGATTGATGCCGATTTCCAACATCCGATTGATGAAATTCCAACCATGTTGAATTTATGGCGCAATGGTTATGACATGGTTTATGGCATCCGCAACCGTACCACTGAGTCTTGGCTAAAGCGTATTTTCACACATACTTATTATAAATTGTTGAGTTTTAGTGCTTCGGTTGAAATCCCTGAAAATGCCGGGGATTTTCGTCTAATTGATACCAAAGTTGTTCATGCAATCCAAAATTTGCCTGAAAAAAACCGCTATATGAAAGGCTTGTATGCTTGGGTAGGTTTTAAAAGCATTGGATTGCAGTTTTCAGAGCAAGAGCGCCAACATGGTACTTCAAGCTTTAACTTCAAGTCCTTATTTAATCTTGCATTGTCAGGATTGACTGGATTTTCAGATTTACCACTTCGCATGTGTATTTACTTGGGTGCATTGCTCGCATTGATTGCAATGGCATACGGTTGCTGGATTATTGGCGAAACACTCATTGAAGGTAGTAGTGTTCCTGGTTGGGCAACACTTGCTGCTGGCATGACCTTACTGGGCGGTATTCAACTCCTGTTTATTGGTATTCTTGGAGAATATATTGGACGAATTTATACCGAAGTAAAAAATCGTCCAAAATATATTGTTGCAGCTGAGTACTCCAAAACAAAAACTCCTGCTCCAATAACAGAAATAAAGACACCATAATGCTTGTTCACGTTCTTACATTTGCACGCTTTGGCATTATCGGTGTTCTTGCAGCACTTACCCATTACACCATTGTCATTTTGCTATTTGAGCAAGGACATGTGGCTTTGGCTTATGCCAACTTAATTGCTTTTTGTCTGGCCTTTTGGGTGAGCTACTTTGGACATCGGCATTTTACTTTTCAGGCTCAAGCGCTTTCTCATCGACAAACTTTACCCAAGTTTTTCCTTGTTGCAACTTTAGGTTTTGTATTTAACGAAAGTTTATTACTTATTTCACATCAATACTTAAACATTTCACTCTCAATCCTAGTGGTTTTCGCTATTTTTATGACTGCGATTTTCACTTTTGTATTGAACCGATTTTTTGCATTCCAGCATTGAGGCTATGCTATGCAACCATTAAATAGATCATCCAAATTATTATTAATACTGCTACCAATTTGGCTTTTTATCACTGCAATTATTCGTCCAATGTCTGTTCCAGATGAAGGACGTTATGGCGATATTAGCCGTGCAATGTTTGAAACAGGTGATTGGCTCACCCCTCGCATTAATGGTTTCCCATTTATGCACAAACCTCCGCTTTTACATTGGATCAGTTCAGGTCTCATGGAAATTTTTGGAGTCCATTTGTGGGTATTACGCTTAGTACCCGTGCTTGCTGCCACCCTGATGCTGACCAGTATTTTTTTCTTTGTCCGCAAATATATCAACGAGCAGGTTGCTCAGCTCAGTGTATTTATTTTAGCAACGAGTTTGTTATTTTTTGGCAGCAGTCAATACATTAACCATGATTTACTGGTTGCAGCATGGATGACATTGACTGTGTTCTGCTTTGCCGATTACACGTTGTCAGGTAAAAAATCTATTTTATTTCTGGGCTACGTCGCATGTGCGGGTGGCTTTTTAAGTAAAGGGCTAATTGGTGTACTGGTTCCAGGTATGGTGATTTTACCTTGGGTACTTTACTGTAAAGAATGGAGAAAAATTCCTTCTCTGTTAAATCCACTGGGTATTTTACTGTTTATCATTTTGGTGGGGCCTTGGCTGTACCTTGCTCAGCAGCACTATCCAAACTTCCTGCACTATTTCTTTATTGAACAGCAGTTTGACCGTTTTAGTTCAACAGGATTCAACAACAAACAACCTTGGTTTTATTATATTGTCATCTTGCTATTCAGTGCTTTGCCTTGGCTCATGGTTACAGGCTTAACAGGAATCAAACAACATATTCGTAGCGTAGTCCCTTCGCCAATTTTTGCTTTACTGCTTTGGTGGTTGGTGTCTGTCACTGTGTTTTTCTCTATTCCACCATCAAAACTGGCAGGTTATATTTTGCCTGCGATTGCACCATTGACCATCTTGATCACGGCATGGGTACAGCAAGCACTTCATCAACCTAAAAATAAACTACAGTTGTTTGGAACACCCATTTTCATCTCTTTAATCGGGATTGCAATCTTGGTTGCTCCACATGTTATTAAAAGCAATCATGCCTTTTACCAACAACATATCGGTTTTATTTCGATTATTGGTGCAATTTTACTCATCAGCCCTTGGATTTTATTTGCTGCTTTCAAAACTCAAAAAATCTCATTTTTACAAGGTATTGCCGTCAGTTTATTGATTTTATGTTCAAGCATTCCATTTGCTGTGCGTATGTTTGACACTAAAACCAATAATGGTCAAATCCAATTCCAGCAATATTTACATGGTAAAACCCAACTCGTGTTCTACCATTACTATTTCTACGATCTACCATTCTTGCTCGATCTTAAGTCGCCAATTTACTTGGTCAATAACTGGGATAACATTGGTGGAGACAATTCTTCAGTAGAAATTAAAGATGGTTTGTTATTCGAGCCACAGTTAAAGCGCTATTTATGGAGTGATGCTGCACTACAACAAGCACTACAAAATAAGCAACCTCTGATTGTGATTAGTCGCCCACACGATTTCAAACCTACAGATCCTCACGTCAAAGTTCTACATCAGCGTAATTATGATGTATTTCTATTTAATCAATAAATTCAACCCATAAAAAAAGGAAGCCAAGGCTTCCTTTTTTATTTTGAATGCATCTTATTCTTCTGAACCTGGAGCATCGGTTTCAACTGTAGTTTCAGTAGATTCAATGATGTCATTTGTATCATCTGCTTCAACAAACTCATCATCTTCAACAGCATCAATCGCTTCAACACCAACCAAAGTTTCCGCCTCATCTAAACGAATCAAACGTACACCTTGTGCATTTCGTCCAGTGGTTGCAACTTCAGACGCACGAGTACGCACCAAAGTACCGCCATCAGAAATCAACATCAGCTCTTTGGTTTCATCAATCGCAACTGCACCGATCAACTCACCATTACGCTCTGAAGTTTTAATCGCGATAACACCCTTACCACCACGTTTTTTGGTCGGGAAATCATCGACTGGAGTACGCTTACCATAACCATTGGCACATGCGCACAACACTTCACCTGTTGCAGGCACAACGACTAATGACACGATACGGCTGACAACACCTGAATCTGAAGATTCATCACTATCATCATTTTCATCATTTTCATTTTCAGCATCTTCGCTATCGAGTGCATTGGCAGCCAAGGCAACACGCATACCACGTACACCTTTTGCTGTACGTCCCATCGCACGCACATCACTTTCTGCAAAACGAATCGCTTTACCTTCATTTGAGAACAGCATGATTTGCTGATTACCATCGGTAATCGCCACGCCGATCAAGGTATCTTCATCATTCAACTCAATTGCACGTAAACCATTTGAACGAACATTACTAAATTGTTCCAGTTCAACACGTTTCACTGTGCCTGATGCTGTCGCCATAAACACATAATGGTTTTCTGGGAACTCGGTTAATGGAAGAATCGCGGTAATCGTTTCATTCGCATCGAGTGGTAATAGGTTGACCATTGGACGACCTTTTGCACCACGTGACGCTTGCGGAACTTCAAATACTTTCAAGCGATAGACTTTACCAACGTTCGTAAAGCACAGTACTGTCGCATGGTTCGATGCCACAATCAGATGTTGGATATAGTCATCTTCTTTCATCGAAGTTGCTGACTTACCACGACCACCACGGCGCTGAGCCGCATAGTCAGACAATGGTTGAGTCTTGGCATAACCTGTCTTAGAAACGGTTAAGACCACTTGTTCTTCTGGAATCAAATCTTCACGGCAGAAATCAACGCGTGATTCAACAATATCAGTACGACGTGCATCACCATATTGTTGCAGGATCAGCGCCAGTTCTTCTTTAATCACGCTCATCAACAAGTTAAAGTCATTGAGGATGGCTGTAAGCTCTGCAATTTGCCCCAAGATTTCACTGTACTCGGCATGCAGTTTGTCTTGTTCCAAACCTGTCAAACGGTGCAAACGTAATTCTAGAATTGCACTCACTTGGGTTGGTGATAGACGATAAACTTGACCGTCTAAACCAAATGGACGATTTGGATCTTCACCTTCAATTTCGTCTGGACGAACTGAAATTGCGCCAGCTTTTTCAAGTAGTTCAACCACACCACCCGCAGCCCACTCACCTGCTTGCAAACGCTCACGTGCTTCTGCTGGATTCGCTGAAGTTTTAATGGTCTCGATAATGGCATCAATATTTGCCAATGCAACCGTTAAACCTTCCAAGATGTGACCGCGTTCACGTGCTTTACGCAATTCGAACATGGTACGGCGAGTCACAACTTCCTGACGGTGACGAATAAACGCTGCAATAATATCTTTCAGGTTCATTAATTTTGGTTGACCATTGTCTAGGCAAACCATGTTAATGCTGAACGAGTTTTCAAGCTGTGTATTCAAGAACAGGTTATTGACCACAACTTCCGCATTTTCGCCACGCTTCAAATCGATCGCAATACGCATACCATCTTTGTCAGATTCGTCACGTAATTCTGAAATACCTTCAAGTTTCTTTTCTTTGACCAACTCAGCAATACGTTCAATGACTTTTGCTTTGTTGACCTGATATGGAATTTCAGTAAAGACGATGGTAATACGACCCGTTTTCTCATCTTCTTCAAAATGGTACTTACCACGAATATGCAAACGACCTTTACCTGTACGGTAAGCATCCACAATGCCTGATTTACCGTAGATAATGCCGCCTGTTGGGAAATCTGGACCGCTAATATGATCCATCAAACCTTCAATTGAAATATTTGGATTGTCTGCATAAGCAAGGCAGGCATGAATCACTTCGGTCAGGTTATGTGGCGCCATGTTGGTCGCCATACCGACTGCAATACCAGCCGCACCATTAATCAACAGATTTGGAACACGGGTTGGTAAAACTTGAGGAATACGCTCAGAGCCGTCGTAGTTGTCTTCCCAATCGACCGTATCTTTCTCAAGGTCTGCCAGAAGTTCATGAGCAAGTTTGGTCATACGTACTTCGGTATAACGCATTGCAGCTGCGCTATCCCCATCGATTGAACCAAAGTTACCTTGGCCATCGACCAGTTGGTAACGCAAGCTGAAATCCTGGGCCATACGTACGATAGTTTCATACACCGCAGAGTCACCATGTGGGTGATACTTACCGATGACGTCACCAACTACACGAGCAGACTTTTTATAGGCTTTGTTATAATCATTGCCTAACTCATGCATTGCATAAAGCACGCGACGATGAACAGGTTTTAGACCGTCTCTTACGTCTGGCAATGCACGAGAGACAATCACGCTCATCGCATAATCAAGATACGAGTGCTTGAGTTCATCCTCAATGGCAATCGGTCGGATTTCCGATACGCTCATGCATACTCCTTATTATTCGACTATTTAAACTCGATAAACAGCCAGAAATTTTGAAAAAATTCAGACAAAATTAGTGAGAAAATTTATCACTAAAACTGAAAAACATAACGCAATATTTTAGCATATTCACCCTCGCTTTGTTGCTTTACCAGTAAATAGAATCGCATTTCTCACACAAAATCGTTGCTTTTTTACTCATACTTTTCAGCATTTTTCTATTACAGATTCTTTTATCAATTTCCTCTAATTTGGAATGTTTTTTCTGATCTGAATTGGTGTTTTTTTCTTATTAAATTTATATTTTTCTATCGAAAAACAACTAACACAAATACAACTTTTGGGCATAAAAAAACGCCCATTTGGGCGTTTTTTAGACTGCATTCGAAAAAATTACAGCTTAGATACTAATTCTGGCACAACTTCGTTCAAGTCACCCACTAACCAGTAGTCAGCAACTCCGTTGATTGGTGCTTCTTCATCTTTGTTGATCGCAACGATCACTTTAGAATCTTTCATACCTGCCAAGTGCTGAATCGCACCTGAAATACCCACAGCAATGTACAAGTCAGGTGCAACAATCTTACCTGTTTGACCCACTTGCATGTCGTTTGGTACAAAGCCTGCATCAACGGCTGCGCGTGATGCACCTTGTGCT
>NZ_POVU01000021.1 GCF_003261585.1 Acinetobacter sp. MB5 | reverse complement strand
ATTCAGCTGCATGATAGCATCATTGTGGCAGCAGATACAAAAAAAGCAATTCAACAAGAAGACCTATCCATCGAACTTTCTAGCGATCCCATCTTAAAACTCCATAAATGGAAAAAAGGCATTATTTCAGGGACTGGCGAATATCATGTGATTTCACGAGCGGTTGAAATATTTAAGAAATTTGGACATTCAGACGTTAGCCATTTACCACAATGCCTCAACATTTCGAGGCAATTACGAGAACTCGAGGTCAGCACACACTACCCACAAATTCAACAAACAAAGCTCTTATGTTCGAGTAATACAGAACAAGGGGTAAAGTTGTATAAGGTTGAACGCTTTGATCCATCTGAACCATACAGCTTAATTCCATTTGAAGCGATGGACATCAATATTTGGTTGGTCGATCTAAATATAGAACCCATCCTGTTAGAGATTCAATCCTTATATAACAACCTCAAAGACTATGCGGAATTTAATCACCCACTGGATTGGGTGAATTACTACACAGCACAGATGGCACTAATTTTTAAAAAGCACAGTCAACAAGATGTGATGATGAGTCCAAGCTTTGATCTATACTGTCAAACAAGCACACAAAACTTTTATGGTCACATCTCGAATGATGGAGATACACCCACAACTTTTAAGGCAATCATTCCAAATAATGCTTTGGATTTAACATAAATCTCTTATACGAAATGAAAAAAGCCCCAACATCCTGTTGGGGCTTTTTTCATATTTGCGTCCTAGGGGCAACTCCTGTCATCCCTCACGTCCTGATGCGAGAACTTATTATTTTTGTTTGATGTTCTGGAACTTCCTGTTCCTCATGTGTCCATCATAGCAAATGTAAAATTCATGCCTACTGGCAAATCTCTTGAATCCCTGTCAGCAAATGCTTACATCAAAAATTATAGATAATTAACTCATTACCATTATGTTCCTGATGTGCAGCCTTGGCATTCAGTGACCAATTAATTTTCTTATGGGTCATGCTATAACCGTGAAATAGATCCCTAACTTCTGGCGTGTCATTCAAACTCAAAATAAATTTACCTTGAATCTGATCGAGTTGCGCCTTTAAGTCATAAAAGTCCTGTTTCGACCAAATCCCTTTCCCGTACATCTTTTCACAGTCCCAATAAGGCGGATCAAGATAAAAGAGCGTATCGGGATGATCCATGCGTTTAAGCATGTAAGCATAACTACAATTCTCAATCACGACATATTGCAGACGTTCATGAATGGATTGTAAATGCTGACGCAATTCCTCTCCCATTTTGAGCATCCCTTTTCTTTCACGGGAATAAGAAAAAGTACCATCTAACTGGCAAGCGAAAGCTGCTCGAAGCAAATAGTAGAATTTGGCTGCACGTTGAATATCTGTGAGTCCATGCTCCATCTGGCGCATGTCATTGAATGTTGTCCGTGAGAATAACTGTAATTCAAACTCTGCCAAAAACGCATCGAAATGGAATTTTAGAATGCGGTATAAATTAATCAGGTCATCATTGATATCATTAATCACTTCAACCTGAGAAGCTGTCTTTTTAAATAATACCCAGCCCGCACCGCCAAAAACTTCCACATAGGTTTTATGCTCTGGCATCATTTCAATGATGGTTCGTGCGAGTTGAGACTTCCCACCAACCCAGCCGCTAAAGCTATGCCCTTTTGGGTTATATTTTACCAGTTCATTGGTTTGTGTCATGGATCTTACCCGATACAGAAAGTTGCTCTAGGCAATCAGGTAAGGCACTCTGGGTGCTCATATAAGAATTGATGTTTTTACAACGTGGGCATTTAATTTCTAATTCATTAAAACCCTTAATTTTTGCCAGTAACTTGGAACAGTTTCGGCACTTAATACAAATCAAACTCAAGAATTAAAACACTCCTCAGTATCAAAATTATGAACAATCAATATTCTACCCTTTACTCAACAACGCCACATCCACCTGTAGTTCTTAGCTACCCTTTAAGATTTATGGCCTTATTCATACCAACTTTGCTACCCGATACACCGTTGCCACCCCTACTCCAACCGCTTTCGCAATTTCTTCACGGGTCATGGTTTCTACCTGTAACAATTGCTTGATTCGCTCATGTTTGGCTGTATTGGCTTTCTTACCTGAAGGTTTATAGCCTGAGCGCAATAGTCCCTGTTTAATCCTTTCCCGACGCTTATCATTGTCTAGGCGTGCCATCGTGGCCAATAGATCAATCAGCATGGCGTTGACTACATGTAAAATCTCGTTGGTCATACCATCCTGAATCATGCCATGTGTAGTTGGCAGATCCGCCACAATCAACTTTAAGCCCTTTGCCTTGATTTGTTGCTTCAGCGTATCAAAATCGTCTTGAGAGAGCCGTGACAGACGATCAACGCTTTCAACCAGTAAAATATCCCCCTGCTCTGAATCATTCAGCAATTTGCTCAATTCAGGGCGATTGAGCTTTGTCCCAGAGAAGTTTTCGATGTAACTCACAAAATGATCAGCATAGTTTTGACTAAACTGGATCAGATCATCCAAGGCTCTTTCTGCATCCTGATCTTTTGTTGATGCTCTTACATAGATTCTAACGGTCATAAGCAATCATTTAGACTTAAAATTGATAGTAAAGTAATAAATTAGCGTAATCGCATGATTAATGCTTTAAATGATAGTCAATTGATAGCTTAAATGCAAAAGCTATCATTTTATTTTTTATGTATAGGCTTTTGATAGGTTTAAAATGGATTTATTTGGGTATAAAGACACAATTCCCCACCTAAAATTTTACTGTTTAATTTTAAGTCAAAAACTCGTTGGTAAAGAAAGATAGCTAATTCAGCTTTTTAAAGCTGTTCTATAAAAGGCATAAAGTAAAATGGTATATTTTTTTTCTAGATTCTTAGCTTAGATGAATAAGTTGAATTTCTATGGTGATAAAGACACAATATCCCACCTAAGCCTTTTCAAGTTAAAGATAGAATTTGATTTAGTGCAAAAAAACATCAAAAATTTGATATTTAAAAATAGAAAAGAGGTTTTTAATTATTTTTAATTATTTTTAATGTTTTTAGGAAAGCTGAAAGCCTTGCTATATAAGCATTTCAGAGGACATAAAGACACAATACCCCACCGATAAAGACACAATACCCCACCGATAAAGACACAATACCCCACCGATAAAGACACAATACCCCACCTTTAAGACACATTGTTTTATGTTGTGCTATTAAACGCATTATGATTTAATGTGTCTTTATTAGAAATCTAAATAAGAGCGAGTCATGGGCGACCTAGTCGTAAAAGATAATGCCTTAATTAATGCAAGTTACAATTTAGAAGTTTCAGAACAGCGATTAATTTTATTATCCATTGTAAAGGCACGGGAAACTGGTACAGCAATTGATGCAACTAGTACCATTCGTATTCATGCGAGTGACTATATGCAGCGTTTTGGTGTTGATAAGCATGCAGCTTATGAAGCATTAAAGAATGCAGTTCATAACCTATTTGGACGTCAATTTAGTTATTCAATTATGGATGCTGAAACAGGAAATAAAAAAACAGTAAAGTCACGCTGGGTTCAGAAGATTGCTTATATTGATGACTCTGCAATTTTAGAAGTTGCTTTTACGATTGATGTCGTGCCACTAATCACTCGTTTAGAACAGAATTTTACAAGCTATCAACTGAAGCAGGTTAGTCAGCTCACCAGTAAATATGCAATTCGTTTATATGAGATGCTGATCGCATGGCGTGATGTAGAAAAAACGCCAGTGATAGAGATCTCTGATTTTCGCCATAAACTTGGTTTAGCTGAGCATGAATATAAGGCAATGAATCACTTCAAGAGCCGTGTACTAGAACCAGCAATTGAACAAATTAATAAATTTACCGATATCAATGCAGAATATGAGCAGTTTAAATCTGGGCGTGTGATTACAGGATTTCAGTTTAAATTCACACATAAGCGTAATAAACCGAACCATCTTCTTACGGAGAGAGACCTTAATACCCCTGACCTCTTCAACGGTTTGACTGAAAAACAGATTACATTGTTTGCAAATAAATTAGCACATGATCATGCCTTTTCTAGTCAGTTTGCTGAGGCTGGCGAAGAATATAAAGATGTTGAAATGCGCTTAATTAAAAAATTAGCTGAACCTGAATTTGTTCAGAAGTATTTGAAAGATCTAGAAAGATTAGGGTTTAAAATCTAAGTTGATTTTTACTTAAAAACTCATATACTCAAATGAGTTAAAAATCATTTGAGTAAAAACTCATAAGAGGAACAAATGAAAGTCATTGCAGTCTTGAATCAAAAAGGTGGTTCTGGAAAGACCACCATTGCAACTCATCTTGCCAGAGCATTACAAAAACAAGGTTACAGTGTTTTATTGGTGGATTCAGATCCGCAAGGTAGTGCGCGTGACTGGGCAGCAGTGAATGAAGAAAACCCAGTCACAGTGATTGGTATTGATCGCCCAACCATTGATCGTGATTTGAAATCTGTGGCAAAGAAAGATTTCGTTGTCGTTGATGGTGCTCCACAAGCATCTGATTTAGCGATTTCTGCAACTAAAGCTGCTGACTTTGTTTTGATTCCTGTACAGCCATCGCCATACGATATTTGGGCAACCTCTGATTTGGTTGATCTGGTTAAACAGCGTATTGAATTGACTGATGGAAAATTACAGGCTGCATTTGTAGTTTCAAGAGCAATTAAAGGTACAAAAATTGGTGCTGAAATTTCAGAGGCTTTATTGGGATATGAGTTACCCGTACTAGAAACCAAGATCACTCAACGTGTGATTTACCCAACCAGTGCCGCTAATGGCACCACTGTATTGGATATGGAACCAAGCAGTGAAGCATCTAAAGAAGTAGATGCTTTGGCATCTGAAATCATTAATAAGTTTTTGAGTAATTGAGTTTTTACTCATTTGAGTTTTGGAGTTTTTAATTAAATGAGTTTGTTACAAGCTGGTCGCCCAAGCAAAGGTGCAAAAGAAACTAAACTTGAAGATGTCTCTGAAAGTGTAAAGACGATTCGGGTGAATTTTGATTTGCCAGAGGATTTGCATACAGAATTGAAGATGTATGCTTTAAAGGAAAAGAAATCTGTAAAAGAAGTTCTGACAGAGCAGATTAAGCAGTTACTAGATAAATAATTTATTCATGCCTATAACTAAGAAGCCAAGTAGTTAACTGGCTTCTTAGCTAAGAAAGTGTAAGAAAATTCAAAAATAAGATAAAAAGCTGACTTATTTTCTAAGTTAGCTTTTTATATAGATGCTTTGTTGCAATATTACTCAATTACTCAATTACTCAATTACTCAATTACTCAATTACTCAATTACTCAATTACTCAATTACTCAATTACTCAATATAAATGCAATGAATTTTGTCAGCACATTCTTCATCTTTGATAATCAGGTCAGATAGTTATTTTGGATAAAAATTTATTCGGTAGTGTAGTGCTAGCTTCTCGTATGCTATTCGATCCATCTACTGGAAAGGTTTTGTACAAGTCTTTGATGGGAGCATCGGGTTTTGTCTAGCATGTGTTGGAGAGGTGATTCAGCCTTATCAATAGATCTTAGAAACGCTCTATAAGATATTGCTAAATCACTGTAAAAATTTCTAAAGAAAATACTATTAGAAAATAAATCCATAGTTTAGTTGATCTATAATTAATTTTTTTACTTTAGAATAATTTTTATGAATGTAATTTATCTCATGCATAATATTAATTTGTTTGTTTTTATTGATAAATATATCTATCCATTCTGAAAAAAAAGGGAAGATATAACAACAATCAACGAGAGATTTTAGAACGACTAAATCATTTGCACTTAATTTTTTTAAATTATTAAAAGTGAAATTTCCATTGCAATAATCCACTAATATATTTTTATTAATATTGATTAAGTAATTATTTTTTATTATTTTTAGACTAAATTCATAGTGATTTTCTATTTTTTTTATAGCCCTTGATAGTTCATTATTTGAAAGACTATATTTATTTTTGATATAATTTTTTATAGTAATGAATTGATTTTCTCTCCATTTTACTTTCAGCGGTAAAATTTTAGATATAAATTCTAAATCATTTCTACTTAGTTTATCTGTGTATGTTCCAACTTCATATTCCTTGTAAAGATATTCAGTTAGAAGTTGAAAATCATTAATATCGTTTGTAAATTTTATATAATTTTCATAAATTTCGTAGATATTTATAACAGAATGCTCTTCTAAATGTTTATTACCTTGATTACTATATGGATACCTAAATACTTCTCCATTAGGATCAATTCTATTATATTCTTCAATGGTATTTTCTAGTATGGGTATGATATAGTTCAAACGATAATCACGAAGTAAAGATATTTGTTCTTTAAAAAATAACCATAATTTCCAAATATTATGAGTAATAGTTAATTGATTTTTAATTGGTGGAATATTCTTTTTTAATAAGTTAATATTTGATATTTCACTTTTTAAAAAAAGCTCAAAAGAGTGTCTGGCTGTAAAAATAATTGGATATATTGCTGTATCATATGTCCAGAATATGGAATCTGAGCTTTTTAATTGTGTTCGATGTAAAATTGACTCTAACATCGCAATGGTTGCAGCTTGGTATCCCTCTAAATAAGTTGATATTCCAGTCCAACCATTATTTCCTACACAAGCATTTAGATGCCAGAGTTTTGGATTACCTTTAAAAATATTTGAAGACATATTTAGTATGTTAATTATCGACAATAATACATATAATAATATATTTATAGATAAAAATATTTAAACTTACTAATTTTTTAAATAAAAGCTGATCCGTAATAGATCAGCTTTCTAAATTAATAATCAAGACACAAACTTACATGCACTTCATGTTGCTGAATTAATTGATTGCTAATTTCAAATTCATCAGTTTCCAATAACTTACTTCCAATGAAAATTTCCTCAAACCCATCTCGGATTTCACTAATTGGCTGAGTTTTTACTGCTGCAACGATAAATTGAACATCATCTGGAATTTTGGCAAAGGCATTCAATACAAGGCCATAGTTGTAATCATTAATATCCTGTTGGCGAGGGGAGTCAATTACAAAAGGTGGAATAGATGATTCCGCATAAGTACACATTGCATGCAACAGCGTCAAACGAATAGCCAGCATAAGTTTAATACCATTTGCACCGCCACTGGTATGATTGAGAATTTCAGTAAAAGATTTCTTCTTTTTTCCTATTGTTAAGTCTAATTCTTTAGATAAACTCTCAAAATAATCTACAAATTCACCTTCTAAATTGCTTTTATTTTCTTTTTGGATTTTCTCTCTTTCTTTCTTAAACTCTGTTACGAGTGATTCCTTTTCTTCAATGATGGATTGATTTCTTGAGATGCTCTGTTCAATAGATGGAGTAATTCGTTTTTGGAATACTGAATAGTTCAAATATTCTTGAACATCATTAGCCTCAAGAAGTTCTGTTATCTTGTCTTCTTCAAACTGAATGAGTCGTGATAGTCTATTTAAATCTTGTTCACAGCTACTTTTATCTTTATTTAGGTGACCAATCCTTTTTAATAAAAGATCAGAATCTTTTAAAATTGAAAATTTATTCACAATATCATTTTCATGGATGACACCACAGGTTGGGCAAGTGACCTCAAATGGATCAACATTACGAACACTGTATTCATAATCTTGTTCTAGCTCACCAATAGCGATATTGACCAGTTCAATTTCATTTTTGAGAGAAGATATATTTGAAGATTTCTCAAGATATTCATTTCTAAGATTTAATAATGTTTTTTCATACTTATCGAGAGCGATAGATTTTTGAACAACTTTATCTGAATACCTTTCTGTTTCAAAGCTTTTTAAAAAATCAAAATTGAAGGTATCTCGTTCAACAATTTTTTGTAGATCTTTCTTTTCTTGTGTAATGATGTTTTCTTTATTTTTCTTTTCATAGTAATTTTGATCTAAAACACCACAAATATATTTAATCAGTTCAGTACGGTTATTTTTGTCAAAAGCATTCATGTTTTGGAAGCATAACCAAAAATGTGCCCAACCTGTCATCTGCTCAATATAAGTAGTCGCAAAGTAGTAGCTTGGTGGGACTTGAGAGAGTTGATTTGCATTAGAGTATTTCAGCAAAACATTGAAATTTAAAATCTCATTCAGCTTTTTAATAAAATCGCTGCTGACTTTTTTGGATTTGATGGGGTATCTATATGCCTCATTCGTATCTAGGTACAGAATCGAAATTTCATTATTATTTCTATAGATTTCATAGTTTCTTTCTGCCACAGAAAAAGAAATGAGGGTTTCTAGATCATCACACCATGTTTCTTCAAATTTAACATCGCAACCAATCCCCCAAAAAAGACTATTAATCAGGGTGGATTTTCCTTTAGTATTTTCTTCAGAATCAATCAGCGTTCTGAGATAGAGTTTTTGTACTTTCCCGCCGCGCTCGTTGAGAGATCTCAAGACGATTCTCTGAAATTGGAAATAACTCTTTGTAGTTTGCATGACGTAAATTCCGAATTAAAAGCTTAAAATTTCTTTGAGGATTTTTGTTTTTAAAATTGCTCATCATCAAGTATCATCCTAAAAACTTCATATATAGCAACAGCTTGTAGCCTATTATATTCTTTTAAGAAAATCATTTCATTTACTTTTTGGTCAAGAAAATCGACAGCCATTTTGTATGTATTCTCTTCATCTATATCGAGCGGTATTTGAGGTCTTATATTTTCTAAAAATGTGTCTAATTCCGTTTGTAGAGCAGCAGGTTTAATACACATTTTAAATAAATAATAGGCTCTTATTTTATTTAGTATTCTTTGAATCTGACTTTCAGTTTTTTTCAAATTCTGTGAGTTTACAGTAATTAATTTTTCAAGCTTTTGATCTATATCTTGATCTGTTTTGTTCAAAATATCTTCCGAAATTTTTTTACTTTCTAGACCTCTATGTTTGACACAATCTTCCCAGTATTCATACCGATTTTTATGTTTAGATTTTGGCCGTAAATCATCTTTTAAAAGACGGTAAATCTCACGAGGTCGCGAACCAACATCACCATAATGGTTTTCTATGAAGTCGTAAATCTTATGTTTTATTTGTGAATCTGAGTCATCTAATTTTAACCCTGTCTTTCGGAAAACAATCATGTCCTCATATTGGGCATTAATAGTAAAATTTAATTCATTTGAAATAGCAGTTGAAATAACTTTCTTATCATTTTCATGTAGTTCACTGAATTTATAGTCTTTATCTATATCTTTAATTTTATTGCTAAAATTAATGTCTTCTAGACAAAGTAGGCACAGTTTATCTACTTGATTTTCAAAACTTTTATCTTTTACACCTAAAATCATCTTTCCTAAAGTGGAATTGGTGCTTCCAGTGGATGTAATGCTTCGTGGCGTATATGATTTATATGTGGTTTTAATCTGGAAAAGTTCAAATTTAGTCGTTGGGCTATAAGTACAGCTATTAGCAAATAAAACGTCTTCATGAAATTCAACAAATGCAACGAATTCTTGTTTTTTATTTAATTTATCTAAGGCATGATAAATTGCCCAATCAATTTGGTACTCAAATCTTAATGAAGTGTCTAATCCTTTATTTTCACGCTCTTCATCATTCAATATATTTGGGTTTTGCATATTGTATGAAAGTCATATAAATATTAATTAATAGATTATAACTTAAAAAAACAAAACTTTATAATAAAGCCAAGATGTTGATTATTATTGTTATTTTCTTGGCTTTGTGGGTTTTATTGTTTACATGCAGATTGTATGATTTGAATAAGTTCAGAGAGTTCTATAAATTCCTCACTTTTGACCTCAGGACATTGCCGATAAATCCAGTCTTCTTCATAAACCTTTTCGAATAATGCAAAAGTATCTTCACTGAGTTCATTAAAAAATTCATTTAATGTATCAAAATGCAGATCGACAATTTCATTATAAGCTGAGCGCAAATCATATTCATCGATTACACCATTAGTACGAGCTTCTTTTAGTTCATCCAACGCATTTTTTGCAAACCATCTTATAAATTCTTCACCTGTTTGAATTGGTCGCCATTTTTGAGTCTTAAATAGTCGCTGTACAAGGTAACTGGTATCAGCTTGAGCAATAAATGCTTTGAGTGATTCTTGTTGAATATTATAAAAACAGAAACTACCCACATATTGATTGGCTAAAATCGTGAATGTACCGCTTTTATCCAAACTAACATCATCTTCAAAGTAAATTTTAACTTGATCAAATCCAAGTACAGATTTGATGGTTAATAGCTCGAAAGTTTTAGAATGAAAATTCATCACACCCCCTCCAAAACATTCACTACTTGCTCATAGTCTTCCCGATCTAAAACATAGTCACTCACAGGCTTACCATTTAAATCTGTGACTTCTACATGATGAACGCATTGCACAAAAAGCTCACCGTTTTGCACTTCACCGTCAAACTGAACATGCAGCACATGATTGTCACCAGTAGCAATAACAGCTTCATGAGCAGAAAGGTTCATTTTTTGAATGGAAAAACGTGTGGAATGAGTGGCGGATTGAACTTCTAATGGCTGTTGAGTGGTTTTAAAAGCACACGCTGTAGCTAAGCTCACTACACAGATACTAAACGCTATTTTTATAAGATTTTTTTGAAACATAGTTTCGACCTTAAAGTTTCCTTTTTGAGTTGGATTTAGTTTACTAAAGGAAACCTTTAAGTCAACAGAATTCTCTCTGAGAAACATTTTTTCAGGATTTATTGTTTACGAAAATGTAGGATTTCTAAATCTTTTCAAAAATACTCAATGCAAATTTTGAATATGTTTAACAACGACGCCAATAATTCTAATGTGATGCTTTTTTGAATCTAGCGGTGCAAAATCTGTATTTAATGGAACTAATTCAAAAAGTTCTCTGCCTTCTTCATCATATCCTGTCACACGATATTTTTTGAAAGTCACTTCATATTCCCCATTCTGAGCAATAACAAAGTTCCCTGGTTGTGGTGCTAAGTTTGGGTCAATAATGAGTTCGTCATTTGGCATAAATCTAGGGGTCATGCTTAGCCCATCTACAAGAACGCTAAAAATATCAGCAGGGTTCATTCCTTCATAATCCGTATATGTATAGTCGATTGGATTGATTCCATCGTAAACGACTTCGCGCCAAGCTCCAGCCTGCACAAAGTCGATAATAGGAATTCGTTTTAGTTTTTTA
This sequence comes from Acinetobacter sp. MB5, assembly GCF_003261585.1. GTDB lineage: Bacteria > Pseudomonadota > Gammaproteobacteria > Pseudomonadales > Moraxellaceae > Acinetobacter. The sequence continues at coordinate 28,764 of NZ_POVU01000021.1, read as the reverse complement.
TGAGAAAAGATGACGTTACTTTTTTCATCTTTTTTATTATTTCTTTCTGAATCAATGCTTTTACCTTTCATAATCCAGTCAGATGTCGTTTCTAATGCTGTTGCCAAAAGAGGCAGAGCGGTATTGCTTGGAATATTAGTGCCTGAAATCCACTTAGAAATTGTTCCTTTGCTTAATCCAGTTAAATTTATTAAATCTACCTGTCGCAAATTAAGCTCTTTCATTCTCTGAATAATTCGATCTCTAACTTCATACATGACATTTATTCCATGGGTTAATGTTTCCAATGGTAAACAATAAAGTTGATGTATGGGGAAACTTATGGTTTACTTTGAGAAACTTTTGGGTCGTTGAGATAAACATGACAGTAGATGAGCTGAAAAAACACTACAGCGTTAAATATGATTCTGATTTAGCTAAAATTTTGAAAAAAACTCGCGGGGCAGTCAGTAAGTGGCGTTCAAAGGGCATTCCTGTAAACACGCAAGCAATTCTGCAAATCAAAACAAATGGGCAAGTCAAAGCTGATTTAAGCTTTTAGAAGAAATAAGTAGGTAAAAATGAGCTTAGACGCAACTTTATGGGCTTGGAAAGCCCCTGTAAACACAGCCACCCAACGTCTTGTTTTATTGTCACTGGCAGATCGGGCAGGGGAAGATCACACCTGTTTTCCAAGTCATGAGCGTTTATCTAATGACACTTTACTCAATATCAAAACTATTGGAAAAGTTCTAAAAGAGCTACAGGAATTAGGCTTGCTGAAAGATACAGGGCAAAGAAAAGGTCGTCTGAATCGTGTAAAGGTCTACCAATTGGTCGGTGTGAATGGTCGAGATCAAAACTATCCAAAAACGGGTGAATTAGAAAATTCTAATCAACCCAAAAACGGTAGAATTAAAACACCCAAAATTGGGAGGATTAAAACACCCAAAATTGGGGGACAGAACCTACCAATAGAATCTCCCAATGAATCTAAAAATAAAAATAACTGGCTTTCGCTAAAAACTTTGAAAAAAGAATTGGAGTTGGCAACAGATCCAGAAACCATCGAGCACATCAAAACCGCCAAGTGGTTTGAACGAGAACTCAGTGCCTTTGAAAACTTCAATGTCGACAAAAAACATAACCCTGCCGTTATGCACTACCTGTTTGCTGACTGGTTACTTCGCAACATGAGCAAGTACCAAGCCCAAACCGAAAAACCACAAGCAGGCAAATCCAGCAGCAAAGCAACAGGCTTGTCTGAAAAACAAATTCAAGCATTTGCCAAAAAACTGTCACTGCTCCCTGAAATCGCAACCCAATACGCCCAAGGCACAGAAACCTACGACCAACTTACCATCAGATTGGCTCAAAAACTCCAAAACCCAAGCGAAGCCAAAAAATTAGAGCCGTATTTGCGTCAGGTTGGCTTCTCAGGCGTTTTAAACGAGGTTGCTGCGTAACTGTACCAAAAAAGCAAAAACACGCTGTATGCGCCAAATAGAGCGCATTTATGCGAACCCATAAAATTATTGATTCAACAAAGAGGAAAAACATGACTTCACGATGCGTATTTAAATGCCCACACTGTGGCTCACGCCTCAAACAAACCAACAGCCGCCAAGAACACGACTTATTTCGCGTGGCATATTTCTACTGCGAAAACGTACTTTGCGGTTTTACCGCACGCGGTGAATTTGCCATTACCCATGAAGTGTCCCCATCTGCCAACCCAAACCCAGAGGTCAACCTGAAAAACTTACGAAATTCGGGGATTACCCCTTAAAAAACCATTTTTTAAAAACATGTGAGTTTTGCAGTGAAATGCAGTATTCAAAACCTGAGTTTTTCCGCGCTAAAAACCTGTGCTAGACGGCTCATACAGGCAGTTTACGGGGCAAAGTGCCTGTGTAGTAAAACTGCCAGATTTAGAGCGTGCAGGTGGGTGGGGGCAACCGCGCGGCACTGGGTCAGACTGATCTGTTGACGGATTTTGAAATTTTGGGCGAAAAAAAGCCCCATCAGAGATGGGGCAGTTTTTAGAAATGGATTTTAATGGGTGCGTAACAGATTCTCTGCACCTTCTGCCAAGAATGCAGAACGAGATGCAAAACGTGGATCATGTTTCAGACGTTCATCAATGAGCTGAATTAAACGACTTGGTAAAGTCACATTAATTTTTTTGGCTTTACCTAAGTAGCGACTGACATCGACATCCACAATTGCCCAGATTAACCCTTTGTAGTCTTCAGCATTCATAAAGCGGTCAATGCTAGATGCCAAGGGAATCTCTTCGCCATCTTCTGCCAAGATTTCTAAATGACCTGCGATGGCTTGTTTCACGTTTTCCAAGGCTTCCTCAAAGGTATCACCTGCGGAAAAGCAGCCTGCAATATCAGGAACCTGAACACCGAAGGCTTCGGTATCTGACCCTTTCTCAATCGCAACTGGATATAACATTTTTAATTACCTCATTGTCTAAGGCTTAAAAAGTCGATTTTGTAGCAGTTCATGCAAGACCTGCCTGTTTCAAAATGCTTTTTACAGTGCCTGCTGGTAAGTCTTTTTTGGGGTGGGGCACAGTCACCAACCCCTTTTTCGTGGGGTGTTTAAAGTGATGATGGCTGCCTGTAACCCTGACTTCATACCAGCCGTCTGCTTCAATCATTTTGATTAAATCTAGACTTTTCATATTCCTTTCTCTAGATTCGATGAGGAATTATAACCCTAGAGTTATAGATGGACAATAACTCTAGGGTTATAATTTTTGTAAAGGGATTTGATTCAATAAAAAAGCCTCATTGGGAATGAGGCTTTTTTATTAGAGGCTAGTTATCGTGCTTAATTCGGTTAATATTTTTTCACACATCTGAATAGATTCATTTGCAGATTTTGCTGTAACCTCAATATCCAGTTTATAGTCAGCAACAATTCTCAATGTATGAAAATTATTTAGCCTAAAAGCAATACCTTTTAACTTTGGATTTGCAGGTCGTAGGCTAATTAATGTTTCTCTTAAAGAAGAGTGTGTTCCGCCTTTGTAGGCATCTATAGGTAAACCTAATTCTTCAGACTTACTTCTAACTTTATGAAATGAACAGTAATAACTTCTTCCCACAACTTGTCGGTAGTCAATTTCATCTAATGGAGATAAGGAAATAATTTTTTTGGAAAAATTTAAGAATTCTATACTGTCCACAAAATTTCCTTAATAATGCAGTGCATTGAAATAATTTTCAGAGGTAAAAATAATAGGGTATTTCAATATTTCATCAAATTCATACTTATCTAGTAAATTAACTAGAGAATCATTCATTTGATCATTTAATAATCCTACTGTTTCTAAATTTAACTCAGGATTAAATAAAATACTTGATACATTAGAATCAGCTACACTAGCAAATCGTGTTACTTTCCCAGAGCAATTCGCAAAGAAAACTTTATATGCTTCACTTAGGATATCTCTATAAAGATCTAGGTTCAGATTATGAGTTTCTAATTTTTTGATTTCACTGTTTAAGTGATCTAATAACTCCTTAAATCGAACTTGATCATCTTTTTTTAGTGATTTCATTTCTAGCATCCTTTTATCATAGAAGTCATAGCAGGTTGCAGCTTGAAAAAAAGTATAAAAATATTCAGGATCTTTTGTTGTTTCATAAGCATACCAATAAGCATCCATAGCCTGTTGATATTTACCTAAATGAGCATAGCAATTCCCAATAACTCTATACGCCATACCTCTATAGAAATTATTTTGTGTTAGTAAAAGAGCTGTTTCAGCCTTTTTTATTGCCTGTTCATTTTTATTGATATACGCATCAAGAATACTAAGCATAAGTTTATGCTGAAACAGATCAACAGATCCTAAGCTTTCAGCTTTTCTTCTCCAAGCTTGAATCTTAATTTCACTTTTAGTTTTAACAAGGCTTGAAAAGATTTCATTTAATAAATCTGAATAAACTGACTTTGGTATTGGATTCATTAAAGACTTTCTCTATCAAAACGCTTAACGGAGATATAGTAACACTTTAATACTTTTAAAGTGTTACAGATGAAAACTTATATAATATATAAGAAAAACTGCTTCACAAGATAGTTGCATTGATAATGCATAGCCTCTAATTTGGTCGTAATTTCTTATAAGTATTTGACATATTTATTTTTTATAAAGTCACCCGAATATTCCTTTACTGATCGGAACTACATATTGATGGGCTTTTTCTATGCAACATTTTGAATTTTATATTCCTTAAACCGAATGATTTCTTCACCCGCCCATTCATTCAGTTGCATCATACGCGACTGAATTGGCACGATTTCATTTTGGTAAAACACTTCAGCCGCATCCTTGATTGAGCCGAAACCACCTGTATTGGTCGGGACAATGCCCATCAGTTGTGGCGGAATACGCAGTGCCGCCAAAATATCATCACGGGTGATGGATTTAATATTGGCAAAGTCATCTTTTGCTGCAATTTCCGAGACAGGAATAATCTGAATGCCGTCCTTTTTGCCATTGGGCGCATAGTAAAACAGGTTGCGGAAGTTCCCTGGTCCCTTACTGTCTTTAAGTGCTGTCCTGAGTTTTTCAATATCGTTGGGATCACTGGCAGCATCATTCACATACATGATAAAACCCGCATGTGAACCATTGTTGTAGTATTTACGACGGAACAGGGTAGCGGACTCATTCAGCCATGCACTTTGTAAGGTCGCGAGGTATTCAGGTACACCATAAATCTCCTGATCAATATCCGTTTCACGGATCTGGCAAATCGAACCTTGTTGAAACAACCATTCTTCATTGCCTGCATAGCTGTTGTTCAATAGGTAATACTGATCATTTTCCCCAATCCGCACATATTTGGCTAAAACAGGCTGAAAGTTGATGGTTCTGCCCAAGCGCGAATCAATCCGTTCAAGGTAGGCGTTACCACACCAGATAAAATCCAGTGAAATCTGTTCAAAAGCTTTGCGGGATAAAAGTGGATGTGGGGTAAATAAATTGGCTAAAAAGTTGCGCTTAAAAATAATGCCACTGCTCAAATACGGTGTTGCCCGATAAGACTTGGACAAACCCGCCAGACTAAACTGCGGTTCAAACCAACGGCCATTGAACCAACATTCCATATAATCCGATAGCTCATTGCCATTCAGTACAGGCACAGGATCGCCAAAGGTAAAAGCTTCTGTCCGTGACAATGGCTGAGGGACAGCACTTTGTATTGCATCGGGCAATTGTTGAAATGCCGAGTTCATCAACCTTTTGGCAACGTGAAAGGGGTTCATTGGTAAATCTCCATAAATGATTGATTCATTGTGGTTTGTCCCTCAAGTGGTTCATTGTGAATGGCGTGCATGAGCGCCCAAGCCAAATCAGCATGTCCAATTTCTTCGGAGCGTCCTGCGGTAAAAGTCATTTGGCGTTGGCTGTTGGTCAGGGTCTTTTTAATGCTCATCAGGGACTGGGTCAGGTCTGTCCAGCCTGCATCGAATTCCAGTCGCCCATGACGAATCACATCCATCGTTTTAAGGACAAGGCGGGTTTTGACTTCTGGGGAATAACTAAACTGAGTCAGATTTGGAAAGAACTGTTTGACCAATTGGGCTACACCTGTGCCCATGCCTGTGGTGTCGATCCCGATATACGTCACCACATAACGCATGGTGATTTGTCGAATCATTTCTGCCTGATGCTTAAAGTCCATACCTCGAAATTGATGACGTTCCAAGACGCGGAATTTGCCACCCAAAATGCTTGGTGGGGCAATCACCACTAAACCCGCGCTGTCGCCTGTTTCCGCAGGGTCATAGCCGACCCAAACAGGTTTATTGGCCAGAGGTCGAGCATGAAACGGCTTGTAGTCATCTGCCCAGACTTCCCATGAATCCACCATGCAGGGTTGCAACAGGTTTAAAGGGAAAATAGATGCGCCATCATCAATAAACTGGCACATCAACAGGTTGGCAAATTCCTCGGCAGAATATTCAAAGCGTAATTCATCAATATCAAACAGGTCGCAGCCCCCATTTTCTGCATCCAGAATCGTGACGATTTGCCGCCACATTTTGTCTTCACACAAACGTCCGTGTTTTAAAGCATCATGTGAAACATCAATATTGAGTTTTTGATCTTTGGCACGTCCTTTGTTAAAGCGTGTGCCTGTCCAAAAGTCATAGGCTTGGTGTGCCATCGTGGAGGGTGTTGAAAAGTAGGTTTTACGCCATTTCTTATGCAACGCCATCGCTGAGGCGACTTTGTTCAGTTCATTAAAACCGTATGTCCAAAAGAACTCATCGAAATAGAAATTGCCATGATGTCCCTGTGCCGTTCGAGCATTGGTTCCCAAAAAGGTCAGGGCTGCACCATTGGGCAATAAAATCGGGTCGCCTGTCAGTTCTACATCACAGGCTTCGGCTGCAAAACTTTTAATATAGTCTTTAAAAATATGCGCTTGGGCTTTGGATGCTGACAAGAAAATCTGATTACGTCCTGTATCCAACGCATCGACCAAGGCTTCACGGGCAAAGTACCATGTTGCCCCGATCTGACGGCTTTTCAGGATGACGCGGCTACGTTGATGACCTGCTTTGTACCAGTCCTGTTGATAGTCAAATAGGCTATCTTCAAAGCAGCTAATCAGTTGTTCGACTTCTGCTTCGCTAAACTCATTCTGTTTTTTCTTGCGCGGGGCTTCATTGCGTTTACGAATATTTGGATTGAGATCCGCTTCACCGCCACCTTCACGATATTTTTCAATACGGGCAAAACGCTCATATTGGCGCATTAACAGATCAATTTCTTTGGCATCGCCACTAGTCTTTTTATTCTTGAGAATCAGGGTCATCAATTTGACCACCAAAGCTTCCTCAATCCGATTCTCAGGTTTTTCCTTGTCCCATTCCTCACGGGTTTTCCATGCCTGAATGGTACGTTCCTTTTCATCCAGTGCTTGGGCAATATCGACAATTTTCCAGCCCAACCAATACAAAAACTTGGCTTTGAGTTTGTTGTCGAGTACCAGTGCGAGGTTTGCAATCAGGGATAAATCGTTCATGTCCAATGGGAAGTTGCATTTTGAGTGCAACATTGGCAGCCCAGTGGCTTTTTATCAGCCTGTTTGAGTTCTTAAACGGAGTTTAAAAACTTTTCTCGGTTGCGACATTACGGCTGTATTGCCCATTCTGCACCTATTGAAAAATTGCCCACTTTCAACAGGTACAACCGTATGAGTACGCAACAAAAAAAATTGAAATCAAAATGGTTTCGAGTCGCTGTCGCTGGGGACACCACCGATGGTCGTGAAATTTCAGCCGACTGGATTACCCAGATGGCGCAAAGCTATAACCCGCAAACCTATGGTGCTCGGATCAATGTTGAACACTACCGTTCAGCGATGCCGAATAGTGCATTTGGAGCCTATGGCGATGTTTTGGCGCTGAAAACTGAAAAAGTCACCATCAACGGTGAAGAAAAAGACGCACTATTTGCCGAGATTCAACCCAATGACAACCTGATCACGCTGAATCAAAGCAACCAAAAAATTTATACCTCGATTGAAGTCGACCCCAACTTTGCCAAAACAGGTCAAGCCTATTTGGTCGGTTTAGCGGTGACCGATAGCCCTGCATCACTCGGGACTGAAATGTTGCAGTTTGCCGCAGGCGCTCAGGTCAATCCTTTTGCCGATAAAAAACAACGCCCAGAAAATCTGTTTAGTGCTGCACAGGAAGTGCAATTTGAGTTTGTGGAACTCAGTGAAAAGCCATCATTGCTCGACAAAATCAAACAGATGTTTAGCAAACAAGATCAGCAACAGGCTGAAAATTTCTCCCAAAATGAAACTGCGATTTTGGAAATCGCAGGGCAGACCGCTCAGCAAGGGCAACAGGTTGATGCTTTACAAACTCAGTTCACCCAGTTTCAAAATGATTTTAATGAGTTGAAAACCAAACTGGGACAAGAGCCACAAAATCCATCCCGCCCAAAATCAACCAATAGTCAGTTTAGCCAAGACACTGATGTTGTTGATTGTTAATCATAAATTAAATTTCATAAAACTCATATGAGTTAAAACTTAATTGAGTAATTGAGTAATTGAGTAATTGAGTAATTGAGTAATTGAGTATGCGTACACTTACCCGTCAAAAATACAATAAGGTCATGGGCGAACTTGCCAAGCTCAATGGCGTTTCTTCGGTAGAAGTCAAATTTACGGTTAGTCCAACCGTACAGCAAAAACTGGAAGATAAAATCCAAGAGTCTTCTGAGTTTTTAAAACGAATTAACATTATCTTGGTTGAAGAGCAGTCAAGCTCATCGGTGGGTTTGGGAATTACCCGTCCTGTGGCATCACGTACCAATACCGATAGTAAAGAGCGTCAGGCAACCGATCCAACAGGCATGGATGAGCGCGTTTATTTCTGTCGTAAAACGGATTTTGATACTGCAATCAAATATCAAAAACTGGATCAGTGGGCGAAATTCAAAGACTTCTATGCGCGTTTCCGTGGTCAGATTGTCAAACGTCAGGCACTGGATCGCATCATGATTGGTTTTAACGGAACCAGTTTTGCCAGCAATACCGATATTGTCGCCAATCCATTATTACAGGATGTCAACAAAGGATGGCTGCAAAAAATGCGTGAAGAAAACCAAGCGCGTGTTCTGAGTTCTGGCGCAGCCTCAGATAAAATCACGATTGGTGCCAATGGCGACTTTGAAAACCTTGATGCATTGGTGATGAGTCTCACCGATGAAATGATTGATGAAGTACATCAGGATAACCCAGATCTGGTGGTGATCTGTAACCGTAAATTGCAGGCAGACAAATACTTCCCATTGGTCAATAAAAATCAGGACAACAGCGAAAAATTGGCAGCTGACATCATCATTAGTCAAAAACGTATGGGCAATTTACCTGTCTATGCCGTGCCATTTTTCCCACAAGATGCCTTGTTGGTGACCACTTTCGATAACCTGTCGATTTATGTGCAAGAAGGCGCTCGTCGTCGTACCGTGATTGATAACCCGAAACGTGACCAGATCGAAAACTATGAATCGTCGAATGAAGACTATTACGTTGAAGATTTGGGCCTAGCCGCGATGGCTGAAAAAATCGTGATGATTTAAGGGGGGGAATGACGCATGAATATTACTCGACGCCATTTTCTCAAGCATCAAGCGCAAAGTGCAGCGGTACAAGCGGTTGAATTTGGCACCATGCAAAACCTAAACGCCTATGAACAGCAGTTATTACAACTCAACAATGACTTGGCACGTTTAAAACAGATCCAGTCCAAAGCCAATAAGATCAGCTTAAAGCAGGAACTGATTCAGCAGCATCTAGCCTATGTCGATGGCATTTTACAGAGCCGTCCAAAGGTTCAGGATATTGTGGTCACCACCATGTTGGTGTGGTGCATTGATATTGCGGACTATAACAAAGCACTGGAAATTGCGGCTTATGTTTTAGAAGGCAACTTGGCACTGCCTGACCGCTTTGAGCGTAGCCCATGCACCTTGGTGACAGAAGAAATTGCCAATACTTTCTTAAAACAGTTACGCACCGAACAGGCGGTGGATATTCAGGTTTTGTACCAGTTAGAACGCCTGGTGAATAACCCTGATTTGCCAAGCGATGTACGCGATATGCCTGATGAAGTCCGTGCCAAGCTGTATCTGGCAATTGGTAAAGCCAATTTGGCCTTGATTACAGGGGAATCCGAGCAAGATGCCCATTATGCGACTCAAGCCAAGCAGTATCTTGAACAAGCCTTAGAACTGGATGACAAATGCCGAGGTCGTCAGGATTTGAACCACGCCAGCAAATTGGTGGGGCAATTACCAAACCCTGAACCACAAGCCACCACTCCAAACTCAACAGATGAGGCAGCACCTGCTGCATCTTAACCTGTGCCCACGCACCGCGCTGGCGAACAATGGTCGTGATCCTACGACACAGTAAATCTTCATAGAGCCGTTGTTCCCACCAGCGCCCTGATTCTTTTAGGGGACAATCATGTCATTTGTGGCAAATGGTCATCTCAGTACACCCAGCACCCTCAAAATTTCCAGTGGGGATTTTTTCCCTGACATTAATTTGGCAGACATTCGTGCTGAAGTGCGGATTGATGGCTCAGTCACCGAAGCCCGTGTCAAACAGGCCGTGCTCGAAGAAATCATTGATGTCAATCGCTTACTGGTCAGTCTGGTACAGCCGAATATGCGTTTAGCTGATTTGGCGAAAACACAACTGGATGGCAAAGCAGATACGGAAATTCTGTATTTTTCCGCAGTGTCGAATGGTGTCGCTGCCAAGATAGCCGAGAAATATAGCAGTTATGACAGTACCAATTCAGGCAATAAACGCGCTGAAGAGGTTCGCAGCAGCATTGATGAATATCGTCGCAATAAACAATGGGCGATTCAACAGCTCAAAGGTGAAAATCATTCTGTGGTAGAGCTTATATGAATAAGACCATCAAATCCATTCAGAACGACACCATCGACAGTATTTGCTGGCGTTACTACGGACGCAGTGTAGGTGTAGTGGAACAAGTGTTGAGTGCCAATCCGCAACTGGATGAACTCGGGGTGATTTTACCCATCGGCACAGACGTTGTACTTCCTGATCTTGATTCTCCCCAAAACATTCAACAAAACATAAATTTATGGGATTAACTATGCCAGATCCAACAACAGGCGTGGCCATTACTGCAGGGGCAGGTGCAATTTCGATGCTGCCATTCGTTAATGGGGATGCACTTTTTGGTGCCGTGATCGGCGCTGCCTTTATTGCTTTTTATGCCCAAAACGTCAGTTATCGAAAACGCATTATTTCATTTTTACTGTCCACGGCCATTGGTTATTTGCTCTCACCAGAAGTGGTCAACCGCACCTTAATCGATAGCCATTCCACAGGGGCATTCATGGTTTCACTGGTGGCGATTGTGATTTTACAAAAGGCCTTGGCGTGGCTAGAAGGGGCTTCGCTTGCCGATGTACTGGGCATTCTCAGTGGAAAGCTGATTGATCTGGCTTCTATTTTTTCCAAAAAACCCAAAGGGAAGGATTAAGCCATGCTTGAAACCCTTTATGCCGTGATTGCTGTCGTTTTATATGTGTTGATTGCACTGCGGATCATCTGTTTTGACAGCCATGCCACCACGCATCAACGCCTCCATGAAATTGTGGCCTTCATTTTAATTGCTGCCCTGTTTGGGCAAAGCATCAACATTATTTTTTATAAAGATCCCGTCACCGTCTGGGACGCATTCTTTGCACTGGTTCTGTTTGTGATTGTGTTTCGGGCAAAAGGCAACATTGCCGTGATTTTTAGGAGTAAAGCATGATGATTTTAAAATTTGGTTCTAAAGGCGCAGAAGTGCTCGCCCTACAAAAATCCCTCACGCGTTTGGGCTATACCGATCAGAACAAAAAAACTCTGGCAGCCGATGGTGATTTTGGTGCAGGCACAGAATATGCCGTGATGCAGTTCCAGAAAAAACAAGGCTTGGTGGCGGATGGTAAGGTTGGGGACAAAACCGCAGCCGCCATCAATGGCGCTGATGTCAGTAAATTACTCAAAGACAGTGATTATCAGCAGGCAGCAACTCGGCTCAAGGTTTCCGAATTGGCAATTCGGGTGTTTGGTGCGGTTGAAGGGCGCGGCTTAGGTTTTCTTAGTAATGGCAAACCGAAGATCCTGTTTGAACGTCACCGCATGTATGCCTATCTCAAACAAAAGTTTAGCCTAAGCCGTGCTAATCAGTTAATGCAGCAATATCCAAATATTGTGAATACCGCAACAGGCGGCTATCAGGGCAACGAAGCAGAGTATGTCCGTTTAGAGCTAGCCAAGCAAATTGACGTTGAATGCGCCCTGCAGTCTGCAAGTTGGGGGCAGTTCCAGATTATGGGCGAGAACTGGAAAGACTTGGGCTATAGCTCGGTACAAGATTTTGTCGATCAGCAATATTCTAGTGAATCCTTACAGCTTGAAGCCTTTATCCGTTTTATTGAATGGAAGTCAGGCACAATCAACAGCAAAAAAATCAGCTTAATTGATGCCTTACGCACTGAAAATTGGGATGTGGTTTTTACCCTGTATAATGGCTCGAATTATAAGAAGCTCGGTTATCAAGCCAAGTTCCAAGCGGAATGGGATCACTTAGCGTCACTCTATCCTGTGCAACAGGTTGCATAAGGCAGATTGGTATGCAGAAACCCCAACAACTGAAAGACTTTTTAATCAGCAGTATTCCTGAATTACAGATCAATCCTGAGCGTTTACTGGTATTTGTCGATGAGGGGCATTTACGCAGTACCTTAGCCAATGGTTTGTCCTTTGAATATGCCTATAAACTTACTCTGATTCTGACTGATTATGCAGGGGATCTTGCTGCGATAAGTGTCCCCTTACTGGACTGGGTTCGAGTTCATCAATCTGAACTCCTGACTAATTTGGATCAGGTCAAGAATGCCATTTCCTTTGAAGCTGAGATTCTCAGCAATGATAAGGTGGATTTGGTGGTGCAGTTGCCGCTCACTGAACGAGTGATTGTGAAACGTCTTAATGATGGCAGCCTCAATATTAGCTACCCAGAAGAACCCCAATATCAAAAGGTTCAAGACTCAACACTGGTCACACTTTATGACAAAGATGGTTCTGTACTGGCAGCATGGCAATCGGCAGATCCACAACAGCGTTATACTTTATAATGGGCATATATGGCTGATCTTGATTATCTTCCTGAACATCTCACCGCGCTTTTAGCCCACGTCAGTGAGCAAGAGCGCAATAAACTTGCCCTACAAATCGCCCGTAAAATCCGTGCCTGTCAGCGTTCACGGATTACCCGTCAACAGAATCCAGATGGCTCCAGCTATATTCCCCGAAAGAACCTTAGAGGACGCAAAGGTAAGATTCGCCAAAGAATGTTTAATCGCATCAAGAATGCCCAGTTTTTACGAACTGAGAAAATTCCACACGGTGTGGCGATTGGCTTTAGCGAACGCATTTCACGGATTGCCAATGTACATCAATTTGGCTTAATTGATCGGGTAGAGCACAACAGCCATTCACCACGGGTTAAATATGCCAAACGTGAGCTGCTCGGCTTTAGTGAACATGAAATCACCTTGATTGAACACAGTCTAGTTGAGCATTTCGGCTCAATATAAAGTCCTTAAATTCAATTTAAGAACTCATCCTTGCTGCAAAAATAAAAGCGCTGCAACACGATTGCAGCATGAATGCAGATACTTCCCGTCGCTTAGAGAATTTGATCCGTTTGGGTCGAATTGACAGCGTTACTCCGTCCGAACCGTTTCATACCGTCACCGTCAATTTGGGCGATATCGTGACCACAGCATTACGCCTGATCAATCTGCGGGCAGGGACTGACCGCAGTCATGACCTACCGAGTGTGGGTGAAGAATGTGTGGTGTTTAGCCCTTGTGGTGAGCTGGGCTTGGGTGTGGTGCTGTGTGGTTTAAATAATGAAGATCACCCGACCATCTCCACCAATCCCAACATTAAATTACGCCTGTTTGAAGATGGTGCACTGATCAGTTATGACACCGAGAATCATTCTTTACAGGCACTTTTGCCCGAAGGTGCAGAAGCGGTGATCACTGCCAATTGTCGCATCAATGGCAGCTTACATGTCACTGATGGCATCAGCACCGATGGTGATGTCAAAGCAGGTGATATTTCCCTGAAACATCATAAGACCTCTGGGGTGAAAGGTGGTTTAGAAACTTCAGGAGAACCAACGCCATGATGTCCCGTGAAACAGGCCAGCTTTTACAGGATGAAATTGCCAGCATTCAGCAATCGGTCAGTGACATCCTTTCCACCCCAATCAATCTTCGCATCATGCGACGCAATTATGGCTCACGGCTTGCCGATCTGATTGATCAACCCGTGAATGATGCGCTGATTGTTCAACTGTATAGCGCGATTTATACCCCGATTTTACGCTGGGAGAATCGTATCAGCATCGAAACAATTTCTGTGTCCGACATTAGTTCAGGCGGTTTAGTAGTTGAGCTTGAAGCGGTGCATCTCCTGTCTGGGCAGACCCTGAATTTAAACATTCCATTGAAAATGGGAGCCATCACTTAAATGAGTAGTAGCAACAGTGCCATCGACCTCTCTCAACTTGCCCCCCCAGAAGTGGTCGAAGAAATTGATTATGAAATCATCCTCAATGCAGGCATTCAGGACTTTTATGCACGGATGCAAGCATTGGGCGTGAATTATTCCGAGCTACGTGAATCTGATCCTGCCTATAAATTGGCGGAAGCCTTTGCCTATCGGGAAATGTTACTCAGACAACGCGCCAATTCATCCGCCAAAGCGGTGTTGCTGGCCTATGCCACAGGTTCGGATCTGGAACATAAAGCAGCTGAACGCAATCTACAGCGCAAGGTGATCAGCGAAGCCACCAGCAGCCAAGATGCAGTACTGGAAACCGATGAGGCTTTACGTACCCGTGTGCAACTGGCCCCTGAAGGCTATACCACCGCAGGTTCAGAAGGCTCTTATATTTTTCATGGCATGAATGCCGATGTACGAGTGAAAGATATTCAACCCGATTCCCCCAGTGCAGGTGTGGTCAATCTGTATGTACTCTCCACCGAGAATAACGGCAAGGCAACGGAAGAATTGCTGAATCTCGTTAAGCTGGCGGTGAATCAGAAACAGGTACGTCCACTCACCGATCAGGTACAGGTGTTTTCCGCCAGCATTGTCGAATATGAAGTTAATGCGGTGCTGGAGGTGGAAACAGGCCCCGACTCGGATGTGATTTTACAAAAGGCATTGGCCGAGGTGGCCAGTTATACAACGCAGAGTCATGCCTTGAGTAAAGCCCCTGCCTTGTCAGGGATTTATCAAGCCTTGCACCGACCAGGCGTGTCCAGTGTCGAGCTGCTCAGCCCCACCCAGAACTTTAAGCTAGCCGTAGGTCAGGCGGCCTATTGCACTGCGCTGAATGTCAGCATTCGCACTTTGGAGTAAGTCAGCATGTCGAGTTTATTACCCCCCAATGCCACGGTTTTTGAACGCTGTTTTGATCAGGCGTTTGCCCGTGTGGCTGAAGTCCCGATTCTGACCCGTCGCCTGAATGATCTGCAAAGTGCCCCGATGGTGGTGTTGCCGTGGCTGGCATGGGAACGCTCGGTGGATTACTGGAACAAGGACTGGTCAGAGCAACAGAAGCGCAACACTATTGCAGCCGCTTATGACGTGCATTGTCATAAAGGCACCATCGGGGCCTTAGAAACCGCCATGAATGCCATCGGTATTGTGTGTCGGGTCGAAGAATGGTTCAAAACCAGCCCGCGCGGTGTGCCGTATACCTTCAATATTTATATCGAAATCAATCAAATCGGGGCCACCCAGAGTCAACTGGTGGATGAACTGGCCAGTGCCATCCGCATCAATAAAAACCTCAGATCCCATCTTCTCGGACAAAGCGTGATTGTCCGCAGTGACCTCACCGCCTTTAGTGCAGCCGCGCTGTGTATGGGCTGTGAAATTGATTTTTCAGGGGTGGCAGGTTCACTGGCCCTGAATGGGTCGTGGCCACTGGATGGATCTCAACAACTTAATGGAGTCAAACGTGGATGACAAATTTAATCGGTAAAAAGTTATGGTCGGATGTGCGTGTGCTGGAAAGCTATGAATACGCACAGGGCGGTGAAAACGGCAATATGAATGAACAGGCCAAAGCCCTCGTCAACCGCACCGAATATTTAAGAGGTATGTTGCAAGACATGCAGCAAGTTCAGCAAAACCAACAGGACTGGCAGCTGCAGGTGACCGAGCAACTGGCACAACTGGGCTTACAGTTTAATCAGCTCAAGGCCCAGCTCGATGCGCTGAGTTCGGGGACAGATCTAGAACAACCGACCGACCCTGAAACGCCAACGGATCCCGAGCCTGTTTACCCAGCATCAGCTATGGTGTTGCGGTCTTCCGATCAGGTCAGTGAGGTCACCCTTGAGTTAGATAAAGGCACTCACCAAATTGACTGGGGCGATGGTACAAGCGATAGCGAGGTGAATGGTGAGATCATCCATCATTATGCGACACCAGCCCAATACAGCATTGTGGTGGAGAAGACCTCGGATGAAGGTGGTTCCAATGGTAATAACACTATGGTGATGACGGTCGCTTTGGGTATTCAGGAAGTGGTGCAATGGTATGAGCAAGGTTATGAAGTACTGGGCTTCGCCTTAAATACCTCAAGCCTGCAAGATACCCTGATCAAGGTACCTGCCACCGCACCTCTGGTCTTTGCTACAGCCAACAATCCAATCTTTATGCGCTGCTCAGCGTTTAATGATCCCAACATTCTGCAATGGGATGTCTCCAGTTATACCGACCTTGCACAGTGGTTTCAGGAATGTCATGCATTTAACCAGCCGATTGGAACGTGGGACTTCAGCAATAAGACCAGTCTGGCCTCAATGTTCTATAACTGCAGCAGCTTCAATCAGGATCTCGGCATGATCAATGTGGCCAAGGTCAGCAATATGCAGAATATGTTCTATGGTTGCACCCAGTTTAATCAGGACTTGAGCCAGTGGTGTGTCAGTCAGCTCAATGCCAGCAGCATGGATGATGTCTTTGCCTATGGTTCGGCATTAACCCCAGAACATTATCCAGTGTGGGGCACCTGCCCACGCGGTGAAAACCAGTACTCGGCAGCCTAAGGGAAAATCCAATGAGTTATCAAAGTATTCATACCCATAAGGGACTGCAACTTTTAGCACAGGCTGAAGCGCAAGGCACACAACTGCGTTTAACCCACATGGCGGTTGGTGATGGCCAAGGCTTTGCAGTCAGTCCTGATCCGACCCAGAACCAACTGGTGCGTGAGCGTTTTAGAACCACGATCAATCGGGTATTTCAAGACCCTGAGAATGCCAACAAGTTTACCGTGGAGATGATTATCCCTGTCAGCACAGGCGGCTTTGTGATGCGTGAAGTCGGGGTGTTTGACAGTAACGGTAACCTGATTCTGGTCGGTAATTTACCTGATACCTATAAACCTGTGGCCAATGATGGGGCGTTTAACGACACGGTGATTCGGATTCCATTCATGGTCAGCAATGCCTCGACCATTGAATTGCAAGTCGATCCGAATGTGGTGATTGCCACGCATAGCTGGATATTAAATACCATCACCGCAGGCTTTTTACTGGGCGGTGGTACCACAGGCCAAGTGCTGAAGAAACAGTCCAATGCCGATGGCGATGTGGTCTGGGAGGATCCGAGTGCCAGCAATGTCTTTGTCGATACGCTAGAAGAAGAACAGCAACTGGCCGATCAGCAAACCCAAGTGACTTTGTCCCAACTGACCACGACAGGCTTGGCGGTGTATATCAATGGGCAACGCATCAGTCATAAAACAGGGACTGAAGGCTGGCAAGCCCTTTCTGCCACCCAGATCCAACTGGGGCAAAGTTATGCAGCAGGCAGTCAGATTTTATGTGTGCAGAATGAACCTTTAGGTACAGCGCCTTATCCACTGGCCAAGGCCGAGAATCTGGCCGATGTTGAAGATAAACCACTGGCCCGACAAAACTTACAGGTATTTAGCAAAACCGAAACCCGTAGCAATGGGCTACCTGCAGGTTCCATCATTTATGTGGCGATGAACAAAGCCCCGACGGGTTATCTCAAAGCCAATGGGGCTGCAATTTCCCGTAGCGTCTATGCTGATTTATTTGCCGAGATTGGCATCACGTATGGTGCAGGTGATGGGGTGAATAGTTTTAACTTGCCTGATTGCCGTGGAGAGTTTATTCGTAGCTGGGATGATGGACGGGGTATTGATGTAGATCGGGTGTTGGGCAGTCAACAATCCAACGCAATGAAAGCACATTATCACGGCACGGGTGACTTTGGTTCAGAGTCAGAAGATAACTGGTATGCGATTGTTCGCAATTGGGAAGGAAAATATACAGGCCGATGGGTGCCTGGTGAGAGTAACCGCAATGCATCGACCAGTCTTACAGGTGGTACAGGGGGGACACGTTATACAGGCACATCGAATCAGCTTGAAGCAGCCGATGGGGAAACCCGTCCACGCAATGTTGCCTTTCTGGCCTGTATCAAATATTAAGGAGCTACGGACATGACTGAAAAAATCGTCTATCAATATGATGCTTCGGGTTTATATCTGGGAACGACCCTTGCCGATGAAAGTCCCTTAGAAGAAGGTGTGTTTCATCTACCCGCGCATTGTACTGAAACGCCTGTGCCTGATACATGGGAAGAAGATCAGCATCCACGTTGGGATGGCCATACTTGGCAACTGGTGGCCAAACCCAAACTGGCCATTGCCGAATCGCCTGAACAAAAGCTGGCGGATTTTTTAAAAAACAATCCCGATGTACTCGGATTAATCCATTCTGGATAAAAAGTCTTTATTTCCCCTTTTAGAACTTTTGCTCGGTGCAATTCTAAAATGACTCTGTAACCCTGTGATCTGAAAAATATTCACCAGATCACAGGTTTTTTTATGGCAAATTACCATCACGGGGTGAAAACGCTGGAGTTAAACGACGGTACTCGTCCGATCCAGACCGTTTCCTCTTCGATTATTGGCATGGTGTGTACCGCATCCGATGCTGACCCTGACCAATTTCCCCTGAATACCCCCATTCTGATTACCAATACCCAAGCGGCCATTGACAAGGCAGGGACACAAGGCACATTGGCGCGTTCCTTACAGGCGATTGCCGATCAGGCCAATGCCGCCACCGTGGTGGTACGGGTTGAACAACTCAGCGATCAGGCCGAGCAAACCTCTGCGGTGATTGGTGGCACCGTCAATGGCAAATATACAGGCATGAAAGCCTTGCTGGCAGCCGAAGCTCAGCTTGGGGTGAAACCACGCATTTTAGGGGTTCCCGAACTGGACAGTTCTGCCGTGGCCACCAGTTTAGCGAGCTTAGCGCAGCAGTTGCGTGGCTTTGCTTATGTCTCGGCTTTTGGTTGTGAAACCAAAGAAGAGGCCACCGCTTACCGTCAAACTTTTGGTGCACGTGAATTGATGGTGCTGTGGCCTGAGTTCTTGGGTTGGGATACCGCTTTAAATGCCACCAGTACTTTTGCTGCCACTGCCCGCGCTTTAGGCTTACGCGCCAAAATCGACAATGAAGTCGGCTGGCATAAAACCTTGTCCAACGTGGCGGTCAATGGCGTGACTGGCATCAGCAAGGATGTGTATTTCCAGTTACAGGACTCGACCACCGATGCCAATTATCTGAATGAGCATGAGGTCACCACCTTAATCCAGCGCGATGGCTTTCGTTTCTGGGGTTCACGCACCTGTTCTGACGATCCCCTGTTTGCCTTTGAAAACTATACCCGTACCGCACAAATCCTTGCTGACACGATGGCAGAAGGACACATGTGGGCCGTCGATAAACCGCTCACCCCAAGTCTGGCCCGCGACATCATCGATGGCATCAACGCCAAATTACGTGAGATGACAGGCACTTATTTACTGGGCGGTGAATGCTGGCTGGATCCTGTAATCAACACCAAGGAAGTGCTGAAAAGCGGTCAGTTCTATATCGATTATGACTATACCCCTGTACCACCTTTGGAAAACCTGACTTTACGTCAACGCATTACCGACCGCTATTTAGCAGACTTCTCTGCCCGAGTCACAGGATAACCACATGGCTTTACCCAAAAAACTCAAATTAATGAACCTGTTTAACGAGGGTAATTCCTACCTCGGTGAAACAGGGGAAGTGACCTTACCCAAACTGGGACGCAAGCTGGAGAACTGGCGAGGCGGTGGTCTGATCGGCAACGTCAAGGTGGACTTCGGTCTGAGTGACGACATGATCGAAATGACATGGAAGCTCGGTGGGATTGATCCACTGGTGATCCAGCAATATGGCGCAGTGTCCATTTCTGCCTTTGGTTTACGTTTCGCTGGCTCTTATCAGCAGGATGATACGGGGGAAACCTCAGCCGTGGAAATCTCGTTGCGGGGTCGTCATGAAGAAATCGACTTCGGCAATGCCAAACCAGGCGATGACACCGAAATGACCATTAAAACCATCTGGAGCTATTACAAGCTGTCCATCGATGGCACCACCGTGATTGAAATCGACATCCCGAATCTGATCTGCATGGTTAATGGGGTCGATCTCTACGCCAAACACCGTGAAAACATTGGACTTTAATTGAGGACTTTTCCATGACCGAACAACAACAAACTGAAAACCGCGACATCCTGCAACAGGATTCCCAACGCATTGAGCTGGACGTGCCCCTGATGATGGGTGATTTAAAGATTGAAAGCCTAGAGATTCGCAAACCGAATGTCGCAGCATTGCAGGGCATCAAGCTCAGTGATCTAGCCCAAGGCGATACCTTGGCGATTTGTACTGTATTACCGCGTGTCTGTACACCCAGTTTGACCAAGGCACAGATTGCCCAACTGGATCCTGCGGATCTGGCACAGATTGGTGGAGTGTTTGTGCTTTTTTTGCAGCCGAAGTCGGTACGTGCGGAACTATTACGCCAACTGTAGATGATGCGATTGCCAACATTGCGGTGATCTTTCACTGGCCACCGCAGTTTTATGACGAGATGTCACTCTATCAACTGATGCAATGGCATCAAAAAGCCATTGAACGAAATGGAAATGATGCCGAATGAAACCGTTACGTCTTGAAATTCTGTTTGGATCAAAAGACAAACTTTCCCCCGCGTTACGTTTACTGGTCAGCAGCAGTAAAGCTGCGGCCAGTGCCACCCAGAAAACCCGCAATGAACTGAAAAAGCTCAACGATCAGCAAAAGCAGATCGATGGCTATATCAAACAGAAAAAGGCCACTGAAGACAGCGCCAAAGCCTTACAGACGATTCAAACCCGCATTAAAAATTTACGGCAGGAGATGGCGCGCCATCCATCCGATGCGCTCAGCCGTGAATTTGACAAAGCCACCACACAGGCACGCAAACTCAAAGAAGCACATGGCCAGAACCAAATCAAGCTGCAGCAGCTGCGTACAGGCCTCAATCAGGCAGGCTATTCCACGCACAATCTTGCCCAGCAACAAACCGATCTGACCCGTCGCATTACTGCGGCCAACAGTTCAATTGAGAGCCAAAAAGCCAAACTGGCCAATCTGAGTCGCTTACAACAAAGCCATAATCGACTCAGTACAGGCACCCAGAAAATGGCAATGTATGGCGCGGGTGCAACAGGTACAGGGATTGCCGCTTTATATCAAATGCGTCGACCGATTGAGGAAAGTAAACGTGTTGATATTGAGCAAGCCAGAATCGCATCCCTTGGCTTAGGTCAACAGTCGACCGAAGAAGCGATCAAATATGCCAAGGCGATGAAAACCTTCGGCACCTCAACGCTAGACAATTTACAACTGGTACGCGATGGGGTGACTGCCTTTGCCGATGTGCATCATGCCAAGATGGTGGCACCCATGCTGGCGAAAATGAAGTTTGCCAATGAGGCCATGTATGGCAATGAGCATGGGGCTGAAAATGAAAAGAAATTCATGGACATGCTTAAAGTCATCGAGATGCGAAATGGCTTAAAAAGTGAAAAAGCCTTTCATGAACAAGCCAATATCATTCAGCAAGTGATTACCGCCACAGGCGGGCGGGTACAGGCCGAAGAATGGCTGAATGTGATTAAAACAGGCGGCATTGCCGCCAAAGGCATGGATAACAAAGCCTTTTATTACAAGATGGAGCCTTTGGTGCAGGAGATGGGCGGCTTTCGGGTCGGGACATCGATGATGTCCGCCTACCAAAACTTATACCAAGGCAGAACCACTCAGCGTGCGGCAGCCAATCTGGATAAATTTGGCCTGATTGGTGATTATTCCAAGGTCAAACACAATAAAACGGGCGATCTTTCCTACTTGGATATTGGCGCAATTAAAGGCGCAGATCTGTTTAAAAAAGATCAGTTTGCATGGATGGAACAGGTGCTTGTGCCTGCACTGAATGCGAAAGGCATCACCAAGGAAGGCGATGTGATGGATGCCATTGGCAGTATCTTCAGTAATCGAACCGCATCCAATTTGTTCTCGCAAATGTATATGCAGCGCAATCAAATCCATAAAAATGCCAAGCTGAATGAAGGTGCTAATAACATTGACCAACTGGATCAGCAAGCCCAAAACACCACTGCAGGCAAAGAGTTAGAAGCCAAGGCCAAACTGCATGATGCCTATTTGCAGTTCGGACAAACCATTCTGCCGATTTACACCAAAGCCTTGGTGATGGCAGGCGATGCCATGCAGACCTTTACAGGCTGGATGCAGAAAAACCCTGCATTGGCTAAAAATCTTGGGACAGGCCTGTTGGTCGTGGCTGCAGGATTGGTGGCAGTCGGTGGCACACTGGCTTTGCTGTCACCTTTGATTTTAACCGTGCTGAGTCTCAGGTTGATGCTGTCCACATTGAGCATGACCAGTACAGCCGTGGGGATGACCTTCAGGTTGTTACTGAGTCCCGTCAAATTATTAGGGGGAGGCTTGTTGTGGTTGGGTCGGATGTTGCTACTGGCAGGGCAGATGATGCTGGCCAATCCCATGCTGTTGGCGGTGGCTCTGATTGCAGGGGCCGCCTATCTGATTTACCGCAACTGGGCACCGATCAAGCAGTTCTTTAGTGAGCTGTGGACGAGTATGCAAGTGGGGATGAATGACGCATGGAATAACATCCGTGCAGTCTTTTCACCTGTCGCGCAATGGTTCGGTGCACGTTGGGCGGCCATCAAAGCTGTGTTTAGCGCTGGGATCCAGCATCTGTCCATGACGATCCTGAACTGGACACCCCTCGGACTGTTCTATACCGCCTTTGCCAGTGTGATGAGCTGGTTTGGCGTGACCTTACCGAATACCTTCACAGGCTTTGGCCAGATGATCATTCAAGGGCTAATCAAAGGCTTAAATTTGGGCTTTGGCAAGCTTAAAGCCAAATGGCATGAAATCGGCAGTTTTATGCCTGACTGGATGCGTAAGAAAATGGACATCCATAGCCCCTCGCGGGTGATGGCAGGGATGGGACATTTCATCATGCAGGGGCTTAATGTCGGTTTAGACCGAGGTTTCCCTCACCTGAAAAACAAGTTCAATCAGGTCGTGGATATCTTCCAAGACCGTACACCCCAACCCCAGCTCAGCCTGAAGAGCCGTTTTAGTAATGCCTTTAGCCAACTGGCGCAAAGCAACACCCCACAGCAGGCATTTAACCCCATCGCCAGCATTCAATCGATTGTCACCAAAGTGAAGGCGGTACAACTGATGCCCGCATCGAGCAAGGCCAGTCGTCCCATCGTGGTTGAAGGGGACAGCATTACCGTACAGATTCACGCACAGCAGGGGCATTCAGTACAGGATCTGGTACAGCAATTTGAACAATTCTTACAACGTCGTGAGCGAGAAAAACAAGCCCGAATCCGCACACGTTTCTTTGATGATGAATAAGGAATTTGAAGCATGATGATGATCTTTGGGGTATTTCCCTTTGCCATTCCCACTGCAACCTATCAGCAATTGGTACGCAAAACCGCTTGGCGACATGTCAGCAATTCACGGGTCGGAGAAATGCCTGCCTATCAGTTTGTCGGGCGGGGTGAAGACACCATTTCGCTGGAAGGGTCGATTGTGCCTGAGTTTGGTTCACCGATGAGCATGACCGCATTACGGGTCATGGGCGATACAGGCATGTCCTTTCCTCTGATTGGTGGCACAGGCAAAGTCTTTGGTTTATATACCCTGAATGATTTACAGGAAACCCAAAGCTATTTCTTTAAAGATGGCAAACCCAGCAAAATTGAGTTCTCGTTAAACCTAACCCAAACCATGCGCCCAGGCACCCTGATTGGCAATGTGGTCGGCAGCTTACTGGGGCTATCCGCATGACCTTACTCACCACACTCGGATCCACGGTTAAAGGCGTGTTGAATAGCTATCCCAAAGCCATTTTTAAACTGGTGGTAGATGGCACTGATATTTCCAGTAAGGTGAATAACCGCCTGATTCAGATGCGAATTGACAATAAACGTGGTCTGGAAATTGATACGCTGGATCTGTCCTTATCTGATCATGATGGTTTACTGAATATCCCTAGCAAAGGTGCAGTAATTGAAGCATGGCTGGGCTGGGATGTCACAGGTCTGGTGTATAAGGGCAGTTATATCGTCAAGGAAGCGGAACATTCAGGTGCACCCGATGTGTTACGCCTGCGTGCCACCAGTGCTGATCTAAAAACTACACTCAAGCAAAAACGTGAGCGCAGCTTTGACAACATTTTACTGGGTGATCTGATTGAAAAGATTGCCATTGAGCAGAACTTAAAATTTCTGGTCTCACCTGAATTGGCAGCCCATAAAATCATTCATATCGATCAGAATGAATCAGATGCCAATTTACTGACCCGTCTTGCCGATGAACATGATGCAATTGCCACCGTTAAAAATGGCACGTTGCTGTTTATGCCCAAAGGATTGAGCCAGTCGGCATCAGGGCAGAACCTACCGACCATGCTGATCCAGCGCAACAATGGCGATCATCACCGTTATGGCTTTAGCGATGGCGGGGAAGAAGTCACAGCCGTTCGGGCATTTTATTATGATGAAAAGATGGCAAAAAAACTGGAAGTGGTGGTCGGTGATCAAAGCAACCAGAACATCAAGGAATTACGTCATATCCATCGGGACAAAGACAGTGCCACCTTTGCGGCACGCGCCAAACTAAACAACCTAAAACGCACGGCAGCAACACTCAGCTATACACTGGCCAAAGGTGAACCACAACTGATTCCAGAAATGACCTTTTTATTTGAAGGCTTAAAGGAGGAGATTGATTCGATTTACTGGCTGGCCAGCAGTGTTACTGACAATCTGGACAGTTCAGGCGGCTATACCACGGATCTGGAGCTGGAGATCTTCTTTCCTGATGCGGATGACGTTTCAGATTTATTTGAAGACCAGTTTGTACTAGAGAAAGATAAAAAGTGGACAGGGGTGGTGGTCTATTATCAGGAAGGCAGTAAAGCCATTGCGATCACCAAGGGTGATCAAAGCCATCCTAAGCATTTTAGTTATTTGTATGAAAGCCAAGCAGCCGCTCAGCAACGTGCCAATCAGGAATATGCCTTACTGGATTTAGAAACAGGTAAGTTTAAGGCACATAATGAGCTTGAATTGAAACCCTATACAGGTCTAAAAGCCTTATACACTCTAGATCATGGTAAAACCCGACATACTGTCACCAAAGGTGATCAGAGCAATCCGAAAGTAATCACACGGCTATATCATAGTAAAAAAGCGGCAGAGAAAGCACTCAATCGGGAATATCCACGACTGAATGCGAGGAAGGATATGATTGAGCAGGTGACAGGGGCCGGTTAAGCTAACGATATCTTTGTAATCATGCCAAATCCATCATTTATAATCCATTTTTATATAAGGCCCATTATGTTGATTTTAATTTAATTAAGAATTAGCATTAGGTTATCATGTTGGTATGTTACACGAAAATTCTGCTTTAATAATTTCATATTTTTGCAAAAGATTCCTTCAACACTTAATAAAAACCATAAGAGTATGACGAGAGGATAAATACCATATTATGAAAAAAATGATTTTTTTCTTTTTTTTTCTTTATTTATAAATCTAATTAGCTATGTATTTTATAGTGAATACCTTTTTTTGTTGTGTTGCTTTCTCCTAGTACCTTTATTTTTCTTTGGTTTTTCATTTGTATTAAACCAAAAAAACAATTCACATAAATGGACAAAAAATGAGCAAACAATATTATTAATCCTTGCAATTTTTTGCTCATTATCTTTTATTTATTCACTCTATACTTTAGGCAATAATATTTATGAAAAAAGTAATTCTGGCTATATCTTAAAATATAGAGCTACCTATATTCGTGATGCAACAGAAATCGAATATAAGCTGTATATGAGCCGCCTATCTAGATTACCTAGCAGCTTATTTTTGTTGTTGTTTTATACTTTTTTTATTGAATCAAAAGATAGATAAATATCTACAGTTTTCTTAATTTTTTTAATGCATCGAGGTCACCTTGCGAGGCAGCATTTGAATACCAAATTTTAGCTTTATCAAGATCCTTCGTGGTTCCTCTCCCTGTTTCATACATTATTGCTAAGTTATATTGAGCTGTCGCTAAGCCTTGCTCAGCAGCTTTTTGATACCAATAAAAAGCTTTTTCAATATTTTTTTCAGTCCCTTTCCCTTTTGAATACTTATAAGCTAAATTATTTTGAGCAGAAGGATGACCATCTTTAGCGGCAACACTAGCCCAGTAAAACGATTTTTGATCATTTTGCTGAGTTCCTCGTCCAAGACTGTAAGATAACGATAAATTATAAGCAGCAACCATATCTCCTAGTTCTGCTGCCTTTTTATAATATTCAAAGGATTTTACATCATCCTTAGTTACTCCTAATCCTTCAGAATATAATGCCCCTATAGAATTTATAGACATAGGAAATTTTTTATCTGCTGCTTTTTTATACCAATAATAAGCATTAGAGTAACTTTGATTAACTCCCAATCCAAATTGATATAAAATACCAATATTATGTATGGAATTTAAATGATTTTTTTTAGCAGCCTGTAGATAATAACTAAGAGCCTTTTTATAGTCTATTTTTCCAGCTTTACCATATTGATAAATAGTCCCTAAATTATATAGTGCTTCACTATTTCCTGTTTTAGCTGAAATTTCTAAGTCTTTAATTGCTAATAAATTATTATCGATACCTCCTTTATCTAGAAGAGTTATAGCCTTCTCAAAATACTCATCTTTTTTATCAACATTGACTTTCTGTTCTGAGTTTCTTTGTGGTGTTTGAGCATCACAAGATATGAGAGATGTTGCCAACATTATCAATAAAATTGAGAAAAGAGACTGCATTACTAACTAGTTCCTTAATATTAATTAAGCGGAATAACATATGTATACCCAGGGCCAAATCCTGAATTTGCACCAATACCAAACCCAGCGCTAACATCAGTAGAGATAACTTCTTTTTCCTCACCAGTATCAATATCATTTGTTTTAGAATATCCAGCTCCTCCTGAGATACCACCTAATAAATGAACTTGAGCATCTATTGTATAACCTAAACCAGCCAATTCATTAATATCCTTTGCATTGGTTGTTGTAACTCCACCATCAACAGCAAAACCTGGTGTTCCTGCTGCAACTGCTTTGCCATTGAATGTGACAAAAATTCCGATATTTCCTCGTTTATCTGTTGCTGTTCCTATCTGAGCAGAACCAGCAACCCCTAGACCTGCTGCAAGTTGACCACTGAAGCTAATATAAAATTGTTTTGTTCCTGGTCTTGTTACTGTTGTAGTTGGCCCCCTACTTCTTCGAGAAGCATCAATAATTGACATTAGGACAATAAAATTTGCTAATTGTCTTTCTTTATCTTTTGATTTGTCAGCTTGTTTTATATAAATTTTTTGATTTAATATAACTTTTTCACTATTTAAACTATTAATGGTTTTTAGTGATTCAACAGGAACTCCATACTTTCGAGAAATACTTGATAGAGAATCACCTTTTTGAACTATATGAAAAACAATAGACGGATATAGTATTTGAGGATTAATAGCTTTAGTAGAGGCTGTTTTTACATTTTTTATCTGAATGACTTTCCCAGTTTGTATTTTATTTTTATCAGTTATGCCATTTTTTTTCGCTAAATCATCAACATCTAAATTATATTTTTTTGCAATACTTTCTAAAGATTCCCCATCTTTTATGGTATGAGTACCAGTAGTTTTAGAGTTTCTTTCATATGAGCCATTTCTATCTTTTTCTAACAACAACGAAATAATTTGAACTGGAACAGCTATGATGATTTCATTAACTTTTCCCATCGTTAGTTCACTATGTAGAATAGGCCTCAGACTCAATAACTGAACGATATTATTAGGTTCTTTAGCTACTTTTAAATGAGTAACGGTTCCTTTAGCTTCAAAAACTCTACTTTCTCCAGTTTTACTATTAGAGTACCCTTTAGAAAAAATAGTAGAGCCTATTCCTGCTTCATAATAAAGATTAGGAACAGGCTGGCTATTCTTTGATATAAATTTAAGTTTTATTTTATAAGGCATATTTATTGTTCTTCATTGCTATCTGTATTAATAATTACTTCCCAAGAATCATCTGGGTCACATACCATTAATTTATATTCATCTGATTTTTCTGATGAAAACCGCTGAGTTCGTCCCCAACTATCTAAATTTCCAGAAATATAAGAAGCATTATCACCATCTTTAAATGCATAGTATTTTACTTGTGAAAAATCATGCGAGCCATATAAATTGCTTAAATCTAAACGATGGCTATAACGTTCTGTAGTATTCGCTAAAGGAAGTTGAGGTATCTCAGCTTGAATGCGCTGTCCTTCCTCAAACTTATGCTGCCCTGCCTTCGCTTCAAACTTTGCAGGGGTAATAATTTTAATACCATCTTTACCAATAATGATCTGAGAACCGCCAGCCATTGAGATATACCTATATTTATTTGTATGTTTTTAAGAATAGAAAGCAGATTTAGTTTAAAATAAGCATTTAATAATTAATTATTTATACTAAAATTATGACTTTCATTATTGCAATTCAGCTGCATGATAGCATCATTGTGGCAGCAGATACAAAAAAAGCAATTCAACAAGAAGACCTATCCATCGAACTTTCTAGCGA
>NZ_POVU01000020.1 GCF_003261585.1 Acinetobacter sp. MB5 | reverse complement strand
TTTTGGGATTCATGGGGTGGGTGGGATTGTGGGTGCAATCTTAACGGGCGTTTTTGCTCAAAAAAATATTTCAGGATTAGATGCCAGTTTACTGGTTCAAGTGATTGGTGCAGTCACGACATTTTTATATAGCGCAATCGTCTCGGTCATTATTTTATTTGTGATTAATAAAGTGATTGGTTTACGTGTCGATGCGGAACAAGAACAAATCGGTTTGGATTTAGCGCAACACGGTGAGCATGTTCCTTAAACGCTTCCGTATTGCATAAAAAACTGGTTCAAGGCTGACTTGAACCACAACTTGGAGAAAAGTATGAAGACCATGTTGAGCAAAGATAAGAAAGTTGAAAAAGAGATCTTTGACATCGCCACTCAGTTATATGTGCGTTTAAGACGTATTGCAGGACGTGTAATTGATGTGGTGTATTTGGAACATAATCTGGAATATGCTCAAGAAGTGGTTAAACTTGCCCTTACAACAGGCGATGCAGAATTACACCGTTTGGGATCCCGTTTAGATGCGATACTGTCAGGTGGAACCGTCGCAACTCAGGTGGCAAACGTTAAATTTGTTGCCCCTGTGGGTGCTTCAAGCCCTGCTCTTGACGATCTGCCAACGCCCGTACTTAAAGAAGAAGTTCCACATCATTACATTGGTGCATTACGCTAAGTGCTGAGATTTGTTGGCTTGACGCTCAGCTCTTGATTTTTGAATCACGTGATAACCTGAACTAAAGCCCAAACTGGCAATAACGGCAGCAACCAATAAATCTGGAATGCTACTGTGTGTACCAAACACACCGATTGCAGCCAAAATGACGGCAATATTACCAATTGCATCATTGCGGCTGCATAACCACACGGAGGTCATGTTGGCATCCCCATCGCGGAACGTGTAGAGTACAAGAGCACTGACCACATTGGCTGCTAAGGCCAGAAACCCGATTAAACCCATGGTTAAGGCTTCAGGTTGTACGCCAGACCAGTATGCCCAGATGACTTTGACCAAAACCAAAATCGCAAAGCACACCATGGTGTAGCCTTTGACCAGTGCGATACTGGCACGCCAATACAGACTCATGCCGAGTGCCATAATTGAAATGGCATAATTAAATGCATCACCCGCAAAGTCGAGTGAATCCGCCCAAAGTGCAGTCGAACCTGCTTGCACACCGACCACAACTTCGATGATAAATAAGCTTAAATTCAGTATGAGTGCAATCCACAATGCATTGCGAAATTTTTTCGACATCTCATGTTTTGAGCTGTGATGTTCACATTGACAGCCTGCCATTTGAAAATCCTGATTAATCTACATACACTGATTTAAAAGCTTGGAGTAACTCTAAGGTCAAGTGAGGTGAATATGTTTTTTACGATTGGTGAATTGGCAAAAAAATCGAAACTTTCAACAGACACCATCCGATTTTATGAAAAAAAGCAGTTGCTGAATGCACCGCAGCGAGCCAATAACAACTACCGTTATTACGATGATCAGGCATTACAACAACTTATTTTTATCCGACATTGCCGAGAGTTGGGCATGTCATTAAAAGAAATTGAAGAAATGAATGTATTGATGCATCATCCACAGGACAATTGCGCCGTCGTGGATGCTTTGGTGGAAAGTCATTTGCAACATATTCAAGATAAGATTCAACAATTGCAGAAATTTAGTCAGCAGTTACAACAATTACGTCAAAGTTGTAATTCGCAAGCCAGTATTCAGGATTGCAATATTGTCAAAACCCTACATCAGCTGGATGCTGATTAAGACGAAAAAGATAAAAAAATCATTCATCTCAAGATGCATGAAAGTGGTTGTTAAAGGATGTATTTATGCAAAGATTTAAACATCTTTTGTTATTCATGTCAGTGAGTTGGCTGAGTGCCTGTAGTTCATCAGATTTCAGCGATTTAAAAAGTATTGCAGAATATTTTAATCGACCTGATGAAGAGTCCAGTTCAAAATTTGCATTGCTGCATTTTCAGAAAGTCAGTCATTTTAATTCGCCTTGGGCACTGGCAGCATTGCCCGATGGTCGGTTGCTGGTGACTGAAAAAGCAGGGGTTATCAAACTTTTTGATCCTGTCACCCAGCAGGTTTTTAGTGTCGCTGGCGTGCCGCCAGTGGTTGATGCTGGGCAAGGTGGTTTGGGTGATATCGTGTTACATCCAAACTTTAAACAGAATCACTGGATATATTTTAGTTATGTAGAAGCATCGAGCGAGGGGACAGGGGCAGCCGTTGATCGTGCTGAACTGGATCTTTCACATCCTACACAACCACGTTTAGTTAATCGAACAAGAATCTGGACACAGCAACCCAAAGTTCGAGGGAATGGGCATTTTGCCTATCGGGTACTGTTTGACCGAGATGGAAAACTCTGGATCAGTTCGGGAGAACGCCAGCAGTTTAGCCCTGCCCAAGATTTACATAGTCATTTAGGAAAAATTTTGCGTCTGAATGCGGATGGTTCCGTCCCTACCGATAATCCGTTATATGCGAAAGGGGGTGTTGCCGCCCAGCTTTGGTCTTGGGGGCATCGTAATCCTCTCGGGATGGCTTTTGACAGTCAGGGTCAGCTTTGGGAAGTGGAGATGGGCCCTAAAGGGGGCGATGAACTGAATCAAATCTATAAAGGTCGGAACTATGGTTATCCTTTGGTATCCAATGGTGATCATTATTCAGGAATTAAAATTCCACGGCATCGTACCCGACCTGAATTTCAAGCCCCTGTACTGAGCTGGACACCTGTGATTTCTCCTTCAAGTTTAATTATTTACCAAGGAAAACGCATTCCACAATGGACGGGTAAAGCCCTAATTGGCGGTTTATCCTCAGAGTCGATTATTGTGGTGGATCTTCAGCAGAAACCGATTAAGGAACTGGAACGAATTGAAATGGGGCAGAGAATTCGTGGCTTACTGCAAACGCCAACAGGTGATCTGTGGGTGATTGAAGATGGTGAGAATGCAGCCTTGCTGAAATTGCAGTAAACTATGCCAGTTTTTCATTTTGATGAAAAACTGACTTAGAATGAATGAACAATAACGCAGAGTAATTATTTTAGAACGGGATTTTTATGAATAAAATTAAAAAGATAATATTTTCTTGTGTTCTTGGAAGCTTGCTCATTACCCCTGCAATTGCAGCTGAAAATCTCAATGATTTGAGTGATGCTCAGCTTATGAGCCTTGCTCAAAATGGTGATGCTGAAGCGCAGTATAAAATCGGTGATTTATATTATTACGGTGATGATGAAACTGAACAGGACTTTCATCAGGCACGGATTTGGTATGAAAAAGCAGCTCAACAAAATAATGACGATGCTGCCTATAGCCTTGGAGTAATGTATGACCAAGGTCAAGGTGTTGAGCAAAGCTCAAAAAGAGCCTTTGCGTACTACAATCAAGCCGCCATGCTTGGCTCAGCCGATGGTATGTATAACCTTGGCTATATGTATGAAATTGAACAAGATCCACCGAATTATAACCAAGCGTTTTTTTGGTATAGTCAAGCCGAAAAGCGTGGCCAGTGTGAAGCTTTAAACAATCTGGGCGTGATGTATTTTTATGGGCGTGGCGTTCAGCAAAGTTTTAAAAAAGCCTTTGATTATTATCAAAAAGCGGCAAATCTCGACAACTCAACTGCACAATATAATCTAGGCACGTTATACCGTGATGGCAAAGGTGTTGCGATGGATAAAAAACAAGCCATGAAATGGTTTGCGAAAGCGGCTGAAAATGGCGATCAAGATGCACAGAATGACTTAAATGCATTAGCTCAGCAGCCCTAGGTCGAAAGCTATAGAATTCTAAAAAGCCAAAAGAATGATTCTTAGTAAGAAAACATTTTTTATAGATTTATCATGATGAAATTTTCCTACCGAGCGAGTGGCATCTTATTGGGCTGCTTGTTCAGTTTAACCAGCACGGTTGCGATTGCCCGTCCAAATATTCAACCTTTATCTGCCAATATTACCCAGACAGGCTCAGCTGTTTATCAATGATTGAAGGCGATGTTCAAACTCCTGTTGTGGCTGATGACCAAGACAAGCAGATTCATCAATTAATTGATCAAAATCGTGAGATTGTGCGGCTACTGCATCGTAAAGGGGCGGATGTCAAACTGGTAGTGTATCCCGACTTAAGACATGGCGAAGTTTTTCCTGCCTCCTTGCTCAATGTAATCATCGAACAACGCTATTGAATGGGTATTTCAATCTTGTAGACTATAGCAAAGCCAAAACAATGAACTGAAACCATATGTCAGAGAGCCAAATTCCATTACCCGAGCGTTTGCGTCCACGTGATCTGTCTGAAATTATTGGGCAAGAACATTTGCTGGGAGATGGTGCGCCCTTGCGGCAGATGATTGATCAGGGGCATTTACCTTCAATTATTTTTTGGGGGCCACCTGGTGTTGGAAAAACCACAATTGCCTTACTTTTGGCGCAAGCAGTGGATCGTCCTTTTATCAGCTTGTCGGCACTGAATACTGGGGTCAAAGAGCTACGTGAAGTGATCGCGGAAAGTGGTGACTTACTGATACCCGTGGTTTTTATTGATGAAATTCATCGGTTTAATAAATCTCAGCAAGATGCATTATTGGGCGCAGTCGAAAAAGGCAAAATCACCTTAATCGGCGCGACCACAGAAAATCCGTCTTTTGAGGTGAATAGTGCTTTGCTTTCACGCTGTCAGGTCTATAGCTTAAATGCCTTGTCGAATGAAGCGATTGAAAGTTTATTAAATAAGGCACTACAGCAAGATCGTTTCTTAAAAGATCGTCAGATTTATATTGATGAATTTGATGCGCTAATTCAATTTGCAGCAGGTGATGCACGTAAGGCACTTAATTTACTGGATTTAATTGCCAGTACCTTTGAACCAGAGCAAGATAATCATGTCAATAATGCACTGGTGGTGCGTGTCGCTCAGCAAAATATTGCACGCTATGACAAGTCAGGCGAGCAGCATTATGATCTGGTTTCAGCATTCATTAAATCGATTCGTGGTAGTGACCCAGATGCAGCTTTGTACTGGATGGCACGTATGCTCAAAGGCGGGGAAGACCCTCTATTTATTGCACGCCGTATGCTGATTGCAGCTTCGGAAGATATTGGTAACTCTAACCCAAATGCGTTGTTACTGGCAGGGGAGTGTTTCCGCTCTGTGCAGGTGATAGGGATGCCTGAAGCCCGCATTATTTTGGGACAATGTGCGGTATATTTGGCGACCAGTGCTAAAAGTAACAGTACCTACTTGGCGATTAACCGAGCCATGGAATTGGCAGAGAAAACTGCAAACCTGTCTGTCCCACTACATTTACGCAATGCACCGACCAAGCTGATGAAACAACAGGGTTATGGTGTGGATTATCTCTACCCACATGATTATCCAGAGCATTTTGTCATGCAGGATTATCTGCCACCAGAACTCAAAGGCACAAAGTTGTATGAGTCAGCTCGCAATAAGCGAGAGGTGGAAGGTGAGCGTTTACAACAGCGTCGCTGGCAGCAAGAACAGCAGCAACAATAAACGAGATTGCCAAGCTCACTTGGCATTTCATTTTTATTATCTTAAAGATGAATTGGTTCTACAGGACACAGGCTTACTCAGCAGTTCGGCTTTGTGATTGTTAAAGCTGTAAAGTTTGCCCTTATTATAGATTTTGATGACTTTGGCCTGTGTGACTTGAGTTTTAAAGGCAGCCAGTTGTTTTGCCTGACCTAATCCAAAAATATTGCCGTAGTTTTTATTGTCGAGCAGAAACTGGATTTGTCCTGCCTGTTCATCATAGGCTTTGAGAACGACTTGGCCATCACTATTCTCAATGGAGAACGTTGGCTTTTGATTTGCAACATTACAGTTCAGTTTAAGCGAGAGAACATCGCCTGTTTTGGTCTTATTTTTCAGGTTATAAATGTCCTGTTTTTTATTCTCAATATAAGACCATTGATCATTTGGCAGGTTTTCAGTGAGCTGCTCTAACTGGCTGATATTACTATCACTGACATCAACCACGCCTTTTTTGTTGGCTTGCGGAACGTCTTCTTGACTGAGTCCAATCATATTTCCGACTTTATGCGTGGCTTTGGAAACGGTTTGACAGCCTGTCAGGCAAATGAAAGGCATGAGACCTAGGCAGAGGGATTTAAAAAAATTGTTTTTCATTGCTTAGCTTATAAATTAAAAAATATTGTGGTGTAGAAGTAATAGGATTTTGAAAATTAAAATTATTTTATATGAATAATAAAAAACCGAGCCACAAGACTCGGTTTTTTTGCAGTTTAAACTTAGATGTCTTCTAAGTTAATGCCTAAGCGTGCTGCAACTTCTTCATAAGCTTCAACAACACCGCCTAAACCTTGACGGAAACGGTCTTTGTCGAGTTTTTTCTTCGTTTCTTTGTCCCACAAACGGCAACCGTCTGGAGAGAATTCATCACCAAGTACGATACGGTCATGGAACACACCAAACTCAAGTTTGAAGTCAACCAAAAGCATATCACCTTGATCAAACAAAGCTTTAAGAACGTCATTTACTTTGTAAGTCAGTTCTTTCATGCTTTCAAGTTGTTCAGCAGTTGCCCAACCTAAAGCAATCGCTTGAGATTCGTTGACCATTGGGTCGCCAAGCGCGTCATCTTTAAAGAACAATTCGAAAGTAGGAGGAGTTAACTCTTTACCTTCTTCAATGCCCAAGCGACGGCATAAAGAACCTGCTGCATAGTTACGAATCACGCACTCTACAGGAATCATTTTTAGCTTTTTCACCAACACTTCTGTTGGAGTAAGCAATTTCTCAAAATGGGTTTCAATACCAGCAGCAGCCAGTTTTTCCATAATAAAGGCGTTAAAACGGTTGTTCACCTTGCCTTTACGATCTAGTTGCGCGATTTTTTCGCCGTTGAACGCCGAAGCATCGTCACGAAAGACTAAAATCAAGTGGTCTGGACTATCTGTTTCATAAACAGATTTTGCTTTACCTGTATAGAGCAAGGTTTGTTTTAACATGGGATGAACCTGTTTTCAAAAATATACCTAGGGTAACTAGGCTGGCCAATTTTGAGAAATCTGGTCTAACAATGCTTTCGCTTTAGCCTGATCAGCAAAACTGTTATCAGGATTAAATAAAACGAGGGTATTGGTTTTACCAACAGCGGAAAGCTTTAAGACATAGGTATGATCATCGATCTTGATGGTCGCTTCATACCGTGTTTGACTTTGGCTAATCACGCTGTAATTTAGACTGCTTAGTGTTGCAAGCGTGTACGCCCAAATTGTATCAGATTTACCCGTAACTTTCAGTAACGGATTTTGGTTTCCGTCAACTAAAACCACTGGTTTTGGATAATTATTCTGAGCTTCAGCCAAAGTGCGGTTTGGAACGACCTCACCTGGGCGTGGCATCACAAAACGATTGCCTTTTTGATTTTCAAAATCAGGCGCATGCTGTAATGCCACTGGATCAATAATCGGTGCAGGATACAGTGGTGTTGCAGATCGAGCCGTTGAACCTTCAGGATATTTTAAGGGTTCGATTTGATCGGTTGACTTTTTATAGTTTAAAGAACCATTGTTAATACTGAGCATATTACCCAAGGTACTACAACCAGCCAAACTTAAAACTGAAAGTGCAAGGGTTAAACCTAAACGTAACTGCATAATCTTCTGCTCTTTAAATAATACCGACGTCTTTTAACGCATCACGCAATGGTGCACGATATTGTTCTGCAAGAGGGGTGAGAGGTAGGCGAATTCCTGAACCAATTTTCCCCATTTCATGTAATGCCCATTTCACAGGAATTGGGTTCGATTCGCAAAATAAAATATTGTTTAAATTTGCAATCTTATTGTTGATCTGATTTGCAAGGTCTTGATTGCCTTGTAATGCTGCTGCACAAAGCTCGCTCATGAGTTTTGGTACAACATTGGCAGTCACAGAAATATTACCATTTGCGCCAAGACGGATCAGTTCGGCAGCTGTTTCATCGTCACCTGAGAAAACTGACATACGACCTTTTAATGCATCGATCAGTGCTTTACCACGCGCCGTATCGCCAGTCGCATCTTTCACCGCAATGATATTTGGAATATCGGCAAGACGAAGTACAGTTTCATTCTGCATGTCGACGCCTGTACGTCCAGGAACGTTGTACACAATAATTGGTAAATCAACAGTTTCAGCAATCGCTTTGAAGTGTTGGTATAAACCTTCCTGTGTAGGCTTGTTGTAATAAGGTGTCACCAAAAGTGCGGCATCTGCACCGAGGGCTTGCGCATCTTTGGTCAGTTCAATGGCTTCATGAGTTGAGTTTGCACCAGTACCAGCAATAACAGGGATGCGTTTGTTCACCACACGAATGACTTCTTTAATCACTTGTGTGTGTTCAGACATACTTAGGGTTGATGGTTCACCTGTAGTGCCGACTGCAACAATTGCATTAGTACCTTGTTCGACGTGCCACTCAACGAGCTTTTCAAGGTTCTTCCAATCTACGCTGCCATCTTCAAACATAGGGGTGACAAGTGCGACAATTGAGCCTTGAATATTCTGAGCTTGCTGAGTCATTTTGAAAAAATATCCTATTTGACCATCCATGCAATTTTAAAAAGGATGGTTACTGATTTTTTGAATTTAAGCGGGAAATTCAACGAAATTTTGCGGCAACGTTGAATGTTGCTTAGTCAAATTATGACTGAACATGGTATGAAGAACAATATACTTTCGTTAAAGCTTGAGAAAACTTTTGAGACATTTTTTAATCAGTTCAAGAGTAAATTCTCAGTGTTGATAAATTTAACAAAAAGATTGGCTTAAACCATGTCATGCAGGTTTTGTTTTGTAAAGCACTGCTTGAAATCTCGGCAAGCTCATATTTGGAGGAAAATAAAAATGGATCTGCAACATAGCGCCCTGATTGTGGTCGATATTCAAAATGGCTTTACCCCAGGCGGGCATTTGGCTGTCGCAAACAGTGATCAGATCATTCCACTGGTCAATCAGTTGGCTGAAAAATTCCAGCATGTGGTGCTGACTCAGGACTGGCATCCTGCCAACCATATTTCCTTTGCTGAAAATCATGCGGGCAAGCAACCCTTTGAAACCATTCAGCTCGATTATGGAACACAAGTGCTGTGGCCAAGTCACTGTGTACAGGGAACACATGATGCAGAGCTGCATCCTGACTTAAATATTCCACATGCACAGCTCATTATCCGTAAAGGCTGGCATGCTGAAATTGACAGTTACTCGGCTTTTTTAGAAGCAGACCAGAAAACCACGACTGGTTTGGCAGGCTATTTGAGAGAGTCAGGGATTGAAAAAGTTTATGTGGTTGGAATTGCAACAGATTTCTGTGTGGCATGGACAGCAATGGATGCCGTGAAACTGGGTTTTAAAACCTATGTCATAGAAGATGCCACGGCAGCGATTGATTTAAATGGTTCATTACAGCAGGCATGGGCGGCGATGCAGGGTTTGGGTGTGTATCGGATACAAGCCAATCAGATTCTTGCTGAATGAAACTTCACAGACGTTTTTAAAAATCATACTTTGGAGTGATTTTTTTTAAGCTGCCTTCTCATAGTCTGAATCCATGATGCATTTAAACATAAAGGCAAAATTCACATGGAATTCGATACTCAAATTGATTTTATCTACTTATCTGAACAGGACATGATTCAAGCAGGTGTGACCAATATGCCTGCCTGTGTCGATACGATGGAAGAGATGTTTGGTCTGCTTTATAAAGGCGACTATCGTATGGCAGGTCCAAACAGTGACTCGCATGGCGCAATGGTGACTTTTCCTGAAACTTCACCATTTCCGACAATGCCGAAACCAACAGCAGATCGTCGCTTTATGGCCATGCCTGCTTATCTGGGTGGGAATTTTCAAACCGCAGGGGTGAAATGGTACGGCTCAAATATTGAGAACCGTCAGAAAGGACTCCCTCGTTCCATTTTGATGTTTACCTTAAACGATGCAGATACTGGCGCACCGATGGCTTATATGTCTGCAAACTTATTATCTGCTTATCGTACTGGTGCAATTCCGGGTGTTGGCGCCCGTCATTTAGCGCGTAAAGATGCCAAAGTGATTGGTTTGGTTGGTCCAGGTGTGATGGGTAAAACGTCAGTTTCGGCTTTTGTTGCGGTGTGCCCAGAGCTTGATACGATTAAAATTAAAGGTCGTAGTACCAGCAGTATCAATGACTTTATTGATTGGTTGTCAAAAGAACACCCTCAAATTAAAAATATTCAAATTGTTGACTCTATTGAAGACGTTGTTCGTGATTCTGACATCGTTACCTACTGTAATTCTGGAGAAACAGGTAATCCAGATTTATATCCTTTAGTGAAATATGAATGGGTTAAACCAGGTGCATATTTGGCAATGCCTGCATATTGCAATATTGATGATGACATGAAGCAAAAACATGTCCGTAAGGTTCTAGATAATCCAGGCATGTATGAAGCATGGTTTGAGGAAGTGCCAAAGCCTGCGCATGTCCATATTCCATTAATTGGCGTTAAATTCCTCGATATGGTTGCAGAGGGGAAAATGGCTCATGAAGAATTAGAAGATTTGGGCAAAATTGTTTCAGGTGAAGCACCAGGACGTTTAAATGATGAGGAAATTATCATGATGTCTGTTGGTGGTATGCCTGTTGAAGATGTGGCTTGGGGAACGGTGGTCTATCGCAATGCCGTTAAACAAGGTATTGGGGTCAAATTAAATCTTTGGGACATCCCAACTTTACGTTAATTCCGCATGCGAGAAGGCATGGCCCTTCTCGTCAACCACTTTCTTATTGTTCCATATTTTCAAAATAGGTAATTCCATGACCAAGCTAATCAAAGTAAAAACGGGTTCAAAATTTGAGGAGAAAGGCAGTTATTCACGTATTGTTGCGTTAGATAACTGGATTTTTGTATCAAATACGGCAGGTCGAAACCCAGAAACCAAGCAAATTCCAGAGGATGTAAAAGAACAAACCTTACAGGTATTTGCCAATATTGAGAAAGCACTTGCTGCCGTGCAGTCTAGTCTGGCAGATGTCGTATTTTCGCGAGTTTTTATCCAAGATCCTGCTGATACTGAAACTGTGATGGGAATTGTTGGCGAAAAATTTCGAGGGATTAATCCTGCCACAACAGTGACATGCCCACCACTCGGTTCGACTGTGTACAAAGTTGAATTGGAAGTCACAGCATATCGTGGGGCTGCACAAGCCGAAGTTGAAGAGATTACAGTCGCAGTCTGATGTTTTGAACCGATTGATATTTTGTAAATAACGAGTTTAAAAGAGGATTCAGCCATGCGACCAACGATATCTCCAATACAAACATCAGCATCATTTCCTTCATCAACAACCGTTGTGATTATTGGCGGTGGAATTGTTGGTTTAACGGCTGCACTTACACTGGCTGAACGGGGAGTTCCTGTTGTCGTGCTTGAAAAAGGCAAGATTGCGGCAGAACAATCCTCTCGGAACTTGGGGTGGGTGCGTAAAACCAGTCGTTTGGCTGAAGATATTCCATTGGCACGGGCATCTGACCAGTTATGGGCAGGTATGGCAGAGCGTGTAGGCACCGATGTCGGTTATCGTCAAGCTGGCATCATGTTTGTTGCACGCAATGAGATGCAAATGGGGATGTATGAAAACTGGTTAAAATCAGTTGATCATTTGCCTTTAGATTCACGTTTATTATCTGCCAGAGAAATTGACCAGCTTGTTCCAACAGGTCAAGGAAAATGGCAGGGCGGTATTTATACACCTTCAGATGGTCGTGCTGAACCGACCTTGGCATCTAGTGCAATTGCAAAAGCAGCAATGGCGAAAGGGGCAATTATCGTTGAAGACTGTGCGGTGCGAACATTGAGTTTAACTGCAGGTAAAGTTAGTGGTGTTGTGTCAGAGAAAGGTGAAATTCGTTGTGATCAGGTGTTGTTGGCTGGTGGGTTATGGTCTAGACGTTTTTTGGGCAATCTCGGCATTACTTTACCAACGCTACCATTGATATGTTCAGTACTACGAACTAAACCGATGCAAGGCCCAACTGATATTGCAGTTGGTGCACCAGATTTTTCATTCCGTAAACACAAAGATGGCGGTTTTATCATTACCCAGCGTGGTGCTTTGGACGCGCCTTTAACCCTAGATCATTTATTGATTGGAACACGCTATTTACAACAGCTTAAAGGACAACGGGATTTTCTACGTATTTCATTATTGAGTAAATATGGCTTGAATGATCTGGGTTTATCCCGCCGCTGGTCTGAGCACAATACTTCTCCATTTGAAAAAATTCGGATTATGGATCCTGTTGCAAACCAGTCATTAAATAATGAAGCACTGGCAAACTTGAAAGCGGCTTGGCCGAGTTTTTCCTCTGCGGAGATTGCCAATAGCTGGGCAGGTGTGATTGATGTGACACCAGACTCAAATCCTGTGATTGATACTGTTGATTCAATTCCAGGATTGACACTTGCTACAGGTTTTTCTGGGCATGGATTTGGAACATCACCTGCGGCGGGTCAGCTTGCAGCAGATCTTGTGATGGGGCATCAACCAATTGTTGATCCACATCCATACCGATTTAATCGTTTTTAATGTGAAATGAATGAGCTACGGCTCATTCAATACTTTTGGGGAAGCTGTATTGAATGGATGGCATGAAGCTCATGAACAAAAGGTTTTTAAGATTAATTCTTGACGGTTAGTGACCATCATTTTTTGGAAAATATGCTGAATGTGAGTTTTCACTGTTGCCAGACTAATAAACATTTCATTCGCAATATCTTGATTTTTTTTACCTTTTAAAACCAAGTCCAGCACTTTCCGTTCTTTATTGGTCAAGTCATTGACCAAGCACTGCGATGAAGCTGGTTCATCATGATTTTCGACTGATTTCATTTGAAACTTGGCGAGAGAATAACAGCTGTCCAGAATCGTGATTTCTTGATCGCTAAAATGTCCTTCATCTAGTGAGCGAATCAGGCTAATTCCTCGGATAGAACCCTGTTCTTCTTTAAAGAATAACTCAATATTATCAATGACTTTATTGCTGTGTAAAAAATCCTGATATGGGTCTGGAATTTCATTTTTCAGTAAATGTGCCATTTCCATGCTGTGCACTGAATTGTTCTTGATATAAACAGGATCGTATTCATACATGTTTTGTAGATAATCTTCGATGGCATGTTCACTCAGATTTCTTGAATGGTAGGCATAGATTTGCTGAGCATCGGGAGTCACTTCATAGGCAAAGAACCGTGTAAATGGAACGGCTTTACTGATTGAAAAAACAAAATGGTCGACAAATGAAACCCATTGATTGTATTTCATATTTATATTCCAAAATGTCTAGAGAGATTGTGTGATAAACAGCGGGCTGAAAAGCCAAAATCAACCTTAGATTGTTGTTCAATATAAGGTTGGATCAAGACTTGAATGACTGGGATAAATCTTTAAAAGTTGGCTGTAAGGACTAGAGCTGAATAAACATTGAGGTGGTTATTGCCATTTTGAAAACCACCATCTAAGTCACTGTATTTCGGTTTATAAAATGCAAGGACAGGGGAGAGCATCAGATTTTTCTTAATATTCCACACCCCGTAAAGATCGAGTTCTTTGCCAGAGAAATTAATCGTATCGGTTTTATTTAAGGTATCAAATTTATAAGCTAAGACACCCAAGGTCAGGTTTTCTGCTGGAGAAACACTAAAGCCTAAATTAAAGATTTGGGTATTATTGTTGAATGGGCCAGAATAATTATAGGCAACTTCACCCTGAAACCATGTGCCATATTGTGATGCACCAATAAATAAATTGTCCCAATTTTTAGAGAATCTGGAGTATCTTGCAGAAATAGACGGTTTCCATTTTAGATCAGCAAAGTCATATTGCGATTTTATATAGCCTGCACTGGCGGTATCGCCATTTTTCTTGTCCTGATAAGCATATTCAAATGCAAAACTGGTGTTTTTCAGATTCAAATCTGTTGTACCGCGTAGACTATAGACATTCATGTTCTCACGGAAAGCATTTGCTCCCAGAATGTCTGGATCGGCCAAGCTACGATCAACTGAATTGTTGTGTAGATAGGTTAATTCTAGGCTATTGTTTTTGTTGTGATACCCGACATTTGCTCCTGTAAAACGAGCATACATTTGAATCGCATTATTGGATTTAAACGTGAAGATGCTGCCATAAACAGGCAGGTTTTGGCCGAACTTAATAATACCTGTATCTTTAAAATCACGGTGTGCGGCAAGATAATAGGTTCCTCCGCTATTGCGATGATATTGCTGAGGATAAGCGGGTGCATTTCCTAAATTCGGCGCATCTGAGCAAATTAAAAAACCATCGCCAAGGCAAAGACTTTGTTGTCCAAACGAAATATCTAGGCCGTCATCGCCTAAAAGCGGAAATAAATTGCCCGATTTCCAGCCAATATATGCATCTTCAACCTTTGTTGCAGATTCGGATCCATCTGTATATCCACCTGCATCACCATCTCCCCATGTCGCAGCGCTGACCAGATTTGCTTTTGCATAGATTGTTCCAGCATTTTCTGTTTTGTGAGAAAGGCCTAAACCGTATTGGATATATCCTTCTTGCCAGTCATATTTTTTATTTTCTTGGCCTGGAATATATCCACGATCACTGTGAAAAGCAGCAAGAGCAAGATTCACATTGGCATTCACCTCAGTACTATCATCTTTATACAGTGAGATATCTGCGTGTGCCAAAGTCCCTGTGAGCAATAATGGGCTACATATTAAAGGGATATGGAAATAGTTTTTCATGGATCGACCTATAACGTGTGTAAATGTGGAATTGGGAATACTGGATAAGATGAGCTAAGAAAGGAATCTTATCGGTGTAGATCAGTCAGTCATGCTTATTCTTTTATTCTGATTCATCGGGCTTGACTATCAAAAAACGGCAAATCTTTATGGGACTCTGAGACTTCTTTTATTCGGTTTGATTTTTGCCTAATTTTGATAACAGCTTGCGGTTTTGATATCTAGACTGAAATTCAAGATCCTTTCTGGAAGTATTAAAATGTCAACTGAGAATCAGCTCAAAAAGGGAAGTCTTGGACTTTTATCTATCGTTTTCTTTGTTATCGCTGCGGCATCGCCTTTAACAGGTGTTGTCGGTGCATTACCCGTTGCCTTTTTTGTTGGAAATGGGGCTGGCGTGCCAGGTGTTTTTTTACTCGCTGGCATATTGTTGATTCTGTTTAGTTTTGGCTTTGTTGCCATGAGCCGATATGTGATTAACTCAGGTGCATTTTATGCCTATATTATTCAAGGTCTTGGAATTACCTGTGGATTGTCTGGGCTGAATTTGGCTTTGCTGGGTTATACCTGTATGCAACTGGCGATCAGCTCAATGTTTGGTCTCTTTACAGAACAACTGGTACAGTCTTTTCACTTGAATGTTCCCCTGACTTGGTGGATGTATGCCATCTTAATGCAAGTTGTGGTGGTATTACTGGGCGTTGCCAAAGTCGAAATTGGTGGGAAAATTTTAGGCTTATTAATGGCTTGTGAAATTGGTGTGGTACTGTTGCTTGATGGGCATGTCATGCTGGTGCAACATACATTTGAGTTTAGTTCTTTTGCACCATCGACCTTTTTGAGTGGCAATTTCGGTATTTCCATGGTTTTCGCCATTTGCTCATTTATTGGTTTTGAAGCAACAGCGATTTATTCCGAAGAATGTAAAAACCCACAAGTGACCATTCCCCGTGCAACTTTTATTGCAGTAACTTTGATTACGGTATTCTTTGCCTTTAGCTCATGGGCTTTTGTTGAATTTCTCGGTGCCAACAATATTGCGAAGATAGCAGCAGCTGATCCTAATTCATTTGTTTTTAATATCGCGAAACAAATGTTGGGTGGCTGGGCTGTGCAGTTAATGTCTATTTTGTTGGTGACCAGTTTATTTGCTGCATCTCAAGCTTTCCATAATTCGCTGTCTCGTTATTTGTTTACGATGGCTCGTGATCAATTGATTTGGTCTAAAATCGCGAAAACTCATCCTGTACATCAAACCCCATATATTGCCAGTATTGTGCAGGGCATATTTATGATGGGCATGCTGGTTGTTTTTGGTATGTTGCACCTTGATCCCAT
The DNA here is from genome assembly GCF_003261585.1 of Acinetobacter sp. MB5. Lineage (GTDB taxonomy): Bacteria > Pseudomonadota > Gammaproteobacteria > Pseudomonadales > Moraxellaceae > Acinetobacter. The sequence goes on along the minus strand of NZ_POVU01000020.1, from coordinate 26,153 downwards.
GACAGATGTATTTGCTTGGTCATCTGTGCTTGGCAGCATGACGGTATTGACCTTACAAATTGGCGTTTCTATCGCAGCTATCCGTTTCTTTTATAACAATAAACACTTGCCAGTCTCTTTATGGAGCAGACTGATTGCGCCATTACTGGCAACGGTTGGCATGATGTATATTTTATGGAATGTATTGAAAAACCTTCAGGTTCTCAGCGGTTCGTCTTCTTCTGTGATTGTATTGTTGCCTTGGTTAATTGTGCTGTGTTTTGTGATTGCCATCATCACGGTTCAATATTTAAAACGCAAAAATCCACAGCGTTATACGACTTTAGGGCAAATGATAGAATTTATCTAACCATCCATAATATTCATTAAAAACAGATATTTTCTTCTGACCTTTAATAAAAACTTTCCCCCTCAGCCATCCGATCAAAATTTGAAAAGGTGGCTTTTTTTTGAATTTAAAATCAGTGATTTATTAATAAATTTTTGATTTGTTTTTGGTATGTATTTTGCTTGATCTATATCAAGTTATTGTCTGATTGTGAGTTAAAATGTCAAATAACGAATGGGCAAATTTTCATACGGCATCCAATATTCAGGAGGCGTCCTATCATACGATGCTGCTGAAAGATTGGGATTTATCTTACAATCAGATTACGTCTGGAAAATTTATCAGTTCACTAAATGAACTCAGTTTTGAGGGAATTCAGTTATATAAAGAAAGTTTTTCCCCTTCTATTTTCCAAAAAGGTTCAGCCAAACCCTCCTGTATTAGCCTAGGTTTATTTCCTCATCTGGATAAAGCTGCGGTGTGGCGGGGCAAGGAAATTAAAAATAAGGAAATTCTCTCGATTATTCCTGGTGAAGAAATCATGTTGCACACGCCACAAGATTGCACCTTTTTTGCACTGAGTATGCCTTTAGAACTCTTGCAGGAACAGTACTCTGAAATGTTGCAACATTCTTCTAAAATTCTTGCAGATGCGAGTGTCATCAATCAATTACATCCAAAATTATGTTCACTTTTTTCGACATTGCTTAATCAGCCATTATTAGTCGCGACCAAAGCTGCACGAATACAGGTTAAATCTGAGATACTTCAAATTATTACGGACTACATCAATGGTCTGGATCAATATCCCAATGATTTTCGAATTTCAACAAAAAAGGCCAATCAGGTTGTGAGACTTGCTTTGGATGCAGTTGAAAACTCACAGGAACAATCATTATCCGTTGAAGAATTATGTGCCCTGACGCATACCTCAAGAAGAACACTCCAAAATTGCTTTGAACAAGTGACGGGAATTAGTCCTGCATTATTTTTGAAATATTTACGCTTAAATACAGTGAGAAAAATTCTTGCACAGGCCGAAGAAGTGCTTTCAATTAGTGATGTCGCAATGAATTTTGGATTCTGGCATCTTTCGCAATTTGCATCAGATTATAAGCGCCTGTTTGCTGAATCGCCGTCTGAAACGTTACGCACAAATCGTCGGATTAAACACTTACTTGTTAATTAGTTAGCTCAATTTCATGGTTTATTTTACGAATGAATTGAACTTTTTTAGAATTTATTTGGGCAAGGGTTGTCATGCGAAAACACGGCCTAAATCACTTATAAAATCAGAAAATTCTTAGGGAAGAGCAATCAGGCGATTGCCAATACAATGTTTGTCTGTGTGTGCCAACAGTAAAAACCCATGTGCAGCATATTTTCCAGAAAATGCAAGTGAATAGTCGCCAGCAAATGATGAGTCAGTTCTTATCGCTCGATTAAAATCATTCTTTTGGATGATGTCTTTTCTCCAGTCTAAATTTAAGTTTACTCAATATCAGGACGATCTTTTGGGGAAATCAGATGAAATGGAGTAAAGGGAAGATGGGATTCAAAGGAATGGGTCAGCTCAAAATGCTGGGTATGGGTTTGTCGATGGCATTGCTGACCCAACATGCCTTGGCACACGGGCAGGCTGCTAAAATGTTGCCTTTGGCTCAAGCGATGCAAGCCGTTGGGGCACATGTTGAACAAGATCAGTATGCTAATGTGTATACCGTGACCAAAAATTCAACTTATGTTCGGATTAAACCGAACAGCAACACTATTTTGGTCAATGGCAAACCGCTGAAAATTAGTGTGCCTGTCATCATTAAAAATGGACAGGCGATGGCATCTGACGAACTCGCCAATGAAATTTTCCAGTCGAAACTCGATCAAACCTTTCAGGTCGAAAGTGTCCCACATCCGTTAAATACCTTATCAGCTGATGAAATTCGTTCAGTGACAGCCATTATTAAAGCCGATGCACGTGCACCTAAAGCCTTGCGTTTTAGTCGTTTGGCACTCAAAGAACCCGATAAAAACGTGGTGTGGAATAGTGTCTTGAACCATCAGGCGTATACGGGTGATCGTCAGGCGGTATTTTCCTTACTTGAAAATAACAACATCATTGAAGGTGTGGTGGATCTAAAAACCCAGAAAGTCACCCAATGGAACATTCTTAAAAATACTCACGGTATGGTGCTACTCGATAATTTCGAACTGGTGCAGCAAGTGATTAAGGAAAGTCCTGAATATGCGGCAGCACTGAAAAAACGCGGTGTGACTGACATCAGTAAAGTGGTGGCAACGCCGCTGACCGTGGGCTATTTTGGTGGTGAAGATGGTTTAAGTAAAGAGCTGAATCTGCTCAAAGTCGTATCGTATTTAGATACTGGCGATGGCAACTACTGGGCACATCCAATTGAAAACTTGGTGGCCGTGGTCGATCTTGACAAGAAAAAAATTATTAAAATTGAAGATGGTGATTTAATCCCGATTCCAATGGCAGCGCGTCCATATGATGGTCGTGACAAGGCAGTGGTTGCCAAAAAGCCATTACGTATCACTGAGCCTGAAGGCAAAAACTTTACCGTCACAGGACAATATGTACATTGGGGTAACTGGTGCTTCCATGTTGGACTGGACTCACGTGTCGGGATTCAGTTATCGACGCTGACTTATAAAGATAAAGGCGTTAAACGCAAAATCATGTACGAGGGCAACCTAGGTGGTATGGTGGTGCCTTATGGTGATCCTGACATGGGCTGGTATTTCAAATCCTATCTCGATTCGGGTGAATACGGTATGGGAACGCTGACTTCATCATTACACCGTGGGACTGATGTCCCTGAAAATGCGGTGATGTTTGATGCCGTGATTGCCGATTATCAGGGCAACCCTGTCACGATTCCAAATGCCTTTGCGATCTTTGAGCGCTATTCTGGGCCTGACTATAAGCATCAGGAAATGGGACAGCCAAATGTCAGCGTGGCACGCCGAGAACTGGTGGTGCGTTGGGTCAGTACCGTGGGTAACTATGATTATATGTTTGACTGGGTACTGTCAGAAAATGGCACGATTGGGATTAATGCTGGCGCGACAGGCATTGAGGCGGTGAAAGGTGTGAAATCACGGACCATGCACGATGCAACAGCCAAAGCCGATACTGTTCATGGGACATTGATTGATCACAATATTGTGGGAACAACCCATCAACATATCTATAACTTCCGTTTAGATATGGATGTGGACGGCACCAATAACACCCTGACACGTATGAATCCTGTGGTGGTGAAAAATAGCAAAGGATTGCGTAAAAGTGCCATGGAGCTAGAGACCAGTACTGTTAGTAAAGAACAAGATGCCGCGGAGAAGTTTGACCCAAGTACCATTCGCCTGATTAGTAACTACAGTAAAGAAAATGCGATGGGCAACCCTGTGTCTTACCAGATCATGCCTTATGCAGGTGGGACGCATCCAGTTGCCAAAGGTGCGAACTTCTCGAAAGATGAGTGGTTGTTTAAACGCTTAAGTTTTATGGATAAGCAGATTTGGGTGACCAAATACAATCCAAATGAGCTGTATCCTGAAGGGGCGTATCCAAACCGTTCTGACCATGACACAGGGCTTGGACAGTTTGTCAAAAACAATGACAATATTAATAACCAAGATTTGGTGGTCTGGATAACCACAGGAACAACGCATGTAGCGCGTGCGGAAGAATGGCCGATGATGCCGACCGAATGGGTGAATGTCTTGTTGAAACCATGGAATTTCTTCGATCATACGCCAAGTTTACAAGCCAATCAGTCCAACCCGATGACATCGACAGCAGAGAGTTCATCATCTGACGAACATCATTAATTCAATGTTCAGTATCCACCTTGGTCGTGTTTAATCTCTGCCGAGGTGGATACTTTTTGATAAAAAATTGCGTTTTATTCTATCGAACGGTAAAAAACCGATATTTCTTTCTGTTTTATTTCTGAGATGATGCTGCAAGCCTCGTTTGCAGCGTGATTTCATGAAATTATTTTTATCCATTATTCAGTTTGTTCAGAAAAGTTTTGCACTGTGGGTGGTGTTGTTTGCCACCATTGCATTATCTCTGCCGCAATATTTTGTCTGGCTGACGCATTATATTCCGTTCATGCTCGGGATTATCATGTTCGGGATGGGCATGACCATGACGCTCGGCGAATTTAAAAGTGTCGCCCAAAATCCTAAAGCGGTGCTAATTGGGGTTGCTGCACATTTTGTCGTGATGCCAAGTCTGGCGTATTTGTTGTGCAAGCTATTTCAGTTACCACCTGAATTGGCAATTGGGGTGATTTTGGTGGGTTGCTGTCCTGGTGGAACCGCTTCGAACGTGATTACCTTTATGGCAAAAGGTAATACTGCATTGTCGGTGGCATGTACCTCAGTCTCGACTTTGCTTGCCCCAATTTTAACCCCAGCGATTTTCTATGTGCTTGCCAGTCAATGGATTGAGATTCATGCCAGTTCCATGCTGCTGTCAATCTTGCAGGTAGTGCTGTGTCCAATTGCTTTGGGTTTGGTGGTACGTATAGTGCTGAAAAATAAGATCAAAACTTATGTCGAAATCATGCCATTGATTTCAGTCATCGCGATTGTGCTGATTGTCGCAGCGATTATTGCGGCCAGTAAAGCGGCGTTGTTGCAATCAGGTTTATTGGTTTTGCTGATTGTAGCGTTACATAATGGTTTTGGGTTTTTATTGGGCTTTGGCGCGAGCCGCTTTTTAGGCTTGTCTTATTTTGACAGTAAAGCGGTGGCGATAGAGGTGGGTATGCAAAACTCAGGTTTGGGTGTTGCCTTGGCAGCCGTACATTTTGCGGCATCGCCATTAACGGCCTTGCCGAGTGCTATTTTCAGTTTGTGGCATAACATTTCGGGGCCAGCACTGGCCAGTTATTGGGCCATGGTGGCTTCTCGAAAACAAAATCAAAATCAATCATCAAACCAAGCTAAACAGCAAGCATAAAAAAACCAGTCATCGAATGGGCGAGACTGGTTTCTTTAATTGGCTGTCTGAACGATTATTCAGAAAGGTCAACACACAAGTATTTCATTTCGAGATACTCTTCGATGCCGAACTTTGAACCTTCACGTCCAAGACCTGATTGTTTTACACCGCCAAAAGGTGCAATTTCGTTGGAGATCGCACCAGTGTTGATGCCGACCATACCGTATTCGAGTGCTTCACCCACACGCCATTGACGTGCTGTGTTTTGAGTGAACAAGTAAGCTGCCAAGCCAAACTCAGTGTCGTTTGCCATCGCCACAGCTTCGTCTTCAGTTTTGAAGCGGAACAATGGAGCAAGCGGACCAAAAGTTTCTTCTTTAGCGACTTTCATGTCTTGAGTCACACCAGTCAACACGGTTGGTTCAAAGAATGTTGCACCAAGCTCAGAACGCTGACCGCCAATGCGGATTTGAGCGCCTTTAGCCACTGCATCATCAATGTGTGATTGAACTTTAGCGACTGCTTTTTCGTCAATCAACGGACCTTGAGTTGAACCTTCATGACGACCGTCACCCACTTTCAACTGTTTAGCCACAGTTTCAACGAGGCGTTCAGCCAATGCATCATAAATGCCATCTTGAACATAGATACGGTTTGCACATACACAAGTTTGACCGCTGTTACGGTATTTACTTGCCATGATGCCTTGAACCGCTTGATCCAAGTTTGCGTCATCAAAAATCAAGACAGGTGCATTACCGCCCAATTCAAGAGAAAGTTTCTTGATGGTTGGTGCACATTGTTGCATCAAGATACGACCCACTTGGGTTGAACCTGTGAAGCTGAGTTTACGCACGATGTCGCTGTCACATAAAGTTTTGCCGACTTCTGCTGCATCACCGCTAATGTTGATCAGAACATCTACAGGTAAGCCAGCTTGCAGTGCAAGAACTTCAAGGGCATACGCAGTTAACGGCGTTTGTTCTGCTGGTTTAACCAACATCGAACAACCTGCTGCAATGGCTGGCGCTGCTTTACGGGTGATCATTGCCGCTGGGAAGTTCCAAGGCGTAATCGCTGCCGTCACACCAATGCCTTGTTTAATCACAAGTAAGCGTTGTTGTGGTTGAGTTGATGGTAAAACTTCGCCATCAATACGACGTGCCTGTTCAGCAAACCAACGTACGAAAGATGCTGCATAACCAATCTCACCACGTGCTTCAGCCAGTGGTTTACCTTGCTCAGCCGTTAAGATTTGTGCCAAATCTTCTTTGTGAGCAAGCATGAGGTTGTACCATGCCCAGAGTACGTCTGCACGTGCAGTCACAGTTTGCTTTTTCCAAGCTGCCTGTGCTTTTTCAGAACGTAAAATTGCGGCTTCAACAGCTGCGCTGTCGTAGGTTTTCACCCACGCCAGCGTTTCACCTGTAGCAGCGTCATTCACTTTGATATAGTCGTCTGAAGCAGGTGCTTCAAACGAAATATCAGCGTGCTTTAGCAAATACTGCAAGTTAGCTTGGATCATGCAGATTGCTCCGCTGCATTTGTTGCGTTCAAAGTTGCAAAACCTTGTTTCAAGATGTCTAGACCTTGACGGAATTGTTCAACTGGAATAGTCAATGGATACAAGAAGCGGATCACGTTACCGTATTTACCACAAGTTAGGATCAATAGACCGTTGTCCATTGCATGTTTTTGAACTGCTTTTGCTTGGTCAGCAGTTTCAAGTTCAACAGCAATCATTGAACCTAAAGCACGGATGTGAGTCACGACGTCGCCAGTTGCTGCTTTGATGTCTTCTAAAGTTGCAACAAGCTCAGCACCCAATTCGTTTGCACGTTCGCAAAGGTTTTCGCCTTCAATCACGTCAATTACTGCGTGAGCAGCAGCAACTGCAACTGGGCTACCTGCGTAAGTACCACCTAAACCACCTGGGTTTGGAGCGTCCATGACTTCGGCACGGCCAACAACACCAGAGATTGGGAAACCACCACCTAAGCTTTTCGCCATAGTGATCAAGTCAGCTTTAGTTTCGTAGTAGTTCATTGCGAACAATTTACCAGTACGTGCAAAACCTGATTGAACTTCGTCAGCAACGATTAAGATACCGTGTTTGTCACAAAGTGCGCGAAGACGTTTTAAGAATTCAGCAGGAACAACGTTGAAACCGCCTTCACCTTGAACTGGTTCAAGAACGATTGCTGCAACGTCATGCGCTGCAACGTCTTCACTGAAAATGTTTTCGATGCTTTCGATCGCATCATCAATAGACACGCCTTTTGCAGGAACTGGGTAACGTGCGTGGAATACGCCAGCAGGCATAACACCGAAGTCACGTTTGTAAGGTGCAGTTTTACCAGTCATTGCCATAGTCATGAAAGAACGACCGTGGAAACCGTTACCAAAAGTAATGATGCCGTGACGACCAGTGTAAGCACGTGCAATTTTCACCGCATTTTCTACAGCTTCAGCACCTGTAGAGAAGAATGTAGTTTTTGCAGGGCCTTCGATTGGAGCACGTTCGTTGATACGTTCAGCTAAAGCCACATAACTTTCGTAAGGAACAACTTGGTAAGCAGTGTGCGTGAATTTAGTTAACTGTTCAGTTACAGCAGCGATCACTTTCGGGTGACGGTGACCCGTGTTCAGTACCGCGATACCACCAGCAAAGTCGATGAATTGATTGCCTTCAGCATCCCAAAGAGTTGAGTTTTCTGCTTTTTCTGCATACCACTGACACATTACACCTACGCCACGTGGAGTCGCTTGTTGTTTGCGCTCGTTCAGTGCAGTATGTTTATCGCTCATGTTAATCCCTCATTTTCGTCATCGGTTACAGCTTGTACGTATGTATAGCATCATGATCAGTCATGATGGTTTACAATAACTGTGTATCGCTATAATTTCGCGCTTTAGGCGGCAAGTAACGAGAGCCACTTTAATACAGAAGGAGAGAGCCAATTGCGTAGCCTGCTTGGAGATCATTTGTTGCAACGATTACAACAAGACACCGAGGGTACGCTACATCAACGGTTGTTTCGTTGTTTGCGTAGTGCCATTGTGGAAGGGGTATTGCAACCTAAAACTCGGTTGCCTGCTTCGCGTGATTTGGCGGGTGAAATTCATGTGTCCCGCAATACGGTGCTTTCAGCCTATGAGCAGCTGCAAGCCGAAGGTTATGTTGAGGCACGGACAGGACATGGCACATGGGTGGCAGAGAAACTGCCAGAAGCGTTTTTAAATAGTCAGCAAAAGAAACGCCAACCACAGATAGAGCTCCCACAGCATAGTTATACCTTGTCACACCGTGGTGCAAGTCTGGTCGGCTATGCGGCTGCATCTCCGCATCAGTGGGGGGCTTTTGTGCCAGGTGCACCCGATGTCACCGAATTTCCGCATCATGTTTTTAGCCGAATTCAAGCCCGTTTAAGCCGTGAACCAGATATTAACCGCCTGATTTACAGTAATGCTGGGGGCTGTGTCGAGCTGCGTAGTGCTCTGGCAGATTATCTGCGTGTGGCGCGTTCAGTCCAGTGTGATGTCGACCAGATTATTATTACCGAAGGCATTCATCAGGGCATTGATTTAGTCTCTCGTGCGCTGAGTGATATTGGTGATCATGTTTGGATTGAAGATCCTGCTTATTGGGGAATGCGTAATACTTTACGGATTAACGGATTGCACTTGCGTCCAATGCCTGTCGATATTGAAGGGATTATTCCTGAAGAAAACCCAAAGCAAGCACCCAAACTGATTTTTGTGACGCCATCGCATCAGTATCCGCTTGGCTCACACCTGAGTCTGGCACGTCGTAAGCAGCTCTTGAGTATTGCACGTCAGCATGGAAGTTGGATTATTGAAGATGATTACGACAGTGAATTCCGTTTTTCAGGACAGCCGTATCCATCTTTACAAGGCTTGGAACCTGATGCACCTGTGATTTATATGGGAACTTTTAGTAAAACCATTTATCCGGCATTGCGCGTGGGTTATATGGTGGTGCCAAAATCATTATTTTCACCTTTACGAATTGTGGCGGCTGAGCTGTATCGCGGTGGGCATTTGCTGGTTCAAAAGGCATTGGCTGAATTTATTCGCGAAGGGCATTATGAAGCGCATATTCGCCGTATGCGTCTGTTGTATGGCAAGCGCCGTTCATTCCTGATTGACTTGATTTATCGTTATTTAGGCAAAGAGTTTTTGCATGAGTACGATGAAGCTTCAGGTCTGCATTTGGTGATGAAACTTCCAACCAACTGTGATGATGTTGCGATTGCGACGACAGCCTTGGAACGTGGAGTGAAGGTACGTCCGTTGTCGCAATACTATATGCAGTCTCATGCGCGTGCGCAGCGTGGTTTGCTGATGGGCTTTGCCTGTGTCAATGAAAAAGACATGGTGATGGCATTTGGTGTGTTGTTGCAGTGCTTGCGTGAAGCGGGTGTGCCGACACTGAACTAAAATAAAAAAAACAAGGAGATCGCCAAATCTCCTTGTTTTCCTTGGTCCGTAGACCGCCTTGATGTCATTAAAAATAATTGCTGTGTCAGTTCGTCAAGTCTGGAATTGGAGACTTAACATTACTGAACCCATGCCAAGCCCAGTAACTTTAAAAAAAAATAACCTCACAGATTTACTTTTTATCTAACATCAATCTTGTGCATACAGGCAGAAGAATCTGCCTGTATGAATTGGGTGGATGATCTCTAATTTGCTAAGAGGATTATTTACTCTCGGCAGCAGCAGAAACTGTTTTTTCGCTACGACGTTTAGTCACAATCAGACCTGAAATCACAACCAGTACGCTGAGAATTGCGGTTGAAGTGATTTCATGGGTATGTGCTGGGTCAAATGCCATGATCACAAGTGCTGCGATGATGAAGACAATCACTGCCCAAGTTAAGTAAGGGAAGAACCACATTTTCATTGTCAATGGTTTGCCAGCAGCAACCAGTTTCTTACGCATTGCCAATTGTGAACATGCAATCACCAAGTAAACCAACAATGCAATCGCGCCAGAGCTGTCAAGCAAGAAGTTGAATACGGCTTTTGGTGCTGCGTAGTTGGCAAAGGTACAGATGAATGCCACAGCAGTTGAAAGTAATACAGCAGCGACAGGGGTATGTTGTTTGTTCACACGTTTGGTGAATGCAGGTGCATCACCACGAACACCCAATGAATACACCATACGAGATGCTGTGTAGAGTGCTGAGTTCAAGCAGCTTGCAACAGAAGTCAGAACCACAATATCAACCATAAGTTTTGCATGTGGCACTTGTAGTGATGCCAATACAGTTTGATATGAACCCATGTCTGGTAAGCGTGGGTCATTCCACGGTACAAGTGCAATTACAATGAAGATTGATACGATATAGAACAATGCAATACGCCAAATCACAGAATTTGTTGCTTTGGTGATTTGATGTTCAGGGTCTTTTGACTCGCTTGCAGCAATCGTGACAATTTCAGAACCCATAAATGAGAACATGGTGGTTAAAAGAGCTGCCAAGACTGGCCCCCAACCATTTGGCATAAAACCACCATGATCCCATAGGTGTTTAACCCCGCTGACTTCTGGATTTGGAGAGAAACCAAAGACAGCTGCGCAACCAAAGATAATAAATGCAATGATTGAAACAACTTTGATTAATGCAAACCAGAACTCAAATTCACCGTAATTTTTTACGCTAAATAAGTTCGTGACAGTCAGAGCGGCAGTAATAAGGAAAGCAAGTAGCCAAATAGGTGCATCTGGCATCCAAGAGTTAATGATGGAAGCAGCAGCATTGGCTTCAAATGGAATCACCAATACCCAGAACCACCAGTACAGCCAACCAATGGTAAATCCAGCCCATTTACCAATTGAGCGATCAGCATAAGTTGAGAAAGAACCACTATCTGGTTGAGAAACGGCCATTTCACCGAGCATACGCATCACGAGTACGACCAGCGTTCCTGCAAGAATATAAGCCAAGATAGCAGCAGGTCCAGCAGCAGCAATCGCATGTCCTGAACCGACAAATAAACCTGCGCCAATTGCACCTGCAATAGAAAGCATGGTGACATGGCGATTTTTTAAGCCTTGAGAGAGAGAGGCTTGATTTGCTTGCGTCATAAAAAAACCTTCAAATTAAAAAATATCTAGATTGAACGTCCAATTGCCCGAAGGAATTACACGTTACGCAGCAAGGGCGAGCCTTAACTACTCTGCAAGGAAAAAGGAGAGAGAAAACCTGCATTGCTTAAACTTGGCAATGCAATTTCATTGGCGAGAGAACCAATGACCCCAAGAGAGAAAAAACAAGCTGATTGACTGAAAAGGTCAGTCGCTACGAGATGGCAACCGCTTTGAGCGGCATGCACATAAAGAGCTTGATGTGTTGCCATATGATTTTCCTTAATTCATTTAGAACGCCGTATGAGTAATACAGACATCCTACAAATTCTTGAACTGACGCCAAATTGAAGTAAACAATTTTTTGTACAGTCATGTTTGTGTATGTGTACATCCAGTAACTTTAATTTGTCGTTTCATTGATCAATAAACTAGAGCCATTTTTCGACATGGGGAAAGAGCCAATTCTATAAATAACTGTACAAATTGGTTCTTTACCCATAAAAAGAGAGTGACTTTTCTTATTTGTTTTGACCGTTTGGTTTTTTATATTTGTATTAATATTAATAATATACAAAAAATTACTTGATTGTTTTTGTGGTTTTAATTAAGCGTGAAAATTCAAATAAAAATCATTTAAAAAAATACTTAAAATTTTTTGCATAAATATGACATTTTGTCTTGATCTCAAGAAATTTTGATGGAAATGCGAATTTTTGAAGGCTGTTATAGTCACATTGAGGGGAAAGTCCAAATAAAATGAAATATTGTGGACAGCATACTGAATAAGAGGACAGGCATCTTAACAATACGTTGACAGATCTGTAGAAGTTGGTTTTGCTTTATTTTGGTGCGTAAAATTGGTTGGGTGAAACATTGCAGGATAATGTAAATCTTAGAGATGTATTTCTTATTTATGCACTTAAATGATGCGAAGTGAAATTAGAAACTATTTTCTCAGAAAATAAAGGGATGCTCGTGTTTGTTGTGCATGGAAAAGCTATTTTTGGCTGATGGCTGATGGCTTGACATCATATTTAAAGACATAAAAAAACCCACACAGGGTGGGTTTTTAAATACAAGCAGATTAATTTGAAGTTTTATCCAAATTCAGTTCTGCATTTTGTTCATGCTGCTTGCCCCAGTTATATTTCTGAGCCAATAAACCAACAGCTACGATAAATAAAGCTAAGCCTGAAGTATAGATCACTTCTTTGAAGTACGTGCCTTCAATGAGCATTGCGATAATTGCGCCCACAATCGTGAAAATCACACCGTAGGTTAACCAAGGGAATAGCCACATTTTAAAGTCGATTTTTTGGCCTTCAGCTTCTAGTTTCTTACGCAAACGAAGTTGTGAGCAGGCAATGGTCAGGTAAACATACAGTGCAGCAGTCCCTGTTGCGAGCATGAAGATGTCATAAACATCCATACTGCCTGTTGCTGTTAGAATCGCGGCAAATACGGCAAAGGTACAAGACACCAATACACCAACCCAAGGACTGCCTTTACTGTTGATTGAGCCAAAGTTTTTCGGCGCATCACCACGTTTAGATAAAGAGAACAACATACGTGAACAGGTATAAAGTGCAGAGTTAAAGCAGCTACATACAGAAGTCAGTACAACAAAGTTCACAATATGGCGTGCCCCAGGAATGCCTAATGCTGTTAACGTTACGCTGTATGTACCCCAAGTTGCATCTTTAAGTAATGGGTTGTTGTGTGGAATCAAACACACAGTAATGAACATTGAACCTACATAAAACAATAGGATACGCCAAACTACAGAGTTAGATGCTTTGCGGATTTCACGTGAAGGGTTGTCTGATTCAGCTGCAGCAACAGTCACGATTTCTGCACCGATATAAGCGAACATTACACCTAAAAGTGCAGTAATAATCGATGAGAAGCCGTTAGGCATAAAGCCTTGAGACGTTAGGTTGGTAAAGCCTTGAGCAGATGCCTCACCCCATGGCCAAATATGCATGACAGCAGCACTACCAATCACCAAGAAGATAATAATGGCAATGACTTTGATGAGAGCAAACCAGAATTCAAATTCACCGTAGTTTTTCACATTTTGCAGGTTAACTAGGACTAATGTGATGATGACTGCCATCATGTAGATCCAGACAGGAATCAGTGGGAACCAGCTGTTGAGGATTTTACCTGCAACATAGGCTTCCCAGCCCATCAGAAGTGCCCATGAACACCAGTACAACCAGCCAATCGTAAAGCCAGCCCAACGTCCGATTGCGCGGTCAGCATACGTTGAAAATGAACCAGTATCTGGGTTGAGAACAGCCATCTCACCCAACATACGCATAATAAAGAGAATAAGTAAGCCACCTAATCCATAGGCAATAACAGCAGCTGGACCAGCAGAATAAATTACACTTCCTGAGCCAATAAATAATGATCCCCCAATTACACCAGCAATTGAGATCATGGTGAGATGACGTGACTTAAGCCCGTGTTTTAAATCTTGAGAGGAGGGATTGGCCTCATTTGTCTGCGTCATAAACAACCTTCAAAAAAAGAAAAAAATGAATCTATAAAACGTACAGGCTCATCAGAATGAGTGTGTACGTACGCAGCAAGGACATGCCTAAACGATCCTGTCGTAAGAAGAAAAGGATGTTGTATCTGTAGGTTCACTGAGTCATGCAAGACAGTGATTACAGCAGCATTGGAACGGAGGCGACCTTAAAAGGTCGTTCGATGACCACAAAAATGACAACTGCCTGTAGCAACATGCACATAAAGCGCTTGATGTGTTGTCATAAGATTTTCCTTAATTCATTACTTAGGATTTTGCGCATTTGAGCGCAAATGTCCTGCAAATGTGTTGTTGTACATGGTGTTGGACTAAAGTCGAATTGGCTTTTTTTACAACAAGATGAACAACAAACAGTCGAGTATGCATACTTCCAGTAACTTTAATTTGTCGTTTAAGAGGCCAATAAACGAGAGCCATTTCTAAATAAGGGGGAAGGGCCAATGTAAAAAAATGATGCAAAAATTGGTACTAAAGCCTTAAAAAAATTAAGTCTTTATTTGTTGGAGGATGGATTTTTAATTTAAAATAAGATTTTGTTTTAATTGGTTTATTTTTAATTTTTTAGCTATTTGTTGGTTTGGAGGGTATAGCGGGAAAAGATAATATTTAATTTTATTTAAAAATGTTCATAATTTTTTTAAAAAATATAAATTATTTATAGAATATATTTTGAGTGTAAAAAAGCAGTGCTCGTTTGTAGGAAATACAATCAGGCACTGCTGTTGACAAGTGTGACTTATCTACTTACCTCTAGTCGCGATCACCGCCATGGCCACCGTGACCACCACCATGATAACCACCATCATGATAACCACGATCATAATGACCACCACCATGTGGACCATCTGCCCACCAGAATGGATCTAGTAGACAACAGCCTGATAAGCTCAATACTGAGATGACAGCTAAGCTCCCTAAGACCACTTTGACTTTGTTCATGAATCTCTCCTTATAACTCGGCGCTACAATACAATAGGATAACGCCTGAAAAATGGAGGTATTGAGGGGTTTTGTTGCAGAAGCAGTTATATATCTAAAAAAAATTATTTTTTGTTTAAATGTTAGGCGGGGTATAAAAAACGTTGGCTATTTTGGCAAATCTGTTTGGTGAGCTGCTGGAGTTGTGTAGATTGTTGTTGCCAATGATGCCAATACAGCAAGATATCGGTTTGCGCTTCGGGCATGATTTCAATCAATTCACCGAGTTCAAGTGCAGAACCTATTTGTAAATCAGGGACTAAGCCATAGCCGAGCCCACGATGAATCGCATGTACAAAGGTTTCTGAAGAGGGAATAAAGTGGTGTGGATAGCAGTTTGAAGTGAGACCATGGAGCTTAAGCAAGATATTGTGATGCATATGATCCTTTTGATTAAAAATCACGGCAGGAGCTTGCATTAAGCTTTGTCTAGAAATGCCATTTTTAAACCAATTTCCAACAAAAGCAGGCGTAGCGACCATCTTGTAACGCATATAGCCCAAAGGTTTGGCTAGACAACCCCGCAATGGATGAGCTTCAACTGAAATGCAGGCATGTACTTGACCAGCTTCAAGTAAGGTATGAGTCAGAGATTGATCGTCTAAGCGAATCTCTAAAGCAATTTTTTGTTGAATGACAGTTTGTTGCAATGCAGGCAGTAACCAAGTGGCGAGAGAATCTGCATTACTGGCAATAGTGACTTTGATGAACTCTGAATTGTCTTGTTTTCCTTGTAGGTTTTGCAGGAAATTCTGTTCTGTAAAACGTTGGCGTTGTAGGTGCTGCAAAAGCTGTTCACCAGCAGGTGTTGTCTGACAAGGGCGTCCGCGAATCAGTAGCATTTGTCCGAGCTGACGTTCGAGGGCCTGTACACGAAGAGACACTGCCGATGCTGTTAGATGTAACTGTAAGCTGGCATATTCAAAGCTACCTGTTTCGGCAACGGCCAAAAAAGCTTGGCATTGTTTACTATCGAGCATGAGATTATCTAATCAAGTTTTTTTAAATTATGACTGAATTAATTAAAATTTATTTAATTTTATAGGGTGATGTAAAAATATTTTTGCTTGACACCGTGAATTATAAAAAAATATGAAAATTGGCACAAAATTGTGCAAAAAATATGATGTGCATCAAAAAAGATAGGGTATTTTGTGAGGAAATGATTAAAAAGATTCTTGCTCTAAATAAGTGCATAAAAGTTGAAGGGAAGCTTGTGCTTTAAAATTAAGCGCGAGACGTGATTTCTATTTTAGGTGTCAGAATAATGTTTTGTAATGGTGCAAAAAAATAATAATCTGCTTTTCAAGTAAAAATATAAGGTTTTTTTGATCAGTAATTAAATTAAGTTTTTGAAATTTATTGTTTAAATTAAACTTTATCTTCATTAAAAAGACATTTTAAATTGAAATTTATTGGAACTATTAACCTAGGTTTGCCTAACTCGCAAAATTTTATGTCGTCTAAGTTACAAATGTCATTTAATTGTCATAATACAGTCGCAAAATTTGCACAATTTTATGATATGTCGCAGATCACATGAATCAACAGGCATCTATTATTACTGATGCGAATTCAACGCCAGTAATTGCCCCAACGATTAAAAATTCTTCTTCTAATAATATTCATGCTCCTTCACCAAGCTGGTTTAAATACGTTTTTGCTGTGGTGGTTTTGGCGTCACTGACCTATATCGGTGTACAGCTCACATTTGATTTATCTCAAGTTCCACCTTTAAGCCTGTTCTCATTCATCATGCTCGGTATGGCTTTGGTGATTGCTTTGGGCTTTGAGTTTGTCAATGGTTTTCATGACACCGCCAATGCGGTTGCAACCGTGATTTATACCAACGCCATGCCTGCGCCTGTTGCAGTCATGTGGTCTGGATTCTTTAACTTTCTCGGTGTTTTAACCGCGAGTGGTGCAGTGGCTTACGGCATCATTGCGTTATTGCCTGTTGAGTTGATTCTGCATGTGGACAGTGGCGCTGGTTTTGCCATGGTGTTTGCATTATTAATCGCAGCGATTATCTGGAACTTGGGCACATGGTTCTTTGGGATTCCTGCTTCAAGTTCACATACCATGATTGGTTCCATTATTGGTGTAGGCATCATGAACCAGTTGTTGCACTCGGCAACAGATGGGGTAAGTGGTGTTGATATGGGGCAAGTGCTTAAGGTTGCCAAAGCATTGTTCTTCTCACCGTTGATTGGTTTTGGTTTAGCAGCAGCAGCGTTCTTGTTGTTAAAGCTGGTAATGAAAAAACGCCAAAAGGAATTGTTTGTTGCGCCTGAGGGCAATAAACCACCTTCATTCTTGGTACGTGTTTTACTGATTTGTACCTGTACAGGGGTGAGTTTTGCCCACGGTTCAAACGATGGTCAAAAGGGTATGGGCTTGATCATGCTGATTTTGATCGGGATTGTACCGCTTGCCTATTCACTCAATAAAACCATGGATCCTGCACAAGTTCAGTCTTTTGCAGCATTGTCAGAAAAAACCGCGCATATTCTGGTGGCTGATCAACCGAATATGCCTGAGCTGCAAGCCCGTGATGTTTTAACCAAGTTTATTCAAACGCATCAATATAACCAGCAAGTCATGCCAGCAGTTGCAAGTTTGTCGAACCATTTGGGTGAGGCAGTTGCAAGCTATGGCAGCATGTCAAAAGTGCCTGAGAAAGCAACAGTCAACTTGCGCAATGATATGTACTTGAGCAATGCCAGTTTGAAAGAGTTGGATAAAGGTAATCACTTGGCACAATTGTCAGCTGAGCAAAAAGCAACGGTTGATGACTATCGTCAGAATATCGATAAAGCCACCCAATATATTCCAACATGGGTGAAAGTGGCTGTAGCGTTGGCGCTCGGCCTAGGGACCATGGTCGGTTGGAAACGTATTGTGGTGACGGTTGGTGAGCGTATTGGTAAGACGCATTTGACTTATGGTCAAGGGATGTCGGCTGAGCTAGTCGCGATGGGGACGATCATTGCTGCGGATAAGTTTGGTTTGCCTGTCAGCACCACGCATGTTTTGAATAGTGCAGTGGCAGGAACCATGACCGCCAACAAATCAGGTTTACAGTGGGCAACGGTGAAAAGCATCCTGATGGCATGGGTATTGACCTTGCCATGTGCAATGGTGCTTTCTGCTTCATTATTCTGGGTATTTCTACAATTCGTTTAAGAGATAACTCGCTGTAAAAAAAGACCTCATCAGAGGTCTTTTTTTGTTTTAGACATCGACCACATCGGCAAAGTTTGCTCCGAGTAATTGAGCCAAATCTTGTGGGGACAAGCCAATATCCAAACCACGTTTGCCACCGCTGACATACATTTTCCCTAAAACTTGTGCACTGGTATCAATCACGGTTTTCAGACGTTTTTTCTGTCCCAATGGACTAATTCCACCGACCAAGTAACCTGTGAGGCGTTCAGCATCTTTCGGGTCTGCCATGTGCAGTTTTTTGCAACCTAATGCGGTCGCTACTTTTTTTAAGTTCAACTGATGTTGTACAGGCAAGATAGCCACAAAGTGATTTTTATCATCCGTCACCAATAAAGTTTTAAACACTTCATGGACGGCTAAATTCAGCTTTTCAGCCGCTTCAAGTCCAAAGCTTTTGGCATTGGCATCGTGCTCATATTCATGCACGCTAAATGTAATTTTTTTCGATTGGAGTAATTTACAGGCAGGGGTCATCGCAAAACTCTGATGCAAATAAGAATGTCGGCATTATAGTCCTGTTTTCACTTGAGCATTGCAGATTGATAGATAAATGCCTGAATCAGCCAAGTCAGATGCAAGTGTGGTGCGCTTTTGTACAATCGTTACACTCAAAAGCTTAATTCTCAATTAATATTTAAAAGCTATGATTTTACCCCGCAAAAATCCAAGCGATGATGATCAAAAAAACTGATTTTCAGAGGAAACCCGAGTAGAATCCGCCTTTCGTTTTTTCTCTAGAAAGGCACCGCCTCAACTCGACTTATGATGTTTTTCAAGGAATTCTTATGTTAGCGCTAGATACACAACATGTTCGGATGAATCAGCATGCTGTAGATAAAGCTCAGGCGTTGCAATGTCTAGTGGATATTTTGGTTGAAGATCAACTGGTTACGCCTGAATATATTCAGGGTTTACTTGGACGTGAGCAACAAAGTGCAACTTACTTGGGGCAAGGCATTGCCATTCCGCATGGAACACCACAGTCGCGCCAGTATATTTTAGAGACTGGGGTGCGTTTAGCCCACTTTCCTGAAGGTGTGGTCTGGGATGGTGAAAATAAAATTTATTTGGCAGTGGTGATTGCTGCAAAGTCAGATGAACATTTACAAGTTTTACAAATTCTGACCCGAGCTTTGCTCGATGATGTTTCTGAGCGCGTGAAAAATGCCGAATCGGCTCAGCAAATTATTGAACTTTTACAGGCACAGCCGCCATCTTTGGCATTGCATGAAAACTTGATTGCCACTCAAGTGGCTGTGTCTGATCTGGATGATTTTATCTGGCAAGCCAGCCAATTGTTGAAACAACAAAAAATGGTGGAATGTGGCTTCCTGAGCCAGTTACAACCCAAAAATATGATTCATTTGGGTGAAGACTTATGGTCGATTACTGCGAGCCAGCATGTGTTGAGCCCTGCGGTCAGCATTATTCAGGCTGAACAGCCGATTCAGTATCAAGGTCAGCAACTCGGCACGTTGTTGTGTATTGCCAGCAATCCACAACTCGATATGACCCAGTTTAACCGACTTATGGACATTTTCTTTGATCCTGAGCAGTTACAAAGCTTGAGTCAGCAAAAAGATGCGCAGCAAATTGCCCAGTTGATTGGTGCAGAAATTATTCCTGATTGGGTATCGCAGCGCGTGGTACTGGCCAATGCACATGGGTTGCACGCACGACCTGCAACGCAGTTGGTGAATACCTGTAAGGCTTTCCAAGGTGAGATTCAGGTGTCTGTCGATGGTGGGCAGTTTGTTTCGGCAAAAAGTCTAACTAAATTGTTGTCGTTGGGCTGTAAACGTGGACAAACCCTGACGTTTATTGCTGAACCTGAAACCGATGCTGTTGCGGGATTAGCAAGTGTGATTGCTGCCGTTCAACACGGCTTGGGTGAAGAAGTTGAGCCAGTTCAGGAAACTGCGACAGCAGCGCAGCCTGTTCCGAGCATTGTGGTTGAAGAAGAAATCCAAGCAGTACCTGATCAAAGTCACGGGATTGCAGCATCGGCTGGTTTGGCGTTTGGCCCTGCGCATGTGGTGAAACCACGCAAGTTTAAATATGACCGTTTTGGTTCAAGCCTGAAAGCGGAAAGCGAAAAGCTCGATATCGCGATTCGTCAGGTCAAAAATAGCATTCGCCAGTTTATTGCTCAAAGCTCGATTGAAGCGATCAAACAGATTTTCATGGCACATTTGGAAATGCTGGATGACCCAGATTTAATCCAAAGTGTACAACGCGGTGTACAGCAAAATTTATCCGCTGCCGCTGCGTGGCATGAACATATTGAAGCGGCTGCCAAAGCGCAAGAATCACTGAATGACCATTTGCTGGCTGAACGTGCCGCAGACTTACGTGATATTGGTGAGCGTGTCCTTGCGGTCTTGTGTGGTGCGCCAGAAATTACCGAGCCGCAAGAACCGTATATTTTGGTGATGCATGATGTTGGGCCAAGTGATGTGGCACGTCTCAACAAAGACCGTGTTGCAGGGATTTTAACGGCTGTTGGTGGTGCGAGCGCGCATAGTGCGATTGTAGCCCGTGCTTTAGGCATTCCTGCGGTGGTTGGAGCAGGCTCAGCAGTGCTGAATATTCCCAATCACAGCGTTGTGCTGATTGATGGCGATACAGGCGAATTCATCGTCAAGCCTGAAGCTGAGCGCATCGAACAGGCGATTGCTGAGCGTGAGCGTCAACGCCAACTGCGTGAGCAGGCCGAGCAGCATTGTTTGGAACCTGCAATTACGCTGGATCAGCATGCAATCGAGATTGCAGCCAATATCGGCAAAGTACAAGCGACCGCTCAAGCAGTTGAACATGGTGCAGAAGCCATTGGTTTACTGCGGACTGAATTGGTATTTATGTCGCATAACAGCGCGCCAAACGAAGCCGTTCAAGAAGCAGATTATCGTGTGGTGTTTGATGCTTTGGCAGGTCGTCCGTTGGTGGTGCGTACTCTCGATGTCGGTGGTGACAAACCATTGCCATATTTACCGATTGCACCTGAAGAAAACCCGTTCTTGGGTTTACGCGGCATTCGTTTGACTTTGCGTCAACCGGAATTACTGCGTCAGCAACTGGTCGCGTTGCTTAAGGCTGCGGATAATCGTCCTTTACGCATTATGTTCCCGATGATTGGACGTGTAGAAGAATGGCGTGAAGCCAAAGCCATTTTGGATGAAGTCCGTGCAGCGCATCCGTGTGAGCACCTTGAAGTGGGTATCATGATTGAAGTGCCTGCGGCGGCATTGCTCTCGCCAATTTTGGCGCAGGAAGTCGATTTCTTTAGTATCGGCACCAATGACCTGACCCAGTACACCATGGCGATTGACCGTGGACATCCTGTGTTGTCGGCTGAGGCGGATGGTTTGCATCCAAGCGTTTTATTACTGATTGACCAAACTGTACGTGCTGCACATCAGCATGGTAAATGGGTCGGTATTTGCGGTGAATTGGCAGGCGACCCTAAAGCTGTCCCAGTATTGATGGGGCTTGGGGTGGATGAGCTGAGTATGTCGAGTACCCGCATTCCATTGGTCAAAGCACAGATTCGACAGTTAAATTTTGCTGACTGTCAGCAATTGGCACAACGTGCGTTAGCTTGTGACACTGCAACCGCAGTCCGTAATTTAGTTGAGTAAGTGGTATGGCAAAAATTTTAACAGTGACCCTCAATCCTGCGATTGATGTCACTTTGCAGCTAGACAACTTGCAGGTCGGTGAAGTCAATCGCCATCATGCGGTTGAAACCCATGCTGCGGGTAAAGGCTTAAATGTTGCGCAAGTGCTGAAAGATTTAGGGCATGATGTCATCGTGACAGGCTTTCTAGGTGCAGACAATCGTCAAATTTTTGATGCACACTTTGCCCAAGAAGGCTTTGAAAATCAGTTTGTCTATGTGGCAGGCGAAACCCGCCAAAACATTAAAATTGCGGAAGCTTCAGGTCGTATGACCGATATTAATGGCAAAGGCGTCCAGATTGATGCCCTTGCCAAACAGCAATTATTTGACAAGATTCAAAGCGTTCTCGCTGAGATCGAAATTGTGGTGATCGCAGGCAGTTTGCCGCCAGGTTTTGATGCCAATGAGTTGAAACAACTGATTGAATGGTTGAATCAGCAAGGTAAAAAAGTCGCTGTAGACACCAGTGGTCAGGCGTTAAGTGCAGCAATTGCAGCGAATCCGTGGTTGATTAAACCGAATGGTGATGAGCTCACGGAAACCTATCATCTGCCTGCAAGTACTTATACTGAGCAGCAGCAACTTTTCCAATCGATGGATCATATGCAGATTGAGCATATTCTTGTTTCGATGGGTGAGGGTGGTGTGAACTGGTTACATCCAACCCATCCATTGCATGCTCAAGCACCACGTGTACAAGTTAAAAGTACAGTCGGTGCAGGTGACTCTTTGGTTGCAGGAATGATTCATGGTTTGTTGAGTGATTCAAGTGCCGAAGACATTTTAAAAACTGCGACTGCGATTGCCAGTCATGCTGTGACCCAAATTGGTTTTCAAGTGCCAGATTTATCCGTGATTGAAAACCTGAAACAGCAAATTGCCATCAATTCATTGAGTTAAGACCATGTCAGACATTCATCAGATTTTATTTGTGCCGCATAGTGCTGAACAATCCATCAATGCATTGATTTTGGCAAAGAAACTTGCACAGGCTGCTCAAAAAGCAGGGCATCAGGCTCAGGTTGTTGAAGAGCTTGAGCAAGTCGCTTCGTTGCCTGCGGATGTGGTTGTGGTGCTTGGACAGAAATTACCTCATTTACAGCTTGCTGACACGCAAAAAGTGGCCTTGATTGATTTGGATCAGGCACAGCAAGATCCAAATGCGTTATTGCAACAGGCTTTGGCGACTGCTAAAACAGTTACAGAGCTTGCTGAACAACCGCAACAAGCTAACACAGAAGCACGCAAATTTGTCGCGATTACCGCTTGCCCAACAGGGGTTGCCCATACCTTTATGGCGGCCGAAGCACTACAACATGGTGCAACGAAACTGGGCTATGAGATTCATGTGGAAACTCAAGGTTCTGTTGGCGCAAAGAATATTTTGTCTGCTGAAGCCATTGCTGATGCGGATATCGTGATTTTGGCGACTGATATTGAAGTCAATACCGACCGTTTTGTGGGCAAGCGCGTGTATCGTTGTGGTACAGGCTTTGCGCTCAAGCAAACTGATAAAGCATTTGCTAGCGCGATCAAAGAAGCAAAAGTACTTGAGTCAGGCAAACAGCAAGCAACTGCAAACAGCGAAGGCTCGGAGAAGAAAGAAAAAGTTGGCATTTATAAGCACCTGCTGACTGGTGTGTCTTTCATGCTGCCAATGGTCGTCGCGGGTGGTTTAATCATCGCGATTTCTTTCATGTTTGGTTTAAACCCTGTTGATGGTAGTTTTGCAGCATCCTTAAAACAGATTGGTGTTGCTGCATTTACCCTCATGGTACCGATGCTGGCAGGTTATATTGCCTATTCGATTGCTGATCGTCCTGGTTTGACCCCTGGTTTGATTGGTGGCTTACTGGCAGCGCAACTGCAAGCAGGCTTCTTGGGTGGTTTGGTTGCAGGTTTCTTGGCGGGTTATATTGCGTTGTTTCTTGCCAAAAAAGTTAAACTGCCTTCAAGTTTGGAAGCCTTAAAGCCGATTTTGATTATTCCTTTACTGGCAAGTTTGGCAGTTGGACTGATCATGATTTATATCGTGGGGCATCCAGTTGCTGAACTCTTTGATTTGTTAAAAGAGTTTCTTGCCACGATGGGTACAACCAATGCCATGATCATGGGCGTAGTCTTGGGCAGTATGATGTGTATTGATTTGGGTGGCCCGATCAATAAAGCAGCCTATGCCTTTACGGTGGGTTTGCTGACATCTCAAACTTATGGCCCGATGGCGATTACCATGGCCGCGGGCATGGTGCCACCACTGGGTATGGCAATCGCGACGCTCTTGGCAAAAAATAAATTTGCGAAATCAGAGCAAGATGCAGGTAAAGCAGCAATTGTCTTGGGATTGTGCTTCATTTCTGAAGGTGCGATTCCATTTGCAGCCAAAGACCCGATTCGTGTGATTCCATGTACCATTGCTGGTGGAGCGGTGACAGGTGCGCTAGTTGCAATGTTCAAATGTGAACTGGTCACGCCACATGGCGGTATTATTGCCTTGGTGATTCCAAATGCAATCAATCATCCATTGCAGTATTTATTGGCAATTGCAATCGGAAGTTTGGTAACAGGCGTGAGTTATGCATTCATTAAACAGCGCGTGGCTGTAACCTCAGCTACTGCTTAAGTAACTAAAGCATGAGAAGAACTGAATCTCGAAAGGGGTTCAGTTTTTTTGTTTTATAAATCGGGGCGCATGTGTCCGCCTGAGAGCATCAGTGCTAGAAGTAAACTGACCTTGAGCAAACCGACACTTAAGAGAAGTCGGTCATATTTTTTAAACCATAGTTTCATAGCAAGCAATCATCCTTTTTGATCTTTGGCATAACGAAACGCAGTTCAAAATAGCTTAAAAATATTTGTGCTAATAAAATAGGTTTAATTTGTGAGGATTGGTATATTTTGTGAGCAAATCGTGAATACTATTCCTTTTAATAAGATGTTTTGTGGATGTAAAAAATTCAGTTACATTTAAAATTGAACAATATTTGATCGTGTGAATTGTATTTCTAATATGTTTGTTGATACGTTATATCGTTTTTAAATCAGAACTATAGCGATAATTTACGTGGGAAAAGTACATTTTATCCTGTGAAATGCCTAAACTTTGTTACAACCCTTTCACACACCTTAAATACTTTCCTACTAGAATGTCACGCTGTTGATGTTTTGATGGAAAAAAATAGGTTTTTGTAATGATACATGCTCACCATGCGGTTCATGCACATGATACCCATGCACATTCTGTTCAGGTTCACGTTCGCCATTCACGTGGTGCAGTTAAGAAAGCACATAATGCTCATCAGCAGCATAGCACGGCTGCAAAAAGCCATCATGCGAAAACTATCCATCATGTAACACATCGGACTACACATCATACTGTTGCACAGCGTATCAATGTGTCTAAATTCTCCACCAAACTTGAAAGCATTTCTGCGCGTAGAAGCAAAGAGAAGTGCGCACGTAATGTGCGTATAGCATTGCAAACTGCGGGTGCTGATGTGTCAAATCACCCAATTGCAGCAGCAAATTGGGGACATACTTTAGAGAAAAATGGCTATAAGCAGATTAAACCTGCATTTAATAACCCGAAGAAAGGGGATATCTATATCATTGATGCCACCAACAATCATGTGTATGGACATATTGCAGGGTATACAGGTTCAGAGTGGATTTCAGATTTCCGTCAAAACAGCTATGCCGTTTATAAAGATAAAGATGTTGAATATCATTACTATCGTTTAGCTTCAGCAACGTGATGCTGAAAATATACTAAAGAAAAAGGCTTAAATCGAAAGATTTAAGCCTTTTTAAATTCTGGCGAGAGAGGGAATCATATTTTTAAATTAACTATATGATATAAATTAAAATTAAAACTGCGTATTTTGAATTTTACCCCCAGTTATACCCCCAAATGAATAAAGGTAGGATAGTAAGGTTGTCTAAATGATAGATAACGATAACGGTATAATATTGGGATAAAAACCGACCTATTGGAGCTGCAAATATTTAATCACATCAAACAAATTTAAAAGCTAAATTTTAATGTCACATTCTTGCTCCAGAAACCAAAACTCTTTCACAAAATCATAAATATGTGTGTAATTTAACTAAATGGTCATTATATATTTAATACAAAACAGCGAGTTAATATCCTAAAGAAGGGTTGGTTTCATTCTTTTGTTCTTGTAACATACCGCGCAAAATAAAACCCAAGCAGAAAAAAACGTGTTTAATAATATTTACAGCAGCCTTGAGCAGCTCGGTTTGACTGCCCAGAAACGTGCCTTGCACATC